>NZ_JBNDMI010000001.1:0-635311 GCF_050436505.1 Paraburkholderia sp. CI3
CGACCCCTATGTATAGATCTCAACTATGTATAGGTTGGCTCGAAGGCGGGCATCGGCCCCTGTTCCGCAGGGCTTGAGGGGCCGACGGATCTTTACATAGTTATAGCGTCTGTAAGAAGCGGATGAGCGAATCCGGCGCACGAAATCGCCGCATCTTGGTCGCGGGAGCTTCCAGCCGAGCGAGTGCCTTCTCCTTGATGGCGAGGTCTGCCTCAACGTAGCGGTGAGTGGTATTGGTGCTCTCATGTCCGAGCCAGAGTGCGATCACGTTGAAGGGCACGCCCGATTGCAGCAGGTGCATCGCCGTGGTGTGACGCAACGTATGCGGTGAAACCTGCTTGTTGGCAAGGCTCAGCAGGCTGGTCGCGGCGCGGGCGACGGCAAGATCCAAGCGTTGCCCAACATTACAGCGAGTCATCGCGCGCCCGTCGCGATTAGGAAGCAAGGCTGCTTCAGTTCGCAGTTGTGGGTTGAGGCGCAGCCATGCGCGGATTTCCTGCACAGTCGTCTTCCACAGCGGTACCGATCGTTGTTTGCGACCCTTGCCCTGCAGGTGCACGCAAGCCGCTCCGTCGAGTACGACATCGCTCACGCGCACGCCGATAATCTCGGACACACGAGCGCCGGTGTTGTAGAGCATCGCCATGAGTAGATGGTCGCGCTGCGAGGACCAGGTCGGTCCGGGTTGCCCCAGGACTGCCACCATCTCTTCGCGAGTGAGGAAACCCAGCATCGGGCGTTCGAAGCGCTTCATCGGCACCGCCAAGGCTCGCTCTACAACATGTAGCGAGGCGACATCGCGTCGGCCGGCAAACTTCAGGAATGCGCGCAGCCCGGTCAGCCGCAGATTGCGGCTGCGAACCGAGTTGTTCCGCTCGCGCTCCAGATGATCCAGGAATGCCAGGATCAGATCGGGCTGGATGTCCACGAGTTGCATCGCGGTCGGCTCCTTGCCCAGCTTGCGCCCGGCGAAGTCCAGAAACAGCACCAGGGCGTCGCGGTAACACGCTACCGGGCGCGAGCTGAGCGCGCGCTGTGTGACCAGGTATTCGGTAAAGAACTGCTGCACGAGCGAAGCGAATGAAGGCGGCTTGGGTGCGACGGCATTACGCATCGGGCACCTCCACCTGGGGCATGAACGACTCGAATCGCTCTGCAGCCAAACCCATCAACTCCGGAACCGCCGAGAGGTACCAATACGTGTTGGTCACCATGGCGTGCCCGACGTAGGTCGACAGCGACAGCATCGCCTGATCGATATCAACACCCTGCGTGTGCCATCGCATGATGCGGTGCACGACGAAGCTGTGCCGCAGATCGTGGATACGCGGGGCGTGATGGGTCCCGCGGTTGCGCCAGTTCAGGTTCTCGCGTAGCCCTTTGAAGACGCGATGTACCTGGCGCTCGCCCAGCGGCAGTCCCCGGCGTTGACCGCGCGTGCCGACGAAGAACGGTGCGTCCTCCTGCACGGACTCGCCAGACAGCTCACGCGTCAACCGATAGCGACGCAGGGTTTCGATCGTGGTGGGGTGCATAGGTACCTGACGCGACTTGCCGAACTTGGTCTGGTGGATGGTGAGCATGCCGCGCGTGAGGTCGACATCCTCGATGCGCAGCGCCAGCGCTTCTGAGATTCGCAGCCCCGTGCTGGCGACCAGTCCGAACAGTGTCTCGAAGATGATTCCGCGCAAGCCCGGGGCCGGCCCAAGCTGTCGAGCGGCAGCCAGCAGATCAACGATCTCGCTCTCGCTATAGATATGCGGTGCCTGTCGCTCCGGCAGGCGACCGAAGATCGCATCGTCGGGAACCTCGGTACGCGGCTCGAACTGTTGCAGCCAGCGCATGAACGAGCGCAACTGTTTGAGTCGTCTCGCCCACGTGTGCGGGTCGCTGCTGCCGTGGCTGTCGCGTCGCGCCCAATCGGCCATGACCTCCACAGTCAACGGTCCGCGGTGACCGATGGACTGAACGTGCCGTGCGAAGCTGCGTAAGGCATAAGCCGGGCTGCGTAGACCAAACCCGAGGCCGCGGCGCTCAGTAAGGTAGCGCTCAACGTACGCGTGCAGAGAGAGGACGGCGCTCATGATGGGCTCCCCGGCCACGGCAGCGCCACCTCGACCAATTTACGGCTGTCGAGCTTGGCGTAGATGAGTGTCGTGTTCAGGGACCGATGGCGCAGCACGTCGGCCACCTCCTTGAGGGAGGAGCCGCATGCCAGCAGTCGGTTTGCCATGGTGTGGCGAAGCAGGTGTGAGCCTGTGTATGGCAGCCCAGCGCGAGCGTAGGCCTGGCGAATCGTCTTGCGCACGAGATCGGGGCCTGCGGGCTCGCCGCGTGGGGCGACGTGACGTACGAAGACAGCGCGATTGCGGGTCTTGGGACGTTCATCCTTCAGGTACGCGGCAATCGCTGCGCCGGTGGTCGATGGCAGCGGCAGTACGTCTTCCCGACGCCCCTTGGTGTGCCGGAGTGTGATCGTACCGGCGCGCCAGTCGATGTCATCAAGGCCGAGCCGCGCAACTTCACCGCTGCGAAGCCCAAGATCAAGGGCACATCGTACGATGGCGGTACGCCGCATCGGGCAGCGGCCGGCTTGGCCGAGAGACCCGATCAGCCGCTCGACTTCTTCGGTCGTCAGGGTCCTGGGCAGCGAAGCCAATTGCCAGTTGGCAGGATACGAGAGCGCGCCGATGAGCCCATGTACAAGATCGCCGAGTGACGCGCGGTAGCGGAAGTAGCCGCGCAGCGCGGCCACCACTGCGCCGGCACTCGCCGGCTTGCTGTAGAGCTTTGCCTCTTGGGCGAAGAAGCGGCGCACGTGCTCAGGCCTGACCATCGGGATGTCGATGACGTAGTCGCCGAACCGCGAGGTCAGGAACCGACCTACGATGCGTAGTGCCGACTCCCGGGTCTTCGGAGCGAGGCCACGAACATGATCCATGTACTCGTCGTACTGGCGTAGTTCTTCGCTTACCGGCGCTTTGCTCACGACCGGTGGGGTGATCACTCCTCGAGCGCGTAGCACTACCAGCAGATGCCCTAGTGCAGCGCTCAGACTGGGTCGATGGCGTTGAACGACACCGTCGCAACGGCAGGACGGAAGGTGCTCGTTCAGAAACTCGGCGAGCACTGATTCGTCGATGCGACAAACATCCACACGACGGCGATGAATCCATTGCGCAAAATGATCGATGCTGCGCACGTAAGTGGCAAAACTGTTCTTGGCGTAACCACGGTCCGCCCGATATTGCACGAACGCATCGACATGAGGCGCCAAGGGCCCCACGTCGAGCCAGTTGGTGAAGCTGTGTTGAGGCAGTCGGACGTTTCCCATGACGGTCTCCTGAAGTGGAACCACCACTGGACTCCGATACCAAAACTATGTCTAGAAGATCGCTGACCGGCCTGCCACCAGCCGCGCTGCGCCTACATTACGCGAATTCGAAGCCAGCAAACTATACATAGTTGAGATCTATACATAGGGGTCGCTATGTAAAGCTTTGCATAGCGACCCTTTGCAGCCCTTCGGGGCGCGCCGAAGCGGCCGTTCGCCTACGGCGCCGCATAAGTCACGGTCGACGGCGCTGCCGACGCGATAGCCAACGACGACTCGACGCAGAGCGCTTCGGAATGATAGGCCTGCAAGCGCATAAATAGTAAAAGCATGTTCACGGTTGCGAACCGCGCATTTATGAAATTCGTCTGGGTGACGTGTTTTTCGCTCAGTAGGAAGCGGCAAGCAAGGCATCGTAGTACATATGTAGCCGTGTCGCGACCGTAACAAAGGAGTTGCTTAAGTGAAATTTTCATTGCATGGCTTCATCGACCGCAAGTTCCCTTCGAGTTCGTCGGCCGATTCGGCTCCGTCGACTCCGTCGGCTAATGGAGCCCAAAAACCTCCCGGCTCAATAACGCCCGATCAGGGTCCGCTGTCGAAACTGTCGCCTTTGCGTTCGTCGCCCGCGAGGAACGGCGTGCGCAACACTTCCTCGGGGAGTCTGACTTCCGGCGATCAGCGTGGAAAAGCTAACGCGTCGTCGCAATCACAGCGTGGTGTAGGCCTTCCTGACTTGCAAGTCGGCCCGCGCGCCGGAAAACCTGCGAACAACAAAATCTCGCCCGCGGCCCAAATGGTGTGTGCTGTCGAACAGTGGCGGCTAGATCAATCGCAGCAACCGAGTGAAAGACGTGAAGACGCGGCAAGAAGAATAGCGGCTTGTGGCGCGAACGAAGCAACTGATCTCGATTTGAGCAACCTGGGACTTACAACCTTGCCGGATCTGCGTGCGCTCACCCATCTCGAATTCTTAAATCTGAGTGGTAACCAATTTGAGAGTAAGTTCGATTCCTTACCGAATTGCATTGCGCTCTTGTCAATGCCGGACCAAGCGGATCCAGGCGACTCCACCCATGGGGCGCAGATCCAAGGGAGTTCGCGCAACGCTGACCACGCCGCCACCATAATTCAGCGGGTATGGCGCGGCGCAAGACAACGTAATATCAACGCAAAGCGCGAACAACTGAATACTCCGCACCATAGCGAGCTAGCTTATCGCATGGCTACGCACGCATATTCGATAAATGATGTGCCCCGACGGGTGAGATTCGGGAAAGCAGAGTCCGAGTGGGCCTTGTATGCCGACCCGTTTCATATTCCCGAGGATGGTGCGGCGCTCCTACATAGTTTTCGGGACCACGAAGGGCTTACAACAGCTAAACGGCGTATCCACGGGAACGAGGTGCCAAGAGGCGTCGTGTATTCCCCCATAAAGGACGATATGCGTGCGAACAACCACGATATGCGTACGAACAACGCTTGGATGTTGGGTTTGGCGCATCACGAGAAGCGAGCGCTGCTCACGACCACGCTAAACGACACGACGGTTGCCAGACGCTCCAAGCCACGGGGCGACCCGCAGCCGCTCTCGGCCTTGGCACGTGAGGTTCTCGGTTTGGCACAGGCACATTTCGTCGTCGAGAGGATGGGGAACGACGTATACCTGGTGCCCAAACCTTCGGCTAGGACGGCCAAGCTGACAGACCTGAAAACGCCGTCAAGCATGCCGAAATCGGAACTCAAGCGCCGGCTTCAAGAAATCGGGCTCGATTCCGATGCCATCACTGTGCCACAACCCATGCCTGCCAGAGGGCAGCCGTCTTTAGATGAGAGGCTGAACAAGATGCATTTGCCGCTAGAGAAGGTCCTAGGAGCTGCGGTCTTGATTCATAGCCAAAAGGCTGAAAGCCAGGAACTCTTTTTGGATGGTCATAAAATTAAGGTGTTGTACGACGAGAAATACAAAATGGTGCGAGCCCAATTTAGGGACAGGTATGGGCCGGTTAACGTCGAACTGAGCGACGACGGCCGGAGCGTCTATCGCATCAGCGGTTTTCCACCTGTTTCGGAAAAAGAACTGAGCTATCTGGTCAAATCGGGCTTCTTGCATCCTTCATTGCTGCGGCATATTGATGCCACTGCATCTGATACCTTCTAGGGACGGGTGTTGTCTGAACAGAATCATAGCCGGCACATAAAGAACGGCCCAAACGAGTACAGAGCCACTGGCCGACTCATTGCCGTCCGTAATGGCCATTCGTGCTGTACCGCTCGAACAACGGGCGGCGTACTTCCAAGCAGTTCCATCCGACCCTGAGACCACCGCCGAGCACCAAATTGTAGCGTTAGTAGAACTCGCTAAAAGCATCCACGCGCTGTCTGACGAAGAGTTCTGAGTCTTCCCAGCGCTGCTGGTCTTTCCGGTGTTGAACGTGTCCAGAGGCCAGCAAGAAAAGGTATTTTCTGATTTCGTTCCTGGCTTTCAGCCTGCTGGTTGCGAGTTTTCATCGCAGCACTCGGCGCGGTTGAACAATCGGCACAATGGGTACGAAGAGGCGGGTCACGGGATGATTTGCAACGCCACCGACCGCTTTTGGGTGCGAAACTCAACAGTCCGCTCATGGCCGGCGAACGAAACCGCTCGCGCGGTAGATCCTATGAGACATCCAGGCCGTCGACAAGCCGACGCTTAAAATCAGCGTGTCGGGCTTGGCTCACAGGAGAGCATCATGCGTACAGATCAGGCATACACGGGTACCGAGGAGCTGGTGTTGGCGGTGTCGCTCGAACTGGCGTGCGCGAAGTGGAAGGTCGCGCTGCACGACGGCCGGCGCGAGAAGCCGGCTGTGCACACAGTCGCGCAGCCGCAAGCTGCAGCGCGTCTGCAGGCGGTGCTGGACCTGATCGAACAGCACAAAGAGAAGTGGTCGCTACCATCAGGTGTGCGCGTTGTCACAAGCTACGAGGCCGGCCAAGACGCGTTCTGGATCTGTCGCGCCCTTCAGACGCGCGGCATCGAGTGCTACGTCGTCGATCCGGCCAGCATTCCGGTCGAACGCCACAAGCGGCGCGCGAAGACCGATCGGCTCGATGCCATCAAGCTGGTGATCAACCTGCGCGCGTGGCTACGCGGCGAGCGCGACCGCATGCACGTGGTTCACGTGCCATCGCCGCAGGACGAAGCGTCGCGGCACCTAATGCGCGATCGCGGGCAACTGCAAAAGGAAGTGCGGCAGCACTGCGACCGCATGCGCAAACTGCTGGCCACGTTCGGCTGCTGGGATGAGGTCGATCACAGGCACTTCGCCGGCCGGCTCGCCCGTGACGAGGTGAAGTGCCACGACGGCGCGCCGTTGCCGCCCGAAATGCGCGAACGGCTGCTGCGCGAGTGCGGCCGACTGGCGCTGGCGCAGCAGCAACTCGCGACGCTGGAAAAGACGCGGCAGACGAGCGTAGCGGCACCCGCGCGCAAGCGAAGCGATGACCTGGCGCGCCTGAAAGGGATTGGCGAAGTGGGCGCGTCGCGTCTCGCGCTCGAACTGTTCTGGAGGGAGTTCAGCAACCGCCGCCAAGTGGGTGCCTGCACAGGGCTGGTGGCCCAGCCCTACGACAGTGGCGAGAGCCAGGTCGACCAGGGAATCAGCAAACAAGGCAACCGACGAGTGCGCGCGTTACTGGTCGAGATGGCGTGGTGCTGGCTGCGCTACCAGCCCGACAGCGCGCTCACGCGCTGGTTCAACGAGCGCACACAGGGCACGGGGCCGAACCGTCGCGCGCGGCGCATCGCGATCGTCGCGGTCGCACGGCGCCTCGCAATTGCGCTGTGGCGCTATCTGAAAGACGGTGTGATTCCCGAAGGCGCACGGCTGAAGTCGGCGTAGGCTCCTAAAGGTTTTGCAGGAAGGAGGTAACGGTCGGTCAGGCAACGACGCAAGCACAAACGGTCTGAGGTGAACATGCCCGTGAGCCCCCTGGGTTGCTGATGCAACCGATTCATGTAGATGGGGTATGTTCGCGGTTGATGATACCGGCGTATCGCGCATGCAGGATGAGGCCGGCCAAGCGCCGGCGGATAGAAGGTGGTCGGACGTCACGTCTGACGCGCGCACAATCGGCTTCAGGCTTGCTGTTCGACATCGCCGCCGACACGCTGCGCACGATCGCCGCAGATCCAGGACACCTCGGCGCCCAGATCGGGGCCACGCTTGTACTGCACACCTGGGGCTCAGCGCTCACGCATCATCCGCATGTGCACGGCATCGTCCCGGGTGGCGGGCTGTCGCCCGACGGCGAGCACTGGATCGCCTGCCGCCCCGGCTTCTTCCTGCCAGTGCGCGTCCTCTCACGCCTGTTCCGGCGCCGCTTCCTCGAAGCGCTCACCGATGCCCAT
The DNA here is from genome assembly GCF_050436505.1 of Paraburkholderia sp. CI3. Classification (NCBI taxonomy): domain Bacteria; kingdom Pseudomonadati; phylum Pseudomonadota; class Betaproteobacteria; order Burkholderiales; family Burkholderiaceae; genus Paraburkholderia; species Paraburkholderia sp. CI3. Next base: position 7,728 of record NZ_JBNDMI010000001.1, read on the forward strand.
CGGCACGGCCAGCTGCAGTTCTTCGGTGAGTATGCGGTGCTCGCCGATCCCGCCACCTTTGCCCGGTGGCTGGCACCGCTGCGTGCCTGCGAATGGTTTGTGTACGCCAAGCGTCCCTTTGCAGGACCGGAAGCGGTGCTCGCCTATCTCTCGCGCTATACGCACCGCGTTGCGATCTCCAACCAGCGTCTGCTCGCCTTCGATGAGCACGGCGTGACGTTCCGCTGGAAGGACTACCGCGAGAAGGGGCGCACCCGCTACAAGACCATGACGCTGGAGGCCGGCGAGTTCATGCGTCGCTTCCTGCTTCATGTGTTGCCCGGCGGGTTCCATCGCATCCGTCACTACGGGCTGCTCGCCAACCCGGTGCGCCGCACCAGTCTCGCGAAGCTGCGTGAGCTGCTGCACGTCACGCCCGAACCCGACTCGCCATCCGAGGCGCCCGTCGTGGCGCCCCGACCCGCCTTCGTCTGCCGGCACTGCGGGGCTCCGATGATCGTCATCGACATCCTCCAGCGCACCGCACCGATTCGCGCGCCACCGATGCAGGCCCGCCCATGAAAGCGACGCTTCCTCGATCTGCCAACCCATCGTCGGCTTTGCGGCAACGCGGCCCACAAGCGGACGTTTGTGCCTGTCGCGTCACACAGCCTCCCGCACATCCACTTCATCCTCACCCTCGCGCCAGTGCATCGCATCATCACGACGTCTGGGCTCGTCCAGCATCCTGTTTGAGCCGCCTTCCTCTAACCATGCTGAGGATGCCGGAACATCAATCGCCATAGCCACCTGAAATTCCGAGCGTCTCGGACCATCCCGCGGTTTCCTCCCTCGAGGCTTATCCGACGCCTGCCCACACGCGCCGCGGCGCACTCACAGCCATGTGAATGAGGGCAGACGTCGAATAACCCTGATATGACTTTCCGTGTCAATCGGATTGTGTGGTTTGCAGTCTTCTCATGCGCAAATGAATTCCCTGAGGGCGGCGTAGCAGTAAATCTCGACGGTGGATCATCCTGATATCCGCGGGTTGGTTACCGCATTACATGGACCGTCTCATGAGCCTGCCGCATTCTTAAGCCGCAAGTCGGGTGATATCCGTTGCGGGGTTGTGCCGCGGGTTACTCGAGTAGCCGGGCTACGCCGCCTTCAGGAAACTCGTGGATCTATGGGGTGAGCGACGTGGTGCTTCGTAATCAGGTTGCCTCTCTGCGATAAGGTAATGCGAGCGACATCGCCAGGCGCCCGATGTCCCAGATGAAACCTGACAGTTCACGGGCGACGGCCACGACCGTCGTATTGGCATTCTTGCCACGCGCGGCCAGCCTCCGGTATCGGCGACATAGTCGAACCTGCGCGTCCCAGGCGCGATCGATGATGGCCTTGGGAATGCCTTCATGCCGACACTGAATGTCGGCGCTTACACGTGCCGGATGCCGATAGCTCCAGGCCGCCTCCACGAGCAACTTTCTGGCGTAGCTATTGCCGGTCTTGGTGATGCTTCCCTGCCGTCGCTTGTCACCCGATGAGTGTTCTGACGGGACGACGCCGAGCCATGCCATCAATTGACGCGGATGCTCAAAGCGTGACAGATCGCCGAGTTCGGCAAGCATTCCAACGGCCGTGGTGAACTGCACACCGCGCATGGCCTGCAGACCCAGGACGGCCGGATAGAACCGCCAGTTTGTCACTGCCTCACGCAAGGCGGCTTCAACACGCTGGCATTGCGCGAGCCGATCTTCGATCGTACGCCGAAGTTCCTCGAACGCGAACTGTTGCCATTCGCTACCGAACGCATACTGGCTCACCCAGCGTCGGTGAGCTGGTCCCCAGTCGGCATGACCGGCATAGCGTACATCGTGCGCGAGCAGGAACGACTTGAGCCGCTGCCGCGCCTGCCTCAAATCGTCTTTGGCCGTCATCCATGCGCGGGCGAGGTCGCGAAATGCCTCGTCCTCGACGGTCGGCACGTACACAGCTGACAGGTCACCGGCCCGTAAGGACCGCACAAGCTTGACCGCATCGCGCCGATCCGTCTTGACGCGCTCGCCGGGCTTTCTGGGAATCAATGACGGCGCGCACACCATGCAGTCGAATCCTTTCTGGACCAGTTTCCGGTAAAGGCCGTAGCCACATGGTCCTGCCTCGTAAACAACGCGTACGTGTCGCGCTTTCGATTGAAGACGCTTGCACAGGCGATCGATATCCGTCTTCGTCGTACCGGTCTTGCCGAGCAGTTCGACCTCGCCCGTGCCGAACGCATAGGCGACAGTGATCGAATCCTTGTGAACGTCGAGTCCTACGTACAGCGTGCTATCGTGTTCCATGCTGGCCTCCGTGCGGGAAATCGCCGGGTGTGGCACCGTCCACACCGTGCGGCTCTGGCAGCGATGCTAACCCGCGTTTGATTCCTCACGGCGGGCCAGCCTCTACCTCACGGAAAGTCATAGTGTCTTAACGAACTGAGACCGCCGACTGACACCGTCTGTCAAATCAAGTCCAGACTTCTACACGTCAGGCCTGTGGACGAAAAAAAAGCCGGCGCATATGCGCCGGCTGTGGTTCAGGAAAACGCCGTCAAAGCAGCGCTGTCTGCGCGGCCCGTGCTGCATCGATCCGGGCGATCATGGCCGCTTCCCGCTCGCGGTGCCGCCGGGACTTCTCTTCGCCAACTCCGTTGTGCTGCTCGATCACGTAGGCCAGAGAGACTGGATTGGCCGGACCGCGCCACCCCTCCCAGACCTCCATGATCCGAGCGCGCACGTCGGGCGCGCATGCGAAGTACTCGCGACGTAAGCTACGCCATTGTTGGGCGAACAGATCGCGCATGCGTTGCTCGGTCTGGTATAGCAGCCGTTCGCGCCGTTCTCTTTCTTCTACGACAGAAAGCGCCTGGGGCGCTTCAATCTGATCGCTGAAGAGCGGGTAGGCACGATCAATCTTTTCGCGAGCCCGCTCCTGGCGACTCAGATGCAAGGCTTCCATCCGCGGCGTCCAGCGAAGACCTTCCGCCCTGGGTTGACGATCGAATCGCATGGTCCCCTCCCTCAGGCCGCGAGTCGCTCAAGCATCGCGCGCGCATAGTCCAGCGTGCCATCCTTCGCACGCAGCGTTCGCGCCTGGCCGAGCTCGGGATTGACAATCGCGTACTGATTGCTCGCGCCTTTGCGCCAATCGCGGATTTCACGGAAACCGGAAGCGATCGCGTCTTCGACATGCTGTGCGCCATCGATGACAACACCATCGGGACGTTGGTACTGCGCACGCTGGGCGGCCTCCTTCGCGTACTGCGCGTCTTCCGCCTTTCGTGCAGCCGCCTTGCGTTCTGCCTCGGCAGCTTCCCACGCCGCCTGCGCTGCTGCATCCATCCCGCACAAGGCGAAAATCGCGCGACGGCGATCCTTCGCATTCATTGAGCGCAGCTTCACGCCGTAGTGCTCTTCGACCGCGCGCTTGCTGCTGCGGTTACGCGTGTCGGGGCTATCGAGCACTTGGAGCAGTAGCGACAGCTCACGTTGTTCGAGCGCAACGGCCACCCTGTTTGCCCATTCGAAGGTCTCGCGACCGTGCGAAAGCAACGCCATTTCGCGCTCCAGCTTGTGCCGGCGCGCAGTCGTCCGCCCTTGTGTACGCTCCATGTCAGCGTGGTCCAGCGCTCTGTCCCGCCTGGAGTCGGTCAGAATCTGGCGCAGCCGCGCGGCAAGGTCGTTCACCGGGGTGCCCAACGACACCGGCTCGTTGAACATCGGCGGCAGAGCGTCCACCGACAGGATGTGCGCTTCGAACAGCGCGTCGTCTACCTCCACAAAGCTACACGCGTTTGGTAGACCGCTGACGGCGGCCACGATCGCGTCGATGTCGCCAGCCGTGATCGGCTGTTTTGCCGCACGCATGACGGACGCCACCCAGCGATGTTTTTCGGCCGGCAGGCGCCCGCGCAGTTCGGGCACATTGAGCAACGGCTCGGCCCATTCGAGATCGTAGCGAAACCCGCGATCCATCGTGCGATAGTCGTCGAGCACCGCATCCGGCACAGGCTCGTTGCGCAGGAGCGCGTACGCGACGTGCACTTCGTGTCTGCCGTTCGTCCCACCGCCGCGCGCGGGCGGGCCGCCTGCGCCAAAGCCGAAGCGTTCGACCGCTGCGTCTTGCAGCAACGAAGAGAGACTGAAGAACTGGCGAGCGTCGCGCGCTGCTGTCCTTTCGGCATCGATCTGGCTGCTGGAGAGGAAGCATTCCGGCGCGCGCGCGAGCTCGAAGAGCCCGAACAGCTCGTCCCAATGCGCAGGGCGAATCTGCCACGGCTTCGGATCGTCGCCATACCTGGACAGCCAGTCCTCGCGCACCTCGTCGAAGAGCGACGCCACCACTTCGGCAGCCGTGCCGGCACGGCGAATGGCCAGCTTGCCGTTGTATCGCGTCACGGTTGTCGCGCTCGTCTGTGTGCGATCGCATTCGAGAGAAATCAGCGCGGTTTCGGTCCCCTGCACGCGTTCGTCGCGAAACAGCGCCAGCACGCCGGCGAGCGTCGCGACAATGAAGGATTCACCGGGGATAGTCAGCTTGTACATAAGAGTTGGCTCCGCAAAAAAAGTTTGGGGCCAACTCCCCATCAGGGGACGCTGGCCCCATCAGGGTTGAAGTGTTAGATCAGTCAGTCGATGTCGAGCATCCGCGAGACAACCGCGGCGATCGCCCACGCCTGCGTGCGCGACAACGTCTTGATGCGCAGCACCGGCTGGCTCTTCCAGTGGCCAGCTTCGCCGAGCGCGATGAACTGAACGAAATCGATCTGGATAATCCAGCCTTCGGAGTTCCCGCGCGCCACCGAGAGCGCGAGCCGCCTGCGCGCTGCCGATCCGTCCGGCCAGTCGCGCGAAGCTGAGAGCCCGTAGCAGTCCTCGTTCGGGTCCTCGATGAAATTCGCCGCAACGATCCATTCCGGCTCGATCTCAGACTTGCGCAGGATGCGGGCGATGTGATTGGCAACCTGACTGATGGTTTTTCCAGCAGGATCAAACGGCGTGCTGGCATGCACGACCGGTGGTTCGAGAAGTTCGGACATAGGAATCGGAAAAGAAAAAAGGCCACACCCGAAGGTGCAGCCTTTAAATGGATGGAGGACCGGCGAACTCGCCGGTCCGCTTCAACAATCAGCGCGGAATGCGGGGATGCCGACGCTCCCGATCGTGCTTACGACCACGACTGGTCATGTAAGCTCCGTAGCCCAGAATGGGTGCCGTGAGAAGCAGGACGAACAAACCAAAGCCCATGGTCAGTCTCCGTTCATGGAATTCATGCCTTGAAGAAAGGTTACCACAACGATGAGGACCAACACCGCCTCGTTGAGAAGCTCGCTGGCGGTCCACGTCGTGGTTGAGTGGAAGATGCCAACGGCGCCCACAACTGAGACGACAGTCAGCGAATGGCAAAACCGCCCAAACTGCTGCCTCTGGTCTTTTGTCCAGTCGTGCCCAAACAGGCGACGCACCCATCCCCGGCTCTCGATGTCGCCATCCGACACTTCAACGACCACGGAATAGCTGCGGTCAAGACGTTGGTCGGCGGTCACCACTGCCCCGTCAATGGATGCAGTGACCTTCGGCGGGGCCTCGGTTTCGCCGAGCCAATGAAGGAGACCCAGCAGGCGCTCGGAAGGGTGAACATGGCCCAGAGCGTGAACGAACGTCGCACGATCTGTGATCACCATGCTTGATGGAAACTCGATTGAAATTTCGACTATTTCCATCGCGCCTCCTACCGCCGTTCGATATCGAGGCCGCCTGCAAGCCGCAAACCGCCAAGCAGCGCGTCGTAGCCCTCGCGGGACGACAGTTGCTCGAGCGAGACCAAGTTGTCGCCACCGCCCGACAGATCGGCGCGGCCGCGACGCGTGCGGAACGACACGGCGACCTTCTGACGGGTCGGAGTATCGGCAACTTCCAGCATGACGGCGGGAGTACGGAGGGTGACGCGGCAACCGCGATTGCGGCGAGCCGGTTCGGTGACGATTTCGTGCTCGCCAGAACGCAGATGCAGATCGCGAGCGATACGACGCAACAGCAGCGTCGCGTGGTGGGTGACGGCGGAGTCGCTGCCGCACCGCCACTGCGTCGGTCGGCATAGAACACCTTTGGAACCTTGAGCATTTAAGCCTCTGAAAAAAAGAAAGCGAGGTGCCCTTTCGGGAACACCTCGCGATGAAGGAATGCGCCAGCCAAGCCGGCGTTTGAAGGGCGGGTCAGTGGGTGACGCGAAGACCCGAACTGGTCGAAACGAGAAGCACGTGCTCGCCCGGGATGAAATGCTGGTCATCGGGTTGAGCGACAACAACGTTGGCGCCCGAACTCTTGCGCACGATGATTTCAATGCCTGGACGCTGCGACAGCGCCTGTGAAACCTTCTGTGAGACAAAGCCCGATGCAGCTCCTGTTAGGGCACCGGCGATGTAACGTCCTGTGCCGTTTCCGATGGTCTGGCTTCCGAGGAACGCTCCGACGCCCGCGCTGATGAGCGAAGTCAGCCCGGAGTTATCTGAACCCGCTTCGATCGTGATCGCGCGAGTGCGGACTACCGTGGCCTCTTCGACAGTGCCGGCGCGCTGGACGTCGTAGCGCTGGTACGTATTCGGCGAACCGAAATCGACAGAGGCGCATGCCGACAGCACGGACGCGACAAGGAGACTGGTGATGATCTTGAACATGGGTGCGGCTCCTAAAAAAACGGGAGCCGGTCCCGTTGGGATGGCTCCCAACAGGGTTGACAGACGGGTGGTTTGCCCGTCGTCGAGGACCGGCCTTCGCCGGTCAAAGGTGTAAGCACTCCAGCAAGCCGGAGTGTTCTTTCGATGCGCTAAAGCGCGGGTGATACGCTGAGTCTAGGGCAGGCAGGAACGTGCGCCGCCTCGAAACATCGAGAAAACGGCCAGGCTTTCAAAGTTCAGCCGGACCCACGCGAGCGGCGGCGATCGGGTAGGAGGCGGGGTTGCCCCCGCCGTCCTCCCACAACACCGGACGTACGGTTCACGTATCCGGCGTTTCCCGTCGGCCTCGGACCGGATCGGTCGTCGGCGTGAGCTTGTTTCGTGCGTCGGGTCGCCTGGCATCCGATGGACACCTCAGCCTCTCTCGGGGCTTCCGGCCCCTCCAGCATGGCTGCAGGCCCCCGGCATGGCCGAGGCTTCTGCCCAGATACGCAGAGATCACGCGTGACTTGCCACTCGTGACAGGTTTGGCCCTTCGCCGCTCCGGTTTCAACGGCTACTACGACCTCTGCTGACTTCTGCCACCCCATTCCGACACCTCTCGATGCCAGTAGCACAAGGCAGGATGGCAGATCTCCCAGGGTAATACGCGCGACCTTCACGCTTATGCCTGTCGGATCTACGTCATGGCGTTCCGTGCAAGTATCGGGCTTTACAGATTTTGGCCTGCTCACCCCGCCATACCGCCTAATATCCGCTTCCTGTTCGTCAGGCCAGCGCTTTGCCTTCGGCTTCCTTCAGATTCCACCTCACGATGGACACCCTTGCCGTCCGCTAACACTTCCCCTTGCCGGGTGTGTAGGGGACTCTCACCCCCAAGTCATCCAGTTCGCCACCACAGCGATCCAGATAGCGCCTTTCACGGCGCTGCGCGCCATGCCTGGCGCACCAAAAAAAGCGCTGGCCCCGAGGGACCAGCGCTGGTTGCAGATTTCTCGCGCGGCCGCGCGGGAAGAAAGAAAAGCCGCCCCTGAGGGGCAGCCGTCGAGACTGCTATCGTGCTGGCATATCCGCGAACATCGCGAGAGCATGCACGCACGACACGATGAAGTACATCCAGAGCAGGAAGAGCACCCCGAATTCGAAACCCTCGACGCCAAAGCCGGTGCAGGCTCCGAAAAGCGCAACGGCTAGCACGGCGAACTTCGGGAAGGCTTGCCCCACGAGGAGCGAGCGCAAGCCACGCGCGACCCATTCCCACGCCGAACCAGCTCTGCGTTCGGCCAGCGTCCGGGCAACGAGCAGCAGGCAGATAACGCCCAGCGCAACAAGCAGCGTCTTGCCAAGATTCGGCGCGGACATCTCGTATGACACGATGCGCGAATGCGCCTGCTGTGCCAGCCAGCTGCCTGCCGGAACAACATGCTGCCAGGCGAAAACAACGAGAAGCGGCAAGACCGCATGCCAGCGCTTGCTCCAGAATAGGAGTGCCATGCTCTGGAAGGATGTGAGTTGAACCAGTATGTCTTTTTTCATGCTTATAACCCGTAAGTAGAATGTGGCGCTCCCGAGGGAGCACCTATGTATAGCGAAAAACGCCGCTCCCTGTTAGGGGAAGCGGCTTGGTCAGGCGCCGGCCGCGGATTTCCGGCTCTTTCGAGCCTTCTTTTCCTTCGGCCTGGGCGCTTCATATCCAAAGCGCGCCCACGCAGCAGGGTCTATCGGTATCGGGTTCGTGCGCCCTGTCGCCAGGTTCACGAACACGCCCGCATACTTCAACGAACCGGTGCGAAACAGCGTCCAGAGAAGATTGAACGCCTGCACCGCAATCGCGGAATTAATGACCAGCGACTGCTTTCGCAGTGCGTCAGCCATCGAACAGGACGGCGTATCGTCGTCGGCGTCTTTGGAGGGGTCGATCAGGTCCGGGAACAGGTCGCCTACATGCGGCAACCGCTCCGGACTGATCTTCCTTCGACTTTTTGGCATGGTCTGGCCAAGCACCACCTGCCCGCGATCCGTGTCATTGCCGCAATCAAGGTAATACGCTTGCGTCTCCCCGACCGTGTCGAGAATCGCTTTTCGGGCAGCACGCGTATCGACGCACCCAATCACCAGATCGACATTGAACAGTGCCGTGCGACCATCCAGGCGTTGCGTGACCGCACGCCAGTTGGTACCCATCAGCATGTTCAGCCGGTTCACGATCAGCGAGGCCTTGTAACTGCCCACGTCGTTGGGATAGAAGCCCTGCCGTCCAACGTTGGTCGGGCTCACTGTGTCATCGTCGTACACCGTGCACTCGATCCCCCCGGGGTGTCCCAGTTCAATCATCGCGTGGTGCAAGCGCGCGAGGGCTGGCAGCACGGCGCTGCCCGTCCCACCCGCTCCAACGACAAGCACTCTCCAGGGGCGCTGGATCATGTGCGGCGGAATTTCATGGCAGATCACGTCCGTCATACCGCCTCCGGTACACGTGCAGCCTGATACCACGACGCTGGCGCGCGCTCCGTCTCCTCGAAGATCCCTTTTGCGCACAGGCGCACGGCGATGCTCGGGGTTGAACGGTCACAGTTGCCAATGACAAGCGCCATCTTCACGTCGTGCCGGTCATCGTCGTTGTCGGTCGACGAAAAGTACGCCGGATGCCTGCCATGCGAATGACAGTCCATCACCAGCACTTCGTCGCCGGCGAGCGCCGGGGGCTGATACTTCAGCGAGCCGCCGGTATGCGTGACGATGCCGACCGGCGCCAGCCGGAAGGCCTGCGTCGATGGACTCCACACAATCCACGCCCCCGTTTCCATGGGATGCGCCTTCCGGGCCATCTCAGCGAACGCACCGACCAGGTCTGCCGGAATGGTTTCGCACAGCAGCCGTGTCGACGGGTTGACTCGCCCATACGGTATCGCCGTGCGAACGGCGAAGGCCGCGATCTGGCGCACCACCGAGATCCAGGGCCGCCGGATCTCGAGGAACACCCCGTTTTCGGCGACCAGCAACCGCTCGCCCGCATTCTGCATCTCTGCGACGGTTTCGTTGCGGGGGACCATGACGGTCGGAAACGACCGCTGTAACGTGATATCGGAAATGTTCATTTTTTAGCCTTTGCCTTTGGGGCCCCGCGCGATCAGATCGCCGAGAGTCCGTTGCATGGGCACGAGACATTGGAGGGGGAACTGCTCGCCGTACTTGCCGGCCAGCATTTCCTTCCAGAATGCAAATTCGCCTCGTGGGTGATTGACGCGTTTTCCACCCGCATTGGGGTGTGTAAACGCAGATTCGAAAAAACCGCTTTCCCACCCGTCAATCGACGCGATGTCGATGCGATCGGGAACGCGCGCAGAACCGATACAGATGGAACCGTGGTCCCACGTGTTGAAGTACGGCGGCTCGAAGAGCGCCGTGTCAGGTGTCGGCCGTGCAGCGCCGTCAACTGCATACACGTAGAAACCGCTGTTGCGCGCCTGAAAGATCAGGCCCGGATGCGGCACCACCGCGGTGACGTTGCCAAGCTCGGGGCAGTCGAAGAAGACCCGCCTCGTTGTCGGCCGGCACCACCAGGTCACAGCGGTCCGGTCGATTGCGAGCACAGTCTCAGGCAGAAACTCCGCCTTCGCCGCACAGCGCTCGGAAAGCGAGTCGAGCGCCGTGAACAGAGCCTCGCGGTCCACCGGGCGACCCGCACCGATGACGGGACGCTTGCCGGTGACCGATACCGGATGCGCCGTAGCGAATACCGGGCTACCGGTATCGCGTGCATACGAATAGAGCAGAATTGCCCCACTCATCACCAGCTCTTTCGAATGTCCCGTCGAAACGATCAGATTGTTCATGGTCTCGTCCTTAGGCATCGCGTGTGATCAAAGCCACCACGCGGTCAACCTGTCGAAGAATGGAAAACCCCAGCGACAGATCCGCGTACTGCCTGCGGATGTCATCGGGTGACTGGGCAAGGGCAATGAATCCGTGAAACAGGGATCCATCACCGCCGCTGTTGAAGTACTCGTAGTGGGTGTCGAGGACGTCGCCGGTGTACACGTCGTCGCGGGCTGCGATCGACGTAGCGGCGTAAATCACCTCAGGCCGGAACGACCAGTCGAACAGTGCGCGACGGCCGACACTGCTGAGCAGCACCGTCAGACGTTCCAGCTCCGCGCAAAGCGCGCGGATCCAACCGCCCTGTGTCCAGCCCAGACGCCGCAGCGCTTCGATACCGAGGGCCGGATACGGTCGCCACGCACGATGTTTCGTGCTATAGCAACCGATCTCCATGCTCGGCGGACAAAGTTCCTGGCGAACCACCGAGGGTAGGTAGTGCTGGAACTCTTCCGGGTCATCGCCAAACCTGTCCTTCAGAAGGTCCACCGCGTCTTCATCGTCACAGTGCGGATCGCCGTCCCAATGCCACTGGGCGAACATGGACAGGAAGTCATCTGGCGTGCGCATGACGAGCGTGCGGAACGCCGCGCGGTTGATCAGGATCAGCGCCGTAGCGAGCAGCCGCGGATGCGCCTTGCCAAGCGGCACTGCGCGATCCTCGATCACGTAGATGCGATCCTCAGGCGTCTCGATGCCCAGATAGAGCGGCGAGCTCGGTTCGAAGCCGGACGCGTCCGTCTGATACATGATCTGGTCCTGGACACCATTGGAATCCAGCAGATACGGCCGGAAGCAAAGCCGCTTCATCACGCCACATTCGCGGCGAATCCACGCAAACAACGCCTGAGCCATCGCGTCGCCAGATCCGGTGAAGGACTTCACGTCTGCGGCCCTGAGCGGGCCCGACTCGAAGTGCTCGCCGACCAGTCTCGCGAGCTCGCGATCGGCTGGCCACTTCAACGACGCACGCGCCGCAACAGCACGCGAAACGTCGGGAAGTGTCAGAAAATCATGGGCAGCTCGACGTCGGGCAACGGCACGCCGCGGCGATTGCCAGCTGAGGCCGTCGAGAGCGACGACCGCATCAGCTGGCTGAGGATCGAAGAACATTTCTCGATCTCCTTGTCATGAAAAAAAACCGCCCTTTCGGGCGGTTCATTGGACGATGGCATTGCCTCATCGGCGATGCATTGCACGAGCGCGCGCTTACGCATCGCTACCCTTCGCACCTGCTGCACGCATGAACGTGTAGCGGGCGGTTTCCCCCTTGTAGACCGGACCCTCAATTGCGGCCGTGGTCAGCTCCGGATACTGGGCGGAATACAGATCACGCACCTCTTCGGGTGAAAAGGTCGGACCGGGATCGACAAAGTTCACACCGTTGTAGACGAACTCGCGAACCAGACGGGCGATGGAAATGGACATGGCGCACCTCAGCTGAGCAGGGAAAGAAGATCGGTACCGGAGGAATTCCCGGCATCCACGGGTGCAGCACTGGCGGGCGCAGCCGGCGCAGACGCTGACTGGTCGTCATCATCGTTGTCGGTTTCGTCTTCCGCAGCGCCCTCGCCTTCGCTATTGGCGTTCGACTGACCGCCTTTCGCCGGTACGGTCTTACCGCCCTTAGCGAGAGACTTCTGCGCTTTGGAGGCCTGACTCTTCTCCGCTTCCTGCAGGATCGCCGTGGTTGCAGCGACCTGTTCGGACAGCGACGCATGAGCCGTCGAGTACGAAGCGATTGCCGCAGCAAAGCCCTCATCGAGCTCGGCCGCCGTACCGGTGAGGACCAGCGGCTGCCGCAGCGCGGCGTCCTTGCCCTCGCCTTGCGGCACGACGACTACCGCCATTCGGTCGTTGTCCATCTTCAGCGTCAGTTGCAGCTTGCCGCTGGCTCGCACCAGCGCTTCCAGTTGTTGGAACATAAAAAACTCCGGGAAAAAAGAAACGCCGCGCGGTGGCGGCGTATACATATAGAGGGGGAACGGGACGCAGAACGCGCCCCGCCATTTCAGAACTTCAGCACCTTCGGCAACTTGCCCGCGTAGTCGAACCCTTCGACCGTGAGGAGCGCCTCGATGATTTCCGGCTTTGATTTCGCGAACACCTTTTTGAAGTTGTCGCCAAGCGCGGCACGGATGCCAAGCTCATCGGCGAGCACCATCATTTCGGACTTCGTGATCAGCTCCAGAAACTCCTTGTCGAGCTTCCAGTGCTTTTTCAGGTCCAGCTTGTGCGACTTGCACAGTTGCGTCAGATGCGTCACATCCAGACCTTCGATTGCGGCGAACAGCATTGCAATCATCAGGTCAGCCTGTGAGCTTTCCTTCGCTGCCTGCACGGCGTCGATTGCCTTGGGCAGGTTGGACACGGGCGCCTCGCTGCCAACGATCCGCTCGAAGAACTTGCGGAACGCGGCGTCGTCGACCTGACGTGCATGGCCGCTGAGCACGACTGCAATCAGATACTGGCGAGCCAGTTCACGATTCATGCCGATATCAGCGCGCAAGGCCTTGCGCCACAGCTTCACGCGATACGCCTTCACCTTCTCGGACTCGCCAATGACCGTGACCGAGGGATTCGTGGAAGCCGGAGCACTGGCTGACTTGCTGCCCGCATTCGCGGTTTTCGCCGCTGGTGCGGACCTGGCACTGTCAGGCTTTGCCGGCTGTGATGCAGCCTTTTCGGCCTGGATGCGAGCCGCCACCTTCTTCATGTTGCAGACCGTGTCAAAACACTGGCCGCGATAGACGTTGCCGACAGAGTCCGGTAAGCCGCTCACGGCCGCGCCGTAGTTCGCACAGGCGTGACAGGCTTTCGCCTGTTCAAGCCCGACGCCCTTCGCTCCCTCGACAGCCAGTTGCACGCGCGTGTTATTGTCGCCAGCCCGCACGATCCGCACGGTCTGGAACTCATCGCGCAGCTCTGCGGCCGTCGCTTCAAGCTGCTTTTCGGTTTTGTCGTTGAAGCAGCTGCGGTTGGTACAGTTTCCGGTGCCGATCGCTTCGCCAAACATCTGCGCCTGCGTCGACGAGTTGTGCGGGCAGGCCGCACAGTCCGTCTTGTCGAAAATGGCAGAGCCAAGCGCACAGGACGCCTGTTCGACCAGCTTCTTCACGTCGGCGACCGAACGCTTCTCCGTGACAACGACCGGCAGGACCTTGTCCTGATTCTCCTTCGAGAGGGCTGCCAGCAGTTCAGCGTGAGCGATGTTGATTTTCCGCTCGCTCAGCGCGTCGAGCACCGCCTTCGAACAGTTCAGCAGCGCAAGGCGGCTGTCCAGTGTCGAGCGCGACCAGCCAAGGATCCTGGCAGTCACGTCCCGGTCGCCACCGTGCAGTCCGAGCAGCTCGGCGGCATCGATGGCTTCTTCGGCAGGAGAGAGGTTGTCGCGCTGGATGTTTTCGGTGAGCGCAATACGGCGCGCTTCGACTTCATCGACGTCCTTTACAACGATGGGCATCGGGAAGTCTTCACCGTGAGCGTCCAGTGCCCCGCGGTAGCGGCGGCCTCCGGCGATCACCTCGAAGTCGAAATTGTCCTCGACAACGGGGCGAACGATGATCGGCGTGTCGACTCCATGCGCGCGAATCGACTCGGTCAGTTCCGCCATCGCCTTCGGATCGAAGTACGTACGCGGGTTACGACCGAGCTTGATGCGCTTCAGGGGTGCAGTAAGTTGTTGCATTGCAGGTTCTCCAGAGAGGGGAACCTGCCCCCGTTCGGGAGTGGTTCCCGATGGGGTCAAAGATGGATGCCGAACGTGCCGGCGGGGTCGATGCGTCAGAGACGCGGTAGCTGAGTCGATGGTAGCGGCAATGTCGCTGCGCTCCGGCCGGAATGACCGCGGAATCCATACGGCTTTCGGACAAGACTCGCACGTCCTTCGGGCAAGATATCCACAGATTTCCTTAATAACCCTGTGGATATCCCCGGGGTTGCGCCGCTCCATGAGGCGGTCACGCGCCTGTTCAATTCAGAGGCATGCGATCCTGAAGTTCGTGCAGCCGTCAGCCGGCTAACGGCCTTAACCCGGAAAGCTCGACTCAACCATATAGCTTTCGCCTGAATTCAACAGCCGTCGATCCCGAAAGCCGCGCTGAACGCGTTTCCTTTTGCCCCTGTTGGCTGTGACCTCAGGTCCGACAATAGATCGCGTGTGCGCGTAAGCACGCACACCGCAGAGGCGTCCAGTCGCACATGCGAACTCGCTTCCGGCGCCCTGTCACCAGCGCACTCCTCCAACCACATGATCGAATTCGCTTTCGTCCCCGCAGTCGGCGGCCTAGTTTTCCTGGCACTCTACCGCATGCTGCAGATGGTTGCCATTGCCCGTCACTGGGCCTCGTGGGTTCCGGTTGCCTGCATCGCAGGCGGCATCCTGGCGCTCGTCATCGCTGCAGCCGTCGCAGCACTTGTCGGGGAGATCCGCACTATGCGCATGCGCCGCGAACACGCGGTCATGCAGCAACGCTTCCCCGGCTGCCACGTACTTCGGCTGTCCAACGGTAACTGGTTCCTGACCGACCGTGCCACAGGCCGGGAATACCAGCCCGCAGCCGGCATGTCACAAGCCTCGTCGCCTGGTTCCCTTCTTGGACAACATTCCGCCGCCCGACTTGACTTCACAGCAGACCCGCTAACCTGGAGATACGTGGCCGCCGGGGCACCCCGCGCCCGGCACGCGGATCAACAACACAAACAGGAATCCAAATGCAGTTCACCACGGCAATCACACGCGCGGCACTCGCGCTTTCAATGACCGCAGTCACGGCGATGCTCCCAGCGCATGCATCGGCTGGAGGCGGTGCGTGCCAGCCCGAAGCCGGCTTCTCACCGGAAGGCAGCGCCGCGGCGCTCGTCGACCACGCGATCGACAGCGCCCAGCGCTCGATCCGGGTTTCGGCGTACTCGTTCACCTCGCCTGACATCGTTCGTCACCTGCTCCAGGCGAAGCCCCGTGGCGTCGAAGTGGCCGTCGTGGTCGACGAGAAGAACTACGTCAGCGAGGACCGTTCCGGCAAGGCCCACGCGGCGCTGAATCTGCTCGTGAACGCGCGGATTCCGGTGCGCACCGTTAGCGTCTACCCCATCCACCATGACAAGGTCCTGATTGTTGATGGCGCAACGGTCGAGACCGGCTCTTTTAACTACAGCTAGGCCGCGGCGTCTCGCAATAGCGAAAATGCGCTCGCGCTCTGGGACTGCCCGGGCGTCGCCAGGGGCTACCTCGCACATTGGCAGAGCCGCTGGGACTTGGGCGTCGATTTCCGTTCCTCCTACTGAAACGTCTGGACTTCCAGCCGCTCCGACTCCACCGAACAGGAGTACAGGTGCTACAGATATCCCAGGTAGTTCAGGACATCCTCAACCTGACGCGCTATGCGGTGTCGCCGTTCGTTCTCACTGGTCGCCCCGATTCTGTGCGCCAGTGGCTCTTAGTGCTGCAGGAGCGCCTGAGCGCGATCCGGCTCCGGGTCCACAACGCGCTCGCGTCATTCGAGGAGACGAGGGACGGTGAAGACAACGACTGGACAGATGATGAGCGCGTCCTGAGCAGTCAACTACCCCACCCTGAAGGGTGGAGCTTAAAGCGGTAGATCAAGCTCGGGTTGACCAGACCGAGCGCCGCGAGGCGCTACGTTGCGCAGAAGACAGCAGACCCACCCTGACGTGCTTCCTCAGCGTCAGGCACTTGAAGGGACGGTTGCAGACAAGCGACCGGGTAAGCACGAAACGGATCGTCCCGGTCAGCCTTGTTGCTGACACCTGCTGCGCAACATGGTCGAGGGGAGACTTCCCGCAAGGGAAGCGTCACCAGGCCCGTAAGGGCAATGTTTTTAGAGGAGCCGACATGTCGGTGTTTGTGCTGGATCGAAATGGAAAACCGCTGATGCCGTGCAGCGAGAAGCGTGCGAGGCTACTGCTCGCACGCGCTCGAGCGCGCGTGCATCGTGCCATGCCGTTCGTGATCCGGCTCGTCGATCGCAAGGTGGACGCCTGTTCGTTCCAGCCGCTTCGGATTAAGCTCGATCCCGGCAGCAAGGTCACGGGCATCGCGCTCGTACGCGAGGCCGAGCACTGCGTGGCGGTGCTTAACCTTTTCGAACTGGTTCATCGTGGTCGGCAGATCAGCGAGGCGCTTACGGCAAGGCGTGCATTTCGT
Organism: Paraburkholderia sp. CI3; assembly: GCF_050436505.1. Classification (NCBI taxonomy): domain Bacteria; kingdom Pseudomonadati; phylum Pseudomonadota; class Betaproteobacteria; order Burkholderiales; family Burkholderiaceae; genus Paraburkholderia; species Paraburkholderia sp. CI3. The sequence goes on from NZ_JBNDMI010000001.1 coordinate 24,476, forward strand.
CGGCGCCGTCGCGGCACGAACCTGGGCTACCGCGCGCCGCGCTTCCTGAATCGCCGGAAGCCCAAAGGCTGGCTCGCACCGAGCCTGATGCATCGCGTTCACACCGCGATGGCATGGTCGAACCGTATCCGTCGCTGGGCATCGGTCACGGTACTCTCGTCGGAGCTGGTCCGCTTCGACACTCAGGCGCTCGAGACCCCGGAAATCTCGGGCATCGAGTATCAGCAGGGCACCTTGGCGGGCCACGAGGTCCGTGAGTATCTGCTGGAGAAGTGGAAGCGAAGCTGCATTTATTGCGATGGGAAAGATCGCCCGCTGCAGATCGAACACCTCACGGCCAGAGCGCGCAATGGCAGCAACCGCATCGGGAATTTGGGGCTCGCATGTGGCGACTGCAACCAGGATAAGGGTTCGCTCGACGTGCGCGAGTACGTCAAGGATCCGAAGCGTCTTGCGCGCATCCTCGCTACCGCTTCTCGCCCACTGAGGGATGCCGCAGCGGTTAATGCCACGCGCTGGGCGCTCGCCAATGCGCTGCAGGCCACAGGCCTGCCGCTCGAACTTGCTTCGGGTGGCCGCACGAAGTTCAACCGGGTCACGCACGCCATCCCCAAAACGCATGCGCTCGTGCGACCTGCGTCGGTCAGGTGGACAGCATTCGGGGCTGGCAGCGCCCCTCGCTGATTATCAAGGCCACCGGGCGCGGCAGCTACCAGCGCACGCGCCTGACCCGCCATGGATTCCCTCGCGGATATCTCATGCGGCAAAAGCAGGTGCATGGGTTCCAGACCGGCGACCACGTGCGTGCCAATGTGTCCGTCGGCAAGAAGGCCGGAATCCATTTCGGCCGTGTTGCGATTCGCGTCACTGGCTCGTTCAACATCCAGACGAGCACGGCCGTTGTTCAAGGCATCAGTTATCGTCACTGCACGCTCATTCAGCGCGGCGATGGCTATGCATATTCCGTTCAACCCAAAGATAGCTTTCGACAAGGAGACGCGGATGTAGAGCGTGCTGTGCACGCCGCGCTATCCCCCCGGCATGAATGCCGAGGTTTCTCGCGCAATCGGATGAATGAGTGCAGCGCAACTTTCCCAACGATTCAGACAGTGTCAGGGCGGCGCTGCGCAAGGCGTGGGTCGCCGGACAACGACTGCGCACGCGGTAGCGGATGGCGCATGCGAAAAACGGGGAACCTTGACTTCCGATCCGGACAGGCAAGATGAAAACGCGCGCCCGGTTCACGATCGGGCTATCTAACTACCGGAGTCCTCGATGCTAGGCAAAAGCTTTTTTCTGGATCGCGCTACCTCGCGCTCGCTCGACTGGTTAGGCCGCTACCCGGCTTTGGGCTGTGCCTGCCATGATCCCAGGTCACTCTCGTCGGGCCGCCAGATAGTCGTCGCTGCTGTGACCACGACTGACGTGCGCTGCGTGTTCTTCAGCAGCATCGGTTCCGTCTTCGACTTCAGCGCGACGTGGACGGAGCTCGAGCGCGCAAAGACCTGGTGGTACTTTGTCCAGCGCTGGTATTTCTGGGTGGTGCCTGACGCGAATACACTCGCCGCGATCAATTCGACAGGCGCCCTGATGGACCATCTGAGCGTCCCGACATCCGCGCCACGCGATCTCGGCGATGACGTCTTCCTGCCCTGGCTCGACGCCATCGAAAAGCGCGCCCGCCGGTGCGGAACGCTCGCGGTACTGTCTCACGATACCGAATCTGTCTGAGCGGGAGACGACATGAGCCAGAACAGCAAGATCGAATGGACCGACCACACGTTCAATTCGTGGGAAGGCTGCCAGAAGGTCGGCCCCGGCTGCGATCACTGCTATGCCGAAACCCGCAATGCGCGCTTCAGCGGCGGCGTTGCCGTCAACTGGGGACCCGGCGCGCCGCGACGCCGCACATCGCCGGCCAACTGGCGCAAGCCGATCGTCTGGAACGCAGCGCATGCCGAGTTCTTCGCAGCGCACGGCCGTCGCCAGCGCGTGTTCTGCGCGTCGCTCACCGATGTGTTCGACAACGCAGTCGATCCCACGTGGCGCCGCGACCTGTTCGACCTCATCGCGAAGACCCCAAACCTTGACTGGCTTCTGCTGACGAAGCGGGTCGGAAACGTGATGTCGATGATCAGCGAGACGGCGCAGTATCGATTCGATCTCAATTGCCTGGAAATGCCGTGCTTGCCCGATAACGTCTGGCTCGGCGCGACGATCGTCAACCAGGAAGAAGCCGACCGCGACATTCCGAAGCTGCTTGCCGTCCCCGCATGAGTACGTTTCCTGTCGATGGAGCCATTGCTCGGCCCCGTGAGCTTCGATGGGATGTTTGCCAGCAGCAATTGGCGCGACCACACGAACATGCTCGAGCCGCTGGACTGGGTCATTGTCGGCGGTGAAAGCGGGCGGGGCGCCCGACCCATGCACCCAGCGTGGGCGCGATCGTTACGGGACCAGTGCGAAACAGCCGGCGTCCCGTATTTCTTCAAGCAGTGGGGAGAATGGGCTCCCGGAAATAGTTGTGCTGGCAGCGACCTGATCGGGGGGGATCGAAGCAGACTTGCAAGCGGGTTCTTCGACTACAACGACGGCTGGAATTCCCTCGGCCCCAATGCGTTCCGCCAGACGATGGACCGCATCGGCAAAGAGGCGGCCGGTCGGGAGCTGGACGGCCGGATACATAATAATTTCCCTGAGACTTTTCTTCATACGAAATGAAAGCCTAAACAGGTTGTAAATCCGGCTTTTCGCACGTCCCATGTCCGTTGATAATGCCAGCTAATATCTCCCAATAAATGCAACGGCGAATAACCGGACAATGTACGAACAGCTTTATCCCTGCGACCACTGCGGCGGCCGCGGCACCCTTGGGTTTTCGCAACGGGTTGTCGCGGAAATCGGTGAGCCTCAGTTTGACTATGGCAGATTTGGCCGTCACGCCGGCCCGCCGGTGATGGGCGACGTGCTGCAGCGCCCCGCATTCGCGCCCCAGACTGAAAAAATTGTCTGCATATACTGCGCGGGCTGCGGCATGTCGACACAATGGGAACCGGTCGGCAACGACGATAAAGCTGCCATGACCCGGTGTGCCCAGGTCTGGAACCGTCGATTGAGCCGCCCCAAGACTACGGAAGACGACCTGCGCGACCTGATCGAAAAAGAGCTAGGGGCATGTGATTCACAGATGGTCATCGACATGCTCGCGCGCAATACCGAAGACTGGGAAACGCGCGGCCCCCTGTTCGCCATGCTGGCCCAGCGGCTAGTCGACGCCACGGTGTCAACGATCGACAGCTGGCCGATCGATCCAGTGCTGAAGGACGCAGCGCGCTACCGCAAGCTGGTGCAACTGGCGAAATGGATTGATATCGACGGCGAGCGATACATCCAGTTTCCAAAGATCCCGTCACCGAGGGAGCATGAAGAGTGTCTCTTTGAGGATCGCATCGCGCTGGCCGTCGACGGAATGCCCGACCGCGATCGCTGGTAGCGGGGGAGTCAAGACCGATGTGCCTTCGCGACAACGTGCCGGGCATGCACCCCTTTCCCTATCTTTCGCCTCTCGCATCCGAAGCTCGCTGATCAGCCTCCAAACCGTCGATCATCACCTTCATTGAGTGTCGTGACTTTTCCCGCAGCCGAGTCATACCAGACCTGGTCTCCACAAAACACATCACCTGCTTCAGATCCGTAGAGCGGCTGATCCGGATCTCCTCTCAGGTACAGGGTCATGCCTGTTCGTGCAGGATCGAGGCGAAATTTTTGGTCGGGTTTTGTTTTGAGATAGGAAATCAGCTGATCGGAGGTACTGAAGTACCGCTGACGTCCATCCTCAAACTGAAGCCGCGCGAGCTGTACCTCCTGAATGCCTCCCATATCGGCAAGGATCATGGTTCCTCTCCTGGTGTGTAGAGCGCGAATGGTGCCCCGTCTGCAGTATAGGAGAAGCTCTCCAACGTCAAAGGTTTCTACCTAGCCATCCCGGAGAAAAAAAACCGGCTCATACGAGGAGCCGGTTGTCAAAGTGCTCTGGCGTTTTCCGAAGGCCGCCGCCAGAAGCCGAGAGAGACTCCATTGTGTTCCACTCCGGTTACTCCCGAGCGGGCATATGGCATCTCAAATTCCCTTTCATTCCGCGACTAAACCGGCTCTACGGTGCCCGCGCCCGCCCCCAATATCCGATAGAGCGCCTGACGCGATATACCAAGGGCCGTGGCCGCGTGGCTCTTGTTGCCGTCGGCAATCCTGAGCGCCTCGCGCGCCTCCTCCACCGTGGGCAACTTCTTTTGCAGCCGCTCCTGTCTGGCGAATGTCGACAGGTACGCATTCGCTTTGGTCACGCGGCTGTGACCCGCCGCTACAACGACGCGGCGCATCGCTTCGTGATGCACCTGCGGATCGGGGCGCTCACCGGCCCGCTTGATCGGCGCCGGCGTTCCCGCAGTCCGCTCATAGAGCGCCTGCAGATATCCGTGACGCAGGCCGTGGCTCGTGATACCCAGGCCCGCTTTCGTCACGCCGTGCTTTTCCAGCACGTGGTAGTACCAGTCACGCCATTGCTTGAGCGTGCGGCCAGCCGGCACGGTGGAACCCGTTACGCCATTGTTCAACCTCGCCGCTTCTTCAAGAATCGTCATCTTCGCTTCGATCGGCACCTCGCGTGGAAGTCCGCCCTTTGTCCCACGTACGACGGCCAGCATCTGTGGATTGCGCACCGCCTCAACCGGGCGCAACATGAAACTCTCCTCGATGCGCAGACCGAACGCGGCCTGCAGTTTCAGCTGCACCGCCGTATAGGGGCAGGTCCGGGCGATCTCCTCGATCTTCGCTGCTGCATCGATGCCGTGTGCCTCCCACGACTTGTCCTCCGTTGCGACATAGCTGCGCACAAGCCCGTGCTCGCGGCGGTCAACATAGTCCGCGAGTGTTCTCACAAGCTTCGGCTTGCCCATCCACTGCGCGATCGCCCGCAGGTACGTCAGCTTGTTCTCGATCGTGCCACCGCTCTGGCCGTCAGCGACCCAGTGCCTGACGAGAAAACCGATGTGCTTGTGTTTGAGAGACCACGGTGTCTGCAGCGCATAGCCGTTCTCCCGCAACTCCCTGAACGACTTGCATAGCCCAGTCGCCCGCCGTTCCTGCGTCTTGACCGACAGCGCCTTATGGCTGATCCGGGTGGTGCTGTGGATCTGCGCGACGTGCGTGTCGAAGAGTGCGAGCAGCGCATCCCGGAACTCGGGACCAAAACCGTAGCTATTGACGATTGCTCTTACATTGAGAATTGCAGCCATCCGAAATCCCTTGCAACGCTGCCGCGCTGCCTCGGTGTGCCATCACTTTCGACCCGATGGTCGCAGCATCCCTACCTGATGCCGTCACCCGACCGCCCGGGTTTGCCCTTTTGCTGCCGCCGCTTTCGCGGCTGCGCCGTATCCCCGTCGCGTGGGTCCTGCCTTCCTGTCCTTTAGCGATTCCATCCGATCGACCAGACGCATGGGAAGAGCATGCATTCCGACCGTCCAACCTGCTGCCTGTCGGCACGGGTCGCGCTTCACGCAATCCGCTACCGATGTGTTCCGCGCGAGGCATCCCTGCCGTCGCGCTGCGCGGAAGATTCCCGCGCCGTGCAGCTTCGTGGCTACCCTGCCAGCACGACAGTTGTTCAACTTCGTGCTCATGCCGGGCAAAACCCGTTACGCGTTCTTGTACGGCCGCGGTACGCCGTGTCCTCTTCCGTCAGGGAATCGCGGAGCTCCGGTCTTTACCGGCCCGCAAGACTTCCCCCGCCCCCAAGTCGCTCATCTCCGCCGCGGTGTATCGGGCTTCGTGAGCACACCCAGCCATCGCTGTAAGGGCGTGTGAAGACGCAGATGAGCATGCGAAAAGTGTCCGGTGTCTGGTCTCTCCACATGTCCTCATTGCGTCACATCGCGGCAAACCGCCGCCAATCGTATGGATATCGCACTGTCCGGGGGTCCTCATGGTGGACCACCGTGGACTTGACCTGATTCAGAAAAAGGCCGCTTCATTGTGCGGCCCGGTCAGTTGCTGTGTTTTGGCCCATTGCGGGCCCGAAGGTATGGACGTGCGAGTGCCTTGCACTCTGTTTCGATGCGTCGTCGACGCGGTAGGTGAACCAAGGATAGCGACGATCTGAGCGCCTGCACCGCCCGAAAGCTGCGCAGAACCCGCTGGCTTTGCTGACTTGACTTCGCCGGACGCTCGATAGACTCAAACAAGGCTGAAGTGACACATGAGTGCCACTTTGCTCGAAGCTACCACGTACGAGCCGTTGAAAGTGGCACTCAAGTGTCACTTTGCCCTGAGCAACCCTGTACGAGCGATTCAAAGTGTCACTTCAGTGCCACTTTGCCGCTCACCCTCAAAAACATGGAGTCAACTTGAAAACTTCTGTCTTCGCTGTCGACGTCGGTTACGGCAACACGAAATACGCTCACCGCGCAGCAAGTGGCAGCATCGCCACGGGCATGTTCCCTTCTCTCGCGCCCCTTGCTGCAAGCCGCGCCCTCTCGGGTTACGGCGATAGCGTACTCGCATCCCGCAGGGTCGCCACTGTCGTCATTGACCAGATCGAATATGAAGTGGGCCCCGACGTATCGCTTACCGCAGCCTATGGCAATACCGGGCGCGCACTGTCCAACGACTTCGTGCTGTCCGACAATTACGCGGCGCTTCTTGCCGGTGCGATCCATTTCGCGGGCGTGACGCATATCGAACGGCTCGTGCTCGGCCTGCCCGTGCACAACATGAGCAAGTACTCCAGCGCATTGCGTGACCGCTTTACGGGCACCTTCGATTTCGGTGCAGGACGCGTCAGTGTCGAGAAGGTGGTGGTCATCCCGCAACCGCTCGGTTCGCTCGTCGCCGCATCCACCAACCGGCAAAGCGAGTTCGGACGCGACAGCGCTCACCTTGTCGTCGACGTCGGCTACTTCACGACCGACTGGGTCTACGCCAACGGCTTCACGATGGACGACAAGCGCAGCGACGGCATCCCGGGTGGCGCCTCACAGATCTACCAGCGCATTGCCGCGCTGATCGGGCGAGACCAACAGGAACAGGTGGAGGACATCGAACTCATCGACAAGGCATTGCGTGAACGCAAGCCATTCTTCTTCTATGGAAACGACATCAACCTGGATGGTTATCTCGAACAGTCGCAGCCGGTCATCGCAGGCGTCGTCAAGGAAATGCAGAACAACGTCGGCCAGCTCACAAACGTGCGCTCGATCATCCTGTCCGGTGGCGGCGGCGCCCTGTACGCGCCGGTGATCCGCAAAGCGTTCCCGCGCGTGACACTCGAAGTGATCGATACGCCCTGCACTGCGAACGTCAAAGGCTTCCTGATCGTCGGCGAAGCCGGGCTCACCCGCGAACGCACGACCGCAAAAGCATGAACGAAAAATTCAGGATGAAGCTGGTCATCGACGAGGTGACCACACCAGCCCTGTATGCGCGACTGAGTGCAGCCGGCTCAGCGCGACAACGCGCAACGATCCTGAGACTGCTCGCGGAGTCAGCGCTTCGCGGCGCGGCGATGCCTGAGCTTCAGCCGATGGCGATGCCTGGGTTTTCCGGTGAGCCAGCAGCGTCCCTGCCTTCTTCAACGCCGCCCCCGACCGGATCATCCATCGAGGTCAGCCAACCGGTCAGTCAGAGAACAGAGCACCCCGGCAACGAAGGGGTGTCCGGAGCAGCCCATGACGTCGAGGGCATCGCCGACCAGTTCGCCGCGTTCCTTGGCTGACCGGACTTCGGCCGATCGCTGCGCTTCGTTAAGCGAAACAAGAGAGAGTGAATGAGGGATAAGAAAATCTCCGCCCTGACCGCAATTTCTATTGCAGCAGCCCTGGCCTTGAGCGCGTGCGGTGGCGGCTCCGCCTCGGCGCAGTCGGCAAGCTCCAGTTGGGCAACTCCGGCGGGCAACGCTTGGAGCGTCGGAGGCGTCGATTCAGCCAATCGCGGCTACCGGGACGATATGCAGCAACTCATCGACAAGAGGTATTCCTTTCAGCCCGCGGTACACGCTGCGGTCGAAGTAGCTGCCCGGAATTTCCAGACCAGCATCACGGCTTCGACGCTCGCCATGAGCGATACGAGTCCGGTGGTGCTTGCGAGCTCGCAACTCATGCGGTGCGCCGCCGATACAGTCCCGTTCAGCCAGATGGCCGACCTTGAGAGAGCCATTCAAGCTGTGTATGCGCGCACATTCAATACGGGTGCCCGGATGGCAGCCCGTCAGTCTTATTTGCGGAAGGCAACCTCAGTCGGCGTGCTGACGTACGACCCGACTAAATGCGCGACTGCAACGGGAGGCCCGTGAAGCGCGTTCACGCCCTCACTGAACGGCAACGTGCTCCAGCCGGAGTCAACCTTCGCAGATCACTCGTGTTATGGAGAGGCCGACTGTTGAAAACGGCGAGCTTCGCTAAGGCAACGAAACCGATGCTCCCGACGCTCACGACGTCGACCAGATTGCGGATGCGTTCGGCGGATTCTTCTGAGCGTCCACTTGACTTTGACGCAGGAATGCGAAGATGGGTTATCGCATCGGTGTTCATGACGCGACGCGCCTTGCACCGGTGCAACACCAACTGGAGGCTATATGCTGGAATTCATTGAAATCGTGCGCCACGGTCTGCCACTAACCGTGCCGCGCACGTGGCTCTTCATCGCAACTCTGGTTGCTTCCGGCATCGCCGGCTGGAACAGCCTCGATCTCGTGCAGCATCTGTTGAAGAAAATAACGGAGGAGTGAGCGCTATGGATCAACTGTCGGTCTGCTACACGAAGTTCATGGCGCTGCCGTTCTTCGTCCGGCGCGTAATCATCTTCGTCGCGTCGGTCGCACTCTGGTGCTTCGCCGCGTGGCTCGCGAGCATGCACGTCAACAATGACCTGTGCGTTGTGCTGCTGCTCACTGGCGCGGGTGGAGCGCTGTGGGCGAGCGAACTGTGGCGCCTGTGGAAGGTCTTCGCTGTGGTTGTGGTGATATGCCTGGCCATCTTGAAATGACCTCGGGCTACAGACGAAAAAAAAGCGGTTCCCTTTTGGGGAGCCGCTGTCGTTTCAAGGGGTTATCAATGCGGCCGTTTGGCTGCAACGATAGCTAGACGGCGTGTGCAGAAGTCCCACGCATCGGTAAATGTCTGATCGCGGCTGGCGTATTTCGTATTGCCTGCTGCCTTCCGGTCAATCACATCAAAGGCCACAGCTTCAGACTTGCCGACCGGCTGACGGCCACCTTCGGCACCGTTCGTAGCAACGATCGCAAAACCACCCACGAGAACCTGGAACGAGCGCATTTTCTTCTCCAGAAAAATGGCCCGACGTGACCTTCCCCCGGCGGGGAATATCCCCACCGGGCAAGGTAAAAGAGGAGCGGCCGAAGCCGCGATCAACAACTACTGCGATGCTTCAGACAGCGGCCGAGAACTGGGCAGCTTTCCCGACGCCGCGACGAGCGTCCATCGACGGCACCGTGTTCGCGGACCGTGCAACCCACTCATCAGCGAAGTCGGTTCCGCGCAAGCGCGGCCGGTGAACGATGGCCGTGAACCCTTCGGCCCTCAGACGCTTCGCCAGCTCGACGCCACCCGCAACACCGACAGACTTGCCGGTCTTTGGATCGACTGCGTCGAAGTCAACGAAGAGGTGCACGACGCGGATACCCATACCTTCGGGCACAACGAACTGGCGCAGCAGCCCGATATTCAGGCAATACCACGTCGGCACGTCGAACAACATGTGCGCGGCATAGGCCGTTTCGAGACCCTCCGCGACGCCGATTTCACCGTTGACCGGTTTCATCAGGCGCACCGCCCCGCCGCCCAGCGGATTGAGCGTCATGTCGTTGAGTTTCGGGTCGAGGATTTCGCCGTCGGACGAAACGATCTGCGCCTTTGACGGCGTCGATCGTTCAAGAAAGGTCCGGTGCAGCGTACCCAGACGTCCATCGGGCAACTCGAACCGCGCGAGGATGCCTGGCCAGCTGCCGATCACCTTCTTCTCGTGCCGGTACTCGAGCATGCCGAGTCGCAGCGCCGGCGACGGTGCAATAAGCAAGCCGGGCACGCGGGCACCCAGATATCGCATCACCAGGTCACCAGCCGACAGGGGTTTCGCAGCATTCCACATTGAGGTGAGACGCCTCTCAGTGAATTCCCGACTCGCCTTGCGCTTCGGCCTTGGTGCTTCAGCAGTGCCCGCGACATGGATTGCCCGCTGAGCGGGACCACCGTCAATCTCACGCATCAGCCGGTACAGTCCGATCCGGTTGAGGCGCGTGATCAACTGGAGGCCGTCGCCCGCCATCACATCGCCGTTGTTGCAATGACGGCATACCCAGTCGCCTCGCCCACGCTTGTTGTCGTAGGTAAATCGATCGTCGCCGCCGCATACAGGGCATGCACACGCGTCGCCAGTGAGACGGTCTGCTGGCACGCCATAGCTCACAAGGAGCGAGATCCATTGCTCGGGAGAGAGCTGGAATCCGGCGAGCTTGCGCTGAAGCCACTCGTACTGCTCGGGCGACAGTCCTCTTCCTTTTACAGTCATGAATCACTCTCCTTTGAGTTGAGTGGGTTGGGTCGGTGCCTGAGACAGGCGTGAAAACGCGTGCTCAAAAAAGCGGTCCGCGCATGGGCGGGCGGCTTTTTTCAGCAGACGTGTTGGCTGGATAGTTAAGAAAGACAGGCGCTAACGGCCGTGGCAGAAGATCGGTCGCACGACACGCCCGAAGGCGTGTCGTTGCGATGGTGAGGTGTTACGGGAGAAGAATTGGAAAAACGGTGAGCCTTTCCGGGATCAGATGATCGACCACGCTGAACGGGTGTGAAAACCGCCGAACGGAATGTCATCCATCTCATCGAAGCCACCGCCACGCAGAGCACCACCACCGCCATGAGACGGCTGCGGAGGTTGCGCGCGGGTGCCAGCTGCGTCCGTCGAATGCGAACCATTGGAGCGTGAGGCCGGCGCCGGTCGCTGCGCACGCGAGCGCTGTTCAAACTCGCCGCCGCCGTCGTCACTGCTACGGCCTCCCAGCATCTGCATCTGGTCCGCGACGATCTCGGTCGAGTAACGATCGGTGCCGTCCTGCGCCTGCCACTTGCGCGTGCGGATGCGCCCTTCGATGTACACCGACGAGCCCTTCTTCAGATACTCCGACACGATCTCGGCGAGGCGCCCGAAGAACGAGACCCGGTGCCACTCGGTGGCTTCCTTCATCTCGCCGGATGCCTTGTCCTTGTAACGATCTGTCGTCGCAAGACGGATGTTTGCCACTGCGTCGCCGCTTGGAAGATAACGAACTTCAGGGTCCGCGCCGAGGTTGCCGACGAGAATTACCTTATTGACAGATGCCATTCTGACTTCCTCTATTTAGTAATTGACCACAGCCACTTGTCCCACATGACCCGTTTCTCTTCGGCCATGATCGGACTGCCATCGCTACGGATTGCCGGCACCTTGACTTTGCGCAGGCGCCGCACCGAAACAACATCACCGACGACGCAGCGACATTCCGCAATTGCTTCCTTGAGGCCTTCGCCCTGAAGCGTTCGCTCGCCCGTTGTCGTGTCGATGTGCATGGCGAATGACTTGTAAAAGCGCCCCGGCTTGTTTCGATCCGGGAACCGCTCTTCTCCCCATGACTGGATGCGACCCGTCACAGCGGCATCATTCATGTCGCCTCGCCTTGCGCGGGCACGCGCGGCGCTGCCGCTTGCGGGCCGGTCGTCATCGTCACTCAGGTGCGAAGCAGCAAGCCCGGTTTCAGGCGTCGGCGCTTCGTTCCTGTCACGTGGTTCTGACTTCGGATTGCCGGGCGATGTGCTACCGCCACGAATCGCGGTCGCGATCGCGTCCTTGAGTGCGCAACGATGGGAAGCCACCTGCGACCAGTGGGGAGCGAGATCCGGCACGATCTTCAGGCCGAACTCGGTTTCCTCGGTGTGGTCATCGAAAGCCGGGACGAACTCAACAATGTGATCGCCCTCGTCGACGAACAGATGTGGCGTGTCACCGATCGTCACCACCGTTTCGTTTGCGGCACCCTGTCCAATTTCGTGCGGTACACCAACGCTACTGTTTGCATGCGGTGTGGGTGTCTGAACGGACGTGGTCGATGCGCTGGTCTGCGGTGATGGTGAGGTGGATTGTGCGATGGACTTGCCGGGGAAGAGGTCCGCGAGTACGCGGGTAAAGACTGATCCAGCGTTTGCCATCATTGCCTCCTACAGCAACGTGCCGAAGCACACGAGTTGCAGCTCGCGCAGATCGCGCGCCAGAAGGGGCGTGCTCATAATGACGTCCTGCAGTGCCTCGGGATCAATGCCGTTGACCTTGCAGACATAGACGTAAGGCAGCGCGCCGTCCCAGTAGCCCATGATCCAGCCAAGCGTTGCGCGATAGTCATCGACATCGAGCTTGCGGTTACGCAGACGCTCAGAGAGCAGATCCGCGCAGTCCATCAGCGACTCAGGCATGCTGTCGCCGCGGCGGCTGTCACTCGCGAGCGAGATCAGGGCGTCGATCATCCTGTCGCGAACCGTATCGCTCCAGAACTGCGGATCGGGAAGAGGCTCAGGCCGGGGGGTAGTAACGAGGACCGGCGATGAATCGCCGAAGATGTCCAGCTGCCAGGCAGCCACATGCGTTTCCATGGATTGCTCCGGTGTCGTGCCGGCAATCCCATGACCCGTAACCGGGAATGGATTCCCGGCATGGGTTGAGGTGCCGTCACCAAGGGCATAAGCACAGGGTGACGGTAGGCGGTTACAGCACCCGGTTATTGGGTGCCGGTTTTAAACGGAACAATGACAGCCGATTTTGCGTACTGCTTTATCGGTGCCGGTTTGACAGCTGGGTCGTTCGCAGCCGCAGTTGCGTGTGCAACGGGGGCGGTGCGAGCCTTCGCGGCGTCAGCAGCTCTGGCAGCAGCAGCGAGCTTTTCAGTTTCGATGCGAGCGGCTTCAGCGTCGGCTTCGTCAGCTTCAATTGCCTTCGCTTTCTTCTTCATCTCGAACTTCACCCAACTAACAGCGAGGAGAATAAGGAATCCAGCGACCACAATCGAAATCGTGGCGAGATAGACGACCAGACAGAGGGCGAGCAGCTTGCCCGGAGTCTTGAAGCCGTCTTTGAACAGGACTTTCAGCATTTTTCTCTCCAGAAAAATTCACGCACAAGGGAATGTCCGGACAACGTCCGGTGCTTTCGATGCTCGATGAGCAAGGAAACTCGGCGCGAGGCGCTTTCGTAGGGGTCCGGGAAAGGCCCATACGGAAACACCAGCACGGAAGAAAGATGGGGGAGACAGTACAGACGCGCGACTACCGTCACGCATGTCGATGCGTCGGAAACGACGCGGAGGTGCACCCAGATTAGCGCGATCGATGCTGGCAACAGACCTGAATGCTGACGAAACTCGTGCAGCTTAAAAGGCAGCCTCGTGTCCCAGATATTGGTCGACAACGAGTTCCGTCAGCCGGCCAACGCGTTCAACCCGGAAAGCTCGACTGATCCGTATAGCTTTTCGGGATTGGATGAAGGCGAGAAGAAAGCTTCGAAGGATCTGCGTCGTTCCGGCGACTTGACTTCGAAATTTGCGCGGCAGACTGGACTCATCCCCACTTGAGGAGATTCCACGATGCTGACTTACATCCTTCTTGTGTCTGGTTGCGTCTTCGCATACCGGGCCATCGCGCGGCGACGCGAACCGACTTCCAGCCAGCCACGCGTTACGTCCGTTGCGCGCAGCCAAAAAAGCGGCGACGAAGGCGAGGCACTCGTACAGGCGGAACTACGCTCCGTCCTGCAATGGCTGTGCGGCGACAACTTTTATCTGCACCCACGCCCCTGCTGCTCAATCACGCGCCCGGCACAGACTTTCCGACGGCGGAACTGGACCATCTGGCGATCACGCCTTTTGGGATCTTCGTCGTTGAGACAAAGAACTGGGCAGGCAGCATTCTGCCCGGCCCTGACGCCGACACCGTTGTGCGCGTCGGCGTCGGTGGTCAACGCGAAACACGCCGTTCGCCGCTTCGTCAGAACCGTTCCAAAGTCGGCTTCCTGCGCAGTGTCCTGCCGGGCATGTGGCCGGTCGAAGGGCTAGGCGTGTTCGCCAGCGATCACTGCGAAGTCTCTTCTACCCTGCCCGCCAATCTCATTCGCCTGGCCGGCCTGCATCAATGGCTGCGGGCGCGCAAGGCTCGCCACCATGCGAAGGGCTATCCCGCCGTCAGCGTGCGCCACGCCTGGCGTGCAATTCAGGCGGTCGCCGACACGCAAGACCGGCGATTCATGCGCATCGCATAAGCGTGATGCATTCCGCATATACCGAGAGTTAACGCTAACAAAAATACGATTGTTTCCTAAAGATTACGGAAACTTATGCCGATTCAACGATTGCTCAAGCAAAAACGACTCGCTTTGTCACGAAAGCTGTATGGAGTTATGCGTCTTTCGGGCGAAGCGGGTGGAAAACGAAGCGTATTCTGGCCAAGGGATGAGTGCTTCGCACATCAGGAAGGTCAGGGTGCAGCGTCACGCCACACGGAAACAAACAAGAAATGAAGAACGTTAAAGACTCCTCTGAAGACCACTCTGCCGCCGGCCGACACATGACGACCGCGAAGGCAATCGCCGACGTCATGCAACGTGTCCAGCAACACTGGACGCGAAATCTGGGCGACACCCCTGTGGTCCGCCTGCATGCCACCAACTGCGCATTCGGCGTCATTGAACGCGAATTGAATCTCTCCCGCTCCAGCGCCAGGCTCTGTATCCGTTGCCACCAACGATTCGGGACCAACCCGGAAGCCATCCAGTACCTCCGCCTGACCGACATGGGCCTGCTCAACAGTGCGAGTGATGAACTCGTCGCCGTCATCGTAGAAGCCAAAAAAGCTGACCCTCGCCTTCCGCGCAGGGAAGTCAAAAGACTGATCGACGCGTATCGCGGGCCGGGCAACCACCAGGCGGCCTCGAACGCATAGCGTCGCCGACAAACTTCCCTCGGCTTCGCTTCGCGCAACACCTGCGAACCGGCTTCCCCCGAAACGAGCAAGGACACACACACATCATGAGCAACAGCAAGGACCTGAAGAAAGTCAACAACGACGAGTTCGATCCGACCCGCCTCGAAGCAGCCGGCGCTGACGGATCTGATGCGCGGGAAGAGTCGTTGCCCCCCACCTTCGTGCATATTCCCAATCAGAGCGAACTCAGTCAGGCCGCGCGGCAGTTCTTTGGCGGCCAGCTGGATGAAGCACTTATCGCCTCTATCGTGGCCGAAAGCGAAGAAGTCGCGCACTCGACCCGCAAGATCCTTGGCGAGCACATGCGTATCGGCGGCAACTTTGCCCATATCATGATTGCCGTGCAGAACGATTTTGTCAGGCGCCTCGGGGACACGCCGAAGTCCCGGAGCCTGGCAAAGGAACTCGTCTACCGCTACCTCCAGCATGCTTTCCGACGCTCCCGTTCATGGGTGGACCTCTATATCCGCTCGTACGAGAAGTTCAGTTCAAATGCCGGCGCCGTGCAATACCTTGAGCTCACCGACATGCAGGCCCTGATCAGCAACGACATCGGTGAGGACATCATTGAGATGGTCATCGAAGCGAGGAAGGAGAATCCTGAGCTGAGCAAACGCGAAATCAGGAAACTCATCAGCGATTTTCGCGATCAGATTGCGGAAAAAAACACCCGCCTTGACCTCGTGACCAACCAGCTGTCCGATATCGCCGGCGAGCTTGACGACACGAAATCCGACCGGGACCGCCTGACTGAGGAAGCCAAGCGGCTGCAACGGCAGATCGAACAGGAGAAGAAGAACGCGAGCGGCACACTCGTTGAACTCGCCGAAGCACAGCGGATGCTGAGTGTCCTGCAGAACCAGCTTGCCAACACCGAACGCGAACTGAACACCCGGACGAACGAACTGCGCGAAGCGTCAGAAAAGGTGCAAACCAAAGAAGTCCCTGTGCCGACGCTGCCTGATCACATCAAGAATCTCCAGGAAGCGACGCAGAACGCGATGGACGATTTCAACGATGCCCGTGCCAAGGCCGATGCAATGCGGGCGGAGGTTGCCGCGCTCGAGCAACGACGGGACGCGGAGGCCGCGAAGATCGAAGCGCAGGAGGTGCTTGAGAAGAAGATCAAGGGGTTGCTCCAGAAGTTCGGCGATTTCATGCAGGACTACCACAGTGCCCAGCTTCTGGTCACGGCGGAGGGCGCGCATAAGGCCTTCACCGGTCTGTTCACCGCGCTCGCCGATCTCGTTGGCAAATTTCACGGAGAGCTGCAAGCTGCTGCACGCGCAGCCTGATTGTCGGCCGCTGGATACAAGAGAGAGAAAGAATTAAATAATGGAAAACAAAGATAACTACCGCGCCGTCGAGCGGCTCTATGTCCCGGACTGGCTGAACGAAGTCATTCAGGTGACGAATTTCAACCTGGTCGACCACCTGAAGCTGATGTTGCGGCACGACAGCCGCTTCAGCGAGGTTCTGAACATTTCTCGTGAGGAGATCGACCAGCTCAAACTGAATCAGGCCTCATTGCGCAATCTGCTGCGCACGCCTTTCCTGATGGTCGAGCCCACGCTGCAAACCGTCGAAGACTGGCGTTGTTTTGTCGACCAGACGCCGACGACCGTGGCCGTTGACATCCTGCGTCGCAAGACTCCGCCGCTCGATCACCTGTCCCTGTATGCAGTCAACCATCAGAATGTCGCCTTTCTGAATTTGGTCACGCAGGTGCTGAACATGAGCGTGCTGAGTGCGCCGCTGCTCGGGATCACGACGGAACTGGCCAAATATCTCCGGTCGGTGCCCCAGTACAAGCTCAACCTCGCACTCGGCGGCATGCAAGGCCTGCCGCTCTTCCGCTGGCGCTTTAACAGTCCCACCTTCTGGTACGAGTTTGCAGCGAGCAGCCTGACAGATGAAATGATTGCGCATCTGATCATGCGTACGTCACCCGCGCGCGCGGGCGAACTGCCGATACGGGCCGACTGGAGCGGATTGCGGCTCGGACGGGCCACCAATGAAATCTTCGCGGCCGCCATGATGGCGCATGGACTGCGCGCGTCGACAGCTTCCACGCTGTTCCAGTTGAACCAGCACCAGATGCGAACGCTGTATCAGAAGATTCATGGCAAAAGCTCACCATGCGGCAACGTCGCCACGTCGCTGCCCTGGTTCGTCGAGAGCCCGGCTCACCGCCTGCACGCCACAACCTATATGTGGCTGTATCGATCGGCGATTGCGATGGACGCTAACGCACCCGAGGCGCTCATTGCGACGAACGATATCTATGCGCGCCTTTTCGAGAACCGCCTCATCTCCGCGGATCGCGGCTGGAACCTGACGCGATCGATGGCTGCGGACACCCGTCTGACCGTCGCGCCCTGCCGTTCCTGTACGACGCACTATGTCGTCTCGAACAACGACACGAAGATCGAGGTGCATAACCGTTTCGCATGCCCCGCATGCCTGCAGCAGCTCAACGCAAAGAAGCCCCGGAGGAAAACGCGTGACGCCTGAATCGGTGCAAATGCCGGACCTGCCGGCCGGACTCGTCGTCTTCAGCGCAGACGGCAAGGCCCAGTTCGGCTGGCAGCATCCCGACACCGGTGCATTCCATTCGGAGGCTGACGGCAATGTAATTGCGGATGCTGTCGGCGGCGTCGCATGGCATGCCGCACAGGCCCACTGACATGAAAAAGGCGATGGAAGACTTCGACTATCTCGTGCCGGAGAGCAATGCCGCGTGGCTCGACGGCCGCGGCGACGGCCGTTTTGAACGCTACGAGCGCTTTTATCAGAGTGAACGTGCCGTCGACGCCGCTGGCTTCGATCTCGAGAGGACCAACGAGGGATACAAGGAATGGGCGAGTCGCCAGCCTTCGCGCCTTCTCTCCTTGGTCAGTGCACCGTGGTTTGGCCGGGTCGCCATTGTCTTTTTCTGCCTCTATATGGGATGCCCCCTGGTTCCCGGGCTTGCAAAGGCGATGCCGGAAGCAACGGGCGCAATGCTTGTAGCCGTATTCATCGGCCTACGCATTTTCCACCGGCGGCGACGCAAGAAGAACTAGCCGTCGCCAATGAACGAGCGGCCCGGACCCGTCGCGAGACGGGTTTTTCGTTTCCTGAAGCCGCCCGGCTCAAGACTTACAAATGATTTCCGTTAAATCTAGAATGCCGACGCGCTGGACATGAGCATTTATGCGGAATCGAGGCAGGAAACGCCGCAGTGGCGCGGCGACTTGACTTTCGCGCGGCGTCGATAACATGGAATCAAGGTCGTGCAAGGGGCGCGGCCAACAACAAATCCAAGGATTTTCAATAATGAAGAAGAACATTTCAGCACTGACCGCCGTTTCGCTTGCAGCCGCTCTCGCCCTTTCGGCGTGTGGTGGCGGCGGCGGCAGTGACACCACCACCGGCAGTTCGACAACCCCGGCTACGACGCCGTCGAGCGCAGGAAATCTGCAAACTTCCGTGCCGACGGCGAGCTATGCGAACGGCACGGCTCAGGCGACCATCTTTACGCAACTGAACGCTTATCGTTCGGCAATGGGCGTAGGTCTACTGAAACAGGATTCGATACTCGACACGTCTGCGGACGCGCATGCGCTATATCTCGTCACCAACTTCGCGAATGCAAACATCACTAGCGTTACACATAACGAAGTCTCGACGTTTGCGAACTACTACGAAGCAACGCCATTGAGCCGCGCCCGCAAGGCCGGTGTTCCTGCAACCGAATGGATCGGCGAAAACGCGGCTGTAGGGCTGGATCTTGCGACGCCTGCCGCAAACGGCGCAGACTGTCTCGGTCGATACCTCAGTTCCGTGTATCACCTGCAAGGAGCGACGTCCACGCAAGAAACGGTTGGCGTGGGCATCCAGACGCTTGCGGCGCAGGGTACCGCTGTACAGGGAACCTATGGTTGCGTGCTCGACTTCGGTGAAACGACCAATGTAGTGGGCACTCCGATCGACAATGGGTTCTATGGTGCTGGTGGCCAGCAGATGGCTAGCACGGCAATAGCGCATTCTCCGATTTCGAACGAAACGAATGTTGCGCGTGCAATGGCTGCGGAAAGTCCGAATCCTGCGCCGGATCTCGCATCGCCCGGCCGTCCGGTAATGGTGCGAGTGAACGCAGCCAGTGCCGGTGACGAGCTGACAGTCAGCAGCTTCACGCTGACAGGGCCGGATGGTTCAGTTGTACCAACGCGGACCATCGTTCCCTCGGCGGCAATGACCGGATCGACGGGAGCAAGGGCGGACGTTAATAACGGGCTTGCGGCTGGCGTCGTATTCCTGCTGCCACTTGCTCCGCTTGCGGCCAATACCGTCTATAAGGCCTCATTTTCCGGCCAGCGGGACGGCACGCCCGTCAGCCAAAGCTGGAGTTTCACGACCGGGTCATAATGGTTTGAATGCTGCATCAAAAGCCCCATGTTTAAGGCATGGGGCTTTTTTCATTTGGCGCGGGTTTCTCGTCAGCTTCCGCCCCGCTGAAGCCCGTGTCGTAAGCCGCCTCGCGGCGACATCGTTCTTGACCCCGCGAATGAGCGGTCGTCGTTATTCACATTCATGACGGTAAACCTCGTAGCTAGCCAAAAGGTTCCGATAGCAAAAAGCGCCCCAGTGGGCGCTTTTTGTTGGGTCGGTGTAGCGTCTTCAGCGATCACACACTAGCCACCGTCACCTCCGGTGGCCGTCAGTACGGCCCAATAAGTGATGACTCCATTGTTCGCGCCGCAAATTACCGTCGTGATCAGGCCACCTTGACCCCAGGCTTGGTTCGTGGTCTCGTTTGCAAACTCAGTGCCCATTCTTGGGTCTGGAACCCCATCCGCGTCTGTCCAGTTCTCCGGATATCCCATAGACGCAGCGTAGGCGTTACAGGTACTAGCCGGATCGGGCGTTTGTGTGGGAGGCGGAGTAAAGGGCGGAAGTGAGCAACCTGGCGCAGACCAGCTCGAACCGTTCCATGCAGGCGCCGACGTCTGGTCGTACCCCGTAGGACAGGTCGGCTTTACCTGAAAGTTGCACTGCGGAGCGGTGTATTGCGAACCGATCCACCGCGCCGCAGCAACGGTCGTCCACCCGGCATCTGTCGGACACGTCGGTGCAGTCTGCCAGGCCGTTGTGATGTGACCGACGCAGGTTGAGTCCTGATTGTTGACCGAACACCTGACCGGTCCTGCCATCGCAGCGTGGCTCCCGAGCGCCGCGGATACTACAAGCGCTATCCTGACGATAATCTTTGTGAGATTCATCCCTTTTCCTTAATAAGCACAATATGTCGTCGCAACCGCGCTGCCGGGGATGACGGTGCTGTCGCCTGGGCTCCCGTCCACGATATAAACCGTCCACGGCCCCGTACCGTCGACCCTGTAATGGATCGAGGCGGTCGGGTCGGTGTAGGTGCTCTGTCCTGACACGACGATCCCCGGCGTCCCACCCGCGGGACACACTGGACTGGGCACGAACGTACCGTTCCCGTTGGGAATGGCGGTGTAGCCATACCAGAGCTTTTGCCCGCCAATGGGCATCCATTGCAGAACGCCCGACAGGTTCTGGCACGACAGCATCAGCCCCGACCCGTCGCTTGCCCCGGCCATGGCATTCACCGCCGGGCAAGCGGTTCGTGGCCAGCCAACGCTGCCCATCCCGATCGTTGTACCGGCGGTGACACTCGTGCCAGCGGCTACCGCACCGCTTGCGGCCACAGCGCCCGTCGCGCCAACATTCGCAGCGCTGATCGTCCCCTCGGCATCCAGATCGTGAACGTTGTGCAGGCTCACGTGATTGACGTTCTGATCGCCAGTCCACGTCAGCGCGCCGTCACGCCGGATATAGACCGAGTTGCCGTCCGAGGTTGGCCCATTGGTCGCGAGAATGGCGGCCGCGGCATTGCCCAGCGGATTGGTCGCGGTCCACGCACCGTTCAGGCCAGTGATCGTTCCCGCGTTCTGCGCTTTCGAGTACCCGAACGAATTGCCGCCAGCCTGCGCAATCTGCGACGCGCCGACGACATCCGGTACTCCGCCGCGCGTGAGCGGCTTCGACGGATACATGACGTACGTGACGTGGCAGTCGCCGGCGCTGGCCGTACACGTTGCGGGCCCCACACTCATGCTGATCACGTACGCCCCGCCCCAGAACGGCCCCGGCGCGTGGGGCTGTTTCAGGTTCCCCTGCGTAAAAAGATCATCAAGCGTCGGTGGGTTGGCGACCACAGCGACGGGCCCGCCAGCAGTCAGCGTCGCGTAGCGGTTAGTCACCCAGTCAGATAACGCCGAGTTGATGACCGCCTCGTTCTGGCCTTCGGCCGTCATGACCTGCGAGCGCCGCTTCGCTGCGTCTTCCTTGATCGCGACCGTCGTCATCAGCGCAGCGGCCACCAGCACGACCACCATCTCAACAATGCTGAACATGGGCGACGACCCTTAGTTGTTGTGCGTCGCGTACATCGCGATGCTCGCCGTCGCACCACTCGAACTGCACGCCGTCCCAGCAGTCGATTGGCTAAAGGCCGTGTTGGGATCGGAGACGGTCGTCCCATTGACGGTCACCTTGGTATAGGCCCCCGCCACAGCGCCCACCGCGAGCGAACAGACCGTCGCCGGAACCGGATAGGTCAGCACCATTGCATCGTCCGTCGTTGCGATGGTGGCGGTCGCGGCTGTCACCGAGCCACCGAAGATACCGGTCAGCGTGCCGGACGTCTTGTTCACCCGGCTACCTGCCGAATCGAACGCGTGATTCTGCGCGAGCGTGAGCAGCGATTCAGCGGAAAAATCAGTGTCGCTCGCTGTCGCGTCCTGAATACCACTACGGAAGAGTTGCGCCTCACTTTTGAACTGGTGCGCGTGGATACGATCCATCACGAAGCTGCGGCCTTCATAGACGATGAGTGCGAGCAGCGCGGCACCCGCCATCACGGCTGCGCCTTCGATGATCGAAAGTTCGCCGGACTGTTTGCGCCGGCGGCCCATGCGTAGGATCGCTGCCTTGCGTTGTTCCTGTGTCTGATTCTGGATCGGGTTCCTGTTCATTTTTTCCTTGCCTCGGTCAATTGGATACAGCGGATGTAGTCGGGGAAGAATCGAAGCTCGCAGCGCCGGTCGCAGCGTACGATCCGATGCCCAGCACAAAAAACAGCGTGACGGCGAAGCCGAGCAGCACGTAATGCGTGATGCGTGCATTGCGGCGCACGGTGGCGACAACGCGGTCCAGCGAAGTGCGGCCGAGACTCTTGATGGCCTGCACGAACTGGTCGCGCCCCGCGGCGTCGGCGATCGTGTCGATCACCACCTCGGAGAAGATGCCGGTGTCGAGTGCTCGCATCGGTTCGTCCGGGCGCTGCGTGAGCCGCCGGCTCATTCGGTCGATGTGCCACCGGAGCCACGGGTCGGCGGTCTTCGCAAGACGGTCGAGCGCCGCGCGCAAAACGAGATTCGAATCGAAGAGACCGGCAAGCGACACGATCAGCAGGGCCGCGCGCAGGTCACGCCGGTTGCGCCACATCAGCGGCAATGCATCGACGCGGTTACGGAAGTGTCCGGTCCAGCGCTTGAGCGTCCAGAAGTACAACGACACGAGACTCGCGGCGATCGCAGCGCTCAGCCACCAGTACTCGTAGCAGAATGTGTCGATCGCATAGAGCGTCTGCCCTATTGGCAACCATTGATCGACCGGCTTCGTGTCCGCGACAGCCGGGAAGATCTCCCCGCCGAACAGCATGCAGAACATGTAAAGGTAGACGATCAGGAACGCCGGATAGGCCATCTCCAGCGACGTCGTCGACGCGAGCACACCCTCCGCGTGCGCCGCCATTTCTGCCAGCTCCAGCCCGCGCACCGCAGCGTCTTCGCGCGTCGACGTACCGGCAATATCAAGGAGCGCGTGTTCCTGGCTCGGAATAAACGGCTTTAGCGCCGTGGCAAAGTCGTCGCCCGCGACCATGCGCTTCGCAACCGCATTGAACACTGGCCACGTCAGCCACTTGCGCGAGCGATGACGCTTTTCGAGAGTCGTCAGCCGCTCGAGCAGCGTCTCGCGATTGCGCAGCCCCTTGGCCGCCACGTCCAGACGTGTCTCGCGATAGAAGGTCTCGCGCATCTTCTGGAAGCGCCATCTGGCGATGCGCATGCGCTCCTTCTGCGGCAGCGCCATGAACAGCGTATGAATCAGTCCGCGGATCACGAGGGCATCCTCCCGTCGCGGTCAGCGAAGATCCGGTATTCGTCAAACGGACGCATCGCCGTGTCGATGAAGCGCGGATCGATGATGCCTTGCGACGCCTTGTAGAGCGCGTGCTCATAGATCGTCTTGCCCGTCATGTCGTCGCTGTCAAAGCCGGTCGTACGCGCCGATCGCCATACCTGCTCGGCGCCGCGCCAATCGCGATCGGCCACACGGTCGAGAAACTCCATCGTTGGCCGGAAGATTTCCATTGCAAGCGTCTGCCCTTTTGTACCGGCCGCCACCTTGCCCGCCCGCGTGAAAAGTCCCTTCAGGCGGCAGTGTTCGCAACCGGCTTCATCGCGGCACGCCATCTTCGAGGTGTCCAGACCGAACTTGCGTTCGAGCGTTTCAATCTGCGCTGCGGACATCACGTCACGTGCCGGCACCTTGCAGTGCGGGCACAGCAAGGGAATCAGCTTCTGGTTCGCGACAGCATTGATGAACTTCTCTGAGGAGACTTCGTCCATCGGCAACTGCAGGCGCCCGCCAGCGAGCCGCATGAAGGCACCGATCGCGCTGTCCGCGTGAAGCGTGGTCCGCACCGGATGCCCGGTGAGTGCGAGTTCCGCCACGAGCCCGGCGACAACACGGTCCCGGATCTCACCGACCGTCACATCGTCAGGGTCCATCCGCATCAGCGTTCGGATCACCTCGGCGCACTTACGGTTCGCTTCTTCGTCGGTCTCATCGGGACGACGGGGAATCGAAATGTCCGAGAGCCACGGCTGCGGATATTCGGACGGCTCATTCACCGCGAACTGCTTGCGCAGGTCCCGCGACGCGAGCATGAAGGACATCGCGCGCAGTAACGTGGACTTGGCAGAGCCCGTCTCGCCGGTCAGGACCGTGACCCCGCCGCTGACGTTGCCCAGCGCCTGGACGATGCGCAACTGGGACGTCTGCAACCCCATCTGTTCCGGCATCAGCACCTTGAGATTCCGGAAGTTGCCGTCGAGCAGGCGCAGACCGACGTCGAAGCCGCCAACGAGCGGTGAGCTCTGCCAGCGGATGTTGACAATGTCTGACTGCACAACGAGCGGAATCATCGCCGACTGCGACGCAGTGGGCTGGAACGTCTCGCCCGAGTTCGTGTTGCGCGCGACGAGATCCTGATAGGAGGCCGACAGCGCGCGACGCACCAGCGCCTTGGGCAGCTTGCGGTACGTGTAGAGGTCGCCGTTCACACGGAACCGGACCTCGACATCGTCGTTGAAATCGCGGTACTCGTAGTGGATATCGCCCGCGCCGTAGGCGTGAGCGGCTTCGGTCACGTCACGGAACGTGCCGATGGCGCGCGAACTCTCCGGTATGATCGCCGTCGACCGGTTGCGCTCGCGCGCGTAGATCGCCGCAATCACCGCGTCCGTCGCAATCATCTCCTCATGCACCTTGATGTCGGCCCGCTCGAGATCCTTCACGTAGGTTGGGTAAAGCGCGGACTCATGAAATGTCCGCGTCGTGACGACGATTGCCATCCCGGCCTGCACTTCGACGGCCACGAACTCACGGCGTGCGGAATCCGTGATGCGCAGCGTCGCGTCCTGGCCGCGCTCGCTCAGAATGCGCTTGAAACCCAGTGCATCGGCGGCGACCAGTTGCGGCAGGCCTGACGGCAGGAACTCCGCCTGCTGCGGGACCACGTCTGCTTGCGCATGGAGCTCGTGCACATCCTGCGTCTCGTCAGCGGACTCTGTCGGCGGCAGGGCCTGTGGTGAGACGTCATGCGCTCCGACCCGCGGCTCGCCGGGCTCAGCAATGCGACGCTCCATCGTGTTGGACGCCATCACTGACTCCGAACCAACGTCCTGCGTCGCTTCAGCAAAGTTGTGAGCCGCCGGTTGCGCTTCAGTGGAGTGATGAATCGCCGGCTCAACTCGCGCCGGGTGCCCGGTTGCTTCCAGCTGTGCCGGATCAACGCCGGCCGCCTCATGCGTGTCGCTTTCATTGGCATCGACGTCGGTGACTTCCGCCATCCTCAGCCTCATGCCCAGCGTCATCGGCTGGCCCGGCCTGGTGTCCACAGGCTCTGCCTTGACCGGCTTGCCCTTGCGCACGAAGCGCGGCTCGCGATCGGTGTTCTCCTTGCCGTCTGCACCGGCGATAGGCGTCGACGCCGGGGATTCGTCAGTGAACCCGGCGCGCAACGCACGGAACCGTCCAAGAATGCCGCGCGAAGTCGGCTCATCGTTTTCAATACCGTTGAACAGGCTCATCGTTATTGACCGGTCAAAGGAAAGGAAGAAGGCAGCGGCCCACCCAGATCACTCAGCGTTCGCGTCGGAGTGCCGGATTGCTGCGCGTTGTCCGACGTATTGGCCGCGCCGCCGCTGATGGTCTCCGTCCAGGTACGCCTGCCATCCGTGACGGTGACGACGAATCCATCAACGCGCTTCACGGTCCAGCCATTGAGCAGCTTCGCGCCGACGTGCGCGGGATAGGAGGCGTTGCGGTACGCGTAAAGCACCGACTGCCCGCTCATATCGCTGAAAGCGCCAACGAAACGCACCGGTTCCGTGCGGGGAGCCGGCGGTGTCGCCCTGATGACCGGCGCGTTTGCGGGCACGGTTGCAGGGGCGGGCGCGTTGAGCGTCACTGCAGTACCCTGCAGCCCGCCATCGCCCGCAAGCTGGCGCGCGATCTTCGAACGGGTAATCTGGTCGATCTCATCGATCGACAGGTGCGGCGCAGTCCCGGCCGGTAACGTCCGCACTACCGGTTGCGAGACCTGTTGAGAGGCCGCCGCTTGTGAGCCCACTGGAGTCGACCTGGCGAGCGAACCGCCTGTCGCCGCTCCGCTTGCCGGTGCAGCGCCTGCCGACACAGGCGTACCCATGTCGAGACTGGCTGAAGGTACGCGCACGCTGACCGTCTGCATGTGCGGCGCAGCCGGCTTTGTCTGTTGCGCCTGCGCAGCGCCGGTCACCAGCGTCAATGCACTGGCGATCGCTGTCAGCCGTTTAGTCGAGAACATAGTATTTGCCCTTCGCTGTGAAATGGATTCCGCCCTGGTCGCCTACGCCGCTGTTCGCCTTCCCTGTTGCGCCCTGTTCGTTCAGCTTGAGCTCCACAGTCATGGAATCGAGCATCATGTTGGATGGCAGCTTCGCGAGCAACGGCGATTGCCAGCGAAAGCCGTTGATCTCCCAGGTACCGACGCGAATCATCTGCGCGGGCCGCGGTCCAGTTGTGCCCGGCGGGACCGCGAGTAAGGGCGTGGCCGGTTCGATGTGAACCATGTAGCCGTAGCTGATCAGCTCGAACGGTTTGGTAGAAAGCTTCTGCGGCGGCGTCTGCACAGCGTCGATCAGTCCCTGCTCGGTCGGCCAGGCTTTCTGGTCATTGCCCGTCACGAAAGCGACGTCTGGAACCTGGGGGCCGCGTGCTCCGGCATGCAGACCATCCGCGTCAAAGTGCAGCGGACGCATCGCCTCTGGCGCCGCCTTGCGGAGGTCCTCAAAACTGCCGCCGTACCGGCGAAGGGTCAGCGCGCAATAGCCCTGCGTTGCGCACACAGCCTTCTCAAAGACCCAGCCGGCCACGACGGATTCGCTATTGCCAAGGGTAGAAAGAAGCGCTGGCGCCAGTTGATTGGCGCGCGGCATCTTTGCGGCGAAGGTCTGACGCACAAGCGCTGCATATCTGTCTTCGAGCGACGGCTCTTTCGGCGCAGGCGGTGCGGGAGGATTCAACAGGTCGAGCAACTGGATGCCACCGAAAACGACGGCCGTGAATATCACCAGCACCGGCACGAGTGTCGGCAGGTTGACCGGTACCTTCGCGACGCGGCCAGTCTTGCGATCGTCAAGCAGCGCCTCAGCGCCGAAGCTCTCGTCCACGTCTCCGACGGCCTGGCCGGAACCGAGCGTCGTCAGCGTCAGGTTAAGGCGCAGGCATTCCTGCTCGATGGCCAGACGCCTTTCGTGCGCCTTCGGGGTGGTCAGGACTTCGTCGCTGCGCACGACACCGCGCACCACGAAGACGACATGTACACGCTGGTCGTCCTGCAGCAGGACCAGTGCGGCAGCCCTGCCCTTCACACGTTCATGCTGCGCAATGCGCGCCGCGCCCGAGTAGAGCCTCGCGCCTTTGATCTCACCCGTCTCAGGTGCGCAAAAGCCGCCGATGACGTCCTTGCCGCTCCGGTATTCGACGTAGTGCGTCGCACCGAAGTCGTCGGCATAACGGCGGCGCTCGGCGCGCACCTGTTTCGCCGGATACGCGCGCCAGTCCAGCCCGAAGACGAGGCGCGCCTTCCTGTCACGCGGCAGTGGATCGGTAATGTGCATGCCCGCGCTCACATCGACGGGACGACCGTAGCCGTCAGCATGATTACCTGAAAAGTCTTCGACTTGTTCCACAGACCCGTGATACCCGCGATACCGCCATTCGTCGTGCTGTTCGCGAGGTCCGTCATCTGACCGTAGAGGACCACCGTCTGGCCGTCAGACAGCGCGATCGTCTGATCCTCCTTGCTGCCGGTCGTGTGTGCGAGCTGGATCTGTTGCAGCGTCTGGCCAGAGCCGACCGAGGCCGACGTGAACGGGCCATTGAGCTTCGAACTGTCGGCCCAGTACGAGAGGATGATCTGGTTATGGTCGTTGACCGCCGGCAGGATGTTGACGAAGTCACCCGTTGTCACGGTTCCTGGCGTGAGCCCCGGCACGCCTCCGGACGTGGCCGTGAGGCTCCCCGCAGATGGAGTGGTCGAGCGCAGATAGTCGTCGCTCTGGAATGAGGCGATGGAAACCGGCAGGCCGTTGAGCGTCATTTTCGTCTGCGTGCTGTCCTGCACCGTGCGGCCATACTGGTTCAGCGCATTGATGACGGCGTTCGTGCCGGAGAACGGCGCATTCGATTGCAGCACTGACAGGCCGACCGTACCTCCGCCCGACGAGAGCGACGTGGGCGACGTGAAGCTCACCGCATACTTGGCCAGACCGTTCTGGATATAGTTGAATACGACATCGGCATTCACGCCCGCCTGACTGCCCGTGTTCAGCGAGATCTGCAGCGTACGCACGCGCAGCATCACCTGACGCGTCGATACAGCGTTTTCCTGCGCGAGCAGCTTGCCCATCCGGTCCGCCGCCTCACGCGTGTCGTAGACCATGACGAGACGGCTCTGCGGATTCACGGTCACGCGACCCATTGGCGAGCGCAGCTTGTCGAGTGCGTCGCTGATCGCCTTGATCTGATCAAAATCCCCCTCCCGCCCCGTTGACGTCTGTGCGGCGAACGAGCCCGTATTGCCGCCCGATCCACCGGTGCCGTTCGCCTGGTTGCCCGTCGAGGTGTCCATGCCCTTCGACATGGTCGACTTGATCGACACCTTCCCCGGGATCGCGGCGATCTGGTACATGCGAGTCACAAAGCGCGTAATGTTGATGGTCGAGCCGTCAAACGACCAGTCGAGACCGAGGTCTTCGGTCATGCGGGTCAGATACGCGCCGGCATAGCCCGTGAAAACCTGGCCGTAGACAGGCTCTTCATAGGCATTGCCGTTCGATCCTGTCGTTGTGCCCTTGCCGCCCGCCGACTCGCGTGGCACCAGCGAACTGCGAGGCACGAACACGTCGGGGCTCAGATGGACCGGATAACCCGTTGCGCCCGAGATGAGGGTCGAAATCTGCCTGATACCGATGTTCGCCGGCATCGTCACCTTCTTCTCGCGGAACGTCGCGGGCAGCGTGGCTTCATACGCGACCGGGACAAGCCGGTCGCCGAGAAACGCCGTCGGCACGTCTTCGACCAGCGCCATCGAGCCAGGCAGGTTGGCCATCGCATCGCTCGCGGTGTGATGCGCCCCGTCGTAAGCCGAGTTGATGTCGTTCTGATTGACCGCGCAACCCGCGATCATCAGCGAGCAGGCTACGGCGAGCCCAGTTTTGATAATGGATGCGTGACGCATGGTATTAGTCCTGGCAGTTGGCCGCGCGCGCGACGACGCGGATGACGTTGTTCGTGTGACGGCAGACACGCGTAGGCACGCGCATGTGATTGGTCGCCTGCATGACCTGCGTGAGGACAGAAGTGAAGTCGCCAGAGAAAGTCGCGTTGAATTCGAGCGGCAGATCGTCATCGACCTTCCACGCGAGTTGCCAGCCCTGCGTCTGCAACCAGCGGTCGAGCGCGTTTCTCAGATTGAGGTCCTGCGGCGAGACGGAAAGCGTCAGCACAGCCGGTGTCGTCGGCGCTCCAGGCAGAACCACCGATGCAACGCCGGTCGCAGTCGGTGCAGACGATCCGGCCGACGCGGTTGGCGCGGCTGCGACGACTGGGGCCGCGGCGGCAGGCGTGGCACTCGCGGTCGTCGTGCGCGACGCCGGGACTGCTGACAGGATCTGCCATCCATCGCCCGCGGGAGGAGCAACGTGCGACTGGTCAGGGTCGATTGAGGCATGACTCCATCCCGAGACACCCACTAGCGCCAGTGCGGCAAGCACACGCGCGATCACGCGCGTCCGTTCATTGCGTTCGATGATCACATTCACTTGTTATTGCCCCTGCCGCTGCAGGCGGCGATAGATAGCGTTGGCATAGGTCAGTTGCTTCTGGGTCGAAACCGCGTTGTAGGCACCCACGGCCTTCCAGGTCGGCCCAAACTGTTTGATGTTTGAGGCCAAAATCCAGGTGCCGACGTAAGCGTTCACACAGGCGTTGAATAGGTGCTCGCGCCGGATGCCGTACTGCGCGAGCCTTGGGAGCCACGACGAATTGATCTGCATGAGGCCAATGTCTTCGGTCCCGTTGCTGTTAGCGTTCACTGCGTTCGGCCGCATGCCGGATTCGTGCTGTGCAATCGCGCGCACCAGTTGCGCGCTGATGTGCCGGTAAGCAGCGGCGTCATCAAGGCAGTCAGCCCGCGCAACGGCGGTGCAACCAAGCAACACCACGCAGGCAATGGAGACGGGCGCAGCGTGCATCACGATTTCGCCACCGCTGTTGCGGGTGCCGTCGGCGCGGTAGGAGACCCGGGCGCAGGGCGCTCGAAGTACTTCACATCGTGGCGACGCGTGACGTTCACGGTATTGCCGTCCGCGGTGACGATGAACTGTTCGGACGTGCCGTTGAACATGTAGTAGCGGCCCTTCTGCTCACCGGACCCCAGGTGCTTCACGTCCGCCACGTTGATCTGCACCACCGACTCAGCGAACTTGAAATAGGTGTGGCCGTCGCGATCGAACACAGCTTCGAGTCGTGCCGGGCTTGCCGCGTCGAAGTCATAGACTATCCCTGCGGAACGCGCGAGCTCGACCGCCTTCGTGCCGTCCGACACGACCATGCGCTCAGCGCGCTCGACTGTCATCACGTTCGCAGCAGCATCCCACTTCGGATGCAGCGAGCGGCCTTCGGGCGTTTTGAAGGTGAGCTCCCCCGACGGCTTCGATGCGAAGCGGATCTGCGTATGCGTGTCGTCGCCGTCGCGGATCGCCTGCGCGCCGAAGTATTCGGCCAGCAGCGAAGCGGGCGGAGTGGGCTGTGCCGGTTCCTCGGCTTTCGCCGCCACGGTCTGCGCGATCGGATCAGCTTGCGGTTTCTCTCCAGCGGCATAGTTGAGCGCGCCGGACTTCGGCGCATCGCGGTGCAGGCGGATGTGGCGCGACGTGAAATCAACGTCCGCATACAGTCCGCTTTGCGTCATGAGGCGATCGAGCGCCTGCATCCAGTTCTCGCCCGCACGCGTGGCAAACGCGCGTGCATCCGTGATGTCCACGTCCTTCTGTGCAGACCCCGTCCAGCCCTGCGGAGCCAACGCCTTGACGAAACTGGCCACGGGCATGCTCGCCTTGAGCGCGCGGACCGGTTCGAGCGCACCATGCGTGCCGATGAGGACGAGGCGATTGGTGAAACCATCAAAGCCAGCGGGCTGATCGTCGCGTAACGCCGCGAGCGTGCCACGCGCCCCGCCGCCGATGAACGTGTTCGCCTTTGTCCAGCGCGCACTGGCCGGGCGGCCGGCCACCGAGTAGGTGATTGTTTCGGGCGTGCCATCGACAACGACATAGGGGCCTTCCGTATGGCCACCGACTGCGGAAATGACCTGGCCCGCGCGAGGCTGGATGTAGGTCTTCGATCCATCGTTGAAGATGAGCGCAGGTCGCTCGGCGATACCGCCCGCGATCTCGTAGTCGAAATCGAACGGATCGGTATTGGCCGCATTTGAAGCTGCCGCTCCCAGCGCGGCGATACATGCGAGAGCAATTCGTGAGAAGGTGCGCTTCATAGGCCCGCTTCGATCTGGTTGAGGTGTCGCGCGAAACGCGCGAGATACGCCTGCCCCGGAGCCGGATTGGCGCTGTGGTAATACGCAATTGCTTTCGCGACCGACCGCGTTTTGCTGTAGTTCTCGTTGAGAATGTCCTCAGCAACGCGGATGCTGGTCGCAGGTGCCAGGGCTTCCCACGGCGAAGCAAAGCGCCGCGCGTGCCAGCACCAGTTCACTTGCATCAGGCCTACGTCGAAGTCGCACCGTCCGCGCGCAATCAGTGACTGCATCACGCGGTATGCATCCTCGCGCGACCTGAAGAAATAGCCCTGCCCTGCGACGTTCAGGGTCCATGGCCATGCACGGCCATTGAAGCCCGATTCATTCAGCGCGATGCCCGCGAGCACCTTCGGATCCACGCTCGTGTGCATCAGCTCGAACGGCGCCGTCGCACCTGCGCACGCCCAGCCGCCACGTTTTTCCGCGATCGCAGCCTGTGCATCGTCATCAAGCACGACAGGTTGCAGCCAGCCCTTGCTCACCAGCAAATGCTCGAGCGAAACGTTGCGCGCATCGACAGATACGGTGATACCGGTGTCAGGACTGCTGCCAACCGGCTGACCAACGAGCGGTGCGGCCCACGATTCGAACGCTTTCAGTCCGCAGTAGAAAACGGGTTTGCCATCGAAGTTCGCGACCGAGCGCGCGCCGGCCTGCGTCAGCACGACGCTCGTCGGGCTGATGACATTCCCGATGGTCGCCGCGCGGCTGCCGGTCGAAAGCGCCGCCAGCGAGAGAATCAAAACAAGGCGCCTAGTCACCGCGGTACGGCTCCATGTAGATGTCGCGATTGACCTTGATCATGAAGCGGCGCTCGCCCGGACCCGTCGTGATCGTGGGCGGGATGTTCTTGTAGCGATCAAGAACCGACTGCGATGTCTGCGCGGCAACCTGTCCGGCCGTAGTTCCAACCTGCGTGACGCCGAGCGGGCCAGTGGTGGTCGACGAAGTGCCGCCCTTGTCGAATGCACCCAGAAGGATCGCCGTGAGGAACGACGTGCCGAAGATCTTCAGGAAGTGGCTGTTGACGTCGCCCGAGAAGCCGGCAGATCCATCGGCATCCGCGCCCTGCCCGCCATAGAGCGGCACATGCTTGCCGTTGGGCAGCCGCATTTCGGTTGCCGCAACGAGAATGGTCTGCTGGCCCGGCTGGATATCCGAACTGTAGGGCGCGGTGATCATCGTGCCCTTCGGAATCATCAGGCAATCGCCGCGGAGGCTGTCGTAGACATCTTTTTCCACCATCAACGCAGCGGTGCCGGGACGATCCGAATTGAGCCCTTCGATGGAGAGCACGGGAATATGATGCGGAGGAGACAGCACGCAACCATGCGCCTGTCCAACGAAACCGCCCCGAGAAAAATCCTCGCCGTTGCCTGATTGCCCTGCTGCGGTCTTGATGAACGCCGTATCGCGATCCTGCGTCGTTGGAGTGGTGCCATGCCCCGCCTGCGGGCCAATGCCCGCTGCCGCCAGTGCTGCCGCGACCTTTGCACCGGCTGAACCGGCGGCCGACTGCTGTGCGGATGCCTGTTGCGCGGCAATCTGCTGCGGCGTGAGGATGCCCGGTGGTAGGGTTGTCTGCACGGGCCCGTTATCCTTGACTTTGACACCGGGACGGAAAATCGCCGACGCGTAAATCGCATCGTTGTCCGCCTGTGTCTTGAGTTCCCGAGTGCGCTGGTCCGCGACGAAGTTGTCCGCCGTCAGACCTGGCGCGAGGCTCGGCGCCGCGGCCGATGCAGCACGCGGCAATGCGGCAGCTCGCGCCTCGGACGCCGCAATCCGTCGTGCGGCCGATTGCTGGTCCTCAATGATCTTGTCGACGTCCTGGGTGCTGGTCGACTTGTCGACCACTTCCGCCTGTTTGGCCTTCTTTGCAAGTTTCGCTTCGTCGTCGGCTTTCGCGCTCTCCTTGACCTGATAGTAAAAGCCTAGTGCCGCAATGACGACAGCCGCGACTGCACCCGCGCTGATCAGCGCGTTGCGCGGCGACTTCCCTTTCACGATCTGCGCCTGCGCGCCCGTCGGCTGTCCGTTTAGCCCTGTCATGTGCGCGTCCTTTCAGAAGCCGAAGACGCCGGGGCGACCCCGCCTGATCGTGACCTGGTCATCGGCAGCGCGCAGGACAATCTCGTCGGCCATTTCCTGCACGACGATGTATTGGCCCCGACGGATGAAGTTGGGGCTGACGCTATCGCCGTGGTCCTTGACGATCGGCACTGCGAAAGGCGCGTTCGCAGGCAGGCGCAACCACACCGACTTACCGTCATCGAACACGGTCTCCGGCCGGAACGGCGCGGAACCGGATACCTTGTAGTCGAAGTTCAGCTTGTCGGGCGACACACCGAGCGGGCCAGAGTCATTCGCATTAGCTCCGCCCTGCCCCGCGTCCGTCGTGTCGGCGTTGCCCTCCTCGCGTGCGCGGACCTTGGCCATCAGCGAACGGGGATAGTTAAACCGCACGGTCTGATAGAAAAGGCCGCCCATCGGTGACGAGACGAGTGTCATGTCGTACTCGCGCTGGTTCGTCGTGAGGTGCAGCGTATTGACGAGGCCCGGCTTGACCGGCTTGATAAAGACGTGGTTCGACCCGTCGGTATCCACGATCCACTGGACCGAATCGCCAAGCGCGGGCTCTGCCGCCAGCACCTCACCGCGCGCCAGCTCGATCGTTGTCGTCTTGAGTGGCGCAGTCATGATGCGGTAGATCTGGTCCCGGCTATAGGGGAACACCGCCATGCGGGCGTCGCCTGGCATGGTGATCGGATCGGTACCGGCGTTATAGGGATTCACCGGGCTCATCGGATCGCTCATCGCATTGGCGATATCGAAGGATGCGGACGACACAGGGCTGCCCTTCCTTGCAGCGAACACTGGCGAGCAAACCACCGTGACGCAGGCAAAGGCCGTGACCCACGAGGCGAGCGTGCGGGAGTCGATCATCATTGAGTCTTCTGGATGGAGAACAACGGATAGAAGATGCCGAAGGGATTGAGGCCCAACGCGTCTTCTGACGTGGGCGGAATGATCTGATAGCGGAACGTCAGGGCGTACTTCTGCACGGCCGGCTTGTCGGTCGGGGATTGCGTGGTGCTTGTCGTGAACTCCACCACCGCAGTCGAGTCTTCAAGCATCGCGACATTGGTCACGCGTATTTCACGCACCAGCTTAGGGTTGAGTGTGATCTGCCGGAACGGTGCATCGATCTTGAGCCAGTCGCCGAACTGGTTCCGTGCATTGCCGACCATCATGGCCTTCACGCCGTTGATGTTGCGGGCCATGCGCGAAGTCTGGATGTCATCGGTGAGCACCGGCTCGATCGTGAACCATCGCTCGACGGTCTCACGAAGTGAGGTGCGGATAGCCTGATCATCCGGCTTGTATGCCGTCAGTTGCGCGACGACAGCATGGCCGTTCGCGTCCCCTGACACACCATAGGCCTTGACGACGGACGGTGCCGGGTTACGCGTGTAGATCGCACCACCAGCAATGAACACGAGGATGAAGCAGAAGGTCTTCCAGTGGTTCGCTTCAACGCGCAGACGCGAGCCGTTGTCGAAGATGATCTTCTCGGGGTCGTCTTCGGAGTACCCGCCTGGGGCGGTAGACAGTGCGATCTGCTTTTTGCTGCGGAAAAGGGGCATAACGGTCGATCCATTTGGGCCGACTCCATTGAATCAGCCCGCATGGGAACCAGGTCATGCAAAAGAGATGCGATTTACGGAGGCTTTTGAGGAACGGTTGCGTGCCGAAACGCAGCCACCACAACCCGTCAGCCGGCTAACACCCTTATCCCGGAAAGGTGCGGAAAAACGATAGCTTTTGGGGAAGCGAATGCGAGTGGATAAGGATAGGATTTCGGCTTGTTACATGATTTACATGAAATCGGTAGGTCACGTCATTGATTTAAAAAGAAAAAGTAGACTTTTTGGCGTCAGCCGGCTGACGGCGTGCTCGGGAACATCGTGCCCAGTTCTTCAACTCACGAGATGTGATCGCCCCATTCATGTTTGAGCTTCCCTTGACATTCAAACGTACGAGTTAGCCTAGCTTCAACTCATTTTGAAAAAGCCTGTATGAAACCAGATTCACTTACGCCGCATCAGCAAGAGGCTTTTGCTCAATACAGCGAGTTGCGCCAGCGGAACACGTCGATCATCACGTTAGGGCGGCTATGCAGCTCTTTTTTGAATCGGCAAATCTGGCAATCTCAATCTGAAATGGCCGCGGCCTTGGGCATTTCAAAACCGCACGTTACTCGGTTGCTGCACGCAGCAAGAGTTCCAGACGAGGTTATCCATACTTTTGGCGACGCACATCGCATTTCGTTTGAAACCGTGCGGACACTCGCGAAGATAGAAAACCAGATCGGGCGGCTGCTTTTGATAGCTCGCGCAGGGGGCTTTGGCACCCGGCGGGACCTAAAGGTGCACGAGATACTCGCGGCCTTCGCTACGGGCTTTGTGGCGCCGACCCGCGAACAAGTCGTGAGACTCGCGCGCCATAAGGAGGAAGATTACATCAGGCTGTACTCGGCGCAATTGAGCCGCATGTCCTCGGATCTTCCGCGTCTTGAAAAGGCGATCAACGCTATTTTGGAGGGAGTCTTGCAACTGATCTGAGAGGCCGCCGGTCGAGAACCGCGCGTCTGTTAAGTCTCAGCGTTTTCGTAACCAAGTCGGAATGCGTCACCTTTCGGTGACGCTTGCTGATCTTGCTTACTTGCCGGCCGCGCTGCGATGCTCTTGGAAAAAGCCATGTGCCCAACTTTCCGCAAATTTCGACACAGGAAAGACGCCTGCTGAAATTCACAATGTTCGCTGCGCAACATACGGCAAGCCAGCATCAAACTCGAACTAGCGAGACTTGCCCGACCTCGACCTGTTGAATACGTAGCCCGCGAATCCGTCTTTCAGGTCGGGGTACTTCTGGATCGTGGCCTCGGCCAAGTCGGTCATAGGATCAATGCCCAACCGGCGTAGCGTGAGCTTGCCAGCCGGTGTCCCTTTGTAGGTCCGTCGCCAGTCCTCCCGCTGCTTGGATGTAGCGGCTTCATATGCTTCCCAGCCGCGCCGGATTTCGTCGACCATGCGGTCCTGCGCGTGCACGTTCTGGGCGGCTATCTGCAAGGCCATCCTACTCTGGACCTGCTCCTTCGCTTCCAATTCTCGTTGCTCTGTCAGGGCAAGGTCTTTCTGAATCTCGACCATCTGGCGCTCAGCGTCGGAGACGATCCACTGTTCCTTCAGTGCCTTCATAAAGAATCCGGCTGGGCTCTTCGACACCTTGCCCAGTTTCAAACTGAAACGCGTCCGCTCAATCGCCTGTTCCAATCGTTCATCGTTGTATGTGTCGCGCGATGCCGCAATCTGATTGAGTTGAGCGCTGGACAGCCCGAACTCCTGCTTCAACGTTTGATAGATCGCTTGCGCCTGCTCGTGGGTATGAAGGATGCGCTCAGCCATCTCTTTGCGCTCGATGCGAAACTTCAAGCGGCCGATTTTCCGGGACCCCTGCTCATTGCGCGTCTCATACGAGAGTCTCAGGTCAGAGACCTCGTTGATCTGGTCAATGGCAGGTACTAGCCAGTCTCGTTTGAAATACTTGAACTCGTTTGCCTTGGCACCCATTGCACCTTGCCACAAACGCAATTCATCGAGCGTAAGCCAATCCGTTTCTCCTTCATCCGCGTAGGGAAGCAAGTGGTCGTACATGACACGTGCGTAGCTCAGAGTAAAGAGAGACGTAATGCGCAGGCTAAGCCAATGCGACTTGCCCGGGCCACGTATGATGCCTACGAGATCGGTGGGTACTCGAAACTGGAAGCGGCCGCCTGAGTACGAGATACGTCCGATCAGTTGCACTGAGCCAAAGGGCTTTTCGCCGTCGGCGTCAGGCGCGGTGGTCGCTTGAATCAATGCCCGTTGGGCTTCGGTGATGACCTGCTCGAGATGTGTGTTGTTGCGACTCGAGTAACGCATGAGCCACTTGAAGTAGTCCAGCTCAACGTCATACAGATCTCGTACCTGTTCGTCCTGAGCGACGATGAAATACGCCGCATCGATCAGACGTCGAGCTGCAACCCCCAGATCGATAATTCGGATGAGAACGTTCTTTCTCGCGAAGCCAATGTCGGACCGCGCTGTGTCGACCGGTAAGTCCTGACCAGTTGCATCGTCAAACAGAGCTAAGGCCAGTTGCCGCGATGTGGCTACCTGCCCTGCTGTTGTCATACAGCCCCCAAGCTCGTGGTCAAAGATATCTGGAGCGGTACGGTACCGGTGGGAAGGTGCCACGTCAACACAGATCACCTCACCTTGCGCAGTGATCTTCACAGAACACCTCACCTTTGCAGAGGCGCTCTGCACAATTTGCCTCACCATCAGCGCCAAAACCCCTCACCTTGCGGATCAATTTGCTTCACCTTCCAGTGGTAAACGCCTCACCTTCGCGCTCAATTAACAGCACCTTTGGCACAATTCTCCTCACTTTGCGAGCCTAACTAATTGTTTTTTATAGGGTTGTGCGCTTATGTTAGTTGTCTGTAGGTTTTGTTTTTTGATAAACACTAACCACCGGAGCCTCAGCCGACAGAACGGTCAAGCTCCAACCGATTCGTCCGCGGCCAACGGCGTGGAAGTCTTTCTCTGCGCGGCAGCGCGGACGTGTTCGGCGGCACGACGGTTTTTTGCCAAAAGATCATCAGATGGAGACCGATCGGAGGTGAGGCAAATTGTGTGTCGCCCATAAACCGGGGCCAATACCGCCGCTTTGCGCGCGCTAAGGTGAGGTGTTCTGTGTTAGCGATGGTGCCTGCGCAGCAGCGTGCGCCCGCGTTCTGGTTGGTCGTCTCGATTATTAGCGGGTGGCTTTCCTTTCATTATGTGAGGCAAGTCATTGAATCTAAAGGGAATGGTTTCATTCTTCGGTTGAGCTAGCTTTCGCCCTCAGATTTCAATGGCAATTCTCCGCCGGGATGAGTATTCTACGGTTCGACGCGTTAGCCACCAGAAACCGTATAAACAGATGGTGAGCGTGAAGAAATCATCTCACCGTCGATAAAACATAGGAACTGCAAAATGAATCTGAGCGAATTGCCCGGAATTGACCGGCGCGTAAAGCTCTCCAACTTGGGGGAGTTTGCCGAGCGTCTGTCGGTGATGGCGAATGAGCTGCGCGACCAAATTCTGGCGCCCAGGCCTCGTAAGAATCCTCCGGTCTTCACGATCGGGGAATTGTCGGAGCTATGTGGTATCGACCGTCAGAAGATAAATTACCTGGCGACCAAGGAAGGTGGCGAACTTCCGGCGGGTATGGCTCATGGTACCGGAAGGGCGCGCATTTTCTCTCTGAAAGACGTACGCACGTGGGTACAGCAGGTATCCGACATTTATCAGACTCCGCTCGTCACTGGCACTCGAGAGCATCGCGGGCGCGTATTGATCACTGCGAACTTTAAGGGCGGCTCTTGTAAGACCACAACAACAATGTGCATCGCGCAAGGTTTGAGCTTGCGTGGTCGCAAAGTACTAGTCATTGACCTCGATCCGCAAGCATCTCTGTCGGAGTTGTGCGGTCTGTATGCCGAAAAAGATGTGACATGGGAGGACACAGTCCTCCCGTTCATCTATGACGCGAACATGGAGGGCGGACTTGCGTCGAAGGTTCAAAGCACATATTGGGATGGCTTAGATGTCATCCCTGCGCACAACTACCTGCACGACGCGGAATTTCATCTTCCGACAGCACAACAGACTAACCCTGGCTTCGAGTTCTGGTCTGTGCTTCGCAAGGGAGTCGAACCACTTCGAGCCCAGTACGACTATATCATTCTGGATACGGCACCGTCCCTGTCCTACATGACCCTTAATGGTCTCATGGCAGCTGATTCGATGGTTATGCCGTTAGTCCCAGAAAGCTTGGACTTCATCTCCTCGGTATCTTTCTGGTCACTGTTCGCCGAGGTCGCGCACGGGTTTGTAGAGCACGAGGTCGACAAAACGTACGACTTCATCTCCGTCCTGCTGTCACGTGTGGACTATGGGACGACGTCGTCGGCGCCGGTTGTTCGCTCCTGGTCGCAGCGTGCATACGGCGATTGGCTTCATACAACCGAGGTTCCGGCCAGTTCTGTCATGAGCAACGGTGCGTTGGCCTTTTCGACAGTCTTTGACCTTTCGCGTTCCGATGCTGTCGCGAAGACTCTAGCTCGGGTCAAGCAACCGTTGCTCGATTACTGCAAATGGATCGATGATCAATATGTCGCGCAATGGAGGGCTGGACAATGAGCAACCTGCGTGAACGCATGATGAGCAAGACTGCTGAAGTTCGAGCCGCGAAGGACATCCAGCTGGACCAGCATCAAGAGAAGCCCACTAGCCCTCGAACCGCGCCGGGGATGGCCGGCGCATTGGCCCAGGCACAACAGCGAATCGTCGAACTTGAGAAAGCAGGTACTGCGTCGGACGTGAACGTTTCGGAGATCGTTCCAAACCCGTGGCAGCCGCGGAAAGTCTTCAACGAAGCGAAGTTGACACAACTTGCGGAATCAATTCGCGAAGCGGGGTTGGTCCAACCGATCATCGTTCGCCGCGCTGCGCACGGTCACCAGATCGTTGCGGGCGAAAGACGTTGGCGAGCTCACAAGATGATCGATAAGGAGACGATCAAGGCCGTGATCATCGACCTTTCTGATGAGGAGATGGCGATGTTGGCCTTGGTGGAAAACATCGTGCGCGACGACTTGTCGGATTACGAGATCGCTCGCTCTATCCGCAGCACCGAGAAAGAATTTCCCAACAGAAAGCGTATGGCAGAGGCATTGGGTTTCTCTCGTTCAGAGCTGTATCGTTTTCTGGCGTTTGCTGACCTTCCGGACTTTGTGATCAAAGATCTGGATATACAGCCTAGGCTATTGGGCGCGACCGCAGCGGAGGGCTTGGTGTCAATTCTGCGCGACAAGAACCCGAGGGCGGTCGATGTCGCTAGAGAGATGTGGGCAAGGGTGGTCGCAGGGGACCTCGATCAATTGAAGCTCGCTAGGGTGATCAAGCAGGCTATCCAGAGCGGCGACGACGGAGCGCGCAGCGTCAGTGATCGTAGTATCGAGAAGATCTTTGCCGGGAAAAGTCAGGCAGGGTCAATAACGAAAGATGCTGTAGGCCTCACGGTGAAAATCAGAGCAGGCATGCTCACGTCAGAGAAAGAGAAGCAGATACGTAGGCTCATATCAGAACTATTTTCCGCTAGCAGCGGTAGCGCCGATTGAGGCGAACGGTAAAGGTGCCCACGAGGCACCTTTTTTATTTTGATCGCCATGCTATTGCGGACTCGGTCGTGTCCCAAGTTGGGACACGATTCCCGTGGGGCGCGAAGCCGGCACGGTTATGTCATCATGTGAGGACGTAAATTCGTACGGGTTGATCGAAACCTGTTGCAGATCGATAGACTTGCGTCTCAGTGCAAGAGCAGAATCCACGGGCCAAATGAGGACGCGCTTTCCGATGGTGTCACGCTTTAATCCTTGAGTCCGTGTCCCAAGTTGGGACACTCCAAGCGGACGCGTCTGCCTGATTTTCAACCACCAGAGGCGGACGCTCCTCGAGTCCCGGCTTACAACCAGCCCTGCGCTGCGAACGTGCTGAAGGGGAGAGATGCAAATCGTGATAGTTCGAACCAAACGATCATCGGTTGGGCGATTGGTATCTCGAACAGTTGCAGAGGCGCTCTCTCGCCACGGGAGATGACGAAAACCATCGTGGTCGCCAACGATAAGGCGCCTTGAACTCAAGCTCCCGAAACCAGATCCGGACGCTCGCATCCGCTGAACACGGATACGTCGACCACAGCATCAATTAGTGCTGGACTGCGCGAACGCACTGGTTCACTGATCGCGTCAAGCGTGGGTGACTGTCGTTCTAAGGCGCGATCTACATACTTTGACTGACCCGTCACCGAGTGCAGGCAACCGTGATGCTCAACGCAGGGAGCACCGCACCGCGCAAAAAAGAAGGCACTGCCCTCCTTGGAGATGCAACGCGAGTCAGTCGACGAGCCGATGCTGGAAATGGATCCGCGGCACAGCGTTCCTCGTATTTCCGGATACTGCTCGACTGCAAGCAGGGGCTGACAGTTTGTCTGGCATCAAGCGCGCAATCGTCCTTCTTGGATATTTGCGAGCTCTTCGGTCGGAGAAACTTTGGACTTTGCCTGTACACAACTTGACCCGTAGGCGGTGATTGTGCGCCGTCACCACAAGAAATCGTGGGCAACGCGATAGGGCGAAACGTTTCTCAGAGAGACCTAAATCACGGACGTCTCCTCCGACACACTACGCGTCCCAGGCGCGACGCGCATCGAGGCCCTGACCTCGAGGGAGCGGACGCGTCGACCCATCGGCCTCGAACCATTTTGGATCCCCCCTGTGAAATCCGACGCGCTGCACAACTCGAAGCGGCGAGCCAAAAAACCTTTTCACCCGGTTGCTTGTGCTAGGGGAGACGGACAGCCCACATCAGGCAGCTGAGTCGAAGAGCAAAAGGGCGCCTTAGGTTGGTTGCCGCCCTATCAATTCTCCTAAACCGCCAAGGACCACGACGCAGATACGAACCGCCAACTTAAGCGCGGGAAGGTCTGTCTCCTTGCAAGATGTGCTTCTCAGATGTCTCACGAGCCGACACTGGCTTGGTGGCGGAGCGGCCGTGACTGAAATGCGAACCGGAATCACGTGGGGAAAACACGCCGCTTTCATGCGGGGCCACGAGTGGTGCGCTGCCTCCACGATCTCTGATTGAATGCGTAACGTTCGGTCTGTGTCGACACGTCGCGCGAGCCGGAGTGCCTCGACATCGCACGACGGCGTCCAACACCGCGAAACCACGGCCGCTTTGAGAACGCCGTTCCAGGCACACATATTCGGCGCTCAGCTGGGCAGCCGTTGGCTCTGGCGCCCCGGAACTCGACCGACGCGCCCCCGATGCGGAGACGCGTTTCCGGTATATATAAAGCCTGGAGCTCAGGGTTTGGTCCGTGACTAATCGATAGCCGGTATGGAGCTAGTTGCAGGATATTTCTTCGTACACCTAAGTTATCGTCCCCCTTCCAACCTGAGCCGTAGCTGGATATTCGAAACCTTAGCGTCGAAATTATTACTTGCAGTCTCCGTGAAACATAGTCGAACAATATTCACTTGCGTGAAAGCCCCGTCCGTCGGCGCTTCGCTGCAGTTCCCGGAAATTGTTTCACGGCGCACCATACGAGAGCCAGAAAAAATGGCGAGTGGGCGAGGGTTGGACAGGAAGTCATGTGTGACTGAGGTCTGTTTGTAGTGAATATTACGTAATCTGTAACGCTGCATGAGGCTCC
The DNA here is from genome assembly GCF_050436505.1 of Paraburkholderia sp. CI3. Lineage (NCBI taxonomy): Bacteria > Pseudomonadati > Pseudomonadota > Betaproteobacteria > Burkholderiales > Burkholderiaceae > Paraburkholderia > Paraburkholderia sp. CI3. The sequence continues at coordinate 67,415 of NZ_JBNDMI010000001.1, forward strand.
TGGCCGACGGCTTTCCGGACGTTCCGCGGCGCGCCCCGACGCGGTAGACGTGGGATGCTTTCGGCGCTCGCGGCTGCGCAATACGATCTAAATTTGCGCAACTAACCGTCAAGCGCGCACGTTACCTTGAGAGTAGGCGGCACCGCGAGGCAGTCTGCAAAGGCGCAAGCCGCGGCGTCGAACGTGCCGAGCAGCCCGATTTCCGTCAGCATTCTGACGGGTAGCAAATTACATGAGGCAACGACCACGGTCGGGTAACAAATATCCTGAGTCAATGCGTCCAAATGAACTATACGACGGTCGGGGTGGATATCGCGAAGAACGTCTTCCAGCTTCACTGGGTGGACGCCGGCACGGCTGAGATCGTGAACAGACAGCTGAAACGGGCTGCATTCCTCGAGCATATTGCGAATCGCGAACCATGTCTGATCGGCATGGAAGCCTGCGGCGGCTCCCAGCACTGGGCGCGACGATTGATGGAGATGGGTCATCAGGTCAAGCTAATGCCGGCGAAGCTCGTCAAGGCATTCAATATCGGCAACAAGAACGATCCCGCTGACGCTCGCGCGATCTGGATGGCCACGCAGATGCCGACCAAACCCGTCGCCCTGAAGACCGAGACTCAGCAGGCCGTACTGGCGCTTCACCGGTTGCGGCAACAGAAGGTCAAGTTTCGCACCATGCAGATGAACACTCTGCGAGGATTGCTCGCGGAATGCGGCGAGGTGATGGCGAAGAGCCGCGCTGCGCTGGACAAGGCGATTCCGGGTGTGCTGGCGAGGTTGTCCGAGAGACTGCCGGCGATGCTGATCGACTCACTGCGCGAGCTATGAACGATCTCGACCGGCTCGACAGGCAGATCGCCGACATCGAACGGCGTCTGCAGACATGGATGAAAGAAGACAGGGCGTGCAAGGCAATCGCCGCGATCCCTGGCGTGGGGCTGCTGACGGCAACGGCGACTGTTGCCACGATGGGCGACGCGAAAGCGTTCAGGTCTGGGCGGGAATTCGCCGCCTGGCTTGGCCTGGTCCCCAAACAGATTGGCACCGGCGGCAAAATTCAGTTGCTGGGCATCAGTAGGCGTGGCGACACATACGTGCGCACGCTGCTGATCCACGGCGCACGCAGCGTGCTCTTCCATGGGAAGCATGGCGGAACGTGGGCCGAACAACTGCAGAAGCGGCGACCGCCAAACGTGGCCGCAGTAGCACCGACGAACAAGCATCTGACAACAAGGGCGGCTTGATCGGTTTGACAGAAAAAGTAAAGCTTGCAGGAACGATGTCGAAAGGTTGCGTTGGCAATCGAGCGTGATGACAAGACAGGTCGGACCGTGACTCGCAGAACCTGAAAGATAATTCGAGCGTCCAGCTCGTGCGACAAATGAGGTGCGAGTCAGCGGATTTCATCGGGGCCCGCAGCGTATGAGGCTGTAAGAGGCCGCATATAAAGCTGCAACCTATCCTGTCGAATCAACACGCAAGAAAATCTGGCGCATCGGGGGCGACCATAGATTCATATAATTCATCTTGGCCGGTAGTGAGGAGTCGGAGGCGGCGTAGCCGCCGGAGCAGGCGTGAAGGGGAATGCCGGCTGCACAGACCTGGCGGAAAAAATGAAGCGCTAGAAAGTTGGGGCGTCCATTCCCTTCAGTTGCGGACAACGGCACACAAACGCCAAGGCCTCACATGTAACGGGGCGCCCTACACGCAAACGTAAGCGAATTTTGAACCGGGCGTCGAAGAGGCCGAGGGTGCAGGTGACGTCGACCGGGACGCTGTGTGCCGGAGATTGCCAGCGTCCGCCAAGATGGGGTAGGGTGCCGGGTTTCACGCATTGGACGGGAGCGGGCATGAACCAACATGGACAGGATAAGGCGGCTGCGGCTGGTACCGGCTGTACCAGGACCGCCGCGTTTGGCCGGGTGAACGCGGTGCAGCGGATCCCCATTGGGCTGCGCTCCGACGGCGGATCTCGACAGTTGGGCGGATTCGACGCTTTGTGGGCAGGGCGCCGCGCTGCCAGTGCAGGCGGCTGTCTGTCAAGCGAACAGGAGCTCTACATCTCCGCAAATGCATCATGACGAAATCCGTGATCGCAGCCGGCGACTACGCCGGGCTACATGATGGTGTGGTCGGCGTGGTCGAGTCCGCGCGGAAGGCGGCCGCCCGCAATGTCAATGCGGTGATGACTGCGGCCTATTGGGAAATTGGGCGGCGCATCGTAGGCAGTGAGCAGGGCGGGCAGGCGCGCGCCGGCTATGGGCAGGCGCTGATCGCACACCTCGCCGAGGACCTGACGCGCCGCTTTGGTCGCGGGTTCGGTCGCGCCAATCTGGCGAGCATGCGCGCCTTCTATCTCGCCTGGCCTGAGGAAGAGATTTTCCAGACACTGTCTGGAAAATCGGCGGCTACAGGAACCGTCCAGACACCGTCTGTAAAATCCCCTTCGGCTCACGGAGCCCTCGCAACGGGCGCAACGACGCCCGACTACCTGTCTCTGGCCAGCCGCTTCACACTACCGTGGTCTGCCTATGTGCGGCTGCTCTCCGTGAAGACGGCGGGCGCCCGAACCTTTTACGAGACGGAAGCGTTACGACAAGGGTGGTCGGTGCGCCAGCTCGACCGTCAGATCGGTAGTCAGCTTTATGAACGACTGGCTCTCTCCCGCAACAAGGCGGTACTTCTCAGCAAGGCCGGCGATGCGCAGCCGGGTGATGCGGTGACACCCGAGCAGGCGATCCGCGATCCGTTTGTCCTCGAGTTCCTCGATCTGCGGGACGAGTACTCGGAGTCGGATCTTGAGGCTGCCCTGATTCAGCATCTCGCGGATTTTCTGCTGGAACTCGGCGACGACTTTGCGTTTCTCGGCCGTCAGCGTCGCTTGCGGATCGACGATACATGGTTCCGCGTCGATCTGCTGTTTTTCCACCGGCGGTTGAAGTGTCTCGTGATCATCGATCTGAAGGTCGGCCGCTTCAGCTACGCGGACGCCGGGCAGATGCACCTCTATCTGAACTATGCGCGCGAACACTCGATGAAGCCCGGCGAGAATCCACCGGTTGGCCTCATTCTGTGCGCAGAAAAGGGCTCCGCTGAGGCGCACTACGCGCTCGACAACCTGCCAAACAAGATCCTTGCGGCGGAGTATCAAACGGTCTTGCCCGATGAGGCGACGATTGCGAGAGAGCTTGAACGGACCAGGGAAGAGCTGGAACGACGGACCCCGGGTGCGTAAGTTCGGTTTTTGCAGTCGGAGTTAACGTCTTGACATGCGACGGGCGGACAGCGTATCGGCAGTTTGACGTGTCCCTTGGCTTCGCACCTCCACTTAGCGGCGCCAGATCCGTTGAGTGGAGATCAAACGATGCAACAACTAGATCCGATGAATTGATCCGATCACGTAGAACGTATTAAATCTGTCTCAGTTGCGTGAATAAATTTGTCAACTCGCGTCGGCGCTCGAAGTCGCAACTAACCGTCAGTCCGCGTAACCACTTCCACCGCTTCGCCGCAAACCGTCCTGCAAACAGGAGCGCAGTTTGCCACCCGGCGGACGTCAACGAACTGCGACGATCATCCGTTCGGCACGCCGCGGGTTTCGCTGCCTAGTCGTAGAAGCACTCGGCGAAATGTCGGCCTCGAGATGCCACGCCGCGCACAGACGAGACCTGCGTTGCAGGTCTCGCTATACATCAGCATCCAACGCAATCGAGTCGACGAAATCTCTCGGTCCATCGCTTCATTTTAGTTGAAACGATCTCTGTGAATCACACATCTAATCGATAGCCGGTAAGCGTGGCATCAGCACCGTCTTGCTTTAGGATGACGACTTTCAAGCCGAGAGCAGCGAGCGCTGCAAGGGTTAGATTTGAAATCCGACCGCTTTCGAGGCTGACACCCTTGATGCGTCGCAAATCGTCGCGGTGAGTTTGGGCAACGGGGGCGAGCTGGGGGGTGGTGCCGCGAGCCTTTCACCCAAATGCTTCGCAATCGCCTATACCTGCTTGTAGCCTTTCTGGTGCTGCTTAGTCGAGCAATAGCGATTGCCCGTGAAGAATGGCGGATCCTTGCCCCAGTCGAGGAGGTAGACACTGGCCGACTTACAACAGGACTGCCTGCTGCAAAAGTTCCAGAGCCTTCATTTCGTCCAGTCGACCCGTGCGTGCCTTGCCTGCCAGAGTCTTGATCAATGCTTCCGCGATTGGCGCGATACCGTAGAGATTGTCCAGGCTGGTGACGGAGGCGGGGAGCGACGCGAGCTTCTGTTGCGGTAGTGCGGTCAGCGGATGCGTCTCAACGGTTGCCGACGTGAACGCCAGCAGCTTGCCATCACTTCCTTCAGAAGAGCGACCGGGGCCCTCGGCGGGGGCACCGCTTAAGTGATCTTGTTGGTTGACGACGATCGCCTCTTTCTCTCGTGCGACATCCGCTGGAGCAGGTGAGGAGCTTTCCGGCTCGATCGGGACGCCCGCCCGCGTGCGCCGCGTGTGCGCCTTCGCAGTTGCGGACTTGCCAGATGCATCATCCTTCGTTGCGGCCGAGATCGGCTCGTGTTGTTCCACGGCACGACCGCGCGAAGCAGGGGTCAGCAAACGCGACACCGACTCGGGAATCTCAGCTTCAGAGCGCGGCGTGTCCAGCCAGCCAGTTGGCAAACCAAGTCGCTCCGTGAAACGGCTTGCTTCGACATCGTCCATGCGTTTCTTGCCATACAGTCGATGGGCCATGTTGGAACCGGTCATCTCCATGACTACACCGAGTCTTGCCTTGGACCCGTTACGACTCGTGAGGACGTGAAGGTTCTGCCGCCGAACGTTTTCGACCGTGGCGCTGTCGTCTAACGCCAGCGGTTGCTGCCGGGTCGTTTCGGAAGAGGTCCTGGATTTCGAAGGTGAAGCTTTTTTTCGTGGCGTATGAGCGTCAGTTTGTCTGGCCAACTGGCTTCGACTCTTTTTGGCGGCCCCCGACGACCCGCCCGTTGCTTTCTTTGGCATTTCCGTTTCCTCGGACAGGTTATCTTCAAGAAATGGTTGATGGCCGCCGTTCGCGGCGGAAGCCGGTATGAGCGTTTCAGACTCAACCTCTGGCTCGCTGTCTGTTTTGACAAAGTCGAGCGGTGACTTGAGGCGGGCGATGGTTTCGGGCGCGAGGACAGGATGGGGCTGGTCAAAAAAACCATGCGGCAGCCCAAGCGTAGTTTCCATATGAAAAGCGGTCTCGGGCGTGAATCCTTCGCCCTTCATCAGTTCAGCCACCCTCGTCATGTTCGATTCGAGTCCTAACGCGATATTCTCTGCACCCACCGCATCGACGAGAAACTGAAACGATCGTGTTTTGAAAATCGACGCAGTCTGGGCGGAGTCTCGAGGAGGTGCCTTCACGTACGGTTGTCCCTGCCGGTTGGGCGGAGATTTTTTCGCGTGGCGAGGTTGGCGTTGGCCGCTGTCCCGAGGTCCCGCATATCGTCCGCGGGGTTGACTCATAAAATAGGGCTCCGTGCGATCATTAAGGTTCCGACTCGGGAATTATAGACGAGGGGCAATGCCGGCATCCGATGCGTCAGCCTCTCCATGGAGCGGAAATAGACGCACGCGACGCACGATTGATCAAGAGTAGCTGCTGGCGTTGTCCGATTTTCCAAGTTCAACCCCAACGTTGCGAACGGCGGCATACGGTGAACGAGGTTTAACGCGTACAGTCGGCCACGAGTTGCCCTGCAGTGCTCCGAGGAACCCCCGTTGGATTTGGCTGCATTGTTCCAAAACCTGACGGACGAGCTACGCACACAATTCGGCCTTATGGAAAGCTTCGCATAAGGCCGATTATGCAAAGTCGTTGATTATGGAAAGTAGCCGAGCCGATTGCCGACGAGGCCCGGCAAACAAGGGGCCGGCAGCAGGCGGTTCAGCCGGGAACTCGACATAATTTCAGCGTTGATCTGGAGTAACGGTTCCACTTCAGGGGACCGTTATGAAGCCAACCAGTTTGCACGAAGCCAGGGCCCGGTCTTGTAGACCACTTCCGGCTCACATTACTGACGAATTGCGCCGCTACGATGCGTATCTGCACGATGCGCGGGGACTGGCAGCCACAACACGGAGTAATCAACTCTGCATAGTCGGTTTGTTCTTGCGACAGAATTTCGAGCGGCGCGCAGTCGATCCGAGAAAGCTGCGCCCTGACGATATTCGTCGGTTCCTTTCGTCACAGTCAGGGGCCGGAGGCTCAGCCTCCTATGCTTCTCAACTGGCTTGTACCTTACGCAGTTATTTGCGTTACCGGGCGACGTGCGGCGACCAGGTCTGCAAGCTCAGCGCCGTCATCCTGAATCCCGTCCATTGGAAGCTCGCATCGCTGCCACGCGCGCTCGCGCCAGAGGAAGTTGAGTACCTCCTGGGCGCGGTTGCAGGCGCTCGCCGCTGGCCGAAGCGTGGCTATGCGATTGTCCGTCTGGCGCTGGACATGGGGCTGCGTTCTGCCGAAATCGCGCAACTCATGATCAGCGACATCGACTGGCGCGCAGGCACAGCGACGTTGAGGGGCACAAAGTCGCTGCGGCAGGACGTACTACCGCTGCCGATGGAAACCGGGCAGGCACTCGCTGACTATCTGCAACATGAGCGTCCGATGAGCGGCCATCCGGCGATCTTCGTCCGGCAGGTGGCGCAGCGAGACCAGCCGATTACGCCCAGGGCGATCCAGAAGATGATCAAACGGGCCTGCTGTCGCATCGGCTTGCCACACCACAGTGCTCACGCGCTTCGACATACCCTGGCATGCCGCCTGGTTGAGAACGGCAGTTCGCTCAAGGAAGTAGCCGACCTGCTGCGCCACCGTTCGCTCAATACCACCCTGATCTACGCCAAGCTCGACACGCCGAAGCTGGCGGCTGTTGCCCTGCCGTGGCCCGGGAGCCAATCATGAGCGCACGGGTCAGCTTGCAGAAGAGGATCGACAACTACCTTGCCGAACGGCACCGTTTGGGTTTCGAGTTGCGCTCGCGGAGCACGCTATTAGCCAGCTTCGCCCGTTATGTCGCGAGCCTGAATCATCGTGGAGCGCTGACGACAGAGCTCATGGCGGATTGGGCGCGACAGGATAAATGGCACCATGACACCCCTGCTACCTGGGCTGCACGTTTAGCGATTGTTCGCCACTTCGCCCGCTACCTGAGGCAGTTCGAGCCTGACACTGAGATTCCGGAGGAACCGGTCTTCGGCCCTGAGCGGGCACGCGTCGCCCCGCACATCTTCCATGAAGAGGAAGTCATTGCATTGCTGGCTGCGGCCCGTCGGCTCGGGCCAAAGGGGAGTCTGCGCCCAGCGACGTATGAGACCCTGTTTGGCCTGATGGCCTCAACAGGGTTGCGAATCTCGGAGGCCATCCACCTACGCGATGCCGATGTCGATCTGAAGCGCGGGATGCTGACTGTGCGGCAGACCAAGTTCGCCAAGTCACGACAGTTGCCCATTCATACGAGCACGGTTGCCGCGTTAGCGCGGTACCGGCGGCAGCGCGAACGGCAGGTTGCCACGAACCCCAGCATGTCGTTCCTGGTCAGCAGCCGTGGTCAGCGGTTGGGACAACCTCTTGGTGAACGACAGGCTCAACGTGTCTTCAACGCGCTGCGTGACAGCCTCGGCTGGGTGAATCGTGGTGCCCACGCAGCGCCCCGGCTTCATGATCTGCGACATACCTTTGCGGTGCGTCGCATGATGCTCTGGCATGCCGAGGGCACCGACATCGAGCAGATGATGCTGGCGCTATCAACCTATCTGGGCCATGCGGAAATCTTCTACACGTACTGGTATCTGACGGCAGTTCCGGAACTGATGGCCGTCGCCGGCGCCAGGTTCGAGCGTTTCGCCGATGTCGCGGGAGACGGCAATGAATAGGCGATCCAAGGCACCGCCTTCGTTTGCAGCGCTCGTGCAAGCGTGGTTCGCCGAATACCTCACCCAGCAGCGAGCGCTTAGTGCACATACCATAGCCGCCTATCGCGACAGCTTCGTCCTCTTCCTTGAGTTCGCCGAGGCGCGCCTGGTCAAGTCGCCAGCCACGATGACACTGGCGGATATGACGCCGGAACTGATCATGGGCTTCCTCGATCATCTGGAACGCCAGCGGCACAATTGCGTGCGCAGTCGCAATGCGCGACTTGCGGCGCTTCGCTCGTTCCTGAAGTTCGCAGCGCATCGCGATGTAGCGTCATTGCACGTGATCGAATGCGCCTTGGGCGTTCCAGTCAAGCGCTTCGAGCGCCCAACGCTTAGCTATCTGTCGCGCGAAGAGATGCTGGCTGTGATCGGTAAGCCGGATGATTCCTGGCTAAGCCAACGCGATCATGCGCTGTTCCTGCTGATGTACAACACCGGAGCGCGTGTCTCGGAGATCATCGGGGTAAAAGTTGGCGACGTGGTCCTGGACGAGGGTTCTGCCTGCGTCCATTTGCGTGGCAAAGGACGAAAGCAGCGCAGCGTCCCGTTGTGGCGGTCAACTGCGAAGACGATACGGGCATGGCTGAAGGTAAATCCTGAATTCCAACCCACATCGCCGCTGTTTCCGAACCGGAATGGCCATGCAATGACGAGAGCCAATGTTGCATTGAGGCTAACACTGGCTACCGGGAACGCAGCCGGAACCTGCCCCAGCCTTGCAAAGCGACATGTATCGCCTCATACCGTCCGTCACGCCACCGCCATGCATTTACTTCAGGCAGGTGTCGACATCAGCGTCATTGCACTATGGCTCGGACATGAGAGCCCCATCACGACGCACCACTATGTCGAAGCCGATCTCAACATGAAGGAACGTGCTCTGGCCAGGCTTCACGAACCGCAGACCGGAATTCAGCGCTATCGGGCACCGGACTCGCTGATCAACTTCCTGAAGGCACTGTAATTATGAAGGCTGGAATTCGAACTGGCCGCTGCCCATCGGCTCTCTGGGGGGCGCCGGCCAGCTACTTTCCATAATCAACGACTTGGCATAATCGGCCAAAGCCGACATTGGGACGGGCCGCGTTGTGCGTCAGCAATGTGGCGGATTGCTGACGGTGGCGGCATCGAACAACCCGACGGCAGCTTCCTGCATCAGCGAACTCACACTCCCGACCCATTGCTGACGGTCGGTTCGTCCCGGTTCCAACGACAGGTATCAGATTGGAAGGGACATACCGGGCCTTCGTCTATGGACTCGTCATCGGCCTCTACTGACGTTCAGGTATCGCCGTTCATGAGACGGCTTCAAGCACCTCGCGGCCGTTGACGGTGTTGTTGTTCACCTTGCCCTCCTGATCACCGCGCGAACACTGACGCCCGCAGGGCGTTGGATTCCGTTCAGTATAGGTGGCGCCAATGCGGGTACGAAGAGAGGTAACAACGTTTGTCGGACGTGGTTCATAGCTAAGCGACGCCCGAAAGCACTCGATTTCCGGACTGCTGACGTGTCGAGAGATGCACCGGCATAGCACTCGGTACCATGGTAAAGGCAGTGACCTCCTTTATCGTGTCTGGATCGACAGCCATCCGGACGGAGAAGTTTGCAATCAGCATTGACAGCACCAGTCGCATTTCCACGGAGGCCAGGTGCCGCCCCGGACACACTCGTGGGCCAGCTCCGAATTGCAGGTAGGCGCGGGGCTCATGCGTCTCACGCCGGTGACCCGGTTCGTGCAGCCAGCGATCGGGGTCGAACTGCTCAGGATGCGAAAAATTACGTTCGTCGAGCGTGGCGGGTCGATTCAAGAAAAACATCTTGGTGCCTGCCGGCAGCATGATATCGGAGAGGCAGACGTCCTCCAGCGGCTCAAACGAGTTCACAGCAGCGACAGGACGTAGCCTGCCGGTTTCAGTGCAAACCGCCTCAAACAAATCCAGCTCCTTCAACGAGCTGTATTCCGGGCAAACGCGTGCCGAGCCAAGTACGCCGCGCGCGGTTTCGAAGAGGCGCTGCTGCAAATCGGGATCGGCCGCAATGTATAGAAGCGTCCATGCGACAGAGTTGGCGGTCGTGTCTTCGCCTGCAAGCAGCAGCGTGAGAACATTTGCCGCGACCTGATCGTCGGTTACGCCAGAACCGGGCGCATCGCGCAAGGCCAGCATCGCTTCGAGCAAATGGCGTGGCGAGTCTGAAGGATCATCCCGCATTCGTTCGCGTGCGCGCCGCATCATATCGCGGACGTACCGGTGTACTTCGAGCAGTGCGCTATCGAGTCTGCGGTCTCGAGGCAGCCTCACATATCGCCAATATGGGAATGGCGCGTTGATGCGGTTCATCAACATTGGGAATATCAGAGCGAGGTGCTCTTGAATTACGCCGCGATTCATTTCAAGCGTCCTGGGGTCCTCACCGAAAGCAAGGGAGCTCGTGACATCCACGGTGTAGCGCTTAAGATCTTCCGTCATCTCGACGATAGTCCCTTGCGCCGCTGCGCGTTGCCACCGGAGGTAAAGCCGCTCAGTGATGGCTTTCAGGCTCGGATAAAAAGCCTTGACATGCGGGATCGACAGCGCCTGCATGATGAGTCTGCGTTGAGGTTCCCACGCGGCACCCTCAGCGGAAAAAAGCCCATTACAGCCAATTTCCGCCAGCACCGACTCCATTGACGCATACCGGCGATATCGGTGAGGACGTTCGCGCATGATGGTCTGGCACAACTCCGGGTCTGTCCAGACCGTCACAGGCATTCGGCAGATCTGGAATCTGAAAGGCGACCCGAGCTCTTCCGCCCAATGTTCCAGGACGAGGTGGAGCTTCGTGGGTGACAACTGATGCAGGTTGCCGAGAAAGGGTAGGCCCTTCGGGCACGGAAGATCTGCAACCTGCCTGTAGTGTGTGCGACAGCTGGACGTTGCGCTCATGAGCCAGCCCCTTGTTTCGTGCGTCACTTGCCGAGGGAATCGGAACTCGACGCTGACCATCACTCAAAAAGCATAGTTCATTGCGCGCGTGCAATTCGGCACGAATCTCGAGCGTAAAAATACATGCAGCGTCACAACGTAGTATTCGCTTCAGTCGCGCGGGGAAGAGCAATGGATCCACGTTCACGGATTTCGGGATATGTACGCGGGAATAGCAGCAACACCCTGATGAACCATTCGACGCTCTCGTCGCGTCGGATCGAATACGGGTGCAGAATTTCACCGTCTTCGCGCAAACGGTCGAAGCGAAGCACACCACGGTTCGGATAGCGGGGCTCTTCTTCGGTGCGCTCCTCACTCATTCGAAAGAAGTCTTCGCTGCTGAAGTTGAGATGTGCGGACTATTCCGCTTTTGACAGCCGGTCTTTCAGGAAATCCAACTCCGTCAGATGAGACCAAAACCACTGAGATACGAGGAGACGCAGCCTCGACTTTCGTTGAATTTCAAGAGGCATTTTGCGAACTCATCCCCGCGGACGGTCAAATTCCGCCGGGTATGGTCACTTCAAATTCCCCCACCTGACGACCGTCGATTGAGCTGACGGGAGAAGTGTTGCAGGACGTCTATCTTCGTCTCCTTCGAACAAGAAGGAGTTCAGGGAGTGAACGTCTTGAAGCCGCACCTGCAAAGCACCGTATTCACATTACTCGAGCGTAACAAGAGCCAGCGCCAGATCCAGCGGCTCACGGGCATCGACCGCAAGACGATCCGTCGCTATCAGGCGATCTTCGAGTCCGAGAAGTCCGCTTCGGCAAACTCCTCCATGGTGACCATCGGCTCCGAAACGGTCGTCACGCAAACTCCTCCACCGCCGCGACCACCGGCTAGCGACGATTCCGGCAAGACCACAGCGTTCAATTTCTCGCGCTCGGCAAGCGAACTGCATCGCGAATGGATCGAGCAGCAGGTCCGCCTGAGGCGCAACGCGCAGGCGATCTATCAGGACGTGGCCGATCAGTTCCACTCACAACGACGTCCACACCTTCATCCGGCACTGACGTCACAGGGAGCGCCGCCGGCGGCATGATGTGAACTGAGGCAGTCTGAGCAGAGGTCGTTTAAGACACTATGACTTTCCGTGAGGTAGAGGCTGGCCCGCCGTGAGGAATCAAACGCGGGTTAGCATCGCTGCCAGAGCCGCACGGTGTGGACGGTGCCACACCCGGCGATTTCCCGCACGGAGGCCAGCATGGAACACGATAGCAGGCTGTACGTAGGACTCGACGTTCACAAGGATTCGATCACTGTCGCCTATGCGTTCGGCACGGGCGAGGTCGAACTGCTCGGCAAGACCGGTACGACGAAGACGGATATCGATCGCCTGTGCAAGCGTCTTCAATCGAAAGCGCGACACGTACGCGTTGTTTACGAGGCAGGACCATGTGGCTACGGCCTTTACCGGAAACTGGTCCAGAAAGGATTCGACTGCATGGTGTGCGCGCCGTCATTGATTCCCAGAAAGCCCGGCGAGCGCGTCAAGACGGATCGGCGCGATGCGGTCAAGCTTGTGCGGTCCCTACGGGCCGGTGACCTGTCAGCTGTGTACGTGCCGACCGTCGAGGACGAGGCATTTCGCGACCTCGCCCGCGCATGGATGACGGCCAAAGACGATTTGAGGCAGGCGCGGCAGCGGCTCAAGTCGTTCCTGCTCGCGCACGATGTACGCTATGCCGGTCATGCCGACTGGGGACCAGCTCACCGACGCTGGGTGAGCCAGTATGCGTTCGGTAGCGAATGGCAACAATTCGCGTTCGAGGAACTTCGGCGTACGATCGAAGATCGGCTCGCGCAATGCCAGCGTGTTGAAGCCGCCTTGCGTGAGGCAGTGACAAACTGGCGGTTCTATCCGGCCGTCCTGGGTCTGCAGGCCATGCGCGGTGTGCAGTTCACCACGGCCGTTGGAATGCTTGCCGAACTCGGCGATCTGTCACGCTTTGAGCATCCGCGTCAATTGATGGCATGGCTCGGCGTCGTCCCGTCAGAACACTCATCGGGTGACAAGCGACGGCAGGCAAGCATCACCAAGACCGGCAATAGCTACGCCAGAAAGTTGCTCGTGGAGGCGGCCTGGAGCTATCGGCATCCGGCACGTGTAAGCGCCGACATTCAGTGTCGGCATGAAGGCATTCCCAAGGCCATCATCGATCGCGCCTGGGACGCGCAGGTTCGACTATGTCGCCGATACCGGAGGCTGGCCGCGCGTGGCAAGAATGCCAATACGACGGTCGTGGCCGTCGCCCGTGAACTGTCAGGTTTCATCTGGGACATCGGGCGCCTGGCGATGTCGCTCGCGTTGCCTTATCGCAGAGAGGCAACCTGATTACGAAGCACCACGTCGCTCACCCCATAGATCCACGAGTTTCCTGAAGGCGGCGTAGCCCGGCTACTCGAGTAACCCGCGGCACAACCCCGCAACGGATATCACCCGACTTGCGGCTTAAGAATGCGGCAGGCTCATGAGACGGTCCATGTAATGCGGTAACCAACCCGCGGATATCAGGATGATCCACCGTCGAGATTTACTGCTACGCCGCCCTCAGGGAATTCATTTGCGCATGAGAACACTACAAACCACACATTCCGATTGACACGGAAAGTCATATCGGTTGTTCGATGCCTGCCATCGTTCGCAGGAATGTGAGTGCGCCACCGCGCATTGCTGGCAGGCATCGAACAACCCTAAACGCCTGATGCCCGACAAGTGCGGGCCGCGAATGAAGCAGAGAACTTACCGTTTGCCGGCCCTTATCCACATTGCCGGCGAGAGGCCCTCATTTTTCAATTGCGTTCCAGCTCGAATGGCTTGCTTCGAATCCAGTCGTCGGCTATCCATAGATTTGTCACTCATCGTTTGAACGTTAATCGGTTTGGGGAGGTGTCTTATGAAGACGCTGTTCACTGCCATTGTCCTTGTCCTGTGTGCCGTGTTTGTGCCCGCTGAGGCACAGCAACAGGCACCAAAGCTGCCGCGAGTGGGCTTTCTCTCGCCCCTGGGCCCCTCCTCGATCGCCCTTGGCGAATTCCGACAAGGCCTTGCCGACCTGGGGTACATCGATGGCAAGAACATCATCATCGAGCCGCGCTTCGCGGAAGGCCAGTATGACCGACTGCCGGCACTCGCTGCCGACCTGGTCAGCCTCAAGGTGAACGTCATCGCCTCTGCTGGGCGCCGTGACGGCTCGCGCTGCCCGCAAAGCGACCACCACGATCCCGACCGTGTTCGCGATAGTGGTCGATCCGGTAGGTGACGATGTGGTCAAAAGTATGCAGCGGCCAGGCGAAAACATCACTGGCGTGACGAGCTTTGATCCACAGCAACCCAGGAAGCAGCTCGAGCTCCTCAAGGAAGTTGTCCCGAGTCTCAGGCGTGTCGCTATCCTGGCCGACCACGGTCTTTCTGAGCCGTGGTTAACGGCACACGAGGAGCAGGCCCGAGCACTGGGCCTCCAGCCTCAACGACTCCTCATTGCAGAACCGAATCCCGATCTCGAGGGAGTCTTCGCCGCTATCCGGCAGGCGCATGCCGACGCCGTGCTGATGTTGCAGGAGCCGGTGGTGGTGGCGCATTCGAAGGAGATCGCCGAGTTGGCGGCGAAGGACCGGCTTCCCACCATGTTTCCGCAGAGTCTAGGCGGCTCGGGAGCGCTCATCGCCTATGGCACAAGTGTTGGCGATGCACTTCGGCGAGAGGCGATGTACGTGGACAAGATCCTGAAGGGGGCGAAGCCTGGCGAGCTGCCCGTGGAGACGGTCACGCGCTACGAACTGATTCTGAACCTGAAGACAGCTCGGGATATCGGCGCCACAATCCCAGCAGAGTTGATCAAACGGGCGGACAAGATGATCCAGTAGGTTGGCATCTGTTGCGAAGCCATCGGACGCGTGAGCGGCAACGCGGCGGCAAGCAGCAAGCACTTTCGTGACGCATCGTCAACGGTGCAGACTGTAAGCATTTCGTCATTGACGTCCGCGACCCTGTGAGCGTCTGCAATGGGTGGCGCTTTACGCCGGTCGCATATCGGCATCGAGCGGCGGTAGATCGAGAGGTCCGCATCGGGCTGGGTTCGGCCAGATGCTGCCGGTCGCCCGACCACGAGCCTGTCATTGGATTGCTGGGCTTACTCTGGAACCTGCCGGATGCCAGTGGAGCGATCGCGAAATGCATGGCGGCCCTAGCACGTAGATTGGCCGCCGCAATGTTTCAGGGTTAACTACCTTTGTGCGAGTCGGCCTGCTCCCTAGCCGAAGGAACGCTTCACGTACCAGCGCAGGTTGTCCCAGCCCTGCGGATCATTGGGAGTGTGATACGTGACGGCAGAAAGGCGTATGGTCGCGCATTCTGTGAGCATCCCCATGGCTACTGTATACGAGCCCTTCAAACTGTCCGATTTCGAGGTGCAGCGCGCGCAGATCAAGCCGCTCATCAGCTCGCTTCGGTTCGCCAATACGCTCATTGATATGGTCTTCTATGACGTCACTGCTTTTCATCGCGCGATGAAACTCGACGGTTTGGACGTGACCATCCACGGCCCCTGTGACTTCTGCGCGCAGTTTGCTCGAGCGCTTCAAGAGGTCGACCTGAGCGCGTTAGCAAACCCAGAGGGTGCCATTGTTATCGTTGACGCCAGCACGACTCCTCACATCCAGTGCTTCTTCGATGTCTCCGAGTTCCTCCGCGCCAAAGACGGCGTGAGCCGTATTGACTCAATCTCGGTAAGTGGCGTGGGAAGCTCCGCCCTCGGATCGGCGGCCTTGGCGTGGAATGTTTCCCGCGCAATGGGAAAGCCCGTGGCAGGCATTGTTCCCGGCTACGGATTAGCTGACGTCGTCCAGCAGGCACTGGGTGGTTTCCTCGCGTTCGGAATTTTTACGTACTGGATGAAGCAGCCTCTTCAGAACACACTGGCGGTGTTGTTGCCGGGAGCCGCATCTGTAGGAAGGAGTCTGGTCGCGACCGTGCCGGGAGCGAAAACGGCCCCAACCGAGGCTCCAGTGTTCCAGCATGGCAGCGGCTCTTCTGACGTACTTCACTCCGTTCTGAAACACACCGACCACATCAGGACGCTGGTTGGACACAGTAAAGGAGCGCTCGTCATCGAGAACGCTATCGCGGACCTGGAGGAGGAAAAGCTGAGCCGTCTCAGGGTTCTGACCTTTGCATGCAGCATCGCTGAGCAGCCAGCTGTCGGCGAATATGAGCAATTTCTTGGCACCATCGACGCGCTGGGGCTGCTGGGCTCCGTCGGCAACCGCCCGGAGCACGCGGTCCCGACGTGACATAGTACGAATACCGAAATGCCCTTTACGATGCACGTCGCAACGCTGGCGCAGCCTTAAGGACTCCCTTTTTGCTGCCGTCCGTTGTCGCACACTTTGTGGGCGGCCTAGGAATTCCACGGTTTGAAAAGCCCGCGTGGGAGTCAGGTAGCGAGTGCAATAGCGGCAAGCCGTGTCGAGCCCTAGCGCTCGCCGCGGGCTCACCCTGATGGTTGGCTGTCAGCATGAGCTCCATGCGATCTTCTAAGGATTCTCCACAGACACCATGGGCCAGGCCCGGTGTGCGGGCCCACAGCGGTTGGCGGTAAGTTAGCATCCGGTGCAGCGAGCGGCTGTTGTACCCCTGTGAGCAGCCGTAGACCTAGTGTTCTGAGTTAAAAATTCATTGAATGATGCCAATCACGTACTAAAGTGTTTTGTGTAGCACTTGATACGCGGAGGCAACGATGAGTGGACGGCCCAAAGGGGAGCTCGTGCTGAGCGATTCGGAGCGCGAAGACCTGCAAGCGCTGACGATGCGACGCAAGACCGCGCAGGCCCTGGCATTGCGGGCGCGCATCGTGTTGGCCTGTGCCGATGGCATGGACAACAAGACAGTTGCGGCGAAACAGCGGGTCACTCAGCAAACGGTTTCGAAGTGGCGGGCGCGGTTCGTGATTCATCGTGTAGACGGCCTGCTCGATGCGGCACGGCCTGGGGCACCGAGGACGATTGATGACGCGCGCGTCGATGCAGTCATCGCGAAGACGCTCGAGTCCGTGCCTGTCGGAGCGACTCACTGGAGCACGCGCACGATGGCTCGCGAAGTGAAATTGTCGCAGACGGCGGTCACACGAATCTGGCGTGCTTTTGGCTTGCAACCGCATCGGCATGAAACGTTCAAGCTCTCCAGCGATCCGATGTTCGTCGACAAGGTGCGAGATATCGTCGGACTTTACCTGGACCCGCCGCTCAAGGCCATGGTGCTGTGCGTGGACGAGAAGAGCCAGATTCAGGCGCTCGATCGCACGCAACCCATGTTGCCGTTGGCACCCGGCATCTCTGAGCGACGTACCCACGATTACATGCGGCACGGTACGACCACCCTGTTCGCGGCGCTGGATATCGCTACTGGTGAAGTAATCGGCGATGTACATCGGCGCCATCGCAGCAGCGAATTTGTGCGCTTTCTGCGCACCATCGAAGCCAGCGTGCCGTCTTACCTGGACGTGCATCTGGTAATGGACAACTATGGCACGCACAAAACGCCCTCGATCAAAGCCTGGTTCGTTCGTCATCCTCGCTTCCACGTTCACTTCACACCCACCTCGGCGTCGTGGCTTAACCAGGTCGAACGATGGTTTGCCGCGCTCACTGAAAAATACCTTCGACGCGGTACGCATCGGTCGACACGTCAACTCGAAGACGCGATCCGTCATTACCTGGATGTCCATAACGCGAACCCCAAACCGTTTGTCTGGAGCAAGTCGGCCGATGAAATCCTGGCCAGTCTCGAACGGTTTTGTGTGCGTGTCCGCAAGGCTGCGGCAGGAGCATCATGAATATCGATACCGACGCAATTGACGAAGTTTCCCTGGCGCTTCTCTACCTGACCCTGCATGACCGATACCGTGCATGGAAGGGCTTCGACTGGGACGTGCTGAACCGACTCCATGAACGAGGCTTCATCGAAGACCCTGTCAACAAGACGAAGTCAGTGATCTTTACGGAAGAAGGACTGCGCGAGTCCGAGCGACTTTTTAATCAGCACTTTGTCATTCCGGAAAGAACAGGGAATTGATTCAACGAACTTCTAACTCACGACACTAGCGCCTAGCTAGTCGACAGAGCCGGGGTGGCCCTATGCCCTTGCGCTAGAGGCCGCGCCCGCGGCGATCGCCGCGCTCGGTCATGGGGCGCTAGCCGGCCAGGAACGGCCATTCGAACTGGTAGCCGAAAGCGGTCAGTCGCCGTTACACTCGGAAAGGAAACAGCCGACCGAGGTGCTATCCCCTAGTTCGAGCGCCACCTGCGCTATCGACCCTGCGAGATCTTCAGCCCGGACCTCTACAATTGCCGGGCGCATACGATCGTTGCGCTGCGGGCGACTGTCACGCCACGGAGGGAGCAATGCTCAAAGGTCGCTGTTTTTGCGGAGAAGTCCGTTATGAAGTGTTGGATACACCCTTCAACTCAACAGTTTGTCACTGCGCAGACTGTCGCCGCGCATCTGCGGCCCCGTTCGTCGCCTGGTTTAGCATCAAGCGATCCGAGTTTCGGTTCGTCCATGGCGAACCAAGGAGCTTCGCAAGCAGTAAAGCGGTTTTGCGAACTTTCTGCCCGGACTGTGGCACGCAATTGACCTATCAACACGACGATTTCCCCGACGAGATTGACATTACGACATGCAGTCTCGACGTGCCGGACCTGGTTCCTCCCGAGCATCACACTTGGACATCGAGCAAGTTACCGTGGGTTCATGTATCTGACGCCCTGCCGAAACACGAGGGCAGCTACTCCAAGGGCTGAATTCAAATGGCAGGGCTGCACCTTTGTGATGGTTACCGAAACGAGTTGCGCGCGGCCTGGGCCGCCACCTAGTGGTTGGCTCATGCTCAGACACACAAGGCTCGCAGGAAGACGGTTCTTCGTGGCTCTTATCCTCGAACGTTGACCGGCCGCTTTCGGCAATGGGTAACGTCAGCTCTGGGTCGCTATGCAAAGCTTTACATAGCGACCCCTATGTATAGATCTCAACTATGTATAGTTTGCTGGCTTCGAATTCGCGTAATGTAGGCGCAGCGCGGCTGGTGGCAGGCCGGTCAGCGATCTTCTAGACATAGTTTTGGTATCGGAGTCCAGTGGTGGTTCCACTTCAGGAGACCGTCATGGGAAACGTCCGACTGCCTCAACACAGCTTCACCAACTGGCTCGACGTGGGGCCCTTGGCGCCTCATGTCGATGCGTTCGTGCAATATCGGGCGGACCGTGGTTACGCCAAGAACAGTTTTGCCACTTACGTGCGCAGCATCGATCATTTTGCGCAATGGATTCATCGCCGTCGTGTGGATGTTTGTCGCATCGACGAATCAGTGCTCGCCGAGTTTCTGAACGAGCACCTTCCGTCCTGCCGTTGCGACGGTGTCGTTCAACGCCATCGACCCAGTCTGAGCGCTGCACTAGGGCATCTGCTGGTAGTGCTACGCGCTCGAGGAGTGATCACCCCACCGGTCGTGAGCAAAGCGCCGGTAAGCGAAGAACTACGCCAGTACGACGAGTACATGGATCATGTTCGTGGCCTCGCTCCGAAGACCCGGGAGTCGGCACTACGCATCGTAGGTCGGTTCCTGACCTCGCGGTTCGGCGACTACGTCATCGACATCCCGATGGTCAGGCCTGAGCACGTGCGCCGCTTCTTCGCCCAAGAGGCAAAGCTCTACAGCAAGCCGGCGAGTGCCGGCGCAGTGGTGGCCGCGCTGCGCGGCTACTTCCGCTACCGCGCGTCACTCGGCGATCTTGTACATGGGCTCATCGGCGCGCTCTCGTATCCTGCCAACTGGCAATTGGCTTCGCTGCCCAGGACCCTGACGACCGAAGAAGTCGAGCGGCTGATCGGGTCTCTCGGCCAAGCCGGCCGCTGCCCGATGCGGCGTACCGCCATCGTACGATGTGCCCTTGATCTTGGGCTTCGCAGCGGTGAAGTTGCGCGGCTCGGCCTTGATGACATCGACTGGCGCGCCGGTACGATCACACTCCGGCACACCAAGGGGCGTCGGGAAGACGTACTGCCGCTGCCATCGACCACCGGCGCAGCGATTGCCGCGTACCTGAAGGATGAACGTCCCAAGACCCGCAATCGCGCTGTCTTCGTACGTCACGTCGCCCCACGCGGCGAGCCCGCAGGCCCCGATCTCGTGCGCAAGACGATTCGCCAGGCCTACGCTCGCGCTGGGCTGCCATACACAGGCTCACACCTGCTTCGCCACACCATGGCAAACCGACTGCTGGCAAGCGGCTCCTCCCTCAAGGAGGTGGCCGACGTGCTGCGCCATCGGTCCCTGAACACGACACTCATCTACGCCAAGCTCGACAGCCGTAAATTGGTCGAGGTGGCGCTGCCGTGGCCGGGGAGCCCATCATGAGCGCCGTCCTCTCTCTGCACGCGTACGTTGAGCGCTACCTTACTGAGCGCCGCGGCCTCGGGTTTGGTCTACGCAGCCCGGCTTATGCCTTACGCAGCTTCGCACGGCACGTTCAGTCCATCGGTCACCGCGGACCGTTGACTGTGGAGGTCATGGCCGATTGGGCGCGACGCGACAGCCACGGCAGCAGCGACCCGCACACGTGGGCGAGACGACTCAAACAGTTGCGCTCGTTCATGCGCTGGCTGCAACAGTTCGAGCCGCGTACCGAGGTTCCCGACGATGCGATCTTCGGTCGCCTGCCGGAGCGACAGGCACCGCATATCTATAGCGAGAGCGAGATCGTTGATCTGCTGGCTGCCGCTCGACAGCTTGGGCCGGCCCCGGGCTTGCGCGGAATCATCTTCGAGACACTGTTCGGACTGGTCGCCAGCACGGGGCTGCGAATCTCAGAAGCGCTGGCGCTGCGCATCGAGGATGTCGACCTCACGCGCGGCATGCTCACCATCCACCAGACCAAGTTCGGCAAGTCGCGTCAGGTACCTATGCACCCCACCACGATCGAAACCCTGCGTCGCTATCGGTTGACGCGTGAGCTGTCTGGCGAGTCCGTGCAGGAGGACGCACCGTTCTTCGTCGGCACGCGCGGTCAACGCCGGGGACTGCCGCTGGGCGAGCGCCAGGTACATCGCGTCTTCAAAGGGCTACGCGAGAACCTGAACTGGCGCAACCGCGGGACCCATCACGCCCCGCGTATCCACGATCTGCGGCACAGCTTCGTCGTGCACCGCATCATGCGATGGCACACGCAGGGTGTTGATATCGATCAGGCGATGCTGTCGCTGTCGACCTACGTCGGGCACGCCATGGTGACCAACACGTATTGGTACCTCTCGGCGGTTCCGGAGTTGATGGGTTTGGCTGCAGAGCGATTCGAGTCGTTCATGCCCCAGGTGGAGGTGCCCGATGCGTAATGCCGTCGCACCCAAGCCGCCTTCATTCGCTTCGCTCGTGCAGCAGTTCTTTACCGAATACCTGGTCACACAGCGCGCGCTCAGCTCGCGCCCGGTAGCGTGTTACCGCGACGCCCTGGTGCTGTTTCTGGACTTCGCCGGGCGCAAGCTGGGCAAGGAGCCGACCGCGATGCAACTCGTGGACATCCAGCCCGATCTGATCCTGGCATTCCTGGATCATCTGGAGCGCGAGCGGAACAACTCGGTTCGCAGCCGCAATCTGCGGCTGACCGGGCTGCGCGCATTCCTGAAGTTTGCCGGCCGACGCGATGTCGCCTCGCTACATGTTGTAGAGCGAGCCTTGGCGGTGCCGATGAAGCGCTTCGAACGCCCGATGCTGGGTTTCCTCACTCGCGAAGAGATGGTGGCAGTCCTGGGGCAACCCGGACCGACCTGGTCCTCGCAGCGCGACCATCTACTCATGGCGATGCTCTACAACACCGGCGCTCGTGTGTCCGAGATTATCGGCGTGCGCGTGAGCGATGTCGTACTCGACGGAGCGGCTTGCGTGCACCTGCAGGGCAAGGGTCGCAAACAACGATCGGTACCGCTGTGGAAGACGACTGTGCAGGAAATCCGCGCATGGCTGCGCCTCAACCCACAACTGCGAACTGAAGCAGCCTTGCTTCCTAATCGCGACGGGCGCGCGATGACTCGCTGTAATGTTGGGCAACGCTTGGATCTTGCCGTCGCCCGCGCCGCGACCAGCCTGCTGAGCCTTGCCAACAAGCAGGTTTCACCGCATACGTTGCGTCACACCACGGCGATGCACCTGCTGCAATCGGGCGTGCCCTTCAACGTGATCGCACTCTGGCTCGGACATGAGAGCACCAATACCACTCACCGCTACGTTGAGGCAGACCTCGCCATCAAGGAGAAGGCACTCGCTCGGCTGGAAGCTCCCGCGACCAAGATGCGGCGATTTCGTGCGCCGGATTCGCTCATCCGCTTCTTACAGACGCTATAACTATGTAAAGATCCGTCGGCCCCTCAAGCCCTGCGGAACAGGGGCCGATGCCCGCCTTCGAGCCAACCTATACATAGTTGAGATCTATACATAGGGGTCGCTATGCAAAGCTTTACATAGCGACCCTTTATAGATAGTCCGTCCCGCTTTCATCGATACTGGTGGGACTGGCAGCGAGCTGCCAGTGCAGGCGGAACATGCACCCGTGGACTACGAATAAGTCGACCCAAACGCTGGACGATTGCCGAGTTAGCTTCGAGTCCACGGGTGCGCTTGCGCTCGATAACGAATACTCAGGGTTCGCCGTCGCACCGGCTCACTATATTGCCTTCGCTGAACGCAAGCATGCATGTCCCTACCGGGTAATCTATCACTTGCTGAGGTTCACATGGCACCGCTATCGAACCAGCAATTCAAGGCTTTCGTCGGCATCGACTGGGCCGATACCAAACATGACATCTGCCTGCAGCAGGCTGGCGACGACAGGCGCGAGTTCGACTGCATCCCTCACCAGGTTACACGCATTGATGAATGGGCAAAGGCGTTATATCAGCGCTTTGGTGGTCCCGTCGCGATCGCGCTTGAGCTGGCCAGAGGGCCGATCGTCTCTGTGTTGCAGAAACATGCGTTCGTCACACTGTTCCCGATCAACCCCGCAATGCTCGCGAAGTACCGCGAGGCGTTCAAGCCGAGCCGGGCCAAGGACGATCCTACTGATGCCGAACTGGCACTCGACCTGCTGCTGCGCCATCCGGAGCGGTTTGCCCCGCTCCGGCCGCAGAGCGCCGGCATGCGTTCCTTGCTGAGCCTGATCGAGCAGCGTCGTGAACTGGTTGGCGACAAGACCCGATTCACTAACCGGCTAACCAGCGCACTCAAGCAGTATTACCCTCAAGCCCTGGAATGGTTCGAGGACATCGACACGGTGCTGTTTTGTGATTTCCTGACCCGCTGGCCAATTCTGCCAGCAGTCAGGCGCGCGAACAGAAAGACCCTTGAAACGTTCTTCCATGCGCACAACTGTCGCCGGGCCAGACTGATCGAGGGACGTCTGGAATCGATCCGTTGCGCTGTGTCGCTGACTGACGATCCCGGTATCGTTGCACCTCACCGGTTGCTCGCGCTGACGTTGGTGGCGCAACTGCGCACAGCGCTCGCTGCGATCGACGTGTTCGATAAGGAAATCGCGGCAGTCGCACGAACGCTGCCCGACTTCGACCTGTTTGACAGCTTGCCCGGCGCAGGTCCGCATCTGACGCCTCGTCTGCTGGCTGCATTCGGCGAGCAACGTGACCGCTTCAGGGGCGCTGATGAACTGCAGAAGTACTCCGGCATCGCGCCGGTCACCGAACGCAGCGGCAAGAAGTGCTGGGTGCACTGGCGCTGGCAGTGCCCGACATTCCTGCGCCAGACCTTCGTTGAATGGGCGGGCCAGACCATCAACAAATCGTTCTGGGCGGGCGCCTATTATCGGCAACAGCGTGCGAAGGGCAGTTCGTATCAGGCCGCCGTCAGGGCGTTGGCGTTCAAGTGGATACGGATCCTCTATCGCTGCTGGCAGACCGGAACACGGTACGACGAGAGCGTCTACCTCAACGCCCTCAGGAAGCGTGGTTCGTCACTCCTCCAGCACCTCGGGCTTCCGGGGTAACCCTTTCCGGTCGACGGTTACGCAGCTCGTTCCGGGTCCCGGTGGCTTCGATTTGACGTGATGTCGCGAGTTGTCCACGGCCGGCCAGCGGGTCGCGTGCTACGACCATGACGCTGGCCGGCGGTGGGCAACTCGCCCGGCCAGCAACGTGCAGGTCAAACCGGGAGGGCTTCGGAAGAACAGGCTCCCGTTCAAAAACACTTGACGGACCACCTCAGGGCGTGACTCGGCCATTCAACGTCACGCGGACTCGACGTCCGATTACGAGCCAGATCTGCCGCTCGAACGGCACCGCAACCGCGCTGGCGAATGTCGGCTCGAGCCGCGTCCGGACGTATCACCCATTCTGCCGCAATCACCGTGGCTCTCGAATATCGATCAAGCCTATTCATCTATTGTGACCGCACTGAAGCGTCTTTTACCGTTTGCTCGAAGCAAGCTGCTGGTTCCGCTCAGTGAGAAACTGGATCAGACCGTCCACGCCGCTTTGCTTGATCTTGTCGCTGAACTGCTGCCGATAGGTTTGGATCAGCCAAACGCCGAGGACGTTCAGATCATATAGACGCCACCCTTCCGGGGTCTTGTACAAACGGTAGTCAATCTCCCCCGGCTGTCCGTTCCTGTCCGCAACTGTGCGCACCACCACATCCTCATCGGTCGGCGCGAAGTGGGAAGGCGGATAGTCGATCCGTTGATCCGCACGGAGCTGACCCACGGCACCTGAATACGTGTAAATCAGAAGCATCTTGAACTGCTTGACCACCTCTTGCTGCTGCGCAGGCGTCGCCGTTCTCCAGTAACGCCCCATCGCGAGCGAGGTCGTGCGTCGAAAATCGGTGTAAGGAAGAATGTCCCGGTTCACGATATCCATGATGCGGGGGATATCGTTCGGCTGGATCGCCCGGTCCCGTACCTCGTCGAGTATCTGCTGCGTCGCAGTCTTGATCAGCGCTCGCGGGTCTGACTGGTCGACTTCCGCATACGCCACGCCGAGCAAGAAAAACGCCGCGCAAAGAGGCAACAGAAAAAGATTCTTCATATGCGCAAACCTTGTCTGATCCTTCACTGCACGCAATACATGGGTGCTCTGCCTACGTCCAGTCATGTCGCGCCGGGTCAATTTCGTGCCGCGAGCCGATCGAACGCCGCGCAGAATTATCTCCGTGCTCCCGCCCGACAGATGCGGTAGAAAGATCAGGTAACCGCTGCGGAACTCATGAGTGCTGCAATCCGCCGATTGTTCACGACCTTCGTCAGACACCCTCGACGAGTACTGCGCGATAGCGCGCCGCCTTGAAACGGTGCTGTGCAACCTCCTGATAGGCCGGGCTGTCATACCATGCACGCGCGGCCGCCGTGGTCGGAAACTCCACGATTACGACACCCTCCGGCGAGTCACCTTCAAGCACCTGCTGAGGTCCGTAGGCAGCCAGAATCTTGATTGGGTGACCTTTAAGGGTCTCGCCGACCGCACTTAGGTAAGTGCCGAGCTCGCTCTGATCCTGCGTGCTTTCTCGCGTGAAGACAATATAGGTTGCCATGGCATGTGCTCCTGCAGTGGGAATGGTGCAAGAGATGATGACACGAGAGTTCCGAAGCGGCCCCATTTTTTTTGGGGACAACCATAACGATCGGCCAGTCCGTGCCCCGGTGCCACGTCTTTCGATGGAGCCGCGCTGTTGGTCGAATGCGGTTAGACGGTTGATCAGCGTCGCCGGCAGACCCAGAAAGCGGGCGGTCGCGAACTCTGGCTGAGCGGCCGTCCCTAGCCGAGGCCGATCTTATGATGAACAGATTCGCGCTGCATGCGCGAGTGATTGGCCGCCCAGGCCACTGATGCCTACATCCGGCATGACGCAGCCAGCGTTCGATTCTGGATGACCGAAGAGCAGGCGTACGCGCTCGCCGGTCAGGCCGGGCTCGCTTTCATTAAAGATGCGTTCGCAAGTTGGCGCAATTCAAGGCTATTCCCGAGATGACAAGACGATGCCGGACCGTCTTGCCAGACGATGCCTGCAACGGACTCGCGAACCACGCCGGGCGGGCACGAAACTTCCTGACAGAACGATGGCCCCAAAGAAACGACGTGCAAAATGGCAGCCTGCTGCTCTCTATCTCGCACGAGTGCCCGGCCGAGGTCAGGAAGACGTGGAAGGAGGTCGATATGCGATTCATTGCGGTTGCGACAGACTACGACAACACTTTGGCGGAAGGCGGGCGCGTTGCGCGCGAGACGTGGGATGCGATAGAGCGCCTGCATGCTTCGGGTCGCCACGTCATTCTCGTGACCGGCCGGCACCTTGACGACCTGCGCAGAGTTTGCGACCGGCTCGATCAGTTTTCGCGCGTCGTCGCGGAAAACGGCGGCGTGCTGTTCGATCCAGCCACCGAGGAGCAACGTCTGCTTGGCCCGCCGCCGGTGCCGGCCTTTGTAGATGCGATGCGCCGGCGCGGCGTGAACCATCTTGGCGTCGGCGCCGTCATAGTCGATACGGTAAAGCCGCATGAAGTAGAGGCGCTGGAGGCAATCCGCGAGCTCGGCCTTGACCTTCACATCGTGTTCAATGGCGATGCGGTAATGATCTTGCCACCAGGTATGACGAAGGCATCGGGGCTTGCCGCGGCACTCGACGAGCTGGGGTTCTCCCCGCGTAACGTCGTCGCTATCGGCGATGCCGAGAACGATCACCCGCTCCTCGAATATGGCGAGGTCGCGGTGGCCGTCGCGAACGCACTGCCGGCGCTAAAGGCAAAAGCCGATTTCGTCACGCTGGGTGAGCACGGGCGGGGCGTCATAGAACTGGTGGGCCACATCCTGGCCGACGACCTGGCTGGACTGCCGCGGCTGGGCGCCAAGCGCGCCATCCTGCTCGGACGCGAGGCGGGGCGCGAGCCGGAAGTCGAAGTGAGGCTCGCCCCTTATGGCACCGTGTGTCTGCTCGCCGGCACCTCGGGCGGCGGAAAGTCGACGGTCGCGACCAGCTTGCTCGAGCGCATCGCGGAAGCAGGCTATCAGTTCTGCGTCATCGATCCCGAAGGCGACTATGGAAGTTTCGACAACGTACAGGTGCGCGGCGACGCTGATCATCTGCCCTCGACCGACGAGGTGCTTCAGGTGTTGCGCCGTCCTGACCAGAGCGTGATCGTCAATCTCATGCGTGTCGCGCTCGATGAGCGCGCGCGGTTTTGCGCGTCCTTGCTCGCGCGTCTTCAGGAGATGCGCGTCGAAACCGGCCGTCCGCACTGGCTGATGTTCGACGAGGCTCATCATCTGTTTCCAGCCTCCGCCGATGTCGCCGACTTGGCCCTGCCCAGGCGACTCGAAACGGCGCTAGCGATCACGGTTCATCCACACCACGTATCTCCGGCCCTCCTCTCGCAGGTCGATACGCTGCTCGTGGTGGGTGCGGCGCCGCAGGAGACTGTCCAGAGCTTCGCACAGGCCGCGGGCCGTCCCGCGCCGGATGCGCACGACGTCTCCCTTCGTGGTGGAGAAGCGCTGTTTTGCCGGTTCGATTCCGACGCTGGCACGCCGCGGGTCGTTACGATCGAGCCGGGGCATCTTGAACACCGACGTCACGTCCGGAGGTACGCGGAGGGTCTACTGATCCCCGAGCGGAGCTTTTACTTCCGCGGCCCGGAGAACCGTCTGAACCTGCGCGCGCACAATCTGGTGCTGTTCCTCGAAATTGGCGATGGCGTGGATGCGGAAACGTGGCTCTTTCATCTGCGCCGCGGCGACTATTCGCGCTGGTTCGAGGACGTCATCGGCGACCGAGGCCTCGCCGACGAAACCCGCGCCATCGAGTCGAATTGCGCTGACGACACTGACGCCGGTACGGCGCGTGCAAAAGTCCGCGCAGCGGTAGAGCGCCGGTACACACAGCCGGACAACCCTTGCCTCCCAGTTTCGGCTGCGTAGCGGCGCTTCCAGAACTGCGGGTCCATGGCAGCGTTTCGGCAACACGACGGGCGCTGGCGTGACCCGGGCATCGACGTAGGCATTCACACTGTGCGAACAACTTCATGCGATGAGAATTCCGGCGCATCTCCTTTTCTCGCCATAGGATGTCTGCTCGTTTGACAACATGAGCCTCCGGGCGAATCGGCACTTCAATTACATGTCCTTCGTCGCGACGGCTCGACCGGCCGCCCCCAGAATCGGCCGTTCCAATGACGGTCCGCGCCTTGGTATGAATAGCCGCTCCTGGCCGGAAGTACGCATTGACCCAACCTGCAGGAAAATTGCCGATGACGACTCCAATGCCCCCTCTGGAGAGAGTTCGCTGAACTGGCGCAATCGGCCAACTCCTGCCGTTCGCCGGTGCGCTCAAACGGTCATTCGAATGTCGGCTCGACTCACATAGCAGACCATTGGCCGCCAATTACCTCGTCGCTTCATCGACGCAGGGTGCTTCGGCCTGCGAGCGAAATAACCACTCAAGCATGTTCGTGGTTGCGAACGGGCCCTCTTGCCAGGTTCGCATGGTTGACGTTTTCTTCGCTCCATAAGAAGCCGCACGCAAGGCACCGCGGTATACATGAGCCTTGTTCCCACCGTCACCAAGGTGTTGCTTAAATGCCGCTTCCACCCCTGACCAATAGATCGTGCTCGCAGGTTCTTCCGGATACGCAGGCTGGTGCGGGGACGTCGGCCGATTCGGGCCCATCGACCAGCCGCCCCCGGGTAGTCGCGACGTATGGTGCAATCCGGGGAGTGTTGTCGAATCTGCCATCTGTCGGTTCGTCCCCCCCGACCGGGGAGGCGTCCACACGCAGGGCCATGCCGACTGCCTTGCCAGGCCGGCCTTTGGGGCTGACTGACTTACCCCCCGAACTGCTTGGCAAAATCGCCAAAGAGGGCGGTCCCGAGGTACGCAAACTGCTCGGGCAAACAAGTCCTCTGTTGAACGCCCTGGCGAACGCTGAGGTTACGTCACTCCGCGGCAAAAACATCGGGGTCTTGCAAACGATTGAAGAAGGGAAATATCCCCTGCTGAAAACACTTGATCTGTCGCCGAGGTCGCTGAAGATTGGCGACAAGGGCGCGCTGAAGCTAGCCGACGCGCTGCGCCATCCGAACTGCAAGCAGCTCACCTCGCTTGACCTGGGAAATAACCTGATTCGCGACGAGGGCGCGCGGAAGCTGGCCGCCGCGCTGCGCCATCCGAACTGCAAGCAGCTCACCTCGCTTAACCTTGGATTGAACAAGATTGGCGACGCGGGCGCGGGGGCGCTGGCCGACGCGCTGTGCCATCCGAACTGCAAGCTCACCTCGCTTGACCTGAGTTTGAACAGGATTGGCCACGAGGGCGCGCAGGAGCTGGCCGCCGCGCTGCGCCTTCCGAACTGCAAGCTCACCTCGCTTGACCTGGGATTGAACAAGATTGGCGACGAGGGCGCGCAGGAGCTGGCCGCCGCGCTGCGCCATCCGGACTGCACGCTCACCTCGCTAGACCTGAGAGGGAACGGGATTGGCGTCGAGGGCGCGCGGGCGCTGGCCGACGCGCTGCGCCATCCGGACTGCAAGCTCACCTCGCTAGACCTGAGCGCGAACAACATTGGCGCCGAGGCCGCGCAGGAGCTGGCCGCCGCGCTGCGCGATCCAAACTGCAAGCTCACCTCGCTTGACCTGAGTGGGAACAAGTTTGGCGCCGCGGGCGTGCAGGCGCTGGCCGACGCGCTGCGCGATCCAAACTGCAAGCTCACCTCGCTTGACCTGAGTGGGAACAAGTTTGGCGCCGCGGGCGTGCAGGCGCTGGCCGACGCGCTGCGTCATCCGGACTGCAAGCTCACCTCGCTTCACCTGAGTTCGAACGGGATTGACGACGAGGACGCGCAGGCGCTGGCCGCCGCGCTGCGCGATCCGGACTGCAAGCTCACCTCGCTTGACGTCGGCGACAACGATATTCGCGAAGCGGGCGCGCGGGCGCTGGCCGCCGCGTTGAGCGATCCGGACTGCAAGCTCACCTCGCTTGACCTGAGATGGAACGGGATTGGCGAGGCCGAAGCGGAGTTGCGTACGTTGGCGCATACGTTGGGCCGAGCCTTTCTTGTCGATTGATGAGGAGCGACGCTATGCGGCTTGCGACCCGGATAGCCGCCTGATTGCGGCGCAACCCGAGAAGAGTCGGGGAGAAGCAGCATTGCTCCGCCTGCAGGCCTGTCAGGCGCGTCTGGATAAGCTACAGGCACCCATCGTCAGGCCACTGCCGCCCCTCACTTTGCCCAGCTCAGCGAGGGCCTTGATGCTGCATGGAATGCGCCGGGCGTTACCATGCGCACGCGCCAGCAACTCGTGAGGGCCCTGGTTGTCAGCTGAGCAAACCATACCGGCAGTTGACTTGTTGATGGACTAACGACCGCAAAGGCCGTGCAATTGCCGACCGACAACGAAGGCACGAATGACCGTTGCACCTGGAAGCCGCCATTTGCCTCTCGCGAGCACCAACGGCCGGAGAGGGGCGACTTGCGACGATCATCCGCTGCGGGCCGGCAAGCGATTCTCAATTCAGCTATCGGACCGGGTCCGGCCAACTCCTGCCGTTCGCCGGTGCGCTCAAACGGTCATTCGAATGTCGGCTCGACTCACATAGCAGACCATTGGCCGCCAATTACCTCGTCGCTTCATCGACGCAGGGTGCTTCGGCCTGCGAGCGAAATAACCACTCAAGCATGTTCGTGGTTGCGAACGGGCCCTCTTGCCAGGTTCGCATGGTTGACGTTTTCTTCGCTCCATAAGAAGCCGCACGCAAGGCACTGCGGTATACATGAGCCTTGTTCCCACCGTCACCAAGGTGTTGCTTAAATGCCGCTTCCACCCCTGACCAATAGATCGTGCTCGCAGGTTCTTCCGGATACGCAGGCTGGTGCGGGGACGTCGGCCGATTCGGGCCCATCGACCAGCCGCCCCCGGGTAGTCGCGACGTATGGTGCAATCCGGGGAGTGTTGTCGAATCTGCCATCTGTCGGTTCGTCCCCCCCGACCGGGGAGGCGTCCACACGCAGGGCCATGCCGACTGCCTTGCCAGGACGCAAACAGAGCGCGCTAACAAGTCGTGTGGAGGAATTGCCTCAAAATCAAGAGATCGATCCACCAGCAGGAAAAACGCGCACTTCGGCAGATTCGCTACTGAGAATGCAAACTTTATCTAAGCTCACTGGAACACGCAGCACTTCTCGCAGGCCTCCGTTGCCCACGATCACTTCGGACGGAATCCATTGCACAAACGCATCAGGGCAAAATACTGCGTTGGACCCGGAGGAGCTGCGACGCTGTGAAAGCGCCATAGCCGATCTGAAAAATCACAAGAAGAATGTCGAGGATGCGACGGCGAATGGATACCAGCCTGACGAATCGGATGGTGATATGAAATGCCTTCCACTGCTCGTGGAAGCGCAGAACGCCCTCAACCCTGGTCTAAAATTACTTTATTTCGATTCGCCAGATCATTTGGCCGAACATGTCGACGGCCGCACAGAGGACGTTTTTCATCAGCGCGCAGTAATACGCGCTCATTTTCCCCGGGAAACTGTCCACCATTTCGTGGTCGACATCTACAAAGAAAATGGGAAGGTATCCCTAATCGCCGTCGATACCGTTGAACTTGCTTTGTTTACTCTCGTGCATTGTCGTTTCATATCCAAATCGAATCACACGAACAAGAGTTCGCTTTTTGTAACGGAATCGCAAAACAGCCCTTCAGACTGCACGATTTTTAGTCTGTCTCACGGAAAAAAAATGGCTGATCACGCGAATCGCTTCGTCGATTGGCACCGCCTCCAGCTATCCGGACGACCCATCGCGGAAGGCGCGACGAAAAAGGACAAGTTGGGATTGGACGTATTTGAGCATGGATGCGAGATATTGCCTCTGTCATTCAGCAAGCACATGCAATCCCGCAAGAGGCTGAAGGAAATCACCGCAAAGCGAAGCGACGCAAATCGGCCGGTCAACAAGCTCGGGAAGACGCTAAAGGAGCGATTCGAATCGAATGTCGTTACTCGCAAGGACCGCTCCTTCAAAGAACGCACCTACAGCGGATCCATAGAAGCCAAGCGACTACTTTTCATTAAACAAGCTATCGACTATTTCGAATCCCGAATAGCGGCGGGGGTATTGCGGACTTCGCGGAAGATCGGCGACAACAGCGCGCGGGAGCTGGCCGCTGCGCTGCGCAATCCGAACTGCGAGTTCACCTTGCTTGACGCGTCTAAACGTCCGTCTGAGCGATGACGCCACGAAGCTGCCGCTGGCGCAGGACGAATGTTTTCGAACGGCGACTTCCGGTGATGGGTGCTGGACGCGTACAGTTGGCCATGAAAAGCCGTTCGGCCCAAACTGCCCAACGGCTGTTAATGGCAGCAGTACGGCCTTATGGAAAGCTTCGCATAAGGCCGAATACCTGTACGGGAGTGGCCGTACCGAGCGACCGTTTGAATCCGCCCCGTGTACCGGACGCTCGCGCGGCACGCCGTCACCTGATCGGTCAAAGCGCTCTGTCTCAAACGTCCCCGGGGAGACAGGGAAAGGTGCGCCTCACCCGTTACGGCCCTCGCACGATGCTCGACCTTGTCAGTCGGGGACTCTGCGGAATACGATCGACAACTGCTCTGCAATAGAATTGTAATCAAGCCCGCTGATCCGGTCGGCTTCGTAATCGAAAAAGGCATCATCCTGGATTGGCGTGAGCCGCGTCGCGAAGAGCGCCCCAGTCTTGTCGACGAAGGGCCCCCTCAACACCCTGCAACCGGGACACGAATGTCCTTGCCCGTTGCTGTTGTTCTTCGGTACCTACGGTTTGGCCGAGGCTTTGCCACATGGCAGGCAAATCGTCGAGTCCTCGCTGTAGCCCTCGACGGTGCAGGTTTGCGGTGCGGGCGATCTCTTCTGGCGTCCGTGTATCCGTCTGAGATATCCGCCTCGCCACGGCCGGCGCGCGAGGGCCGCCGCTTGCTGCGGCCCGCACGGCTGCGGCGCCGCTGAGTGCGTAATCCGGGATCTCGTCGCGGCTCACGCCTGCTCCGAGGAGCATCGGACCATGGGTGAGCACCGCCCGCAGCGCCTCGTCGCCGCCGCGCGCCATATAGGCGACTGCACCGTGAGTGAAGCCTGACTGAATGAGCGCCGCCCGCAGCACGGGCTCGGCACCGCCGCTTGCGTAATTCGTGATGTCGTCGCGGCTCACGCCTGGGTCGAGGAGCGCCGGGGCATGGGCGATCTCCGGGATGGCCTCCAAGCGGCATCTGCTGCGCGCTTCACTGTATCGCAAACAGCTTGTAGCGCGGTTTGTTGCCTGGCGCGGATTCACCGGGCTCGCCCAAAATCCGTCTATCAGTTTCTGATCAGTGAGCAGTTATGCTAACGAGTTTCCCGATTTCGATAACTTGACAATGCCATCCTGACTGCTTTAACGGATACAACCGGCCGCGAGAGACAACAAGTGCTCGAAACGCCAGAACCACGACCTGTGATCGTCGCCGGCCGATGTACTCATGCTGACCGATAGGCGACCGCCTGCTGTCACAAGACCAACAACAGGAACCGCTTCTACGTTCAGCAAGAGGTAGGCCGCGCTGACACGGAAACCAGACGCTGAAGTGGCGAAAGGGAGGCGTCCCAGATTCGAAAGTACAGCCTGGTAGCCGAGCTCACGGGGAAGCGAGGCCCATAACTCCCTCGCATCATTGTCGTTCTTGATGTTCGACACTATCGAACGCATCGCCGTGACAGCGTTGTGCAAGTGTTCCACCGTGCGCGACCGATCTAACTGCAGTCGGACGGCTCGCGCAATCTCCCAGAAACTGTTGGGCTCGGCTGCGACGACCGAAGTGACACCCGACGTGATGTATAAGCCCAAGTCGTCTTCAATTGAAGGCAAATGGTCACGTGCATTGATGGGTGAGAGACAGCTTCGCAATGGGCCCTCCATTGCAATGAGCGCGGCGGCCATCACGGCGCTGTGAAGAGTGGTTTGTTCGTGGTGGCAGCGCAAAACCAGTTCATCGACGGCGTCGGGCGGGAATGAAAACATTGTGATCGCGGGCAGTTGCGAAGACATGTGAGCCGATGTCGTCGATACATCATGAAGCCGCGGAGCATCGAACGGTTGACCGATCAATCGATCGAGACTCGCGCGGACCGGCAGCGCTGGGCGAAAGGCGTGCTCCACCGATTCCAGAATATCCCTCGCAAGATAGGCAGCGGACAGTCCGTCGCCAATGGCGTGGTGAACCGCCAGCATCATATGCGACACCGATTCGTTTTGAAGGAGGCGTACCCGTAGCAATGGTCCGCGCTCCGCGTTGAAAGGAGTGGCGAGCTCGAGTGCCGCTGTATCGAGCCATGCTCCCTCCCCGATCTGGTGATCCACCTGAAACGGGATAGGCTCGTCGGTTGAGACGAATCGGGGCGGCATTCCCGAGTCACTGATGATACTGACTCGCAATAATGGATGTCTCTGCTGAGCCGCGGTCAGGGCGGCGCGGAGAGAGGCCTCGCTTAAAGGCAGACCGTCGACCTGCAGCACCAGAAGAAAATGTTTCGGAAAGGTGCGATCGGTAGCCCACAGGAACCGTTCGAAGGCGCCCAGTTCACGCATCAGGAAATGGGGCGATGCACCCTGTTCCATGGAGTTTTGTTCGGAGTTTGACATATCGGATAGATGGAAGGTAGCGAATTCCGTAATTGCTGAACCTCAACCTGCATTGAGACTGTGTGTCGAGCGTGAATCAACCTTTCGCCGCAAGAGGTAGTGCAAGCGTGGTCAATACGCTGCGGCCATAGAAAGCAACCAGTAGCGCCTAAGTTCGATTCCGTCGTCGCTGGGCGTGAAGTCCAGCTTGTCCGGTGCAACGATGGTGACCGCGCGCAAAATCGCATCGTTGGCCGCTGCAGACCCGATGGTTTCGCGCTCAGGACGCCGCCCTATGCGCGGATAAAGACGTCGAAGCCACCAGATCACGATACCTCCCCTGTGAGCGGGGCCTCGTCGAGGGGAACCTTCAGATAGCGCCGACCGTTGGATTCGCGCTCCGGGAGACGGCCCCCTCGAAGATTCACTTGCATTGCTGGGAATAGCAAGGCAGGCAATTTCAGCGTCCGGTCTCTTGCCGTGCGCATCGTGACGAAGTCGCACTCGCTGATGCCATCGCGCACGTGAATGTTGTGCAGCCGCTGTTCGCCAATGGTTGTACAAACGCGCACGTCCCGCCCTGCAGGCGGATAGTCATGACAGACGAATACGCGGGTCGTCTCAGGAAGTGCGAGCAACCGCCGGATCGACGCATACAGCGAACGTGCGTCGCCGCCCGGAAAATCGCAACGTGCCGTGCCCAGGTCGGGCATGAACAGCGTATCGCCAACAAAGAGCGCATCACCTATCAGATACGCGGAATCGACGGGCGTGTGCCCCGGCGTCGGTATGGCCCGCGCTCGCAGTGCGCCAATTGCGAACACTTCATTGGGTACGAACAGATGGTCGAAGCCGTGGCTGCCGCTGAGATCAAATGTCGTCGAGAACATCGAACGGACGTCGGCGATATTGCCACCGATCGCGATCTCGCCACCTGCCTGGCGCTTGAGTTCCGCAGCGCCCGACAGGTGGTCTGCATGCGCATGCGTTTCGAGAATCCAGGCGACGCTCAATTGCTGCTCGCCGATAAACGCGACAATGCGATCGAGCGAAGCCGTCGATGTGCGTCCCGATGCGGCATCGTAGTCGAGCACGGGGTCGATCACCGCGCAAGACGAACCCGCGCCCGCGTAAACGATATGACTGACGGTGCCCGTCACCGCGTCATGAAAGGATTGAACCTGGGGAAACATTGAACACTCCTGAAACGTAATGCACTAGATGCACGTGGCGCGCACGAGAAAGAATGCGCGTTGCGCAGTGGGCGTTGCCGCCGATGGCGTGTGATCGACATAGCGTCCGATCTGCACGTGGTCGAAAACCGGCTTCGAAGCAGGCTTCGCGAAAAGTGGTGGGCTCGTAGACGCGAAAGTGGTGCTGGTTGAACGGCATCGTTAGCGACGTTTCGGGCGTCATCGCGGCGATGACCAACTGGCCGTCGTCACGCCGCATGCGGCGGAGTTCGCGCGGGTTCACCTGCAAATCCGGCCAGAAATAGACGCTGTTGATCGTGATGGCCTCGTCGAACGACGCGTTTGCGTAGGGAATGCTGGCGACGTCTGCCGTCGTAAGCGCGACGCGTCCGCGCGCAAGAGGCGCGGGCGTTGCGTTCGCGGGCTGCGGCTGTCATCGTCGGCGAAATGTCGATGCCAACGAGGGTGAGCCGCGGCGCACGCGCCAGCACCGATTCAATGTCACGTTGTCCGGCGCCATGGAGTGGACAGACGGCAACCGCTTGCCGTCGAACGCGAGCGCGGCATAGGGGTCGTCTTCGATTACGATCAGCCCCATGCTGTGCGCATTCTTCGCGACGTTCTTGCACCGCTGGAACGACAGATGCGCGTCTGTGGGGTTCTGGAAGTTGGGCTGCAAATACAGCAGTGCCACGCGTTCGGGTTCGATGCATTCGAGCGCCTTCGACACGATGCCGTATTCGTCCGTCTGCACGTTTACGAATTCGGGTTCGTAAAGCGACAGCGACTGCAATGCGCCGAGATAGGTCGGACATTCGACCAGCACCGCAGCTTGCGGATCGACGAGAACCTTGCCGACCAGATCGAGCGCCTGCTGGGAACCGTTCGCGATCAGCACATTGGATGGCGAGACCATATGCTGGGCAGTGGAGTGCTCGCGCGCGATCCATCCGCGCAACCGTGCGTAGCCGTCTATGGTGCTGCACTGGAATAGATCGGCGTCGGGCGCGTGCACCGCGCGTGTCGTCGCATCGCGCAGCGCGGCGAGTGGAAAAGCAGTGTGTGACGGAATGCCGCCCGCAAACGAAATCATTTGCGGCCGTTCGGTTAGCTTGAGAATTTCTCGAGTCGCCGAACCGTTCAGCACGCGCGCGCGTTGCGAAGTGCGGCGCTCGACATGGGATAACGAATTTGCCACCTGATCGCTCCTTGGACGAGCGTCATCGTACGCATCGGTGGCAAGACGAAAAAGACGGCTCAGGGCGTAAAACTGTTTCCGCACGGAAACGATGTGAAAGCCGCAGTGTCGCTCTGCGCGTTGTATGGAGCGCGCGGGGCACCACATGGTACCCAGTCGTCGAGATATGCCGGCAGTCCTTCGGCGAGGAAGTCGACGGTTGCGCCCATCGCCTGGGTCATGCCGCGATGCGACGGGAACACGAGCCTGAGCGTGCCGCGTGGGATGTGCCAGTCGGGCAGTACGCGCACAAGTAGCGCGTAGGAGTTCGGTCTTGCACATCGGCGACGGCAGCGCGGACGACGCCGAGGCCTGCCATCGCCGCGAGCCTTGCAAGCGGCGCGTCATTGCAGCGTAGACGCGCATGATACGACACGGTCGCGGTGCGGCCATCTGACGCGTGGAGCAGCCAGGTGCTGCCGCTATCGCGGCGCGCCAATTGCATCACGGCCACGCCGTCCAGTTCATACGTTCGGCGGGAGGTCCATGCGCGAAGAAAGTGAGACTCGCAACCAGCACGACGCGCGTCTGCGCGACAGGCCGCGCGATCAGCGGCGAGCTTTGCAGCGGCTCCGTGTGACTGCGCAATGCTATGTCGTAGCCTTCTTCGACGAGATCGACATACCGGTTGGAGGTCAAGAGATCGATGTCGATGTTGGGATGCTGGGCGAGAAACGACGGCAACAGAGCATCAAGCGCCATGCGGACAATGCCCGTTGCACATGTCAAGCGCACGCGGGCGACAGGTTCCGTCAAGCGCGCCTGTCAGCCTGTTCAGCTGGCGGCAGTCCGCTGGATGCCAACGTCTTTCATCAGCCCCTTCCTGATCACATGCATCACTTCGATGCCCGACAGAATGACGCGGTCGCAACGAAAATCCTTGAAGCCCATCATCGGTTTGACGATCCGCTTGCTGGCGCGATGGTTTTGGTCGACCATGTTGTTCAGGTATTTGACCCGGCGGACTTTGATGGGTGTTTCCCGTTCGGCGTTGATGGCTTGCGGGGCGACCAGATTGGCTCCGCTCTTATCCACAGTGATGGTCTCCGGCTCGCCGTTCTGACTGATGACCTTCTCGAAATAGCGACGCGAAGTTGCCTTGTCACGATGGGCCCGACGCTCAATTTTGGTCCGCCGAATTTTGCCTCAGCCTTTATTACGACAGAGCCCCGTAAACGCCGTCTTCGACTATTGATCAGTCAATGCCTGGAGCACGTGATATCGCCCTCCGGGCAATTGAGCTGCTTCGCGAGATGTTTCGTCTGTGCCTCGGTAAGTGCAGTGAGACACATCGAATAAGCCATGAAACCAGCGCTGCCGCCTTGGGCGTTCTTCGTGTCGAACGCGCACTGCGCATCGCGCCAGGCAAGCCAGGCGCGTTGCGCGCGTAACAGGTTAGCCATCGCTGGTTCGCTCATATGGCCCATCAAGGCTTGATACACCTTGTTCAGTTCACGGTCGGCTTCCTTGAAACTGCGGTCAGCACAGGCATTCATGTTCGCCTGGTCGCCTGCCTGCGCACAGTTGCCGGCGCCTGCGTGCGCGTATCGAGACGTGCCGAGCAGCGCAAACGTGAGAATTGCAATCGCGTAACGCACAAGCATTCCTTTCTGATCAGTTTGGGTTTGTTGCATGAGCCGACCATGCTCATCATCGCCGCAATCGCAGACATTGACGGATGCGGCCGACGAAGCCGTCGATCAATTCCCGACGTTACCGACGCGAATTCGCATGGCTCTGTCCACAAGCGTACGGGTGTGTTCACTATGCGGCGCGCAAGATTTCGCTTTATCACGCATGAATTCGCAGTCGGTCTCTGACGCGCAATTTTTTCCTGGAAACATTGTTGCAAATCCAGTTGGGCGGTTACAACAGCAACCATTCATTTACTTGGGAAAAGGCTAGATGCAACTTTTCAGGAAGCGCATACGGGCGCATAGCCGGCGGTAGAACGCACCGAGCGCCGAGTCGCCGCGCGACAGGCTCATCGCTGCCATTTTCGGTGCCTGCCTTGCATGGTTGGCGAAGGGTCGGGTGCTTGACGCTGGCAAAGCGGCTCAGGTCCGGGCCGATCCCGGCGGGGATGGTCATCACAGTTGCCACGGACAGGCCGTTGATGCGCGTGAGGTCCACGCCCGCCCAGCGCGCGAGCGCGGCACGCGCGTCGAACCGCGGGGTCTTCTTTTGGCGCTTCTTGTCCGGACCAGCCAGTTCGACGTCGTGACGCTCGAGCGGGACCAGCAGCGCCTCTGTCTTCGCGTCGCACTCGAGGATGCGCTGGGCGACGCTGTCGAACATCGCCAGCGCCAGCGCCTGCGCGAGGACGAGCAGGTGTTCCTCGCGCAGTTGCCGGTCAGCGCCCGGATGACTTCTTCGGTACTGGCTTTGACGAGACTGTGGGCGAAACCTGTCGTCGAACGATGGGGATTGTGCTGCAACCCGTCCATGCACTCAGCGCACCCAGCCCTCGGTCTTCATGATGGCGGCACCACGGTCGCTGTTCAGGAAGTCAAGGAATTGTTTTGCCTCGGGGTCCGCGTCAGACGCAAGGACAACATTGACGTCGCGCCAGATCGTACGTTCCTTGGCCAACACGACGTAGTCAGCCTTTTCTGAATGCGTGATCGGCCAGTCTGGCCAGGTGATCCATGCATCCGCGTCCTTGTCGACGAACATCCTGAAGCTCGGACCGCTTCCTTTTCCGAAGCCGACAATGTTCTTGCGGAACCGCTTCACATCGTCGAGGCGTCCTGTGCGACCGGCAACATCCTCCCAAACTCCTGTGCCGGACGTATTGGCAACGCCTGCACCCTCGGTGACCACAATCCGCATGCCATCTTTAAGCAGGTCCTCGAACCTGTGAATCCCCTTGGGATTACCTTTCTTGACTGCGACGATCGCCGGGCGGATGTAAATCGGCGTCACGTCGTCCCAGGAAAAATTGTTGTAGGTCTCCAACAGCGCGGTCATATCCTCCTCCGCAGTGCCCCACAAGATGTCGGCGTCCGCTTGAGCCTTCTTCGACCAGGTTGGCTCGGGGCCACCCGTCACTTCAACCTTGATGCCCGTTTCAGTGGTGAACGCCGCCGCAACCTTCCTGAATGCAGTGTCCGGCCCGCCAGCACCGTAAAGCCGGACAACACCGTCATGGGCATTGTGCTTTATCGACGGATCGAGATCCTCGTGTGCAGAGAGAGGAATCGCGAGGACGGCCGGAATTAGCGCGGCCAGCAGGAATCTCGTGAGTTTCCTAAGCATGATGTCTCCATTTCGAAAGGTGTCAGCGACGGTTGGTCCACGTTCTATGCCGACACCACTGCAAACACCAACACGCGGCGTTATATTTCAAATTGTTTTGGGAACGGCAACTCTCAAAACCATAGAAACAAGGCACGAACGGACGTCGGCGTGCGCCGTACCCGCCGCGCACAGACACGCCAGCGCGGCCGCAACGCATTCTCTCAATAGACAAAAAGGGTCGGTTTCAAGGTGCCGGAGCGAAGCACGGGACTGGCGACTGGCCTATGCGTGAATAGAAGCGTCGGCCGGCAAAGCCAACCCGAGCGATGCATCGCAATTCTCGAGCCGCGCGAAAAGGTTTCGAACCGCGCCAAACGTTTCCCCTCGGAAACGGTGTTGCGCCAATGAACGTTTGTTGCACATAGGTGAAACTTCACGAAAGAAATGAAGGAGGCGTGGATGAACACCGCAGGGCATTCGGCTCCGTACACTGGTTGAGAAATGGCTTCTGCTGTGTTCCGGAACGCAGCTTCGGGTGGTTCGGTTTGGTCGCACGCGAGGCTCGCGATATGTCCGGATTGAGGCGCTACGTGCGGAACGGCTCCTCGTATTCTTTTTCTTCCAGCACGACGACGGCGCGTGGCGAGTGTTTCTGCCTGACCATCGCCTGTCACGCTGACGGAGACGACAACGCATGAAATTGCATGACAACGCGCCGGGCAACGCCCGCGCGATCCTTGACCGGTGTCCCGAAGGACGTCGAACCACCGGTGCGCGGACGCAAGCGAGCGTCCCGCCGCTTGCAGCGGCGAATCGTCGCCGGGCGTGACAACCTCCGGCGTCATGACATGAACGGGAACCGCTGGCGGGCACGAAGACGCGCCATGAGGGAGTGGTCCGCATGACCCATCAACGCCCTCATCCCTAACTGTCAGCCTCCCGGAACCGGTGGCAGGACGCGCATGACACCGGGACGAAGCAAAAGACATCCTTTGCGAGGCGTTCATTGCCGTCGCCTTGATCATCCGGGCGCAACCCTGGCTCGGCGAAGCACGCGCGCAGCAAAGGTTGAGCAGATGGTGTGCGCGCTCGTGACCGAGCATCTGCCAGCTGGAACCACGATGGCGGAGTGCTGGACGTGATCGGAAATCGCGCGTACTTTGCTGGGTCCCGCATAAGGGTTCGAACTTTGCCTTGGCCCGAAAGTGCACAGACTTCCGCGAAGTGTGGCTGTCCCAGGCCAATATCTTCGGTTCGATGTAGAGAAGCTTGGAAGAGACTGTCTTGCTGCAGTTCAGCACGCTCGTCTCAGCAATGAGATGCTACGACATCAGCGAAGGCTTGCGCTGGATGGCAAGACCGATATTTTGACGTTTGATACTTTAGCCGTGCCTGAGCCGTGTGCGATATAAATTGCTTTACGGTTCTTCGGGAAGGGAGCAGCGGTAACGCAGCTCTCTTACCCGCTCACACCTGCCACAACTGAACTCCCGTCCGATAATCGCGTTTACTCTCCGGCGCCTCGCGCCGTGGTTGCGTTCGTTCACAGCATTCAGACGCATTTCAGAAGCGAGGCACATCTTGGCTAGTCGCCAATTAGCCTTTCCAGCAGGCTCTCCCAACCTCGATGCGGTCGATCACCATCGAAACCCGCAATCAGCTGAGCGAAAGTGCGAACCCGTGCACGGAAAAACGCTCGGACTGGCCGAAACTGCATTTTTCGCAATGCAGTTCACCATTGGTTACAGCCGTGGGAAGCGTCGCTTTGCTACCTTGACCGCTCCACCGTTCGTGAACGTGCTGGGCAACCGAAATCCGCGTTGCTCAGTCCCATGTCCGGCATTGATGGCACTAAGCGGTCTGTACGAGGAAAGGGAATTGGAAAATACGACGAACGAATACCAGGCGGCGCATATTGGGGAAATCGGTATGGTAATCGATGAACAAGGTCAGCATCCTGCAAACGCGATGGCAGCTGGCTCTGTGCGCAGCATGGAAAGACGCCATCGGGATGCGAAGACTTTCGTGCTGGTCCACGGTGCCTGGCATGGAGCGTGGTGTTGGAGTCGGGTCGCTTCAAGACTGCGTGCGCGCGGTCATACGGTGCTCGTGCCGACATTGACCGGGCTCGGAGAGCATGTTCATCATTTGAGTGGCTCTATTAATTTAAGCACTCATATTCAGGACGTCGTGAGCTTGATCGACGTCGAGAGTCTCGACAACGTTGTTCTTTGCGGTCATTCCTATGGCGGCATGGTCATTACCGGGGTTGCCGACCAGCGACCCGCCGCGGTGGGCGCGCTCGTTTATTTGGATGCTTTCGTCCCCGAGAACGGGCAATCTGTCTTTGATCATACTCGCGCCGATTTTGTCGCGACGCAACTCGGTCGGGCTGCGGATAACGATGGTTTTTCCATTCCGCCGCCGCCTGCCGCCATCTTTGGCGTCAAACAGGAGGATCAGCCCTGGGTCAATGCGAAATGCTCGCCCCAGCCTCTCGCGACGTTTTGCGAAAGGATCAGGCTGACAGGCATGTCGTCGAAGATCGCCAGGAAGACCTATATTCTGGCAACCGGTTGGCACGATTCTCCTTTTACCGGATTCTATGAAGCGCTCGCGGTAGATCCGTCGTGGAACACGATAGATGTAGACGCGGGGCACGATGTGATGATCGACGTACCGGACAGACTGGCGGAGCTTCTCGAG
This sequence comes from Paraburkholderia sp. CI3, assembly GCF_050436505.1. Classification (NCBI taxonomy): domain Bacteria; kingdom Pseudomonadati; phylum Pseudomonadota; class Betaproteobacteria; order Burkholderiales; family Burkholderiaceae; genus Paraburkholderia; species Paraburkholderia sp. CI3. The sequence continues at coordinate 110,382 of NZ_JBNDMI010000001.1, forward strand.
TACAAGTGTTGACGCAGTCCTGCTCCGCAAGCTGAGCGGGGTTCGTGCGCGCATGGACAATAGGGCGCTTGGGGATACCCCGCTTTCGCGGACAGTTCTGCAATTGAATCTAGGCCGGTGGCAGATCTCCATTTGAGATGATGCTGCGGGTTGTCCACGGCGGGGCGGCGGGTCGCCTGTCCCGACCGTGACGCTGCCCGACGGTGGCCAACCCGCAGGTGGACAACGTCGCTGTTTTTGCAGCGTGCAGCTATTCGTAGGCGAGGGGCGAGCGATACTTCAGGCTGCTATGGAGGCGGGCGGTGTTGTATCAGCCCTCGACGAATGAGCAGATCTCATGCCGCGCCTACTCATGCGTATCGAAATGAGTGCGTGCCAGCAGCCCACACTCCAGGGTTGCGAAGAATCACTCGCGCATGGCGTTGGAGTTCGCAGACAACTGCGGCAAGGCTCAACGATGAGCCTGGACGGTGTCTACGACTGCCGGGCCAATCGCAAGTGCATCTTCAACCGGAACATGCATCCCGATATTCCAGAGAACCCGCGTGGATGTAAAACGGTCAAGCGCGGTCGCTGCGCATCGCGCTGTGGTTGCGCTCGTTTGCTGCGTTCCGACACAGTCGCTAAACGAAACGCATCTTCGTATCGCACGTCTGGTCACCACCATTCATCGTTTCTCGCAGGCTCTCCTACCTCGATGCGGTCGATCACCATCGAAGATCAGTCGCATCAGAACCCTTAGTTTGGCCCGTTCGTCGTCCGGTATTGAATCCCGGATATGGCTAACTACGCGATCGTTCTCGGCAAACTCGGCCCCGAACAGATTTGCTCTGGACAACTCCTCCACCAAGGCGTTCATCTGCGCCTCGCTGAGTCCCATTGCAGTCCGCGTCACCTCAGAATCGAAGCGGGGGCCTCGCAGCGCAACGATGCGCACAAGGGTCAATGCATCGGGAGAAAGCTGGCCGAGTTTTTGGTCGAGTCTCCTGCGTTGCGCATGAGCAATCTTCTGAGCAGCCATTATGCCGGCACCCGTAAGCATGATGACGTTTCGCAACCATTGCATGGAGCCGGGCCGGCCTGCACCCGTCGTATCCAACCCCTGAATCACCGTAAAGTCGTGTACGCCCTGTGCGTGGAGATGATCGACAAACTGATTCAATTGCTCGGCGGTTGGCTGATAATGTCCGCTCATCCGATTGACCAGTTTCACCTCGCCATGCTCAACCTGAATCTCTCCTGCCGCTGCAACCGGCTTGCCTGCCAGGAAGCTCGAATGGTGAAATTGGCCAGGCTTATGGTTGCAGGACACGTAGACCTCTCCGTCGTAGCTCATGACGAAGATGGCGCGCCCGGCATTGCCGTGTGCGGTGCGCGCACGCTGCGTATCGACCTGCTGGCCGGCAACGTTATACAACCGGCCGTCCTTGATCGTAACTCTCAGAGACGCGCGTTCTTCCGCGTTCAAGTAAGCAACCGGGGAGCCGAAAACGGCACCTGTCTCCTCACCCTGGTAATAGGCCATCAGCGGCGCTATATCCCGATACCTGGCATCCGTTGGGGCAGGGTCGGACGGAACCCGTCCCGGCAACAGAATCCGCGTCACGTCCGCAATGGAGGCGAACATCGCGCTGGCCGTGTCGCCATCAGGTGGGAGCTTGCCGACTGGATTCGCGACGGCCTGCGGCAAACACTGGGGAAACAGCGTTTGCTCAAGGTGAACATGTCGCGGCGTGGTAAATACTGTTCCTTCTGGCGGCGAGTCCGCGCTGATCTCGCCGTTCGCTACAAACGGCTGCGCCAACCCTCGAGTTGCCAAAGCGGATAGCGCGGTGAAGGCGAGCACCGTTTTGGAATTGGGTAAAGCTTCTCCGTTGCGCGGTTGCCGAGACACCGATGAAGACGGACGGCCAGGTCGCGCCAAAAGGAGTCCGGACGGGGGCGACGGCTGAGCCTTGGATTTCGAGTCGGGCGTCCCCTTCTTCAGATCGGCCGCGTCCGGCTCAGGTTCAACGATCCAATCCTTTGCGGTCCCGATCCACTCCGTCACAAACCGCATAGCCGGTACCTCATAAATGGTTGTTAGCGCGAACTCGCTTCTCAAAGACATGAGCGTAGCTGTGCGTTTGCCGCTCAGGTGTAGCCGGTGGTATTTGCGGTGACAAAGCGAGCAGGACCGGGATGCTCGCTTCGCGCCACCTATCGCTTAGCGTCCAGCCTTTGTTCGGCGGAGCCGCAACTTTTCGCAGCAACGAATGGGTCGACAGAGCGACTTAAGAAGCACCGAACCAGTGGGTGCGATCCTCACGCCAACTTGACATCCGTCAGCTATTTCGGTTGGTGCGCGCCGGACAGCGTATGGCACTGGTCACACCGGCATTCTCACGTTGTTGGCGTGTTGACGGAAATGCGGCGACAATCCGGGGCATGACACGAGCCACCCTGCAACACAACCCACCTGCCACCGACGCCATTTCTTATGCCGGCTACCGGTTCGCGCCCGACGTGATCAGCTATGCGGCGTGGTCGTACTACCGTTTTCCGTAGAGCCTTCGCGTGGTCGAGGAGTTGCTGGCTGCGCGCGGCATTGAACTCACGTACGCCCCGTAACGGGCAATCCCATGCTGGATCGCTTCTCCGCATAACATAGCGATCCTAATGTTAAACATTTTCGCTTGCGCGCACTCCAGCAGCGTGACACTACCATTTTGGTCAATTGGCGCACGGGATTGCTGTGCCGTCACGCGGTGTGAGCAACGGGCACGACTGCTCGCCTGCTGCGGACGCGTCGAGCTGATGGATCAGCTGGCGCAGGCGCGGATACAGCTCGGAGCGCCAGACGCCTCCGGAAAAAAGCCCATAGTGACCGCAGCCGCGGATCGTCAACTGATGCCTGCGCGGGCCATCGAGCCCCGTGCAAAGATCATGCGCGGCATGGGTCTGGCCCGGCCCGCAAATATCGTCCCGTTCCCCTTCCACGGTGATCAGGGCGGTATCGCGGATGGCCTGGGGACGTACGGGCTCACCGTCCACCTGCCAGGTGCCGCGCGCGAGACGGAACTCCTGAAAGACTACCCGAACCGTCTCAAGATAATAGTGGGCCGCCATATCGAGCACCGCGTTGTATTCGTCGTAAAAGCGGCGATGTGCTTCCGCTGCCTCGGCGTCACCGGAAGACACGTCGAAGTAGTAGTTCAGGTGCGAAGCCATGTGACGCTCCGGATTCATCGCCACGAACGCCGCGTGTTGCAGAAAGCCCGGATACACCTTGCGGCCGGCACCAGGGTAACGGCCCGGCACCGTGTCTATCAGCTCTCGCTCAAACCACCCGAGCGACTTGCTGACCGCCAGGTGGTTGACGGCCGTAGGGCTGCGGCGGGCATCGACTGGACCGCCCATCAAGGTCATGCTATGAGGCGTCGCCTCGCCACTCGCCGCCATCAGCGACACGGCAGCCAGCACCGGCACGGTCGACTGACAGATCGACACAATGTGAATGTCCGGTCCCAGGAGGGAAAGGAACTCGCGCAGGTACGCGACATAGTCGTCGAGACCGAACGGTCCCTCGGTGAGCGGTACAGCGCGGGCGTCGCACCAGTCTGTGACATAGACGTCGAAGTCCGGCAGCATCGTGCGCACCGTTTCGCGCAGTAGCGTCGCGTGGTGGCCGGACAGCGGCGCGACGACCAGCACGACCGGGTGCATGGGGTGGACGGCGCGCTCGAAGTGCAGCAGCCGGCAGAAGGGCTTGTCCAGCACGACCGTTTCGCTCACCGCGACCGACTGGCCACCGATCGTGGTCTGTGTCAGGCCGAATACCGGCTTCGTATAAGGTTGGCAGAGCCGCACCAGTAGGTCGCAGCCTGCCGCGAATTGGCGAGCAGGTAGCGCGGACGGAAAATCCGACGGCGCAAAGAGGCTTGCGGTGGCACGAAGCCATGGAAGGAAGGGTGCCCAGGCCGCGCCGTGCAGCTCACGTAGTTGGTAAGGCATCAACATTTCACAGCTCCTCGGCCAGTCATACGTTCATCGGATAACTGCACATTAGGCGTGCGACCGATATAGTGAAAATACATGTTTAGCATCGATACAATGCTTATTTGATATGGCAAGGGGGCAATGAATTTCACTCATTTGGCCGCTTTTTCTCTCGGGGTAAGCCCGGGAGCCGAACCCTGGCAGGCCACCCGCCGCCTGGTAATTTCACGGGGCGGCGCGCGGTTCGAAGCCGTACGCAAGAAGCGCCCTGCGAGTTTCTGGTCTACGTGGAAGACATGGCGGCGCCAGGCACGAGACCCTCCGCGCCTGGCGCCGCTTTACATGCGTATCCGCGCTAGCGGTACGCACGCATTCAGATGCGCCCGTGGAACACGGCGGCGGTAGCGGCTTGCGCGTTAAAGAGGAAAAAATTTACGATTGCGAGGGACGCGGCGAAAACAAACGACTTCTTCATTAGAAACTCCTTAGGTTTAAAAGTCGGTGTGAAGGATAAGGCCGACTGAGACGTATTAAACCCGGATCGATATACATCTTGCCAGTCAAAGGTTGTAACCCGGGTTGCCCGTTTGTAACCCAAGTCGTGGCGCGGTAAATGACTGTGATCGCTTCGTTTTCCTGCATCATGATGCGCGCTTCAATCTTGCGTCAATCGGCGATCGTGAGTGCGACGTAAGCCAGACGCGCAAGATCCAAACAGGTGAGACGATAGCGGTCGGATTGATGATAAGGCGCGGCTTTGTTCGGAAGGTAGAAATCCGATTGCTGCGGACGCAACTATCCATTTTTGACGCAAGCCGTCCTGCCGAACAAATTCCACAAGTTCACGAGATTGGCGATGATCACGCGTTCGTGTTCCTGTGATTCAATCTTGCGCGTCGGTAGACGCGCGCCGAGGCTCTGGTGCAAATAGACAATCTGAACGATATTTTTGCTATAGAAAGGAGACCTCATCAAGAAGACAGGACGGCCTCCCAGACTGCGGGCGCAGCGGTATCTTTGAGGCCGAGCTTCGCGAGGCTGAACTGGCCCTTGCGAATACCATGGACCAACTCAATACCTGAGAGAGTGATCGCTGCGTTCCTGAAACGTTTGAAGCCGAGCATGACTTTCGTCCGGGACTTGATGTTGCGGTGATCCTGCTGGACCAGATTGTTGAGATATTTCGAGGATCGGACCGTCGTGTCCTCAGGCAGCAAGCCATCGACCTTCATCTCGCGCACGGCGCGGTGCGAGGCGGCATAGCCATCAAGCGTGATGGTTTTCGGTGGCTGGCCCTGATGTTTGAGTGCCTTCCTGAAAAAGGCTTTTGCCGCCTTCACGTCGCGCCTGGCGCTGAGCATGAAGTCTACTGGCTGACCCGCCCGATCCACCGCTCGATAAAGATAGACCCACTTGCCGCGCAGCTTGAGGTAAGTCTCGTCGACACGCCACGACTGGCCGGTGAGCCTGCCAAAGCGGTTCCACCGTTTGACGAACTCCGGCGTAAATATTTGCACCAGAGCCCTCGAACGGAGGGAGGCCGGCTATATGATTATTAGAGCCTTTCTTCATGCCCCATTATATTCGTCGACCCCGGCGCCAACTTATCAATGCCGACGTGACATGTGGCTTCGTTTTGCGACCTGTGATTTCGCACTCCGCCTCGCAAGCGTAATTTTGTATCGAGAAGATATCGTTGCACTTCTAGCCGAATGGTTACACCTGTAACCATCCACCTGTTGCGGGACGAGTGAAATGCAATCCCTCCGGAGTCGCGCTTGCCACGCGCGACATGCGCCTGTTCTACAAAAATCGTCATTTTCGAATCCTAATTCTCTGGGGGAGATGATACCGGACGCATTGCGTGTCATGGCGGCAGCGCTGCTTCTCGCCTTCGCAAACAGCGCCGTTGCGCAGTCGAACGTGACACTGTTCGGCTATCTCGACGAGGCTGTTCAAATGCTGACGCGTGCGGACGGCCATCATGCCAGTGTGAGCCTGACCAACTATGGCCAGGTGATGTCACAGTTCGGCATCCGTGGGGCGGAGGATCTTGGAAACGGCTACCAGGCCCTATTCCTGATCAATCCGTTTCTCCTCAACGGCGGCCAGATCGCGCAGACGTTCGTGGGAATTTCGAGCCCGTACGGTACCGTCACGCTCGGTGAGCAAAAGAGCATTCTGTTCGAACAGGCACTCTGGTTCGACCCGCTTCTCGCCGGTGCCTATAGCGCGCAATCGGCCGACGTCGTGCCGCGATACGGTTTCCTGATTTCGAATTCGATCAAGTACAAGTCCGTGCCATGGAATGGGTTGACTGTCAACGCATTGCTCGGCCTCGGGGACCGTCCGGATGGCTTCAGTGCAGGCCGCACGGTCGAAGCCGCCGCTGAATATGACTTCAGACAATTCGGGATAACGTTGGCCTATCAGAAGGTCAACGCCGACCCGCAGCAGGAGGGGCCGACGATGGCAGGCAGAACGGGGACGAAACTGCTAGGCGCCGGCCGATATGCCTTCTCTCGCGTGACCGCATACGGAGGCCTTGAACACAGTTCGGGCGACATGGAGCCTCGCCGCACTATGGTGTGGACCGGCGTGCGGGTCGACGTGACGCCGGCGCTCAATCTTCAGGCAGCAGTCTATCGCGCCAACATTGCCGATGACGGTGGGCACCCGACCCTTTGGGTGGTGGGCACATCGTACTCGCTGTCGCGCCGCACGAGCCTGTACGCCACGCTAGGACATGTCGTCAATGCCGCGAACGCCGCGCAGACGGTCTATGCGTTCGATCCCGAAGACGTCTGCGGCAAAACGCAGACCGGCTTGATGCTGGGCATGCTTCACGCGTTCTGACACTTGCTTCAGAGGGCTCTGGTGCAAATAGCGCGGGGGCGAATCGGTTAAGGTGTCGGGCTGAACGAAGTTGAGAGTCGACGATGAGCAAGCTGAAGAGCCTGGATGAACTGTTCGCAGGCCGTCACTTTGACCGCGATGTGATCATTCTGTGTGTTCGCTGGTACCTGCGCTACAAGCTTAGCCTGCGCGATCTGGTCGAAATGATGGCGCAACGGGGTCTGTCGCTGGCGCACACGACGATCCTGCGCTGGGTGCGGCGCTTTACGCCGGAGTTCGTCAAACGGTGGAACCGCTTTGGCAGGCTCACCGGCCAGTCGTGGCGTGTCGACGAGACTTACCTCAAGCTGCGCGGCAAGTGGGTCTATCTTTATTGAGCGGTGGATCGGGCGGGTCAGCCAGTAGACTTCATGCTCAGCGCCAGGCGCGACGTGAAGGCGGCAAAAGCCTTTTTCAGGAAGGCACTCAAACATCAGGGCCAGCCACCGAAAACCATCACGCTTGATGGCTATGCCGCCTCGCACCGCGCCGTGCGCGAGATGAAGGTCGATGGCTTGCTGCCTGAGGACACGACGGTCCGATCCTCGAAATATCTCAACAATCTGGTCGAGCAGGATCACCGCAACATCAAGTCCCGGACGAAAGTCATGCTCGGCTTCAAACGTTTCAGGAACGCAGCGATCACTCTCTCAGGTATTGAGTTGGTCCATGGTATTCGCAAGGGCCAGTTCAGCCTCGCGAAGCTCGGCCTCAAAGATACCGCTGCGCCCGCAGTCTGGGAGGCCGTCCTGTCTTCTTGATGAGGTCTCCTTTCTATAGCAAAAATGTCGTTCAGATTGTCTATTTGCACCAGAGCCCTGGTGACCAGGATACTCGGTGGTGCGGACGCGGTGATGGCTGGCGCCGCGACGCAGCACCAGCCATCACCGCAAAACAATCAATAGCGACAATGACGCGGGAGTAACATCATCCCGTGAGGCAACACGTCCGGTCGAAATCATTGTCGCCCCCCAAACGTCACAGACAGGGCGCTCGACCGGACACGATTCACTCTGGAAAGTGCGTATATGCCGTTGGTGGTCGGAGGTATTCCTCTTTGGGCAAGTCGGGCAGGTTTATATCCTCGTGAAATGCAGTATTGAACGGATCGGCCGTGGTCTTCGCGACATAAATGACCCGCGGTCGCGCAATGCCAATAGCCCCAACCATCACTTTCTTCGTCTTGCGCCTCTCTTTTGCTGCGACGGCCGCTTTAGTTACAGATTCCGGCGTCGAACTTGGCGCCTTCGGCACCTGCTCTGCGGGACGCACTCGTGACGGGGGCGGCGACAAGGTGGCCAGTGGTGTGTCTGCCTGCGATGGTCTGCGCCGGTTGTGAGCGGTGCTCGCCGGCTTTTCTTCGGGAACTTGTTCGTAGCGATGAGAAGAAAACTTCGTTACAGAATTTAGTGGGTTCATGGTGATTCCTTCGAGGACTCAGTTTCTTGGAATGCAGGAGTGTAAGCGCAGGAGAAGTGATCGACCTGTAACGGGCTGTTTCGTTAGTGAGAAAAGAACTCGCGGCCGCGTCCACCTTCGCGCAATGACGCATTGGTTCGGGGGCTTGCCCCATATGTGGGGCGCTGTCAACTTGGCGGTGGTGAGACGGCGCAGTGCCAAAGAGGTAGATTGCTCAGAAAGCGGTCGACGGATTTTGGCTGAGCTCGGTGGATGCATGCCACGCAGCGAATCGGGCGGCGAGTTGTTTGCGATAAAGAGAGGCGCGCAGCAGATGTCGTTTGAGAGCAAAGTGCTGCCGAATCAGACCGAAGCTCGACAGAAAAGCTTGCGTTCGCTTCGGGTCGCGGAACCCGCGCATGCGTCGTTCACCTTCACGGGTAGGTGGATGACTATTCTCAGCCCGGTTATTCACCCGCGCAGCAGCCTTGACGAACACGTGTTTGACGCCGGCCAACTCGGGGATCTCAGCCTTCGCGGCCGGATAGCTTCGTAATTGATCTGTGACGATCTTGCGCGGCACAGGGCATGACCGAAGCACGTGCTTGAAGAAGCGTTTCGCAGCGGTTTTGTCCCGCCGCTTCTGCAACAGAATGCGAGTTGGGAGTGTCAGATTTTTTGTGTGCAAGGCGGATAAAGGCCTGCGCATGACAAGCCGATCGGATCATTCTACAAGTGACTTCTGGTGAAGCGATCCTCGTAGAGGATCGCGAACTGGTTCATCGCCGCTTTCCAGTCGTGCGCGGCGCGGCTCCACTCTGCGGTGATATTGTTTAATGCCAGCCACAGGAGTTTGGTGGCGGCATCGTCGCTTGGGAAGTGACCTCGCGTCTTTATGATCTTGCGTAGCTGGGCATTCACGCCTTCAATGGCATTTGTAACCGGCATGATATGAACCGGTGCCCCGCGTCCCCGCCGCGAAGTTTCAGGCGTATGGTACGACCATCCGGGACAGGGGCACCGGGGAGCACTTCGGGTGGGCAGGCCGTTGGTACACGATGAGCCGCGAGCTCGTGTTTGTAGTTGGCCGCCCCTGCGACCCGCCCGGTTGCGCTGTGAGCGCGAATCCGTAGTTGTCGTGCTGTCCCACCGGCTCCCTATGTTTTCCATGGGAGAACGGCTATGCGCATTGTTGGTCTGGATGTGTCGCGATCGGTTGCCGAGATCGCGTATCTGGAAGATGGCGTACTTGTCAATTTCATCCGTCGTGTAGATCACCTTGCATACTGCCGGCGGAAACGCGAAGAACGGAGGTGGCAGGTGCGTTGTGTTGCAGGGCGGCTCGTGTCATGCCCGAGTCCGGCAACATGCCAACAACGTGACAATGCCCCTAGCACCATATGATTACCAATTCCAGCCAAACTGCTGGCATTCAGATTCCTTTGTCTGGACTCGGGCAGCGTTTGAACCCATATCGTTCGAACACCGCGAATGCTTCGGGCGAACGGATAAAGTCCAGCCATCGGCGCGCAGCCTCCTCGTGAGGCGCGTGCTTCGCTATCGCACCTGCATAGGTCTCGCGCGAGTTGTCCTCCGCCGGAATGTCCACGTGCTCGATAGGATGCCCGATCTGCTCCTGGAACCGGGCCTCGGATTGCCAGGTAACACCGCCCTGCGCCTTGCCCCGCATCATCCAGAGCGGAGTCTGGCGGTGATGGATGTGCGTCAGCAAGGTCGTGCCGTCGGCCACCTTCTCGCCGTATACCCTGTTTGCCAGCGCTTCGCCGCCCGCATGTTCGAGCGACATCTTGATCTGTCGCGCTATGCCTTCGAACTTGGGATTCGGCATTGCCAGCCGGATGCCGGGCTTGCCGAGGTCCGCGAGTCCCGTGATTTGTGCGGGATTGCCTTTGGGTACCATGATCGTCAGCGTGTTCTCCACATAAGGCACTGCCGGAGCCTGCAGAAGTCCGGCATCGATCTGTTTTTGCACGGCATTCATGCTCGCGAGATAGACGTCGGCCGGCACAGCCCAGGTCATGTTGCCAACCGTGACTGTGCCGCCGTTTTCCATCTGCTCTACGAGCAGGCCCGGAGGTATCGTTTCCCAGTACACGTGACCCTTGTACTCCGGGTAGCGCTCCTCGAACGCATGGACCAGCGGCGCCATCGCAAAGAAGTAATTGCCGCCGACGTAGAGGGAGAGCAGGGGGGCGATCGGGCTGCCATGAAAGTCTGCAAGATTGTCGGCATCGGGCTCGGTGAACTGTAGGCCGCGCGCTTGAATGTCACTGTTTGCACCGCGCTGCCACGGTGGAGACACGCTCGTGTCGGTGAGCGGATCGGCGGCAACGTCGGTTTGTGAATGCGCAGGCGGGACGGCGAGACACTGCGCGATACATACAAGCGAGGCAAAGGCGACCTGTCGGAGTCTACGGCTCATTGTTTCAGTTTCCAGCGAACGTTTGCGAGAGAAAGCGCGGACCCCGAGCGGCCCGGCAGCCATCGTTACAGCGGCAGCAGCGCGTAGCCCTGTTGTTGCAGTACCGTTGCGGTCGTCAATCCGGACAAGGCCAACGTCAAATGTTGGTCGATCCAATTTTCGTCGAAGTCGTGCTCGGCCACGGCCTGGGCGCAGACAGCCACGTCGATGCCCGCCTGCCTGAGTTTGACAATCAGTGGGAGATTCGGATTGGGGACGCCGAATTTCTCACGGTAGTGCGCGTCGTCGAGCGCCAGCGGCGTGGCAGCGCCGGACACGATGGCGATGAACTGCAGGTTTTGAAGCGACACGCCACTTGCGACGTAAAGGTTCACGGTTCGCGCCACGCGGTCGAGGCTGTCATTCACTTCGGTCGGTTTCGACGGCGCGCGCGTCACCGCGAAGACGACCTTGTGGCTCCGCGATGCATCCGGCTTGTAAGCAGCGCGCGTGGCAAAGTGCATCTTGCCGTATCCGGCGATCGCGGGCGTTGTCCAGAAGTCGGGCATTTGTGACGGTGTTTGCGCAAAAGTCGCACTGCAGATGATGGCGAGGGCGCTTGCAGAAATGAGTATATTGAGTCTAGGCATTTCTTATTACCTTTTCACAGTGAGGTAAGGTAGACGAGCGGCCGAACGTGTTGAGTCTTTCGACCCGCCGCGGCGTCACGTCTCCAGACAGCCGCTTCACAAGTCAGAAACAATTGTTACTGCTTGTGACCGAGTGAGGATACGGCAATCAAAAAGTCCGGTGATGACGCTTGAACCCGTTTCTTCGCACCTTGTGCTATTGCTTCGCACTGTTATCCTGTATCGGGGTATTGACGCGGTAACACTAAAATGCCGGGCCGAGGAAAACGCGTTGCCTCACGATGAAGAAGACGGCGTTGTTCAGAATCGGCTGAATTTGGGTGACACGGATGAGCGACATCGCTCCGTCTGATTTCGTCTGGATTAGTTGGCAATGCGATATAAATGGAGGTCGTTGCCCTCTATGCGTCAGGTCCGCTGCGGCTAAAGAGGGACGGGTCCACGCAGCGTGAGCCAGTGCGGATGGTCCTGGGCGGGCACTGTCACGTTTAACAACGTGACAGTGCCACAGCGCGACTGATATGCACGAGCGACACCTCGCTCATTCGGCTGTCTTCGCCCCTCACCGCCAGGATCAGTTCGACTTCGAAGGTCGTCTCCGTTGTTCATCACGGAGCGACTATCGGTCAACTCACGCCTCCGCCTGGTGCTGCAGAGTCCAGGCCCACCAGATCGAACGCTCTCAAAGCCGATCGGGCAGCACTTCAACGGGCAAGTCACGAATGCGCATTTGTGTAATGAGGCGCGAAGCGGAAACAGCGGGTTACAGGCAGCCCAATGCCTTTACAAAGAGCCCGCTTGACTTACAAACATCCGCTCGAAATGTGGTGGATGCTCGGGTTTAATAGCATCGGCAGACAGATGAATAACCCGTTTGGAGAGCAAAGATGTTGAAAAAATCGTTGGTCGCATCTGCGGTACTTGCATTTTGCAGCGCATCCGCTTTTGCGGGTCACATGGGTGGTGGTATGGCTCATATGAGCGGCGGCATGGGTCACATGGGCAGCGACATGAGCCATATGACCGAGTCGAACTCAACTCAGCACGCCATGACGGCGAATCCGGGCGCGATGCATGGTATTCGCGGTCTGGTGACGACCGCACCCGTGGCCGCGCAACCGGGCACAGTTGCGGCTAATCCGGCTGCGATGCACGGTTTGCGCGGCGGCACGGTCGTAAATCTGCCGAACGGGGGCATCACGGTGCAGCAGACGCCGACGATGACGGCGCCGAGCCCGACCACGCCTGCAGTGGCGCAAACCGGGCTGACGCCGCCGAACCCGAACGCGACGCATGGTCTGCGCGGCGGCACAGTGGTGAATCTGCCGGGCGGGGGCATCACGGTTCAGCAAATGCCGACGCAGGCGCCGACTACGCAGCCTTCGATGACAACGCCGGCAATGATGGTGCCGCCGACTACACAGCCGCCGGTCCAGGCGCAACGCTCGCCGGTGCATCTTTCGTAAGGGTGATGCCGGATCCGATCGGGCAGGACCGTACCGGTCCGGCGCATGGGCGGTGATCGACTCTTGCGGTCACCGCCGGCTTCGAGAGTGAACCGGTCCTAGGGACCGTTGCTACTGTTGTGCGCTCCGCACTCGACCATGCGCAGTCCGGCCGAAAAGGCCTTATCGCGATCAGAACCTTCTTGGTTACGGACTGACGCGTGCTAGAAATGTGACTTTTATGAGATCGTGGAGTACCTATGTCAGGCGCTGGTTCGGGTGGGGTGCAGGGTTCGCGCGAACGCACCCTCACAAGATTCACGGATGATCAACAGGGCGGGCGCACACAGTCTGCCGGCTCTGCTGCCTCCTCGCACCGATCATCCTCCCCCAAACCCACAGGACCACTGCGGGAGCTGCAAGGAGGTCCTCCGCTTCCGCCCAAGCCCACGGAGTACCTGCAATCACGCGCTCAATCGAAGAGAAAAGAAGTGCTCCGCGATTTGGGACGGCTCTTCGATCAATTCGTGGCTGGCGAAATCACCGGAGAGCAGTTCGTCAAGCGCGCATGGGAGGTGGCCCCCCAGCGAATTCCGCTGGCGAGCGTCGTTCCAGCAGCGCTGGAAGTCGGTCACGATGGGAACCCTATGCCTCGTGTCGGCAACAGGACCATCGGCGTACGCGTATCGCGCGATCCGTCGCCCTCACATGATGGGGGGGGATCTGCAATCACGCAGTCGCACTCAGCCGAACGGGCCAGCGACGAGCGCTCTGGCCCACTGCATAATCAGATACAGGAGACTTTGAGGGCGTTGTCCGCCACACCAGGCAGGCCACTGAGAGTGATGACAGTTTCCTCCATGATCGGAGAACAGCAGTCTTTGCAGCAACGGCTAAACAAGATCCATAGGGGCGCTCACGCTCCGCTTTCAACGCCTGCCGCAAGTGACGCCCATATAGCATCACATGAACGTCCGCTGGCTGGGTATCTGGCGGGCCGTGCCCGCCTGAATCGTATACCTGACCCGGAAGCGCTTGCCCCGCTGAGGGAGGCACAAAGAACATTGACGAAAGCGCGGACCGCGTTTCCGATGGGTCGGGGAAACGTCATTCCCGACCTGTTGGCCAGTCAGCTCGAATCTTACGTCACGCTGACCGCCGGTCGACGGCTCGCCGTGCAAATTGCCGCAGCACTCTCGCGACCGGACGACGAGTCACTGGCGATCTATCGGTTAGGTATCCGTGACCACCTCATGGAAGACATCATTGCGGGCGTTGAGCAGAAAACAGGCCATCCTCTTGACGCAGCTCGCAGATACGAGCTGACAGGGAAAACAGCAGTCATCGCAATGGCAAAGTACGGAGGGGCGGGTAATTGCGGAGAAATGGCACTGATTGCCGCCAGCATGCATGCAAATACCACTGACGATGGCAGCCGGGTTTATGAAGTTAATGGTTCTCCAACGGTCGATCACGGATGGGCGGAAGAGCGAAAAGCCGATGGGAGCGAAAGACCCGACGACATCATTATTGATCCGTGGCTCGAGGGTCCCGTTACCTACCGTGAAGATGCCAGTATTGCGGCAAGCGCGAATTGGCTTGGTGCGACACCCTATCACTCGGAGAGCATCCCGAGTGGTGCCGACGAGCTTGCGACAGCGCTTCAGAATAATCCCGAGTTCAGGCGCATTTTTGACTTGCAGCTGAAAAAGGCGCGCGAGGACGTGGTTGGGTTCAGCACACTAGATTTCGGCGCATTTGCATATTCGCCGACATCGTCGGTGAGTGAAAGGATGGCGCGCGACGTACGTGCAGCAAAGGAAAACGATGCCGGCCATCAAGCCTTCACGAGAGGAGTACGCAACGGAAAGGCAAACGACGCTAACCAGGCTGCCTTGCTGATGGAAATCGCGACCGCGGGCGTCAATAGGGCCTTCGGGCTTAATGTGAGAGATGCGACGGACGAGGTAAACAATACGAACGTTCTCGCGGAAATGAACAAATTGAACATGTAAGGGCACAACACGAGAGCGTTCGATTTGGTGGGGTCCGGGCTCTGCAGGCGCCAGGCGGGGGCGTGAGTTGACCGATAATCGCTCCGTGGTGAACGACGGAGACGTCCGTGGAATTCGAATTGATCCTGGTGGTGAGAGGCGAAGACGGCGCAACGAGCGAGGTGTTGCTCGCCCATATCAGTCGCGTTGGAGACGCGGAAGTGGCGATGCTTGGACTGAGGCTGTCCGAAGGACATCAGGTCGTCGCACGGCTTCAGCACGAGATCGTCACGCGCTCGAGGGAGGCCGGCTTAATGAATTCCAGAACCCAATTTCTTACCCCATGGAGAAGCCGTGAAATCTACAATTTCCCCCTCGAACCGTGTCGACACGGCTCTGGTGCAAATAGGCGGTTTGGACGAGATTTTTGCTATAGAAAGGATACCTCATCAAGCAGACAGGACGGCCTCCCAGACTGCGGGCGCAGCGGTATCTTTGAGGCCGGGCTTCGCGAGGCTGAACTGGCCCTTGCGGATACGATGGACCAACTCAACACCTGAGAGAGTAATCGCTGCGTTCCTGAAACGTTTGAAGCCGAGCATGACTTTCGTCCGGGACTTGATGTTGCGGTGGTCCTGCTCGACCAGATTGTTGAGATATTTCGAGGATCGGACCTTCGTGTCCTCAGGCAGCAAGCCATCGGCCTTCATCTCGCGCACGGCGCGGTGCGAGGCTGGCTAAGCTTGTAGCGCAGGTACCAGCGAACACACAGTATGATCACTTCGCGGTCAAAGTGACGGCCTGCGAACAGTTCGTCCAGGCCATTCAGCTTGCTCATCGGCGACTCTCAATTTCGTTCAGCCCGACACCTTAGCCGATTTACCCCCGCGCTATTTGCACCAGAGCCCGCGCGTACAGACGTACAGAAAAGGTTGCTCCCGTCATATTTTGCCCGGTCCATCCGCGCTGCCCACTCATCGTCCGTCATTTTCGCGGGATTGAATATTTCGAATTTTTCCATGAGCGCACGGGCAGCGCGGGGATGGTTGCATTGGATTGCCAGATCAAGGGCATCGCGTTGATACCGGTTCTGCTTTGTCAAAACGGCCGGAGAACAGGTTTTGAGTTTGGGCACGTCGTTCTCCCTTGCCGCGATGTGGCCCACGTCCTCCTGCCCGTCCTCTTCAAGCATCTTCCTTTGGGAAGGCGGGTATGCGCGAGTCAGATCTCCCAGCCGCTCTGCTTCAAGTCTGATCGACTGGCTTCCTTCGTACATTGCCTGCGCCACGTGGCCCAGTATGGCGTACCGTGGATCGGACATGTTCGACACATTAATTTCGTTGAAAGGCCGTGTCCCTCCCTTTTCGTTTGCGCCTGACTTGGCGCCTCGTTCCAGCAGCACCTTCACGACATGGACCATGAAGCCATAGTTGCTGCGGGCGCAGGCGGCGCGAAGCGCGGTGCGGCCGCGGGCGTCTTTAGCCATGACATCGACCCCTTCTCAATCAGAAATTCGGCGACTTTGGCGGCGTTAAAGCGTTCTTCGCCGAGAAGATAAGATTTTTCGAAGAGGCTGTGAAGCGGCGTGCAGCCTTTATCGTCCTTCGCACTGACGAGATCCGAATTCATTTCGCACAGCCACTTGACCACGTCCGGATGGAAATTTCGATGCATCGCGGTCCTGCGGTTCTTTGACTGCTCATCCCCGGAAAGAGCGAACAAATCTTTCAGTACCTGGGCGACTTTCAGATTCCCATCCCGGCAGGCAGAACGGAATTCAGAAGCCGCCTTGGCTCTGTCATCGATGACAAGTGCGAGCCGCTTCGCGTCTTCGACGTCCGCGCCGTTTGCGACAAGTTCGGCAAGAACGTGCACATGTCCGGACTTGGCGGCCCACTCGATCGGGGATATTCCGTCGATGACGCAGTCTACCTTTGCGTTGCCCACCCGGAGCAAGATTCGCAGGTTGTGTAGATCACCAAGTTTGACTGCGTCAACAAGTTGATTGTTATGCCCGAAGTAGCAGTGAACGCTGACGGCTTTTTCCCTTTCGCCGGCGCCGGTGCTGTCGGCAGGTTGTTGATCGCTTCGCATTGGCGCGCGTCGGCCGGGTCTTTGCGGCGATCATGCGAACACACGAATTGCGTGACAAGGCGTGGCATCGAGCGGCCACGCTCCAGTTGCGCATCTATCTCATGCGACGTATCGGGAGACGTATGCCTATCCCTGTCGGGACGATGAGTTCGCAATCGGCTCCGGCGACAACCGAAGCGGATCGAGCGAACACCGCTTCATCGGAGTCGCCGTCGCGGCCTGTGCTGCCAATCGAGACCCGCACGCCGAAATTGCCCCTGTGGGCGCAAGCGTTGCGACCCGTTGAGAAGGTGCTTCGCCAAGGTCAAAAGCTTATCGGATCCCCGAAGGGCGAGCGGGTTATGCTCTCCTCTTTGGTTGCTGAAACGACGACCTATGGCCGCCCATTCGACCTGAAGGTCTATACGCCTCACCAGCCATCGGCACACCTGGGTTCTGTCCCCCCGCAAACTCCGCCTGTATCAGCCGATTCGATTGCTCCGCCACAACCGCTACCTGCGAAGGTGGTGAAGGAATTTTTCGACCATCGGCTTCCCGCCGAAGCTCACCCGGCGATCAAGGCGATGAGGGACGAAGCAAGCTTCGGCGCCTGGTTGTCCGGTCATTTCGCAGTTGGCCGGGCGACCAGCCTTGGCGGGGAGAACCCTGCGGCCATTGAGTTGGAGACCCTTGCGCAAAACCTGAAGAAGTTGAGGGCCCGGAGTCCGTGCGAAGCGCCGTTTGAAAAGCCGATGCTGATGGGGCATTTGCTTGCGACGGTGAGCGGTCGCGATGTCGCACTCGCCAACAAAATATTCAAGCGCCTGGAGCGGGGATTGAACCTTCCCGCGATGATTGATCGCCACCCTTACGCGTTGAGCGATCCGCTCGACCAGAGCGTGTGGCATCTGGCCCAATTGCTTGCGGAAACCGGCGTCGGCTTCCAGTTACTGCGCAAGGTTGGCGGATGCACTGGCGAGAACGTCTGGAACACGAAAGCCAAATCTCGAGCCGCACGTACGCTGCTGCAAGCGGTCAGGCATTTGCATCGGGCCGCGGCGGGCGACATCACGCCGCATAGCTTTTTCAGGAACTGCGTGACCGCGAAGGACGGCCCGGACGATGACCTTGCGACGAAAGCAGTGCGCGCGGCCCATTTGGTCCTGACATCGAGCAGGTCTGAACTGCCCCCGGCCGATCGCGGTGCGCTATACGCATGGCGGCAGGGCTTCCGCACAGAAGAAGGCAACTTCGCCCGCTTCAAGCAGGGTTTGAGCAAGCTGGTCTGTGAGCATATCCCGCGAGCGGAACAGCCGCGCACCTACGCCGAGATGCTGACGGGCAGGAACAAGTCTCCGCTTCGCCCGCTCAAGCACGGTGTGCAGGGCGTGAACCGGCCGCAGTGGTCGAAGGTGATACCAGAGGTCAACAAGCGGCTGGATACGGTGCTGGAATGCATTGGCAGCCGCCTTGTGCAACCGGAGCTAATCCTCGAAGCCGACGACCCGATCGACATGGCACTTCGCGTAGCGACGCTTGTGTACTGGAAGACCGTGCCGCAAGAGGGGCGCGAAGGCCATGTGATTGACATGGACGCGTTGGTTAAGATCGCGCACCAGGCGCGCCGGCTCATCGCTGCGATTCCGGAACCACGAATGCCCGCCGCGAGGAAAAATTACTACGACCTCAAGCAGCAGATCAATGCGCTGCCAAACGATTTCGCTTCGCTCAGAAAAGTCGCACCGTTCAACATGCTGTATCGCCAACGACTGTCGATAACGGCGTTTGCAGGATGGGACGAGCATCACGAGTTGCAAGACGACCTCGCGTTCAGGACAGCGGTCGCGGAGTCGATCAAACTGCTCGATTCCCACGACATCCGGCCGCGCGACATGAGTCCGGAGTCATTGCGGCGCATGCTGCTTGAGCTGACCGATCATGCTCAGCCGGGCGGAAAGCTGGCGGTTGGCGAGGGCATTCGCGGCGGCGCCAATACCGGCGCGGTTAGGCCAAACGTCAGCCGGTTGCTGGGTCTCGCCTTTCCGCTTGTGCCACGGGTCATCTTCCGGCGCCAATGGGGAAAGCAGGTGCTCATGCAGATCAACCGCTCGGGGCACGGCGGCGATATATATTTCGGCACGGAAAGGATGAAACGCAAGGGCCTTGGCGGCGGAGTTTTTGCCGGCTTGGATTTCGCAATTTTTCGCGTGGGCGGGACGCTCACGATCATGCCTCTCGACAAGACGGATATGTTCCAAAAGTTCATCGCATTCCGCATCCCGCGGCGTCACAAGGAGGGCTCGTTCGCGTGGGACGACGATCAACGCAAGGCCAGCCAGAAGAAAGTCATCAACTTTCTGTTCGATGAGGCGGCACGCGTGAAGGAAGAAGGCATAAATGCGGAGGAAACATGGAATAAGTGGGTCAAGGCTTTCGATGAGGACGACAATGTTGTTGTCGATTTTGTCGATATCGAACACGGCAACCATGCGAGAGCCGCCGCCTTCGAAGTCGGCGCTACTGCAAAGGTGCCAACGGGCGAAGGGGTTACACCACGAATCGGTCTCGCTGTTGGAATCGGGGGTACCCAGGGCGACGTGTGGCGTCACGACAGGCGCAATGAACGAGGCCCATTCAGTGTCGATATGCATCGAGCAGGCGAATACACGCGGGTAACCGCACGCGCGGGCATCACAAGCAGCGTGAGCGTACCGATCGACAACGGCGAAGTGAACCTCGCCATCAGCCCGGGCGACATCGTCGGATACAGCAAGGATCTCAATGAATCGGGCTCTCTTGTCCGTGTGCGGCTTGTTCACGAGGACGGGCGGCTCAGGCATCGTACATGTTTCGCAGACACCGAATTTCGCCAAGCTTCTGACTTCATCAAGGCCCTCGAAGTCCACGCGAATGAATGGGTACAAGTATTCGAGCGGCGCTTTGCCGACGAGCCGGACGAGCTCAGGCGAAAGGGCATGGCTCGCCGTGAGCTGAACCGGATTTTTGGTGAAATTCGCGGAAACGAGCGAAAGAACCAAGGTTTCTTCTTTCGGAGACGACTGCGAAGGCATGCGGCGCAGGCCATCGACGCCAACACGACGCTTGCGTCCGTACTGCGGGCAGCAGGCGCGTCGCAGGACGAATTGGATCGGATCGAAGCACGGTCCGCCGAGATCGTTGCGAATTCGCGCTCCTGGATGGTGATGGAACTCAAGGTGTTCGAGCAGGTGTCGCGTCTGCGTGGCTCCGGCTGGGTTTCCGGACTGGTTCATGGAACAGCGCACACCACTGCGGAGGGTGAACATGAGCTGCTTGCGCAGACAGTCTCGGCCGAGGCGCTGGAAGACCTGGATGACCGGTTGCCGAAGTAGTCTAGATGAAACGTATTGTTGTCCGGCGCTCCGGAGTTGGCTTCGGAAGCACGTTGAATCAGGCGGGGAGCTTGCTTTACCGTCATCCGGCCCGGCGGCCAACGTTCGGATTACGCATTGTTGGTTGAGGTGAACCGGCAGTGCGCTTCGCCTCGCTTCGCGGAGCCGTTTCAGCGTCTGGCCAGCGCCGTGATCCGAGCGGGCGACGAAGCAACAGCCCACCCTTTGCCACCCATGCAACACGTAATAGAGGTCTAGCTAACGTACTCGCCGACATACGGCAGGAGCGTGTCGCTCAATTCATCAGCATCGAAAGTCCGGCTCAAACCGAAGCGTAACATCGCGCTTGAGTGGTTTTCGGGCGCCGAACTACTGTGAACGCTCCAGCCTTGCCGCAAAAGCGCGTGGCCCGTTTTTCGCACCCGTCGGTGTCGGATTGCAAGACGCTCGAAGTCGCTCGCGATGCGGACGCTGCAAACCGCTATGTTCTCGTAGTGGGCCGCGACAACTTCAGGCTGCCCAAAGACATCTGCTGAAAGCAGTTGAACGCGGGGGTCGAAAACACTCCTGCCAATCCTCTTCGCATGCGTCACCGATGCCTCCAGCGAGCTGCAGCACCCAAGGGAAATTAACCCTGCACTTCCTGCCTGGTTACGCACCGGATCTGAATCCCGACGAGCTGGTCTGGAGCCATGCCAAGCGTACCGGCGTTGCCAGACGTCCTTTGATGAAGGGCGAAAAACTCGCCCAACGCATTCGCAAACAGCTCGCCGATATCGGCAATAGGCCCTCTCTGGTGCGATCGTTCTTTCAACATCCATCTGTCCGCTATGTTACTGACTTATGAGTAAACCGGCCCACCGCTTGCGCGTTGCGCGCCCCTTTTCTGACGTGGCGGTGGCGGACGCGCACCGTTATTGCCATGCAGAAGGGGCCGCACAGTGGCGGGCCCTTCGTTAGAGACAGGGGAGAGCCGATGCAGCGGGGTATCGTCCGGACCCGCGCTGTCATTCAACCATCACCAGCTGCTTCCGCTCGTCGGGCCATTCCGGTGACGCAGACGTGATTCCCCACGCCGCAAGCAGAGCGTCGAATGACGGCGCGCTGGCGACCGATTTGCTGAGGTGCAGTGGCTGGCCGGTCAATCGATACTGCGGACGCTCGCCAGGGCCTGCTCCTGGATGTGCGACGCGCTCGAATACGCCTCGCCTGACGCCGTAGTGGATGGCATTCGACGCGTCGGGTGCATTCAAGACGCCGTCAAGGACCATACGCGCAACCGTCGCGGGCTGGTGTTCGCGCAGATATTCGATCAGTCGTTGAGCATTGCGGTTGACTTTCATATGATAAGAATTCCTCCGCATTGCCGCGGGAAGTTTCAAGCGCGGTGCCTCAATGCACGCATACCGCTTTCCTGATGTGCGACCGAATCGGCTTACCCGAGTCGGTGTCGCCGGACGGGGCGTGTGCCATTTTCAGCCAGCAAACGCGGGGACTTCCCGGCGGCGTTCATCGGCTAGTCCTTGAACCGCGTTCGTGTCGATTCGACCATCCCATACGGCACTCGTCGAGCCCACCGTTTCGGCCGCACGGAGTCTGGGCAATTTGCGTGATCAACATCGGGCACCTTCAGACGATTCAGGGCGGTGCAAGCCCTGCCAATCAAAGACGGACGGCGTACGTCGGGGGCATCGGGTTGCGCGCGAATATGTTTGGCGGCAACAGACGCAGGCATGCCAACAGACTGCGACTGAGGGGGGCACGGCGGGGATAGGTGAAAAGGTGGCCCGTTGCAATGCCAGATTCTAGAGCGCGCGTGATTGCAGTGGAAGGTGCCGACTGGCGCAACACCGTTTCCCCCCAGAAACTGTGGCGCCCGTTCTGAAAGAGCTCCCGCCGCGCCGCCAAAGCCTTGCGGGCACGCTCACTGGCTCAGATATCCTGGCAGCTCGTCAGCAAGGAAATCGACGGTGGTTCGCAGTGCCTGTGTCATACCGCGTTGCGAAGGAAAGACCAGGCTGAGCGTCTCGCGCGGGATATGCCAGTCAGGCAGCACGCGTATCAATCGTCCCTGCGCGATGTCGTCACAGCAGAGCGGCTGTGGCAACAGGGCGACCCCCTGGCCCGCGATTGCTGACTTGCGGGCGAGCCTCGCACTGTTACTGTACAACTTCGGATGGAACGTTACCGCCGCGGTGCGTCCGTCCGATGCGTGCACGCGCCACACGCTGGCTAAATCAGCGCGCTTGAGTTGCAAGCCGGCCACGCCGTCCAGTTCCTGCGGCGTGCTCGGTTCGCCGTCGGCGAAGAACGCCGGACTCGCCACGAGGATGCAGTGAGTCTGTGCGACCTGACGCGCGATCAGCGAACAATTTTGCAACGGCGCGGTATGGCTGCGAAGCGCCAGGTCGAACCCTTCGTCGACAAGATCAACATAGCGGCTCGCTGTCAGCAGAACGATGTCGATCTTCGGATACCGGGCAAGAAAGCGAGGCATCAGTTCCTCGAGTGCCATGCTCACCATTTCACCCGAGCACGTTATTCGCACGCGTCCAACCGGTTCGCTGAGACGCGCCTGCGCCGCCATCTGTGCGCCGCGTACCTCGTTCATCACGCGCAGGCAGTGCTGATGGATGTCCTCGCCAGCTTCGGTCAGCGAGAATGTCCGGGTGGTCCGGTTGGCAAGCCGCAAGCCGAGCGTTTGCTCCAGCGCCCTCATGCGCTTGCTCAATGTGCCCTTCGGCACGCCGGTCACTTCAGCCGCCGCGGAAAAGCTGCGCTTTTCGACTACGACCGAAAAGTAATAAAGGTCATTAAGGTCGAGCATGACGATTGCTTCCGATCAGAATGAATGTGTGCACGAGAACGGGACCTTTGTCCTGATCGTGATTCCGGTCAGCGATTGCGGGCTGGCCTGTTGTCGCTACTGCATGGCGTCTGAGGTTGTCGCCGGGGCCTGTCCGGCCCGGTCGGTCCAACCGTATTGCCCGAAAATCGCCCGACCTTGCGGTCCTTCGAGGAATTGCACGAACTGCCGGACCGTGTCGCGGGCCTCTCCGCGCTGAGTCAGCACCACGCCGCAATCGCGATACAACCGGTACTGCGGCTCGATCTGCACGATGTCCGCTACACCCGGATGCGCAATGGCCCATATGTTGTAGACGATCCACGCGTCGATGGCCGGATCGCTGTTCCACCGTTTCAGCGCTTCCGCGGTATTCGGTGTGAACGCGGCGATGTTCCGGCGTAACGCCTTCACTTGCCGGATATCGCCGTCGCGGCCAACAAGGTCTTCCCACAGTCCGTTTTGACCGGAGCCATCGACCACCATCACGCGCGCTTCACTACTGAGCAAATCGGTGATGCCTCGGATATGGCGCGGATTGCCCGGCCGCACAAGGATCACGGCGGGACGCAGGTAGAGCGGCTCGGCGCTCTTTGCAACGAGCTGGTCGCCGAACTTCGCGATGAAGCCCGACATCATGTCCTCTGAGCCGGAATACAACAGGTCAGCATCGCCGTGCGCCGCCTCGGCCCATTGCGGTGTTGGGCCCGCAGTCACGTCGACTTCCACGCCGGTTTGCTTCGCGAACGCTGCAGCGGCCGCCTTCATCGCTGGTGCGGGGCCGCCGGGGCCGTATACATGGAGCGGTTCTGCTGCATGAGACGGCTGGCTGACGAGCGTGAGGCCCCTTGATCGGGTCAGCGATTCGGGCTTGTCGGCCGTTTGTGTCACCGAATGGTGACTCGGGACGGTGACGGTCCCGTCGTCAGTTGCCTGGGCGTACATGATTCTTCCGAACAGAGTGAGTGCAAGTCCGAGCATCAGAAAAAGGCGTTTCATGGCGTTGTCTCCTTCATATGGTTTGTACGGGGGTCCTGAATGCGTTACTGTCCCGCCGCGAACAGGCTGCCGACAGCGTGGGCTTCTTCCATCAGCTCCTGCGCGGAAAGGTCGATGCGCTCGCGGGCGAAGTCGTCAATCGCAAGACCGGTCACGCGTTCGAACGTGCCGTTGCGGCAGATCACAGGAACACCGAACATCAAGCCATCGGGAATGCCGTACGAACCATCCGATGGGATGCTCATCGACACCCACCTGCCGTCGCTTCCGCTCACCCAGTCGCGCATCTGGTCAATCGCTGCGTTGGCGGCAGAGGCCGCCGATGACGCGCCGCGTGCTTCGATGATCGTCGTGCCGCGTCGCGCGACTTCGGGGATGAACACGTCGCGGTTCCAGCGTTCGTCGGCAAGCAGCGCGCGAGCGGACTCCTGACCGATGCGCGCGAAGCGGTAGTCCGGATACATCGTCGGCGAATGGTTGCCCCACACGACCATGCGGCTGACCGAATCGACTGGCACGCCGCATCGCGCGGCCAGCTTCGAGACAGCACGATTGTGGTCGAGCCGGATCATGGCGGTGATCGCATCGGCGGCCAGATCGGGTGCAAAGCGACGCGTAATCCACGCATTGGTGTTCGCCGGATTGCCGACCACCAGCACCTTGACGTCGCGGCTCGCGACTTCGTTCAGCGCGTGTCCTTGCGAGCGAAAGATCGCTGCGTTGGTTGCGAGCAGGTCGCTCCGTTCCATACCCTTGCTGCGTGGTCGCGAACCGACGAGCAGCGCATAGTCAGCGTCGCGGAATGCAACGTGTGGGTCGTCGCTGATTTGAATCGATTGCAGCAGTGGGAACGCGCAGTCTTCAAGTTCCATCACGACCCCACGCAGCGCGTCGAGTGCCTGCGGAAGTTCGAGCAACTGCAGGATCACCGGCTGGTCGTTGCCGAGCAGGTCGCCACGCGCGATCCGGAACAGCAGCGAGTAGGCGATCTGCCCGGCAGCGCCTGTCACTGCAACACGCTTGGCTGGGTTAGACATGATCTTCTCCTGATGGGTGAGGCATGCGAGTTGAGCGATGTGCACGCGCATCGCGTGCGGTACGTAACCGTCGGTCAGGTGAAATGCATCGGCCGGTCGAGAATTGATAGTCAGTGGCTGGCTGCCAGGCAGGGTGCGTGAAACATATGACCTCGCACGAGTCCCCGCAGAGTCTTCGACAGCACGAGGGTCCACAGTCCGATGAGCAGCGCGGCGAGCATCGTACCGGTCGCGGCGAACACACCGAACCCGGTTACGCGATACAGACTCAGCGTCGCAACCGCATAGACGCCGAGCGGAAACGTGAAGGCCCACCAGCCGAGATTGAACGGCAGGCCTTCGCGGCGATAGCGCAACGTGAAGAGAATCGCCGCGGCGAGCCACCAGAGGCCCACGCCCCAGAGCAGCAACGAGCCGATGACGCCCAGGTCCCGCGCAAGCAGCGCAACGCTGGCAAGCGAGGTACCCGCGAAGGCGCCCGGAGCTGCCTGACCGAGCGTGAGGAGACCCAGTGCGCCGGTGCCGATTGGGCCCAGGGTCAGCCAGCTGGAGGGGCCGAGGTCGCGATGCGGCAGCTTGTGAATGACAAGGCGGAAGAACACGATCGTGAGCACCGAGAAGGCGAGCGGCACCGAGATGGCCCACAACACGTAGCCCGCGCCGATCACGACACGCGCGGTTTCGGCGGCGAGGTGGGGGGCAAGCGTCGCAGCACTCGAAGCCGCGACTTCGGGAGCAACGATCGGCAACAACAGCACCGCTGTCAGGCGCTCGAACGCATGGATTTGTTCAGTGAATATCAGATACGGCACACCGATTGCGACGACCACCGCCAGCACCGCGTCGAAGCACCACAAGACGTAGGCGAGCGTGTATGCGCCCGCGCCGAAACGCTGACCGGCGAACAGCACAATGCCGTTGATGATCGGGGCGAGGCCCATGGGCAACGCGCCGAGAAACATCGACTGAAGCGGATGATGCAGTAGCGGCTTGATGGTCTCTGGGAAGCAAATCCAGCGGGCCGCGAACATCGCCGCGAATATGGCGTAGAGAACGATGTCCACGCCCCACAGCGATGCGCTGATCGCCCGTTGACCACTGAAATGCACCGGCAGCGCGGCGAGCACGAGGAACACGATCCCGTTGCCCATTGTCATCGCGAACCAGTTCGGCGTGAACTGGCGAATCTTGTCGGAAAAGCTTTGCGTGAGGGCAGATGGTGCGCGCACGTGGGTTGTCGCGGTCATGATCGTCTCCACAGGAGCCATTGCATGACTGGACTTTAGGCGTGCGACTGATATATTAGAAATACATATTTCGCATCGATGCGATGCTAATCCGATATGGAAGGCCCGCAATGAATTTCACCCATCTGGCGGCTTTTTTCTCGGTGGTGGAAACCGGCAGCGTCACCGCTGCGTCGGAACGCCTGCATGTCAGCCAGCCTGCGCTTACGCGAGAGATCCGCGAACTGGAGGAGCGTTTCGGGGTGCCGCTCTTCGACCGCCTGCCGCGCGGGATGCAGCCGACCGAAGCGGGTCGCCTGCTGGCGGACTTCGCTGCCCAGATCTTCTCGCTGGCGGAGGCCGCCGAGACGGCGATCGGCGAGTTTGCCGGGCTGACTCGCGGACACCTTGGGATCGCCGCGAGCCGCACGATCGCGGTGTATCTGCTGCCACCGGTACTGGATGAATTTCGACGTCTTTACCCCGGTATCAGCATTGACCTCGCGGTATCGAACACTGAGCATGTGGAAGAGGCCGTGCTGGCCCATGAACGTCAGATCGGACTCGTCGAAGGTCCATACGATGCCGCCGTGTTCGATGCCGTCGTGATCGGACACGACGAACTAATTGCCGTGGCAAGTCCGGTTCACCCGCTTAATCGCAAGCGCAAACTCCGTGCCGACGCGCTTGGCAGGGCGGAACTGGTCATGCGCGAACCTGGCTCCGGCACGCGCAGCGTGGTCGAGCAGGCCTATGCGCAGCATGGGTTCGAGTTGTCGCCGAAGCTTTCAGTTGGCAGTCCGGAGGCCATCAAGCGCCTGCTGCGCCATGGCAGGGCGGTGGCTTGGGTCTCGCGTCACGCTGTCGCCGAAGAGTTGGCGTCCGGCACGCTGGTGCAGTTGCCGGTTGTCGATCTGAAAATCGGGCGCGAGCTGAGCATGATCTGGCGTAAGGCACGCGGCTTGAGTCCAAGTGCGCGCGCGTTTCATACGCTCATTGGCCAGATGCTCGAATCGACGCCGGCGTAACTCGCGTAGTTCAACCGTTTAAACGCATCGGGGGCGGTTTTGCCATCGATAGTCGGGCGCTACGCGGGTTTCTCGAGGAAGCGCGGGAACCTGATGTGTCACACGTCGCCTTCAATTCGCGCGTGACGCCGCGAAACTATCGGCAAATTCTCGATGAGTTAAATCGGGATGTGTTGTCGTGCTTTTCCCGCCATGTAGCCCACGACTCGCAAGACGCTCCTGTCCTTGCGATCGGATCAAAATTCGCACTTATGAGGGAGTTCGACAGATTCAAGGTCATCCGGGACGTCGCCGACCGCAAGCTCAAGCCGTGGCATGCAGCGGAACAACTCTGACTGACGAGGCGCCAGATCCGCCGCCTGGTCGGTCGGTTGCGCGACCATGGGTCGGAAGGTCTTCGGTCGCGTTGGCGCTCGAAGCCCAACAACAACCGGTTGGACGCGGCGAGGGCCGATCGGGCGCTTTCGACCATCCGCGAGCGCTACGCCGGTTTCGGACCGACGCTGCTTTCGGCAAATGGCCGGTCTGTAGCATTGCGCGGGCGAATCGACGTCTTTGGACGAGCGTCGGGAAAGGGCGAAGGCGTCGGCGACTTTCGTTTCACGGATGGACTTCATTTGGGCAAAGCCGCATGCAAAAAAGAATCCCGTACCTTAACGCTGCGGTGCCGGCTGACAGGGTGCTCCAGAGGCATTTCATCGTGACTGACAGACTGGGACATTTTGCGCCGTCTTGCGTACTCACAGAGATATCCCTCGTCGGCGCGATGCTCGTGGTTCTTGACCGCGATCTCATGTTCCAGCGCGTTAGGCCCGCAGTGACGGGTGTCTCGCCGTTGTAATTAGCGCCGTCCGCCCCTTGACGTGCCAACCTGCGGATTCTGGCCGCCAAGGCGCGGAAACGCCGGTTCATCGCTCGGCATGCGCAGCTTCTTACGTACATCGGGACCCAATGCCGCGGCGCCATTGAGCGCTTTGCGGGTCTTTCGCAACGGGGGTTGCGCAGCCACCTGCACGACCAGGCCAAGCAACGATGTTGCCGTTTCATTCGCAATTGCGCGCGCCTTCCTCGCCTGGTACCTGGCCTTGCGGCTAGGGGATGCCTGCTGGTATTCGTAGTCGTAATAGGCCTTGGTGCCCTTCAAATTCACCGACACCTGCGTACTGCGCGCCCCCGGCGCGCCGCCGGGCGGCAGGAACGTTATCGCGATCTTGTCCGGGACGCCCTTGGTCTGCGCAAGTTGCTGCACCAGTCGTTCCAGTGCATGAGCGACCCACGGGTTCTGCTCATCCAGAACAGCCGCGGCTGCGGGCAGCGCGATCGGCAGCTCGATCGGATCGCCCTCGCGCTCGAGCACCTCCAGGATCCATTGCATCCACGTTTTCTGGAGTGTCGTGCGATTGGCGGCCGTATAGTGAGCCGTGAACGGCGCGCTGGTCTGCGAAAGGGGGATGAAATCCTTCTCGTCCGCGAACTCTGTCTTGAAGTGGATGCCTTGTGCGGCTAGCGCCGCTTTCTCGCTGTTGATTATCATGCCCGCAGTTGTTGCGACAAGGTTGGCGAGGATGCCCACGGCAGCCGAGCCGCCGTTCGTGTAGGTGTAGCGCTGCTGCTCGCCGATGGTCAATATCTTGGCCCTCTTCGTCGCATCCACCTGTTGCCGGCTGTCGCCGCAGAACAGATCACGAACGTACGTGTTCTGCACGGCGCCTAGCGCCTGACTTGCCAGGCCCATCGTCGCGTCCGGATCGCCGCTCTTGCCATCGATCACCTGCTGCATGCGGTTCAGCGCCAGCTCAAGGTTGAACAGTTCCAGCAGCTGCGCCTTGAGCTTCGTCTCCTGGTCCATGCCTTGAGGGCCCTGCAGATTCACTTCCTCCCGTCCGGCCCGTCGCAGGGATCGTCTCAGCGCTGCAGTCTTTTTGTGATGCCGCATCATCTCACCGTGCGCCTCGGCGACCTTGCCTGCCAGCAGACGCCGCGCGCTGTCGAAGCGCATTCGCAACGGCGTCTTCCATGCTTCGGCGACCGCCTTAGGGTTGAAATGCGCCTTATGGTCGGACTCGAACTTCGCCTTCAGTACCTCCAGCGACTGTTTCACTTCATCGCGTCGGGACGGATCGGCAGCGGCGACCTCCTGAGCGCGCTTTTCGGCCGCTACATAGTCCCTATAGTCCTCCCAGTTCTTGCGAGGCTCAAACTCCGACACGTCCCTCAACACCTCGGCGTCCTTCTGTGCGATCTTCTGCAACTCCGCCAGCAACTCCCTCCTGGCTTTCGCCTCGGCCCCAACCCGGTCCTGGCCGCAGTACCACCGGGCCTTCTTTTTTTGTTCGCGATAGCTCTTGTAGGCTTGCGCGCGTTCCTTCTGGATGGCTCTCCGATGGCCGTCCAGCACGTCGTCGGACCTGATGAGCGCCACGATGGCCCGTTTCGCCTTCGCTTCGCCATCCTTGCTGGGACCGTTGCTCAACTGATAGCCGAAGTACAGTGCGAGGCTCAGGGCAGCGGCTCCCGCGCTTACGCCAGCCGTGACGGGCGCCGCCACCAGGCCAGGCGTCAGGATCGCCAGCACGGTGGCCGGCAGGCTGACTGCGTTGCCGACATAGCCGCCAATCAGGGAGCGCTGGTTACCGTACCATTCGACCTTGGCGCTTTCAGAGGCGGTCTTGTAGCGCGACTTCAGTTCCGCCAGGTAGCAGAACTTCGCGTGCGCGATATCCAGCCGCTCGTGGGCCTTCTGCACCTCTGCCTGGTCATGCCGGCTGTAGGCCGCTTCCAGGTCGGCTAGCGCCGCCTCGATTTGCCTGAGGTTCTTCTCCGCGCCCCGCAGATCGCGGACGAGCCGGAACGAGGCCTGCAGCAGGCTGTCCCCCTCCTTGGCGCTCTTCGGCGCGTCCGCACGGCCGTCCACCATCACCTCTTCGGATCCGGAGTTTCGAAAGCGCCGCTTGGCCGAGTCGAGGATGGTTCTGGTGGCGAACAGTTGCAACACCCACCGCACGCCGGAGAGGACTGTCTTGGTGGTGGGGTCCGGGGCCATGGTCTGGGCTATGCCGATGGCGCTGGTGGTCGAGGATGCGAGCACGGCATGCTGGCGATGGAGGCCCCCCAGGCCCGCCTTCTTGAAGCTTTCCAGCACTTTGTCCGGATCCTCACCCACTGCAGTCAGGAAGGTCCGGACTTGGGCCTCGAGGTAATCCTCGTCCCGGGCGCCTGATGGCAACAGCCGCTGGTGCGCAGGAATATCCCCGGGGTGCTTGCGCTCGTATTCCAGCGCTGCAATATGCGCCAGGTCGGGGATCGAAACGTTGGTGGGGGCCTTCGCAGTCTGGCTTGCGACCCATTCATTGCAGATTTGTGCCGCAACTCCGCTTGCCCATTCGCCCTTGAACTGCTTCGCGGGTACGCCGGGCACTTTCCCCGTGTTGCCCAGCTGTCCGAAGCGGCTATAGAGCTCCTCCCACTCGTCCTCACGACCTTCCGGATTGGCTGTGACCCGTCTCTGGGAGGTGTGCGGAGGTGGAGGTGGAACGTCGCCCGAATCGCGTGGCGCATTGTCTGCGGCCGATACCGAAGCGTCTGCGGCCGATACCGAAGAGGGGGCTGAACCTCGAGGTGGAGCATCGTCCGGAAGGCTTGAGGTATTGGCTGTGGCCGGTGTTTCGGAGGGGAGAGGAGCGCGTAGGATCCTTCTGAGCGGGTTCTTGGGCGGTGTCTGCCACTGTGTTTCGCATTTCGATTCACTCCCGGCAGCTTTCGGCGGCGTTAGCGCACGGCGGGTTGCCGCGTCTCCTGCCGGCACGACGACGCTTGGGCGCTTATTACGCGCTTCCTTCTCAGGTAGATGCGACGTGGAGGGTCTTCGCGAGCTTTTTTTAGGCTTCGGCGGCGCCGTAAGCCCTGGCGATCCGGCGTGCGGCAGGGTGGGGGCGTGACTAGTATTGCTAGTTTGCCGCGTGTGGTTTCCCGACGCCGCAGGTCGAGCTCCGGTCATGGCATGTTCCTGTGGCCATAAAAAGCCAGGGTAGGGGCAGGGCCATGATATCGACCCGAACCGGACAAGGCCGCGCCAGATGCGAAGCCGCGTGCGCCGGCACGACGTGGCGCACCGCTTGCGGCCCTAGGTCATCGCAAACTCGATGCGCGGCCTCGCGCCGGCCGGCCGCCGTGATGCGTCGCCGGGTGCGACGTCGAAATCGACCTCGTAAAGACGCACCACCGATGTGGTGGTCCGATATTCGGCGAACACGGCCGACAGCGGATCGTCCTCATGCAGCGCCGCCAGCGCATACAGCCAGCGTCCGCCGCACAACGCGTTGTAGACCTGGCGCAGCAGCGCGCGGCCCAGCGCTGGCGCGCCGTCCTCGACCGCGATGAAGGCGAGGTACACATACGGTAGCGCCTGTCCCGGCGCCGGCAGTCGCGGCAGCCGCCGCAGGCGGGCGAACAGGTTGTAGCCGGGGCGGATCCAGGCGGTCGAGGGCGCATAGCGCTCGACATGCGCCTGGCGCAGGCTCGACTGGTCCCACGCTGCCATGGTCGCGCACACGCGCCCCTGCCGCAGCGCTACGAAGAAGTCTTGCGCTTGCAGACTGTCGCAGCGGCCGCCAGGCGAAAAGTCGTCGACGCTGAGAACGGGCGCCCACAGGTAGCCGGCACGTTGCTGGTTCAGGAAGCGGACGAGCTCGGGCAGTTCGTCGGCTCGGGCACGGCGCAGTTCAACCCCAGACACCGTCAACTGCGGCCGGCGTTTCGTCAGGTGCAGGGCCGGCGCGACGAGGCGTCCGCGAGGCAGATGAACCGGCAAGCCTGCCCGGCCACTCACGAGGCTATTCAGGGCAGCGGCGTTGTCGTCGTAGATCAGTACGTAGCACGACAGCGGATCGGCCTCGTGCAGCGTGCGCAGGAACCGGTAGGTCCGTGACAGCAGGGTTCCGTTCCGATAGGCCGGATGGATGCGCAGATCAGCGAGGTAGGCGGTGCGCTCGGGCCGCCCGTTGACGAAGCTGGTCGAGACGCAGCGGCTTCCCATCACCACGATGCGCCCGTCGGCCCTATCGCGGCCGACGATCACTTGCACCGGATCCCCTTGCAGCCGGCAAGCGCCGAAGTAAGACGGCTCGCGCCGCAGGCTGATGGCGGCGGCGCCTTCGATCCAGTCGCCGGCGAGACGCTCGCGCAATTGCGCATCGTCGCCGGGGCCGGCTAGCGAGAACTCGAAACGACTCATGAGGGCACTGTCAGTGAGAGGGTGCGGCGAAGCGCAGTCAGGTGGCCCGGCTGGAAACACGGGCCGGCATGACGATGTCCCACCAGCGCAGCGCCATGCGCGCCAGCGACGGCAGACCGCCGATGGCGAAGCTGCAGGCGTCGGCCAGCAGCTTCCAGCGGCTCGCACCCGCGGCGACGTCGCAGCGGCAAAGGGCTCGCGTGCATTGCAGCACGTCGAAGGCAAGGTAGCCGGTGGCCAGCACCAGCGCGAGGACTAGCCGCGCGCGGCCGATGCCGTACTGCGCGGCGGCCTCCATTGCGATGTGGCTGTGATCCAGTTCTTCTCGCGCATGCCAGCGCCATGTCAGGCTTTGCAACGAGGCGTCGTCGACCATCAGATAGGGCCGCTCGAGGATCTCGCGCGACAGCACGGTGGTCAGGTGCTCGAACGCGGCGACCAGCGCCATCTTCGACGGCAGGCTCCAGCCTGCCAGTTGGTCGGCAGCGCGGGCGGCCCGCAGCGCCGCGGCGCTCGCCGCCGGCGTCCGGGCGATCAACGCCGCGTTGTAACGGTCATGGGCTCGCTGGTGCGCGCGTTCCTCGCGGATGAAACGACCGAGTTCCGCCCGCAAGCGGGCGTCGGGCACATCGCCTGGCTGGGCAAGCCACTGTTCGAGCGTCGCGACAAAGAACGTCTCGCCGGCCGGCAGCAGCAGCGACAGGGCGTCGAAAAGCCGGCTGCGCAGAAGGGTCCGGTTCCAGGGCGTGGGGCCGCGGTGAGTCGTCGAAGCGTGGAGGGTCATGGACGAGCCGTGGTGCGGGAGTGCGTGTCAGCGTGTTCGGTCCGTGGCGACGCCGCATCGCCAGGACACCATAGGCGAGGCCCGGCGGCCAGCCAGTCGCGGACGAACGTCCCATAGGAAATGGGCGACGCAGTGGGATCGTCGCGCAGGCGGGCCGGTGCTTCGAACCACCGCAAGCTGGGATACCGGTGGTGCACTCGGTGCAGCGAGCGGTGCAGATTCAGCCAGCCCAGTCCGAATGGCAACACGACGTCGTGCGTCACGGCGCCAGGATCTCGCCTGCACGACGACGGCAGTACCGCGACGCCGTGGTGCTCGGCCTGGGTCAGCAGGAAGTCGAACCACGAATGCAGTGCAAGCGGTATTGCGTATGCCCACAGCACGGCCTGCGGCGCACGCCACGCGCATAGGCCGAGCAGCGACGCGATCGCGAGCATGCCGCCCAGCGCTGCGCGGCGTGCAGGGCGCCGGACCGCCGGCACCAACGACCATGCCGTCCGGTTGATATGGAAGGCGACCCAGGGCACCTCCACCGGCGCCAGCAGCCAAACCCAGCGTGTGCGCCAGCTCAGCGCGTAGAGCCTGCCTTCCGGATCGGCCTCGGTGCAGGTGAACCGATGGTGCTGAAAATGAAAATACCGGTAGGCCACGAAGTTCACCCCGAACAGCGCGGCGCAGACGGTGCCCACCAGGTCGTTCGCGCGTCGCCTGGTCAGGAAGCTTCCGTGCACGCACAGGTGCTTGGCTTCCTGGCAGCCGGCCAGTAGCAGCGCTTGCGGCAAAGCCAGCAGCGCGCGCAGCCACTCATGTGCGGTGCACGCGATCAGCGCCGTGTTGGCTGCCACGCCCAGCAGGAAGAGGCCGCTCGGCAAGTCGACAAGCAGGCTGGCGCGCCAGGGCGTGCGGCCGTTGATCTGTGGCGCTGGATTCATAGCAGCTGGGTCAGTGGCTGGGTGATGCGTCGTACCGACGTGAGCGAGAGTGCTTGCCATACCGGCGACAGAGCCGACAGCGGGATCGCGCCGCGCAGCACCACACCATGATCGAGCGATCGCTCATGAGGGAAGTAGCCTGGCTTGACGCAAACGATTTCCTTGAAGCCACGCGAATGGTAATACCTCAGTTGCGGATCGGCGGGCAGGCGCGCGCGCCGGCGGGACACGTAGTCTTCGACGCGGCCTTGCGGATGGTGCCGCCGCCAGTCTCGCAGCCCCGGCACCGGCGAGCCGAGGTAGATGTGGCGCCAGCCGCCCTTGAGCGCATGCGGCCAGAAAAATTTCAGCAGGGCATCGACGCCGAGCGGATCGCGGCTGCTCAGGCTGATGCCGAACAAAGAGGAACTGTTGCGCGGGCTCGGCAGCAAGGTGCAGTCTTTCCAGGTGAGGACGCGTTGGCAGAAGTCATCGGGCACCGGTTTGAGGAACAGCGACGCGAGCATGCGGCCGGTGCGTGTGCAGAATGCGCCGACCGCCAGTTCGGGATGGGCGTCGATGCGCGCGCGCAGGTCGGCTTGCGAGGCGGCCTGGTCGTCGTACCATTTCTCGCGTTCGAGATCCAGCAGGGCGGGCATGTCGCGCAACGTGAGGAAGCGAGCCTGCGCGCGCGCCTCGGTTGCCGGGTGCAGGGTGAGGGCTGTCAGGAAATGAAGGCTGGGGTCCATGGCGTCGCGGTCGCGATCAGGCTGAAGGCCAGGATCGCCGGCCGTTGCCCAAAGGTGACGTATTTCGCCAAAAACATATGTCACGACCGTGACAGGCGTTGCGGTGTGGCGCGCCGGGCCCTTTCGCCACAAAGCAGTGCGATCGTGGTTGGCCAGGAGGGAGGATTGCGGTGACCCTGAACCGGCTGAGGCCGTTCGGGGAAGCGGTCGACAACGTTGACGGAATGCTTGGCGCCGGCCTGCGAGAGCGTTACGCCCAAACGACAATTCATCTGCGCAGAGGACCATTGTGCTGCGACAGAGCAGCGCCAGCGCGAGCATCACCTGGTCCGGTCACATCTTGATTGCCGGCAAACAAAGGCGCTGTCATTCAACCTGCACCACCTGCTTGCGCTCGTCGGGCCATTGGGGCGACACACTCGTGATCTCCCGCACCGCAAGCAGTGCGTCGAATGACGGCGCCCTGGTGACCGATCTGTTGATGCGCAGCGGCTGCCCGATCAGCTGATATTGCGGTCTCTCGCCTCGGCTTGCGCCGGGGTGCGTGACGCTTCGAACACGCCGCGCCCGACGCCATCGTGGACGGCATTCGATGCGTCGCGCGAATTCATCCCGCCGTCGAGGACCATGCGCGCAACGGTCGTGGGCTGGTGTTCGTGCAGATACTCGATGGTTCGTTGAGCATTGCGACTGACTTTCATAGGTACAGGTCCTTCGCGTCGGTGCGGGAGATTCAATTCGGTAAAGATCCAACAGCCGTGGATCTGCCGGATGGCACAACGTCCCGTCGAATCGCTTCGATGCTATTGGCCCCAGCGCATGGCCGAATCACGTGGCATTCGCGGCGCTGCCGCGAGTCCAGAGCGACCGACCTCACGCCGACCGCCCGAGCCCGCGAATCGCACGTTAAGATCCGCGGCGCTGCACGCTGCGCCGATCAGGAACGGTCGGACCCTTCCCGGCGCAAAGCGTTCAATCGTGCTGGCATCCTTGCCGGTCGTGACGAACACGACCCGGCGCGCCTGCATGTCGGCGACCAGCGTCAGATACTCATGACCGCGCCGGTAGTCGACGCGCTCCAAATTCGATGTGCTCGGAAATGCGAAGAAGTTCGGCTTGACGCGAAGTCGAAAAGCACGAGAATCGGATTCAACCAGGTCATGTGCCCCGTTCAGTTACATCTGCAGCCTTTCGGCAGGAATCCGTTGCGCTGCATTGAGGGCGATCGAATGAAATGCCGTCACTTACGATCCGGCGAGCACGATCGACAGAATGACGACAATGAATGCCACTCCGTTCATGCGCCGTTGCTTGCTAAGCGCCATACTCGTGAGCGCGAAGATCTCCACTAGCAGAACGCGAATAACAGAATCCGTCGCAGCGCATCGGCTGAATGCAGACGGAGCGACTCCGCGGTTGCCAGATACTGGGGGAAATGCAGCGCCAGTGCTACAAGTAGGCTTAAAAAGCGCAGTTTGAGCGCGACGACAGTCGCAATCGAAAGTTTTCCAGCAATACGGCGAGCACCGCCGACAGGAATCCGAGCCAACTTTTGTACCGTCGGATTGGACGCGCGAATCGGCGCTAGCGGTCGAACGTGTTTTCTGGAGAGCGCCGCAGATCCGTGAGGGGTATACATAGCCGTTAAGAGAGCGAAATAACAAAGACGGTTGATAGGAAAACCGGCTTCCCGGTCATGTTCGCCCGGCAAGCGTGTGAAGTCATCACGCGGCGGCTTGCATTACGAGCGTGGCGGCACCCCGAGAAGCTCGCAGATTCGAATGCAACCAATGGCTGTGCATCATTGCGATGATCTGCGCGGCGCTTCTTTGGTTCCGACGCGTTTGTGGCTCGTTTCAGGACGCTGTGAAAGCAAAATGGACAAATGGATTGTCGGTGATAAGGCATCTATTCAGGGGGATGGCGTCAACTCTGTCCCTCCTCAGAAGCGACGATCCCGGTACGGTCCTGCGCACCCCATGCCCTTGCTCCGCTCAGGAAGTAGATCCAACCAAGTGTCGCGCCGACGTGCCGCAGCAATTGGAACGTGAAAGGCTCAACCACCGCCGTGGCCACCGCCATCCACAAACTGGACGTCGCCCGATCGCCCGTCCAGCGCCGATAGAGATGCAGCGACCAGAGATGGAACGCAAAGTCGATGACGATCTTCGCCCCGATCACGCTGAAAATCGGCACCACGATGCTGCCGTGCCGATCGGCGATGAAGGCGAGCAGCAGCGCGAACGCCGTCAGTCCGTAGATCGGCTGCACCGTATCGAAGGCTTTGACGGGCAGCATCAGCAGGCCGAGCGTGCCGAAGCGGCGATTGCCGATCATGTCGCGATTCCAGTATTGCGTCTGCAGGAAACCGGCGAACCAGCGCCGTCGCTGACGCATGAAGCTGCCGAGCGTACCCGGTGCATCGGTCAGCGCATGCGCATTGCCTAACACCTGCACTTGCCAATCGATGCCGTTATCGGCGGCATAGCGATGCAGCCGGTGAATCAATTCGTAGTCCTCGGTCAGACATTGCGGGTCGAAACCGCCCACCATAAGCAGCGCATTGCGTCGAAAGCAGGCGAATGCGCCCGACACCAGCAGCAGGCTATTGACGCGCATCCACGCAAAACGCGCGATGAAATTGCGGATGTACTCGTAGGTCTGGAACCATTGCAGCAGACGCCCGCTCAGCGTTTTCGCGCACATCGGCACGAGGATGCCGGCGGCGGCGACCAGCTTCGGGTTATCGGCGAAGGCACTGCGCATCGCGAGACTGGCGTCCTTCGCGAGCCGGGTGTCGGCATCGACAGTCATGACGATGTCGGTTGTCATCCTGACGATGGCGGCGTTCAATGCACGCGCTTTGCCGCCGTGCGGAACGCGTAGCCAGTACAGGTTCGGATGCAGTGAACTCGCCGCACTCAACTCGCCCCCGCTCGGCAAAACCAGGCCGAAGCGTTCGGCAAGGAGTGCGGCGGTGCCGTCTGTCGAACCGTCGTCGGCGATCACGATTTGCGCCGGACCATCGATTTGCGCAAGCAAGCCGGCGAGCGTGATTGGCAGGACTGACGCCTCGTTATGCGACGCCACGATCACGCCCAGACTCGGCATCTTGCTTCTGCCTCGCACCCGCTCAGGCTTCCTGGCGGGAGTCAGGAGAGGCAGCGATTTGACGGTCACGAAGGCGAGCAGCAAGGTGTCGTAGACGATATACGCAATGCCCGTGGACCACGCCACCACGCCGTCCAGGAAGAACGCACGAGCGAACAGCACCAACCATAGAGCGATGATGCCGCAATGAACCAGCATAGCAGGCAGCTGCGTCGCTCGTGGCGCGGAGCGCGGCGAGGCGAGGGAGAACGCCTGTTCGAGTGAAGTCTTCAAGGGATGTCTCGATGGGTTTGTGGTTGAGTGGCGGGAGGCGCCTCAGGGCGACGTAAGCTGAAGCACTGGCCTGAGATTGGTCCATTCATGCTTCAGCGCGCAGAAGACAAGCGCTGCGAGCAACGAGTTGAGCGCGCTGCATGCCAGCGCATCTCGCGAGCCCAGCTGTTCGTGCAGGAAGGCCTTGAATGGCGAATCGAGCTTCATCACGAAGCCGATGCGTGGCCACGCACCGGGCGAAAAAGCGTCAACCGCTGGGAGCGCCGGCAAGCCGTTGGCGTTGATCAGCCACCGCGATCGGCGTGTGCGGGAAGATCACGGTGCAGGCGTCAATCGAAGGTATGTCGGTAGTGGACAGCGTTGATAGGCCGCCGCGTGCGGAACTGTTCATGCCTGTGGTTCTGAAAAAGCAAATGACAGGTGCGAAATCCGAAATAGCGTGTCAGGCAGTATGCCCTTGGTCAATCGCGCGCTTGCACGCTGAAGCCATCGAATCGCCACCCGGGTAGTAAGCGCGAGCCTGTTTGCCAGCGTATCTGTTCAATGAACCGTTTTCCTGTGCCGATACGAAGCAGCGATGAGGCAGGCGAAGCATCGTTTCCGCGGCCGGGACACACTTTCGGCGATGACCATGCGATCTTGCTACAGATACGATGCAATCAAACCTCAACAAAGTTCACTCCACGCCTCATTTCATTGCGGCGCATCCGACGCGTTGCTAAAGTGGTCCACGTTTCCTCCATGTCGCTCGTTGTGGATTTAGCCCGCCATCCGGACGGGCTTTTTTTGTCTGTTGTTTCGAGACACAACAAGCCGGGACGGCCCGTGCCGCTCGTGGTTCGCCGGGGGCGCTCTAGCTAACGTAGTCGCCGACGTATGGCAGGAGCACATCGCTCAATTCATCCGCATCGAACTCCCGGCTCAAGCCGATGCACGACATCTCGCTTGCGCGGTCGTCGGATACCGGATTGCTGCGACGGCTCCAGCCGCGCTGCAGTGGGGCGCGACCCGTTGCTCGCACCTGCCGATTGCCGATGGCGAGCCGCTCGAAGTTGCTCGCGATGCGGACACTGCAAACTGTCCTGTTCTCGTAGTGGGCCGCGAGAGCTTGCTGCCGCCCGCCGACCTCTGCCGCGAACAGTTGCACGCGCGGATCGAAAACGCTTCGACCGAGCCTCTTCGCGTGCGTCACTGACGCTTCGAGCGAGTTGGCGGCGCGGACTTGCAGCACGCCATGGCGGTTCGTGCGAATGGCGAGAAACGCGAGTTCGATTTCGAAGGATCGTGAGACCAGACTCCAGTCGAGAAAAAGCTTGCTTCGA
Source organism: Paraburkholderia sp. CI3 (assembly GCF_050436505.1). NCBI lineage: Bacteria > Pseudomonadati > Pseudomonadota > Betaproteobacteria > Burkholderiales > Burkholderiaceae > Paraburkholderia > Paraburkholderia sp. CI3. The sequence goes on from NZ_JBNDMI010000001.1 coordinate 150,126, forward strand.
CCATGATGCTCGGCGGTCCGTATGATTTCGAGGACGAACTCTTCGATCAACCGGTCTTGTTTCTCTGTCTGAAAGAGACGGTCTGGAGCACATGCCCGGAGCATGGCATATAGCTGCGCGAGGCCAATCAGTTCGAGCGGCCGAGCGTGGGCCGTGTCCGGAAGCATGCGGCCTGAGCGGGCTGGAACGTCGCAACACCCGATCATGCGATCCTGTTTTCCGCGCGTGAGCAGGTTTGCAATAGGGTGCCTCAGATACGGAGTGCGGTCGGACAGATAGCGCAATAGTGAAGACATGGCGTTGCTCTCGGCTAGTGGTCTGGATCACGGATTTGAGAAGCCGATGTTAGAAGTGCCTCGCCTGCTTGCGTGTAACGCAATAGTTGGGACGGTGACAAAGTGATACCGTCTGCTTGCTGCCTTCCCGTCGCTTCGGGTGGTCGTACAAGAGTTCGCATCTGCCAACAGACGTTCCGCGAAGGTGCTGTCGGAAATGACGCCAGCGCGCTGTGTCGACCGCGTTGGAAGTTCACACCGCGGGACGGCGAAGCAGATGAGGTGCGTTCGTCCAGGCGATCGGTCAGGAGGCGTCGAATCAGTGTTCTTCGACAGGAATGTCCACGCCTGCCATGCCGCTTGGCCCCTTGGCCAACTCCCTCGAAGACGATACCCAATCGGTGACGACCGATCCGCCATCGTCATACTCCTCGAGAAGCAAATTCTCTTTCGCGTCTTCGAAGCACTCACGAGCCTCAAGGGGCTTTCCCATCACCGCATAGGCGCATGCCCGGGTGAAAATGACAACGCCAATCGCACTGAACATGCCCGAGCTCCGACAGAGATGTTCTGGCTGGTCGAGCAGTTCCAATCCGCGCCATGGATCGCCTTCACAGACCGCGGCGCTCCCGAGATTGAAGAGTGCGGCGGCCTCGTCGTCATCGCTCTGGACATCCCGGGCCAATTGCAGCGCAAGCTCGTAGCGCGCCACCGCGGAGTTCAACTTGCCTTGCGCTTCATCGAGCATGCCGAGGCGAAGCAGGGCTTGTCCCAAACCTTGCTTGTCATCCATAGCTTCACACATGTCTCGTGCCTGTTCCAGCAACTGACGCGCGCGCTCAGGCTGATCGTTATCCGAATACAAGACCGCCAGGTTATGCAGCGTAACCGCGAGTCCTTCCAGATCTCCGGCTTGCCAACGCAGTTCAAGCGGGCGCCGATTCAGCAGCAGTAGGGTAGGCGTAAGGATTCGTGCGGAAATGCGTATGATCGCCCGGTGAGCCTTTGCAGGAGCGGGTTCAGAACCTGATCCCGTAATCTACCGGGGCGGGTTCACGGTCCCTCAACTCGAACAGCCCAAAACGATTGAGGTGGTGAGTCCGGTAGGGGCTGAATGCCGCGAGCAGTTCCGGCGTTAGCTGTATCCCCTCGCTTTCCAGTTCCTTCAATGCAAGCGTGATCGTGTGGCAATTATGGAAGATCACGAGGTTCGCGATCAGATGGTTGTACTTGATGATCTTCAGTTGATCGTCGCGTACGTTCTCCGCGATGATGTCGGAGCCGAAATATGCCCACTGCGCAAACTTGTTGAAGCCTTCGCATTTGTTCTGGGCCGCCTGAGTGACACGACGCAGGTCTTCTTCGCTGATGTACTCGAGCAGAAATATCGTACGGACCACCCGGCCCAGTTCCCGGAATGCAAAGTAGAGCTTGTTTTTCCGGCTCGCCGTACCGAGCTTGCGCAGGATGGTCGACGGCGAAATTCGCCCGGCGCGAATCGACTGCGCGACCTGCAGCATATCCGGCAGGTGGCAGGCGATCAGATCCCAATCGACCGTCTCTTTCGTGAACAGACTGTCGATGTGCTGATACGCTTCACCGGGCAAGGGGCGAAACCACTTCAGATCTTTCCAGTTGCGGATGCGTGGCATCAGTTTGATGCCGAGCAGAAAGGCCAGCCCATAAACTGTCGCGCTCTGCGCCTGCGTGTCGCCATGCAGGATATCAGGCTGGATGTCGGAGTCGTTTCTTGTCAGGCCGTCGAGAATATGGATTGCCTCCCACACTCCGCAGGGCCGACCGGCTCGCACCGAAAGTTCTCACGCTCGTTGCTGCCGGTCACTCGTATCGCGAGATTGGACGACAGCTTGCCATCAGCAAGAATACCGTGCTCGACATCGTCAAACGTGCACGCACCGGCGAATGTATTTCCAGTGGAACGCGGCGATAGCGCTCCCGGATGGGACGAACTGAAGCAAGGAGCGCCACATGTTTGGAGTCGCGTTGTTCAAAACCTTGTCCTCTTCATTCGATACGTGGTAGCAATGCTGCTGCGAAAACGCGCAGTGCTTATACGACATGTCCATCTGGAGACCATGCCAATTCATGGAAACCAAGTCAAGCGACTCAGTTTATTTCGCGACTACTGCGAACACGCTCAATTCGCCTTTACAGTCTGCACCTCGCAGTGGTCTTGTATCCACTCGGCCACAGGAAATGCGGCCTCCTCGGTAACTTTTTGTTCCCACATTGACGGTTGGCAAAGCACCTCCAAGTCAAGACCCTCAATGGTGGGTCTCGCCAACAAGGCGCCAATGAATTTGTCATTACCGCGTTCGACAATACCCCACACCAATACGGTACCGGCCGCACATTGCATCTGAAGTAAGAAGGCCTCCCGGTGCGCGCCATCGCGAGATTTGTCCGCCATCCAGCTCACATACTCAGCGAGACGCGCGTCCTGCAGCAATTCCTCAACAAGTTGACGAGCTTGCCCGGGGTTCAGCGGCAGAATCCTGAAGCGCTCCGTTTCGAATGCAGGAACCTTTGATTGAAGGTGTTCTGGTAGCACGGTGCCATCTTCGGAAATTGGATGTGATTGCATGGATGGGCCTCTATATTCCGACTGGTTACAAGGTTCCGGGGAGATTCCAGCAGGTTTTGGTACGGCAAATCGATGATGATGCATGAAACGCGGGACATTCCAAAATGCGCGGCGCGAATCGATGCATCTCAAATGCGAATTTTCCATGTGGCATTCGGCCAACACGGGCACGGCGCGTTGCAACAGCGAACAGAAAGCATGCGTTATGAGTACCGTAGTCAGCGGCGGCGGCTTTCACGACCATCATTCTCACATGCGCCTACATGGCTTTCGTTACACGACCGGTTTGCAGCAGAGGAAACCAAACACGCTTCGTGTCCTTATCGTATATCCCGATGCCATGCACGATATCGCGATCTTCGGAACCGCAAGACATCACCGAAGTACCAAGACTGATAGATGCGTGTGAGAAACGATCTCCCACACTAGGCAACGCTCCCAACGCGCCCACACGCATCATTACGCCTTTATCGTCCAATTCCTTAGCGTACTTTGTCGGGCTCTGATGTGATGGATGACTCCCGCCGACCCCAAGTCGCCGCGCAAGATGAATCTTCTGAACAAAGCCCAAGAACATGAGGATACCGTGCGCACAATCATCGAGCATTTCGCCCCTTTGTGGACATGGCATTCGAAAGTTTGCCAAAATTGAGCTTTCTTTGGGAGAAGCAAAAAAATGAGCGGCGTGTGCAAAACATCAGTCAGACCAGCGAATACCGTTAGCAATTGCGGTGGCATTTATGTGGCGCCGTACGAGGTCGAAATGCGGCCTCTGAGGGGTCAAGCAAGGCGCCTGCCAATTCGAACCGCCGACGTCGGCCCTCGCATACTGAGCTGGCAGCACTGAATACCTTGGCCGACCAGGAGCTCGGATTCAAGCCCGTCACAGTGACAATCCCGAGTGACGTCCCCTTAAATGCCCCTCGGCGACGTATCGAACTGAAGCAGCAGAGCACCAGCCGTTATGTCGATCGGGATGGCCGGAGTTACATGACCGCGCAGACTTCGCAAGGTAAAATCATCACCCCACTTCCCCGGATGCTCGGCGGGGGGGGGGGGGGACGGCGGCGATGTCCTATGTCAAGCTCAAGAGAGCGCTGGATCTCATGCCTGACTATGATAACGATCGCAAGGCTGTGGCCGCCGAGGTTTGCGTCGCGTACAACACACTTGCGCTTTTCATTGACGCTTACGGACAACTGACCGCCGCCGGAGAACATATGTTTGATAAGGAACAAGCCCGGCGGGAAGGCGCACCTGGCCCGTCGATCACGCGAAACCAGTTGGACTTCTTTCAGTCGTTCGGCATCTGATGACGGCTAGAAGGAGTCTGAATAAAGAGCTGTGAACGGCTGTGAGAAACCGACCCTAAACGGCGGCGTCGATCAGAGATGCGGAATGGTCATGCTCTGCTGAGCGGTTTGGGAATGGTTTGCGCGAAGAGCGGGAGGCGCTACTGGGTGCGTCGGAAGAAGCCCGTAGGGCGAGTGCAGACGCACCCGACGCGGCTCGTTTCAGGAAGTGGTGACGCTCAAGTCGAGATGCGGTAGAAGAAGGCTTACCGCCGAAGAAACAGGCCCGAGAAGGTCATGCGCCGCTTCAAGTCGGCGCGACATCTGCAACGATTCGCTTCGGTCCACGATCAGGTGGCCAACCTGTTCATGCATTGCCGTTACAACATGAACGCGCAGGCGAGACGGCAGGCACGTAATCGGGCGTTTGAGGCGTGGGAAACCATGATGGCAAATCCAATGCTGGATCGTCATGCTGCATAATTTGGGAATACCTATGTTTGTGATTTCGCTCGCAGAACCTTCGACAACGTGACAGTACCCTCTTGCCTTTATAGGGTTTGTTCCGGATCGGTGCAGAAGCTTTGCGCTGAATTCTCGTCCGTGTCGATGATTGGCATATTGTTCAAATGGGCCTGACGGCGCGTTCCTGGATGCTTTCCCCGGCGATCGCGGCAGCACAGCCGCATCACGTGATGCAGTAGCACTGTCGGCCGCACCTGGTTAGGCCATCTGGTGCGTGAGATACCACACACCTTTGAGCCCGGTACGGTAGCGGACGTGCTGAATTTTCGCCGTCAAACAGGCGAAATCCTCTCCTGAAAAGCGAATGGGGCGTCGAGTGCGCCTCCCGCCGGATTCAGCACCTGGTCACGCGACAACCCGTGACGTGAATCGCCTGCCTGTCGATTGGCGCCGGACAGCTGATTGCGTGTACTGGCGGACGCGCATCAGGCAACTGCATTACTGATCAACGGTTTCGTTTTCAAGCATGTAAGTTCGTTCTTGGTAGCGACTGTGCTGGTAGAGAAAACTATTATCAAAAGTTTGCCGACGAGGTGGATCATGGACGGGGTGGTGCGTAGAACGGGAGACTTGTCTTTGCCTGAACCTGATGATCAGGTTCAAACCCCACCTGAGACGTCGGGTAACGGTCCTTCCAACGCCCGGGACGCGGGCAATGTCCACATCGACGGACTGAAGTCGATTGGGTCTTTGCCCAAAACCAGGCAGCAGGCCGTTGATACCGATATGCCAGCTTCAAGCAAATCGGAGTCTGACGCACAGGTCGGCGGACCTGTTCACGGGGAGAACGCGGCAGCAGTTGGGCACGTGGCCGTGCCGATTGAACTAAGTCCGAGCTCGAGCGGACTCCCCGCTGATCTCAAACAGGAAATTCGAGGCGTAGCACAACAATTGGCAGTTGAGGCAGTAGTCGTTATGGAGCCCGGCGACCCGCAGGCACCGGTGCCAGGCGTCTGGCGAAATTTGCAGGCGATCGCATCGATGCGTTCAAGCGTCAGCAGCATGCAACTCGCGGAGATCGAAGGTGATCTGCGTGCGGCAATCAGCGCGTCTGCGCATCCGCCTGCGGATACCACCTTGCTGCGTGATGTTGTGTCCGAGATTACCCACCCTGACGGGCTCAGCCTGAGTGGCTTCATGGCCGACAGGGTGTACGCCGGGCTGTGCCTGCCCAATCTCCAGATGGTGGAAAGCGGCGAGGAGGAACCCAACTCCCGCACGTTTAACAGCATTCTGCCGAACCTCGCGGAGAGTGCGTACGACTACAATCCTTTGGGCCGCACCTTGGTGTGGGAAGGAGCCTGCGCCCTCGTTGCCGGTCCACGGCAGGCGGACCGGCGAGAGAGGCTCCGCAAAGTGGTGTTTGAATTGCCGAATATACCGAACGAGGGAGAACCGAAACTGGAAAACCCTTGGGACTTCATCATGGCGATAGACGAGCTAAGGGTGGATGAGGACGTTGATCTGGACGCGCTGAGGGGGAAGTCCCAGTAACGACACGCCACATCCGTGGCGATGACGTTCAAGATGAGATGCGTCCCGATGCGCGTATGCGCGGCCGGTGAGTTGTATTCGCTGGTCTCGCGCTACGTGTTCTCGTTCGTCCCACGTCACCAGGCTGCCATGCCCATGCTTGCACTCGCGGCGTCCCTCGGCAGCGCCAACCTGCGACAGGCGGAACGCGCGATCGTACGCATTTCCGCACGAATCCTTACGCCTACCCCAGTAGGGACGGCCCGCAACAACCCTGGCGATCCCCACAAGTCTGCTCTTCCACCGCCGCGTTCTGGCCGCTGAAGTCGATCAAACGGCGGCGTCGGAGGCGTCGAAGCGGTCAGTTCCGACTCCAGCGGCGGTAGCGGCCCAGACGACGATACGGGAACGGCGGCGAGCACGTCCGCTGCGCGCCGCCGTTAGGCGCGAACCATACGGCGCTTAAAGAAGCGCTGGTTCAACGCACTGCGCGGCCGGAGACTGCTTGCGGCGCGCGCGTTCGCGCTTGGATCAGCAGCTTGACCAGACGCTTTGCATCGGCGATATAAGTGACGTCGTGCTTCGCGTGAAGCTTCGCCAGCACGCCTTCGTAAACGAGATCGATGTCGCGCGCGAGCAGGTCGGGGCGATTCACCTGAAGCTGCTTGACCAGAGCGCGTGTGAAATCGAGCGACGCGAGCTTGTACTCGATCGCCGCCTGGTGAATCGGATGGTTTTCCTCGCCGAATTCGCCGCACGATTGCAAAAAGATGCAGCGGTGAAACAGGCCCACCTCGACCGCCTGTTTCAATTGATCGAAGCGCGCGAGCAATTTTTGTTCGGGGGTGCGGCGCTCCTCGTTCAGCATAGCGTCCCACATCGCGCGTGCCTGCGTGGTGACCTGCCGCAGCGTGTAGACGATCAGTTCGTCCTTCGAGCGGAAATGCTTGTACAGAACTGTCTTCGATATATCGGCCTCGGCGAGTACCGTATCCACGCCAGTCGCGTGAAAGCCATCGCGGTTGAACAGGCGAAGGGCGGTCTCGACCAGATGGTTCTTCTTGCGAGATTCGCGTTCCATAGCTGCTCTCGGTATAAAACAGCGGTCGATTTTATCACTCGTCGAGTGACGCTTCGCCGTCCACGCGAATCGTTCGCATGACATCGCTCGTGAGCGGCGCGACTGGTGAGACAGGCGAAGCAGCGTGTGGCTGGAGCATGGGGCTTCAGTGGCGGGGTACGAGAGAGGTGATCATGAGCGTTAATGTGGGCGCATCGCTGCCCGGTAGCCATGTCAACAAGACGGGTAGTGGCGGCGAAACACCGAATCCGACCGGTACAGGCCCAGAGCGGCCGCAATCGACGATACGTGCACGTGTTGACGGGTTGCCCCAAATCGGTGTCGGTCCGCAAAGAAAGCCAATCGGTGAAAGTCCCGGCAGAGTCGAAGACGATCCGCGGTTCTTCCAGTGATGTTCCCCGATCGCAGGCCAACGGGTTACCGGAGAACGTGCGCGGGCGTTCTCGCAGCATCCCCTCAAGCCAGGCCGCGTTTGTCGGTCCCGATAATGGTGCTCGGTGCAAACGACACGTCATTCTCGCGCACGGTCACTGCGTTGGTCGTCGACGTGATGGACAGGCCAGGCAACGGAAGGGTGACTGTCCGGCCGTCCGTCGTAGCCTCGTAGCTGAAGATGCAGAACGGTATCCACGATTGCGGATCGGCGAAAAGTTTCTCGCGTTGCGCGTCGATTTCGCGCAACTCGTTCATGGCGGCCGAGGCGCTCCTGGCGCCGCGTTTCTGTTTGGCGGCGATCCTGGCGCGGAGAAACGCCGCGCGAGCCGCATAGGTATCGAGACGCTTGGCCGCTGCGGGATGCATTGTCCAGCGCTCGCCAAAGTTCTGGTTCGGACGCAGGCTCGACTTCACTTCCTTCAGATGGGCGTTGACCGATTGGGCTGAACCACGCGCGTGCACCCAGGCGTCCCAGTTATCGTGGACCATCTGTTCGTGGGTTTCGAAGCTGCTGTGGATCATGTCGCGATATGTCTTGTCCGGCATGACGCGCCCGTTTTCTCCGATCGTCTCGCGCACACTTACCATTTGCTCGTTGCGATACACCTCTGTAGAGCGCGACCAGATCGGTATGCTCCCCGGGCTGAGGCTCACTTTGTCGTTGAGCTGGATCGAGCTTGGCGACACGCCGAACGCCTCTCCGAGCCCCACGCTGATCGATGTGCCGTCGGTCGCGCTATTGACCTGGCGCGTGCCGCCCGTGTTTCGGACACGTGCGCGGTCGTGCGGCTTCCATGTGACGGTTGTCGACACGCCCGGGCCGGCGGACCATTTGTTCACCCGGAGTTTCGCGCCGGCTGCTAGCGTCGCGCTCACTTGGGGCGACACGTTGCGCTCGTCGACCCAGCCGATCGACAAGCCTGGCTCGTCGAAGAATGTCTGCGCGAGGCCAGCCCATAGACGTTCCGGCTTGACCGCGCGGTCAACGCGGCTTTGCTCGGCGTGATTCAGAATGAAATCGTTGACTCTTCGCAACTGATCACGCCATTTTCCGTCGTCTTTGCCGTCGGGACCGACTTGCTTGAGCGCGCGAACACGCACACCCGTGAAGAGTGTCGTGTCGACGCTGGCTTGCGCGCTCCCTTCCGCGCCGGCATAGACGCTAAGCGCGGGGGTCAGGGGCAAGCTAGCCGATCCGAACACGCCCACGCCCGCTGCCAGCTTCACCTTTTGCGCGGAACCGAACTTCAGCACGCCGCCGGTGCTCGGATCGCCCTCGATCGAGAAGGTGGCGATTCTGCCTCCCATCAAGGTGACTATCGGGCGAACCGAGCCCCACAGGAAATTCAGGTACAGATTCGAAGTGTCGATACCGGACATCCCGCCGTCGTTGAAGGCGACCTCGCTGCCGAGTATCAGGTCGTCGATCACCTCGTGGATGCCCGCCTTCAACCCGTCGAATGTGCGGGCTGCGGTGATCGGGCGGCCCGCGCGTATGTGTTTCGCGGTGTTGAGGTTCGTCTGGTATGCGGCGTGTTGGGCATCTTGCGCATCGACAGCCGGGCCAAACAGCTTCAAGTCAGTGTCCAGCTTCTCCAGCATTTCAAGGTCGAACGGATCACGATTGGCTACGGCGTCATGTGTGAGCTTCAAACGCGCGGCGACGCTCAAAGCAGGGGGATTCGGCGCCGCGAGGCGCTCGTCGACGATATGAAGGGCACGATCGCGCACTTCAGCAACCGCGTTGTCGTCGCATTCAAGTGCGCGGGGGCGATTGCCGTGCGACGCGGCTTGCCAGCACTCGAGCCGCGCGAGGGGCACGGCCAGGCGCGTCAGATGTGAAGCGTCCGCGGTGTGCCGGATGTCGTTGCGCAGCCGCTCGATCGCGATGTTCATCGCCGCGCCTACGGCCTCGTCGAAGTGGTTCCGTTCCAGCGGGCCCCACTGCAGGTGCGCGCCACCCATGCCGAAGCGGAAGACCGCGTCGTACGGCGTCTTGTTCTTGCCGATGACGGTCGGCGCCGCCATGTACCGGGCGGATTCCCGCCGCTGCGCCCGTTCCAGCCACCTGCCGATCTTGTGAAGCCGTGCCTGTACTTTCGCAAGTTCGCTGCCCGGCGCGCTCGACTGATAGCCCTGGAACCACGAGAAATACGCGGTCTGCTCGTCGACCGTCAGTGCCGCGGCATGCCGCGAGGGCTGATGAAACAGCGTCTGCGCCGCGTGCAACGCATCCACTGCGAGTGTGCATTCCGGGTCGAGGCGAAGCTCGTCGAGTTTTTTCTTCAACACGGAAGGCGTGACGGTGAAGTCGACCTGCGCGGTCTCGACCAGATAATCGCGCGCCTCGATGTAAATCCGCAGCGCGTCACAGCGGCGCTGCGTGGCGCGCTCAAGTTGCGCTGCGTCAGCGGAAACTGGAGCGAGACGAATCGGCGCGCGCCGTGCAGCGAGCGACTTCAGCACGTCGCGGCCAATGCCCGAGCGGCTCAATAGCTGCACGGCATGCCATGCAGCGATATTGCCAGGCTGCGCCGCTGGCCTCGCGTGTCCCGCGCGAGGAGGCGCGCAATCGGGGAGCGTGGCCACCGCCTCGCGAGCCGCATTGGCATCGGCGTGACAGGCCGCATGCAGCGCTTGCGCCAGCACGACGACCTGCTCTAAAGGCTGCGACCCGGATTGCCTGCCGACAATCCGCTTGAGCCCATTGAGCATGTCCTGGGCCACCACACGACGCTGCGCGGGCGAGGTGGCCGCGTCGCCGAACAGATCGGCGAGCCACGCGCTGCATCCTTCCTCATCGATCTGCGCGCGTTCCAGAGCGTGGAGCGTACTTTCCGCTCCGCCCTTCTGGGGGCGACGGAGCGGCCCGTGCGACGGCACGCTGTGACATTCACGCTGGGCGGCGAGCGCGTGCGCCGCAGATTCGAGATGACGTACATGCTGCGGACCTTTCGTGCGCTGCTCTGTTTCGCCTGGGTCCGGCCGCACCTTGAACGGTTTCTCGGGGTCATCGACATCGACGTACGGCATGCCTTTCGGCCCGACCCTGAACTTCGACCAGCCGAGCACCGTGATAGTCCTTGCGGCGTAAGGCAGCTTGCGGCGCGCTGTCTTGGCCGCGTGCTTCACCGCCGTGCCCGTACGCCCGACCTTCTCCACAAGTTCCTGCAAGGCGGCTGGCACGTGCACCTCGTGCACCTGCGGTGTCTGCAGGTCTGATTGGCCCGCGCCCGGATCTTCTGGAGTCGGACGGTTGAAAAACCGCCCGAGCCCGGTTGCTTTAAATGTCATGATCGCTGGCCGGTGGAGTCCCGGGACTTCCGGGTCGGAAAGGGAGATGAAACATTCTCGGCCAGCATGACGTTTTTCACGTGCGAAACGCGAAGCCCGCAGCGCGAAAGCGAATGCGCAAGGGAAGTCAGCTGCAAATCCACATGTATTGCCCGGTCGCGATGCCATCGAACATCCCGTCGGTCGATTCGAGGATGTTCTTTTGCCAGTAGCGGCCATGTTCAGCGTAGTGAGCGAGCAGATCGGCGAGCCACTCGCCATTGACATCGTCATCAAACGGAATGCGCACGATCAGGACGATGCCGCCGTTATCCGCGTCGAATCCAAGCTGCGCCGGGTCTTGCGCGTATCCGCCTCTTCGAAGCAGTGGTGCCGGAATTTCAGCTGAACGCGTGACATTCGACAGGGGAGCGAGATTTCGTTCGCATCGCAATGTGACACTTCGCATCCGTTCATATGGCGGCGGGGCAACCAGATTACAGTCTGACCATCACGATGCCGATCACTCTTGCCGGGGCGTCTTACTAACCTTTACCTTGCGAGTAGCGACAGATGCAGATTCAACTTCCCTCCGCGACTTACGATTCCAAAGCATCGAATGCGACGGCTGACGTATCGGATACACCGATAAAACCGGGTAGCACCGGAAATACCGTTTGGGGCTTTCTTAGTACCTTGCCGAACAGACTCACAACGAAGCACAGGGCTAGCAAAGTCCTGCGTAGGGCGGTCAAACGTTCGAATGCCAACGGTTTGGATGTCACCGAGGAGCTTAGAGCCACACTTATGCTAGGCCCCGCAGACGTCAATGAGATATCTGCCGGAGGGCACACAGCGCTCGACCATGCGAATGCCATCCAAAATAAAGTCATGCGGGAAAGGACGGTTAATACTCTCAAAGATTTTGGGGCGCTGACAGCCGAGCAGCTTGAACGCAATAGGCGTCTAAGGGACGCGGTCCGGGCGGGAAACGTAGAAGAGGCGCGCGCACTGGTGGGTCAAGGCGCCGACCCCTGTTCAACGGTCAAAGCTCAGTCCTCTCTGTCGATCGCCATCGCCAGTGGCCGACTGGATCTGGTCGAGGCGCTGCTCCCTAGCGATCGACCGGACGGAATTAAGCACATTAAATCCGCGCGCGCCAGAATGTCGGAGCAAGAGAAGGCGGCATTCGGACATGATTTCCGCGCGCTGTGCCGAGCCGGAAAGCTGACTGAAGCGCGAGAACTGCACGAACTCGGGTTGGTCGACGTGCATGCGAAATCGAAAAACGGGCGAACGGCATTGCACGACACTACCAATACCGAGGTTATCCGTTGGTTGTTGGGCAATGGCGCGGACGTAAACGCGTGTGACAATGATGACCGGACACCGATTCAATCGGCCATTTATTCGACAATACATTTTCCTTATAAAGAATCGAAAGACGTGCTGGAAGCGGTCAAGCTCCTTATTAGTGGAGACAATTTGAGAAAGCACGACAAAAATGGCTATCTACCGATTCACTACGCGGCGCAGGGCTACGACGCTCACGCGGGTGAGCTGATGCAGCTTCTACTCGATCATGATCCGAATCTGTGGAAGGTCCAGGCAAACAACAATAAACACCAGGCACCGCTGCAAAAGATCAAACGTGATCGCATGAACAGTGGCAGGTTTGACGTAATGGCCCGTCTCTTGCAGGCGCGAGCCCGCGATCAGTCTGTTAAGCGGTGGCTCCGGCTGCGGACACCGGCTTTTCTCGTGAAAGAGGGCAATATCAAACACATGTTGCCATCCGATAGAGCAAGAATCGAAAAAGAGGGAGGCGGTCGCATCCATCTCTGCGCATATGCCAATGATGTTAACGGTCTCGAAAGAGAGAGGCGACTCAATTGTGATTTTAAGGTTCGCACCTTGCCAGGCAAAGAAGGCAAAGAAGGCAAAGACGTGCTCGACTATGCCATTGAGAGTGATTCGGCCGAAGCGTTCGGATGGTTGATGTCCCACGTCTATACAAACATGTCTGATCAGGAGTGGGCGCGACGCATGCAAGCTGCGACAAAGGTGAAGAACATCGACGACCAGAGAAAGATCTTAGATGTCTTCAGCCTTATGCAATGGTGGCACGTCCGCCACAAAAAGAGCATTTGGTCGGGCATCGTCGCGCCAGCCGAAAACGAGCGACGACCAGGCCGGCGGTCGAGCGCCGCTTGAGCGCCAGGTTAGCTTGGGTTCGAGGTTCAACTACTTCGGAAAGTCGTCATCGAAGCAATATCAGTTTGCCAAGCAATTGTCCGCGCAAGACCGGACGCACCTTTGCTCCGGCCACGAGCAGATCGTCAAGGAGGGGGGCGCAGAACTGGGCATCAGCGCGAACGACGCCGGCCGTGGGCAAACGCGTCGCTCCGTGGAACTGCGGCCGCCCTTTCTGTTTCAAGCGCCCCGACACTCCCCAAGTGCAGGGGCGCTCCCGGGTCCAGGGGGCGGCACTGCAGCGCTTGCGCGCAACGTCTGCCGCGTAATTCGCTCCTGTTCCACGTGTGCTGCAAGCCACGCCTGCCCTGCCACTTCCGCCCTGCGAACTTCAACCATCACGCCAGACAGTGTCGATAAAAGTCCTCGCCGGCTTCGGTGCGAGAAATGCCGGGTCGCTCGCGAACGGCCGCCCTTTCTGTTTCAAAGCGCCCCGACACTCCCCAAGTGCAGGGGCGCTCCCGGGTCCACCCGGCATTTCTCGCTCACCGAAGCCGGCGGCCGCCCTTTCTGTTTCAAAGCGCCCCGACACTCCCCAAGTGCAGGGGCGCTCCCGGGTCCAGGGGGCGGCACTGTCAGCGCTTGCGCGCAACGTCTGCAGGGCGCGTAATTCGCTCCTGTTCCACGTGTGCTGCAAGCCACGCCTGCCCTGCCACTTCCGCCCTGCGAACTTCAACCATCACGCGCAGACAGTGTCGATAAAAGTCCTCGCCGGCTTCGGTGAGCGAGAAATGCCGGGTCGTCCGGTTCGCGAACTGCAAGCCGAACTTCTGCTCCAGCGCGCGCACGCGCTTGCTCAAAGTGCCTTTGGAAACGCCGATCACCGCAGCCGCCGCGGAAAAGCTGCGCTGTTCGACCAGGACCGAGAAGTAGTACAGATCGTTGAGATTGGTCATGACGATTGCTATTCATTAGAACAGGAACGTGTCTACATGGGTACTACTCTACAGTTTGATTTTTTATTTGATGGCTCCTCGTAGAACGCCATAATAGAGAGCACCGCGAATGAGAAAAAGCTAGTCGAATGCGCAATTCTGTTTCCGGGCAGAAACGACAGCGAAAAACCGCGAGGGTATGGCGCACACGCTGCGCTGTCTGGTGCAGGGCTGCGCTCGATTTGTGCGGCCCACACTCCACGGCAAGGGACGTGGTTCAAACGCCGGTTCACGCGATGTTGACTTATACCGTTACGAGGTGCGTCGTATCGTTTGCGTGAACATGCCGCGGTGCTTTCCGACCTTTTTGGAAGGCGGGCATGTCACCGGATCCGGCGTCTATAACCGTGGAATCCCTTGATTACTTGACGCACCCTCTCCTCAGTAACTCCAACCCTCCCGGCGATGCTTTTCATCGGTTCCCTTTGCCCGTGCAGCGCAAGGATTTCCTTGCGTTCTCTATCGTCGGGTGGCCCGATCTCTCTATTCACCTTCTTCACAGTAAATCCAAGCTTCCGGGCGATGTCTTTCCTCGTTTCCCCTTGCCTGTGCAGCTTGCGGATTTCCGTCCTTTCTTCCAGGAGGACTGGCTTGATCACTCTAGACACCATAGCAGGGGACACTCCAAGCTTTTGGCAGATGGGTTGCCTCTCGTACCCTTGCTTGTGCAGACTGATGATTTCGTCGCGTCCCCATGTGGTCAACCGACCCTGCGGGTTCAACATGCCGTCTTTCGGAGCCGGTATCCTGGATCGCCGAATCACGGACCTGACATTCGCCGGCGCGGTCGAGACCGTGCCGGCGATCTCCGTGTTTGGGATCCCATTTCTGTGCAGCTGGATAATTTCGTCGACTGGGGTGGGTGAGGTGTGTGGAGTGCGGCGTGGTAAGCCTCCTTCCCGCCCGGGCGCTACTGGCGTGGACACCGAAGCATGCGATGCGTGCGCACCGGACGCGTTATCCACCGATTTGCGAGTCGAAATCGTAGGGGCGAACGCAAGCGTATTGAGAGGATCCACCGCAGCAGAATCGGGGCGTGAACGACCAGCATTCCACGGCGTCGATCCACATAGTGGAGAGGGCAGTTCGGGAGGTACTTGCCCGAGTTCTCCGGATGTTGATGGTGCGCCAGAGGAAGACTCAGTGGTGGAGGGTACCTCTGTGGTGCCGGGGAATTGAGCCGGAGACGCGCTCCCGTTGATAGGCTTGAACATGGAAACGGGCACTCCCGTAGATGGAAAGCGGCATTTAACCTGACCGATTTTCGCCCCCCCGATCGAAAAGCGAATGCATGCATTACGGCCCGAACTGACAGAACTCGCGGGCGTTGGGGCCATCGGTCCGCGAAAGCTCATCGACACGTTTCGCTTATGCGCTGCTGACTGCCAGGTTGACGGGTTCGAACGGGTCGCGTCCCGAACAGAAGCACTGCGTTAAAACTCCATGAGGCCCGCCTCTGGCATTCGTTCTTGTTTCTGTCGATTTCTTCGCTTCGCGCCATGGCGGCGCGAAGCCTGTTGAGTATGATCAAGCGATTCCTGGCATGCGCCGGCGCGAATGCGGTGCTGACCATGTCGACGGACCACTGATCCATTGAATGTTTCCGCGTCGATGCGGCGAGGGCGGCACCCTGGGTGCCTTGTAGGAGGGCAAGGCTGATTGGCAAGCGTTCGAGATCTTCACAGGCTCTGGCCGAGCAGCGTGCGTTCCGTCCGGCTGGCAACCGGGCTTGTTCTGTTCGTCTATGTCGGGACACACCTGCTCAACCATGCACTCGGCAATATCTCGCTCGCGGGTCTGGAGCGCGGCCTGCTGATTCAAAAATTCATCTGGCAAGGGTGGCCCGGAACGGGCGCATTGTATGTCGCCTTGACTGCGCATTTTCTGCTGGGTCTCTGGTCGCTCTACGAACGACGGACGTCACACTGGACTCCGGGTGAGGTCGCACAACTCATGCTGGGCCTATGCATACCGCCGCTACTGGCGAATCACGTGGTCGACACGCGTATCGCCTTTGTCGAGCTCGGCCAGAACAAGGGTTATGCCCAGGTGCTGTATTCGCTCGGCGTCACGTCGCCGTTCTTTGGCTGGATGCAAGTGTTGCTGCTGGTCGTGGCATGGTCGCACGGATGTTGTGGCATCGGCTTCTGGGTAAGGATAAAACGCTGGTTTGGCCGATGGCGCAGCGCATTGCTTTGCGTGGCGGTTCTGTTGCCGGTGCTCGCGTTGCTCGGTTATATGCAGGGGCGCCGCGAAGTCATTGCGCTGGCGCAGGATGCTGGCTGGCGTGCGGTCGCGCTTCGAGCCGCAGTGGCCGACACGTCGATGCAAAACCATTGGTTCGCTGATCTGCGCAACGACTTTCTCCTGTTCGATGGCGGCGCGTTACTGCTGGTCCTCACGGCGAAGTTGAGCCGGGCGTTGCGAGAGCGCAGCGCTGGGCGCTTCCGCATTGCGTATCCGGACGGGCGCAAAGCATACGCGCCGGCGGGTTTCTCGGTGCTGGAGGCTAGCCGCCTCGTGCGGATCCCTTATGCAAGCATGTGCGGCGGCCGTGCACGTTGCACGCTGTGCCGCGTGCGGGTGGTCAGCGACGTTCCGCTGCCTCCGCCGGACCGGTCCGAGCAACGTGTTCTGGAGCGTCTGGGCGCTGACTCGCGTTCGGTGCGCCTCGCCTGCCAATTGCGTCCCACTCACGACCTTGCCGTCTGGCCGCTGGTGCAGCCAAAGGCGGCAAGCGCTTTTATCGGGCGCAGGCAGTTGAGCTTAATGCCTTACGAGCGGTTTGGCGCCTTCATGTTCATCGACATGCGCGAGTCCACGCGGCTGGCGGCGATACGATTGCCGTTCGACAGTATTTTCATCGTCAGCCGCTTCATCGCGGCCGTTTGCTCCGCAGTCGTGCAGGCAGGGGGGCAGCCTAACCAGTTTCTCGGCGATGCGGTGCTGGCGTATTTTGGTCTGGATACCGATCCGCTCGACGCTTGCAGGCAAGCGCTTGCGGCGCTGCCGCTCGTCGCCCGCAACATCGACGCGCTTAACACCGTGCTCGAGCAGCAATTGGACAAACCGATTCGCTTCGGCATCGGATTGCATTGCGGCCGCGCCGTATTCGGCGAAATCAGTTTTCGCGAGCATGGGACGTTCACCGCGCTCGGTGACCCGCTGAACGTCGCCTCCAGACTCCAGCAACTGACACGGGAGCACGATTGCGAGGCGCTCGTCTCGGACGAGGTATTCCGCCGCGCGGGCATCTCCACCGACGGCATCCCCAGCCTCGAGGCCCGTCTGGGGGGGCGCGATGCACCGGTGCCGGTTCGGGTGCTGCGCAATGCACGACAAGACTCATGCACACTTTGAAACATGACGGACGGGTGGCGGGCAATGCCGCTTCCCCGCCGAGAACCGCGACAGACAGTGTCCGGTTGCGCACGACGCTTTCCGGATATCTCGGTCCGCTGGACGACAGCACGTTCGACGATATTGCGGCACATTGCGAATGGATCGCTTATGACGGCGGGACGGTGCTGTTTTCGCAAGGCAGTCCGGGCGATGCCGCCTATCTGCTTATGTCAGGGCGGCTGCGTATGCTCAGAATCGAAGCCGACGGCGAACAAAGACGGATCGGCGATATCACGACGGGCGAGATCGTCGGTGAAATGGCCGTGCTGTCCGGCGAATTGCGTAGCGCAACCGTCGTCGCCGCGCGCGACAGCATTGTCGTGCGTATCGGCGCCTCCAGTCTGCGCCAGCTCTTCACCGCGTACCCACAGTTGCTGCTTCAGCTTGCAAAGCTGACGGTCAGACGAGCAAGCCGCCCCAGCGCGAACCATCGCCGCGACGACTACATCGTCAATATTACGGTCGTGCCTCTTAGCGGTCAGGTCGAGCATCGCGAGTTTTGCCGTAGCCTCGCGCGGGCGTTGCGTCCGTACGGCAGCGCGCTGGTGCTGGACCAGGATGAAACGGACCGTCTGGTCGGTGAACCGGGTATCGCCTGTAGTCCAAAGCACGGTGGTGCGCGTCACCGGAGATTGACCGGTTGGCTGAACCACCAGGAAAGTCAGCATGCGTTCGTGATCTACGTGGCGAATCCCGGCGCGGATCCCTGGACCGAGCGATGCCTGCGGCAGGGCGATCGCATCGTGCTGCTGGCCGACCCGCGTGCCGATCCGGCGCCGGCGCGCTTCGAGAAGTCGCTGGTCGCGCAGACCTCGAGCCGGTTCCTCGCGGATACGGTGCTCGCGCTGTGGCACGAGGAGGGAACATCGCATCCGGCCGGAACGGCCAGGTGGCTCGATGCGCGTCCGTGGGTGCGCGAATCGTTCAACCTGAAGCGAGGCACGCCCGCGCATCTGGAGCGCCTCGCGCGCATTCTCACCGGGAACGCGATAGGGCTCGTGCTCGGTAGCGGCGGGGCGCGCGGACTCGCGCACGTCGGCGTGTACCGGGCGCTGGTGGAAGCGGGCATACCGATCGACCGTGTGGGGGGCACGAGCATCGGCGCGCTGGTGGCAGCGTGCATCGCGTTCGACCGGAGCGCCGACGAAGTCACTTCAATCACGCGTGCTTCCATTGGCCGTAAGCCCACGGCGTTCAGCGATCTGAGCCCGTGGCCGATGTCATCGCTCTATCGCGGCAAGCGGCTTGAACGATTGCTCGAAGAGCACATCGGCAATGCCGGAATCGAAGACCTCTGGACCAGCTTCTTTTGCGTGTCGAGCGACATTTGGGCTGAACGCGAAATCGTGCATACGCGAGGTCTATTGAAAAATGCGGTGCGTGCCAGCGCATCGCTTCCCGGCGTGTTTCCGCCGGTGCGGATCGGCGACGGACTACATGTGGACGGAGCGTTCATGAACGCGTTGCCCATCGATGTCATGGCGAACTTCGGTATGAAACACGTCCTTGCCGTCAATCTCGACTCGCCTGGTCTCGGCAAACCGGAAGAGGATCGGGCACCAGACAGGAGGCGGCTTACGCTCGACCGGTTGTTCCGGCGCAAGAAGTCCCGTTACCGCGTTCCGGGCTTGATCACCAGCATCATTCACAGCTCGCTGCTCGCCAGTACGGCCAAGGCCGAACTGAGCCGGCGCGACGCAGACCTGATTTTCAACCCGGATGTGCGAAAGTTCAATCTGATGGCCTGGTCGCAGTTCGACAAGCTCGTGGCGCTCGGCTATGAGCATGCGCGGCGAGTGCTGGCCGACGGTGCGTGGCCGCAATTCCTGGTTGCCAGGATGGGCGAGTGCGCCGAGCAGGTGGAATCACCGGTTCTGTCTGAATAGCGCACCTGGCAAGGTATGGGACACTGCTTCGAGCGAAGCAAAGAGTCTCGTGTGAAGCGCGCTGCCCCGCCAAACCGGTCGAACATAAGCCTTTCCAGAAAGTGCTGCGAGCACCGCCGGCAAGCAGTGTCCTCGCGGATTGCCGGTGAGAAAGAGTTCATTTTTCGCGTTGTTTCGCGCCTTGGCATGCGGGTTCGGGGTGGCTTGTATGAGAAATCTGGCCGAGCCTCATGATCTGGCCGGATCGCTTATCCAGAGCTTCGCGTGTAACCCGTCTAACAACGATTTCCCTTTGCTCAAGGTTCGCCCACATCCTCGTGCCGGGCTGTCAGGTACTGGTCGATAACACAAACACCAACACGATAGCTTGTGCCTGGAACGTCGAGAGCCGACAAAACCCGTTCATCGAGAAGCGACGTTTCGTCGGACGTGACACTCGTTCGCCTGGGAATACCTGCACGCTCCATTCAGTAGATACAGTGAAAGACTTGGTCAGGCTTGTTACCTGCACAGCAAGCATAGAGCGCTCCTCTATCCGGCCACCCGAATTTTCAAGCATATAACCTTAAATAACGCGAGAAACGTAATGGTTTTAAGAACCGGCACAAGCACTTCAACATATCCCAACGCGAGCGCCTCCCCTGAGGTTCCCGTTGAACGTGAGCACATCGCGCCTACAAAAACCGATCACCCAAGTTTAGGATTGCCTGCGTTGACCCAACGATGGAGCAAATCCACGTCCCGGCGGCAAAAAACAAGCACCGTCCCGCCGGGCAACTCAATCGCATTGAACAACCTGCCGGCGAACGTTGCTCCAGCTGTGGAGACCAATGCTCCCAGCGTGACGGGTACTGATACGACGGAGAAACAGCCTGCCATCACAATACCGAAAGGCTACAAAGGCGAGGTGACCCGGAGCAACGACGGGCTGGTCTCGTCGAGTCCCGTCATCCGGAAGCTTCTCGCCTTCGCCGCCAAATCTGGGTGCGACCTCAAGGCAATCGATTTAAATACCGGTCGGAGCCTCGGCCTGGAGCCCCCATCGCAAATCATCGAGGGCCACAAGGCATTCCGCGAGGCCTGCACGGTCAAGACCCTCCATTACAAGAACGGTCAGTCTACGGAAGCCGACGTCAATCTTTCGCTCACTGTCCTGATGCGGGTTCTGAAAGAGGGAAAAAGCGCGTTCGCGGATGGCGCAACAATACCGGGACGCGACGGGCAACTGCAGCATCCCTACGACTTTCTGCGAGACCTCGGTACATCGGTCGTCTCGGACAATGAGCCTCTTAAAGACGCTATTGAAAACGCACTGAAGACGGACCCGGACGCGTCCGCGAAACTGGCGGCGACCTGGCTCTACAAGATCGAGACAAAGAAGGAATTCAACAAGGACGGCGTCTACGCGTGGTTCGCCAGCCTGGGCGCTGGCGCCGGGTTCGGCACCGCTCTCGAGAAAGTTGTTCTTGACTTGCCCAAACAGAAAATATTCGGCAAAGACTTTGATCCAATGGCGTTACCGTCTGCCACGCGCGCAGGACTCGCATTCTGGGATGCGCTTCCCGCTGTCTTCGTCGAAACGCTCGATGCCACGATCGTCAAGAAATTCCTCGATAAGATCGATGGAGGGTCGTGGAAGCCGACAATGGAGGATCTTAAGGAGGGCCTCCAGTCGGGCGTCATCGCCGGGTTTGCTGCCATGCCGTTTAACACAGTTGAATATTTCAAAACGGGGAGTCCAGTCGCTGACCAGTTCATCAAGCTGTTCGCCAACCAGCTTGCCATATTCGGCGCCGGTTCGATCATTCCTATGAACCTGAAGAAGAACGGAGACCAGATGGACGCGGCGATCGTCGAAAGTATTGGCTCCGAGTTCATGGCCCGCGTTCCGGCAGGGCAGGATCCGAGGAAATTCATCCAGGATATGAGAACGGAAACGATGAAGGTCTCACCTGGTTCCTCGGTCTCGCAGAAGGCTCTGGCGGTCACCTGCCTGCTTGGTCTCATTCCCTTTCTGGCGGAGAATCTCGCACATGCGCCGAAGGAGGTGCTGGACATCCTGCAGAGGACGATTTTCAATCCCGTAGAGGCCACCGCCATCAACTCCTCCATCCTGCTGGCACAGTACTTCGGACTTGGTGACCTGATTACCACGGACGGGAAAAAGAACGAGCAACTTTTTGAACTGGTCCTGGACAAGCAGAAGCAGGACGGCGAAAAAGCGAAGATCACCACACACGATCTTCGCGCCATTAGCGAGCCACCAGGGGAGCTTCTCGCGCGAGTGGGAAGACTGTTCCAATCGGGCTTCGCCGCGGCTGCTGCGTTTCCGGAGCTGTTTTACGAGAAGGGCAGGAAGACTGACTACGCTTCCGCGACTCGCGGTGATCAGATGGTCTGACGGACGCCGGCAGGCATCGGCATATTCGACGGAAGGCAACCCGCGACGAAGCGGCCTCCCGGCCTTGGGTCTGCTCATTTCGCCGCGTGCGCCGACGGCGTGCAGCGATAGTTCCGCTGCACGCCAGTTTCCCCCGCAACTTCTCCTCGAATCTGGCGAGGCCGAAGACGATCGTCTACGCCGGCGCGGGATGGCGGCTGCGCCTGGCGGAAGCCCTATCGCGTTGCTCGCGCTTTTCATTTTCCTCCAGCGCCGCGTCTTCCAGATCGAGTATCTGTGGGTTGCTCAGGTAAGCGAACACGTCTCGCTCGCTGGTTGCCGCCTGTGCCGACGAGCGCGGCAGCGCGTTGAGCAAAAACCCCCAGTTGCTGTTTATCTCGACCAGTTCAGCGACCTTGACGTCGGCCGCCATCCATGATTTCGGGTTGCGCAGCACGCGCGCTTTGTACGCTTCAAGCGACTTCAACTCGCCTTGCGGGTCGCCCGTCGCAAGCAGGAATGCCCGCTGTTGCGCGATGCCGTCGAGACGGCGCGCCGCCGACTGCCGCAGCCGATAGCGCAAGAGGAAATAGTGTTG
The DNA here is from genome assembly GCF_050436505.1 of Paraburkholderia sp. CI3. Classification (NCBI taxonomy): domain Bacteria; kingdom Pseudomonadati; phylum Pseudomonadota; class Betaproteobacteria; order Burkholderiales; family Burkholderiaceae; genus Paraburkholderia; species Paraburkholderia sp. CI3. The sequence goes on from NZ_JBNDMI010000001.1 coordinate 172,539, forward strand.
CTCACGCTCGAATTTTTGAATGCTGCGCAGGTCGCGCTCCAACTTCGCGCGCGCGAGCCGGGTCCGCTCAGCGGGATCCGGCTCGTCCATGAACTGTCGCTCCCACGCGGCGATCCACGCGTCCAGTTCCTGTTCGACGCCTTTGATCAAATCCTTGGCGCTACCGAATTCGTGGTCGCGTGCGGACGCACGAAAATTAATGCCGTCCTCGTCATACACTTCGCGCACGCGCCACCCGCCGCGAGCCTCGGTTTCGAGCGTAAAGGAAACGAGATTCTGGGCCTGCGACGACAGACCCAGGGTGTGGTTGACCTGGCCACCGCCTGTTGCTGCGAGCGAGCCGTGGAGGGAGAAGCCATTCGAGCGGAGGTCGCGTTCGGTCGCCACCGTCCGCGCCGCGAACCCGGTTGGATTGTCGCGCCGTCGATACGTGCGATGCCTGTATTCGCCCGCGACATTCGGACCTATACGGATCGGACCCAGTGACGCGCTCACCGTTGCACCGGCATGCACGCTCGGTCCATACTGGGCGATCTTCGTGCGCGTGTAGCCGACGGTGACATCGCGCTGATTGCTGAATGTCCGGGCAAAGCGGTTCCACAGGTCGTTTGCCACCTCTTCACGGCTTGGGAGTGGCGCCGGTCGCTTGGCCAGCGACTCTGCCTCGTCGAACAGGAAGTCGATGACGTTATGCATCGACTCGACATACTGCTTGTCGTCGAATTTCGGCGGGCCGTCGTTCGGCAGATAGTTGCGTGCGACACGGTATCGAACATTTCTATCGACAGGCGCGCGTTGCGCAATCGGTCCAACTCCGGATGCTTCACTGACTGGTTGCCTGTTCCCGGCAAGCTACTGGCGAACCGCTCCAAGTTATGCAGCGTCACTTCGACGTCGACAGGGTCGGCCTTGTAGGCCTCGGACCGAGAACAGTCGCGTCGTGCGCCGTCGAGGATGCCGCTGGCGTGTTTGCAGATCTTGCGAATATCGGCATCGAGAAGCTTGTATTTTTCGCGCCGGTCCTTGGGGATCCCGCGCCAGAAATTCAGAATCGCGTAGGACATCAGTGCAACTTGCGGGTCGCCCGCATCGAGGATTCGGTAATGATTGTCCAACTCGGGTCCGATGCATTTTTTCAGGATGTCGTCGAGATGCCCGTTGACGCCGTCGTAGATGGCGTTGACGGGGCGGTGGTGGGTGCCGAACGAACGCAGTGTCCGCAGGTTCATCGGCTGCCTGTTCTGGTTCTTGACGGCGTCGCCGAGCGAGCGAGGGCACTCCGCGCGCCGCACGTACTCGCTCACGAACTTGTAGATTCGCTCCTTCGTCAGCGCCAGATCGCTGCCGGGGCCGTCCTCGCGATAACCCTGGCGCCACGCGTAGATATCGCCGACCTGATCGCCGGCCGGGGCGGGGCGATCCGGTGCAAGCATCGCGAGCGTCGCGTGCAGGACTCTGGCAGCGAGCGAAGCCGAAGCGGGATCAGGGCGAACTTGCGATCCGGAGGATTGCGGCGCGAAGGCTAACTCATTCCGTTCGAGATGAGAGATGGCCTGGAGGGCGAAGCGCAACGTTTCAATCTGCTCGCTATGGCGGTCCATTCCGATCAGCAGCGCGAACGCTTCGAACTGCTTTGGCGTTTGCGCGGCAAGCTTCGCCATGTTCCATGCCTGATGATTCAACTGGTCGCGCAGCGTCCCGGCCGTATGGGTTCGCTCCGCGGATCTCGCCTTCGCGGTCAGCATCGAGCCCAGATCGAACTTGCTGGTACGCATATGTTCGACGAGCGCGGCCACATTGGAAATATCAGAACCCGCCACCTCCTGCAGTTGTTGCGCCCACCCCATCCGGAAAGAACGCGCGTGCGAAAAGCACCGACCACAGCATGACGCCGCCGCAATGGACCAGCACGCCAGGCAAGCGCGTGGCCCGCGGCATGATGCGCGGCGATGCCAGCGCGAATGCCTGTTCGAGCGAAGTTCTCAAGGGATGCTCCGATGGGTTCGTGGTTGAGCGGTGGCGTCTTTCCATGCGGGGTCGTGCAGCCAGCCGCAGAGCGGCAGTACGACAGTCGCGATGATCAGCAACGCGATCAGCCAGTGCCGAACGATCGCGGTGCGCGTGTATCTCGAAGGCGTAGTGTCGACGGGTAGCGCGGATAGGCCGACGGCTGTGGAGGTTGTCACGGATGCAACGCCTCGTGGGAAGGCTAGCGAACGTACTTGCTGACGTACGTCAGGAGGGCCTCACTCAGTTCATCCGGATCAAACTCCCGGGCCAGACCGAAACGTGAGCTCTCGCTTGCGACGCTGTCGGGTTCCGGGTGGTTGTGCACACGCCAGCCGTGCTGCATCAGCGCGCGGCCGGTTTGTCGCACTCGTCGGTTTCCGAGGGCAAGCCGCTCGAAGTCGCTGGCGATGCGGACGCTGCAAACCGCCCTGTTCTCGTAGTGGACCGCGACAACTTGCGGCTGCCCGAAGACGTTCGCTGAAAACAGATGGACTCGGGGGTCGAAAACGCTGCGGCCAATCCTCTTGGCGTGCGTCACGGACGCCTCCAGCGAGTTGGCGGAGCGGACCTGCAGCACGCCATGATGGGTTGCGCGAATGGCGACGTGCGCGGTTTCATCTTTGAAGCGTTGCGAAACCAGGCTCCAGTCGGGAAACAGCTTGCTCTTGCCAAGATGCTCGCCGGTCCGCAGGATTTCGCGCACGAAGTCTTCGATCAATTTATCTTGTTTGTCGGTCTGAGAGTCGCGGCCACGAGCCCATGCCCGCGGTATTGCATCTAGCTGATCGAGCCCGATCAGTTCGATCTGCCGACCGTGGCCGTCGTCAGGATGCGTGCGGACTCCGCCGCCCGTACTGTTGCGAAATCCGATCCTCCGGTCTCGATTCCCGCGCATCTGCGGGTCCTCAATGGCGGCCGTCAAAAACGGGGTACGGCTGAACAGGAAAAGCATTATCGAATACATGGCGTCACTCCCGGCTGGCGGTCTCGATCGAAATCTATCGAGTGGATGTTAAAAGTGCTTTGCCTGCGCTCGTGTAACGGAACAGTAGGGACGGTGACAAGGTGAAACCATCGGCTTGCTAACTTGCCGTTGGTTCGGATCGGCGTGCATGACTTCGCGTGATGAAGTCGGAGTTTGTCGATGGATGAGACGGATATTCCGAGTGGGCGTCTGGTGACTTCTCGAAACGAGTCTAAGATTTGGCTGCGCCGCTCGACGGGGGCTTTCATTCACTAACGTTTGCATAACGCACTGTCCATCGGCAAGCGCTTCGTGAAATTCATGGAGCGTGATATTGTCCGACAGCGAAACGCAGGCTCCCACTTTCCAGCCCATTTTGCTCGTGTCGTAGCTGAGGCGCGCAGAGCAGGCGTCAGCTTCCGCCGACGTCCCTTCGTGGGTTGAGACTTTCTTTCGCAACCGCCGGTGCACAGTTAATCCCCCTCGGTAACATACTGAATCGTGTCTTTCAGTGAGAGGAATCCATGGGTGCCTGCATATCAAAAGTAAAATCCACTGTCCCATCCGCTGGCACTGGTGCGCCCGGACCAACCGTTTCCGTGCCGTCGTCAACCAGGTCAACCAGGTCGAGCGGGGAGCCAAGGAGTATTCCTGGACTGTCAACTCGAAATGAGTCCGCCGCACGCCGGTCGCAAGACGGGAGGCCGGAGTCCTACCACTTCCCGGCGTTCGAGAACACGCTCATTCAGATCCAAAAGCTTCCAGTGCCCGATCAGCTTGGCCAGCTGAAGACACTAACAGATCAAATCAAAGAGTTGCCTGCCGAAGAACGGCTGGTGGCGTTCAACGCCATTGTCGATCGCGTTCGTAATAACATTGTCGATGGACTTCAAGAAATGACCGATGTGTCCACGATCATAGATCACGGCGAATTGCTGGAAAAAATGGCCGGCACAATAGTCCCCAAACTACCGGTTCGTGCGCGGCTGCCAGCATACAATCTCCTCATGACTTTCCAGAAGGAAATTCGAGAGTGCTTGAATGCTGAACCTGGACTGCCAACTCAAAATGAGTCCGCCGCACGCCGGTCGCGAGACGGGAGGCCGGAGTCCTACCACTTCCCGGCGTTCAAGGCCACGCTCAATCAGATCCAAGAGCTTCCACTGCCCGATCAGCTTGGCCAGCTGAAGACACTAATAAATGGAATCGAAACATTGCCTGCCAAAGAACGACTGGTGGCGTTCAACGCCATTGTCGATCGCGTTCGTAATAACATTGTGGATGGACTTCAAGTAATGACCGATGTGTCCACGATCAGAGGTCACGCCGAATTGCTGAACAAAATGGCCGGAATGATAGACACCAAACTACCGATTCTTGCGCAGAGGCCAGCATGCAATCTCCTCATGACTTCCCAGGCGAAAATTATAGAGCGCTTGAAAAGCCGAATCGGCACACCGTGAAGCTCGCAATCCAGGCGAGGTTCATATAGCTTAAAAAAACGTCGAATGCGGTATAACGCCTTGATCTCGGCGTGCGCGAAAGGCGGACGAGGCGATCAAGGTCTTCGACGCCATGCGCGCCAACCATGCCACTCCCCCGGCATTTGCCGGCGAGGTATCAGCGGTGGGAATGTGCCGGCACGTTGATCGCCCGGGTTTTGCATCGTGACGGGAACCATTCGCCGGGACTGGTGCCCTCAAGCACTGGGCGTTTCAGGCTTCGCGCAAAGCCTTGCGTGCCATCCACAGGTTGCCCAGAGCAAACAGTGTCGTGATCCGGGCCGTGTTTTTCATCAAACCCCGATACCGCGTCTTCGTGTGGCCAAACTGCCGCTTGAGGATCCGGAATGGATGTTCGACCTTGGCACGGATGCCGGCCTTCAGGCGTTCGATCTGATCGTACATCGCGTCCAGACGATCGCTCAGGTCCAGTTGTCTGCGCCTGCCTGGTCTCATCGCGACATGCCAGCGCACTGCGTCAGCCTCGCAACGTTTTTCGATACCCTGATATCCGGCTTCAGGGCACACATCCGTTTCCTGCCCGTGCAACAACGCTTCGGCTGCGTTGATGTCGTGAACGTTGGCCGCTGTACCGATGACGGCGTGAACCAGGCCGGACTCAGCGTCGACCGCCGATCCTGCCTTGAGCAACAAGCCTTTCGTGCGCGGGCTCTCATTGACCAGCGCCAGCATTTGCGCCCCGTCCAGCCCCGCAAAGTCGCGATACAGCGGCACGTCATAAAGCGCCTCTTGCATCGCCGGCTGAAGTTATCGAAGCGTTGCGAGCATACGTTCGAACACCTCGAATGGCGAATGAAATGCATGGCTGGCACGCGCTCGCGTGCTGCGAGCCGAATGCGTGTTGCATTCAGATTGGTGCTTCGCATACCGCTTCATCAGTGCGCGTGCATGAACACGCTGACAGCGTATCTCCATCAGAATGTCTGCCCGTTGACACATACGTAAGCGGGTATTGCTGCCGTGTATGGCAGTCCATCAAGCACGTCTGTCTCAACGCCAGACATGGCCGGCGAGTTCCATCATCGATACCGATTGTCGCGAACGGTGGGCAAGGCTCACAACGGGCTACTCCGCAGGCTCTTGCTTTGAGCGGGCGGTCGGAGCACCGGCACTAACCAAATAGCGAGATATCATGCCATCCATAAAAGGTATAACCCGCGAGGCAACACGATACGACGTAAAGGCACAAACGCTGGATAAACACACGCGTCCCACGGTCACGATTACGACTCGCCCTGGTTCGGACCAGTGGAGTGGGCTGCCGCCCCTGAATCAGGGCGAGCGAAAGATCCTTTTTCCACATAGGCTCGTGCGGACCGATCCGGACGAACAGAAGTACGGACCTCAAACTTGGGCCGTCTTCATCCCCGCAGTACAAGAAGCGCAGCTAAGGGGCGCACGCAATCAGGCGTACGCTCAAGGACCAGGCCGGGGCGAGCCGCAGTCGACGCTTTCGCTGGACATGGTCGACATGATCGACCTGTATGCGAAGGGCATGAAGAACTTCGTCAATACGCTCGCCACGGCCGGTTACTTCAACAATGCGCCGGACCACATCCAGAAACCGGTGCTGTCGGCGGATCAGCTCAAACAGATCGACGAGGCCATCGCCCGTCGGGCGAAGAACACTGCGGAAGGCGATGCGGTCGTTGCGCACGAAACGGCAACCGATCGCGAGGACACGCGCACGCATCTGATTGAACTTGCCCACTTGAAGAATGTACGTCAACACGTATACGAGCAGTGGGGCGAGGCGGTGCGCCAGTTGTCAAACCATCTCGAGACCGGTCATCTCGACTTCGCAGGGTCCGCTGCACAGCGGACTGCATTTTTCGAGAAACATTTCGGCTTGACGCCTGACATGGCGCCGGAAATGTGCGCTCGCCTGCAGGAGATCGCAGGCCACTACCGCGACGCGTTGACGCCCGCCAAGCAGAATTGCAGCGGCCACATCGTGCTTGCCGACGGCACAAGGTGCCGCTCGCTGGACAACGGTTCATATTGCATCGAAAGAACCAAAGGCGCTGAACAATATCGCCTGTTGCTGAATGCCCGAGACGATGAAGGCGCGGCGGATGGCTATCAGCTTCACCTGTCGAGACGCGAAGGCGGCGAGACGGAAGTGTCCGTTCCGCTAGGCGATGATCCGTGGGAAACGCTCAAGACCACGGGTTTTCACGAGGAAGCGCTACGGACGCTCTTCCAGGAGTCCGACCGGCTGACCTCGACGCCCTTCAAGGAGATCTCGGCGCGCAAAAGCGCTGAGGACATGTTGAGCGACAAGGTTCTTGACACCATGAACCAGACCGTACGCGACGAAGTCGAGGAAGCGTTTGCCGACACGATCGCGTTCCATGGCACCGGCTACTCGTTTAACAAGGGGCTGGCCAACCCCAATTACGTCAGCGACTGGCGCAACACCGTGATGCGCGAGGTCCTGACGCTGGCAATGGATGACATGCGCTTCGCGGTTCAGGGCTCATGCGGCTTCGCACAGGACCTGTTGTGGGTGGCCGACGGCACGATCGTTCAATACGAGTCGCTGTCGGGCCTCGATTACGCGAGCAGTCCGCACGGCGGCGAGATTTATGACGTGCTGGACAAGGTCACGCTGCAGGCTGTCAATCCGTTCACGATGACGGCCGGTATGTTCGAGCAGCCGACCGGACTCGCTGAGATGAAGGGCAAGCCGGTCTATGACACGCGCCTGAGCGAAGCGGAGGCTGACACCAGGATCTACGAGTTGCAGCCGCGGCAGCAGTTGACCAGCTGGCGCCCGCGTGACTACCAGCCGCTGACAGTGCCGATCCGCGGCCGGTTGTGGCGTCCGGGCGGCGAGGGTTCGACGGCCGATGCTGCGTCGCTGATGCTGCGTGACGACGATGACGCTCCGATCATCGCGTCGAAGGACCTTCAGGTCACCCGGATGCTCGGCGTCAACGGAACGGAGATCTCGCTGGAGAACGGTGCCGCACTGACGGAGGTGAGCGAAATCACCTTGCAAAGGCGGCTGCCGCCAGGCGAGTCGCTGATCGACGACGAAGGACACGTGGTTATCCCGGGTAACGACAAGGAAGGCATCCTGCTCGAAACCATTACGCTGCGGCGCAGGGATCCGTTGCCATCGGATGAGAGCAAGGCCTTTGAAATCGCGTCGATCAACCGTCAGATGCGGGTGCCCGTCATCCGCGACGGGCGCCCCGTGCTCGACGACAACAATATCGCCTTGTGCACGTACGAGAACGTTGTGTCGAACGACCATCCATCGGCGAGCTCGCTGGTCGACCGAATTTACACGCGGATCAATTGTGTGCATTCGCAACACGGCCTGATGACCGCCGAGACCGGTGCGCGTCTGGGCCGCAATGTGGAGGTGGCCGCCACGTCGTATCCTCACGACGGCGTCAGCCGGGAGTTTCCTGGCGGGGAGATCCCGGCGGTCACCCGCTCCGCGCAGGACGCGGTGCGCGTGAATGTTCCGGAAGGGGAGATTGAAAGGAACGTCATCGAGTCGCTGGAAATCCGGGGCAACCCGCTTGTACACGCGCAACAACCCCATAACGACGGTCTTTCCGCAAAGGAGCTTCCGGACACGCACCTGAGCCCGATCATCCACGTGCCGGCGGGGAGTTCGCGGACGGGGGTGAACCGTCAGGGCCATCAGCACGTGATCGGAGCAGGTATCACGAGCGAACAGCGTCGCAGGATGCTTGAGCAGCTGAAATCGCTTGTCAACCCGAATCGCCAGTGGCTGAAACCGCAAGCCAACAGCGACGCGAACGACAGGAGCGACGCCAGCAACGGTGCCAATACCTGAGCGTGAAGCCGGCTTCGGCTGACCTGGCCAGCCGAACTGGAGCCGGAAACGAGCGCTCCATATGGGCGCGTGTCTCGCACGGTCAAGCCCGGAACGTCCCTCGAGATACGACGGCTAAAGGCGATAACCGACGTTATGCAACCGCAACTACGCCAGAAGGTTGGGACCAGATTGCTGGGATTCTGGAGGGCACTGCTGGTGTACCGCAGCGGCCACGGCGAGATCGGCGCTGAAACCCAGATGCTGTCGATGGACTCCCGGCGCCGCACGCCTTCTTCTCTAACCTCACTTCGCTCAACCGTCGTTCACCTCGGATCGGGCGAGGCTTGACGACGGGTCTCACGCTACGATCGCCACACGTCCTTCGCGTGTACCCGAGCCAGTGATGTCCGCTGTCCGGCTTCGCATGCGGCGTAGCGTAGCTGTTCAACATGCCGGGTCATCATCCACCGTCGACCGAACCGTCGGCGCGTTCGGATGCGCTCAACACGGAAACTGCGGACTTAAGCACCATGACAGTGCTTCATGCAATGTCGGCAGGTCAGAAATGCCTGGCCATTCTATGCGGCGCGTTGGTCAGCTTTTGCCTTGGGCTTGCCGGCAGCGGAGGTTCAATTCTGGCTGTGCCGCTGACGCTGTACGTCGTCGGCATAGCCGATCCGCATGTCGCGATCGGCACGAGCGCGTGCGCGGTGTTGGCGAATGCTTTTCTGAACATCATCTCGCACGCGCGCGCCGGTCATGTCCGCTGGGGGATGGCAACGGTGTTCACCGCGGGCGGCGTGCTTGGAGCTCTCGTCGGGTCCACGCTCGGCAAGCATCTTGCCGGGCAGCATCTGCTGGCACTATTCGCTTTGCTCGTGGCATTTGTCGCGGTGCGCATGCTGGTGGTCACGCCACCCGGGGAGCGGACGGGCACGGCCTCGTCGTCGCGCTATCCGCGCTTGCTGGGTGCAGGCCTTGGGACCGGCAGCCTCGCCGGATTCTTCGGGATCGGCGGTGGCTTTCTGATCGTGCCCAGTCTGCTTTTCTTCGGGCATCTTACGATGGTCGAGGCCATTGGCACCTCGCTCTTTGCGGTCGGCTCTTTCGCGCTGACCACAGCGATCAACTACGCCTCGTCGGACTGCATCAACTGGTTTGTCGCCGCGGCGTTCGTATTGGGCGGACTTGCAGGAGGCAGGCTCGGCGCGTCGCTGGCGAAGCGCCTGGCGATGAAATGCGGCGCGCTCAACCGGCTCTTCGCCGGGATGCTCGTGGTGGTTGCGCTATACATATTGATCAGGTCGTGGCAAACCGTCTGACCCACCAGGCTGCGGTGCAATCCAACGTGATGCGCGAAGCGTCATGGTCCGTCAACCCCACCAGATGGTCCGGTCATACCAGCCCTCTTTCTTGAGAATGCCAGATGACTGGTTGACGGAGCGGTCTTGTGTGGAACGACAATCTTTAGCGGCCGCCGATGCAGTCGCTGAAGGACTCGAGTGCCAGCCGCTGGCCTGCATGCCGAATGCAAGGACGGCGCCGGACATGGTCAGGATCGCAAGACCCGCCACAAGCAAAGAGAGTGTACGCATCATTATGTTCCGCAAAAATTGAGTTCACAGACGGCAGTGTAATGAGCCGCCCCTTTTACAGGTGCAAGAAATCGACTAACCACGTAACGGGTGGTAAGCGCAACGGGCAGGATCCCCTGTGCGCCCTCTGCACGGCAGGCAAAAGCGAATCCTCAATGTGGACTCCCCAATCTCGAATCGCGCAAGCCTGAAGCGCGTATCCCGAAGCAGGATAGCGAAGCGTTTACAGTCATTTACCATGCGACGACGGGCGTTACAAACGTCCGGCCAGGGTTACAACCTGTGACTGGAAACAGGCATGGCGACCCGGGTTTAATACGTCTCAGCCGGTTCTATCCACCACCCGGGCTTTTAAACCTAACGGAGAGTTTTATGAAGCGTTCCTTTGTTTTCGCCGCGTGTGTCGCAATCGCCAATTTTTTTTCTCTTTAACGCGCAGATTGCTTGCGCAGCAGGGCACTACTTTAGCCGTTGAGTGAATGCTTGCGCGGGTACGCGTACAGCGGTTCTTGGCACGGACAGTCTCGTTCCTGGCGTCATCCTCTCTTTCACGTAGACAGTAACCAGAATGGTTAAGACGATTACTCGATTTATCGGTTTGGCCGCAACTGTTGCGGCCATCGGCGTTCCCACTTTTGCACACGCTGCGTTCCCGGGCGACCATCCGGCCTACCTGCACGCGACGTCCGACCTGCAGGCTGCCCGCTGGCTCATCCAGCATCGCTACAGGGAAGGCGGCGTCAGCGGCCATGACGTGCAGGCGGTTCGTCAGATCGACGCGGCAATTTACGACATCCAGCAGGCCGCATTCAATGACGGCAAGAACCCCGACCGTCATGTGCCGGTTGACAGGCGGCCGGATGGAGGGGGGAAGTTGCATGCTGCGAGAGACATGTTGTATCGCGCGCGGCACGATGTCACACGTGACGAAGACAATCCAGACGCACAGAATGCGAAACACTGGGGCCTCGCGCACATCGACGCGGCTATCCGCGAAGTCGATGCAGCCCTGGATGAGGGATCGGGCCAGTAGCATTGACTGGTAGTCCCCGTACTTGAACGCGGCGGCCAAGAAAGCACGCTCGCGAGAAGATGGTGGGGGAGAAGCAAACATCGTTCGATATTCGTGACCTGACGCGCTGCACACGATCGTGAGCTTTGGCGATGCGCCGGCAGGTAGTGGCTGCGCATAACGATCGACGACTGCGTGAATGCGAGGCGCGTGCTTGTGGCAAGGGATAAGATCTTGATCTGACAGCGGGACAGGGTGGCAACATCGCGTCTCGTGCAACCACATACGAGTATCGTCCCTCTTGAGAGACGACTAGATGAAGGGAGTAGATTGATGCGGAATTCTGCGTCGTTTTCCAGGGTGCCTCTGCGCACCAATCTCGATTCTCATTTAACGGACGAACGTGACCAGGAGACGAAACCTGCCCAAAAAGTCCCGAAGAAAGACAACACGTTGTTTGATGGACTCGTGAGTGTTGTGAAAAGGCCCAAAGTAATTACTAGCGCGCTTTGGATGCTTCAGAAAAAGGGTGCACTCACGCCACAAGCCGTGAACCAGGGTCATCAGCTATGCGTTTAACGGCGAACTGAGAAATCCGGAGACTTCTCCGAAATTGCCGGTCGAACCTGCAGCAGTACGGACGGCGCGCGATCAAGGCGGCGAGGCATCGAGGTCCGCTTCGTCACCGGAAAGTTCGTCGCCGCCTTCGCCGCCGCCTCGGTCGCCAATGCGACCACCCGCGCAATCTTCAGGGACTGGAGCATCACCGACGCAAACGTTCGAGGGGCCAAAAAGAAGTCCGCTTCAGAACCCGAGTTAGTCCAATCCACAGGGGTTGCCAGTAGGTCTTGTTCAATGCATCGGACGCTCGTTGACTCCCTGCATCGCGCACGTATTCGCTTCGATCAGGAGCTTCATGATGCGCTTTGCGTCGGCGATACAGGTGACGTCGTGCTTCGCGTGAGGTTTTGCCAGCACGCCCTCGCAAACGAGATCGATGTCGTGCGCGAGCTGGTCGTGGCGGCTCACCTGAAGCTGCATGACCATCGCGCGTGTGGAAGCGATCGACGCAACTTTGCACTCGAGCGCCGCCAGGTGAATCGGATGACTTTCGTCGCCGAACTCGCCGCAAGACTGCAAAAAAATCCAACGGTGAAACGTGCCGCCCGCGACAGCCCGTTTCAATTGTTCGAATCGCGCGAGCAGTTTTTGTTCGGGCGTGCGGCGACCTTCGTGCAGCGCAGCGTCCCACGCGGCACGTGCCTGCGCGGTCACCTGCCGCAGCGTGTAGACGATCAGATCGTCTTTTCGAGCGGAAATGCTTGTACAGCACTGTCTTCGAAATATTGGCTTCGGCCAGGACGGTATCCACGCCAGTCGCGTGAAAGCCGTCGCGGTTGAACAGGCGAAGCGCAGCTTCCACCAGATGCTGCTTCTTGCGGGATTCGCGTTCCATGGGCGGTCCTCCGCATGACGCAGCGGCCGATTTTCTCATCCCGTCTGAAGAAACGGTTTCGGACGGGACGGGGCGCCGTGCATGCGAAGCGGTACGCGCACGCGCGAATCGTGTGGTCGAAAGTGCATATTTGGACACACAATGTACGGGCACTTACATGTCTACGGTGCTCGCCTTTGCTACCATTGGTTGAACTAACGTTTTTCTAACTGACTCGACCGGATATGACAAATACCATCTCATCAAAACCCTTAACGCGAGAATCCTCTCTGTTGCGTGGACCGTCGCCCACGGTGGAGGACGCTCCGCGTGGTCGGTCACGCACGCGGAGTAACAGTCACCTCCCTAGCGATCGGCGTCTCTCGTTGTTGCGACCCCGAGGCGGAGCTGAGGGAGCACAGCCGCGCTCGCTGAGCGAGCCGGGGCGGGGGCGGTTGAAGGTCCGTCTTTCTCCTGGCAGTGCAGGGGGCGAACAGCTTACTCGTTCCGCTAGCGCGCCACCTCGGCAGACGCTGCCTCGATCGTCGTCCAAGGCTGAAGATAGGGAACCGCGAGGCCCCGGACGTAGAGGGCCTGCCACCGACCCGACGTCGCTCCAGGAGCCGCAACCTAGGGCGGTAATGCCTCCCGGGTACGAAATGCATGAACTTCCCAAGTACACACGAGAAGCACCTTATCTGCCCGGAGGAGAAGAGCCTCCTCCGTACGAAATCGAAAAAACCGCGGCTGACGTGGACCGCTTGAACTTTGCTGGGGGCTTGGCTCATCTAGAGGTCGCGCGGAGCAATATGGCACTAATGCTAATCCAAGCGTTTGCGAAACAGATGGAGAAGATTGGCGAAGGGTTCAAAGCTCTGACAAGTTGAACGCCTCAAGGCCACCCATTGAGCTGTACCCCAAAAGTTGGACACCAATCCAACCTTTTGGGGCTTTTTTATGATGAAGTACAACGAGCCGTTCAAGCTGAAAGTCGTATCGCAGTAGTTGTCTGGTCAGTTCGCTGTGCAAAGCAGAAAATGTCAAACTGAGTGCGCCGGGAGACCGGCAAGGAGTAGGAGGTGCAAAGACGATGCCGATCCGGCTGATGGTCGGTCTGCTGTATCTCAAGCACGCGTTCAACGAAAGTGACGACTCGGTGTGTGAGCGCTGGGCGCAAGACGTTTGCTTCCAGTTTTTCTGCGGCGAGGAGTACTTTCAGCCGCGTCTGCCATGCGATCCAATCAACCTGGTGCGGTTTCGGCAGGCGCTGGGAGAAGCCGGCGTCGAAGAACTGCTGGCGACGACGATTGCCGCCGCTGTGCAAATGAAGGCGGTTAAGCCGGCCGAATTTGAGCGCGTGATTGTCGACACGACAGTGCAGCAAAAGGCGATCGCGTACCCGACCGATAGCCGACTGCTCGAGGTGGCGCGCGCCAGGCTTGTACAATTGGCTCAACGCGCCGGCCTGGCACTGAAGCAGACGTACGAACGCGAGGGCAAAAGCCTGCGTCGTCGCGGCCGTACGCCGCGCCTTTGTTGTCGTTGGTCAAGGAAACTGAATTTTGCAGGCCCGACTAGCTACGCGAATGTTGTTTGACGAAGATTCCCAATGAAAATCAAATCTGATGATCCCTACTCGGCGACGCACCTCGCCGCCGTGCACAGTTCTACAGGGAGCGGCGAGGTAGCATCGCCGTCAAATTCAGCGAAGAATGCTCAACGCCCGCCAGACGATAGGTGGAACGGCGCGCTAAGGAGCTTTACCGGGGCGAACCGCAATAGCTCTGCCGCTTCCAGACATTTGCGTCCGAGCCCACCGGCAACGCTTGGGCCGAAAGCCGATCTTCCGCCGGAAGCGAGCTTCAGCCTGGATAAGCGGCACCTTCCCGCGTTGCCTGAGTTGCGAGGCGCGCCTGCGTCGGTGATCGATCTCGATCTTTCGGGGCACCCTCTGAAAGAATTTCCAGTGGAACAGTTGCTGGCCATGACAAAATTGCAGAATTTGAAGCTGTCTATGAATGCCGAAACGGGAACGCCCACCAGAAAATCGCTGAAAGCCCTGACCGAGGAGGGCCTGAGTCCCGTTTGGGTGCGCCAAGGCAATAGCTCGGCGCAAGTCGTGAATGTGCATGCCTCCGCCAAGACCGTGCTCTATACGACCGACCTTGATCCGTGTCTGGCCGTGATGATCGTGCAGGGTGATAAAGCGATGCTCATGCATGTCGATAGTTTTAGCGGCCGTGGATCAGGTCGCACATCTGTCAGAGATGTCCTGTTGAGGCATATCACACCCAACGGGACCGACACTAGCATCATGCTGGTCGGCGCCAACGCCCAAGGGGCTGCTGCCAATGTCCGCGGTGTTTTGTCGACATTGAAAAGCATGGGTTTGGAAAAGAACATTACTATGGCAAGTTTGGGAAACGGGCATAGTTCTGCGTCCCTTCATGTCGGAGGAGCGCGCGGATACGTAGCCTTTGGCTAATGGCTGTCGCCACTTGCGACAAACTTGGGCGGCGGCAATTATCTTGTCCGGCTGGGCATCACAGTTGACACGCTACAATAGCTCCTGCAAAGCCTGCAAAAGCCCATCCGTGTCGCTCGGATGCTCTAGAGGACGGTCGCCGACACTCGATCATCATCGGCAAACGCGAACGGCGGGTACGGCCGATAAAGGAGCGTTCGTCGTTACCAATCGAATGGCCGGTTGCAGAGGCGGTCTCGGTCCGATTGGCATTCAAGATTTTTGGCGCCTACTTCACAGATTTCTCGTCCTGGCTGAAGGAGTTGGTCGTCTGGGTGGCGCTGATGAAAGGAAACGGCAGGTCGGCCCTTAAGACCCATGGGCCGCGGACCCTGAGCAGGCGCTTCCTCTCGCTCGCCGCAGGAGAATTGGCCGTCATGCACGGTTCTGGCATGACGAGCCTCGATAACTGTCGGGTGTACTTGCGCAGCAGCGGCTTGAGCAGGATGGCGTGGTGGTACTTCGCGTTGTCCAGCACGACGACGATGCGCTTGCCACGACGTCGATGGCGTAGCAGCTGGCGCAGAAAGGACACAAACGTTTCT
Organism: Paraburkholderia sp. CI3; assembly: GCF_050436505.1. NCBI lineage: Bacteria > Pseudomonadati > Pseudomonadota > Betaproteobacteria > Burkholderiales > Burkholderiaceae > Paraburkholderia > Paraburkholderia sp. CI3. Next base: position 187,946 of record NZ_JBNDMI010000001.1, read on the forward strand.
GCGTTGAAGACAGGGCGTGCCCGCCAGACGAATCGGCCGGTGCTCAAACTGACCGCGCCTAAGCACGCCACCGACTTGCGCGTCGGCGCGTGCATCAACACCGGATCGCGAACCTCCGGGGCCACCCACATTCGGCAGCGCGATCCATGCTGCTGGAAATTTAGATCCGACGTCGTGGGCGTGGCGGGACTGCTTCGCTTCGTATCCGGTTGACCGCGCGTCGAATCGTTGAGTCTCGCCGGTCCCACGGAAACGCTATCTGCCATCGTCAATAGCCGGCCGATTTGAGCGAGTTCCGGATCCGAAAAGAAAAAGTTTGATTGGCTAGGGAAGCTATCTATATCAAATCGAATCGGATTGACATCCAGTCCACCCATCAGGAGAGGACGCATAACGCGTGTCCTAGCTTCGGATCCAGACGAATTGTCCGGTCCCGATGCCTTCGAACATTTCATCGGTCGACTCGAGGATATTCTTGCGCCAGTAGCGTCCATGTTCAGCGTAATGGGACAGAAGATCACCAAGCCATTCTCCTGTGACGTCGTCCCCGAACGGAATGCGCACGATCAGCACGATGCCGCCGGTATCCGAGTCGAGTCCGAGTTGCGCCTGATCCTGCGCATAGACGAGCAAATTCGCTTCGAGCAACAGCCGAAATATCACAAGCGTGCGCCCGGCCGTCACAGTGCCGTAGTGAAAGTTCATGTACATCGCGTCGACGTCGTTCTCGACATGGTCGAGCATCACGTCGAAGCCCTCCACTTCGATCATCCGTCGATCGATTACGGCGTTCGGATCGGGCAGCCCCACGACTTCGCAAAGCTCGGTCACGAGGCCGGTAAAGCGTTCCCAGGTCACTTGAGTTGTCAGTCCCGATATTTGAATACTGGTGGCGACCACGAGCGGCAAGAGGCCGCTCGCAAGGCGCTGCGCGAAACATGCCTGCGACTCAGGCGGGGTTCGCGATGTCCTTCACTACTTTTCCAGCGTTCTTCATTGATTCCGCCACGGCTTGCTGGAACTGCATCAACATCTCCGATTGGCCGATCTTCTCCGATGCCGCGCCGGCCAGAGAGTTCAGAGCGAGGGTCTCAGCGGTTGTCCCTCCTATCTGAGCGGTTGCCCCACCAAAATTAGCCGCGCTGCCCAATGTGGAAAGACCACTCATACTTGCCATCACGTTCTCCCAAACAGATTTACAAAGGAATGCACCATTACAGGTGCGGAAAGTACTGTACACCGAAGAAATGGCGCAGCAATGCGATGCCTTTCGTTACGCCTATGCAACAGGAACGTCTTCCGAAAAGCGAAGAACGATCCGTGCGGCGGCGGAGAGACCTTCATCAAGTTTCGCGAGCTGAGCACGCGCCATCTCGTCAGTTGACCGCAACCTCGTTTCGCCGCAGCTGCTCGCGGCGGCACGCAGCGCATTGCAGATGCGGCTCACGCGTGGTGCGGAGTCAGAGGCCTCAATCCAATTGGAGAGACCCTTAAGCTCCTCCAACAAAGTGTCATTCATCGATTCATACATGGAAAACTCCTTCAGGTTGGCCGCCGAGCATCACGGGTTTTGATCAGCGGTATCTTCGACATTGAAATGCTTGACGCCATCTGGCGTTTGCAGGTACTTGAAAGTGCCGTCCGCCATCATGGTGGTGAAGGGGACGCTTGTTTCGCCTGGCGGCTTTTCGGTCGCTTGGACGTTGATTCCCTTCACGTTAGGATCCAGGTCGGCGCGCACGCGGGCAATCGCGTCGTTCAGCCCGCTCAGGCTTTGTACTTCGCCATATACGGTGAACGCGCCATGTCCCGAATAGCGGACCTGGGCGCCAGGTACCGCCAGCGTTTCCTCAATGTTGCTGGCAATCGAAGACGCGACGTCGTAGTGGCCCTGAACGACGCGGGCGTCGAACTTGTTCAGCACCGCGCGCACGCCTGTGTCTTCGGCCGGCGACGCGACCATGCCGACCACCATGACGGTCGACCCACGCGGCTCCGCCGTCAGGCCCTTGACGCCTGCGGTCTCTAGCGAGCCATCGACACGCCGCGTCACGGCCGCGATATCCGATGCTTCAGAGGCTTGCGTGTTTCTCACCATCGAAAGGCCGCTCATCGCGGCGAACAGAAGCGCAAGGACAACGCCGGTCAGCGTAAATGCGGTGACCTTCCGGCGGCCAATGCTAATCTCCACATTGCTCAGCGCCACGACTCGTTTCATGTTGACGATGCTCTCGTCCTGTTTCACGAGGAGCTTGTTCATCAGATCGAGATCGCTCGGCCAGGTGCCGCTTTCCGGTCCTAAGCACAGGACGACGTCCTCGAAGCGCTGCGGGGCGAAATCGACGAGCGGCACGAATGCCGCTTCAGCATCGCCGCTTGTTGGTCGTTGTGCAGACGCGCTGCCGTCGACGGCAATCGTGATGGTCAGCGCAGGATATTGCCAGTCGCTGATCTGCACGTCGGCATCGTCGTCGGAGCCGACGCGGTGGTCGCCCGCGCCAAGCGGGATCGTTGCACCGGCATGAATGCCTGTGAGGATGCGAAGGAGTTTCATGTGTCCCGATTCTCTTTGCTGTCTTACGTCGGATCGATAAAATCAATTCGGTTGGCTCACTTGCGTCAGGCCGCAGGAGCAGCGGCCGATTCGACGGTCGATGCGGCCACCTTCGCGACGGCCGCTGCTCGCAGCCGGTACCAATCCGGTGCGGGGCGCGTCGCGTTATGCACGATCAACGCCATCAACAGGTTCAACTCGCGGTCCGCTTGCGTCGGCACAGCGTCAGGCTGCTTTGCGCGCTTCGAATCGGCTTCGAGCAACACGCGCTTCACTTCGTCGAATTCCAGTTCTTCGAAAAACATCCGGTGCGTCGCCCGCATATAGCCACTCACGAGCCCGGCAACGACGGGCCGCACAGGCGCCTGCGACTTGCCGGTCGCCAGGTCGCGCGCGGCCAGCAGACCCTGCGCCAGTTGCGCGAGCTCCGTGCCGTGAGGGCGGGGAACATCCGGGCAGCTCGCCGCGGGCACAGCACCTGCCACGATCTCGGGGATTCCTGCATCCGCCAAAGCGCGATCGGGTGTGGGACCGCGCTTGCGATGGGACAAGCGAGCGTCGGGCACGCGCGGGGGCGGTGTCTCGCCGGGGTACTGGTCGTCGCGCTGTTCCTCGCCGCCCTGATGACCGCCTCCTCCTCCTCCTCCTCCTCCTCCCTGGTCGGTAATCGCCACGCCGCCGCGGGCGATTATCTCGGCCTGCGTGGCGAACGCGCGCTTGCGCTTGGCATCCGCCTCATGCTCTTTGCGGGCCTTGGTGATCTCTCCGTGCGACTTCACGTCCTTCAGTTCGGGGCGCTTGGTCCGCTTGCGATGGCCGCCATTCGTATGTTGAGCCGCGAGCCGGTTTTGTCGCTGCTTGCTCTCGCGCAGGTGATTCGCCCGAAGATGCTTCAACTTCTGTTGCTGCGCACGCAGGTGGTCTTCGAGCTGCTGCTCGGCCGCAATGCTCACCGATTTATCGTTCGAGGTCCGGACGCTCATCGTGCAAACGCCGCAGTCATGACGGCCTCCGCGAAGTTTTCGACTTGCGCGCCGCCCCAGCGCGCGAGGACGACGACAGTGATCGTCACGGCCACGAGCTTCACGCCATAGGTGATGCTCGAATCCTGCATCGACGTGATTGCCTGCACGAACGATACGAGCAGACCGACGCCCGCCGCGACCAGTACGATCGGCAGCGACACGTACAGGCAGGTCAGCAGACCCTGTGACGTCAGACGAATGATGGTGTCGAGATCCATGCCGGGCTCACTTGTAGGTCAATACGAGGCCATGGATCAGATGCGACCAGCCATCCATCACGACGAACAGCATCAGCTTGAACGGTATCGACACGTTGGTCGGCGAGACCTGGTTCAGGCCCATCGCCATCAGCACGTTCGCGATGATCAGATCCACCGCGACGAACGCGATGTACAGAAGAAAGCCGATCTTGAAAGCATCCGTCAGCTCGGTCAGCGTGAAGGCGGGAGCGAGGACCATCAGGTCATCCTGCTTGAGTTCTTGCGCCTGTTGTTTCGGCCATATCGAGGAAGCGGAACGCAGGAAAAATTGAACCTCGCTCGGCCCCGTATGCTTCTTCAGGAATTGGCGGAACGGCTCGCGTGCGGCATCGAAACCGGAGACCACATTTTGCGTAGGCGACGAGCCCAGCGCCGGCTTGAAGTTGCCCATTGCCGCGATGCCGATGGGCGCCATGACATAGGCCGAGATGATGATCGCGATGCCGTTGAGCACCATGTTCGGCGGCACTTGCTGTACGCCGAGCGCGTTACGCACGAGGCCTAGCACGACCACGACCTTGGTGTACGACGTGACGACCATCGCGAAGAAGGGAATGACGGAGATCGCCAGGACGACCAGCAACAATCCGTTGAGCTCAGGAATCTGCAGCATGGTCTTGCGCCAGTTCAGTGATGCGAACGCCGAGGTGTTCGCCGATTGCGACGAGCTGACCGAAACCGAGAGTCTGGCCATAAGCGGTCAGGCGAATGCGGGCGTCAGCGACAGGGACCGGCAGGTCAAGCACGTAGCCGGTGCGCAGCGCGTTCAATTGCGCGATGGACAGGGGCAGCGTGTCGATCTCGAATTGCACGGGTATTTCGAGACGGTCGGCCGCAACTTGCGCATCGCGCTCGGCGGTAGGGTGGGCGGCGAGGCCGCCGTATGTGTCATCGGTCATCTGCAAAGCTTCCTTGAATTCAAACTTGTCGCGCGAGAGCTTTCCCCGCGCGATCAGGAGTCCCACGTCAGGGGAGCCCCATTGGTGCACGGCGTCCACCTGGCCATCGGTGGCGAGCAGTGCGTATGCGCCAGACGGCGTCGCGCCGAGCACGGCATCGCCCGGACGCAGCGAACGCAACTGCTCGACGGACAGCCGTTTCGTTCCGAGCACGAGATGGCCTGGCAACTTCAGGCTCGCGAGCTCCCGATATGGAACGCCGCGTTGGGCGTCGATCCGCTGAGCGAGCGTTTGCACGAGCGGCGCGTCGAGTTGTGCCACAGCAAAGCGAAAGCGAAGACCATCGCCGTTTATGGCGACGTGCACCGCGCGTTCGCTCCCAGCCGGCAGAAGGCCGATCGAGCGCACGGTGAAGTCCGGCAGGCCAAGCACGCGCAGCGCGGCAAGGCAAGGCGCGAAGAGATGCGTCGCCACTTGCGCGGCGAACATGTTGCTGCCTGAGATCACCGGGGCGAGTGCCGGATGCTCGTCCAGGTCGATCTCGATGCGCGCGCTGCCGGCCACGCTGCCGAGCACGACGAAGGCGGGTGTGCCGAACGATTCCGCCTCGGCGAGTGCATCGACCCGCACCGCCTGAGCGGCCGCGTCGAGCCAGCGCTCGAGCCGCGCGTCGGCGAGCACGCGCCACAACGTGGCGCAGAGCGGCGCGACTGCGGGCAACGAGGCCGCAAGCGACGTGACGGTGGATGGTGCGTACTTCATCGTGGTTTAGACCCGGCTGGCATCTCGACTGGCGCGGCGATGCAAAAATGATGCGATTCAGGCAATTTCGATTTCCCGTTCGGGGCCGAGCAGCGCTGCGAGTCGTTCTCGCAATGCATTGCTATGCAGGGAGATTAATTGCATCGAATGCCGGTTTGACGTATCGAAGCGAAGCCATAGCCGATAGGGCGAAAGTGACAAATGTAAGACTGTGTCAGGAACTGTATCTGGCGCGAGCGGTATGCTCGCTTCCCACACGCCGGCCGACTGTACGGAGGGTTCACCGCAGAATTTGGCAATGCGCCACGCGAGCTTTCCGGCGAAGCCGTGCTCGCCGTCCCACTGTGTTCCATCGATGCGTAGCGTGTCGGCAAGCCGGGGCAGATGGGCGAGCAGCGCTCGCTGCTCGGCCGGGAACTCGCTCCCCGCCTCCTGGTTCATGCCGTCGTCGGCATCGTCGCCGCCGGACTGGTGCCTGGCGCCGGAGTCGATGCCGAGAAGTGCGGACCGGTATGCGGCAAGCGCTACCGACTCTTCGTCGATTAGTCCGTTGTCCGTGCTCGAGGATGTGCGTTCCCGAGTGGGGCGGCCCCGTTTCATCAGAGCCGCATAGGCGCCTGTCGCCGATCGCGATGGCGACCTGGGCGAGGATGGATGCTCGTGTGCCGGCCCCGGCACCACACGCACGCTGCGATGGCTGTAACTGCCCATCTGGAATCCTTATAGAACGAGCTTGCCAACGGGCTTCAACTGCACATGGTTGCCCAGTTCCTGAAACGAATAGACCTGCAGCCATCCGAGACGCGCTTCGATCATCCGCCGGAAGTAGCGCCTGATGTCCATCGACGTGACAACGGCGATGTCGGGACGCACGCCGCCGCAAATCGCCTCGAGCCGCGTGACGAATGCATTGATTTGCTCGGGCGGCAAGGCGAGGAAGTTGCCGGTCGGGGTCTGCTTGATGGATTGCCGGATCAGTTGCTCAACCTGCAGATCGAGCATGATCGCGGACAGTTGCGGCACGCCGCCGGTTGCCCGATGAGCGATCAGGCGGCCCAGGTCGCCGCGCACGTACTCGGTCAGCAAAAGCAAGTCCTTCTCCTTTGGCCCCCAGATCACGAGGCTTTCGAAGATGTTGCGGATGTTGCGGATCGAGATCTGTTCTTCGAGAAGCCGTCTCAGCACGTCGGCGATTTTCTGCGTCGGCAGTGCCTTCTTCACTTCGTCGACGAGACCGGGGTAGTCGATCGCGCATTGATCGAGCACGTAGGTGGTTTCCTGAATGCCGACGAACACGTGCGCATTTTGTCTGAGCGTGTTCGCCACGTGGCGCGACAGCACCTGCTCGGCGTTGAGCGCGACGACCCCGGAGGCGGGCAGCATCGCGTTGTCGATCCACCGGCTCGACGCCATCCCGCCGACGTCAACGAGCGTATCGCACTGCGCCTGCAGCGCGTCGCCGGCTTCGAGCACGACGCTCCTCTGTGTGGGCAACTCGCTGCCGGCGGTCGGCACGTCGTGCAACAGGATCTCGTATGAGGAGCCATCCAGTGCGTCATGACGCCATAGCGTGATGCCGGGAAACGGTAGCCCGAGCTCTTCCTGAATGCGGCGGCGCTCGGGGCCGAATGCCCGATCGAGGTTTTCGGCACACAGGTACGCCGCGAGTTCTTGCGATACGCGCACGCCGAGCGGACATGCGAACTGCGGCGCTTTCGGCAGAATTGCCGGAGTGTCCACCTTCGCACCCGCTCGCTGCAGTGACGTGGCACCGCCTTGCAGTTCGCGCTCGGCGGCCTGCTTGCGCTTCTGAAGGCGGTAGCCGATGAAGCCGAGAATGCCCGAGAGCAGCAGGAACAGCGGCGCTGGAAATCCCGGTACCGCGGCAAAGCCGAGCAGCAGCAACGCCGCCACGAAGAGCGCGCGAGAGTTGCCGCCGAGCTGGTTGCCGATTTCCTCGCCGAGCGACTTGCCACCATTGTCGTGCTCGTCGGACACGCGCGTGATCATCACGCCCGCTGCGACGGAGATCAGCAGCGAAGCGATCTGGGAAACCATTGCATCGCCGATTGACAGAATGGAAAAGCGGTTGGCGGCCTCGCCCGCGCTCATGCCGTGATACGCCACACCGACCGCGATGCCCGCAACGATGTTGACCATCGTGATGACGAGGCCTGCAATCGCGTCGCCTTTGACAAATTTCATTGCGCCGTCCATACCGCCGTGCAGCTGGCTTTCGAGCGCAAGCAGAGCGCGCTTTTTGCGCGCCTCTTCACCGGACAGGAGGTTCGCACGCAGGTCCGCGTCGATACTCATCTGCTTGCCGGGCATCGCATCGAGTGTGAAGCGCGCGCCTACTTCGGCTACCCGTTCGGAACCCTTGGCAATCACAATGAACTGCACGGTTGTGATGATCAGGAAGACGACAAGACCGACCACGAGATTGCCGCCCACCACCAGCTCGCCGAAGCTCTCGATGATGTGCCCTGCATCGGCGTGCAGCAGGATCGATTTTGTCGAGGCTATGTTCAGCGATAGGCGAAAAAGCGTCGTGAATAGCAGCATCGACGGAAATGCGGACAGCTGCAATATGCTCGCCACGTACATCGTCACCATCAGCAGCGTGACGCTGAGCGCGATGTTGATCGCGAGCAGCCCGTCGATCAGTAGCGTGGGCAGTGGAAGAATCATCAGCGAAATGATCGCCACTACGAGCGCCGCGATCGCAGCTTCGCCGCCGACCGGCAGCTTGAGAGACTTGAACATGCGAGTCCTTGATTGGCCTGTAATCACCGGATTAGGCACTAGAGCAGAACGCCTGGCGCCCCGCCCGCCGGTGGCGCACCGTCCGGATCGGAAAGACTTGCGACCCAGCGCAGGATCGCAGCAACCGTCTCAAACAGCTCTTCGGGAATGCCGTTATTGAGCTGGACTTTGTAGAGCGCACGCGCAACAGGCGGGTTGCCGACGATCGGGACATTGGCGTCGCGCGCGAACGCGCGAATTTCCGCGGCGCGCTGGTCGACGCCTTTGGCGACCACGCGCGGAATGCCGAATTCCGCGGGGTCGTAGCGCAAGGCCACCGCATAATGCGTCGGATTGACGACGACGACGTTGGCCGAGTCGACGGCCTGGCGGGTCGGGGCCGAGTTCGCCAGTTCGCGCGCAAGCGCCTTGCGCTTGCTCTTGATTTCCGGGTCGCCTTCGGACTCCTTGTTCTCGCGCTTGATGTCTTCCTTCGACATCCGGTTTCTCCGGATGAGCAGCCACTGCTGCAGTTTCAGATCGGCCGCGCCGATCAGCAGATAGACGAGAGCCGCGACGCCGACCACTCGCAGCACGGATTGCCAGCTAAGCACGATGAGCGTGTTCACAGACTGAAAGGCTGCACCGGCGATCAACGGCATCAGCATCAGCACCGCCTCGTAAAGCACCGCGCCAAGCAGCACTGCCTTGACCAGCATCTTGACAAGTTCGAGCAGCGACTTCAGCGAGAAAATGCGTCGAATGCCCGAGGCCGGGCTGACTGCTGAGAGCTTCGGCGCGACCGGCTTCATGCTGATCATCAAGCCGACCTGGGGGGCGAGCGCCAAAACTGCGCCAAGCAAAGCGACCAGCGCGAACGGGAAAAGCAGAAAGACGGCGCTGGCTGCGAGATCGAGCCATACGCGCGTGATGCCGGCTAGCGAATGGTCGCCGGAGACGGCATCGAGTGAAATCTGAACGAGCTGCTTGAGCTTGCCGGACAGGAAGTCAGCGCCGGTCACTGCGAGCAGCAACACCAGCATCAGACTTACTGCGCCGGTGAGGTCCTTGCTCTGCGCAGTTTGCCCTTCTTCGCGGGCTTCGCGCAGTTTTTTCTCTGTGGGCTGTTCGGTTTTTTCGGTCGACATCTGTCAGGCGCGAAGCGTGCATGGGAAGCAGGTCAGAAGCGGCGAGCGGGGGCTTGGGCCCCCGCCGACTCGAATGCCGCACCTGCGACGTGCAGGTCCGACGCATGTCGATCACATAAACATGAGCATCATGGGGAGCGCCTGCATCAGGCCGTTGAGCGCTTGATTCGCGGCGTCTGAACTGCCTGAGCCGTCCTGCTGATTGTTGGCCCCAGACGCGGGATCGGTGTTGCCGACAACATTCGGGTTGTTGGTCGGCGAAGAGGAGGAGGAGTAGGGATTCACGAAACTCATAGCTGTTCCTTAAATGAAGTGACGACGATATGCCGTCGTTAAACAACAAGACTGACCGGAGCTCCAACGTTACGCGAGACACGAACGGAACGGAGGCTGGTGTGCGAACACGCGTCGAGAAGCGCGAAGCGGATGAGAAATCTTGAGGATTGGGAATGACGTGCGGCTGCGCAGGCGATGAATGTAAGCGAAAAGTTACAGATGGGCAAAAAGTTACAGGCCGACGCTTCGCGCGGCTCGCCTTCCCTTCGCGCGATTCGGGGAATGGCCTTGCGTCGTCGGCTATCGTTTTGTGGCGGTCGTGAGAGTGTTTTCTTTCTTGGAGGATAGGACAGTGTCTAGTTTGGCATTGAATAACAGCGCGCCGATGTTGCTACAGACCGGCATGGTGGGAACAAGGCTTCCCCCGATGAGTGGCGATCAGACAGGTGACTCCGGTTTTAGTGGGATGAACGATCTGGGAGTCAATTCACAGAATATTTTGGCTGGAGTCGCGCACAGTGTCAGCGGTCTCACGCAGGATCCATGCGGCGTCGACCGCTCGATGGCGGCGGTCTCGCATTACCGCGGCGGCGACATGGGTGCAGGCGGTGCGGGCGGTGCGGGCGGTGCGGGCGGTGCGAGTGGTGCGAGTGGTGCGAGTGGTGCGAGTGGTGCGAGTGACGGGTCGGGAGCGGCTGGTGCAGGCGGCACGTATGGAGCCTTCGGCGATTGCGGCATGAACGATTGGGCGTCATTCGGTGACGACACCTTCAAAGCGCAATTAGCGGACCTTGAAAACTCGTTCGCACAGACCGAACAGGAAACGAACGCCGCGATGGAAGACTTCGGTGGAATGAGCCAGGCGGATCAAAATGGCCAGCCCGGAGCCTCGGGAGTGACGTCCTCTCAGGATGGCAATGGGAACTCGACTAACGCGAAGGGCAGTGATGGCCCGAGCAGTTCGTCTAGCTCCAACTCGACGACCGACTCGCAAGACTCCGTAGATAAACTCCAGGCGGAAGACCCGGACAATCCGGACCTTCAGAAATTGTCTGATGACACCAAGACGCTCCAGGATGCGCAGCGTTACCTCAAGAATCCATATAACGGCGTGGGCTCCAACGATTATCAAAGCGTCCAGAACGCAAAGGACGCCATTACGAAGGACAGGCAACAGATTGCGGAGGACGGCCAGGATGAGAACGCAGCGTTGAACGGCAATCCCGACAGTATCAATGCTGAGAAAGACCCGGACAACGCATCGCCGAAGCAGCGATTCGATGACTGGATGAATGCGCATCCCGACGACGACCAGCAAAAGGTTGCGCAGATGGTGGGTTATGACATTCCGAAGGACGACGATCCAGTGGAAACCCCGATGATCTTTTGATGTATTCCAAGGCGTGATAGACGTCCTGCCACGCGTGACTATTTTGGAAATTGAATGAACTATCTCGACTATCCCAAGGCCCTTATCCCCGCGCTGATTGAAGTAGTCAGCATCGGCTGTCAGCGCAACTACGACCAGGACGCGGAAGCGGTGCTCAACGCGCTGCGGGTACTGCGCCCCGATTTTCCCGAGCTCGAAACATTCGAAGCCTGGCTGCAGATCCGCCGCGGCCGCTGGGCGGAAGCGATTCACGTGCTGCGCAGCCTCGACATGGCTTCGGCAAAGTGGAGTTATGGCAAGGCGCTGCTCGCGTATTGCTTGTACATGACGGGCGACTCGGGCTGGCGCGTGGCCGCACATGAAGTGCTCGAACTGAACAACAATGCCGAGGCCGTAGGCCTCGCGCGCGCGATGTTGGGTCTCGCCGGGTCGAATGCGGCAGCCGAGCCTGCCGACTCCGCGGCATCGACTGCCGGCATCGAGCAGACGAGTGCTCAATACTTGCGCGCTTGACCCTCTTTACTCAACTCATTCGGGAAATACGCAATGGATCCGACCATCGCGATGGCGCAGGTATTCGGCGCGTCACAATTGAGCGGCGCGGACCCTGCAACGAGCGGCATACACAACATCGTGGGGCCGAGCGCCGAGCAGATCGACAAGTTCCAGGGCCTGATGGGTTCGCAACAGGACGGTAGCCACGCCATCGTCGAATCGCACGGCGCCGGCGCATCGAACGCAGGAAACATCTTAAGCAGCGCAATCGAATCGCAGGATGCTTCGATGCAGCAGATGATGTCCGACATGAACCAGTTCGAGCAGGCAGCGCCTACGATGTCGGTGCAGAGCATGATGGCCGAATCGGGTCATATGTCGATGGAGATCGCTCTCACCGAGGCGAACATGCAAGCAAAGCAAGGCGTCGTCGAATCGAGCAAAAGTTCGCTCCAAACCTTGATGAAGAACCAATGATGAATCGTGCTGCCTTTCGCCTTGGGCGCGTCGCCGTGCTGGTCGCTTCGGTGCTCTTTCTCGCCGCGTGCCACAAGGAGCTCTATAACGGCCTGACTCAGCAGGACGCCAACGAAATGGTGGCGGCCTTGCTCGAACAAGGCATCGATGCCGAGAAGACGTCGCCTGATGGCGGCAAGACCTGGACGCTGGATGTCGACGACGGCAAGCTTGTACAGGCCATGGACGTGTTGCGTGCGCATGGCCTGCCTTCGGCGAAGTTCACCAATCTCGGCGAGATGTTCAAGAAGGATGGCCTTGTGTCGACGCCGACGGAGGAGCGTGTGCGCTTTATCTACGGGATCGAGCAGGAGCTGTCGAACACGCTCTCGCAGATTGACGGCGTGGTCGAGGCGCAGGTGCACATCGTGCTGCCGAATAACGATCCTCTTGCGACGACGGTCAAGCCATCGAGCGCGTCGGTGTTCGTGAAATACCGGCGCGATACAAACGTCGATACGCTGACGCCGGCGATCAAGAACCTCGTCGTGCATAGCGTGGAAGGACTCACGTATGACCAGGTCAGCGTGACGTCGGTGGCGGCCAACCCCACGCGGGTTGTCAACGTCCGACGCTCGGACTCCCCGCTCTGGCGGCTCATCTGCTTTGGTGGCATGTCTGTGGTGCTGCTGGGGGGCATCTGGGTTCTGCTCTTCGTCAGGCGCGCGTCGTTTGGTGACCCGAAGGCCGGCTTGGCAAGCCGGCTCCTCCATCGCGCCGTTGAGCAATTGAACCGTCGCAAGCGCGCACGAAAGTCAGGGCCGACAGGCTCAACTGGTTGATCGCAGGCGGCAATGATGTGGCAACGGCCCGATGCGACACGGCTCGCTGAACTCCTCACGCGCTATCAACAAAGCGTCGATACGCTCATCGAGTGGGCGCATCCGTCGTGGACCGAGGAGTTCACGCGGATGTGTCCGGTGCGCGACGGCTATCCGCCGCAGTTCGTGCGTGCGGTATCGAGGCAGCTTTGGGGCGGGGCTGCATGTGCGCCGCTGCTCGAAGCATTCAACACGGCTGCGCATGGCATCGCCGTATTGCCCGCCGCGGATCTGACACGCGTGATGCGCGCACGCGCGCTGATGTTCTATCGGACCGCGGTGCGACGCTGCGTGGACAAGCCGCGCCGGCAGATGCTGCGTCAATGGACGAGTGCGGCGGCGCTGGCACAGCTGTCGGCGATCAAGGGCGATACGCCGTTCGACGTTCGCGACGATCCGATCGCGCGCAGCGAGCTTGCTGTGGGGTGGGACGGCTTCTGTCTCATGCGTGCGACGGGCATGTGGGACGACCCCGCGCTGATCCGGCTGATGCGCTTCGCGTTTCCGCGCGATGGGATCGAGCCTGTCTGGCTTGCCGGTGTGGCGAACGCGGTCAATGAGCGCGAGCACAGCGCGCTTATCGCCACTCGACTTACCGATTTCTTTCCGGATCTTTCATGGTTATTTGGTTAGGCAATACAGACGGACCCGCAAGCAGAATCGGCGTAGACGGCGACATAGTGCGCCTTGAAGAGTTCGGCCACGCGGTCGAACTGCACGAGGCCTACGCCCAGCTCGAAAGGGATCGGCATCAGGTGCTGCAGCTTGCAGAGGAACAGGCGGCGGCTATCGTCGACGAGGCCGAGCACGAGGCCGGGAGAGTTCGCGATGAGGCACAACGACTCTATGACGATGCCGTGCAACGCGGCTTTGCCGACGGCCAGCAGGGCGCGGTCGAGGAGTGGCACAAGCGCAACCTCGATGCGATGTCGGAAGCGCGCGCCGTGCAGGCGCGCATGCGCGAGCGCCTCGCGGAGCTGGTCACGTCGGCGGTTGAGCAGATCGTGCTCGCCGAGCGGCCGCAAGCGCTGTTCGAACGCGCGTTGACGACGCTCGACAAAATCTCGGAAGGCGCATCGTATCTGCGCATCTCGGTCAGCACCGACGACTATGAAGACGCGGTGCGCACTTTCGCTTCACTGGCGGACGCGGGGCCCCGCCGGCTTGCGATCGAGGTGACGCCGGACAAGCGGCTTGGGCCCGGTGCGTGCATCTGCGAGTCGGACTACGGCGTGGTCGATGCGAGTCTCGAGACGCAATTGCAAGCGATCCGCTCGGCGGTCGGGCGCGCGCTCAAGCACTCGCTCGCGAACGAGGGGGCCGGCGCCCGGCCTGCATTCGATGAGCATGCAATGGGCGAGCTCGCCGATGACGATGACACGGTGGGTACAGACAATGAAGACTACGATCGATCGGGTATCCGAAACGTCGGAGAAGACGACACTGCCGGTGTCGATAAATATGACGACGATGGCGCGGACGAATTTGACGCCGGGGATTACGAGGACGACGACGCAGAGGCCGATTACGACAGTATGGACTATGACGCCCACGAGGAAGAGGTGCGCAGATGAGCGTCGAAGACCGATCGGAATGGATGTCCGAGCTCAATCCATTCTCCGCGCTCACGGATCAGATCGAGCGCGAGTTGCAAGCGCGCCCGCGATACCTGCAGACCGGCAAGGTGATGGAGGTGGTGGGCACGTTGCTGAAGGTGTCGGGTCTCGACGCGAATCTCGGCGACTTATGTGAACTGCAGGATCGATACGGCACGCTGCTGCAGCGCGCCGAGGTGGTCGGTTTCTCGCGAAATGTGGCCATCCTGTCGCCGTTCGGTAGCTTGACGGGCGTCTCGCGGTCGACCCGTGTCGTTGGACTGGGGCGTCCATTGTCCGTCAAGGTGGGGGCGGGGTTGCTGGGGCGCGTGATCGACAGCCTTGGCGAGCCGATCGACGGGCGCGGGCCGCTCGACTACGACGACCTTCGGCCCATCATCGCAGCGCCGCCGGACCCGATGACGCGCCGCGTGATCGATGAACCTTTGTCGACGGGCGTGCGCATCGTCGACGGCCTCATGACGCTCGGCGAAGGGCAGCGCATGGGCATCTTCGCGCCGGCGGGCGTCGGCAAATCGACCCTGATGGGGATGTTTGCCCGCGGCGCGCAATGCGACGTGAACGTAATCGCGCTGATCGGAGAACGAGGTCGCGAGGTTCGCGAATTCGTCGAGATCATTCTCGGCGAGGCCGGAATGGCGAAGTCGGTCGTGGTGTGTGCGACGTCGGACCGCTCGTCGATTGAGCGCGCGAAAGCCGCCTATGCCGCCACCGCGATTGCCGAGTATTTTCGCGACCGGGGATTGCGCGTGCTGCTGATGATGGATTCGCTGACGCGCTTTGCGCGCGCCCAGCGCGAGATCGGCTTGGCTGCCGGCGAACCGCCGACGCGGCGAGGATTTCCGCCGTCGATCTTTGCCGAGCTGCCGCGTCTGCTCGAACGAGCGGGCACATCGGCGAGCGGCTCCATTACGGCTCTCTACACGGTGCTCGCCGAAGATGAATCGGGCGGCGACCCGATCGCCGAGGAAGTGCGTGGGATTCTAGACGGCCACATGATTCTCTCGCGCGCTATTGCCGCGAAGAACCAGTATCCGGCAATCGACGTGCTCGGCAGTCTCTCGCGCGTGATGACGCAGATCGTCGGGCGCGAGCATCAGGATGCAGCGGGGCGCGTGCGCGAGTTGCTCGCCAAGTACCGGGATGTCGAGACCTTGCTGCAAGTCGGCGACTATCAGCAGGGCCAGGACGCCATTGCCGACAAAGCGATCGAGAAGATCGACTCGATCCGTGCGTTTCTTGGCCAGCGTACCGACGACTTGAGGCCTTTCGACGAAATCGTCGATGGTCTGTTCGATCTGGCCGCATGACGAACGATCCGCGCTACAAGACGTTTTTGCTGTTACAGCAGCGGCGCCGGCGCCTCGCACAGAGGCTCGAAAAAGCGCTTGTCGCGGCGCGTGCCGAACTGCGGCGTGCGCAAGACGAGCTGTGCCAGAGGCAGGCCGCACGGATTGAACACGAGCGAAAAGTCGACGCACATGATCGCCGGCTTGTTGAGACGCTCGATGCGCCGGGCGGATTTTCGCCGACTGAGCTGATGTCGCTGCGGGATTTCCGGAATGTGCTCATGACGCAAGCACAGGCGTTGGAGGTGGACGTATCGGCAGCCGAACGTGCGGTGGGAGAACGCGAGCAAGCGCTTGCTGAATCTCAACGGAACATCGCGAGAAACAACGCGCAGCTCGATGCTCTCGACACCAGCCTGAAGGATCTCGCGACCGCGCACGAGCTGGCCGTCGAAGACCAGCAGGACGAGGAAGCCGAAGAGGCTCATGGCGCGCGGTTGCGTGGACGATAGCCGCTAGAGGGCGACATCAAAGGAACTGGAAAATGAACGCATCAATGCAACTGCTGCCCTTCGACTTGTTGCAGTTGGGGCACACATGGGAACAATTCGTCACCACGTTGCTGATTTGCAGCTTGCGCATGCTGATCGCCTTCATGGTGCTGCCCGCCATGAGCGATGAAGTGCTGACGGGGGCAAATCGGGCGGCAGTGGCGTCAATATTCGGCGCGTTTGTCGCGTGGGGACAGCCTCCTGACCTTGCCGAGCACTTGCGCGCGGGCGGGCTCGCGCTTTATGCAATTAAGGAAGGCATGCTCGGGCTCGTGCTTGGCTTCGCCGCTTCGCCGGTGTTCTGGATCGCGCAGAGTGTCGGCGCGTATGTCGACGATCTCGCTGGTTATAACAACGTGCAGGTATCGAATCCGCTGCGAGGGGAGCAGAGCACGCCGGTGTCGAACCTGCTGGGGCAATTGGTGGTTGCGGTGTTCTGGACACTTGGCGGCATGACGTTTCTACTAGGCGCCATCTTCGAGTCGTACAAGATCTGGCCTATCGCCGACACGCTGCCGTCGATGTCGAACTTCGCCGAGAGTTTCGTAATCCAGCAAACCGACACGCTCATGCAGATGACGACCAAGCTCGCCATGCCGATGCTGCTCGTCCTCGTGCTGATCGATTTGAGCCTGGGCTTGATTGCGAAGGCGGCGGACAAGCTCGAACCGTCGACGCTGAGTCAGCCGATCAAGGGCGCGGTCACGCTGCTGCTGCTGGCGCTCTTCGTGTCGATTTTCATCGATCAGGTGAAGGAACAGGTTTCGTTGCGTGCATTGTCGATGGAGTTGCACGCGATATGGGCTGTGCATTAGAGGAGCTATGCCCGAATTTTAACTATTTGGGAAATCAAATGAAGTTGCGCATCACATGAAACGTCGAAATCTTCTTCTTGGAGCAGGTGTTCTGGTCGCCGGAACGGCCGCATTGCAGTCAGCCGGAGCGCGGTTGCGTCGTTGCTGCGTCAAACGGGACGGCATTGGGAAACGCTCGAAGAGGTGCTGATTCACAATGCTGCGCCCGGCGGGCAGCGCGACTTCGCGGATTCGAAGGAGGGAAAGGAGATATCACTGGTGAAGCATTAAAGGAAAGGTCGTCGGCGGCGTGATGACATCGTTCGACGACTGCTGTCAAGGTGCCGTAACAGGCGAGGACGGCCCAAGCAGCCTTGTCGTTCACTTTGCAACAGCGCCGGGTTCGGTTCGACCCAGCGCGGTTGCTCTCAGCGCTTACGCGCGCGGGAGATTCGACGATGCGAATTCCCAATTCAGCAATTTGTCCATGACCGCAGCGACGTAGGCCGGGCGGCGGTTTTGATATTGCAGGTAGTAGGCGTGTTCCCAAACGTCGACCGTCAATAGCGGCTGCATGCCGTGCACGAACGGCAAATCGGCGTTGCCGGTCTTGACTACCTTCAGGTGGCCGCGATAGACCACAAGCCAGCCCCAGCCGCTGCCAAACTGCGAGACCGCCGTGGTCGCCAGTTCGTTCTTCAGATTGTTGAGAGAGCCGAAATCACGCTCGATCATGGCCTTCAGCTCACCCTGAGGCGCTGTCGACGCCGGCGTCATGCTGTTCCAGTAGAAAGTGTGATTCCACGCTTGGGCTGCATTGTTGAAAAGCGGCTCCCGATCGGACCGGCCAGCGCTCGCCACGACGAGCTCCTCGAGCGACATATCCGCGAAGGGCGTGTTCGCAACCAGCTTTGCGATGTTGTCGAAATACGCCTTGTGATGCTTGCCGTAGTGAAGGCCGATCGTTTTCGCGGAGAGAATCGGCTCGAGCGCGCTTTCTGCGTATGGCAAGGGCGGTAGTGTGAGCGGAGACCTCGGAAGGAAATCGGGAACACGCGTGGTAGCTTGCGTTGCGGCAAATGCGCTGCTGGCCGGAAGGGCGGCGGCCGCTAGACCAGCTGCGCCGAGAGCCCCGAGTTGCATGAAGCCGCGGCGGCTGCTTCGAATATCGTCGAGTTCGTTAAACATCGTTGCTTAGAAGATAAAAGGAGAAGGATTAGGGGGAGCTTGCGAGGCCGATAAGCAGACGCTGCTCACGAGAGACATTCGAAATGTCATTCTGCCAGCGACGATTCTCGTCTTTACGAATGTGGTGAGGATTATTGAGTAATTGGATTAGCACTTCGCGTTCAAACGCACATGTGCGAGGGCAACACAAGTCGTGAACACGCATTCCGGCAAGCGAATGCGAAGCGGCTACAGCTCGTTACAGGCGGGGGAACTGCTTTACAAAGAGCCTCGTTGATTTACAAACATCTACTCGAAAGATCTGTTGCGCTCTAGTTTAATACGTTCATCCATCGATACCCAGATGGCTAACCCCTCGGAGAACGTAGATGTTCAAATTCAAACAAAGCTTGATCGTTTCGGCAGTTCTTGCATTTACCAGCATGTCGGCTTTTGCAGGTCACATGGGCGGCGGCATGCAGCATATGAGTGGCATGCAGCACATGAGCGGTATGAGCAGCGTGGGCCATTCGGAGTCCATGTCCGGCAAGTCCGCCTCGACTGAAATGAGCGTCACCCGTATGGAGCAGACTCGCGTTGAGTCGAACTCGATGTCGGATCGCGCGCACATGAAAACGACTTCCAACCGGCAGGCACAGCCCTCGTCCACCATGAGCCAGACGGGCTCCACTCAAGCTGGTCTGACGCCGCCGAACCCCAATGCAACGCATGGTTTGCGTCCTGGCTCGGTGGTGCCGATCCTGAACGGCGGCACGACGACGCAGCCGGCGACGACGGGTATGACCGGCGGCATGGCTACGCAAACGGCGACGACGGGTCTGACTCCGCCGAACCCGAATGCTACGCATGGTCTTCGCCCGGGTTCGGTGGTGCCGATCCTGAACGGTGGCAAGACGACGACGCCGACAACTACGACGACACCTCCGAAGACGCAGCCCGCATCGCCGCAACCTGTGCAGGCGCAGCGCTCGCCGGTGCATCTTTCGTAAGAAGGGTGTCATCCTGGATTAGGTCGATGCCGAATGACTAAGACGCGTGAGCGGTGACCGGTTGCAGCGGTCACCGCTCATTGCCAGGGTGAGCGGCGGACACTCGCTGTGTCGAGGGATAAGATGAAGAAGAGAGTCATAATTGACGCAGCGGTTGCACTGCTAGGCGGATCGGCCTTCGCCGCTTCCGAACAGAATCATGCCGCAGCGTTGGCGTTGCAGGACGGTCGGGCGGTGAGTCTGCGCGAGGCTGTGATGTCGGCACACCATTTTGCGACCGAGAGTCATGCGTATGCGCATGGGGCGCCGGGACCTTCGACTGCGGAGGTCGCCACGCTTTCAGGTGCGTCAACGCGGCAGAGCGAGGCCGCCTCGATCGGTCAATGAGCGCGGGCCCGACTTGATTGTCAGTTGTTCGGGGCATAAAACTCCCGTGGGTTAAGGCCCGTAAACGAGACGCTTCGGCGAGCCGCGAGCGAATGACGGCCCCGCGCCGGTCTTGACAACACCCTCCTTTGGTTCAGGATTCGTAGAGTGCCTGCAGTGCTCCATGCCTGAACGTTCATGGGTTCATCGAACGCTTGAGCGTATTCTCTTCGCCCCCATTTTCCGTTATTGCACCACGGTAGTTGTCCTGGCGCGCGAACTCACTGAAGACGCACCCATACACGATGGCGAAGCACTGGATCGCGAAGCGAATCCGCCAGTCTGGCCGAATCATCACAGGATGTATTTCTTTCGTCAGTGATGCGAAGTTGTGATTGAAAAAACGAAGTTCGTATAGGAACTCGGGAACTTCAATGGCTACCCATGTGGCATGTCATGAAGCCTGACTGCGGCGATCATAATTGTTATCCACTGGACTGGGCCATGTCGAATGGCCCGCTTTGCAAGTACAGCCGGTTACGAATGTCTCACTTGGTGACTTCGCAAGTTGAGCCACCGGTTCGTCCGCCCCGTTTGCCCGGACCTGTCTTTCGATAATGTTGATGTCACGTGCTGTCCGACGACAGACGGCACGGAATGTTAACTATTTTTTGGGAGTAAGAGATGAGCGTTCCATCGATCAAGTCGGGTGCTGCTGCGGACTTCACTACCATGCAGAAATCGCATGAAGAGGCTTCGGGTAAGAAAGAAAAGCCGTTCGATAATGAACTCGACGAGATGTTGGCCAAGATGAACCTGTCGAACGCGACGTCCGGCGGACAGGGCGGCGGTGGCGCGGCGAGCACTTCGGGGATGCCCGGCGGAGGGGGCACTTCGGAAATGCCCGACGGAGGGGGCATTCCGTCGCTCACAAGCGGCGACGATGACAATGACGATCCGCTTCCGGACTCGTCTTCGGGCCAGTCGGGAACGCAGCAGCAGCCCGACGCCGCCGGCGGGATGCCCCATGGGCATGGACACCACCACGCGCACGGTAGCGAGCCCGCTAAGGAAGGGGCACGCGCCTGACCTGCCGATGTGAAGCTCGATCCCGCATTTAAGGCTAAGCTCAACGATCTGACGCACGAGTACCGTTTCGGCAAAGCCTCGCGCTGACGGCGCGTCACTTGAACCCGATGCCGTCACGATGCGCGGCAGGGCGGTCGCGCACCGTGTCAACCTCAGCAATCGGGTTGAATAGGCGCGTGACCGTCTTGCCCGCCCATCTCGAAGTAGGTCCGGCCGGGAGGGTGTAGCTCGACAATGCGAAATGCTCCGGCGGGGCTGAAGATGATGGCGTGGGCGAGCAGCGTGATTCGAGCAGACCCGTCGGCATGTCGAACCGTCGACGCATCGGATAGCTCCGGCACAGTCCAGTCGTCCAGACCGGCTCTTGCCATTGCCTTGATGATCTCTTCCCGCGCCTCTTGCGGATCCGACGGTGTGGGGCGGATTTTCGCCAGCTCTCTGCGCAAGCGGCCCAATCGCTTCGTGGTTTCGGGTCTTCTCGTCAGCCTTCGGACTGCGGTGTCGGTGTGCCGGCGTGCCGCCGAAGCCGGCTTCAGTCCCGCCGGAGGCGGCGCGCAACGGTTCGTATCGGAACCCGTAGCTGTCGTTTCGTCGGGTTTTGCCGTGGCGACATGGCAGCTTCGATTAACGGGGAATTGCAATGTGACCATGTCTGAATTGAGATTCAAGTGTCCACATCAAAAAAATATTCCCACACGCGAAAGGCGCGAACCTGCGCAACGGGCGAACTTACGTGCCCCGAACCTGCTTCAGCCAGTCGGCAAGATCGTGAAGCTCCTTTGTGAAACTGCGGAATAAACGAACCGGTTCCGGATCGCGTTCGGGTCCCACTGCGACCACGTGAAACGGTGCGCCGATGTCAATCGGCGCGGCATGCGGGTGGACGACGGAATTTTTTGCGCCGGATGTTCCATAAGAGCTAGAAAGCCCTTCCGAACGGTAACCAGGTACGGCAGCAGCTACCCGGTTTGTCCGCAGGTTTATTTGCCGTGTGTGCGCGGAGGTCGTTGGGGTTGTTTGACACGGATAGACTCGGGATCGACTAAAGACTTGTGCGCGACCGCCACAAAGTGGCCACCTTTATCCCAGATGACTACTTCCCTTCCGCCTGGAACGCCGAGCTGGTCTATGTGGGTGTTTCCCTTCACTCTCGATATGACATAAAAGCGAAGCTTCGGCTTGACGCCCGGCCGGCTGTTGATTAACTCGACAACCCTCTTGGCCGCGCCGCTCATCGACGTGAATTGTTCGTTCGGCTTGGTTAGCTTTTCGTCTACCAGAATCTTTCTGATTTCGTTGACTTGCTGATTCAATTTATTTGATTCTCCATAGTTCTCGAATGCAAGCATTGCAGCTGATATGACGAAGCAATTGTTCTTCTGATCGCCGCTTTCCCCGCTGTTTGGAACCTCGATCATTGCATGCTTACACAAGAGGTTCTTTATCTCCTCGTTATACTTTCCGGTAAGCAGCTGCGTCACTTGTCTCTCATGCGATAACCAGTCGCCATTGTTGGCCTGCTGGGAGGATGGATGACGCGTTTTCGGTCGCGGCTTGTCGTCGGATTTCTGTGACGAAGGGTTTTGAGACTCCGTTAGCAGCCGATGCGTTGTCTCCCTTTCAAAGGAAACCAAGGAATTTGCAACGGCTGTCTCGAGCGCATCATCGTCAGCCTCACGGATGGCCTGATCGGGCACGGCGTCATTTCTCATCATACGTTCGTAGTAAGAAAACTGCGTTGGCGTCGTGAAATCCTTCATGCGCTTGTAGTCACCTGCCGGCAATGGCGTCATGGAACCCGCAGGGAGGTGACCCCGCACACGTGGTTCCCGACCCGTCACCGGCGGTTGCGGGGGTGGAGGGTCACGATATATTACGTTCGGAACTGGCCTTTTTCCCTTGGAGCCTGGCAAAGGCCGTGTCGGAAGTGCAGGCGGCGCGCAATCCCCTTCAGAGCCGGATCCCGTACGAGCCTTTTTTTCGGGCTGCTTTTTGTTTTGGGGCGGCTCTTTGATTGGAGAGTGGCTTGAGTAGCTCAAATCAAAGAGCCCTTCAAGGTACTTAGGAAATATCATGATGCCCTTATGATCCGTTAGCCTAGCCCTCTTGGCTGTTTTGAAAATGCAGCGGGTACGGAATCTGTCGGCGCGATCAAATGTGAAGTGCAACACCTTGCTCGTGTAAGGTGCCAATGAAAAAAGCACTTGCCAACCACTGCAGCCAGCTTATCGGCCGTCTGCGCCACGGCCACAGCAAGCGTATGTCGCGCAAGCGGGGCACTGACCGGCGCGGCCGGATCCCGTGGCAACGCGGCACCTGTGAGAACACCAGCGGGCTGCTGCGTCAGTACTTGCCAAAAGGCACCGACCTCTCTGTCTACGCGCAGGACAACCTCGATGCCATCGCCGACAGCCTCAAAAGCCGGCCTCGTGCCACGCATGCATTTCATTCGCCATTCGAGTTGTTCGAACGTATGCTCGCAACCGCTTCGATAACTTCAGTTTCCGTTCATTAACCCGCGGTTACGCTTCACCTTTGAAACCGCCTTCTTTAAACATGCCGTGTATTTCCTGCATGGACTCGAAGTCGAGCATACGCTAAGCATCGCTCCGGTCGACATAAAACCGCGAAGCAACAATCAAACATGCGAATTGTGCGCTCTGCCTGCCTGAACAAGCAACGTAGCCGGTGGTCGGGTTGACACGCTCATCCGGCTGCCTCGCCGGTCTGCGGTTGAAGCTTGTGTCAAGGGCCACGCTCGCGACGGTAATGGCAGGAATGGCCAGCAGGTATCTCTTGTTCATGATCATCGCTATGCGCATTACAAAGACGCGTCGAATATGACAGTGACTTGAGACTTAAGCATGGGATCAGTCCGCAGCCGAAGATGGCAACTGTAGGGCGAACGTGTAGTGCCGTTCTGATCGGTCTGATGCCATTCCGGTAAACCTGCGTTACCAATCTCGCAAAGCAGTTGCACCTCCATGTCTGACGAGCCTCTACACTTCGCGCAGTATTCACTGTCATGCACTAAACGTGCGAGGAGAAGCGAATTGAACAAGAGAATCATTGGTGTGGCACTAGGTCTGGCGGTCCTCGCTGCTTCGGCTGCGGCATCGGCGCATGTCGATGTCACCGTCGGGGTTGGCATCCCCGCTTATGTGGCGCCGGCCCCTGTCGCCTATGCCCCACCGCCCGTAACCGTGGCCTACGGAGGCTACGACGGCCGACGCGCACGCGAATGGCGTGAACACGAATGGCGTCGCCACGAATGGCGCGAGCATGCGTGGCATGAGCACGAGTGGCGCGAGCATCACGGCTGGGGCGGCTAATCGATCTCCGTCTCGGGGGCTGCGCAGTGTCAAGCCGCGCACATGCAGTAGAGGCCACGGCGACGGTCCTCGGTACTTCGCGGCCGCCGCCAACATGCTTTCACCGTCGCTCCATTTGTCCTCAAATTGTGCCGAAAGCCGCTCAGCTCAACATCGTCCGCTGGAATGCGGCTCGATCCGCTTCGTTACTAATCGACTGCGCAAGATGCTCGTAATACGTCCTCAAATCAGTCGCAGCGACGGCCTTGCGTTTGGCGACGACATGCGCGATCGGTCCGAGATAGTGGGCCAATTGCATTGCCGCTGCCTGAACTTGTTCCTGTAAGACGGCGGTGCCCCCAGACCCTGTATTGTGTTCCACATCCCTCGTCGCGTCGCGCATTCCCAGTTCATTGGGATCGAGACAGTATGCAGTCTCTCTGAGCGCTTTCGCGAGCGCGGTTCTGAACTGTTCGCGGCCCGCACTGGACGGAATGCTGGAAACCAACAGTGCCTCAAGCTCGAGTAAATCCGTCACCTGTGCCGAGTGCCGTGCAACCAGCAGCCGCGCTACCGGCCCCACCTGAACAGCAAGTAGCGCTTCGACGACCGCAAGCACAGTCGGAGGCAGAGTGACAGGCTCGGACTCTATGGGCGCAGAGATGTCACTGACGCCGTCGAATGAGCTCTCATCGTGAGCATCCACCGATGCGGGCTCAGGTACATCCTCGTCGTCGTTCGAATGGCGCACCTCGATGCCATGCGCCCCAACTTCCCCCTCTACTTCTAACTCGCACGGATGTGGTAACGCATCGCTCGCCGGTTGCGCGTCTTCGCCCAGCCTCGCACCAGTATCTGAGACGCGCTCGTCAACGACCACCGAGCCAAGCGTTGGCGCACCGTCCTTGCCATCGGATGAGTTCATTGGCCCCTCATCTGCCACGCCAGCCTCGTTCTGCCGTCCACCGTCAATCGCATCGGTGCGAATGCATGGTTGCGAGCCGGTGAATCGCGGGGCATCTCCAACGACCTCGAAAGAGGAGAGCCGCAAGCCGCCGGCGTCCGTGGATAGCGCATCCGTCACGGTCCCGACGTCGTCGTTCGTGGTACCAATCAAAATCAAACCTTCCGAGTCATCTTCACCACTTGTGTCGTGGCCAAATCCGATCGCATCCGTCGACCAGATCTTCACGCCGCGACTTTGATACCTGAGCGCCATGGCGCTATTCGCAGGCAATGCTGAATCCGTGGATGCAGGCGGGACAGCCTCAAGCGTCCAGATTCTTACACCACGTGATCGATGCCTCATCAGTCGCTCGTTCATGTTTGTCTCCTCGATTCCCACGCCGATTCAATGGGAATCGATCATCTTGAACGCTTCAACGAGGCTCGTTTTCATCCGGCCGAACGACACGGCGAGCGAAGCAATCTCGTCGCTGCCACGGACGACGATATCCGGTCCGTCGAGCTTGCCCAGACTGATCTCGTCTGCAGCTCGCGACAGCGCGCGCACGCGGCGCGTGACGAGCAGATGAATCATGAGGTTCAGCGCCAGCAGCGAGCATCCGAATACCGCGGCAAGCGACAGCATCAACGCTCGCAGCAACTCGTGCGCACGTGCCAGAGGCACCGCCATCGGCACCGACACGAAGTCCGCGCCGATCACTTCGTGCAAATGCCAGTTAAACCCGTTGTTCGGGCCATACTTGTCGATCAGCGTCTTGGGTGCCCTGGATGGTGTGCTATGACATTCCATGCAGGCAACATCGTCGATTCGGTTCGGGTGCGCAATATAGAGGTTAGGACCATTTGGAGCGTCTCGCACTCCGACCAATTCGCTCAGCTCCGGCTTATCGTGCAGCCGATGAATCACCTCAGCCTCCCAGCCTGTTGGGCGATCACGCGGATTGGTCGGGTCCAGCATGGTCGAGCGGTATGAGTAGTACGGGAAATCCTTTTGCAGAGTCATCAACATCTCGACGGCAGAGTACGCGGGCACGGACTGCGGCACGAAGCTGTAAATCAGTTGCGTTTGCAATAAAGGTGTCGTCTGCGTCGCGGCGTAGTTCTGCGCAGCACTTGCTGAGGCCATTAATACGCGCGCATTTTGCGAAGTTTCCTCAAGGGCCGTATGTTGCAACATGTCACGCGCGAGCCAACCGGTAGCCAATGAACCGACCGTGAAGATCGCGATAAACGCGAGATTTAACCTGGCGCGCAACGACAGTTTCACGAGTTCTCCCATGAGGTTCGCCTCGAAGTCGATCGAGGCATTGATTTGCGCGGCGGGTAAAGCACAGGCCACCACTCAGGCAAGGTGAGCAAATTTCGTCCGATCGACGAGTGAAAAGGCTCTCTCTGCGCGAGCCCGCGAAAGCGGAACACAAAGGTGCGCCGTATCGGCAAACTGCTGGTTAGCCAATCCGCCAGATCCGCATAAGTGACCTGCTGCGCTTGAGACTGCACCGGTGTCAGCGCTGACGCGCGTAGCGGGAGCGGCGCCAGCGGATCGCGGAATGGCGTTGGCAACTGGTCGACGAATCCAGAAGCGGGGCGAGCCTGTTGTTCAGGCTGCTGGCCGACGATGCGTTGCAGGTAGAGATCCCCGCCCAATGCCATCGGCGCGGCAGGGGCTTCCGGAACGGACACGACGACGTTCCCGGTCTCAACGAACAACTCGGTCTCCGTGCTCGTTGCATGGATCACCGTTGACCCCCGCTGGATCGTGGTGTGCAAGGCCGGAGTATCGATCCCCAGAGCTTCCGCAGTGTCGGCGCCCTTGTAGGCGACCTTGAGCCATCCGGACAACAACGATAGCGATTCGTGCGCAGGCTGGTTGGCGGTGCGCGGCCGGGGAGTGATGGCAATATGCGTTTGCGGCCCCAGTGCCGCGAGCATCCCGCTATCGTCTGCGAGCCGAGCGGCGCCTGGATGTGCATCCGTAGCAAGCAAGTCACCGGGCAGCAAGACAACGGGTGCGTCGACTACGAACATCGATGTGCCGCGAATCAGCGTCACTGGTGCTTCAGGCGCAAGCGTCAAATGGCCGGCCTCGGTGCAGGCTGCCGCTGTCGCGCACACGCATAGGGTCATAGCCGCCAGCAGGAACTGGGCAGCACCCGGCTGCGCGCATTGCGACTGGTTCATTGCTACGGCCTCCCAATGCGAACGAAATCAAATGTGCAACGGTAGCAGTTAACCAGCCCTTTCCACTCCCGAACCTTCGGAATTCGATACGCTTATTCGCGCACCAGTTTGAAAAGCTGGTCATTTGGCGCAAAGCGAAACCGTGCCGATTTCTGCGAATGGCGACGTGCTTAGATCGGTTGGCTGTTCCATTGCTCACCGAACCCCTGTATCTCGAACTGGAGTCGCTACTGATCGGCTGGACGGTCCGGGAATGCTTCGCGCGACGCCCTGGATGCCATCGAACGCAAGTCTTGCGTGTGTCGGCGCAGTACCAATTGGCGTGGTGGACGCGATGCCTTCGGCTTTCCGCTTATTTAATCGCCGTGCCGATCACGATCGAGATGAATGAGGATCAGAATCGTCGAATTCATCTATCGTTCTGTAACTGAACGCATTTCACGCAAATCCGAATGTTTGAAAAACTGTTATCGCGGTACTTTTCGGGGTATTCCGGATCTTCTGATCGGCCCGAGTTCGCGGCTGTTCGGTCTCCCCAGGGCGGATCGAAGGATCGGTTCACCAACTCAGATCAATCTGGACGCCTACCCGTGTACTTGCACGGGACACTTGGTGAGTTGGACAGGATGCTCCCTCGAATCCCACCCAAGTCCCTGTCGCGCCGACGCCCCTTGCCTGCGTCCAATCCTTTTGACGGCCAGCGTTCTTCCAAACCAAACGGTTGGGCATCCTGGGAGTCAAGCAACGTTCAGGGCAGTCGCGCGGGCGAGACCCCTATGACGGCTGGTATGCATGGCCGCCTCAAAGGCAGTATCAGGTGTCTTTTTAGCAAGCAAGTGTTGGGCGATGTCGATGGCTTCATCGAATTCCTTGGCAAGGCTTCAACTGCGGATTTGGAAAGGAGCCTTGTTGACGGAGAAGGTCGCATGCGCAAGTTCAATTTAGGTATGAAGGGCCTGAGTCCACACGCGTTCGATGAGTTTGAGGGGACCTTGCCGGACGCCGTGCGCTGTGCTTCGGAGAAGATCGAAAAGAAAAAAAAACTGCTTACAGAGAAGCTCAACGTGCTCGCGTGTCGGCAATTGCGCCCGCCGCCGGGAGTGCCGTTCTTCAATGATGCGGAACTCAAAGCTATCAATGGCGAACTGTACGAGATCAGAAAAAATGCGGGGCTTATCAAGCAATGGTTCGACTCCGTCAAGAAGCGCTAGGGTCGGGCCATCGTCCGGACGTGTTATCCCGACGGCGATCGCTTCACTCGTAGCGGGGCGAAGGAGATCCGGTCTACCCTCCCGTCAGGGCAGCCGGACGTAAACGCTCCAGATCGCCCGTGCCGCTCGCCCGCCAATTTCCCGTGCGCGGCAATTTTCAAAGCGCCTCTGAATCATCTGCTAACAAGCTCGGGCCTGCTTCGTGCGCGATTGTTGAGAATGTCCAACGCCTGTTCCCCTAACATCAATTCGACTAACCGATTGATGAAGCGGCTGAACGTCGCGAGAGGAGTTGGGCATCATGTACTCACTGATCTACTTTACCGTTGTCTCAACATTGGCCGAGTGCGACGTGCCCGCTTCGTATTCGGAAAAAATCTTCAACGGCAAGCTTGCCGAGGCGTCGTTGTGCGCAGGGCGCGCAGCCGATGTCGGTGATTCGGCGCATGCGCCGACTTATGAGG
Source organism: Paraburkholderia sp. CI3 (assembly GCF_050436505.1). Lineage (NCBI taxonomy): Bacteria > Pseudomonadati > Pseudomonadota > Betaproteobacteria > Burkholderiales > Burkholderiaceae > Paraburkholderia > Paraburkholderia sp. CI3. Next base: position 216,852 of record NZ_JBNDMI010000001.1, read on the forward strand.
ACTTTCAGCGATATGCGGATCTTCAGTCGGTGCTGGGTTGTTACGAGGACGCTGAAGAGTTCTATCGAAAGGCGCACAAGACGATCCGCCAGGAGAAGTCCCGACTGCGAGTCATGTCGACTCGCAACGCGGCGTGGCAGGCCTTCTTTCAGACGCGCTTGAGCACCGCGCAGGTGTGCTTCCGGCGCGTACGCGAGGAGCCCGATGCAAGCCCGGCCACGAGGATCGAAGCGACGCTGGGTGAGACCTTTGTCATGCACGAACTCGGCTACCCGTCGCTGGCCAACGAATTGCTCGCGGAACTTGCCGATGCCGCCATGGCACACCCTGATGCACGCTGGATCACCGTGATTCATGCGGTTGCCAGGGATATAGCCGCGCAGAGCCAGTTGCGTTCGTCCGAGGCGCTGAGCGACCACGTCTATTGGCAGTCAGCCCTGCACGATCATGCCTTGCGCGACGGACGCGACGTTTTGGCCGAACTCGCGGCAGCGGCGGCGAGCCGGCAAGCGCCGTCGATCCCCGTCATCGCGATGCGCTCGGCCTATCTTGAGCATCTACGCTCGCTCGCGGGGGGGCGTGTCAGCGCCATGAGCGACATAAAGACGCATATCGGTTGGAGCCAGGCCAACGGCCTGCATGAATATCAGCGCGCGGTGCGATTGGAGGTCTCACTGTCGGCGGTGGTCGCGCAAGCCGCGCATGCCGCAGAAGCCACCCTCGAACCGTTGCGTGAGGCGCTGCGTGGCGCTGGCTCACGGCGCTGGCAACTCGAATACCTGTATTGCATGGCGAAGGCGTGCCGGCTGCAAGGCCGCAACGACGAGTCGCTCGACTACTTCGGACGCTATGCGTTGCGCGCGATGCAGACGCTGCGCGCGGAAACTCCGGGCATCGCACCTGTCGGCATGCCGCAAGGCAACCCCCACGCGCCGAGCGACGATGTGAGCGCGCGCTTGCCCGCTCGCTATCGGAGGGCCTATCGCTATCTGATGGATCACCTCGACCAGCGCGATCTGTCGGTGCGTGAGGTCGCCGCCGTGATCGGTGTGACCGAGCGCGCGTTGCAGGCCGCGTTCAAGACTCACCTGGGCGTATCACCGACGGAGGTGATACGCAAGCGCCGCATGGAGCGCATTCGCGGCGAATTACTGGCTGACCATGGCGGCCATACCAGCGTGATCGAAGCCGCCTCCAAGTGGGGTGTGACAAACCGCTCGACGCTGGTCAACGGCTATCGGCGGCAGTTTCATGAAGCACCGTCGGACACGCTTTTGCGCTGATACAACTCGGCACCGACACCGTTGTTTTCACTCAACCAACCTTTGACGGACAAGGGAAGCAATCCATGCATCAATCCAGCGTAATACACCGCCAATCGAACAAAAAGCGCCTTGCGACGAAGGCGACTCTGGTTTCGGCACTCGTGCTGAGCGCTTTCCTCGCGGCTTGCGGCGGCGGCAGCGGCAACAAGACGACCACCACGCAAACCACGCCGCCGCCTCCAGCGATCAACAAGGCGCTGTGGGTGGCCAACGGCACGAACGTGCTCGAATATATTCCGTCGCAGCTGACACCGGGCACGAGCGCGGCCGTTCCGCACCTGATCAACAACAGCGGTGTGTTCGGCGCGCCGCAGGGTGTCGCGTTCGATGCGGCCGGCGATCTGTGGGTGATCGACGGCGGCACCGTGGCAGCGGGCGGCACGGTCGCCCCGGGGCTGCACAAGTTCACGCCAACGCAACTTGCCGCGCTGGGCCAGACGAAGAACCCGGTGCCGAACGTGTCGATCGCGTCGTCCGCGTTCAAATTCCCGCAACAAGCCGTGTTCGATGCAGCCGGCAACCTGTGGGTGTCGGACAATGGTGCGAATGCGGTCTACATGTTCACGGCTGCGCAACTGAGCGCCACGTCGGGCAACGTGATGCCGTCGATCACGATCACCTCGACACCGGCCTTCAATGGCCCGTTGGGCATCGCATTCGACGCGGCAGGCAACCTGTGGGTGGCGAACAATGCAAGCACGACGATTTTCGAATTCAGCGCCGACAAGCTGCCGAAGTCCGCCGGTACGGTTGCGCTGACGCCAGACGTCACGCTTTCCGACGACGGCAAGGGATCGATCCAGGCTCCGTGGGCATTGACGTTCGACGCAGCGGGCAACCTCTGGTCCAGCAATGCAAATCCACCCAACACGGTGGTCGAATTCGCGAAGGCGAATCTGACGGCCTCCGGTATGCCGGCGCCGGCCGTCACGCTGAGCCCGACGCAAGTCAACGGCAACTCGACGCTGGTTGCGCCGAATGGCATCTGCTTCGACAATCTGGGCGATCTGGCAGCGGTCAGTTCGGCGGCGCCGTTCGGCATCCCGTTTTTCTCGAAAGGTCAACTGGGCGCGAGCGGAGCGACGGTGCCGAGCACCTTCATCGTCGGTCCCGCGACTACGCTGAATGCGCCCGCAGGCTGCAACTTCGGACCGGTTGTGAACTGATCTTCACGGGTTGACGCAGGTGCAAGACGAAACGTGGCGGTGTGATTCACACCGCCACGTTTTTGTTTGGCAACGTAGCATGATTTCGGCGGGATAGTGTCCGGGGCAGGGTAATGCCCTCGTGGGGTGGCGTTTCAGGCAGGGTAGTGCCTTGAGCGCGGTGATGCTTGCGGCGGGGGGGCGCCTTTTGCGCTGTAGTTTTTTTCCGGCAGGGTGAGGCCTGCAACCCGGTGGTGCGTTCAGGGGCCGAGTGTTTTCAGCCTGTCACTGCTTCTTCGCGGTGCGGGCTTGCGCTCAGGCGCACGCGCTGTGCATCGAACGCGAGCACGTTGCTCAGTGTCGGTGCCGGTGTCGGCGCAGGCTGCAAGTCCGGATTGATGACGGGCGAATCGGCGCAGGCGCGAACCGATGTGTTGGAGGCGGCGCGTACATCGTGTATTTCCAGCTTGTATCCGAGCGAATAGACCGTACGCAGTTGCACTGACGAGCCATCCGCCAAACTGAGCTTCTTGCGCATCTTGTAGATGTGCTGTTCGAGCGTCCGATTGGCAATCTCGGCGCTGCTGCCCCAGATGGCCGCGGCCAATTGCTTGCGGCTGAAGAATTCCCCCGGTTTGGAGAAGAACAACCAGGCGATCGCGAATTCGCGCGACGTGAGTCTGATCGATTCGCTGCCGCGCGTCACTTCGCCCGCGCGCTTGTCGAGGGCATAGCCGGCGAGTTCGAGACGTTCTGAACTGGTATCCAGACGGCTCGAACGGCGGATCGCAATGCGCGCCCGGACGGCAAGCTCGTGATGCTGGATCGGCAGCGACACCACGTCGTCCGCACCGATTTCAAACGCGCTGGAAATGCCGCGACGATCGGCAAAGCTGGCGGTCACAATCACCGGCACGCGATGGTGGGAATGGCAATCGCGCCAGAAGAACACCGGGTGGCCCGACAGGTCGGTTCCGTCGCCATCCAGGATCAATAGGTCAAAGCCATCACGCCGCAGCTCCCGGACCAGCTGCAAGTCATCGGTGAAGCGGTGGCAAACGAGACCATCGTGAACCAGGCTCTGTTCGACCGCGTGATATGTCCGCGCATTTCGCGTCAGTACTGCAATCTTCACAACACACTCCTTAGACTGTCTCTCCACGTTTGTCGGCGCCCGCAGTGCAGCGAAGAATTGCCTTGCGATCGACCGGACTAAATGTATCCAGTTGACAAAGCGGGGCGGGTAACAAAGTGTTTCTTCGCTCTACGCTGCATGGCCTCGCATCGAGTCCGCCGGTGCCGCCTGCATCAAGGCTTCATAGGACAAAAAAAGACTTACCTGTCATTTTTTTCGTTACGAGTTTGTCGGCCACGTGGCAGTCTGCCAGTGACCAGTCGTTGTTCAACAACGAAGCTGGGACAAGACGCCGCATAGTCTAAAAACTCACAGGATTGCGAAGATGATAATGAGGAATACGGATCGACGACTGCCTTGAGTTTTCGCTTGAGGATTGTTGAGGCAGTCCGGCGGAGTTGTTGATTGTTGCCTGCGCGGCGCTACGTACCATGTGTGAATCCCGCCGACATCGACCACGGCGAACTTTAAGGATTCTCACATGCAACCGATCAGGATTAAGAGGCTCGCGGCCGCGCTGTCCGCCGCTGTCATGATGTTCGCTGGCGCGAGCGCACACGCCGCGGAGGTTCACTGGAAGACTGCACGCTTTCAGTATGCGGCGGAAGGCAAGAACCTGAAGGACGTGCTGCGCGACTTTGCCGCAAGCCAGGGGATCGCGGCGGCGATTTCGCCCGAAGTGGACGGCACCGTCAGCGGCAAGTTCGACACTACGCCCCAGCGGTTCGCCAACGTGCTCGCGTCTTCGTTCGGCTTTGTCTGGTACTTCGACGGAGCCGTGCTGGAAGTCACGTCGGCCAATGAAGTCCGCAGTGTCGTCGTCAAGCTCCAGTACGCCAGCACGCAAGCGCTGCGTGACGCATTGAAACGCACCGGTATTGCGGACGATCGCTTCCCGATCACGTACGACGACCAGGAAGGCACCGCGCTCGTCGCCGGGCCGCCGCGTTACGTCGAGCTGGTCAACGAGATGGCGAAACGCATCGACCAGAACCAGAGCCGCCGCGCCGTCACCGAAGTTCGCGTGTTCCCGCTGCATGCAGCATGGGCCGCTGACCATGACACGTCGATCGACGGCAGGGACGTGACGATTCCGGGCGTCGCAACCGTGATGGCGAGCCTTTACGGCCATACCGCAAGCGGCGGCTCGTCGACGCATCCGGTACCGCGGATTGCGCGCGTGCGGGGTCTCGCGGACGTCGGCAGTCAGGTGATGCCTGCCGCACCGATGTACGTCGGCGGCGCGGGACTGATGCCGCCGCTGCCAGCCGGCTATGCCGGCGGCAACGTGACGCTCGGCAGCTTCTTCGGCGCGGGCGCAGGCGCAACCGGACTGCCGGGCAGTGCCGCTGGCCAGGTGCAGACCGCGCAGGCGGCGCAGCCGCAAACGACGCCGGTTGGCATGAGCGCGCCCGGTAGCTCGCCCGACATGAACGCGGACTACGACAACTTGCCGGTCATTGAGGCCGACCCGCGCACGAATTCGATTCTGGTCCGCGACCTGCCTGAGCGCATGGAATCGCATCAGGAGCTGATCTCGCATCTGGACATCAAACCGAAGCTGATCGAGATCGAAGCGCACATCATCGACATCAATGACAGCGCCCTCGCGCAACTCGGCATCGACTGGCGCGCGCATAACAGCCACGCCGACCTGCAGATCGGCAATGGGCAGTTTGGCCAGGCGAACTACGACGGCAATCTGCAGCCGACTTTCGGCCAGACTACCGCCGGTCCGAACAGCATTGCTGGTTTGCCGGCCACGCCGCTTGGCGGTTCGATCACAGCCGTGCTGGGCGACGCCGGCCGCTTCGTGCTCGCGCGCGTCAATGCGCTGCAGACCACCGACCAGGCGAGGATCGAGGCGAGCCCGAAGGTGACGACGCTCGACAATATCGAAGCGCTGATGAACCAGAAGCAGAGCTTCTTTGTCCGGGTACCTGGCACCTATCAGTCGGACCTGTACAACGTCTCCGCGGGCGTGACGCTGCGCGTGCTGCCGATGGTGGTCGAGAACGATAGTCAGATCAAGCTCGACGTGCATATCGAAGACGGGCAGATCAACCAGCAGATCACGGTCGACAACATCCCGACGATCACCAACAGCGAGATCAATACGCAGGCGTTCATCGGCGAGGGGCAGAGTCTGCTGATCGCGGGCTACAAGATCGATCAGAACGGCAATTCGCAATCGGGCGTGCCGGTCCTGTCGAAGATCCCGGTGCTCGGCAACCTGTTCAAGTATCACAGCACACAGGATTCGCATATGGAACGTCTGTTCCTGCTTACGCCGCGCGTTATTGAACCGGCGTAAGGATAAGCGACGGCGGCGCGCCGATTGATACCTCCTGGGCGACACATTGTTTCCGTGTCGCCCTATATCTTGCTCCTGCGCTCCGCTAAGCTCACGCAGGTGTCCGTACCGCGCAAGCACTTATCAGTGTGCGCAGACGTCCGAAATCAGCCCCATTTTCACGACACGCTTGTGCGTCTGTCCGCCATGAGCGGGCGGCGCTCTCAATCTCCGTGCCGCTTGAGGTGCGCCCGCTCCGTAGTCTGACCGTGTACGAAGGTCGCGTTGTCATGAAACGTCGAAATTTTCTTCTCAGCTCCAGCGCTCTGGTCGCCGGATCAGCCGTGCTGCAATCAGCAGGCTTCGCAGCCTCCAATCCACAGGCCCTGTCGCTTTCGCGACTGGAGCCGGACAAGCCGCTGGATGCGGCAACGCTCCATGCGCTGGTCGGCAAGACGCCGATTGCGCAGCCGCCGCTGCCTTATGGCGAAGCCGCGCTGGCTCCCACGCTATCGGAGCAGACGATGAAGTTCCACTACGAGCGCCATCACAGGCTTTACTGCGAGACGGTTGCGCTATTGCTGCGTCAAACGGGTCAGCAGTGGGAGACACTCGAAGAAGTTCTGCTTCACAACGCCGCGCCGGGTGGCCATTCCGACCTCGCTTTTTCCGCAATGCAGGCGTGGGCGCACAACTTTTATTGGCAGTCGATGCATCCCGGCGGCGATACGCTATCCGGGGAAATTCGCGATTTGATCAAGAAGCAATACGGGGGCGCGGACAGATTCGCCGTCAATATGGCCGCGAAATTCTCTGTGCCGGAGGGGGGCGGCTGGGGCTGGGTCACGGTCAAGGGCGGCAAGCTGGATATCGTCCGCTCGTCGAATACTGACTTCCCGTTCCTGCACGGTGCGGTGCCCTTGTTCTGTCTTGATCTTTGGGAGCACGCATACTATCTCGACTACGTCGAGAATCAACGTGCATACATTGATGCGGTCGTCCAGACGCGCTTGAACTGGTCCCATGCAAACCGGATTCTTGCCGCGCTGCATACGATCGACGCGTGATTTATTGCAGCAGGAGTAGGGTTCGTTATGAATATCGTGTTTTGGCTCGTGACCGCGAGCGCTTCCGGCGCGCTCGGCGCACTATGCGGCCTGCGGCTTCGTCCGGCCTCCAGAATCTGGGTATTGCTCGATTGGTGGTGGCTGCTGCCGGCAATCGCACTGATCGGCGCCCTCGCCGGCGGCCTGCAGCATATCCGCCGGCTTGAAGAGCAAACGTTTGCGATGTCGCAGATCGCCGAGGTGCAGCACACGTTGCATGCTGACGTGATGCGTATTCAGGAGGGCCAGTGCGGCGAAGCCGCCGTCCAGCGCAATGCTCCGGTTCTGCAGTTGTGCCGGGCGATCGAAACCGTAGCCCGTGAGGCATTGGTGCCCGGGATGCAAAGTGTCGAGGCGATTTCGCTCGCGGGTGAACTCGATGACTCGTGCCCGGACCGCTGCGACGCCGACACAGTCACACTGCGCGAAGATCTCAAGGGCTATGCGGCGACTGTCACTCGCGTAGCGCCGTTAGTACTGACCATCGGTCCCGACGACTTGGCCGAGGAGCGGGTGTTCGCAAACTGCCTGCTCGGTGCGGTATGTCTCTCCCTCGGGTTGCTGTGCGCCCGGCTTGCGGCGGTTTCGCGCCGCGTCTTCTCGCGACGATGCGACGAGAGCCAGGAAGCACCGGTGGACTCACGCAGCGCAGAGTCCACGGCAGACTCGAGTATCTTCTCGGCGAGAGCAGTCAAGCCGTAGCAGGCATGGCTGCCATACATGTGGCGGCTCACGTTCGCAAAGGCGCCGGGTTTGTTCGACCCGGCGCCATTCGCGAGTCGGCACTTAGGCGCGTGCCAGATTCGACGCAGCGAATTCCCAGTTTATAAGCTTGTCGAGCACCGCCGCCACATAGTCGGGGCGGCGATTCTGATATTGCAGGTAGTAAGCGTGCTCCCACACGTCGACCGTCAACAGAGGCTGCATGCCGTGCACGAACGGCACGTCCGCGTTGCTGGTCTTGACGACCTTCAGCGTTGCGCGGTCGACGACGAGCCACCCCCAGCCGCTGCCGAACTGCGAGGCCGAGGTGGTCACCAATGCCTTCTTCAGGTTGTCGAACGAACCGAAATCACGCTCGATCATGGCTTTGAACTGGCCTTGCGGAGCCTGAGGCGCGGGGGTCATGCTGCTCCAGTAGAAATTGTGATTCCACGCTTGCGCGGCATTGTTGAATAGCGCCTCTCGATCCGCGCGGCCAGCGCTCGCCAACACGAGTTCTTCCAGCGACATGTCGGCGAATGGCGTGTTGACGACTAACTTGGCGATGTTATCGAAGTACGCCTTGTGATGCTTGCCGTAGTGGAAGCCGATCGTTTTCGCGGAAATTATCGGCTCGAGCGCGCTTTCAGGATAGGGCAATGCCGGCAATGCCAGCGGCGAGCGCTGCAGAAATGCGGGCATTCGTGCGGCAGCTTGCGTGGCGGCCAAGACGCTGCTGGCGGGAAGCGCGGCGGCGGCAAGCCCGGCTGCGCCGAGCGCCGTGCGTTGCATGAAGCCGCGGCGGCCGGTTTGAATATCGGTGAGATCGTTGGACATAGCAGGTATAGATCACTTGGGATGGTTTATGCGGGCGCGATCCGATAAATGGACTTCGTCCGCCTAGGATGTCGAATGGATATTCTGACAGCGGATTTCTCGCGACTGCAGGCGATGCTGAGGATTGTTGAGCAAGCGTTGCAGTGTTTTCGCGTGGTTAGCCGTGCCTGCGCGGCGCGGCGTGTAGACACGACGCGCGTGTCTTTGTCGGGCTCGGCGGTGTTGTCGTTGCTGCGTCAGGGCGTGAGCGATGAAGGAGATCAACGTACGAGAATCTGAAGCGCGGAAAGCGTTCGTCTTGCGAGTTATCTGTTCGGTGTTAGGCTTTTAAAGCGATTGCGCGCAGGTAAGCCTGGTCGCTTTCTCCCCGGTCTTTCCTTATGACAACCCGCTCCATACAGCCCTTGCTGTTTCCGCAGCCCGTCACGCCAGAGATTCGAAACCGAACGATTTACCATCGTGTCGCTGGCTGGAGTAGCGAGAATGCACGCTCGATCGCTTCCATCGGATGTTGGTCTTCGTTCTCAGAGCGTGGTGGCTTTGAATCCCCAATGGTATGGCTATCTTCTGACTCGGTGAAACGCGGATTCTCCTTGAAGAACTGTTTCAGTGCGTGGAGAGCGCGTCACGTGCAGGTGAAGAAAACCGCGCGGTGTCGTACGTGTTCACCAGCGTCGCCAATCTGCCTAGTTCTCTAACAAAGGAGTGCAAGGGTTGTCCCCTCTCCGACGCGGCTTGCAGACCAGGGACGTCATTTGCCTCGATCATCATTTCGATGTGTTCCAGGTGTCCTGGCTTCATGGCGTGCATGCTGCGGATGGCGTCTCGGATCGAGCGCGCGTCCGGGGCTGGACCGCTCCAATACGGAGACGATTTCTTGCAGATTTGTTGCCGCTGTATCGAGGATTTTATTGAACTTTTTGAACTCTGCGACAGAGTATTTCTTTTCTTCATGCCGCCCGATTGCCGTCGACGGATTGCCGAGCTGGATCAGACGCTTGTACAACTCCGCGTCTTCATCCGTCTTGTTATCCGTCCGGGACTTGTCGTGCATCTGTTTAAGCTTGTCTAGCGGTCCTGCAAGTTCTGGATGCAAGTCGACAATGCCGCAATACCCACTGGAACCGAGAATCTTCGTTCCGATCGACAATGCCGTCGTCACACTTCTGAACGGCCATCTGGGCGCGCGCGTGCCTTGCTCCAACAAGCGCAGAAAGGTGCCGTCATTCTTGTTCTCGGAACTCGCCAACGCGTTAAATAATTCATCTTTGCTTGGGAGATCTTTTAGAAAACCTAGTGCGGCGGCATTCATAAACATCTTCGCCGTCGAATGGTGGCTCTGGTTCGTCCCGGTTGGCGGTGCTTTCAGTTTGGGCGGACGTAGCGGCGACGGGTTCTCCGTCGCCAGGTTTTTCTTGAGCGTTGGTGGGGAGGGCGGCCTCTTCACCTCCGGCTTCGCTGCGGGTGGTCTGTACTCGTATGTAGACAGGCGGAACTTGCTGCGATCCGGACTCGGCTTGAACTCGCTGCTATCCGGACCCGGCTTGAACACGCTCCTATCCGGACTCGGCTTCTTGCCAGTGCGCCGCTCTCGCGCGGCCCAGCCTGCCTTTGCCCACTCGGGCTCAGGACGCGGAGGCTTTTTTCCCCACGACGCATAGCGGCACGCGAATGACAGTTTCTAGTGTTGACCTCCGTTTATCGCTCCTCGGCGGCGGGCAATCGACCGGGAGTGGCTTGGCGCGAGTTGAAGCGCCGGGCGTTCGTTTCTGCGAAGGTTCTCTGAACTCCTGCGCGTCCGCTCGGTTCTGAATTTTGTTGCCAATTGTGTTGCCCACGTCTGCTGCCTTTGATTCCGTTAGCTTGGATACGTATTTCCAACAATACGTATCCTTTGCCGGACTGGGGTGTAACGGCGTGTATCTTGCGTGAGGGTTTCCCACGAAACAGCCAGCTGCTTCGCGCAACCAACCGGATTTTCGTATCGATACGCGACGGTGCCAGCTCGTTGTCATGTCACCGCAACGTCGCTTTCGTTGTTTCCGCGCTTCCTGAGAGCCGCTCGCGAACGGCGCTAGCCGGCTGTGCGTCGCTGCCGCTAATTACCCCTTGCCGGGCAACGCTCGAAGCCTCGCCTTATTCCCTGCGAAACCGCGCCACGTGGCGGCGAGCAAACTCGGCGAATCGGGTAGGCGTGACGTCGAAGGCGCGGTGCGCATCCAGCAATATGCGCGACTCCACACCGCGGCGTCGCTCCGCGGAGACCTCGTTAGCACGATATGTCCCTCCAATCGATATGGGGCATGCCACGAGGGGGGCTCTGTTTCGATGCTAGCACGTGGCCGGCTGAGAACGATGTGGTGCGGCCCAAGCGAGACTCGATTTCCGCAGCGGCGCCGAATGAACTCAGAGGGATGCCGAATACGTGAGCAATGAAGAACCGCTTTTATTGTTGTTTGTCGCGCGTCCTGCAGCGCCAGTGGCCACGATAACAAGGCTTAAAGCACGTCGGCGGTTTGCATATCCGGATCGCTCTTTTTTAGATCGCGCAGGTAGTGCGCAGTGGGCTCTATCAGCGCGGACACATCTAATCGAAGCTCAAAAAGAACAAGTCTTTAACACGCACACACGTAAGCAGATACGAAGCGGATACAGCGCGTTACAGGCAGCGAGAGAGCTTTACAAACAGGCCGGTTGACTTACAAACATCCGCTCGAAATATGCCTGACGCTCGGGTTTAATACGTCATCCCATCAGTGTACAGATGGTTAACTTTCGGAGAGCAAAGATGTTTAAGAAGACGTTGATTGTTTCGGCAGTTCTCGCATTTTCCAGCATGTCGGCTTTTGCGGGCCACATGGGTGGCGGCATGAGTCATATGGGGAGCAGCATGGGCCATATGGAGTCCACGGGCGGCATGAGCGGCATGGGCAGCAGCGAACACATGGGCGGCATGGGCAGCAGCGAGCACATGGGCAGCATGAGCAGCGGCGAGCACATCAGTAATAACAACGGTTATTCGGCCGGCATGCGCGCACCGGCATCGCTCAATCACGATTTCACGACGCACCTGAGCGGGACGGGCCGGGGAACTGGAATGACGCACGAACACCAGGCGATGCACGATAACGATCGTCACGGCGCTCATGACTCGATGACGAAGGCCTCGTATGACCACTCGAATTCGTCGTCGAAGAATACGCGTGTCAACCAGGATCGCGACGACATAAAGCACACTTCGTACCGCGACTCGTCGGGCACCCGCTCCACCACGATGTCAGGCTCGACGCAGGCCGGCCTGACGCCGCCGAACCCGAACGCGACGCACGGCATCCGGGGCCCGGTGACGACGGCGCCGGCGATGGCACAGAGCGGCCTGACGCCGCCGAACCCGCAGGCAATGCACGGCATCCGCGGCCCGGTGACGACGGCGCCGGCGATGGCACAGAGCGGTCTGACGCCGCCGAACCCGCAGGCAATGCACGGCATCCGCGGTCCGGTGACGACGGGGCCGCTGGTGACGCCGCCGGCCACGCCGGCAACGACCCAGCCGATCCAGGCGCAACGCTCGCCGGTGCATCTTTCGTAAGGGCAACGCCGGCTCAAATAACAACGATGCCGGGTCTGTCCGGCACATGGGCGGTGGTCGCGGGATGCGATCGCCGCTCGTTTGAAGGCGAATCGTGAGACGTTCGTCGTGTCGAGGATAAGATGAAGCAAAGGATCATGATGGCCGTGGCGCTCGCGCTTTGCAGCGTGTCGGCCTTCGCGGCTCATGAGCGAGACCATACGTCCGGCTTGGCGTTGCAGGGCGGTCGCGCAATGAGTGTGCGCGAGGCAGTGACGGCGGCGCACAACTTCGCCACGGAAGGCCACGCCGGCGTGCGCGCCGCGCCGGGCGACGGGGCTGCACGGGACGGCCTGTCACTTGGTACGCCGGCGCGCCAGAGCGTCAGCATCGGCGGCCTGGTCCGACTGTTCAACTGAGGCCTACCGCTTGTCACCGCTCAAAAGCAATCCGGGCATGGAGTCTTCCATGCCCGGACATTCAGGCTGATATCTATTCGGGTCACTTCCTTCCCGGGCCCACTTTCCTGTTAAGCACCTGAGGCCGCGCTGTCAACTTATGCATCCACCCCGCTGGTCGTCCCACAAACACCTCCTCGATCAAAGGTGTTGCGACGACCGGTTGAATCCGCCCAAGGTCCAACGGTCATCCGCGCCTTCGCGACGGCCGGCAAGTCCTCGGCGAGGCCGCGTGAAAACGCGCGCCACTATCGCTTAGCAGGAAGGTCCGCCTATCAGAATGCGCTGTATTGGTTTCGTGATGCGTCGGGTGGGGTAAAGCGACACCCCAAAGAGCTGAAATATCTCGAGTTCTCCCACGGCCTCCGGCCCGAGCGGACGGTGGCAAATTGCCGCTAAGAGTTATCCGACAGCGCGCCCCGAGCGGCCGCACTTGAGAATCTCGATCGATCTTAACCCTGGGCGTACTGTCGGACGATAGAAGAGTCGACTATCGCGGTCCTCGCCGGAATGCCTGAGATCGCATTGACAAGTCCGTAAGCGAAATGAAAGTTTAAGCATATAGCTGGTTGCGAATGAAAGCTTCCACTTCGCTCTATTCTAGAGTCGGGTGGACGGCTTGTGTGCGCGTCTCATCTCACATGGATCATCTGAATCAGTTTGTTTCAACGGCATAAGTATGGCTTTTACAGTGAACTCTCACCCTTCTCCAGCCAATAATGCCGTTCCTTACCCTACCAGTGCACGCACAGAACACTGATCTCACGATCAAAATGCCGACCATCGAATAACCTTTCCATACCTTTCCGCTTGCTCATCATCGACTACCTGTTTGTCAGTGCGTACTCGAACGAGGCGACATGGTTGCATCCAAGTTTGCGGAATTTTTCAAGATCACCCTAACAGAGCATTGGCGCGCAGGGGACCTTACGTACGAAGAACTATCGACGAATGCGAATACATCACCGGCTTCGAACCAGATTCCCATCTCGAGAATTCGTCGTTGCAAGATTGGTTGGGAACAGCGGAAAAGCTTGACATACCAGTTCAAGCTCCCTAACCCGCTGTTTTTACAGACTTTCCAACATTATCGAGCTTTGGGCTTGGAACCCCTACTGTATTGAAAGCGATCATGAGCCGCAGTGCCCGTCGATTGATGGAAGGTCACCTTTCGTGCCGTCGTCCCTCGATCCTTCCCGCAACTGAGGCGCTCCCTTGGCAGCGCCTCATTCAGGCGCTGCAGCTTCGGCGTAGAAGCACTAACGATGAATCGGCAGCCGAAATGTAGGAGTCGGCTATTCCGTAGCTGCCCCTTTGAAGAGCGGCAGAGGACCGAGTCGCAATTTCATGAAGTCCTTCAATTGCGTATCCGACAGCCCAAATTCAGTATTAGAACGTGCGACAAGATATTCCTTTACCGTGGAATTGATTTTCCCCGCGGGTGTGTCCGGATAGGCTCCCGTTAGATAGACTGCCAACTGGGTCGCGTTCATCACATGCAGATTCAGTCCGGTCACCTTCATCTCACCTGTCGTCGGGTCTTGCGTTATCGGCATGTGATCGGTAAGAGCAGTTACCGAGGCCACAACGCCTCCAACCGTGATTCCGATCTTGCCGCTTCTAGGTAACGTCTCGCTCGCCAAACGCCCCGGATTCAAGCCGCGATCATCGTCTTGATAGGATGCTGCTGCGGCCCCGATGATTTGCAGATCACCCGAATCTGTGCTGAAGCCCAACATCGTATCCGGCACTCCTGATACCTGATTACGATCCGGAATTGGCCGGAGGTCGCGTTTGATTTCAGCAGACAAGATGTCGTGAAGTCCGCCGGCCCCATACGCGTCCTGACCCGTACTATTCACGAGGTAGTCGACGTCCAACGGCTTCACTCCCTTCGTGCCATCGGGCTTGATGTGCGAGACGTTGACGCGAAGTTTCTGCTCCTCACCAGCTTCGTTGGAATCCAGATACTCGATGGACTCAATCTCGCCTGTGATCTGGGAGTCACGACTCCCTTCAATGATCGCGCCGACACGAGGGCCAGCCTCTTCTGCAACACCGAATCCCTTTCTTGCGACCCACGCGGAGGACTTGGCGTTGAGCTTGCCGACCTCCATCGCCCAGGCTGCGGTCGGCCCACCACCGTAGACCATGACGTCCTTGCCTTTGATGCGCTTGGCCGTGGTGCTCGTAAGGATATCGTCGTAGCTCAGGATTTGGGGCAGCTTTTCTCCCGAGTTCTCACCACGATCCGCCGCCGAACTTTTCGGCAGTAGCCGACTCGCCAAAGTTCGTCCAGGCGCGGGCCCCGTAGCAACCACTACCTTGTGTCCCACGATGGATTGACCCGACTTGCCCGTCGCAATCTTGTACCCCGATTCTTCGTGTTTCGTTATCTTCTCGACGGAGACTGCACCCGCGACGAATACTTTCATGCCTTGGTTTTGCAACAGATTGACGGTGTATTCGCCGAGCTTCGCGAGCCTGTCTTGATAGTCGTTGGAATGCACGTAGGCCGAACGATTGTCATGCGGGAGTATGTTACCTAGCGCATCGTGTTTGCTCGGATCGACGAACTCTGCACTTTGTTCATGCGGCAAGGCTAAGATGTGATGTGGCTGCGCCAAGCGATGTCCGACCTTGCTCCAGTAGCCTTGGTCTCCGACGACCGCCACGTGGGTAAATTTCTCGTCGAAATCTATCGTGGAAAGATAGGTCAGTGCTGCCGTTCCGCCCCCCACAACGACCAATGCTTTGTCGTCCGCATTCATACCCGCGAAAAACTCGCTCAACGCGCCCTCAGCCGCGCCTTTTTGCTTTGTTGCGGACGGCTCACGCGAACCCTCAGGGGCACGCGTGAGGCGCGTCAGGGCGGATGCAATGACATCGCCGCTCGGGCGCCGTGATCGCTCCCCTAAAATGCTGGGAGACCGGGTTCTCGGCTTGAGACTCTCTGAGAGCGAGGTTTCTCCACGTGAGCGCTTGGATACCTCCGGCGTGTTTATCTCCTGATTCGGAACATGGTATGAAGTGGTTTGCGTCTGCGGATTGAAAGCGCTGTTGGCGGGGCGAATAGTCATCGCGTTAGATTCGGCTCTTTTGAATTTGGAGTGGGGTAATGCGGTTCACGAGGCATGCGGTTGAAGGCTGAGAAGTGCTTTAGTTCGCTCGATGTTTCATCATCCGTCCGTCCGCTATGCGGCGTGATGTCATGATCGGTTACTTTGTTTCGGCTTAGTAACTACGTGATGTTGTACTAGATAGCGGGCGCGGTCCTCGGCCTCCTTCAACGCCTTCTGCAAGACCTCGACGCCGCTCCCGTTCGGACTGCAAAGCATTTTATGAACGAGGGTATCTGGAGGAAAGCCAGCCCGGCTGAGCTCAAGGTGATGTTGGCTCAGCGTTTTCATAGTCTCGGCGCCGCCACCGAAACGCGCAAAGTAGACGATGTCGCCTCGTCTGTATCCGGCCCTTATGAGCGCCGGGCTATGCTCCACGACCGCCTGTACGGCTGCTTCGCCGCCGCGGCCAAGGCTGGTCATGTGGCCCGGACTGTAGCCGCTATCCGCGAGCCCCTTAGCATGAGAGTGCAGCACCTTTAGATCCTTAGCGCCGCCTTCGCGCGTGATGGCGAGGATGTTTTCTGGCGTCAAACCCATTTTCCTGAGCTCCGGGTCACAGTCGAGCACCGCTTCCAGCGCCAAGTTGCCGCGGAGGCATTTGACCACGTCGATGCCGAAGGAGGAGTAGCCTTGCGCGGTGAGCGCATCGTGGAGGCTCGTCTCTTCGGAGCTCGGCGAAGCCGCTCTACTCGAACTCGTGCTTTGACTGGATGGCCGATTCGACAGATCGCTCAGCGCGGGTGAGGCGCTTCGGTTTCGGCTCGTGGCCCCCTGTTGGCTCCCATGGCTATTCGGGTACGGGTCATTCACAGAATATGGGGGGGGGAAGAACCCTCTATTCAGGGTCGATCTCATAAGGGCGCTCCATTCTTTTTACAAGGTTCTATATTTAGCACAAGCCCCCAGCTACCACAGGCCAAAGGCCGAAGCCATCACTGATCAACCGAATCAAGACTTCACCGGTCGATTTCCGGCCCTTCGTCCCGGTCGGCTTTGTTCGGATGGGGGGTATTGCAACGGGCTATGTTCGGACGGGACTCTTACCCATCCGAACATAGCCCCACCCCGCCCGCCCGAAAAAAAGGCCGCGTCGAGCGTCCCCTACCAGGCGGTCGAGACCTAACTACCGCAGAGTTGGCATGGCCGAAGCCTGATGAAATGCGTACATAACTGGTTGAAAGCTGCCATATCGGCACGATGTTCGACCTGCGTCACCCGCAGTTCCTGCATCGCGAACAGACGCGCGGCGGCAAATCCAACGAGACCCGCGCCTACGTCCGCTCGCTCTGGTGATGAAACGTTTGTGCATCGCGCTCCAGCTGAACGCCGATCAAGGCTGCTGCCGTTGCGAAACCCCTGTTGCGATGACATTTTCAATTGCAACAGGGTTGTGCCTTCCCGGCGCCGTCTTAAGTCGGTTGGCTGTTCCGTTGATCCCCAGACCCCAACAACACGATTGGAGTGAACATGCCCGTGATCACACTGGGTTGCTGAAGCAACCGAATATTTTCAGATGGGGCATGTTCCCGGAAAAGATTCCGGCGTAACGCGCATGCAGGATAAGGCTGGCGACACGCCGGCGGATAGATGCTATGAAAGGGACGCGATAACGCGGAGCCCTACAATTCCCACATCGCATCGGTTCGCGTTAAAGGAGGGCATCATGCGAAATTCCGCTTACGCAGCTGGCAGAGAGGAACTCGTACTGGCGGTATCACTTGAGCTTGCCACGGCGAGCTGGAAGATAGCGTGCCACGACGGTCGCCGTGACAAACCCGCGGTGCACACCCTCACCGATCCGCAGGCCGGGGCGCGCCTGCAGGCCGCACTGGATCTGATCGAGCGCCAGAAGCAGCAATGGTCGCTGCGCGCCGGCGTGCGCACCGTTGTCTGCTACGAAGCCGGACAGGACGCATTCTGGATCTGTCGTGCACTGCAGGCGCATGGCATTGAATGTTACGTCATCGATGCCGCCAGCATTCCGGTCGTACGCCACAGGCGGCGCGCGAAAACGGACCGGCTGGATGCCATCAAGCTCGTGCTCAACCTGCGCGCGTGGCTGCACGGCGAGCGCGACCGCCTGCACGTCGTTCACGTACCCTCAGTACAGGACGAGGCGCTGCGTCACCTGACCCGCGATCGCGCAGAGCTCCAGAAGGAGGTCCTGCAGCACCGCAACCGGATCGGAAAGCTGTTGCGCACGCTCGGCTGCTGGGACGACCTCAAACATGGGTTCGCCAGCCGGCTTGCCCGGGGGGAGGTCAGGTGCTACGACGGTTCCCCACTGTCCCCCGAAATGCACGACCGGCTCCTGCGCGAATGCGAACGGGTCGCCCTCGCCAGGCAGCAGCTCGCTGCCCTGGAGAAGGCGCGTCACCAAGCCCTTCCCGCCACGGTGCGCGAAAGAATCGATCACCTCACACGCCTGAAGGGAGTGGGCCAGATTGGAGCGTCCCGGCTGGTGCTTGAACTCTTCTGGCGGCAGTTCGACAACCGCCGTCAGGTCGGTTCTTGTACCGGTCTCGTTCCGCAGCCGTACGACAGTGGCGACAGTCACACCGATCAGGGCATCAGCAAACAAGGCAACCGCCGCGTACGGTCACTGCTGGTCGAGATGGCCTGGTACTGGCTGCGCTACCAGCCTGGCAGTCCGCTTGCGCAGTGGTTCCGCCATCGCACTGAGGGCACCGGCGCCAACCGCCGCGCGCGACGCATCGCGATCGTCGCGGTGGCACGGCGGCTGGTGATCCTCCTGTGGCGCTACCTCGAGCACGGTGTGATCCCCCAGGGAGTACAGATGAAGCCGTCCACATAGCCAGACACACGTCGATAGCCGCAACCCTCACTAACGGTCATACTGGCTGACCATCAGGGTCATGAAGCGGAAGTACCCGTTCACCACCGTGGTTGTTCATGCAACCGATGCTGATAGATGGGGTACCTCCCCGGAACGCTTTCCGGCGCACTGCGCTTACTGCATCAGGCTGGCTCCACGCCAGCGGATAGAAGAAGGTCGGGACGCCATGTCCCACGCGCGCGACAACCGGCTTCACGTTTGCCCAGGCAGTGCCAGGGAGGTGCGCAGAATCGGACGTGTCATGGCAAGCACGGCTACACGAATGCCGCCTGCATGGTGGCAGGCGCAATAACCCACGCGCCCGCCACCCCGTACCAGCGTATCGCGCTTCGCAGCGTCAAGGGGGGCCGCTGACGCCAGGCTTCGCCTGCCCTTGACGCTTGCTACGCGCTTTCCTGACAAGGGACCTCGTAAACTTGATGACGTCTCAGGAGGGATCTGTGCAAACCGGGCCTTGACAATTACTTACCCTTCATAGAAGAAGGTGGTGAGATGCTGGTTCTTCTCACGAGCGCAACAGCGACTTCAGACCAATCAAACGGAGACAGGTTATGAAAATTCTGGCATAGGCGATCTTGACAGAGCTTCGCTCATAGAAGTGTGATCCACCGTCGAGACTTACTGCTGCGCCGCCCTCAGGAAATTCATGCGTCGATGCAACAACCTGAAAACCAATGTCGTGATTGACATGCAAAGTCATATCAATACCAGCGCACCGCGCAACTGATGACTGCAGCCGGAAAGCGGTGACCGTGATAGAGGGATTTCGATTTCATCATCGTGCCATCTTACGCGAGCACCTCGGCAATGTGACAGCGCCCTGCAGAGCCCGGACCCCCCCAAATCGAACGCTCTCGTCGTCTAGCGTCGCATTTGCACCGTCGTTCACACCGAGAGCGGAAAGCATGTTAACGCGACGACACGCGCTGTTGCGCGAAGCGAGGCATTCTCCTCAGTTGCTTTGCTTACAAGGAAAGCAGTCTGTTACACGCACATCGACACAGCGACGCCTATAGTGCGGCCATGCCTTAACCACACGGGACCAGAAGGACATGACAAGCGTTGGCAAGATTCTTACGAGGTTTTTTACTCGCCCGGCATCCCGAAGTAAAGCCCCCCCAAGGGAACAACGCCCGAAACACGCCGAAGCCAGCCTGGCACGCCAGCGCTGGGTGGTCTGGTCTCCTATGCCGACGGCCGAAACAAACGCGAAGGGCCGCCGAAACGTCCAGGCGTGTCGGTGCCGACGGCTCGTGAGAAGGATGCTGGACTGCGTCGTGCCAAACGTGAGAATCCCCCGCCGTTCGCCAGCGTTTTTCACGTGCCAGCGGGATCTAAAGCCCTGGTCATTTATGAGGAACCGAGCAATCCTGACCAGCCGAAACAGACTAATATGCGATCTACAAGAAATCCTTCTGCGTCGAAGCGCCCGACTGCGCTTCACCCGACATCCGAAGGTAGAGCCCCTTCTCCCGAGCCAGCGGGACGCAATGCCGAAGGCATTGATGAGGACACACTACCAGTACTACTGGTCCGACAACCCCGACATGCAATCGGCCTTCCTCACGACGCGTCCTGTACGACGTGGGACGGTTATCGTGCCATTCAGACGAGGCCTGATAGTCCAGCCGTCGACAGTGCACAACCGGAATGTACAACCGCAGAACGGAAACCCGGTACGCAAGCAGCCGTCGGGGCCGGTACCTTCGGGTGTGCCAAACGGCGATGAATGATTTCATACCTAGCTGCTATCTAGCTGTCACCTATGGCGTATTCACACTAATCGTATTTGATCGGATACTTCGGTGATGGAAATCACCGAAACCCAATATCAGCGGATCGAGCATTGCCTGCCGCGACAGCGCGGCAATGTAAGCCGGACAAACCTGCAGGTGCTGAATGCGATTCTTTATGTGGCCGAGCACGGTTGCAAATGGCGTGGACTGCCCAAGCGTTTTGGTCGATGGCACACGATCTACACACGAATGAACCGCTGGTCCAGGAATGGCGTGCTGGATCGTGTGTTCACTGAATTGCAGCGTGAGCAGGTCATTCGCATCAGGATCGAAGCGGTCTCGCTGGATAGCACGATGATAAAGGTTCATCCTCATGGCACCGGTGCATTAAAAAAACGGACCTCAAGCAATCGGAAAGTCCCGAGGTGGATGGACCACCAAGATTCATATGGTTGCCGCGGATGCTCGAACAGCCATAACGTTCTCCCTGTCTCCCGGCCAGGCAGGCGATGCGCCAGAGGGGCGCGCCCTGTTGCAAAGACTCGGCTCGCCCAATCGGCCACTGCATCTGCTGATGGACAGGGCGTATGAAGGCGACGAAACACGACAACTTGCGCTCGACCTGGGATTCATTCCGGTTGTTCCACCCAAAAGCACCCGGCTTGAACCGTGGGAATATGATCGCCAAATGTACACGCGCAGAAACGAAGTGGAACGGCTGTTTCGCCGCCTCAAAGGCTTTCGCCGCATCTTCTCCCGATTCGACAAACTGGACGTGATGTTCCTCGCCTTCATCAATTTCGCCCTCATTGTCGATGGGCTCAAATAGTGTAAAAGCGCCCTCGTGTCCCGAGTTGGAAATTCGTAGACAAAATCGCTTGACGCTGGCGAGGATGTCGTCGGCCGATTTGGTCCAGTTGAAAGGTCTCGGATCAGTGTTGTTGATCTGGATGTATTGGCGAATCGCCTGTTCGAGTTGCCGGGTGGAGCGATGAGTGCCACGGCGGATGTATGTCTCGCTGAGCGTCGCAAACCATCGTTCGACCTGGTTAATCCACGAAGCAGAGGTGGGGGTGAAATGCGCATGGAAACGCGGATAGCGAGCCAGGTATTCATCGAGGAGGTCTTGTGCGTGCCGTAGTTGTCCATCACCAGATGGACGTCCAGTTGGGGTGGCACGTTGGCCTGGATGGTGCGCAGGAACTGCAGGAATTCACTGCTGCGATGACGCCGATGCAGTTCTCCAATGACTTCGCCCGTGGAGATGTCCAGCGCCGCGAACAGTGTGGTCGTGCCGTGGCGCATATAGTCGTGCGTGTGTCGCTCAGGGATGCCCGGGGCCAGCGACAGCGTAGGCTGGGTGCGGTCCAGCGCCTGGATCTGGCTCTTCTCGTCCATGCACAACACCATGGCCTTGAGCGGCGGGTCCAGATACAGCCCGACGATATCGCGCACCTTGTCGACGAAAAATGGATCAGTGGAGAACTTGAAGGTCTCCTGCCGATGCGGCTGCAATCCGAAGGCACGCCAGATCCGCGACACGGCTGTCTGCGACATCCCCGTCTCGCGGGCCATTGTGCGCGTGCTCCAGTGAGTCGCGCCCGTAGGTACGGATTCGAGCGTGCGTGCGACGACCGCCTCCACCTGCGCGTCCTCGATCGTCCTCGGTGCGCCCGGGCGCGGTGCATCGAGCAACCCGTCCACGCGGTGACTGATGAATCGCGAACGCCACTTCGAAACCGTATGCGAGGTGACACGTTGTCTCGTCGCGACCGTCTTGTTGCCGATGCGCCTTCGGTCTTCCTCTCATCGTTGCCTCGCTTATTTGCGAACCCTGCAACCCAGGTTAGTACACAACGCAAACAAGGCAATGAATTTCTAACTCGGGACACTAGTGGCAGCATAGTCCACGACCGGTAACCGCTTTTTTAAAGCCTCTCCTTCCGATCCCAAGGCGGTTCATCGCCGAACGCTTCAGCGAGGTAATCGACGAACAGTCGCACTTTAAGCGGTATGCGCCGCGCGCTCGGATAAACCGCCTGGACTGCTAGCTCAGTGGCACGGTAGGCCGGCAGCAGCGCCACCAGTTCGCCGCGCCGGAGGGGCTCGCCGAACACGAAGGTTGGACCATACACGATGCCGGCCCCGGCAAGCGCAGCGGCAAGCAGCATCTGCGTATTGTTCGCCGCCATCCGGCAAGGTCCGTCGATGACGTGCGCGCGGTTTTTCGCATCCAGCAGGGTCCAGTCGCCGGCCGAAACGGCCTCGCTAAAGGCAAGCCGCTGCGCGCGCAGTAAGTCGCCGGGCTTGCGCGGCGTCCCGTGCCGCTCGAGGTACGCGGGCGACGCGCACACGACCATTCGACACGGCGCAAGCCGGCGTGTGACGAGTGCCGGGTCCTGCAGTCGCCCGATCCGGATCGCAAGGTCAACGCCCACATTGAGGAGGTCGACGTAGCGGTCCCCGAGAAGCACTTCCACGTTCACGTTCGGATGGTCCTCCAGATAGTGCGCAACAACCTCGCCCAAATGCATCGCACCGAACGTGACCGGCGCCGCGACGCGTAGCACACCGCGCGCTGTGCCTTGCAAAGCGCTCGCTTCGCGATTTGCTTCGTCGAACGCTTCGAGAATCTGCTTGCAGCGCTCATAGTAAGTCTGGCCGGTATCGGTCAAACTCAGCCGCCGCGTGGTGCGCTGGAACAGCCGCGCATTCAGTTCGGCCTCGATCGCGCTCACATGCTTGCCGGCCATCGCTGCCGATAGCCCGAAGCGCCGCGCCGCCGCGGCAAAGCTGCCCCCCTCGACCGCGGCGACGAATACGCCGAGGCTCGTCAATCGGTCCATTGCGTTGCTCCTATTCGATAGCGCCATTATCGACTGTCGACACTGCTCCGGCAATTATCAAACCGGGGACCCGGATCTACGATTCACACACACCTAACGGAGAAGGGGCACCGAAATGGAAATCGAAACGAACGGCACGCGGATTCAAGTAACGCAGCGGGGCAGCGCGGAATTAGCGCTGGTGTTCCTGCATTATTACGGCGGCTCGTCGCGTACCTGGGACGGGGTAGCAAGTGAGTTGTCCGACCGGTATCGCATCGTTGCCACCGACCATCGCGGCTGGGGCGAGTCCGCCGCGCCCGCCGACGGCTATCGCATCGCTGATCTTGCTGCCGACGTCGAGGGTGTCATCGAGACGCTGGGTCTGCAGCGCTACGTTCTCGTCGGTCATTCGATGGGCGGCAAGGTTGCGCAACTCATCGCATCACGTCGGCCACGCGGGCTCGAAGGCCTTGTGCTTGTCGCGCCGTCGCCACCATCGCCGATGCTCCTTTCCGACGAGCAACGTGCGACGTTGACTGGCGCGTATCAATCGCGCGAATCGGTCGAATTCGTCATCGACCATGTCTTGACCGCAAAAACGCTTGACGCCGCCTGCCGCGAGCAAGTCATCGAGGACAGCCTGAAGGCCGCGCCGCAAGCAAAGGCGGCGTGGCCAAAAGTGGCCATGCGCGAAGACATCACCGCGGCGGTGGCGTCAATTGACGCGCCGACCATCGTCATCTCCGGTGAGCTAGACCAGGTGGATCGCGCCGCAACGCTGCAGGCCGAACTGCTGCCCCGCATTCCGCACGCGGCGATGCACATTCTGCCCGGAACCGGCCACCTGTCGCCGCTAGAGGCGCCGGCCGACGTTGCGCGGCTCATTGCGCGATTCGTCGCAGCGATCGAGGACAAGTCCGCCGTGTGCAGCACGCCCGAGCAGGTCCCCGTCGCTTTCGACGCGGCGCTGAACGCGGGCGATCTCGATGGACTGCTCGGTTTGTTCAGCAACCAGGCCACCATGCGCATGACTGATGGCGAGGTGGTGCGGGAAAGCCCGGCCGAATTGCGTAGCGGCCTGGCACAGCTGCTGAGAATGCGCCCGCGCATTCGCAACGCCGTGCGTCGTGTGCTGCCGAGCGGCGACATCGCGCTCGTCCTGCTCGACTGGACCCTGAACGTGACGCTACCAGACGGCCAGCAACACGAGGAGTGCGGTACTGCCACGCAGGTTATGGAAAAGTGCCGCGACGGTGGGTGGAGGCTGCGGATCTCCAATCCGCTCGGGCTGAGCTGAAACGTACTGGCAGGTGTGGCGCCATGAACGACAGACAAGGAAATACATCATGAATAAGCCGTCGATCATTACGATTCCGATCCAGCCGTTCGGCATGGTCCACTGCCACCTGGTCATCGGTGCAACGGGCCGCGTGCTCGTTGGCACGGGCACGCCGGGCTCAGAGGACAAGATTGAGCGTGCCTTGAAAAAGCACGGTCGCGGGTTCCGCGATGTCACCTTGATTGTTATCACGCATGCGCATACAAACCACGCCGGATCGCAGTGGCGTTTGACGAAACCTCGTATCGGCGCGGTCATGAGTATCTGACGCTGGTCGCCGATATGCAGGCGCGGCGGGTCGTGTTCGTCACGACAGGCAAGGATGCCAGCACGATTGAACGCTTTGCGGCCTATCTGGGCAAACACGATGGCACGCCCGAACAAATCTGCTCAGTCAGCATCGACATGTCGCCGGCTTTCGTCAAAGGCGTCAATGAACATCTGCCCGACGCGCGAGTGACCTTCGACAAGTTTCACGTCGTTGCCCACGCGTCCAAGGCACTCGACACGGTGCGCCGGCAGCAACAGAAGATCGACCCGCAACTCAAAGGCATGCGCTGGGACGCTGCTCAAAGACGCGGACAAACTCAATCTCGCCCAACTGACCGACCTCGAGGCGCTCGTCAGCCAGTACACCACCAGGCGTACTGCCCGTGCCTCGCTTACCGCGAGCAGCTGCGCGACATTCTCGAACGCAGGCAAATCAATGTCGTGTCGGCGATGTTGCAGCGGTGGTGCACCAACGTCATGCGCTCGAAGGTCGAACCGATGAAGGACGTCGTGCGATTGATTCGCCGACACTTCGACGGCATCATTGTCTGGACTCAGACTCGTCAGACCACGGGTTCATCGAGGCTATCAACGGCCTGTTTCAAGCCGCCAAGCGCAAAGCACGCGGCTACGCTCGCTTCGAAACAATGCGCACAGTCCTATTTCTCATCGCTGGAAAACTCGACTTCTCACGATTTAATGAGCATGCCCGATGAGCCCGTCACCCACTCCGTTTTCAAAAAAGCCGAAAACGTTGATCTCCACTTTTCAAGCCTACCTCAACGGCAAGACGGTACGAGGTTCACGCCCTCGCGGCGAGCGTCCAAATCCATCTGGACATTTTTCGCTGTCGGGTCGTATTTCCCTACATAGGTTCGCGTTTTGGGTTCGGCGCCAAGCGCATTGCAAGGACAATAGGGGTCCACGCATAGCTAAATTGCCCAGCCGCCGCTAGGCCTCGTGCCAGATACAACGCGAGAGCCTTCGCGCGACTGGCGAATATTCAGATGGACAATCGAATCCGAAGTAGTTCCCTTTCCCACACCTTCTTCTTGGCTGACAGCGACAGGAACAGCGACAGCGACAGCGACACGGAATCGTCAACGACGACCAATCATGCCCAGCCGAGTTCGGGGACGGGGATGCTCGGGAGGCTGCAGAGGAGGCCCGAAAATTTACCGTCTGATGGTGAGGCATCCCAACCATTTCAGCCGCCGCGGCGCAATTATGCGACGGAAAACCTGCGAGTTCTTCAAAGTCCCCGCGAGCCATTGCCGGGTTACGACGATGACGTAAAACCACCGGCCTACGAGGACCGGCCACTCATGCCACCGCCTTACGTTAGTCAGGAAAGTTCGTCGGTTTTTTCTCCGGAGGAGATATCGAGAATGGACGAATTCTTGAACAATCTGCAGGGCTTGGACCACGCCGGAGGCGTTGCCGAGCTGGAGCGCCCTCGCTAGACTCGATTGCGGCGGGGCTGATTTTGCGCTTCGATCTCATCCCGCCAGTTGCAAATAATGCTAGCACGCGGTGTTCGAATACAGGTCCGCGCCGCTGAATGCAGGCTCATTTCGTCTGTAGGGGGCGGAGTGCCCAGCATCTGGCAGGCCTCGCCGGAAGCGGCCACCGGCCAGCTGGCCGCGCTGCGTGCAGAGGCGCGGCAGCATCTCGCGACCACGGACAAACTGCGACAGACCCGGTCACTGCTGCAGGACGCACTGAGGCCGAGGCCGAGACTCAGGTTACGCGCCGATTCGTCGCCGACAAGCAAAAGACGCCGGCGGGACGCGCTGCCCCGAAACACAAACCGGGCTGACGGCGCCCGGGTACCGTTTCGCCGATCTCCTGAACTTCGACGTTGGGTCGGCACCTTCTATGGCGAGAGAAATGACAATAAGAACTTGTGGATCTTCATCCTATGAGAATCATACTGAACAGTCGCATGCAGACGGCGAGGAAATCGGGCGTTCAGGAGGCCGGGCTTCTCAAGAAAATTTTCCGAAGACATCTTGTGCTGCGCCTGTCACGCGCAGACACAGCATTGCAACCGAAAAGATTGATCCGATACTAAGCGGCTTGACCGCACGAAGACGCAATTCCGCGCCCCCGCAATTTTCGGGCGCCCACACATCATCGTCAGGTCAGGCGGCCTTGTCATCCCTGAGGGTTTCACCGGCCCAACTCGCGGGAAACGGAGCGATTCAGATTCCGGAGTCTCATGTTATTGAACCTCATTCCAAAAATTCCACCATCGAGAAGGCTACGGCGATATTGCTGGAAACGTTGGTGCATGGCGTCGTCGGTGGTGTCGCATGGGGCAATGTATCGAACGCTGTCAACTACAGCTATGGGCCGGTCGATTCGACTTCGTTTTCGGATGTCTGGAAGTCCCAGGCGTACAACGTCGCGGTGATGAGCATCGTTTCCTATGTCATTGTCAACACACTATTTTCTGTCGTGCGCGGAAGTTTGGGTTACAAAATAGAGAAGGCCATTCCCGACGCGTCTGCATCGCCCACGGGTAATTCCGGGTTGGCAAGCACGCAGCGCGAAGCCGAATTCCCTTCGTATGCTTCGATTTCGACAGACGCGCTGTGCGGCACCATTTATGGTGGTGTTCTTGCAGGCGCTTCGAACATACCCTTTCCAGATGAGATTGCCGGGGCGATGCCGGTCGCACTTGCGGCTGCGTCGGTCGCCTTCGCACGCACATGCCTCAAATTATCCAGGCACACCGAGGGCAAACCAGCTTACCAGGTTACGTGGACAGCCCACCATAATCCATTCACAAAGCTTGCTGATGAGTTCAGGAAAATTTCTGAGCGCAGGAGGGCTGACGAGCCTCCCGGAATTTCAAATGCGTATCGAGGTATTCGAAATCATTTGTTGAAAATAATGGAGGATGCGTCGGTTTGGGGTTTGATGACAGTGTCCGGGGTCCCTGCCGGCGTTCTCTCGGCCATGGCCGGTAAGCAGGCTGACAACACCGCAGTTCAATTCGTTTCGGGTTACCTGAACGTTGCACTGGGATATTTCTTTGACCAAAGCTTAAATCGCGATCGTTCCAATGAAGAATTTGCGCCATGGGAATTCAAGGGGTCTTTGCAAGCCACACGGGATCTGGCCGCACCAGTTGAAACCCTGTCTCGTCTGGTGCGGGATATACGGTCGGGACGGGTGAGCGAATCCGATCGCTCAGCTTTGGCCACGACCAGGAAATTTCTTGAAGATGCGCTTCCTGAATTGTGGAGGGCGACGAAAGAATTTCATGGCGCCAAAGGCGTATTGACGACCTATCCGGCCAGATGGATTCTGGACTTGCTGACGTCAGTGGAACACAGTCAATTGCACGCAAACGGCGAAACACTGAACGAGATGGTCTGACATCCACGCGGCCGTGTTCTCGCCCAAATCCGGTGCGACGATTCCACCGCGCTGCCCAATCCGAACTGCAAGCTCACCTCGCTTGGCAGAAGCGGAGTTGCTGGACAGCGTCAAGCAGCATGTCCGATCGTGCCGTTCCCATTGACGGCTGTGCGCCTGCTTCGCGGCAGCGTCGTCCAAAGGCAATGGACGTGTATAGGGCGCAACGGTCATTCGTGCCTTCGTTGTCGGTCGACAATTGCACGGCCTTGGCGGTCGTTAGTCCATCAACAAATCAACGGCCGGTATGGTTTGCTCAGCTGACAACCAGGGCCCGCACGAGTTGCTGGCGCGTGCGCATGGTAACGCCCGGCGCATTCCATGCAGCGTCAAGGCCCTCGGTGAGCTGGGCAAAGTCAGGGGCGGCAGTGGCCTGACGATGGGTGCCTGTAGCTTATCCAGACGCGCCTGACAGGCCTGCAGGCGGCGCAATGCTGGTTCTTCCCAACTCTTCTTGGGTTGCGCCGCAATCAGGCGGTTATCCGGATCGCAAGCCGCATAGCGTCGCTCCTCATCGATCGACAACGACCGCTCGGCCCGACGTATGCGCCAACGTACGCAACTCCGCTTTTGCTGCGTCGCCAATCCCGTTCCAACTCAGGTCAAGCGAGGAGAGCTTGCAGTTCGGATCGCGCAGTGCGGCGGCCAGCTCCCGCGCGCCCGCGTCGCCAATCTTGTTCCAGCTCAGGTCAAGCGAGGTGAGCGTGCAGTTCGGATCGCGCAGCGCGGCGGCCAGCGCCTGCGCGCCCGCGTCGCCAATCTCGTTCAATTTCAGGTCAAGCGACGTGAGCGTGCAGTTCGGATCGCGCAGTGCGGCGGCCAGGTCCCGCGCGCCCGCGCCGCCAATCTTGTTCAATCCCAGGCCAAGCGAGGAGAGCTTGCAGTTCCGATCGTGCAGCGCGGCGGCCAGCGCCTGTGCGCCCGCGTCGCCAATCCCGTTCCGTCCCAGGTTAAGCGAGGTGAGTTTGCAGTTCGGATCGCACAGCGCGGCGGCCAGCTCCCGCGCGCCCGATTCGCCAATCTTGTTGAATCCCAGGTCAAGCGAGGTGAGCGTGCAGTTCGGATCGCGCAGCGCGGCGGCCAGCGCCTGCGCGCCCGCCTCGCCAATCTCGTTCGAGCCCAGGTCAAGCGAGGTGAGCGTGCAGTTCGGATCGCGCAGCGCGGCGGCCAGCTCCCGCGCGCCCGCGTCGTCAATCATGTTCATACTCAGGTCAAGCGAGGTGAGCTTGCAGTTCGGATCGCGCAGCGCGGCAGCCAGCTCCCGCGCGCCCGGCTCGCCAATCTCGTTCCATCTAAGGTTAAGCGAGGTGAGCTCGCAGTTCGGATCGCGCAGCGCGGCGGCCAGCGCCTGCGCGCCCGCGTCGCGAATCGCGTTCAATCCCAGGTCAAGCGAGGTGAGCGTGCAGCTCGGATCGCGCAGCGCGGCGGCCAGGTCCCGCGCGCCCGCGCTGCCAATCCTGTTCCATCCCAGGTCAAGCGAGGTGAGCGTGCAGTTCGGATCGCGCAGCGCGGCGGCCAGCGCCTGCGCGCCCGCGACGCCAATCTCGCTGTGGCCGACGGCAAGCGAGGTGAGCGTGCAGTTCGGATCGCGCAGCGCCTCGGCCAGCGCCTGCGCGCCCGCGTCGCCAATCTCGTTGTGGCTGACGTCAAGCGAGGTAAGCTTGCAGTTCGGATCGTGCAGCGCGGCGGCCAGCGCCTGCGCGCCCGCGTCGCCAATCTCGCCCTTTCTCAGGTCAAGCGAGGTGAGCTTGCAGTTCGGATGGCGCAGCGCGGCGGCCAGCTCCAGCGCGCCCTTGTCGCCGAACTTCGGCGACATGCACGACAGATCAAGTGCTTTCAGCCGGGGATATTTCCCTTCTGTAATCGTTTGCAAGACCCGGATGTCTTTGCCGCGGAGTGACGTGGCCTCAGCGTTCGCCACGGTGTTCAACAGACGACTTGTTTGCCCGAGCTGTTTGCGTCCCTCGGGGCCGACTTGTTCGGCGATCATGTGAAGCAGTTCGGGGGGTAAGTTACTTAGGCCAAGACGTTCTGGCCGACCTGGCAAGGCAGTCGGCATGGACGCCAGCATTGCGACGGGAGGCGCGTTTTTGGTCGTGGAGGAACCGACAGGTGGCAGATTCGACAACACCCCCGAATTGCACCGTACGTCGCGACTACCCGAGGGGCCGCTGGTCGATCGGTCGCCCGGTTTGGGCGCCGGACCGGCCGACGGGCTCGATCCGGGCGTGCCTGAGGGAACAACTGGAAGCTGCATTCAAGCAATCCTTTGGTGACGGTGGGGCAAGGCTCACTTATATCGCAGTGTCTTGCGTGCGGCTTCTTACGGGGCGAAAAAAACGTCAACCATGCGAACCTGGCAAGAAGGGGTCGTTCGCAACCACGAACATGTTTGAGTTGTTATTTCGCTCGCAGACCGAAGCACCCTGCGTCGATGAAGCGACGAGCGTAATTGGCGGCCAATGGTCTGCTATGTGAGTCGAGCCGACATTCGAATGACCGTTTGAGCGCACCGGCGAACGGCAGGAGTGGGCCGGTCACGGCCGGTCCCAACCTTTGGCAGAACTTCGGTCAATGCTGTGGGCGCACGAAAAAAAGCCCGCACGCGGCGGGCTTGAATCCATATCAGAGGAGACATGGAGGAGACGAGGTCAGTATAGACCCTGTACCGCTCATTTGCGCGCTGGCAAACGCAAGCTGCTGCAAAAGCTTCTCGGACATCGCGAAACGGCTGCGATGGGGCGTGCCGTCTCGCATCGCCTGCCGGTTCACGAACCCGCCCGTCACAGGTCATGCAGAAGCACAGACATCGAACGCCGCTTCCTGCGCGGCGGATGCCCAGTCGCGCGCACGGTGGTCGAAGTCCGATCGCGCCTCCATTCTTCAGATCGCCACAGCGTTGCTTGACCAGCGCCTGCGCGGCCATACCGTCGCCAGCGCAAGCGTGGCCCAGCTCGCAATCGCGACGCAGAGAAATCCCACTGCGGAGTTACGCCAGACACGCTGTCCGGTTTTCTTCAGATCGTCCTGTGCCTGCAAGAGGTTCGACTGCGCAACACCTAGCCTTTGCTGCAGGCTCTCAGCGGACACCATGCCGTGCCGGGCTAACAGCGTCGACGCTGTATCAGGCGGGAGGCTTCGGACATCGCCTAGAAATCGGACAGCCGCCGGACTTCATTTGCATTGCTCGAAAACGTCACCATAGCCACGGAGTTGCCGACATACGCGGCAACCATGTTCACGACTGTCAGTGGCATTGCCGTAGACACCGCGATTGCGGCCCATCCGAACAACGTGCGGAGCTTCATGTCTGTCCTTTTCAGCTTAGGTATCCGGCACGGGCTAGGCCTTGGCGCGAGCGAGTTCCGTCACGTTCGATTCCTGCCGCTCTGGTCCTGCCTGTGCAGTGGTGTCTTGTTTCGCCTTCAACTTGCACCTCTGACTCTTCTTAATAATGAAATTCAGAGGCGACAACTACTATGCCGCCGGGGGGTAATGAGGGTGGAGCGAAGGGGCAGCGTTATCCGGCTGACGAAGGTCACCAACCCGCTTGTCGGGGAGGAGTGACATGACATCAACGAAACCTTATGACATTGCTAAGCGAACGATCTGGGAGGCGTACCAGCGAGTGAAGGCCAACCGAGGTGCTGCCGGCATCGATGATGAAACCATCGCGATGTTCGAACAGGACCTGTCGAAGAATCTGTACAAGCTATGGAACCGAATGTCGTCGGGGTCGTACTTCCCGCCGGCGGTCAAGCAAGTGGAGATTCCAAAGGCATCGGGCGGTATTCGTAAGTTGGGCGTGCCCACCGTGAGTGACCGTGTGGGACAGACCGCCGTCAAGCTCCTCATTGAACCGATTCTCGACCCTCTATTCCATGCAGATTCGTATGGATACCGGCCTGGGAAATCGGCCAAACAGGCGGTCGCCATGACCCGACAACGGTGCTGGAAGTACGACTGGCTGGTGGAGTTTGATATCAAGGCGGCTTTCGATCAAATCGATCATGGCCTCTTGCTAAAGGCGGTACGCAAGCACATCAAAGAGGATTGGATCCTGATGTACATCGAGCGGTGGCTGACTGCACCATTCGAAACTGCACAGGGTACCCGCTTGCAGCGGGATCGCGGTACCCCCGCAAGGGGGGAGTGGTCAGTCCGATCCGGATGAATCTGTTCATGCACTATGCGTTTGACGCCTGGATGCAGCGTCACTTCCCGAAATGTCCCTTTGCACGCTATGCCGATGATGCGGCAGTCCATTGCCGCAGCCAGGAGCAGGCGCAAGAGGTCATGCACGCCATTGCCTCGCGGCTGGCGGAGTGTGGGTTGACGATGCATCCTGAAAAGTCAAAGATCGTGTATTGCAAGGACAGAAGTCGCACCCAAACCTACCCGAATGTGACCTTCACATTTCTGGGCTTTCAGTTTCGTCCGAGAAGGGTGTTGACCAGGCACGGGCGGGTCTCGACCAGCTTTGTACCTGGCGTCAGTCCTGACGCCCTGAAACGGATGAGACAGGTGGCGCGGGGGTGGCGGTTGCAGCGCCAAAGGTCGAAGTCACTGTTCGAACTCGCCCAGCAATATAATCCCACGATATGTGGCTGGTGGAACTACTACGGGGCTTTCTATCGGACAGCCATGCATGAGTTGAGTCGGTATCTCGACCGAAAGCTCGTGCGCTGGGTTCGGCGCAAGTACAAAACACTGCGACGGCACAAACGGTGCAGTGAAGAGTGGTTGCGCAAGATGAAGAAGGCGTACCCGCGAGAGTTCGCGCACTGGCAGTATCAGGGGGGACAGGTTGGATAACGGGAGCCGTGTAAATCGAGAGGTTTACGCACGGTTCTGCGAGAGACTCGGGGCGCAATTCCCTGGGTCTCCTCACCCCTACGCCAAGGTCAACGGTGAATCGAAGTACTTGTACCGGGCCGTTGATAAAGCGGGCGATACGGTTGACTTTCTGTTGCGAGCCAAGCGGGACAAGGTGGCCGCCGGGCGTTACGTCGAGAAGACCATCGATCAAAACGGTGTCCCGGAGACGGTGACGATCGATAAGAGCGGCGCCAATCTCGTCCCGGACGGCCGCCGCGACGTCGTTACCGATCGCCAAGCCCAAGCCGGGCGAGCGCGCCAAATTGCGGGTTCCCGCCCAACGACAGTGAAATGTCCGAGGCGGCCGTGATCAACAGCTCGGCGCATTCCCGGACGTTCAACTTGCGGATCCGCTCAGCCGGTCCGGAAATTCCCACCGCCGCGATCGCCGCACCGCGCCCGTCCATGATCGGCACTGCGATGCCCCACACACCCTCGCGCCATTCGCCCCGGTTAGCGGCATACCCCAAGGTGCGAATTTTTTTCATCTCCTTCAGGAACTGCGCTGAGTCGGTGACCGTGTGCGGCGTGAACGCCTCGAGGTGGCGGCCCATTTCCACCAGCACGGATTCGCCCCGATACGCGAGCTGCGCCTTCCCAGTCGCGACGCAGTAGGCCGGTGCGCGGCCGCCGATCTGCGTGTAGGCGCGCACGGGCTGCAGACTTTCGACTTTATGGACGTACACCACTTCGCCACGGTCAAGGACGGACAGGTGCACGCTTTCGCCGGTCTGCTCGAGCATCGTATCCATCTGCCGTTCGGCACAGCGCCGCAGATCGAGCTTCGAGAGTACGGCCGAGCCGAGTTCCCAGAGCTTGATCGACGCCACATACCTGCCCGTGTCCTCATGGCGGATCACGTAGCGAGTTTCGGTGAGCGCCTGCAACAGCCGGTGGGCGTTGCTTTTCACGATGCCGAGTTGTGCAGCGATCTCCGTCAGATTGAGCGGATGGTCGGAGCGGGACAGTAGTTCGAGGACCGCGAGGCCTTTCAGGAGGGTGTTGTTCATGTTCTCAAGTATAGAACATTTGTACCGCATTTGAGAATGGCCTTACAGTACTTCCGAACACAACCCGGAGCAAGGCATGGACGTTCGACAACCTCATCAACCTGCGGGCCCGTCCCCGTCGGAGAAGGCCGCACGCAAGCCCCTTCGTGGCATCCGGGTCGCGGAGTTCTGTTCCACCGCGGCCGGTCCATTCTGCGCGATGCTGCTCGCCGACATGGGTGCCGAGGTCGTCAAGATCGAGCCGCCAGGCGGCGATGCGCTACGCCAGTGGCCGCCTATTACTGACGGCTATAGCGAGAACTTCGCTTCGCTGAACCGCAACAAGAAGTCAGTCGTGCTTGACCTAAAAGACCCTGCAGCCGCAGAGACCGCGCGTCGGCTGGCGCTCGATTGCGACGTGGTCGTCGAGAACAACCGGCCCGGCGTGATGGATCGGCTGGGCCTGTGCTACGCAGCCCTGTCGCAGCTCAAGCCTTCGTTGGTCTATTGCTCGATCTCCGCCTATGGTCAGACCGGACCGCGCGCCAAAGAAGGCGGTTTTGACCTGACAATTCAGGCAGCGGCCGGCGTAATGAGCGTCACCGGCGAGGAAGGAGGGGCTCCGGTGAAATGCGGTGTGCCGATCTCCGACTTTGCCTCGGGTCTGTACGCGGCCTATTCGATCGCTGCCGCGCTCACCGCCGTGCGTGCCGGTGATCCTGGCGTGCACATCGACGTGCCGATGTTCGGCTGCACGCTTGCGATCGCGGCGCTGCAGACGAGCGAACTCTTCGGCACCGGTCGCAATCCACGCAAGCTCGGCTCGGCCCACCCGCGCAACGCCCCGTACCAGGCGTTCCGGGCCGCGGACGGCTACTTTGCGATCGCCGCTGGCAACCAGCAGCTCTGGCTGAAGGTGCTGGCCGTTGTCGACATGCGCGAGCTGGCCGACGACCCGCGCTTCAGCGACACGCGCAACCGGGCGGTGAACCAGGCCGCCTTGAAGGAGATCCTCGAGGCCCACTTCCGGCAGGCGGACGTTGCGCACTGGCTTGCGGTATTCGCCGAGGCCGGAGTGCCGTATGCGCCGATCAATGACTATGAGTCGGCTCTAGCCGATCCTCAAGTGGCACACATGGAATGGATTCATCCGTTGCAGTTGCCCAACGGCGCCATAACGAGGACCTTTGGATCGCCACTCCGGCTGAACGGCCATGGGCAATCCATCGACGCTCCGCCTCCGGCGCTTGGCCAGCACACCGGCGAGATTCTCGAGCGTTACGCACAATGGGATACCGCAGATGAATGAGACCGGCAAGCTGAAGCGGTTTACCGACCAGATGACCGCATTGACGACCCGTGGGGGCGACGACCCGACGCTTATCGAGGGCGCGCGGGAGCTGATGAAGGCACTGGTAGGCGCCGACGACTGGTTAAGCGACGAGATGGCTCAGCCGCATCCGTCGCACTACCGGCAATACCTGTTGTACCGGGATCCCGATGAGCGCTTCGTGGTGGTCAGCTTCGTCTGGGGACCCGGCCAGCACGCGCCCGTGCACGACCACACCGTGTGGGGCGTCATTGGGATGCTGCGAGGCGCGGAGCGCACCCTCTCCTACGATTTTCAGAACGGACATCTGCTTCGCGGTACCGAGGCGCGCCTCGAACCCGGCGACGTCGAAGCGGTGGGACCCGGCATTGGTGACATCCACCAGGTGAGCAACGCCTACGAGGACCGGGTGTCGATCAGCATTCATTGCTACGGTGCGGACATCGGGCGCGTGCGCCGCCATGTGTACGACCCTGACAGCGCAGCCGTCAAGGAATTCGTGTCCGGCTACGCCAATACCGCCAGCCATACCTGAACCGCCGACTGGAGACGCTCCATGCTGAATCCCCGCCGATCTGCTCCCGCCATCTCCGGGCCGATAGGGAAACACAGCCGCTATGGCCTCCGGGCTGAAGCGCCTGAAACCTCCCCTCTGATTGCGCTTTACCGTTCCAGCATCGATATCGAATGAAAGCATTGACCATCGACCGTACGCCAGCCAGCTGGACAGTAGTGCTAGACCGGCCGCAAGCGGCAAATGCCCTGTCCGGCGCTCTGATCGAAGAACTGATCGAGGCTGTCGCAGAGGCTGAGGACGCGGGAACACGCGTACTGGCATTCCGCGGCGCGGGGCGCAACTTTAGCGCGGGCTTCGACTTAGGCGACCTTGAAGCGCAGAGCGACGGCGACCTGCTGCAGCGCCTCGTGCGCATCGAGACGCTGCTTCAGTCCATCGCCCACTCGACGTGCCTGACAGTCGCGTTTGGCCACGGGCACAACTTCGGCGCCGGCGTCGATCTCTTCGCGGCGTGCCGCTGGCGCGTGGCGGACGATACAGCGACGTTCCGCATGCCAGGACTCGTCTTCGGTCTGGCCCTTGGCACGCGACGCTTCGCGAGTATCGTCGGCACGGACAACGCGCGCGACATCCTCGAGGGGTTGCGCACTTTCTCCGCGGCGCAAGGCCGGGATCTCGGCTTTGTGCGCAGCGTCGTATCTCAGGACGATTGGGCCTGCGTGCTCGATGAAGCCAAAGCCACAGCGGGGAGCCTGCCGCAGGAGAGTCGCAAGCGGTTATATGAGGCACTCGATGGCGGATCGCGCGACGAGGATATGGCCCGTCTAGTCCGCTCGGCGGCCGTCCCGGGGCTCAAGCAACGCCTACGCTCTTACCTCGCAGCCCAGCAGGAGCAGCGCACGCCGAAAGGGACGCGTTAAAGCACCCCTTGACGTGGCGTCTCAATGATAGGTGTTCAACGTGCGTTTTGACACACGCTGGGCCAGTTGCGGTCGTTCGACGTCAACGCCAAGATCGCTGCCAATCGACTCAGATCCGCAGTTATACAGTTCGTCTTGTATCGAATGGGAGCGCTTGATGTTAAAACCTGTATGACTTGTCGTTGCTGCATTTGCGGTTGTGTTGTCTGGTTTTGCCGTGGCGGCGGAGCAGCCGGCGCCAACCTACCCGCCTGCGGCAGCTGCCGCGACGTTCGAGAATGCGCCGGCGATCGTCGAGGGTGCTTCGGGCAAAAACGTCAAATCGACGATCTAAGTCTTTATGGACCCGAACTGCATCTTCTGTCATTGGGCTTGCCCATCTACTTGATCCGTCTTTCACGACGGCTAAGGAAACGCTGATTAATGGAGCTCGGCGGTCATCGCTCACGTAGCCGAAGACGTTATAGAAGGCAGCTCACAGAACGGACTCACGAGGATGAAGAGGCAGATCGGCTTCGCGGAAGCGGAAATTGCAGGCAAGAAGCGCGTGACGAGGCGCCAACGCTTCCTGGCGGAGATGGAGCAGATTGTGCCGTGGCAGCGTTTGCTGTCTGCAATCGAACCGCATTACCCGAAGGGCACGCGAGGCCGTCCGCCGATTGGCTTGGAGCGAATGCTGCGGATCTATTTCCTGCAACAGTGGTACGGGCTGTCGGACGAAGGGCTGGAAGACGCGCTGTATGACAGCATTGCGCTGCGCGCCTTCGCCGGCATCGATCTGGCAGTCGAGAACGTTCCGGATGCGACCACGCTGCTGAAATTCCGGCGCCTGTTGATCGAGCACGAACTGACACGGAAGCTGTTCGACGAGATCGGTATCTCGCTGTGTGAGCGTGGACTGATGATGAAGGAAGGCACGCTGGTTGATGCGACGATCATCGAAGCGCCACCGTCGACCAGGAACGCCGGGAAGAGCCGTGACCCGGAGATGCATCAAACGAAGAAGGGAAACGAATGGCACTTTGGGATGAAAGCCCACGTTGGCGTGGACGCCGATTCGGGCTTGGTCCACAGTGTGGTTGGCACGGCGGCCAACGTGTCGGATGTGTCGCAAGCCCATTTGCTGCTGCACGGCCATGAAGAGGAAGCGTTCGCCGACGCAGGCTACATTGGTGTAGACAAGCGTGATGAAATGAAAGGCAAGGCAGTAAATTGGCACGTCGCTGCCAAGCGCGGAAAGATCAAGGCGATGCAGGACGGGCCGCTGAAGGACCTGGTGACTGCGCTTGAGCGAACCAAGGCGCAAATCCGTTCGCGCGTTGAGCATCCGTTCCATATCGTCAAGAACCTGTTTCACCATCGCAAAACCCGATACAAGGGCTTGGCCAAGAACACGGCGCAACTGTTCAGCTTGTTCGCTCTGGCGAATCTGGTGACTGCGCGAAATCTGTTGCGATCGGTTCATGGGAGCAATCCGTCATGCGTATGAAAAATGAGAGAAGAGGGGCTCGTTTGCGAGCCAAATTCACCGAAATGAGCGTCGATTCGATTCGTTATCCAGAAAATTTGACGCGTCTTGATCTGCAAGCCGATCCGACAGTTCATTAATCAGCGTTTCCCTAAGGTCAAGCGGAGGACACTCCAGGTATGTCTTCTGCGCTTCTATATTCTAAACGCCTATTACGGGCCATGTTTACGCGACGGAGATTGACTGTATGTATCACAAACAAGCTTCTGCACTCGTGCTTCTGAGTATCGCGCTATGTGTTTTCGGAACCGCGGAGGCCCAACCGGCCTCTACATCCAACCCCCTCGATGTCGTACCTGAAAAGATACCCTTCGATGTTCCGTATGGTGCTCCGATATCGGTTGAGCGCGCCAAAGGCGCGATCGCAGCTGCGGTGGCCGAAGCAGCGCGTCATGACTGGAAAATGAATGTCGCCGTCGTGGACTCCGGGGGCAACCTGGTGGCATTCCAACGTATGGACGGCGCGCAGTTGGCGTCTATTGAGATATCTCAACACAAAGCTCGTGCTTCTGCGACGTTCCGGCGCGAGACCAAATCCTTCGAAAGCGGGATCCAAAGTGATGGTTTCAACTATCTCTTGACCCTCGACGGGGTCATTGCTTCGCGGGGGGGCATCCCACTGATCGAAAAAGGCAAGGTGGTTGGGGCGATTGGTTGCTCCGGAGGTGCATCGTCACAGGACGAATTGACCTGTAAAGCGGGTGCTGCAACGTTAAAGTGATCGTCCGCCTGTTCGACTCCCTCGAAAGCGCACAGTCGAATTTCTTCAACTGGCAAGGCGCGTACGACCGGAATGGGCTTGCATGCGATCAACGCCGAACGCGATGCGTCAATCAAGATTCCTCAGGCCAAGTATCTGAACAACGTCGTCGAGCAGGACCATCGGGGCGCTGTCACATTGCCGAGGTGCCCGCGTAAGATGGCACGATGATGAAATCGAAATCCCTCTATCACGGTCACCGCTTTCCGGCTGCAGTCATCAGTTGCGCGGTGCGCTGGTATTGATATGACTTTGCATGTCAATCACGACATTGGTTTTCAGGTTGTTGCATCGACGCATGAATTTCCTGAGGGCGGCGCAGCAGTAAGTCTCGACGGCCCCCGGCGTCAGAATAGTTGTCGTGTTATCTGATTCTTATAGACATGG
Organism: Paraburkholderia sp. CI3; assembly: GCF_050436505.1. Lineage (NCBI taxonomy): Bacteria > Pseudomonadati > Pseudomonadota > Betaproteobacteria > Burkholderiales > Burkholderiaceae > Paraburkholderia > Paraburkholderia sp. CI3. Next base: position 256,308 of record NZ_JBNDMI010000001.1, read on the forward strand.
TCCGGGGGCGGTAAAATCGGAATGAATGAAGCCCTACTCAGCAGAAAGAAAAGAAGCGCTGGTGCGCCGCATGATGCCGCCCGAAAATGCGCTGGTTTCGGCGCTGGCCAGAGAAACGGGTATTACAGAACAGACGTTGTACACGTGGCGCCGGCAGGCCAAGGGACAAGGAGTTGCAGTGCCGGGCGATGGGAAGAATCCCGAAGGTTGGTCTTCGGAAGACAAGTTTGCGGTAGTGCTGGAAGCCGCGCCGCTCAATGCAGCGGAGCTGGCCGGGTATTGTCGCCGCAAAGGTCTTTATCCGGAACAGGTCGCGGCGTGGCGGGCTGCTTGCCAGGCCGCTTCGACCAGCAGCCTTCGGGCGTAGCTGTTGCCGGTTTTGGTAATGCTGCCCTGCCGGCGTTTGCCTCCCGATGAATGCTCGGATGGCGTTACGCCGAGCCAGGCCATCAGCTGACGCGGGTGTTCGAAGCGGGACAGGTCGCCCACTTCTGAAACTATCCCGACGGCGGTAACGAACTGGACGCCCCGCATGGCCTGCAGGGCCAGCACTACCGGATAGAAGCGCCAGGAGATCACCGCTTCGCGCAGGGCTGTTTCGAGACGGGCGCACTGCGCAAGCCGGTCCTCGATCGTGCGTCGGTGTTCGTCAAAGGCAAGATGCTGCCAGGCACTGGGAAACGAACAGCGGCCCAGCCAGCGACGGTGCGCCTCGCCCCAGTTTGCGCCGCCGGTATAGCGAACGCCATGCGCGAGCAGGAACGATTTCAGTCGATGCCGTGCATGCCGCAGATCCTCGCGGGCAGCCGCCCACGCGCGGGCGAGATCCCGGAATGCCTCGTCTTCAATGCCGGGCACGTACACGGCCGACAGGTCGTCGGCGCGCAGCGAGCGCGCCAGCTTGATGGCATCACGCCGGTCGGTCTTTACGCGCTCGCCCGGCTTACGCGGGATCAGTGAAGGTGCGCAGACCATGCAGTCGAGGCCCTTCTGGACGAGCTGACGGTACAGCCCGTAACCACATGGACCTGCCTCGTACACGACGCGTACGTGCGGCGCCTTGGACTGCAGGCGCGTGCACAGGCGATCGATGTCGGCCCCGGTCGTACCGGTCTTGCCCAGCATTTCGACCTCGCCCGCGTCGATCGCGTAGGCGACCGTGACCGACTCCTTGTGAAGATCCAGTCCAACGTATACCGTGCTATCGTTTCGCATGCTGGCCTCCGTGGAGGAAATCGCCGGGGCGCGGCCCAGTCCACGCCCGTGCGGCTCTGACAGCAATGCTAACCCGCGTTCAGTTTCCCCACGACGGGGCCAGCCCCTGCCTCGCGCAAAGTCATACTGCCTTCCGCTTTCAACTGAGCCTGCGCGATATTCAGGAGTTGTTGTTCGAACGCGGCGTGGTGGTGAGCCATGAAACCGTGCGACGCTGGTGCGATAAGTTTGGCGCTCGCTTCGCGCATCGCGTCAAGGCCGCGCGTCGCAAGCCCGGCAGCACCTGGCATCTCGATGAGATGTTCATGACGCTGCGCGGTGAGCCTCATCTGCTGTGGCGAGCGGTTGACGAGCATGGTGCCGAACTCGACATTCTGTTGCAGAAACGGCGGGACAAAACCGCTGCGAAACGCGTCTTCAAGCACGTGCTTCGGTCATGCCCTGTGCCGCGCAAGATCGTCACAGATCAATTACGAAGCTATCCGGCCGCGAAGGCCGAGATCCCCGAGCTGGCCGGCGTCAAACACGTGTTCGTCAAGGCTGCTGCGCGGGTGAATAACCGGGCTGAGAATAGTCATCAACCTACCCGTGAATGCGATCGACGCATGCGCGAGTTCCGCGACCCGAAGCGAACGCATGCTTTTCTGTCGAGCTTCGGTCTGATTCGGCAGCACTTTGCTCTCAAACGACATCTGCTGCGCGCCTCTCTTTATCGCAAACAACTCGCCGCCCGATTCGCTGCGTGGCATGCGTTCACCGAGCTCAGCCAAAATCCGTCGACCGCTTTCTGAGCAATCTACCTCTTTGGCACTGCGCCGTCTCACCACCGCCAAGTTGACAGCGCCCCTGAGGCGATTCGCGGCGGCATCCGGCGTTACTGCCGACGCTCGACTATCGTGCGGATCCTGCGCGCGTAGTCATCACGCTCGGAGGGTGTCTCCGAGTGATATGAGCCGACCGCTTCCCACGTGTTTCCGTATTTGAGCATCTTTTGCCGCAAATGCCACGCGGCGATATACACGCTTGCGCAAGGGTCCATTAGCTGCGTCGACGAGATTCCGTATTGCGCCAGCCGATGCAGGTGAATGGAATTGATCTGCATCATTCCGTAGTCGATCGATCCGTTGGCATTCCGGTGGGTCGCGTCAGGATGGAAGTGCGACTCCTGCCATGCGATCGCGCGCAGGATTTGCGGATTGACATGCTGATAGGCCGCGGCATCCGCGAAACATTCAGCGTGCGTAGTGCCTGCCGCGCCCATGCATGCGAGCGCGACGACGATGCATAGGCGCTTCATTGCTCTTGCATGATCGGAGTGGAGAGTCGTTACAGGATAGCGTGAAGCGGAGGGTGTTTCACGCAAGGAAGCGAAGCGTAGAAGAGTGGGGCGAACCGTTTTTTATCAAATATCAACAATGCTCAACAATGCCCGGTCATTCGCGCCATAAGCGCGCCGGGTGCAATAAGCTTCGTTTTCGTACATGATCGCATGAGCGGACACTGCTGCACCCCTGCGTTTTTTCTCACCCGTCTTGTTCGAGTGTATGTTATGCGCCATAACCTGTCTTCCACGTTTCAATTTGTTCTATCTCGGTCGCGCTTCTAGGCGCAAGCTGTCATGACGCGTTGGCTGCCACGATGGGGGATATGCCGGCAATGCCATCCATGCGCGCCATGCCGCGCACCGACTCAGTGGTCAATTCCGACTGGAAAATCGCGGTGGGGGCAACGGCTCTGTTGCAGCCGCGTTATCCGGGCGCCGATACGCGCCGTGTGCAGAGCCGTGGCCGGCGTTCGATATCGAGTACAGGAATCGCTTTTTTATCAAGGATGACGAACCGTTGGGCGTGTACGTCGTCAACGATTCTCATTGGAGTGCAGGCCTTGCTCTGCAGTATGACTTGAACGAACGCCCGCAACGGGACGATGCGCGACTGAAGGGCATGGGCGACGCGTGGATGACACCGCGCGCGAAGCTGTTTGCACAGTACACGCTGTCGGCATTTTCGGTGGCCGCGTTTGCGGCATAGGACATCGGAGACAGCACGAGGGTCTGGTCGGCAACCTGAACGCGACCGGCACGTTGCCGATCGGCGATCGCCTATATGTCAGCGCCGGCCCAGGCGTCGACTGGATGAGCGTGCAATATGCGCGAACATTTTTCGAAGTCCCAACTCCATGCAGAGCGAAGCTTCGGGCCTGCCGCAATACTCGGCTCACGCCGCTTGAGCAGCGCTTTGTTGCCGGGAGCGCAGTGGGATCAGCGGCGTATTGCGCATTCTGGCTCTGGCACGGGGAACAACTTCAAAGCACGCGTATCGTCTGCGGCCGCAGCAACTCGATGCGGCGACGCCTGTCGATCCGGCCGCGATGCACTGTCTGCGTCCGGTCTCGGAGTCGGCACCTGGTTATAGCGCGCGATGGAAATCGGCCACGGTGTAGAGGAGGCACGTGTCTTCCGCTTTTCAGCTCGCCCGGCTTTCCGTGCGGCCTGGCTGCGTTGTAACGGTCAACTGGTTGCTAGTTTCGAAGCTCATTTCGTACAGAGGGGTCGAACAAACCAACCCGATGCGCAAATCGATGTCGGGTACGGCATGCTGTAGATGCGACGATATGTTTCGGTATGCGAAGATGAAGGTATCAGGAGGTCGAGCACGATCGCGACGCTGGTCAAAGCGCCGACGATGTTACGCAAGGCCTGGGCGTGAGATCAGTTTCGGCAGTAGTGCCGCAGATTGATCATCGTATAGGCGAGCGTCTTTAACGCGTAGTGCACGTCACTGATGCGTTCGAAGCGCAGCAGCAGACGGCGGAACCTGTCTTCCCAGGCAAAGACGCGTTCGATGGTCCTGAAGCGCTCCTCGAAGATCGCCGGATCAAAGCGCTGCTTGCGACCGCGCTTCGGCGCTTGGCGCCCACGCGGGTTCTCCGGGATGTTCGGGGTCATGCCGCGATTGAAGATCGCCTTGCGGTTGACCCGGCAATCGTAGACGCCATCCAGACTGACGGTTGAACCCTGCAGGTCCGCGTCAATGGCGCGGGCCATGCCGGTGAGTCCGGGCAGCGCGTCGCGCAGCAGAGGCGATTCGTTGCGGTTGCCCGGCGCCGTCACGAACGGCGCGATGATGTTGCAGTCGCGATCGCAGAAGGCGACGACCTTGCAGCCCTTGAGATGCTTGTGCCCGCTGTAGCCCAGGTTGTCGCCGCCTTTCTTGGCCGCAGTCGTCGTGCCGTCGCCGTGGAGGACTGAAAGGTCGAGAAGCTGGTCCTGATGAAGCTGATGTACCGTGCCCGAAAAGATCCGATCGATGCTGCCATCGGCCTGCCAGCGCCGCATCCTCCGGTAGATCCGCGTGGGGTGGATTTCGGGGCGGCCTTTGTCATTGCTTTCGATCGGCAGCATCATCCACTGACACCCCATGTAGAGCGCCTTCAGGATGTCGTTGAAGATTTTGTGCAACGACAGCGTCGGTGGCGGTCCGCGTCGGCCACGACTCAGGTTGGGCAAGACAAATTGCTCAAACTGCGCCTCGCTCAATTTCGTCGGAATCGCTTGCCAGCATGGGTTACCCGTCACTCGCTGAGTCCAGAAATATGGACTCTAACCGATCTGCCTTCGCCGATTACCAATCCAGTACCGGCGCGGCTCACAGACAAATTCGATGACCGAGAAAAACTAGCAACCAGTTGAAAGACATCTGGCTTTCTCGTACGTGGAACAGATGGCAGCGTCCGGCGCGAGACCACTCGCCGGGGCGCTTACACTCTTGCATGCGGGCCTCGCACAAGCAGCCCGCACTCGCTCAACGGGCGAAATGATGCCCTGCCGCAATAGCGGTCTGCGTGTTAAAGATCAGGAAATTTGCGACCGCCAGAGCGACGAAAACAAAGGTCTTTTTCATAAATGACTCCATTAGATTAAGAGACCGGCGTGGGGGATAAGGCCGGCTCAGACGTATTAAACCCGGATCGACATGGAGGTGACCAGTCAAAGCTTGTAACCCGGACAGGACGTTTGTAACCCTTGTCGTTGTGTCGTAAATGACTGTGAAAGCTTCGTTTTCTTGCATCAGGATGCGCGCCTGTGCGTTGCGATGAACGTGGCTGCGTAGTCTCTGATCCTGTTTAGGATGAGGTAGTGGATAAGCCATGAATCCAGATTGGCCTGTGGCGTATGTCGGCCGTCGGCCGACCATTCGCACACTGAAGCATGGCGTACAAACTTCATAACGAGTCGACGCTTCGCCTGCGACGTCATGATCTCGCTCTCAGGACAGCAGCATCGCGCGGGTGATCTATTATCCGTATCGTCTGCAACATTGGATGATCCTTTTTTCATGTACCCGATACCCAACCGAATGATCTGCAATGCGCCTGATGACTACACCGCCACTGGCCACCCACAGCCATCGCAAACAAATGGCCCGACTATCAGGGGGTTTTTTCAAGCTATCAACGATCAACTGGCCCAAATGGAGCAGTTGACACAACAGGTCATCCAACAGTTCGACAGGAATGTGAATAGTGGCGGCTATACGCCTCGCGCCTCCTCCAACGCCCATACCAACGGGTCGGAAATGTCGCCCAATACGGGTTCGGCAGTTCCGCTTAGCACGGCACCGCAAACAGCGGCGCTGACGTCAGAACAGAGCAAGCAGACCGCGCACGCTTACGTATCCAATCTCATGCACGACTTCCACCTGACCAAAGACCAGGCCTCCGGCATCGTAGCCAACCTGTGGCACGAGAGCGGCGGCATGAACTCGGGTATCAATCAGGGTGGAGCGATTGGCGAGCCGAGCGCGAACAATGCCGACAACGATGCGAACGGCTATGGCATTGCGCAATGGGGCGGTGCTCGCAAGCAACGCGAGGAGGACTACGCAAGAACAACTGGCCTCGACCCATCGAGCCAGGCAGCCAACTACGGGTACCTCAAGCAGGAGTTGCAGACGACGCAATCGGGTGCGATCGAAGCCGTCAAAAGCACCAATAGCGCGCAAGCTGCAACTCAGGCGTTCTGCAATGTTTTCGAGAAGCCGCAAGACCCGGAAATGAACTCACGGCTCAACGATCTGCAACAAATCCTGAATGCCTGATCGACAGCGCAAAGCACAGCATGCCCCCACCGGGTGACGTACTCAGGCAGGGCCCCTCCAGCCGCTTCGGCTCGGCGCGCGTCGCGACTGCACGGGGCGCCGGCTAGCCCAGCGCGCACGGCTCATGGCGGGTCGGGCAGCAAGCCCCCTCCGACGACCCCGAAGGTTGTTGACTGCGGATGATTTTCGCTTTTCCATCCACAGCTTCGCGGCTTCAGGTGACCAAAAGAGCCTTCCCTGCGATGATTCGTCTAACAAACAGGGGGAAAGCCCAGAGCGAACCATCCGGGATGCGGCAACCCGGACTACATGTTCTTCGCCTGTGCGAGACACACGCGCCTGGAGACTGGCACGCTACCGGCAACGATCGCTGTCGAATCCCGCAGCCAGTCGTCGGAGAGCGCCCTCTGCGTGACATCCCTCGTCGATCCGCGATTCTTCCATGGCGTCCTTACGGACCTGCATTGCCTGGGATGACGATCGATCGGATCACAAGCTGCAGACTATTTGTCGGTATGGCGAACAACGCCACGCTATACGTTAACGTGTAAAAATCGACTCCCGATCATATCGGTGGCCCGGTCGATACCGGCGATCAACTGCCGCCATGAACGACGGCGCCAATCCTGCCCGGCGACTCCGCCATCTGGTTTTCGGTCTACGGGTTCGGTTGGGGCTACTGCACATTCGCGATCACGTTGCACGTGATGTGCGAACAGTTCAGCGCCGCCAACACGACCGTCAAGCAGTTATTGCTCGCCTTCGATCTCGGGAAAAGCCGCCTTTTGCGGGCGGTGGACCACAAAACCCTGCCTGGAAACGGCGCGCGTAACGCTCTCGGCCGCGGACCTGGAACCGCCAGCACAATAGGCTTCGCATTTACCGCCGGCGGATGACCCAAAATATGGCCCCTGCAAATGCTTCATCAATAGCCAAGGTCCTCAAGACAAGAGCAAGCCATAGCGTGCAACGTGACTCGCGCCGTGATACAGCGACCTCGTAGCCTACGCGCCTGTCACGGGAGAAGCGGATGCGAAATGGGAACCGATTGCCTTGTCGAGTTCCTCGACCAACGAGAGTGCCTTCTCGAACCTCTCCATGATTAGGCGGATTGGATTATCGTCGCGGCGGAGTTTGGGATCATCCGAAAAGGCGCTCGCGTCGCCTACCGGGACTCTGTCATTTTGTGCGCGCCGGTAAACGCGGCGTTGGGTATTGTCACGTTGCTGGCATGTTGCCGGAAATGCAGCGACAATTCGGGGGATGAAACGAACTGATCGCCAACACAACGCGCCTGCCAACGACGCTATCTCCTACGCTGGCTACCGGTTCCCGCCCGACGTGATCAACTACGCGGTGTGGTTGTATTACCGTTTTCCGCTGAGCCTGCGCATGGTCGAGGAGATGCTGGCCCCGCGCGGCGTCGATCTGACCTACGAAACGGTGCGACGTTGGTCGGTGAAGTTCGGCCTAGGTAATCGCCCGGCGTATCCGCTCTACCGCGCTGGCCCGGGGTGACAAGTGGCACCTCGACGAGGTGGTGGTCACCATCAACGGAAAGAAGCACTGGATGTGGCGCGCGGTGGACCAGTACGGTGCGGTGCTCGACGTACTGGTGCAAGGCCCGGCGCGATAGGCATGCGGCCAGGCGCCTGATGCGTAAGCTACTCAAACAACACGGGCGCCCGCCGCGTGCGCTGGTTACCGACAAGTTCAAGAGCTACGCGGCGGCAAACAAGGACTTGGGGCTGAACGTGGAACACCGGCAGCACAAAGGACGTCACCCTCGGCCACGCGTTGGCGGAAGCGTGTTTGTTGGGCTGTCCCTCTTGAGAAGGCACGGGGGACTAACCCAGATACAGGAGGAAAGGCCCGAGCCATGTTTAGCTACCAAAGTACGGCGTACAGAAGCCCATGGGACCGACGCAAGCAGGCTGCGTGCCGCCCGCGTTGCCGGCGACGCCTGTGCCCATTGCACTCGTGCCCGACATGCTTGAGCCCGTGCCGCTCTCGTGTCGCTGCTGCAGTTGGGCCGCCTGTTGCGCAAAAATCGGCGACACCTCGGGATACGAAGCGTCGGTGACCAGGCGCGAGCCGTTGTTTTCGGCCTCAATCAATTCCTGGCGGACTTCCGCGCGGGTCTTCTCCTGCGCCGATGCGTTTGTCACAACGCCAGCCGAAGCCAGCACGATCAGCGAAACACCCATTGCAAATTTCATCTTCATATCGCACTCCTAAAGTTAAACGATTCCTTCCACCCACACGACAGCAAACAACTGCATCCTGCCTTTATTCCGCACCCAGCAACCTTTTTTGATCCGCTTGCTAGCGAGACGAGGTGTGCGTGGCGTCCACCTCCCTGCTCTCCGGCTTCCCGTTGGTCGGGCGCCTCACCGACGGCGAGCATGATGAGCTGCTTGTGAATGGGTATACACAACCAACCCGAATCTTATTCCCGGGGAAATTGCTATTCTTTTTTCCGAAAAGGGGCGTTGACCAACGCCAGGCATCCTTTCAATATGGCGACCGGCGACTCGCGCGGCTCACGAGCCTTCGTTCGTCGTAGTGACGCCGTTTTATGAACTCGATCCACAGCGTGGAACAATACTCAGGGGTTGCGGCAGCGTTAGCACCCTACGCAACAGCAGCCTGCTCTCGCGAAGCGTTCGATATGCCGCCAATGTCTGCCGCCTTGCGTATTCCGAGGCATGCTAGTCCAGATCGAACAAAGGAATATGCGAATCCATCCAGTCATAGTGACTGTTGACCTGAGCCCATGCCCAATTTGGGGGCGGCGACGCCGGCGCGTTCTCGCAACGCTCTCGTCGCGCTGGGTTATTGCCCGTACCAGGGCGGAGTTTTGCAGTATTGGTGTCTTCTGTTGCACGCATCCTGTTTGTCCTGGCCATCATCATCTCCATCGGAGCATCGGATGCCTGAACTTTAGGCGCGCGGTCGGTATCCTACAAATACATGTTTAGCATCTATTCAATGCCTATTTGATATAGGACGAAAATAGGGATCATTTTCGGCCGCTTTGGTTCTGTCGCGTTAAGGAATGCCGGTAGAATCGGGGATGAAAAATTTGCTCGAAGTGCCGGTGAAGAGGGAACACATTTCGCGGAAGGCGGTGCCGCCTGGCGTGGCGAAAGTTCTGAAGCGGCTGCATTTCCCGGTGGACTTGATTTTGTTGTGCGTACGGTGGTACGTGGCCTATTCGCTGAGCCTTCGCAATCTCGAAGAGATGATGGAGGAACACGGCATCGAGGTTGATCATTCGACGGTGCACCGCTGGGTCATCAAGCTGGTGCCGCTGTTCGAGAAGGCGTTCCGCAAGCACAAGCGCCCGGTGGGAAAAAGCTGGCGCATGGACGAAAGTGTGTCACGAACACAAGCGAAAGCTAGTGGTGCTGTACCGAAGATGGGAGTAGGCCTCCCGAAGCCGGCTTGCAGGAGCAGGCTTCAAACCGCCCGGTGCTGCTGCGTTCAAAAGGCGTGGTGGTGAGCGACCGTGGAAAAGTCATCCATACGGATGGCAGGTATGTGTTGAGAAGATGAGCGAAAGCAAACCGTTCGATGATGCGTCGTTAATTCGTTAAGGTGCTGTCAAAACTGGGGTCATTTCGTCGCTCCAGGATCAGTCAGGATCGCGCACGACCAGGGTCCAAACACCACGTCCTCGTAGACGCGAACGGCGTTCCTATCAGCGTGATCGTGACCGGCGCGAACCGCAACGATGTCACGCAACTGCTGCCGCTGGTCGACGCTATCCCGCCGATTCGCGGCACTCGCGGCCGACCGCTTCGCAAGCCCAAGGTCATCTACGCCGACCGTGGCTACGACTCCGACCCGCATCGCCGCAGACTTCGCGAGCGCGGCATCAGACCGGTCATCGCCAGGCGCCGCACCGAACACGGCAGCGGCCTCGGCAAGTTCCGTTGGGTCGTCGAACGGACTCATTCGTGGCTCCATGGTTTCCGTCGTCTTCGCATTCGGTTCGAACGCCGATCTGACATTCACGAAGCATTCCTCAAACTGGCCTGCTCACTCGTCTGCTGGAAGGCGTTGGTGCACTTCGGCGTTGAGGAGGTCGGATGGTAGGATGGGCGCCCCTTCGCTGTCCGCTTCTTTTGCCGATGCCGCACAAGCACAACGCCGATCGCCGTCACCACATTCCGAAGATGTCGCTCAAAGTTCAGAACTGGGCGGAGTATGAGGCGGGGCTGCGCCGGCGCGGCAGCCTGACCTTGTGGATCGAAGACGAGGCGCTGGCGAGTTGGCAACGCTGCGGGCCGAACGGGCAGTGCCGCTATTCGGCTGCGGCGATCCAGACCTGCCTGATGCTGCGCATCGCGTTCAAACTGGCGTTGCGGCAGACCGAAGGCCTGATGGATTCGGTCATCACGTTGATGGGCGCGAACCTCTCGGCGCCGGATCACACCACGGTCAGTCGCCGCGCCGTGAACTTGCCGCCGCTGCCGGCCGAACTGCTGTCGGGCGCGCTGCATGTGCTGATCGACAGCACCGGGCTGGAAGTGTTTGGCGCGGGCCAATGGCTGGTGGAGAAACATGGGGTGAAGTCGCGCCGGACCTGGCGCAAGCTGCATCTGGCGGTCGATGCCAACAGCGGCATGATCGTCGCGCACACGCTGACAGACCAGCATGCAGACGACCCGTCGCAGGTGGCGCCGCTGCTCGATCAGATTGACGGCGAGATCGCCCGGGTGATGGCCGACGGCGCGTACGACGGTGCCCCCACGTACCAGACGATCGCGCAGCGCAGCGACGGCATCGAGGTCGTGATTCCGCCGCGCTCGACGGCGGTGGCCAGTTGCGAACTGGGTCCGCCCACCCAGCGCGATCGTCATCGGGCGGCGATCAGCGAGCATGGACGACTGCGCTGGCAGAGCGCCACCGGGTACGGTCAGCGCGCCCTGGTCGAGACAGCGATGGGCCGGTACAAGGCATTGATCGGGCCGCGCCTGCGCGCCCGTGGCTTTGCGGCCCAGCAGACCGAGGCCGCCATGGGTGTGGCGGTGCTCAACCGCATGCTGGCCGCCGGACGCCCGAAATCCGTCCGCCGTGAGCGGCCCGCCGCATAGCGGTCCCAGGGTAGGGGTCATCCCGTCCTCTAACCGTCAAGTGCACCAACGCCCTGGCAATCCGTAACCTGGCGCGAAGGCAGCAACGCAGCACTTTCCTCGCGCTTTGCCGCCGTGCGGGTTCGTCCCGCACATCGCGACTATTGGCGAAGTACCGTTCGCGACGAAGAATGGCTGCTCATTGAATGGCCTGACGGCGATACGGAGCCGCTCAAATACTTTCTCACTACCGCGCCCGAGGCGGCGACACTTGAGCAGCTTGTTTTCGTGACCAAAATGCGCTGGCGCATCGAGCGCGACTATCAGGACCTGAAACAGGAGTTCGGGCTCGGTCATTATGAAGGGCGAGGCTGGCGTGGCTTTCACCACCACGCCACACTGAGTATCGCTGCGTATGGGTTTCTGATGGCTCAGCGACTCCGGATGCAATCAGATGGACGCGATAAAAAAAACTTCCTTGAACGCGCGCTGCCTACCCTTCCCCCGGATTACATCCCCCGGGGCAGGGCAGCGCGCTCAACGCCACGTTCCTGATTCCATTACTACGTTGCGCATCCTGCTTGGACTAAGGCTCATGCAACGATGGCTCTCTTCCTGTACGGCAATAGAGCGCGCAACTAATTATGTGACACAGTAAGACTTCTATGGGGCATTAAAAGTCAAGCCCTTTCGCGATCCATCTTTGCGTCAGTTATCTCCCATTCGAGAGCGTGACAGGTTATCCACGGCCGGCCGGCGGGTCGCCTGTTATGACCACGACGCTGGCCGGCGGTGGATAACCTGTCCGCTGAGATGTTTTGCAATCCTCCATATCAAGCGAGAACAGCAGTGAGGTCGGGGTGCCTGAAGTCCGGACAGTTGACCGGACCAACTTCTATCCGTGCCGGCCACCAGACCGGTCACCACATACCGCATGCGCAAGGCGCAGGAACCACCCCATTACGGACGCGCCCCATCTAGAACTACGGTTACCTCCCAAGGTAACCCTCTTACTGTCCGGGCGCGCCAAACCTTCAAACACTGTTGCCGCTCGACGTTGGCTGTTCAGGTCGCCGTCACCTTCTTCGCAGGTGGCTTGAGGGTTACCCCGAGGGGAATCTCGCCGAATTCCAGATAGCGCCATAGCGCGACCGCCAGACGTCTGGCAAGTGCCACAATGCCGATGCGTCGCATACGCTTGCCACCGCCTGCAAAGCGCTCGTTGAACCAGTCGCTTAGCTGGCTGCTGCGCTGGAAGCGCAACCAGCTCCACGCCAGTTCCACCATCAGCCATCGGGCTCGCTTGTTGCCGATCTTGCTGATGCCCTGCTCAACTTCACTGGTACCGCTGGCATAGGGCGTCGGGGCCAGGCCCAGGCAGCCGGCCACTTCACGGCGGTTGTGAAACTGTCGCCAGCCGAACAGTTCCCTGACCAGGACCCAGGCACTGCCCGTTCCGATACCCGCGAGGTGCGCGAGCCGCGCAATCGCGGGTTGCGCACCGCTGCGCACCTCATGCTGCTGCTGTGACTCGAGCGTCCTGATCTGCCTGGCAGCGAGCGACAGCCGTTCGAATTCGCGTTCGATCTCGGCGCGCAGGGCTGGCAACAGCTGCGTGGTGTGCTGCGCCCACCAGTGCGCCCACGCGCGGCCACCGATTCGCTCGGGCCGCAGGTTGTGGAGTACCAGCAGCGAGCGGATGCGGTTGCTATGGGCAGTGCGCTCCTGGCGCAGGCGATCGAGTTCACGGTGTACCCGCCGCTCATCTTCCTGTTCGGGAGTCGGGATGCGCGCGACCGCCCACACCCGGTGTTCACCGGCGTAGTAACGCATTAGCATCGACAGCAGCTTGTCGCTGTCAAGCCGGTCAGTCTTGGCGCGACGTCTGCGCCGGTTCACTTCGATACTGGCTGAATCCACCACCAGGTTCGTGATCTGATGTGCTTCCAGGCAGCGATGCAGCCAGAAGCCGTCACGTCCGGCTTCATAACAGCTGCGCACCGGAGCATCGGTGGCCAGATGACAGCGCGCCTTGGCCTTTGAAATCGGCGTGAAGACTGCGGCCGTATCGCCGGCGGCCACCGTGCAGCGGCTCGGCGCGCGCACCCCATCGCCCAGCGAGAGTTTCCAGCTCCTGTCACCCAGTTCGAAGGCGACATACAGCGAACCGGTGATGGTTGTATCCTGCCCGTGAAGGGCCGTGCGAGGCGCATTCATTTGCGTACTCCTCTTGGAAAACAGGGTTTGTGGCTCCCGTTTTACACCTGAGGCTTCATTCGTGCTGCCCGCATAGTATCTAGGGCCGTTCTGTCACGGAAAAAACAGTCTGTTACACCCGACCGATAAACGCTTGGCTATGATCTCTCCGTTAAGAGAAGAGTTCGCGCTAACCATTCGAAAGGTGTCTGCTATGCTCCGGGCGAGAAATGACAGTAAGGTGCCGACCCAGGCTCCGGTTGAAAATTTATCGAACGAAGAATCTCATAGACAAGGTAGGAAAAGACAACTATCGAACCCGTCCTCGGTCCGAATCCCCCCTGAATTGACCGATCTGCCGAAGCGAGCATCGCCGTCCGGCGCTGGCTCGCGGGCGAGTGTCGTGGCCGAGATTGAGAGAATTGAAAACGCTGCAGAGCGAGGGGCCGGTCGTTATTCCGGCCGATCGGCATACGAAAACGAAGGAATGCAGCCTGCAATCGAAGCGGGCGGCGCCTCGGTCGAAGAGAGTCCTGAGGAAGCACCACCACGTCGTGCTACGAAGGTTGTCATGCCTAGCGGTGCAACAGTCGAGGACCGATCACACGTCGTGACGCATCTAGTCAAAACCGTCGTGGCGCGCATTCAAGAGATCTGGCCATCCAAACGACCCCATCCGGCCGAAGCAGCCGGGGCTATTCCCAAACAGACCCGGTCAACATTGAATGAAATGGTAGTAAAACTGGCCGGGCGCTCGCGCACCTCTAAAAGCGTCTTAATTCTGGCTCTTCACTACCTCGAAAAAATTGAACCGTACGCGAAAGCGGCACGAGATCGTGCGGTGGCCCGCGAGCCTCTGCCGACCGATCCGGCAACACTAGACGGAAGGAGGATGTTCCTTGCGTCCTTGATGTTGGCTCACAAATACCTTAACGAACCAACTTACACCAATGAAGCGTGGTCAAGGATATCTGGCCTTGATCTCGGACAGCTGGGCCCTTTAGAAATACACACCTTGAAAATGTTGGAATATGAGTTGGGCATGACCCAGCAAGAATTTTCAGACTTCGAAAGAAAAATTATGGCATTGCACGAATAGCGAACGCGAATCAATTTAATGGGCTGGCTGATTGGAATAGAAGCCAACCATGAGCAAGAACTGGTTGCGGGTTTCGATGAGGAATCATCGGTTGTGTGCGCAACGAGGCGTTGATGCATGAAGTGCATGGCATGACAAGACGCATACTGCGAAGTCGTGAGCTGAGGGGCGAAACGATCGGTCTGATGGGTATTGTCACGTTGCTGGCATGTTGCCGGAAATGCAGCGACAATTCGGGGTATGAAACGATCTGCTCTCCAACACAACGCACCTGCCAATGACGCTATCTCCTACAGCGGCTACCGATTCCCGCCCGACGTAATCAGCTACGCGGTGTGGTTGTATTACCGTTTTCCGTTGAGTCTGCGCATGGTTGAGGAGCTGCTGGCGGCTCGCGGCATTGACCTTACCTACGAGACGGTGCGACGCTGGTCGGTGAAGTTCGGCCTGGGTATCGCCCGGCGTATCCGCTCTACCGCGCTGGCCCGGGGTGACAAGTGGCACCTCGACGAAGTGGTGGTGACCATCACCGGCAGGAAGCACTGGCTGTGGCGAGCGGTGGATCAGCACGGTGCGGTGCTCGATGTACTGGTGCAAAGCCGGCGAGACAGGCACGCAGCCAAACGCCTCATGCGTAAATTACTCAAGAAGCACGGACGCGCGCCGCGTGTGCTAATCACTGACAAGCTCAGGAGCTACGCCGCAGCAAACAGGGACCTGGGGTTGAACGTGGAACACCGTCAGCACAGGGGACTGAACAACCGGGCGGAGAACTCGCACCAGCCGACGCGGGTGTGCGAGAAGGTGATGCGCCGCTTCAAATCAGCGCGCCACCTGCAGCGATTCACGTCGGTCCACGATCAGGTAGCAAACCTGTTCATGCACTGCCGTTACAACACGAACGCGCAGGAAAAGCGACAGGCGCGCGCAAACAGGCCTTTGAGGCGTGGGAAACCGTGACCGGCAATCCGATGCTGGATCGCCTTGCCGCATAACTCAGGAATACTCACGTTCTACGCCTTTGCTCGCCCCACGTTTAACAACGTGACAGTACCGGTGCGAGGTACACCGCGTGTGAAGACGGTGCTGACCGATCTCGGATATCGCGGCAAGAGCAAGACGCTTTCGAACAAGCAGCGGCGCTGGCTCAAACGCCGACAGGCCATCGAGCCGATCATCGGGCACGTGAAGCACGATCACGGCATGCGCCGCTGCTGGCTCAAGGGCGAAACGGGCGACGCTGTACATGCCGTGCTGTGCGCGGCCGGCTATAACCTGCGCTGGTTGCTGCGGGCCATTGCACGTTTGGGCCTGAAGGCCTTTTACGCGCTCGCCGCTTTGCTTCGCGCCGACAAATTCACGAAAGACCAATCACGCAGCCCTCGCAGATCCTTCACGCTGTGGACCGAGCGCTGGCGCCGAACAACTTTTCGCTGCGCACATTGAATTTTGCAGGTCCGACTAGGCTACTTGCGTGACCGGGGAGTATGTCCGGCCGCGCCAGCACACGCTACTGCCGCTGACGAGGCTGTCGAGGAATTCGTGCAGTCCTTACGGCGCGATCAGGGGTTAGCCTGTCCGCCCCGCTGTTTTCGAGCATCCTGGTCAAGGTCGGCCTTCGCCAGTTGGCGTTCGGCGGTGGGCAACGATGCATTGTCCCTGCCGCTCCAGCGCAGCTTGACATGGTTGTCGAGCCCCCGGCGAGCGGCAAGGATGCTATCGGGAATGCTCGGCGCGGTGAGGAATGGAAGCGCGTCGGCGAGTGTCGCATCAGGTCCGATCTTCAGGCCGGCTCGGCGGTATAGCGATACCGATCACTTTGACGTGAGCCCGCTTGGGTCGAGCCGTCCAAACGAAGATTTCGCGCGACTCGGAAGACCGCGCAACGTAGCGCCGACGCCCGTCGAACTGTTTCGCTCGGCCGTTCGCGCTCGACGTGCGGGCGGTGTCTCGGTTGCGGAATCTCTCACGGGTACATTGGGAGAGGTCACGAGCGAAACTTTGGAACGTGGCATGTGATTGCAACCTACAAGTGGCGGTCCGAACGAGATTCATTTATATCCGATTGCTGAGCAGTAGGTATGCGACTTTGCGAGGTGATCCGCGATTCAGCGAAGCGCCAATCGACTGGTTGCGGGTTTTCTGACGGGTCCGAATTTGTCTGCGAGCTGCATGGGGACGGGCAGACGCCGAGACGCCTCCGCGGCGTACGGAAGCCTTTGTGCCTGCTAAGCTTGGGGGCAAACTCATGTCAGCCAAAGGCCCCAGCGCCCCCGATGTACCGGGGAAGGCGAGCGGCCAATTTGCGCGGCTAACTCCGCTTTATCGACGTCTTCAACCCGCTGAGTCGAGATGGGCAAGAATACCCTGAAAGAAGTGGTGTTAGTCGTCGTCATTGTTTTTGAACCTTTCTCTTAAACGTGCTTTTGCAACTGACCACGATGCCGTGGGAATCGTGAATCCGGTACAAGGCCAGCCGCCTGCCGTCGAGGCATGGGAATAGGATCAGGCAGCGGTCTCCTGCGCCAGAAGACGCTTGACCTTGTTCATGCCGCCTTGAAGCCGCCCCGCCAGCGCCTCGCGTTCCTCGCGCGAACCTCCGGTGTAGCCTCCCAGTTCGATGGACGCCTTTTTGAAGCCCTGATGGATTGACATCAATTCCGTGACGCTTAACCGGTGATCGCGGGAAGGCGCTTGCTCGATTCGTTCGAGATCGTCGACCAGCGACGTGTGGCCTGCGGAAAAACACTCGAACATAGGTTCCGCGGGACGAAATGAATTCATGTGCGCATTGCGCAAGAAGGTTTTTTCCGACGCTGCTTCCGTGTTGGCGCTCGACAGCGCGATAAATGCGGATTCGAGTTCGTCCCGGCTGCGGGCGCGATCGTCGGGTTCGGCCAACTCGTTCGGAAGTCGCTGGCGCCGCTCGGCAATCTTCTCCGCGTTAAGGCCCGGAACCGGCTGCCCCTCGGGCAGATTGTCGAGCACCGTGGCAATATCGCTCTGGCTCAGGATCTCTCTGCCCAACACCTCCTGACCGATTCGGTGCAGACTCTGAAGCACGGTACCCGCGCTTTGCCTGTTCAGCGCGCTTCCGAATTCCAGATGGTAGTGAAGCATCATGCGCCCGTTTTCCGCGAAGTTCACGCCCAGCGTGTGGTAGTAATCGTAATCGCGCTCGTTGGAGATGCGAGGAATTTTCCGGTCTTGATAAACCTTCCCATCCCCCTTCAAATGATTCTCGTGAATGCTGACGGGAGTTGCGCCGGATTCCGCCGCCAATTCGTTATAGGCCGCCACAACAGATGCCACCGCGCGTTGCAGGTCGCGCTTTTGCGTTGGGCTCAGGGTGCCAGTGGCAAAGCCGCCGGCAGCGGTGAGGTTCAGCAAGCCTTTGGACCGGCGTATCTCGACGTTTTGCAGCATCGAGCCCGGTGTGCAAGGGATCCGTTTCCATTCACGCACGTTGTTCCTGGCGACCATGAGGGTGCCGGGATTGCGGGGATTCAGGTTGTGTAGCGGGTGCTGCAGGGAGTCGAACCGGCGAACTTCCGGCGCGAGTTTCGGTGTCGAATTCGGCAACGGCGACTCCGAGCTTGCTTGGTTCCAATGCCTGCCGGCAGAGGATTTGTTCGGGAGCTTCATAAATTTTCCATACTAAACGCCTAAGGCACTGTTTTATCCGATGCAGCGTCACTGGGCAATCGGGACATCGGAAGAAAGGACGCGATACGCGAAGGATGCAAACAGCTAGTTGCGGGTTTTTCGGCTGGTGCAGCCAACGGAAACCTGACGGCCGGGGGAATTCAAGACCGATGTGCACGTCCGAGTGTTTGATGACTGGCCGGTCGATGAAGGCTCGTATGGTGTATGCATTTCACCGCGGACACCGTCAGGTTCGCCGGTATCTGCTACGCGAAGTGACTTTGGGAGGCGCTGGAGAAACTGCCGAAGAGGCCTGCGCGAGCTCCGTCGAAGCGCAGTAGATCGACTGAGCGTGACTCGGAACCGGTTGATCTGAGGCAGCAGCGGAGAGCATCGGCTGCAAGGGACAAGATCTCAACGTCCCCGATGCGAGAGGTCCTGCATCCATCGAAGAATGCCGGCGACAGTCCGAAATGACTCGCGATAACGCAGCGGCGGAAGGGGCAGTCCGGATTTTGTCGAGCGAATTTCGGAGGAGCTGAGGGACGGATGCGATGACGATGTACGCTGCCGACTTAAGCGCAGCATCGGAATCAAAAAGTCCAGCGGCGGTTCGTGGACAGTTACCGCAGTCCTGCGGGTGCGGCAGGAACAAAATTGGGGAAACCAACGGCAACTGGGCTTCCTACGGCTCTGGTTTTATATTTGACATAAAAGGAATGATCGATATTTAGTAGGAATCCTATATATCGTTCGGCCATGAACGTTCAATCAATGACGCTAGTGTCGGCCTTCACGTCTGAGCATGAGGCGCTCGGCTTGGGCCCACACACCCACAAACTTTTGCTGCATCGCAAAAGTTACCCCTCGGCGACGATAGGCGAGCGTGCGGTTCCTGCGAGAAAATCCTCGAGTCGCGCTTCGACGTGAAGTACCGCATGCAGAGGTGCGGGCAAGTTGCGCGTCATATAGCGCGCGCGGACCGAACCGGCCGCGAGCACCGCCCATTTGGTTCTTTCTACAACGCCGAGTGTTACGATTCAACGGACCATACAACCGCAAACAGAGTCGTAGCAAACACGGACGAGGCATTAGCGGGCGAGGCTTGGGGTTGGTATGTCGACCGCTTTGAACGGCGTAATGGCGAATGGCGGGCCGCCCATCGTACTGTCGTACCTGAGGCGCTGTCGAGCTACGTTGCACAGGGCGGCAGGCGCATTGAAGGGCGGCGCTGGGGGCAACGCAACCGTTTGGACAGACTGTATGAAGTTGAATTGGAAATCTTCGGGTCCGCTAAGCTCCGTGGCAAGCAATTGTTATGTCGATGCGGCAGCGAGTGAATGCGTTTGTTTACACAGAACTCGACTTCATGCATGCCGATGTATTGACGTGAGCAGCGTCGATCCGTGGCGCAGTCGTCAGATCGACCGCCTCATCAGACCAAGCCAGGTAGAGACAGACCTTCGCGATTATCTGGACGGCGTCGTTTGCGTGGCCGCTTTGCACACAACATAGGTTGTTGGCCGCTTTTCTCGAATCGACCCGTGGTAGCGCCCTCGGCGCCGGTCATCGCGCGAATTACGCGGTCTGATTGTGCGTGAGGCGATGGGTCATCAGCAGGACTTGTCCGTCCTGCCCGTATCGATGCACCTGGAATGCCATCACGTTCGTGGCGGCTCACGACCGGTCAGCGACGGGATCCGTGGTCGATCGTCGCCCCGAAACGGGGCGAACTTTCGCGCACCGGGCCCCGCCACCTCGATGCGCTTGATGCATCATGGCACGAGGGGGCCTGCCACGCTACCACCTACTCACAACAGGACAGCTTGCTGCAAAAGCTCGAGCGCTTTCAATTCGTCCAATTGCCCCGTGCGTGCTTTACCTGCAAGCGTCTTGATCAATGCTTCCGCTATCGGTTCAATACCATGAAGATTGTCCAGGCTGGTCATGCAAGCGAAGGGGACCAGTACCGGGTTTGGCTGCGGTATGGCGGAGGCGGGGAGCGACTCAAGGGTTGCCGGTGTGGTTGCCGCGGCTTCCCCATTACTTTCTTCAAGTGAGTGACTGGCAAGGTCGTCGGGGAAATCACTTGCATGATCTTGCGGGCTGACGACGATCGTCTCATTCTCTGCTGCAACATCCGCCGAAACAGGTGAGGGCCTTTCCAGATCGCCCAGGGCGCCCGCCCGCGCGCGCCTCGTGCGCGCCTTCGCATTGGCGAGCTTTCCTGGTACGCCATCATTTGCAGCGGCCGCAGCCGGCTCGTGTTGTGGAACCGATACGCGACCGCGCGAAGCAGGCGTAAGCATACGCGACACCGACTCTGGGATCTCGGCCTCGGAGCGCGGCGTGTCCAACCAGCCAACTGGCAATCCCAACTGCTCCGTGAACCGGTTTGCTTCGACACTGTCCATGCGCTTCTTGCCATGTAGTCGATCGGCTATGTTGAATGCACTCATCTCCATGACCACGCCAAGTCTTACTTTCGATCCGTTGCGACTCGTGAGAACGTGGAGGTTAGCGCGTCGGATGTTCTCCACCTCAGCGCTGTCGCTCAAAGCCAGAGGTTGCAGTTGGGGTGTCTTAGGAGACGTCTTGTATTTCGAAGGCGAAGCTTTGAGCGGCGCGTGAGGTTTAGTCTCTCCGGCCATTTCGCTTCGACTATTCTTGACGGCTCTGGGTGACACGCCAGTTGCTTTCTTTGGCATTTGCGCTTCCTCGGACAAACTATCTTTAAGAAATGATTGCTGATCGACGTTCAGGGCAGAAGCCCGCGTGGTTGCTTCAGGCACGTTTGATTCGTCGTCCGTTTGAATGAAGTCGAGCGGTGACTTCAGACGAGTGATTGTCTCTGCCGCGAGTACGGGATTGGGCTGGTCAAAAAAGCCGTGCGGCAATCCAAGCGTGGTTTCCATGTGAAAGGCGGTCTCGGGCGTGAACCGCTCGCCCTTCATCAGTTCGGCCACGCGCGTCATGTTCGATTCAAGTGCTATCGCGATATTCTCCGCGCCCACCGCATCGACCAGAAACTGAAACGATCTTGTTTTGAAAATTGAGGCAGTCTGGGCGGGGTCTCGAGGAGGCGCCTTCACATACGGTTGTCCCTGCCGGCTGGGCGGGGATTTTTTTTCGTGGCGAGGTTGGCGTTGGCCGCTGTCCCGGGATCCCGCATACCGCCCGCGGGCTTGACTCATAACGTAGGGCTCCATGCGATGTTGATACTCTGAATATCTTGATTATAGAGGCGACGTTGTCATCTAATGCGTCAATTGCTACATATGCGTCCTCCGCCACCGGCCTCCAGCGCCCAAAAGACCGCCCTCATGCTGTCACATTTCGACGTTAAGCTTTTTCGCCCTCGGTAGTAAGCCCACTGTTGTGTCGGTCACCGAACGCCCGTCACCGCAACACCTGACGACGATCGTTTCGCTCTTTGCATCAGGAGCATCCCGTGCTGAGCGCCCACGAATTTGCAACATTGATGCTGGTCAAGGACTCCGCCGATCACATTGCCGATCGGGAAGAACTTGGAACATTGCTTGAACGCCAGCTTGTCGCACTGGAGCGACTTGCGGGCGGGGCAGTACGCCCTCGCATCACGGAGGACGGGGAGTCTCTTCTCCGTAACCTTGCTTTTATCAATTGATGAGAGAAAACCGTCGGGTGCCTCTCAGGATTTTCCACCCGCCCGACTCGCAGGCGGTACTGCCTCAACGCAGCGCTTCCAGGCGACGTTGGCAACGTTTGTCGTCTCCACCGCGTCGATAGCTCTGCATGGCCTTTGTGCGGTCCGGGGCAACGCTCCTGTCTTCTGCGCCCCACACGCCTTCCCAGAAAAGACCGAGATTGTGTGCCGAGGCTTTATGCCCCAGTTCAATGGCCTGCTCGTAAAGCGAGCGCGCGCGGCTCACGTCCACCTGCATGCCTCTTCCGAGGCGCGCGCTATCGGCCAGCGCGGCGGCGGCCATGCCGCGCAGACGACCTTCGGCGGTTTCATCCTTCATCACATCCTCGAGAATCGCGTTACCTCTTCCCAGGTCCGGCTCCGCTCCAGTCGGGGTGACCAGAGAAATGGCCATTGCCAGTCGCCAGGCTGGATGACGGTTCGCGCCAAGGCGCTCGAGTAACCAGCGTCCCAGATCGGGTGCGCGGTTTAACGTGCTGGTGAGCAGCGCATTTGCGATGGCAGCGAGCGACTCCGGTGACAGGAATCCAGTTTTGTTTGCCGCAATGACGTGACGGGAGAACTTTTCGACATCCAGTGTAGGGTCGGCGCGGCGCAACTGATGCCATTCACGCTCGATCGTCCCAACCCAGCTTTCCATTTGCACGGTGAGCAATCCGTTGGTGAAGAATGCACCTGATTCTAGCTCACCTTTTGTCGATTGCAACCTGCGGATCAGATAGAGACTGCACGAAGACCCTGGCGGTGCGATTTTTCTACATAAGTGATACCGCGATGAAGATCGATGGCTGCAGCGCGGTGCCCGTCATCGGAAGAGCGCGTTGAAAATACCTGGGGCAGTCAACGGGTGGTTGACTACAACGTGAAGGTCCGCGTGAAGTCGGACAAGACGGGTGTCGACATTGCGAGTGTGAAGGTGTCGATGAACCCGTTCGACGAAATCGCCGTTGAAGAGGCGGTACATCTGAAGGAAGCCGGCGTGGCGACGGAAGTGGCCGCCGTGTCGGCGGGCGGTCGCCCAATGTCAGGAAGGGCTGCGCACGGCGCTGGCGATCGGCGCGTACCGCGCGATTCTGATCGAATCGAATGAAGGCCTGCAGTCGCGAAGCTGCTGAAGGCGCTGGTCGACGAGGAGCAACCGCAACTGGTGAACCTCGGCAAGCAGGCCATCGACGACGATTCGAACCAGACGGGCCAGATGCCGGTTGCGCTGGCGAATCTGCCGCAGGCGACCTTCGCGTCGAAGGTTGTGGTGGCTGACGGCAAGGCGACGACGGTGTCGCGTGAAGTCGATGGCGACGCGGAAACGTTGTCGCTGAAGTTGCCCGTTATGTCGCAGTCCGGACGATAATATTGACTTCATCGCAACGGTGGCTGTTTTATCCCATCCATAAATTGGACGGTCTCGTAGTCACGCACAAGTATTTCGAAACCGCGGACGACGTCGGCTTCCATCGCGTGAAGACCTTTTTCGCCTTGAAAGTTGGATCTGAAGGCTTGATTGAACCGGTTGTTCAAGTAGGAACTGACTTCCTCAATCTTTTCGGGACTCCCTGAGTTCGTGAAGAGAACTGACCTGGGTGAAGCAGCGTCATAGAAAAGGTTGTGCGGCCACTTGGGTACAAAGTTCGCGGGCCTCTCGTCGGTAATCCACATGGAACCGATAAGCTTAAGCTTCCCCTTCATCCCCTTAGGCGTTATGAACGTCCACACCTTGCGCGGCAGCCGCTCCTGAAGTTCAGCCAGCTTGTGAGTATCGGCGCCAAGTGTACCTATCCGCCCTTCGTTTACATCCGATACGAAGTCTTTCCAGTAGTAGAAGATGTCCAAAATCTACTCCGTTCTCAAATTGACTATTTCGGGTCAAACCTCGGGACGGTCGACTGGAGGCCGACGCTTGGCAATTCAGTTCCCAAAGGCGCCTCTAATCTTCGAATGACCGGCGCAGCGGACCTGCAGACGGTGGAAGCGGCTCGCGACACCTGGTACCTCTACCGCTTGAACCGTATCCGGTCGAAGCCATCCGGGCGTACCTGAAGGAACATGAGATTGCACAACCGGCGCCCTACGCATCTTCCCGAAGTCAGTGACTTCGCGCGCCGACGGCTGAAGCCGATGCAGCGTCGCCCGAGTGCGCGGCGACACCCGTTAGAGCGAGCCGGTGTCACGCAAACAGGCGAAGTCAGGCTTGCAGCATCAGGGTGGGGTGATAGCGCCACACCTTCGGGTCGGCGCTCAGCAGGGGCATCCCCTCGTGCAGCGCTTGGGCGATCATGAGGCGGTCGAACGGATCCGCGTGATCCGCATGGAAAGGAAGCATCGAGACTGCCTCCGTATGTTCACCCGTGATCGGCAGTTCGACGAAACCGGACAGGCGGAACGCCGAGCGGGCATCGCGCGGATGCACGCGCAGGTTGCCTTTCGCATGCTTGATGGCAATCTCCCAGATCGCGGCTGCGCTGACCAGCAACGTATTGGCCGGATCCTCGATCAGGCTGGCGGCCTGCGGTGACAGCTGTGGCGCACCTTCGGCGGCCCACAGCGCGATATGCGTATCGAGCAGCACTTTCACGGAGTGAGTCCCTGCTGCGCGCTTGCCTCGAAGTCGGCGGCGATCGCGTCATCAGCGGCGTTGAACGCCTCGACGGTGGCGGGCACGGCCAGGCCGGCCAGCAGGTGCCGCGCGGCGCCGATGCGCCGCGGCGCCGCGAACGGCAGCAGCCGCGCGACGGGCGTGCCGTTGCGGGCGATGATGACCTCGTTTTCCTGGCCGACCTCCAGCCGCTCGACCAGGCTTGATAGTTTCGACTTGGCGTCGTGCATGTTGATCGTGAGCATGGCACCACCTACGTATTAGCTAATCAATGTTAGCTAGTATGCAGGCATGGGCCGCCAAAGGCAAGCACCAGCATTACGGATGGGCGACGTAAGCAAAGACAGCCGCTAAAACCCAGGCCTATCTATCTGATTTAATTTGATATTTATCTATATTTGGCCATCTCGTGTCCTCTGTTTTCCGGAAGCAAAAATGGCCGCCGCGTGACCAGCGGAACCAATCTCGGCCATTTTTCATCCCTCAGAAGCAACTGTGACCATCAATTAGCCTGACGTCATACAGACCTCACATCCAAAATGAGGTGTCCCTATTTGAAACATGGCTCGCATGCACCTCGATATCTTGGCCTTGTCAACACTGGTCGACTTTCGGGGCCTGCCGAACCGGCGGCTCAATTCCTTTTTTTTTTTGATACTTTCGAAAACATCCGTGTCAAAGCCCCTGCATTGATCTCGACTGGAGCCCATGGCGATGCGATAAGTTGATAGCTGACGTCGTCCGTCCTGTCAGCCATCGTTACATGGACAGGCAAGCCACGTCGAACAAACTCCTCGACTGCGAAGTGGAAGGCAAGCTCGTGATCTACCCTCAACACAAGCGTTGAGTATCGACGAATCAGATAGCTCGAAATCGACCTCCATGCATGTTCTGCGAGCGGGTACTGAGCCAAAGCTTCATTCCATCTATCCGATACGAACGTCTTGAAAGTTAGTGCATACATACTTAAGTCGCCCTGCGCTAGGGCAAGCCGCAACCAAAAAACGGAGGCGTTAATAGAAGGCCACGGATCCTTTAGCGCGTACATCGGCAATATCAGCGCGTCCGCAAAATCGACCGAAGCGGTAAGGGAGAACGCCGGGGTATCGGGAACCCAAATGCCCATGCTCTCGATGTTTGCATGGTGGGACTGAACTTCGAATGTTGTCAGCGTTCCTGCGGACAGTAGCTCCCAGAGCGGCATAGCGACGAAGGCATTGGCGCGATTGCTGTGCTTTGCAAGTCTAGCTATGGTTATCACGCAATTCTTTTCCAGCACCTCGCACTTTACGAGTGCCCACTCCATGGGCGCCCACTAATCTGGCGGTGCCACACATGTAATAGCAAGTTAGAACCGACATGGTCATCAACGGCGCAACATCCGTTCGCCTGTGTTCAATGTGGCCGTTTGCTTCTAAGTGCGGTGTATAACGCAAGCCGGGATAACGACGTACGGTTAGTAGATGCAATGCTACGAGAGCGACGCCAAATACTTGGCAGAGTGATTGTTTCTTCGAGTAGCTTTTCGAAGCCTGACGTTTTTGATTGGCACAACAACCTTCCTAACTATGCATCCAACCGCCGTAATATTATTCGTCACGTTGCTTGGCCTTCCAGTAGTGGCTTTTTGGAGTGGCCAGACTTTAAAGAGGTAGAACTACCGTTCAACGACATCGAACAAAGTGAGAATCTGGGCTATCTCATACGACAGAGGTTGACTAATTTAGCAATTAGGATGGCGATTTCAAGATTGATCGAGCTTTGTGCAGCATATGAGGGCGAATGTCGCCAACTGGCCCAGAGGATGGAAACGCAGGACCATGGGCTACGACTTCATATGCCTATCGCAGCAGTGGCGGCCGCCTTCTGTAAAACAGCGTACCTTTACGGAATTTTGCAGCAATGTTGTATGGGGGAGATATATAAGGAGGCTCCACTAGCAGAGCTTGAGGATACCGGTCGACCACTTGTCCAGCGTGGGACGGTCTGCTCGTTCTCTGCGGATGCAAATCAGGTACTAATAGAATACGAAGTCGCTGGAATGTTCTGTGTAATTCTCAGGCAAATCTCCCGTATGAACCGCCCCGGGAATCGTGGAGGCTGGTTGGTTTAAGGTAATGCGGGTTCGGCGACCGGTGTTTCCAGTTGCCGATAGTAGTTTGTCTCGGCTTCAGCAGGCGGGATGTAGCCGAGGGGTTCCATCAATCGGTGATGATTGAACCAGGCCACCCATTCCAGCGTTGCCAACTCGACGGACTCCCGTGTTTTCCAGGTGCGGCGATGAATCAGTTCGGCCTTGTACAAACCGTTGATTGTCTCGGCCAGTGCGTTGTCGTAACTGTCGCCACGGCTACCAACCGAGGGCTCGATGCCCGCTTCGGCCAGTCGCTCACTATAGCGAATGCTAACGTATTGCGAGCCTCTGTCGGAGTGATGTATCAACGTTCCGTCGCCGAGTGGGCGCCGCGCATAAAGTGCCTGTTCAAGTGCATCCAGAACAAAGTCCGTAGTCATCGACGAACTGACGCGCCAGCCGACGATACGGCGGGCGAACACGTCGATCACAAAGGCCACATACAGCCAGCCCTGCCACGTCGAAACGTACGTGAAATCAGAAACCCAGAGCTGGTTCGGCCGGTCTGCCTTGAACTGACGGTTGACCCGATCCAGCGGGCGCGCGGCCGCCGCATCGGCAATCGTCGTGCGAACACGTTTGCCTCGCATCACGCCGCGCAAGCCCAGTTGCTTCATCAGCCGTTCGACCGTGCAGCGAGCCACAGCGATACGCTCCCGGTTCATCTGCTTCCAGACTTTGTCCGCGCCGTAGACCCGCATGTTGTCCTGCCAGACACGCTTGATCTGCGGCCGCAAAAGCTCATCACGTTTCGCGCGGGCACAGCGCCGCGACGGATCGCGAAGCTGTGCGGCATGGCGCCGGTAGCCCGACGGGGCAATCCGCAAGACCTTGCAGATCGGCTCGACCCCGAAGGTGTCGCGATGCTGATCGATGAAGGCCTTCAGGACTTCAGGCGGCGGTCGAGCTCCGCCTGGGCGAAAAACGCACTCGCCAGTTTCAGAATCTCGTTGGCGCGGCGCAGTTCCTTGACTTCGCGCTCCAGTGCCTTAAGACGTTCGCGTTCCGACGTGCTCACACCCTCGCGCTCACCGCTATCGACTTCATCTCGTTTGACCCACCCCAGCAATGTCTGGCTCGTGCAGCCGATCTTGGGGGCAATGGATTCGATCGCTGCCCATTGTGACGGATACTCGCCCCGATGCTCCTGCACCATGCGCACTGCACGTTCCCGGACTTCAGCAGAAAATTTGTTCGACTTGTTCATGGCTCCATTTTCTCAAGAGTTGGAGCCTCCACCAAATCCGGGGCGGTTCAGTATGAAAATACTAACGATGGTAGATTGGAGACAATCTCCGCTAGCGGAACATTTTTGTCCGGCTTGGTGCTACGACCCACGTTTAGAGAGTCCTGTTCTTCGCATTCGTCCTCGCGCGGACTGGGCGCTAGCCAGAAGGTTAATTCGGCGTTATTCGAACACGGCGCTAATCTAAAGCACGCTAAAGTTTACGCCGCTTGGGGCGCACCGGGTATACACGTTCTGCCGGGACGATTTCATGCGTGAAGGCGACGGCTACAAAAACAACGCGGAGGATTCAGGTGCCCACATCTCACCCTTGGAAGCGCAAGGTGTTTATTGACACAGAGTTTACGAGTATCGATTCACCCGTGCTCGTGAGCCTTGCCTTGGTGGCAGAAGATGGTGAAGAGTTTTATGCGGAGGTCGCAGACATCGCTGCTGCCGACTGCAGTGAATTTGTTCAAGCGTTCGTTCTTCCACAGCTCGGTCAATATCCGGATCGAGTCATGCGAACATCGGAGGCCGCAAGCGAGGTTGAACGCTGGATGAGCGCACTCAAACGGCTCCCGGAAAAGCCGGTTATTTGCTACGACCACCCGTTCGACATCGACCTACTGATCCGGCTGATTGGAAGAAAACCAGCGGGTTGGCAGTTGCAAAACATCTCGATGCGGATCGATCCACGCAAGCGCGATCAGTATTTTGAACTACATGGCGGTCGACATCACGCGCTTTTCGATGCACGGGCGAATCGCTCGTCCTTCCGGTGAGTCTCAGCGAATCCATGCAAAAGAAAGGGAATCTCTGATCACCCATCTATCACTGGATGTACCCGGCGCACGATATCGTTGTTCGCAAGAAGTCACGCGTTGCGGGCAATCCGCTTGTCTTGAGATCCTATCTCAAGAAAGCCAGCGAAAGAGATCGGTTTTCAGCGAGTGGGCGGGTTTGGCTGGAGCTGGAATCCGAGGGCGGGGTAGCACGGCGCTTGCGGGCAGCGCTCGAAGCGCAATTCTGGTTGCCCGGAGACGCAGATCAGGTCCGCATGCTCAACGCGTTTGCTGACGGACGGCGTCGCATTATCGCGGTCGCCGAACGAAAAATCCGCCTGCATCCGGGGGTGCCGGTCAGGCTCACCGCTGACCATTTCGAGATCAGGCGTTAGGCTTCTGGCTGCGGCCTCTCACCAGTCAATACGGTGTTTCTCATCGGTCTCGCGGTGCCGGCGATCATCGTCCACATGCAGATATTGACTGGTTGTCGTCAGTGAGGCATGCCCAAGGTTATCGCGCACGAGTCGCAGATCCAGCTGCTGGTCTGCCATATGTGACCCTGCACTGTGACGTAGCCAGTGTGCGGATGCCTGCTCGAGGCGGTCTGCGCGCTGCGCATGGTCGCAGCCACGCGCACGCAACGATTCTGCCGCGCGGCTGAAGACGTTCTTCACAATCCGATGCAATGCGGCGCGCGTGAGTGGCCTGAGTGACTGGCCGACCGGCAGCACGAGCGGGGTATCCTCGCCGGGCGAGGGGAGTGATGGCAACCCGCGTGTTCGTCGGTACGTGCCGAGCTCCATCATCATTTCCGCGGTGGCGGGCACCAGCCGCTCCTTGTTACCTTTGCCTATCACTTCGAGCCACCATCGATCCTTGCCGTTTTCGTCGCCCCGACGGAAAAACCGGCCCATCGTATTCGTGCCGACCTCCGTGATACGCAAGCCGCCCAGATAGAGCAGTGTGAAAAGCCAGCGCACGCGTGCGTGATGTTCACGCTCGCGACTGGTCTGCGTGGGCATGGCCTGAATGTACGTTTTGACCTCGAGCCACAGTTCGGGCGACAGATAGCGGACGATGCGCGGCCTGGCCCTGCGTGCGCGCTGGCGCGAGAGCGACAGTGGATTGCCGGCCAGATACCCCGCCTGCACGAGCCACGCAAACATGACGTTGAGGATCACCATGGCCTGCCGCTGGCTCGATTCCGACAGGGCGCCATAGAACGGTCGCCAGCGCGGATCGCTGCGTGGATGCTTGCGTCCGCCATCAGCGGTCCACCGTGCCACGGGTTGCGGATCGGCGAGAAAGTGCTGATAGACAAGCAGGTCCTCGTGCGTGAGCGAGGAGAGCGGTTTCGCCATCTGCCGGGTGGACCACAGCAGCAGCCGCTCGGCTTCCTTGCGGTAGTTGTCGAACGTTGTCTTCGTCTCGACGAAGCGGGCGAGCCACGCGCGGACCGCGTCGAGATCGGTCGCCGCGGCGACCTGCATGCGGCCGGTTGCGCGGTTCGCGCCGTGGCGCCCGTCGAGACTGGCGGGCAGTTCGAGCGCATCGTTCGGGCGCGGGGCGGGCAGGGCAGTTTTCATGAGCGAAGATGCGGCGGATGCGGAATTCACGGTGTGACGTAATTATGCACGGATCCATCCAAGCAAATTCAACACTACAGTCATAATGTCAAAATAACGGGAGGAGAGCATTAGATATAATGCGGTTTACGTAGTAATATGAACGGAAGTCAAATCCGTCAAACCCTCATGAGTGACGTCCTGTCCGCCGATGCGGCGCTGGCCGCCGAGATCGAGCACCTCAAGGCCCGGTTCCCGAAGACCCGCGAGCTGTACCGCGAGGTCTGTGCGCTGCTGTTTTTCCGCTTCGGTATCACGCCGACGGCGAACCGCCTGTATCAGCTGGTGAAGCGGGGCAGCATGGGCACGCCGACCCAGGTCCTGGGCGAGTTCTGGTCGGAACTGCGCGAGAAAAGCCGGGTGCGCATCGACCATCCCGATCTGCCGCCCGATCTCGGCGCGGCCGCCGGCGAACTGGTCGCCACCCTCTGGACGCGCGCGAGCGCGTCGGCTGCGGCCTCACTGGACGCGCTGCGTGACGAACTCGAGGCGCAGCGGGCCGAGGCGCAGCAGTCTGTCGTTGCCGCCCGCGATGAGCTGGGTCGCACCGAGAGCGCACTCGAGCAGCGCACCGCCGCGCTGCTGGCCGCGCAGGTCGAGGTACGGGAGCTGGAAAAGGCGCAGGCCGAAGGTCATGCACAGCGGCAGGCGCTGGAGGCGGAGCTCGGGCGACTCAGGGAAGCGTTGATCGGGCGCGATCGCGAACTCGCGGAAGTGAGGGAAGGGTTTTCGCGCGATCTGGAGAAGCAGCGGGAAGCGGCTGAACGCGCCGGGGAGCGGCTACGGGCCTCCGAAAAGCGCGCCCTGCTGGAGATTGATCGCGAACGAAGTATTGCAACGAAGCTGCAGAAGGAGCTGGAAGAAGCATCGCGTCGTGCGGACAGGAAGGACGACGACCAGCGCCGTGCATCTGAAGCCATGCGGGCGCAGCTGGGTGACGCGCGTCATCAGGCGGGCGTGCTGCAGGGGCGCCTGGAAGCCGTTCAGGCCGAGAATGCCCGGCTGCAGACGGAGGTGATGACGCTGCGGGAAGCGGAAACGCGTGCGCGGGAAGACAGGCAGTCCGCTGTCCCTGCTGCAGTCCGGAAGACATCACGTTCGACCCGTTCGTCCCGGGTCGTACCGACCGCCAGCCCAGCCAGGCGTCGCAAGAAAGCGGTATGAACGCAGAACGTGACCCATCGCTTACGGAAACCGGCTGCATGCCTGATATCTACCTGCTCACTGGACTGACGCTTCCCCAGGGCGTCGCGCATGAGTCGCTGCCCGTGACAGTGACGCGCTTCGTGTCGGATTGCTGGCCAGGCATGAGCCGCACGCAGATGATGGGCCGCGCGAAACGGCGGGGCCTGCGCCTGTCGTTCCGCGCGACGGCGCCGTGCCCATCTGGCGAAACCGGCGTGTTCGAGTTGCGCTTCAGCGATGGTGCAGGCGAATGCCTGATGCTGGCTCGGCTGCAGCGGGTTGGAAACAGGAGCAGTGGAAGTCGGCGTGCCCGCCGGACCGACGTATCCCGCCCCCCGGCGCGCGATGCCAGACAGACCAGTCTGTTCTGACACGACGTCCCCGGTTGCCGCGCAACGCGCCGCTCGCTATGCTCCAAACCTTTAACCAATCTGTGAGTCACGAAGTGCGGCGCGTTACAGTCAGGCAGTCATCAGTTCATGGGCGAGGCGTCTTCGCGCTACAGGCGATTCCCGTCGGCCAGCGGATCTTCGAATATCGCGGGGAGGTCACTTCGTGGCGGCGGGCCTCTGCCCGGCATCGGCGATCCGGCATGCCCGGCCACACGTTCATCTTCGGACTGGCTGACGGTCGCGTGATTGACGGCAGCGTCGGCGGCAACAGCGCCCGCTGGCTGAACCATTCCTGCCAGCCGAACTGCGAAGCGATCGAGGACGAGCGGGGGCGCGTTTTCATCGAGACAATCAGGAGTGTGAAACCGGGCGACGAGCTTTTTATCGCCTATGGACTCAAGATCGATGAGGCGAAGTCCCCAGAAATTGTCGCTGACTACGTGTGTCGCTGTGGGGCGAAGAAGTGCACGGGCTCGATGCTAGCCTGACTGGGATGACGACCATCGCCGGCCGTGGGAGAACACAGCGCGACCCGTGTGAAACGGGCAATCCTAGAAGCCTGACCGGGTCGTTGTTGTGAGGCTGAAAGCGCCTTTCCTGGCCGACGCAACGATTATCTCCGCGCTGCGGAGGGAATTTGACGTGCAGCCCGGAAAACCGCCCCCAGTTTGCCCTTCAGTCCCGGCTCCGGTAACGTATCTTTCTCTCACATTGGGCAACGCGATCGCAGTGCCCGTTTCAAAGGAAACGAAAACCATGAACAAGCAGGAACTCGTTGATACCGTCGCCGCCGCGACCGGAAACAGCAAGGTGGCCGTCGCAGGCACAGTCGATGCGCTCCTCGCGGCAGTGACGGGGGCGGTTGCCAAAGGCGAAGGCGTGCAACTGGTCGGGTTCGGTACCTTTGCGACAGGCGCGCGCGCCGCACGGATTGGTCGTAACCCCGCCACCGGCGCAGAGATGCAGATTCCTGCGGCAACGACCGTGAAGTTCACCGCAGGCAAGGCGTTCAAAAGCGCCGTGAACGCAGCGTGAGTGGCGTGACGATGCCTTCTCTCCCGCCAGTGGCCAGCGCGCGCCCCGCATGAGTGCGCTCACGCCCGCACCACTGCTGAACGAAGTCCGGCTCCTGATCGATTCGGCACGTGAGCGCACGGCCGCAGCAGTGAACGCCGAGCTCACCCTGCTGTACTGGCGGGTTGGGCGCTGTATCCATGCAGAGGTGCTAGGCGGCGTCCGTGCAGAATACGGGCAGCAGGTGATTGCGTCGCTTGCAAAGGCGCTCACCGCCGACTATGGCCGTGGCTGGAGTGAACAGCAACTGCGGCATTGTCTGCGCGCCGCGGAGATTTTTACGGACGAGACAATTCTCTCCGCAGCGCGGAGAGAATTGAGCTGGACGCATATCAAGGCGCTGATCTACATCGACGACCCATTGAAGCGTGAGTTCTACCTTGAGCTCTGCCGGCTTGAGCGCTGGTCGTCCCGGCAACTGCAGGAACGGATGAACTCGATGCTGTTCGAACGTAGCGCGATTTCACGCAAGCCGGCAGAGGCCATCCAGCATGACCTGGCGCAGTTGCGGCAGGAACAGCGGGTGCAGCCGGACGTTTTGCTGAAAGATCCCTATGTGCTCGATTTTCTCGGCCTGAACGATCACTACCTCGAGAAGGATCTCGAAGACGCCATCCTCCGGGAAATGGAGCAATTCCTGCTCGAGCTTGGCGCCGGCTTTACGTTTGTGGCTCGCCAGAAGCGGCTACAGATCGATAACGACGACTTCTACATCGACCTGCTGTTTTACAACCGCAAGCTGAAGCGGCTGGTGGCCGTCGAACTGAAACTCGGCGCTTTCAAGGCCGAACACAAAAGCCAGATGGAACTCTATCTTCGCTGGCTCGCAAAACATGAGCAGGAGCCGGACGAACTGCCGCCCCTCGGCATTATCCTCTGCGCCGGAAAGAAACAGGAGCAGATTGAACTGCTCGAACTGGACAGGAGTGGGATTCACGTCGCCGAATATCTGACCGTGCTGCCGTCGCGTGAGACGTTGCAGGCCAAACTTCACCAGTCAATTGAGACGGCGCGGCTGAGGCTGAAGAACAAGCCGTAGAAGTGATAGTGGGACACGCTGCGTTTCAGCACTGGTGGCGAAATGGGCGCTCCGTCAACCGCTGGCGTGGTGGCTGCTAGAACTTTTAGTTCGAAAACGCTCTTACTTTTCCTTCACCGGACGGTGGATGAAGTTTGCGCTGGTTCATGTAGAGGCGGACCTGTTGGTCGGTGATGCGGGTTCCAGACATGGGCTGACCGCCTCTTTTTAGATTCAGTCAGCCATCCTAGACCTCGCCGACCCGGCGCCGCCGGCAGCTCGTCGTCTGCGGCGGCTACGCCGCCTCCGACTCCTCACTACCGGCCAAGATGAATGTCGCTACACCGGACGCAATCATTGTCGCCCCCCACCGGCAACCGTTTGTTGGCGATGATATCGGTCCAGCCGTCGTTGACGCCCACGAATCCGCAGCTGGTCATCCCAAAGCCGCAGTCAGCTCCCAAAGCCAGCCAATAATTTGCGCGCGTGGCCACCAACCGATCTCCGTTTGGGGTGCTGACGCGGTACGCGGTGTTTTCGGCTCCGTATCCCGCCACATGAGGCGCCAGAAGCGCGTAGACGCGTAGCTTGTCCAGGAAAGCCTGGGTGCCTCGCAATGTCGTACGAACCAACAGGCAAGATGCACACGGTTCTGCGATCACGTCCTGCACGACCGTGTAGGGCTGTCCGATAGCCTGGGAAGTCAGCCGGAAGGACAGCGCTTGCGGCTCCGGAAATGTGCACTGGTACGTGAAGTCCTTCTGCATATCGTGAAAGAAGGTCGACCCGTCAGTGATGATCACCTGAAGTCACGTACTTGTGGAGTGTCGACGTCTGGAAAGTAGATTTCCGTAAGGATGCCGCGTGCGCTCGTGTACCACACCTGGCTTGACAACGAGTACGCGGTGCCGACGGCGTCCTTGTCCGCGCGGCTCCAATTGAGCGGATTTCCAGGCGCGCCGGGAGCCGGATTGGACTGAAGCAGGTTCGCCATGGCATTCACCCCATCATTTCCCTACCGTTATAGGGTGCGGAAATAGCGAATGCGAGCTTCTTTTACCGGGGCGGTGTATGCATTTCGTAATGCCGCATTGACGGGCCAGCAAGTTGCGTAGGCCAGCGCGCTTTGCCAGGAATTGCGCATGAAGCTGATCAGGCAGGGTAGTCGGCGACAGGTTAGTCGGACGATCAGATATGCCACGTTAGCAAACTGTTGAGCGTTGGTTAGACGTCAGGAGTCGAACCGTCGATGGTCAATAGTTCGATGTCTAGGGGTTCCCCCGAACCATTGGACGGCGACCGGATACGCGTCAAGACACCGTCTATATAGACACGCGCCAAAGTTCATGTCGCGTCGGCCAAGCCCTTGGTGAAACTGGCAGCTACGCCGTACAACTTATAAAAAAGCAATGGTCACGACGTAAAAAAATTAATCCTCGGAATCAGATAGTAATGCGCTCATCACACTTGACGTTCTCTAGTAGCGACGGCGGCGTCAACTGCGATAAGCAGCAGAGCGGTATTCACGATGGCGATGAATGCACGCTCGGTTGAGCGACAACGGATCCCTCAACCGCAAGCAACACTGCTGTACTGCACTATGACTCGCGGGATTCAAAAACTTGACCTTCGTTGCGCAGGAGCACAGGGGCCGCTTCCTACCGCATTTTCTGCCCGTTGTTCGTACGCTCGCCGTCGACCTCGACGCAGCTGTCTGACCCGGCTTTCCTGCTCTCGGCAATCGCCCAGACTCGCCAATTGGCCAGGATGCGCGGCATCGATTATCGCGTCAGCCGTATCGACGACCAGGTTGTACCGTTGTTTGATTAGACCCGTCTCACCAAACCTGTTTACACAGCCTGCGTATGGAGACACTGACGGCACCGGGGCTCTTTGCCATTCGTGTTCGGAGAAAGCAGAGCCGCCGGCTGTATGGGTATTGAAGCTCCGACCTGGACTTTGATATTTATGCCCAATAGATCGTCTTTGCGTTAGTCATTGAAGTTTGGTTCGTGCGTCGGTCTGGTTGCACATCATCGCGAGGGGAATCGTGAACAATAAGAATCGACGCACTTCTGAATCGCAGGTTAGAAGCAGGCCAATGAAGCACGAAGTTGGTGCGCAGCGCCGGAACCGGGCAGCATATTCCGCGACTCGGCTGATTAGACACCGGTTGCTGTTGGCTCTCGTCAGGGCCGCGCCGCTGGCAGTGGTTAGCGCAGTCGCAAGCGGCGCGGAGACGGATGTGGCTCCCGTTGAGCTTGCGCCCAATCAAGGTAATTTCTCGCCGCAATATCGTGCCGCCTTTGAAGCAATGATGGCCGATCCGACGAACGCTGAGCGCTCGTTCCGGTTTGCAAAAGCGGCAGCTTCCGAGGGCGATCTGCGCGGCGCTATCGCCGCGCTCGAACGGATATTGAAGATCAATCCCGGACTCTCCAACATCCGCCTTCAGTTGGGAGAGTTGTATTTGCGCGCAGGGGCGACGGATCTGGCGGCCATTTATTTGCGCCAGGCACTGCTGGCTCCGGATGTTCCCGGTCCATTACGTCAGCGCGCGCAGTCGCTGCTCGGGCAGGCCGAGCGCGCACAGCGCAAGCACTTTTTAACAGGATCGATCTACGTCGGCGGCCGCTATGACACCAACGCAAACGCCGGTCCATCGTCGCGCGATGTCAGAGTACTCGGCCAGCAAGGCCTGCTCAATGAGCAGGCCCTTGGGCATAGCGACTGGTCTGCGGAAGTAGGCGGTACGCTCAATTACACGTATGCGTTCGACAGCCAGGCGGGGAACGATCTCGAAGCCAACTTCACGACCTACAACCGCCGCTATAAAGACACGCATCTATTGAATCAGAACACCTTCGGCACGGATATCGGTCCTCGCTTTTACCTTGGCGGGGTACTGGACCCGAGTTGGTCGATCCGGCCGTTCGTTTCAGCGACTTATCTCCTATTGAACAGCCGAGACTATCTGGGTGGATACGGCGGCGGCGTGAATGTGCAAAAGATACTCGCGTCCGCGTCGTTCTTCGACCTGACGCTCGAAACCAGTGATCAGCATTTTTTCAACCAGAGCGCGTATCCGACGAACTCGAACCGCTCGGGCCTATACACCGAATTGCGCGCCAGCATCAGCTATCAGGTGCTGTCTGGGACGCGGATCTTCAGCGGACTGAGCATCGCGCAGCGCAATTCGGATGCCGGCTTTGAATCGTTCAAGGATATCGGGCTCGGCGTGGGTGTCACACAAGTGTACCCCGCGCCGTTTCATGTGACCGACTATTCGTGGAGTACGTCGCTCTATGCAGGCGCTTACAGAAGCATCTACAACGAGGCGGATCCGGCCGTTGATCCGAACGTCAAGCGGCAGGACAACCGGTTTGATATCGCTCTGTCGACCAACATCAGGCTCACCCAAACGCTGACGCTTACGGCGGTCGTGCAGTACACGAACAACAACTCGACGCTGCCGAATTTCAAGTATCACGACACCAGCGGAAGCCTTGGACTCGCATGGAGCTTCTAAGGTAGGCGCAGATGCCTTCCTCAGAGCTCTTTTATATGAAGCGTTGCACGTCCGCTCAACGGTCGGCGCGTGCGGCCTATGGTTTCATCCCTAGCCGTCGATTACCGTAAAGGAGCAAACGATCATGACCAGGTTGAGGACCAAAATGAATCCGCTGCCGGCATTGTTTGCGGGTTTGATCATGGCGTCGCCGCTGGCGTTGGGCAATGTCGGAAGCGTGACGCTGACGTTTTCGCCCGGGAAAGGGCTCAATCCGCAGGTACAGATCGAGCGCGGCGCTATCGTGGCGGGGCGACGGTTTGCGACCGGCGCATCCGAGATCCAGGAGGTGCTGTTCCCCGACGGAACATCGGTCACACTCGCGCCGAACAGCGATGTGACGATCGACGTGTTCGACTACCCGGAGGCGGGCGGCGGCCGATTGATTCTACGTTTGGGCGAGGGACTGCTGCGCATAGCGGGCGGAAGATTGAGCGAGACCACGCCGATCGTGATACGGACGGCGGCGGGCGAGGTCAGGCTAGACGCGGCGTCGGCGGCGGTCGAGGTAGATCGCGACGGGAAGACCCGCACAAGCTTGTTGGTGGGGCGCGAGGTCGAGATGGTTAGCGGCGGCCAGACGCAAAGCGCGCAGCGTCCCGGATTTGAACTGGTTTCGCTGAACCCGCAATCGGCTCCCGTTGGCCCGGCCCGGCAAGCAGAGGGCGTTGCGGCGACCGATGCGTTCCGCTTGGGTACGGCGCAGCTTGCAGGCCTGACGCAGGCGGGCGAAGACGAGCTTGGGCGTACTGGCTTGTCTGAGCTTGCTGCGGCAAGGGTGGCGACGCTAGCGCTGGCCACCGAAAATCAACCTGCGGGGGGGCTGACTACGACGGGCGTGGGTGGCGGTACGGGCGGGGGAGGTGGCACGGGCGGGGGAGGTGGCACGGGCGGCGGAAGCGGGACAAGCGGCCTGGGCGCGTTCGACGAGATTTCGAGTACAACGGGAGTTGCTGGAACGAGTGGGTTCGGCCCCGGCTCGGGCGTACCGGGTCCGAGCTGGGCTGAGGAACAGCCGACGGAGGACGCCGGCTCGCAGCGGTCGCTCTTGCAGACCAGAGGGAATGCTAGCGTGTCGAGCGCTAAGATATTCTCTGAACCGGTAAGAGGCTATTCGCCAACGACGAACCGCCGCTTTAACTCCCCTCTTGATGATCCCTACACGGGGATAATCGGATCTGCTACACCGTCGCCGCCATCGGCCGTCATAGCCACCCAGGGAGGCGATGCGAAATTGGAGTATGCTTTCTGGCAGACGGGGCAGGGCCAACTCGCCAACTCGACTAGTTTTCCAGAGATTGAGTTGTTGAGCATCAACGCTCGGCGTGCGAACTTAGTGAGCAATGTTAACCTGTTAGAGAGACCCGGAGCTAACTGGGACACCGGGGGGCCATTTGTTTTGGGTTCTCAAATCACGCAATGGCCAACAGAAGACAAGGTCCCCGGTGATGCCGCCCCCGGCGACGTCATCAGTCTTGATTTCAAGGAGTCTGACATCTCCAAAAGAATCAATGTGCCAGATATAGGTGGAACAGATCCGGGTTCAATCTTTGGAACAGCGTCTCACTGGGACATCCTGCAGGCGGGATTCAAGATTGCACAAGTCAACGCCCTCGACCCTTCATCAAAAACAGGTTTGGCAAGCGTCAACACGATGGTTCGTTACCCCGACAACTTCCTGCTTGTGGAAGTAAGGCCTGACAAGCTCTACCCGCTGCGGGGCAACAACGTGTCCGAAACTCGATGACACCCGTCACGAGCGGTTTCTCTTCGCCACCGGCAACGTGGATGGCGGACGCCTGAACTTCGACAGCAATCTGAATCCGACGGGCGTGAATCCCAACTTCCCCGCTACCTTCGCCGTCGACCGCTTCTTCATCTCCGCTGGTCTCGAGAACTTCGGGCAGAAAGACCAGGGGGCAACGGTCGCGAGCGGCATTCGAGCCTTCCTCAGAACGCCGACGGCTCTCGGCCTGCCACTCACCGATTCGGGCCTGTACGTCATCAATACCCCATCAAATCAACCCGGTGTGCAGAACCCATTCGTCCATGCCGACTTCGGGATGGCAGGTACCGGCGCAGCGCAGCAATCGACAATCTCTCTAACCATAGGGAACGTACAGTACCAGCAACCCGCTAATTGCCCGACCTGCTCTTTCAATGCCGTCGCACAGGGCAACACGATTGCGTCATCGCACGGCAACGTCGCCCCGGGCCAATGGGGCACCGTTGCGATCAATAGTCCATTGATGAGCGCGTCGTTCGGCGGCGGCAATCCTAAATTGGATCGTCCCGGCTATGCAGGGTATTTCGTCCTGGAGAACTACACGCCGGCGGTCGACACTGTCGATGGTCCGTCGATGCCCGGCGGCACAGAGCACGCCCTCGCCAACACGACACCAGACGTGAATTACGCCATCCTGCGCCTTGCAACCGCGACAACAGGCCAGGCACCCGTCGGAACCCGCAGCAACGCTGTGATGAACGGCTGGGCCGGTGGGCTCGCGGAAAAGGAGAACGGGTCAGGCGGGGCACTGACAATCAATCCCATCGGAACCGGCATCAGCCCTGGCAACTTCGCCATCACGACAGACGCCGCAAACAATCACGTGCAGATAGACCTGCTTCTGTCTGGACACGCGCCGATGACCTTGGGCGGCCTCAACCCCAACAACGCCTCCGCGATGATCGACGACAATCGCTTCGCCGCCGCGAATGGCTCCGTCGCGATGGTCAACGCGAACATACTGCGGGACGACAACGGTAACCTGCCGGCATCGCTGAATCTGCCCAACGGCCAGCCAATCCCGAAGTATCAGTACCTGCAATGGGGCTTCATCTTCGGTGACACCGCAGGTACCCCCGGTGTGGATCTCGAGCATCTCCATATGGGCTCCTGGGTAGCTGGCCGGCCGGCCGATCCGGGCCAGTTGCCGACGAGCGGCACAGCCACCTACTCGGGCCACGCGATCGGCAATGTCGTGAACGGCCCCGCGCTCTACACCGCGGTAGGTTCCTATGACAACACTTGGGATTTCGCAAAGCGCACCGGCACGGCCAACATGAACTTCGACGGCGCGCATTATCAGGGCAACACGGCAATCGCGAACGGCACCGCACTCTTTCAGGGGGCGATGACAGCGACGGACGCGGCGCGCAAGGGCGGCGTCGTTGGCAACTTCGTTCAGGCGCCAGGAGGCAGTCCCGCGGGTACGCCGCCGCCGGCCCTGGCAGGGCGCTTTGTGATTCAGGAGACCACGGGCAACCCGTACCGCGCATCGGGCACATTCGGCGCTGAGCGTCGTTAACCGAGGAAAAGCAAACATAAAGCGCGACGCCACCAATCGCTGGCGTATCGCGCTTTATGTATCGCTCGAAATGGCGGCGGAAGGTAAGTGATATGTTGCACCTACAAGCTTTGCGAAAGCTTCTCATCAGTCTATTGCTCGCTCTCGCCGCGCAAAATTACCCCCTCGCCGCACAGCTCTCAGCGTCCGAAAAGCCTGAATCATCTGCCACGAGCACTGACGACCAGGCCCTCGACATAGCCAGGCGCGCACGCGCTCTCGCATCGGAAGGCCAATACGTACAAGCCATCGCGCTCGGCGAGCAGGCGCTCGCCATGGTTCGCACTCGATACGGTCCTCGCCACGAGTATGTTGCCTACCTCCTCGATGATCTGGCGACCTGGCATTACCAGCTGCAACGCTTCGACGACGCCGTCCGTTTTTCCCGTCAGGCGGTCGAAATCATCACTGAAGCGCGGGGAGCCGAGTCGACGCAGCTGGCCACTCTGCTCAGGAACCTCGCTTCGATCGATGCCGGTATAGGGCAGTCGCGGGAAGCCGCGCTGATGTACGAGAAAAGCTACGCCATATTCCTGAAGAACCTCGGACCGAACGACGAGCGTAGTACTCAGCTTGCCAGAAATCTCGGCGTCGCTTATCTGGAGCTCTCGCGCTTCGATGCCGCAGAGAAGTATCTGGCCGAAGCTCTGCGGGCCACTCGTGCCATCCATGGTCAGAACAGCGCGGCGACCGCGCGTGCCTACCTCGATTTCGCAGACGTCAAACTTCGACAGGAATCAACCGGCGAGGCGAGGAACCAGGCCATGATCGCGCGACGGATCATCGTCGACCTCTCGCCTGTGGATTCTGACGCTCTCGCTGCGGCGGACGTCATGCTGGCGCAAATTGATATTCACGACTCCCGGCTCGATACCGCAAAGGAACAGCTCGAGAAGGTGCTTCATCAGCTCGATTTAGCCAATGCTCCCGATCAACTGCTCCGTGCATCGGTGCTGTACAACCTCGGCTGGATCGATATTTTGCGAAGGCAGGTTGTCGAAGCAGAGGGTGTCTACAAAGACGTGCTGAGCCTATACCGCCGCGCTCTGAGCGAAAGGCACCCATCGATCGGGAGGACGCTGCATTGTCTCGCCATCGTCTACAAGGACCTTGGCCGGTTCGGTGAGTCTGAGCGTCTCTACCAGCGCGCGATCGACATCTTCACGGCCAGCTTCGGCGAAGCCGATGCATCCGTTGCGGCGACGCGTCTCGAATATTCGTCTCTCCTTAGCGAAGAGGGGCACACCAAAGATGCGATTGCACAGGCGCGCGCCGCCCTTTCGATCTACGATCGCTTGCCCGGCGATTGGGATTTGAAGCGGGGGTATGCCAACTCGATCCTGGCTCTGGCTGAGCATCGCGCTGGCGATCTCGACGAGGCTGGAAGAACATACACTCTGGCCCTGTCGTTAATGAGCCGGGTTCGTGGCGAGTCGTCCTCCGATCTGCCGTCGGGGCTGACCGATCTAGCGAGGATCTATCGGGCGCAGGGCCGGCTTGAAGATGCCGGGCGCGCTCTGGACAAAGCTGTGCTGATTCGCGAGAAGGACGGCGCAGCGACGCCTGCCGGACTGGCCGAGAGTCTTGCCGAGATGGCCAACCTGCGACTGGCTCAAGGCAATCCGCAAGAGGCGCTCGTGATGGCACGGCGAGCGGTGAAAATCGCGGAGCGACGACTGGATGTCGCGCAACGCTCTCTGTCGGCCGCCGCACTTGGCGAGCAGCAGCAGGCGCGCGGGCTGTTCGAACAGTTTCTGGAAATAGCTGGGACGAATCGCTCGACATCCGACGACGACCTGAGAAGGGAGATGTTCGAAGTCGCCCAACTTCCGCATCTGAGCGGCACGGCCGGCGCGATAAGCCAGATGGCAGTGCGCTTTAGCGCCGGCAACGACCGCCTCGCCGTACTGGTGCGACAACGCCAGGACACCGTCGAGCGCTGGCGCGCGCTCGACCGCTCCCTTATCGAAGGCCTGACCCAAACGCCCGGCGCCGGGGCTGGACCTGTTCAGGGGCAGGAGAGTCGGCAGACGCTGGTTCAACTCTCACAATCGATTGAGAAGCTCGACGACACGCTGCGCCGCGAATTTCCAGAATACTCGGAACTGACGAATCCGCGACCGGTTTCCGCGAGCGCTGTTCAGAAGTTGCTCAAGCCAAACGAGGCATTGCTGTTGCAAGTCACGTCGGCGCAGGCGACGTATCTCTTTTTCGTCACCGGACATTCGCTCAGTTTCGCGCGCACCAATCTGGACAGCACGCAACTACAGCAGGCCGTCGACTCGCTTCGCAAGGGTCTCGATCTCGAAAATGTCAGCAGGCTCCGGGATCTTGCTCCGTTCGATGTCGCGTCCGCTTATCTGTTATATCAAAGGCTGCTTCAGCCGTTCCGGGCGGAATTGCGCGACGAGATGCACATTGTGGCCGTCGTCGATCGCTCCATGCAGAATCTGCCATTGTCCGTGCTGCTTGCGACACCCGTCGACACGCTGCCAAAAAGCGTCCAGGACTTTGGCCGGCTCGACTTTCTAAGCCGGCATTTCGCATTCTCGATAGAGCCGTCAGTGAGTTCATTCACGATGTTGCGCGCGGCAGCAAAGCAATCCCACGCGCCGAAGCCGTTCATCGCCTTTGGCGATCCGGTGCTGCAGGGAACCGGCACGACGACACAGGGGCTACCCAACGACCAACTGGTCACCGGCATCGATCCCGCGCTTCTGCGCACGTCGCTACCGCCGCTACCGGACACCCGTTATGAGCTGACGACCGTCGCGCACGCGTTGAAGGCAAGCGATACGGATCTTTACTTCGGCACTCGGGCGACCAAGCTCGCAGTCATGCATATGGATCTCGCGGCGTATCGAATTGTCGCGTTTGCCACGCACGGAGTGCTGGCCGGCGAATTCCGTGGCGTAGCCGAACCGGCGCTCGTGCTTACGCCGCCCGCGACGGTAACTTCGGGCGACAACGGGCTACTGACGGCGAGCGATATCGCGACGCTCAGGCTCGACGCCGACTGGGTCCTGCTCTCGGCCTGCAATACGGCTGCGCCCGAAGGGCGAGCAGGCGCGGAAGGGCTATCGGGACTCGCCAAGGCGTTCTTCTTTGCGGGGAGCAGGGCGCTCCTCGTGAGCCACTGGGCCGTTGAATCGGAGGCGACGTCCGTATTGATGGTCAGGGTGACAAGCACGCTAGCCGAAAACCCCGACCTCGGACGGGCAGAGGCACTGCGCAGGACCATGTTGTCGCTGCTTGACGGGCAGAGTCAGCCGAAGTTCGCACACCCGGCATTTTGGGCGCCATTCGTGAATGTGGGGGAGGGCGGCCGGAACTGACCCGGTGGGCCCGCGCGGTTCGTGCTCGGAGGCATTTCACCATGCGTTACGCATTGTCACTTCAAAAACACCCAATACGGCTGACTGTGAAGCAAGCTTGGCTTCAAACAGCAACGCTGCTGAGCGCGCACGTCGCCGTTGACGAGATACCACATGTCGGCGAGCACGTTGCGCCGATCGCCGTAATACGAGTGTCCGACGAAGTCGGTATCGGTATTCGACGCATCGATCGTTTCAATGCCGTTCAGGACGACCAGATGATCTCCCGACTCGCCGGCCCGTTTCCCTCCGTGCAGTTGCTCGGACAAGGCTAGGGCCCTATCGTTGGATGATGCATACAGTGTGATCGGTGCACCCAGTTTCCTGAGCGCCGGAACGAGCTGCTCCGTGAATTCGATTGTGCCGATATCCGGTGCGGCCAAGATGACTTCCTTAATTCGCTTGACCTCTTTCGGCTCAGTGACCGCCAGCGCGGCGAGCGTGCGAGCGAGTCCTCGACTCCCCATGCTGTGAGCGATGAGGTAAACATTTTCTGCGTTTGACTGTTTGAGCACGTC
The DNA here is from genome assembly GCF_050436505.1 of Paraburkholderia sp. CI3. Classification (NCBI taxonomy): domain Bacteria; kingdom Pseudomonadati; phylum Pseudomonadota; class Betaproteobacteria; order Burkholderiales; family Burkholderiaceae; genus Paraburkholderia; species Paraburkholderia sp. CI3. The sequence goes on from NZ_JBNDMI010000001.1 coordinate 301,169, forward strand.
TCTCAAAAATTGCTCAAGATGTGGCTGTGCGTCGATGATGCTTTGCTCGTCGACCATGTATGCCAGCATCCGGTCTTGCGACGGCCAGCTAAAAAACACAGGGGCGCCGTCGAATCCGAGGTCATACGCTATTTGCGCGGTCCGTCGAGCCGCGTCGGCAAAACTCACGTGGTAGCCATGAACAAATAGCAGCAGGCTCTTCCTTTTGCACTTTTGCACCTGCGCACGCAGAGAGGCGAAGAAGGCGTCCGAAGACGCGGGGGAGATGCTTAGCAACATCACGTCCCTCTGCGGGGTCTCGGTAAAACGCAGACTCCACCATGAGGGATTTTCAAGTGCGCCCATTTGATGATCACGCGGGATACTAACAGCAACTTCACCGTAACTTATCGTGTCGGAGCGCGTACCGCCGAATCCGTCGGAAGTGCTCTTTTCACGATCGGTCGCAAAGAATACTGGCACTACCTTGTATGGCGCTGATGCATACGACGTCGGCGCATTTTGGGATGGCGGATGTGTCCCGTCAAAATGCCCACCGCGTTGCGAATTGATCGCCTCGTCAAATCCGGTTTCGTCCACTGGTTGGGGCGCGATTAGCTCATAGCGAGGCAGACGGTTAACGGGCGACATACTTACTTGAGAAGATCCTGCCTCATTGTATACTGCACACCCGACCAGCATTGGGATTGCCACGCTGAGAAGGACACCGCGGGTTCGCCCCATGCTCGCCTCCTGTCGATATCGCGCGTGAGTTCGGCTCACGCGTGGCCTGTGCTACAGATTTCCGTTTTTTAAGTGTCCCCGCTCGAGCCTCCCTCCGAAATAATAGTGAACTTTGACCATCGATCCAACTTGAATGCTTCGCGAGCACGGTTAATGTTTTGTTCTCCTTGGACAATACGATCTTTGCGCCAGATCGGCTGCCGCTTCGCTGCAAAATCGGATCGCAGTATCCGTCTTATCTCCAGGAGTGCGGCTCGCCACTTGCTTTGGCACTCCCATCTGAAACGACAGCAAAAAGGAGCTCAGTCATGGCCACCACCGCAATCGACCAGTATGAGGTAATGTATTCTTCAAACACCTTTCCGCCGCGAATTTGGCTGAAGAGCGGCGGCAAGTTTGTCGGGCAGCTCATCTTTGAAGCCGATGGAAAGACCTTGCCCGCTGACGGAATGACCGGCGGCGGCGTCAACCTGTACTACCATCTGGAAGATTTCCAGAACACGCTGAATCTTCTTAGCCGTGACAAGCCAATCTACCTGCTCTACAACGGATCCGGAAGCGGATTTGAGAACGGCATCATGACGACGCCCGAGGCAATCGGTACGTGAGTTAAAGCTTCCGCGCCGAGGCGTGGTAACGGCGGTAGGCGTAACGCCGGTACCCGCAGAGCACGGCACGGAAGCGCTCTTGCTCAACGCTTCATTCTACCGCCACATCTCCAGCAACCTGTCAGAACGGCAATCGACTGGCGATTGACTGCAGGCGATTTGCACCATCGGTTGTGACCGACAGGTTCGGTTTTGTTGCGCGAATGTGTTCAAACCCCGGAGGCTTTTCCAGCATGTCTGACGCGCAACTGGTTGCATGCGTCGGTGGCGCCATGTTTGAACGGCTTCGTCCGCAGGCTATCATGGACGCATCAACAGACCCCGGCGGGCGGATAGCGGCGATATACAGGTGCAATTCAGGCAACCGGCGGCGGCTACAGACAAGCACCACTGGACGGCGACCTAATGAGAAAGGAGGGCGAACGCGATGGATCCCGAATGGATGAAAAGGAAACCTAAAGTCAACGATGGATCATTGCCGATCCTCGAGGTGGACTACAAGAAAATACCGGTCATCGCAGAGGGAATCTGGCACGCTCAGCGCGTGCCATCCCGCTCCGGAGAAATCGGTTGGGGCACCATCCTGACCTACGACCATGTTCACGACGCCCGCGAGCGCAATGCGCAGCGCGATAAGAAGCGTGCGCGAATCGATTCGAGCGGATTCGAACGATGCGGGCTTACGGCAGATGAGTATCCCTTCGCGTGTACCAAAGAGAACGCTGGGTCGACGTTCCTGACGAATGCGCCTATTGAGGAGCAAAGAATTCAGGGAGGACAGCTTTCTGCATTTCTCCGCGCGAGAGGCGCCTTCATAAAGACGGACGGTTTTTTCTATTTCGAGGTCAAGGTCGTGAACTACTTTCTCCCGGGATCGTGACCACGATTGTGTAACCGACTGACGCAGCATTCGGCGGCTTACTAACTTGCGTCCACTCTGATGTTTGCTGAAATTTGACATAAAAGAAATGATCGACGATTAATTCGCAATCCTATGTTTACCAAGCCGAAGAGGTTTCAATTTGTGCAGGAGGCTGCTGCACAAATTCTGGATTCGGCCATGCCTTCAGGTTGCGCGGTGACAATTTGCGCAAGGCGGGGAGGGCTGGCTTGCGCTGGATCAGTGTGGCGACACGCTCCTTTAAGTTTCTGATGATCGAAACGTCGAAGGGGACGATTGCCTGTCTCACGAGGCCACAATGAAGCGTCTCGAATTGACGATTGGTGACCTGCCAAGGCGTTCGATGCCGTGGACATGGAGGCTGACTGATCGCTGGAGGAGACTGAGCAGGCGTCAACTCCGTTACCATCGCCTGGCGTGTGAATCCGAAATCAGTAGCTCAAACCCGCCAGTTCTCTTCGGAGCCTGGCGGGTTTTCTTTGCCTGCCTTTTCCTGCGGGGCGCGGGCTACATACAGCGGTGGAGTCGCTCAGCCGTTCAGTTGCGACTCGACGTTCAGGACGATCCGTGCGACCGGGTTGTTGTCTGCGGATTGCGGCGCGAACTTGATCTGGGCGAAGGTGACGATACCGAGAGCGACGACCAGGAGTGCTCCAGACGCGGCGATGCGGGGAAGGTATTTCACAGGGACCTCATTTTGATGATGTAGTCAGAAACTGGGCGTAGCTGACAGGCGTGGCGATTCACCTTCAGCGGCATGTCTGTGCGCAATCCGGCAGCGCCGGACGCGGTCGTCAGATCGCACTTGCCGACCGGACCGGGATTGTGCAGTGCACTATAACACGACCGTCAGATCGCACCTACCGATCACACAGGCTTGTGCAGTGCGCTATAAATGGTTTATCCGTGTGCCCGGTGCGACATCCTGTCGCGAGCGGATGCTTAATCGCTTGAGCGTTCCGTGTATGAAAGATTTCTGTAGGCCGTAACGTGCCGTCATGCTATGTGGGCGATTCCCGCAGGCACGGACGATGTCGAGGTGACCGCCTCGGCAGTCTCCCCGCTGGAGCCCGCTAGATCGAAGATGGGTTTGCGGACGGTATCAATTGCGCTATCATTAGGCATCAACTGATACTTTAGTCGGGAGTCGCATGTCACTGATCACGCCTGAAGCAGTGGCCGCGGTCATGGAACTGCGGCAGGTCCCGCACACGCTCGCGGAACTCGAGGCACTTGTCCGCGACGGCCTGCCCAAGTCCGCGCTGCGCGCGGGCGTCGAACATGCGACGCAGGGTGCCGACGCCCGGCGTGCGCTACTTGCCCGCATCATCCCCGAAGCGACCTATAAGCGGCGTCGCGATCGGCTGACGCCAGACGAATCGGAAAAGACTGAGCGGCTGGCCAGGATCGTCGCGACGACGGCCTACGTCTGGAACGACGAAGAGGACGCGCGGGAATTCCTGTCGACGCCGCACCCGGAGCTCGAAGGGCGGGCGCCGCTCGATGTTGCGCTGACCGAGCTCGGCGCGCGCCGGGTCGAAGAGCTGCTCTGGAAACTGTTTTACGGGTTGCCGGCGTGAAGTTGTTTCGAATCGCCGACACTCGACACACGGTCTGGAGTGGCACCGGCGCGATGCTGGTGGGCGGCCGCTTCAATAGCCCGGGGCGACCGGTCATCTACGCCGCGTCGACCTTCGCCGGTGCGATGCTCGAGGTTCTTGTTCATGCGCGCATCGGCAAGGTACCGAAGACACACGGATGGGTTGAAGCAGCGGTTCCCGACGATATTCGCGTCGAACGCCATTCGGCCGAATCGTTGCCGGGGGGATGGGATGCGCCAGCACTGCAGGTGGCAAGGGTGTTCGGCGACGCCTGGCTGACCGAGTCGCGTACCGCGCTCCTGATCGTACCTTCCGTCGTTGTCCGTGCAGAGTTCAACGTGCTGGTCAATCCCGCACACCCCGACGCGACGCGGATTGCCGTGACGGAGCCGCAACCCGTGGTGTGGGACGAACGCCTCTTTGTGATGCCGTCGGTCGGACACTCCTAGATTATGATGTTCGTCGGCTAGCCTCGCCTCGACGCTTTGCTCCTCGAGGGAGATGACTAGGACGTGGCTTCTAGTTCAGTTCGCACTCGCCGCCCGCAATGGCCAGTGCAGCGCCGTCTTAGATGCTCCTTGTCTGGTTGCCAAAGCCGACACGGCTGTCAGTTTTTGTCAACCGACCTGACGATTTGACATAATGTAATTTATCACCAATTATGTATCAAGTTAGAACATGATGCCGGACTGCAACCGGGAACTGTCATCGCTGATCCTGATGTTCACGCTTTGTGCTATTATTGTGCATATATTGTGCGCGGAGGCTTGCAGATGAACCCGGATCCTGTCCTCGTCCGTCCCAATGCCGGCGGCAGTTTTGACCAGTTTATGGCATCGCTTCGCGATCCGGATAGCGCGGCGCCCATCGTGTCCGCGCGCCGTTTCGGCGAAGCGCTGCATATTGACCTGCAGACGCTCGCCGAGCAGGCGCATGTGCACCGCAATACGCTGAGTCGGCAACCGGCCTCCGAGAGCGTTCAGCGATTCCTGCGCGATGCGCTCAGGGTAATCAGGGCAGCAACGGACATCTCAGGCGACGTCGGTCAGGCCTTGTTCTGGTACCGGAATGAACCGTTACCTGTTTTCGACTACAAGACGGCCGAGCAACTGGTATCAGACGGCCGGACTGACGATCTGCTTCGCTACGTCTCGTCCCTTGAGGCAGGTGCGGCAGGATGATCCTCAAAGCTTTAGCCGGGGTTACCGCGTACCGGATGCATGTACCGAAGTGGGCCGTTGCCCCTACTAGCGGGGCCGGGGCAGGCAGACACGGCGGTCGCGCCAACCGCATCGGACTGAATGCGCTCTATCTGGCGTTGGACGTCAACACCGCAGTGCTGGAGTATCAGCAGGTCTCACCCCTGATGCCGCCCGGTACGCTCATCAGTTACCAGTTGAGCGTTGACCCTGTCGTTGATTTCACGGGCGGATATCAAGGCGGCACGTGGTCGGCCGTGTGGGAAGATTTCTACTGCGACTGGCGCGGTTGCTGGTTTAATCAGCGCATCAGGGTTTGTCGCAGTAAGGAGCACGGAGCGAACAAGGTCGATATGCGAAGTACTGCTTATATTGCGAGGTCGTAGAATTGATCGGCGACGGACCGACAGGTTCCGCTCGCGCATGTCATCTGTCCTTTTGCGATCATGTGCATCACCTCGATGCCGGCCAGGAGGATGCGGGCGCACCGGAAAGTCTTGAACCCCAGCATCGGCCGCGTGCGTCGCTTGATCGCCCGATGGTCCTGCTCGACGAGGTTGTTGAGATACTGACTGACGGATTTTGATGGGCGTTTCGCGCTCATTGTTGATCGCCTCAAGCGCGGCGAGGTTGGCACCGCTTTTGTCGATGGTCACCGTCTCCGGCTCCCATTCTTTGCGATCGATCGCTCAAAGTACCGTCGAGCTGCAGCCTTGTCACGATGGGCCCGCAACAAGAAGTCAACCGTGTTGCCGGCCTTGTCGACGGCGCGGTACAAATATTTCCATTGACCTTTGACCTTGATGTATGTCTCGTCCACGCGCCAGCTTTTGCCGACCGGGCGCTTGTGACGCCAGAACGCTTTTTCCAGGACCGGCAGCAGCTTGATGGCCCAGCGGTGCACAGTCGAATGGTCCACCGAGATCCCACGCTCAGCCATCATTTCCTCAAGGTGACGCAAGCTTAGTGGATAGGCCACATACCAGCGCACGCACTTCAGGATTACGTCCAGCGGGTAATGCAAGCGCTTGAGCACACGGGCTACCGCCGGATTCAACGTCGTCATTGAACTTTCAGTCTTTCATCTTAATCCGCACGTGATAGCGGACCGCCTTACTGCGACAGAACCAAAAACAACGGCCATGACAGCCCAACACGCCGCGCAAATTTGTCTTCGCTGGTCGGATCCGAACAGACTTGTGGCCGACATGGGCGCTTCTTCAGATGGAAAAACTGCCTGTGGGGTTCGTCTTACATATACCGTCACTCCGAAGGCGTTTACATTCTGAGCGTCCCTCGCGAGTGGCGAGCGTCGAAAAAGACGGAGGCAGTGATGCCCATGATTGCGGTTGTCCCCGGATGGCTGGTGCGACGTTCAGGCGAAAAGCGGGCCGCTGAGACGTTGAACAGGCTGGGTAAGTCGCAGCATGTCGCCGACCTTCGACTGATAACCTGGGCGACAGGCTATGTGTCGGGTCTAGGGAGCGTCTTAGCGATTATTTTCTCTTACCGGCACACCGTTTCCGACAATTGGAAAGTAGTGGTGGGGGCCAGTAGTGCCTGGCCATGGATACGGTTGTTCGGCGACTCGTTATTCGCTGTCTCAAGTTTGGTCGGTCCTGTCATCGCACTTGCGTGCGGCGTTACCGCGTGGGCATATCAATCGGGCAGTGCGCGCATAGGCGTCGTCGATTTGTTCGCCTGCGAGATCGGCACCATATGCCGTGTTTTTGCGATAACAGACGCCGCAAGACGATATATTGAGGCATTCAATATAGATCTTCACGGGCCGCCTGATCGGCAGATGGTCGAGCGTATTCGGCACGCGTTCAGTCATTTCGATGCGACCGAGGACTACACTCCGGTGTTTGATCACAACGCGGCGGATCTTCGCGTCCTTGATGTCAAGGTCGTGACGAATGTGACAGCTTTCTATACGTACTTCAAAGCGATGAGAGACACCCTGAGAATCAAGACCAGGATAGACACTCCATTGACCGACGGCAGCCCCCATGATCCGTGGCATGAAGCCTTGAAAAGCGTCGTCTATACGATGTTCCTCACCCTTGAAAGCGCGCGCAAGGCAATCCGCGATCTCATCGAGTTCGACCCCAATCAGGTTGAAAACATCATCAACGTCCTCATCAATGAGCTTACCGCTTACCATTTCCTGATGATCCAGTTTGGTGCGCGATCCGAGGCGGCCAGCCAGGACTTTCGCTATGCGCGCCTGCGCTTGAGGCTTCAGTCTTACCGAGAGATCGTTGGGGACGTGTATTGGCGAGCGATGGACGGCAAGCAGTACTTTTACGAGCGCAGCAAAACGCGTAGCGGCAGCCCCCAAATTCTTTCCAATAATCCCGGGCGGGGCAGCGGGCCCGGGGACTTCGATCTCGAGATGGCGCGACAATGGGCCAAGGCTGCGGAGACTGCCCACGAGCTCGAAAAGCGGTACCAGCTCATCTTTCCCAGAGAAAGCATCCAGCGTCCGACTGACCTGTCCGCACCCGGCAAAGAGGCGGCCAGTGGCTCATTGATACTCTAACAGCTGTTTTATAATACCTTCCGCAGCGGTCATCCGGGCAGGAGGGGAACTTTGAAACAAGGAACCGCACAACTCAGAAACTGAAGCGATGCGCGGAGCGGACGGCCAGACCCAGTCGATGTTCACGATGTCCATCCAAGTGGTGAATCTGGAGCCGTTCCGCGATGGTAGCGACATCACTCCACTAGTTCTGAGAGTGCAAATCCGCATCGACGGAATGAGGATCATTCGGCGATCAAGATCCGGGAGAATATTTCTCTTGCTGACGGTCCAATATGTGACGTGAGAATTTCAACGAAATCGTCTATGAGTGAGCTTGACGTTAATTTCTCCACGTCAGGGTTGCACTGTGTTTCGCGTGTACGCGGTCGTATTCCGTATCGAGCACGCACATTGCAGACCATCCAGATTATCTGCGTGACCAGTGAAAGGCCTGACCGCTTATTCACGTTAGACAACCACCAGGATTGCTAAACGCCTTGTTTTTTAAGCCGTTATTTGTCAATGTTCTCGAAAAGCATCATGGAGGAATTCGCTTTCTCGGGTTGCGCTCCCTCCCTCTAGTTACTAGAATCCAGATTGCCTCGTATTCAGATGCGACCGACTAGCTTCCATGAGTTCAGCCTCATTACTTGCTCGACGATGCAACGCATTAGGCATCCGAATGATTTTGGATGGCATCAAAACGCTCTCACCCTAAACAGATAATCGCGCCGGTTAGTCATTTCATGCGTCACGCGAACTGGCGACTAGCCAGTTCGCACGCCTGAGACTAGCTTACTAGGAACCATCCGTTTCCTGCACGATGCCGGCACGCTCACATGCGAACGGCTCAACGTCACGAAGCCACGGAGTTGCGAACATGGAGCTTGACGGAGACATCCCCGTTCCGCTGCACGGCGCGCACAACGAGTCCGCGCACGATGTCGTGCTCCCGTTGCTGCGTTCGCTTGTGGTCGCGTTGTCGTGCACGTCCGGCGATGACGATGCGCTCGAATTATGTCCTGAAAGCGAAGAGGTTTTGCTCGATACCGAAGCTGACGGCTATCGCTATCTTTTGCTTCGCATGCGCACTGCGGCGCCTTCGCGCGCGCACCTTAGCCCCCGCGAGCAGGAAATCGCGCGCATGGTAGCTGCGGGTTATCCCAGCAAGGCGATCGCATCCGTGCTGAACATCAGTTGCTGGACAGTCGGCACGCATCTGCGCCGCATCTATGCAAAGCTCGGCGTCAATACCCGTGCAGCGATGGTCGGGCGCCTCAACGAACTGCATATCGGCCCATTCGCGCGCAGCGCGCCAAGCGCGCCGGCGACGACTGCGGCGGCGCCGCTCGAACGGCGCGCATGAGCAATCGGTGCTACAACGCATATTCCAATTGCACGCTGTACGGTAACGGCGCGGCTCCCGGCACCCCCTGTGCGCGTGCTGGTGGCAAGCTCACGTGTCGCGTCTTGGGAAAGCGGCGCGTACGCAATAACCGCATGATGTTGCCGCCAAGCACGGCAGCTTCCTCGGCGGGTTTCATCCCGATGAGCCTTATCTTGTGCAGCTCTAATCCCGGATGCAGCCACGGCCCGTCCGACCCGAAGATCAACTTGCGCGCTCCCGAGCGGCGCACAAGTTCCACGAGATAGTCAAAGCGCCGCACGCCGGAGCTGTCCGCATGTACCCGCGGATGGCGCGTGAGCAGGTCGACGACGGCCTGTTGCGCGCGCCAGTCGTCGGCGAAGCTACCCATATGCGGGATGATGAAGTCGACGTCCGGATACGCACCCGCGAGCATGTCGACGACATAGGCCTGCCCGGCGACATCGACGAGCAGCGGAATGCGGTAGCGACGCGCCGCCTCGCAGACTTCCCGCGTCGGCATACCGTCGTGTCCGTGCACCTTGATGCCGCGAAATCCATGCCGCCGAACCGCACGGTCGATCATCTCGTCAATCCGCCCGGCGTCGCGCGCACAATGAACGAACGCGAAGCCGATGAGCCGTCCCGCATGATGCGCAACGATGCGCGCGAGTTCGTCGTTGGCGCGCGCATAGTCCGAATGAAAAGCGGGAAAGACCACGGTCCGCCCGATGCCCGCGGCCCGCGCGCGGCGCAGATAGGCACCGAGCGGCGCGTCGGTGTTCCAGGGCGCGGTCAGGAGATCGCCCTTCCCTGCGTGACAATGCGCATCGATGATCACGACGACGTCCTTATGTTAGTTCAGCCCATGATCCTTCCGGCGCCATGCGCGGCCGGTCCCGCGCCCGCCTGTGTAGCCGCGTAGGCCTCAAAAAACGCGATGGCAGCTGCCACGGCCTTCTCGAAGGTCGGCAGATGCAGCTTTTCGTCGGGCGCGTGAAGGCTTGCATCGGTCGGCGCGAAGCCGAGCAATGCCGTTTGCACGCCGAGCACCGCATCGAAGCAATGCAGCGCCGGGATCGTGCCGCCGCCGCGCAAAAGCGCCGGCCGCACGCCGAACGCGTGCTCGCAAGCGTACGCCGCCGCTTTGAGTACCGGATGATGCGCGTCCATTTGCGCGGGCCGCGCCGCCGACACCGCGCGCAACCGCGCACGAACAGCCTCGGGCAATCGCCTCACCAGATGTACGCGAAGAAGCTGCTCGATCTCCCGTGGATCCTGATCTGGCACGAGCCGAAAGCTGAGTTTCGCGTGTGCGACAGCCGGGATCACACCCTTGCTGCCCGCGCCGTAATAACCGCCAGCGATGCCGTTGATGGTGAGTGCGGGCCTCACGGCGAGACGCTCGTATAGCGAGAAGCCAGGCTCGCCCCACGGTTCCGCGATTCCAGCCTCTCGCGCTATCGATCGGTCACCCGGCGCGTCGCGCGACATCAGACTCCGCTCGCGCGGCGTGAAGCTGCGCACGCGATCATAGAAGCCCGCAATGGCGATACGCCCGCTCGTGTCGTGCAAGCTCGAGAGCAGCTCGCACAGCGCCTGCAGGGGATTGAGCACGATTCCGCCAAAATTGCCTGAATGCAGATCTCGGCGCGGCCCATACACGTCGAACTCGAGATAGAGCGCGCCGCGCATTGCATGCACGAGCGCGGGGCGCGTCGTGCTGGCCATCGCGGCATCGGCCATGACGGCGGCGTCGCAACGCAAGGCATCGCGGTGGCGTGCGACGAACGCCAGCAGATTTGGGCTGCCGATTTCCTCCTCACCCTCGAACAGGCACACGACGTCGACCGGCAGCCGGCCGCGCTCGCGCAACCACGCCTCGATCGCCTTGACGAAGGCGAACATCTGCCCTTTGTCATCGCTCGCGCCTCGGCCGTAGAGATGTTCGCCGCGCACCTCCGGCCGAAAAGGCGGCGAGTGCCATTGCGCGAGCGGCTCGGCGGGCTGCACGTCGTAATGACCATAGACGAGCACGCAAGGTTTCGCGCCCGAGGTGCGCCAGGATGCGTGCACAATCGGATGACCGCGCGTCGGATGCACGCGCGCATTGGCGAGCCCGATGCCACGCAAATGCTCAGCGAGCCAAGCTGCGCAGCGCCTGAGCGAAGCCGCCTGCGCCGGCTGCGCGCTCACCGAAGCATGCGCGATGAAGCGCTTCAGTTCATCGACATGGCGATGGCGCTGGCCGCGTGCATAGCGCTGAACATCTTCGATGGTCATCGCCGCTGCGCACCTTCGGTGTCACACCCGGTTTCCCAGCCCTCGCGCAGGCGCGCGCTGCACCGGCACACCCGGCGGCGTGCGCCCGACCACCCGCAGCGGGGCGGGTGATGTGCGGTCCCACGGCAGCACGCGCGCTTCGCCGGTACGCGCGGCGAGTCCCATCGCCTGGGCGCTGGTGAGCCATTCCTCCGCATACTCCGCGATCTCGAGCAGCAAGGCCTCGAATTCGGGACGCGAAGTCTTGAGAATATGATCCTGCGCGAGCCAGCGCAGCACCTCGCGGCCAGTCACCCCCATGCGCTGGCGCGGCGACGTGACAAGCCGTTCATTGAAATACCGGATCAGCACTTCCTCCACGACGTCCCAGGCGTTGTCCGCGCCGAAGAGGCGCTTGACGTCGTCAGAATTGAGGATGCGGAAGGCCTCTTCGAGCAGTTGCATCACTTCGACGCGCAGCACGTTGAGGTGACCGAACGAGAGCCACTTCAGGTTGTTGCGCAAGTCGAGGCCGGAGCGCCGCACGATCGCGATGGAGCCGAAACTTGGGTCGAATGCGCGTTCGCGGATCACGTCCGAGATGCGCTTGTCGCGCCAGAACAGCGTCACTTGATGAACAAAATGCGTGAAGAGCTTATGGAAGTCGATGTTTGGACGGGAGCCCGTCGGCCCCGATCCGCTGCCGTAGCCGAAAATGCGCCGGTACGCGCCGATGCGGTCGCGCTGCGTGTAGCGCAGCACCTCGCGGCGATCGAACTGATAAAGCGCATACGCGCCCGGCCCCGCCGACAGCCGCACCGCACCCGCGCGAAACAGCTCCTGGAGCTTGCGCACCACGCGGAACACGCCGATCGTCTCGTGCTGATACAGGTAGTACATGTCGCCCACCGCGATGATCCGCTCAGACGTGATGGTCTCGTCGTATGGCTCGACGCCCTGGGTCATGCGCGTCTGGCCAAAATTGTGCGCCGCGTCGGGTCCAATGCCGGCCAGTTGCGCGAGGCCGCCGTCGGGCGGGGCCGGCGCTTTGGCATCTGCATCCACGACGGATTGCAGGAGCGCGTCGATCTGCTGCGTGAGCGAGTCGCCCAGTTGCGGGTTCGAGATCAGTTCGCTCGAAAGGCGATTTGTCACCGTGTCGCGCAGCGCCGCGATGCGATCGTAGAGGCCTTGATAGTCCTGTTCAGTAGCCATGGCTCGGACTCCTTATGCGTTCGCAATGTTCAGGCTGTCGCCTACGACAGCAGAACGAGTTCCACTCGCGCAGCGTTGCGTGTGCTTCCCTTGGTTTTCGCCTCGAATACGACGATATCTTGAGTCGATGTGCTGCCGATAACCTCGAAGGGTGCGCTTTCGCCGCGCGCGAGCGGGATCGTGTCGCTCGGCGTCATCGGGTTGCCGTACGCATCGACAAACTGCACCCTCGTGCTCTTTCCAGGCGTCGTGGTGATGATTAGCGGCACGACGCTCAGGTTGTACAGGATCGAGCTGGGCGTCGTGGGCGCTCCTGTCGAATCGGTGAACGACAGCACACCGTCCTTCAGGCCGATGCGCACCGTATTGAGCGCCGCGCGCACACTCACCGGCACCGGCGCCGGAACGACGTCGCGCGTAAGCGGCACGGTGAGGTTGACGAGTTCGCCGAGCGCATCCGCGAGCGCCTTGATCGAACGCTGCACGCGCGCCGTGTAGAACCCGTCGGGGAGCGGCCGTGGTGCGCCAGGCTGATGAACGATCGCATTCGTCATGGCGTACAGCCTCTGCGCGAACGGCACGACGCTGTTGCCGATGCCGAACTTGCCGCCGTCCTGCACATAAGTCGGGGCTTCGTCGGTAACGAAGTTCTGGATCCAGCGGAAGAAGTCCTCGGCGTACAGTGAATCGGCTATCGTGCCGAAGTCCAGTCTGAGCGTTTGCCGTTCCGCTGCGCCGATGAACACCGAATCGAGCGTGAAACGCAGGTCATCCACGGATTCCGCGACGACCGACAGCTGCCGCGAAATCGGTACGAGCTGCGTACCAAGGAATGGCATCGGCGCATTGAGACCGAAGAAGCGGCGGTTGTTGAGGAAGCTCTGAGCGAGGCTGGTTACCAGATCGCACGCCAGGCGATAGTTGGTCTGATTCTGCTCGTCCGGTATCCCGTTGACGAAGCCGGCGGAGAAGCTCAAGCCGAGCAGATCGCGCAACTGCCCCAGCGTACCGCCGAGGTTATCGGGCTCCGGCTCGAGCAGTTGCGTGTAACCCGCGTCGCTGTATGACTCGCCGGACAGCGCGAGCAGCAGGTCGAAAAAGCGGTCCACCCGTGTGATGCTCGGGCCGCTAGGCTCGCCCAGTTCGCTCGCGAGTTCCTGAAGCTGCTTGCGCGCCACCGCCTTCACCGCGGAGATATCCTCAGCGTCGGCGTCCGGGTCGAGCGGATACAGGCCGTCGATCAGCGGCAGCGCCTGGTCAACCGCGTCCTGTGCGCGCTTATAGAGGCTCGCCTGCGCTCCGGTGATGCCGCCGTTCAGATCGCTTTGCACGACGTAGCTGCGCGGAGTGTAGGTCCAGTCGGTGTGGCCTTCGACTTGCGAGATCGAGAACGATGCGCTCAGCGCGCCGGCGAAGCCCTTGGGATCGTCGTCGCGCACTTTCCAGCCCAGCACCTCGCGCAGCGTCTGGCCGACGCGTTGCGCTAGCCCCCCCGTATCCGAACCGCCGAGACGCGATGTGGGCATGACGGGCGATGTGCCGCCACTGATGTTGTCTGTCAGAAGCGCATAGGACACGGCGTCTTCTGCGGCCCGCGCGGTGCGCGTCGCGTCATGGCCCGACCGCAGGTCCTGCGTATGGGAGTACAGTGTCCGCCCACCCAGTATTACGGTCACCCTGGCGTGCTCGCCTTGCAAGCCAGGGGCCTGGAGCTGATAGACGATCACCCCAACATGAAGCGGCTTTTGCGCCTTGTCGGCCGGGATAACGCCGACCGGCGTGAGCGAATCGTTGAAATAGTCGTAGACGGTCACGCTCAGATCGGTGGGGTCGGCATCCAGCGGCTCGAAGCCCAGCATCAGTGACTTCCTGCTCAGGATGCATTGCTCGATTTTGTTGACATCCATGATCAAATCCCTCTCCGTTCGTCCAGTTCCTAGGGCCGCCTGCTCGCATCAACCGGACCGCTAACGCTCACGCGAGCGCGTCCGCCTCTCCCGAACACGCACCGCCTTGCCCAAGCCGGATCTGCTGCCCGATCGACACGCTTTTCAACGACACGCCGCGCCGCCGTTCGCAGACTTCGATCCAGCAATCGAGCAAAGCCGCGGCGCTCGCGCGCGCGCATTCCGCGCACTGTTCCATCTCGACGCGCACGACGCTCACCCAGCCCGCCCATTCACGCCCACGCTCACGTCCAACGCTGCACAAATCCGCGATGCGGTCGAAATTCGCGACCTCGCACGTGAAAAGCTCCTGGTAATGCAGAAACTGGCCGTGCCCGCGCGCGAGCGCTTCGGCCGTACTTTCCTCCGATGCTCGCGCGAAGGTCTCGTCCACTTCCTCCAGTGCACCGCGCGCCGCCAGCACGGCATCAGCGAGATGGGTAGCAAGCGCGACTTCGCGGTGACGCGGGCGATCTTCGTCGACCGTCGTCCAGAGCGCGCCGAGCGCCTCGCGCTGATCGGCGAGCCGCTCGCGCAGCCGACCGAATGCAAGCTCGATAGTCATCGCTACCTCCGCGCCAGTTCCTTGTAGAAGTTCTCGGCAATCACGCCAGGCCGCGCCAGCTTGCGATCGAGCGCGAAGCGCGCCGCGCCGATCAGGAAACGCTCCGGCACGATGCCCGGATCGTTGCCGGCGGCGAGCCGCTGCGCGGCTTCTTCGACGATGCGCTGCTCCTTCGGAGCGAAGCGAAAAACCTGCGCGAGGCTGCGCCGCCCGAGCGCCGCGTATGGACGCCACGCCATTGCGTCGACGGCGAGGCGCACCGCCTCGGGGAATGTGTCGAGCAGCGCGATGGGCAACCCTCCCGAGCGCGGATTGGGGTAGATTCGAGTCCACGCACGGCGGAACTGCTCGGCGTAGTCTGCGAACCCCATGCGCCTAAGCACTTCGACGCTGATGAGAATCCGAAAATAGGGCGGCGGATGCACACCCGCCGGATTGAACGCATAGACGATTTGCGGCTCACGCCCGACCACATCCATGATCGAGCTGACCATGCCGGGGCCGCCGAGCAGCGCCGCGCAGACATCGGAGAACATCTCGCGGTTCCAGCGCGTCCAGACTGCCGCGACCTGCGGGCCCATGCCGGCCGCGAGCAACCGCGAGGCCATCGCCTTCGGAATATCCTTCGAGAGGCCAAGATCCGATTGCAGGTTGTGGCACACTTCATGTAGCACAGCCGCGAGCGTCCACGGATTCACCAGCCGGTGATACGGCAACTGAATCAGGGGAAACGGATTGAGCTGGCGGCCGAGCTTCGACATGCGGATACCGCGCCCCCACGTGGCGGGCGCGAAGCCCGTGCGCATGTAGCAGAAAGGCGGCGGCGCAGGAATCGATTTGGCGATGCCTAGCCCCGTATAAGCGACCTGATAGCAATCCATTGCGATGCGGTCGCAGCCGAGCAGCCAAACGCCGTAGCGGCTCTGGCGCTGGCCGAAGAGCTCGAAATAGAAGTCCCAGATCTTTTCGATGCCTCGTACCCACTCGTGCGCCTTCGCCTTGCGCGTCATCGCAGCTTGCAGGCGCGTTGCGCTGGGCATATCGATCGCCGCGCTGACAGATTCGCCGACGCCTTGCGTCATGCGCATGAGTCCGCTGCGCAGGCTCGCGATGAGCGCGTTCACCGCCTGCAGATGCCCGTCCGATGGCGCCGCCGCATGTGTGCCGAATTCGCCCGCCTTGAACGGGCGCAGCGCAGCCGCGTGACGCGTGACGTTGATCGTCTGCGCACGCAGCCACGGCCGCAGCACATCGGGCGCGCCGGCGGGCGCGGCTGGCGGTGCGGACACTGCTGCGTCAACGGCGCCTTCAAGGCTTGTGAGCGGGTCCGCCGCGAGTTCCATCTCAATCTCCCCGATCACCGCATACACATGCATCGGCTGCACACGCAACGCCCCTGCAGCCGTCCGCTTGTAATCGGCACGACTGCGCGAGCGCCGCAGGACATGCACACGCCAGGCCTGCGCGACACACCGAGCCGCTGCGGCGTGCCCGTCGCGGCGGCTGGAATGCCTGTGCTCCCGTGATAGTGTCGATCCATCCCGCGATGCCTGCGCAGCGCCCGCGCGCGCGCGCCCGGATGCGACAGCACCCGATAGGTCTGCTGCGCGAGTGTGCGCAGCGCCGAGCGTGCCGTGACCGGCCGTCCGATCGCCGCCTGATGCGCGACGCGCCGCATCGTGCGCTGCGCGATGCTTGGCACCGCGCGCAACAAGCTGCGAGTGCCGGGATTGCGATAGAGCTTGCGCGCGATACCCGAGATCCCGCGGCTCAACGTGGGCGATACGCGCGTCACATGTTTCGCCATGCGCGGAATGATCCTGGCCGCGAGCTTCGGAGCGGCTTTGGCTGCGAGCGGAAGAATCTTGCTGGCGAGCATCGGTACAAGCGGCAGAAAGCTTTCGACGGCTTCCTGCTCGCTTTCGGCGTGCACGGCTTCGTGCGCCATGTGCTCGAGCATCGCGTCGAGATAGACCTTGCGAACCGGATTCACCTCGAACTCGCTCTCCCATTCGCCTTGCGCCTCGAATTCACCTTCCAGCTCACTTTCCCACTCCTGATGCGGAAGCAGGCTCGCGCCATAGGAATCGAGCACGCCTCCAGTGCCGGGCAGGATGGATTTCGCCGTCTCCAGCGCCACCTCACGCGCGTCTCCGGACGACTCGAATTCGGATTCCCACTCGCTCTCGAACTCCGTCTCCAATTCGCCCTCCCACTCACCAACGGGCGCGAACGCCGCTTCGGCCTCGCCAAGCGCTTCCCATTCGTGCTGCATCATCGATGAAACCATCGCACGCCTCCGCGTCAGTCGTATTCGAACGAAAGGGTTGACCGCGCCGCCGTCACCCCGCCACTGCGCGCCGCGAAGAAGCCACTCTGCGGCTCGCGGAGACGTTCTTGCGGATAGCCACCGCGCAGGCGGTGGGATTGCCGAGGACGCGGCGCACCTGCCTAGCCGTGGCGACGGCGGCGGTGCGTCGAGTGATGGGCCGGCCCGACGCGGCCTGGCGCTTGATGTCGCGCGTGGCACGCCGCACGATCTGCGGGACGGTGCGCACATACGGGCGCGTGGCTCGGCGGCGACGCAGCAAGCGCGTGAGGATGGCCGCGCCGCGCACGAGATGCGGCAGCACGCGGCGCAAGGCTGCACGATCAGCGGGCGAGAGGACGCTGACCACCGCGGCGCCCATCATCGCCTCCGCGTGGGCTTCGTTCTGCTCATGCGCGGCGGCCTCCGCGAGCATTTCGGCGAATGCCTCATGCGTGGCAGTTTCGTGCTGTGCGATTTCGTGTGCCACTTCGTGTGACGCCTCAGGATGCTCGTACTCGTACGCTTCGAGTTCCTGCTCCAACTCATGCAGTTCGCCCTCGCCGAGCGCCATCGTCGCGGCCTTGCCGAGCATGCCGCCGAGCGGACCGCCGATCGCGGTGCCGACTAGGGGAGCGGCAATTTTGGCGATGTTCTTGAGAAGGCCGCTGTTTTTCTTTACGAAGCGCGCGATTTTGCCGAAGAACTGCTCGCCGCCTTCGAACTCGCCGAGTTCATGCAGTTCGCCCAGCTCGTGCAACTCACCGAGCTCATGCAGTTCGCCCATCTCGTGGAGCTCGCCGAGCTCATGCATCTCGCCCAGCTCGTGATGCGCGCCGAATTCATGAAGTTCGCCGAGTTCGTGCACCTCACCCGCCTCCCACTCGCCGAGCCCTTCGAATTCATGTTGTTCGTGCTGCTCGAGCTCACCTTCGCCAAACAGTCCGCTCAGAGCCCCGAGGATGCCTTCGCCTTCACCGGCCTCGCCAGCCGCCTCGAACTCGCGGAGTTCCGATTCGAACTCGTATTCGTTCATGTTGCCCATGCTGTGCCTCCTTGCGCGATGAAAGTGACTCGACGACATGAATGAAGGCTAGGACCGAATCTCGGCAAGCAACAGTCACGGCTTCAGGGCAATGTGTTTGTGGTCGCACACCGGTGCGTCACGCGTTCGCGCTACCTGCCCGCGGCCTGGGTGACAGCAGATCCGCGCGCGGCGTCCTTGGGGAGATCCGTCAGCAGCTGCTGGCCGCCGCGCGGACATTCATCGCAACGATCTCGCCACCCTGCTCGACCATCCTGCCGACGAGCGCGAACAGCACGCGAAGACAGTCGCGCACGTGATCGAGCTACTGCGCACCGTACACACCGTCCTGGACCACCGGTCTTCCTGGAGACAGGGTTCGGGCGAAGCTTGGGAGGCAAGCGGAGGTGATTGACTGTTAGTTGCGTGTTGTACGACGGCAGGCGTTGAATGCGGGCGGCTGCAGCGGTATGCTCCCACCCCGAAGAAATCAGAAAAAGCGAAAGGGATTTATCGAAGGCTCGCGATCAATCATCGCTTTACGCTCAGCAATCCCGCCTTGCCGAGCGCGCTTTCCAAAAAAATCGTTCTCCAGAGTCAATTGCCCGATCTTCGCGTGCAACACCTTCACATCGACCGGGGGCTCGGCCGATGTTTGGCCCGTCTCGAACACTTCGGCAACACGCTCCTGCAGTTGCTTCTTCCAGTCCGTGATCTGGTTCGGATGCACATCAAACTGCTGGGCCAGCTCGGCCAGCGTCTTGTCGCCCTTGAGCGCCGCGAGTGCCACCTTTGCCTTGAACGCCGGTGAGTGTGTCCGTCGGTTGCGTTTCGTCATCTTCTGGTTCCTTGTTGCCGGCCATTATGACCGACTCAGGTCCCAGCTTTTCCACTTACCGACCTGTCCGAATTCTCGGCGCCACTTCTCTTCGCAGGAACCGAGTGGCCTGCCCTTGGTGAGATCGACGATCACGAAGCATGGGGTCAATCCGCCGCGGAGGGCGCGCTAACACATTTGAGCCCGGGCGAGCAGTCAAGTTCTGAGCTGCGCTGAAGTTCTCAAGTCACCACGCCTTGCCGAGTAACCGTCGCGTTGGAACAGTTCGCGATGTAGCGCACGTTCACGAGTCCATGCGCGGCAAGCTCGGCCTGGATGTGGGCCATGGTTTGATCTCGTGCGTAGTTTGATTGCTGCAGTGATCCAGGAATTACGATGACCTGAGTCAGAGCAACGTTCGGAACGCCGGCCATCATGTGCGCCATATTCACGACCTGCGCGCCGCCCAAGCCGTGCCAGCCGCGTGCGTTTGCGTATTGATTTGTTCCGACGTTGTAGTTGTAGAGCACGATGACCGAAACGCAGTCGCCCATTGGCCCCGTAACGATGGTTGGATCGGCGGCGCCGAGGTTTTGAGGAAATCCACCGGCACCTTGCATTGCAAGATTCATGTTAAGGAAGGTCTGCACAACCCTCTTTGCAAGCGTTATCTTTCACATCCAGCGCGGCCTCTGCGTTCAGATCTTTGCTGGCGAGTCAATCGCCGGGGCTTTTTTCGCGCGCCGGAGCGCTTCAACCAGACATACGGACTTTATCGGCTCGGTGTTTCAAGCTTTGCGCAAAGCTCTACGCGCCATCCATAAATTGCCCAAAGCAAACAGCGTAGTGATCTGGGCGGTGTTCTTCATCAAACCACGATAGCGGGTCTTCATGTAACCGAACTGCCGCTTGAGGATGCGAAACGGGTGTTCGACCTTGGCTCGAATACCCGCCTTCAGGCGTTCGATCTGATCGTATATCGCGTCCACCGAATCACTCAGATCCAGTTTCCTGCGCTTTGCCGGTCGCATTGCAACATGCCAACGAACCGCGTCAGCCTCACAACGCTTTTCGATACCCTGATATCCGGCGTCCGCGTACACATCCGTTTCTTTACCATGCAGCAATGCCTGGGCTACGTTGATGTCGTGAACATTGGCCGCCGTTCCGATGACCGTATGGACCAGGCCCGAGTCGGCGTCCACGCCGATATGCATCTTCATCCCGAAGTACCAGTTGCCACCTTTCTGCGTTGATTGCATTTCCGGATCACGCGTGCCGGAGCCATTCTTTGTCGAACTGGGCGCGGCAATCAGAGTGGCGTCGACTGCCGATCCAGCCTTGAGCATCAGGCCTTTCTCCGTCAGGATTTCATTGACCAGCGCCAGCATTTGCACCGCCAGTCCGTGCGTTTCCAGCAGATGGCGGAACCGGAGAATCGTGCTTTCATCCGGCAAGCGAACCATCCCGCCGTCGAGACCCGCGAACTCGCGATACAGCGGAACGTCATAGAGTGCCTCTTCCATGGCAGGGTCTGACAGACCGAACCATTGCTGCATGAAATGAATCTGCAACATCGTTGCAATCGGGAACGGCGGCCGACCGGTTTTGCCCGTGGGATAGTGCGACTCAATCAGCGCAATCAGCTTCAACCAGGGCACAACACGTCGCATCTCATCGAGAAATTCCCGTTTGCGCGTGCGCTTCGTTGACAGATCCAGACCAAGACCAAGTTGCGTCATCACACTGCTCCTCAACTAATTCGCTCTGTTTCCAGGATAGCTCAGCAGCAACGCAATGCCAGGACTTTTGCAGACCTTCCTTAACGCCCCCTTGATTGCGTGGCAGGTAGTGTTGCCGATGGGTAGAAGAAAGTAAAGTTTGACCTACGACGCCTAGAACTTGAGGATCGTGAAGACGTATCTAGCCAATGGGCTGCGACACGATCCCTCAGGTCAGCTATATGGAGATGCGGCCCCGAAGTAGACGCCGACTTACGTCGAGGTCTGCTTTGTGGTAATTCACTGGCACGCGGCTACGGCCGCTTTGGGTCGAGGATTGCGGTAGGGATACCCATTACTGAGCACCCCCCGCACAGATCCCGGCGTGCCCAATTCGGGCACCGGGCTCCTACCTCGGGTGTTTGACGGCGAAGCGCCGGTCAGGCCACGGATGAAGGATTCGAGGGGGGCGGAAGCCAGGCATTGGCGATTCGTCTCATTCGCTCCCACGTCATGGCGTCCTTCTGACTGCGCCGCCGGAGCGTGCGCCGCCATAGAGCGGTGACGTGATGTCGAAATGCGCCGAGTGCCCGCGAGTTGGTAGGCACTGCGTGATACGCAAAGTATCCGCGAACTACCTGCCTGAGCCATTGCCCTTGCACTGGAATCGGTTCGTGCATGCGCGTCCGTAGCGCCTCCTTGATCTGCCTGAGTCTCGCCCGCATGCGATCCCCTCGGGTCTTCCGCTGCAACTGGAAAGCCCCGCGACGAGACCTGCCGCAGATAAAGATGAAACCCAGGAAGGTGAAGGCCTCCGGTCGGCCAAGACCCCGGCCCTGGCGGTTGACCGCTGCATAGCGGCCGAACTCCGGCAGCCTCGTCTTGTCCGGGTGAAGCACAAGCGAGAACTCCTCCAGCCTCAAACGCATCGCGTCCCAGAATCGCCGCGCGTCAGCTTCGTGCTCGAAACCGACAACGATGTAATCTGCGTATCGCAGAATGATGACGGTGCCTTTGGCTTCCCGCCGTCGCCACCGGTTGGCCCAGAGATCGAAGACGTAGTGAAGGTACACGTTCGCGAACAGCGGTGAAGCCACTGATCCCTGTGGTGTCCCTGTCTCACTGACGCTAAGCTCTCCATCTTCCAGAACACCCGCCTTGAGCCACTTGCGCACAAGACGGATGATGCGCTGGTCGCCGATCCGGTGCTCCATGAAACGGACTAGCCATTCCTGGCTAACCGAGTCGAAGAAGCTCCGAAGATCCGCGTCCAGAATCCAGTTCACCGGGGTGTGGGTGATGGCCGTCGCCACGCATCCAGCGCATCATGTTGACTACGCCCGGGCCGGAACCCGTACGAGAAACCCAGAAAGTCTTCCTGATATATCGCGTTCAGCACTTCCACCACCGCACGCTGGACGATCTTGTCTTCCAGCGCGGCAATCCCCAACGGGCGCTGTTTGCCGTCCGGCTTCGGTATGTACTGTCGCCGAACCGGCAGTGCCCGGTACGCTCCGCTCTGTACCTGCGCGTACAGGCGCTGGAGATTCTCTTCCAGTCCCGCCTCGTAGTACCGCCACGTCAGGCCATCCACTCCGGGAGCCGCATTGCGTTTAAGCGCAAAGAATGCCCCTCGGAGCCGGTCGGCCGTAACGTGATGCAGAAGCGCCGTGAACCGTTCCTTCTTCCGCTGTCTTGCAGCTTGCCGTACACGTTCCAGCCCCTGTGGCACGCTTGCCCGGTTCTGCGCCCGGTGCGTGTGTGGCTGACCCGTGTTCCCCTCGGTCCCCGCCCTTGGCTCCGCCCACTCCGCAGCTGGTTCCCCAGCCTTGTTCGCAGGCTTCATCGCTACTACGGCGGAGTCTGACTTCTCCCGTCCGTTCATCATCGGCTACGGCTCCTCGCCTTCCCGATGCGGACCTGTCCATCCTGCAACAGGCCAGACTGGAGATCTCCCGGTTCCCGAACAAGGAGCGTGCGCACATGCCAGGTTCTACGACCACGCCGGGTCATCCGGGCGCTCGCGATTGCGCGCTCGGACGTTTTGCCTTCCGCTACACAGACAGCGTCGGCACCCGGAATCAGTTTTCTATCGTGGCTCGATGGCTGGCCTGCACGTACCCCTGCCGACGCTTCGCCGACATCCTCACGGATGCCTGCGCACGGCTCGGGGCCGATGTGGTTCGCTATTCCTTCATCGCAGTGGACTTGCACCACTTACTCCTTGCCGGTCTCCCGGCGCACCTGTGTGAAAACGTAGGCTTAACGCGATGTTCGAGAAAAGCGACCCTTCAAATCGCCCTGCAACGACCTGGCAGTGCACTGGGAAGGGTAAAGCGACACCCAAAAACCGAGTACTTTCGCGTTTTCACACGGCCTCGACCCACAGCGGCCTGCTGAGATGGCCCGCTCAGTGTCCGGCAACCGCATTGAAGCCGTCGTTTGAGCGTGAGCTACGTTTCTTTGGTAACTGCCTCGTCCCTGTTTGTCGAGACCACAGAAAACCGGATCCGCGAGCGATCCGATATCGCAGCGGTGTGCGCCGTGCGAGTGGTGAGCACCGCGTTATTAGCGCAGGCCCGCAATCTCACCTACCCTGTAATGAGGTGTGGCACAGAGCGTCGTTGACAGCCCTACCGCCCGTCTCCGTGCCGGTGACGGGTTGGCACGTCGCATGCAGACGTCGCGCTATAGTCGATCTGGTTTGGGTGACCTGGGAGTACCCGACACAATCAACATCATCTTTGACACCTCGCTGAGAGATCTTGGATTGAGAGCTGGTCGACGCGATCACAGCGGAATTCCGCTACGAAGGTGGATTGATCGCGACTGAATGGCCGGGGGAACCCGCATGGCATCGGAGCATGTCGAGCGCAAACTAGCGGCGATCCTCGCGGCGGATATCGCGGGTTATTCGCGATTGAGCGGCGCGGACGAGGAAGGGACGATGCGTCGCCTCTGTGCGCTCCGCATCGAGCTGATCGATCCGGCGATCCAGGTCAATCGCGGCCGCATCGTCAAGACGACGGGCGATGGGATTCTGGTCGAGTTCATAAGCGTGGTGGACGCTGTGCGCTGTTCTCTCGAGATCCAGCGGGGGCTGGCGGTGCGCAACGCCGATTTTATATCTGAGAAGCGAATCGGGTTCCGCATCGGAATTCATCTCGGCGACGTAATGGTGCAAGCCGATGGTGATTTGCTCGGCGACGGCGTTAATATCGCCGCGCGCCTCGAAGGCATCGCTGAGCCAGGCGGTATCTGTCTTTCCGACGACGCTTACCGCCAGGTGCGTGACCGCCTGAAGGAGGAGTTCACCGATCTCGGCGACAAGGAACTCAAGAACATCGCGCGGCCAGTACGGGTCTATTCGGTCAAGACCGGCTCGGACCCCTCACCGCCCGAGCCGCACGCCGCTGCACCGGGAAAATCAGGTCCGCCACGCCTCTCCATCGTGGTCTTGCCGTTCGTCAATCTAGGCGGCGACCCGGAGCAGGAATATTTCGTCGATGGCGTCACCGAGAGCCTGACTACCGATCTCTCGCGCATCCGCGGGGCGTTCGTCATCGCTCACAATTCAGCCTTGGCCTACAAGGCCAAGCCGGTAGATACGCGGCAGATCGGGCGCGAGCTTGGCGTGCGGTATGTCATGGAAGGTAGCATGCAGAGCATCGGCAGTCGCATCCGGGTCAACGCTCAGCTCATCGACGCGGAGACGGGGGCGCATCTTTGGGCCGAGCGCTTCGACAAGCTGCGCGCCGATCTCTTCGACATGCAGGATGAGATTACCGCAAGGCTTGCTCGCATGATAGGCATTGAGCTCGTCGAGGCCGAGGGTCGCCGGGCAGAGCGCGAGCGACCGGACAACATGGACGCCATGGACCTTGCGATGCGCGGCTGGGCGATCATAAATCAACCCTCTTCACTGGACGACGTGCGTCGAGCGCGTGCCCATTTCGAGGCGGCGCTGCGCCTCGACGACGCGAACATCGATGCGCTGGTCGGACTGGCCGAAAGTTATACCCTGGAGGGCCGCAGCTACGCCTCTCATGACCTGAGCGACCTGAGCGAGCATATGCGTACCGCCGAAGCGGCAACCGCCAAGGCGCTGAGGACGGCGCCCAACAACGCGCTGGCGCACTACGTCCGGGCCACGGTGTTACATCGTATGCGCGCGCCGGAGCGAGCGCTGCGCGAGTGCGAGCTTGCCATCGGTCTGGATCAAAATCTGGCGTTGGCCCATGCCTATGCCGGGTTCATGAAAGTCCTTCTCGGACGGCCCGAGGAGACCGAGGCTCATATTGCCGAAGCGATCCGCCTCAGCCCGCGTGATCCTCAGTTGAGCCGCTGGTACTTCTTCCGCGGAGCGGCTGACCTCTACCTGGGCCGCATAGATGACGCAGTTGAACCCCTACAGAAGGCGGCCGAACTCCATCCGAACCACAACCTTAACCACTTCTTCCTGGCAGCAGCCTTGGCGCTACTGAGCCGCGAGGTTGAGGCAGCGGAGGCGTGCGCCGCCGGGCAGCGGCTCGATCCCACTTTCAGCGTCGCCAGGTTCCGGGAACTCGCACCCAGTAACAACCCGGTCTACCTGGCGTTGCGTGAGCGCGTCTATGACGGTATGCGCAAGGCCGGGGTGCCGGAGGGATGAATCTGTTTGTCTCGTTTGGGTCTAACACCCCTTAACCCGAAGGGCCGCTTCCGCGAAAACCGGATGCCAGGCCTAGTTTGGGGGTTGTTCGGCGCCTGCCGCGATCCTCAGGACTGTAAATATCTGGGCGTGTGCCGGCAAGCGTCGAACAAGCCTAAACCGTCGGGGCCTCCGGTAAATCACCTGCAACCGCAACGACGCGCCCGATGTGCGGCGAGACGCATCGCTTATTGGACGCGAGCTTTGAGTCGAAGCGCCGCCGATTCGCCTGGGCCGTGTGGTCTGAGACGGTGAGGTTTTCCAAAGCGGCCGCCGGGGATCTTTTCGCGATGCCGAGCCACCGCTAGTTGCTGCAGTAGCATCTAGCGAAGCTCAACGCGCCTGGTTAGTATGCAGTCGTCCGGTGGGTCGGGAGGCGCAGTCGCATGGAAAGCATCGAGAATGTCGTGATCGGCGCAGGCCAGGCCGGCCTTGCCCTGAGCTGGCATCTGAGCCAGCGCCGCTGCGAACACCTGGTGCTTGAGCGAGCGCGCATCGCCGAGCGCTGGCACTCGCAGCGCTGGGATTCGCTGTACTTCCAGTTCCCGAACTGGAGCATCGAGCTGCCGGGCCATCCGCCGTACACAGGCGGTCCGCCCGACGCCTTCGCGCACCGCAGCGAGGTTTGGGGATTTCTCGAAAGCTACGCGGCAGCGATTTGCGCGCCGGTACGTTGCAACACGGAGGTCACGGCACTGCGTCGAAACGGTGCACCACCGGCGAGATTCCGGCTGGTCACGCCGCAGGGCGAGCTGCGGGCGCGCAACGTGGTCGTAGCCACGGGCCCATATCAACGTGGGCGCGTCCCGCTTCTGCAACGTGGCCTGCCCCCCGAGGTCATACAGATCCACTCTGGCGACTATCGCAATCCAGACCAGCTGCCTGAAGGCGCCGTGCTCGTGATCGGCTCGCGCGCGTCGGGATGCCAGATCGCCGACGAACTGATCGAGGCTGGACGGCGCACCTACCTCAGTGTTGGCCGGCACCAACGTGCACCGCGGCGCTATCGGGGCCGCGATGCATTATGGTGGCGTCGCGAGCTTGGCCTGCTCGACCAGACCGCTACGGAGGTGCCCCCCGAACACCGCCTGCCACCACCCTTGGTGACCGGGGTGCACGGCGGATACGACGTCGACCTGCGCCAGTCCGCTGCGCGTGGTTTGTCTCTTCTCGGGCATCTCCAGGACATCAGTGATGGCCGGTTGCATTTCGGCGACGACCTGGAAACCACTCTGCGCGGCGGCGATCGAAGCCTGGAAGAGTTCGTGGCGAGGATCGACGCGCATGTCGCGCGAACAGGCGGCCTCGACGTCGAGCCAGCCCCCGAGAAGCCCTGTGTTCCTGCCCGGACGATCGCTCATTCGCCGACGCTGCTCGATGCACGCGCGGATCGAATTGGCAGCGTGATCTGGGCTACCGGCTACAGCTTCGACTTCAGTTGGATCGAGCTGTCCGAGGTGTTCGACTCGGCCGGCGCGCCAATCCACAGCCGCGGTATCACCGAAATACCGGGGCTGTACTTCCTTGGCGTACCATGGCTGCATAAACGCAAGTCTAGTTTCCTCTTCGGAGTCGGGGAGGATGCCGCACATATCGCCGCGGCCATCTCTGACGAGGCAAGCTAACGATGGCCGCGTGATGCCTCGTTGCCGGGTGGGCCGGCGACGAGGGGAACGTCGTTGGCCGCGACAGCGAGTTCGTTGGCTTGGGTCGAAGGTCAACTCACTCTGCTTCACTGATAACCCGAAAACACAACCAAACCTACTGCCCACCGAGGAACAGACGCCCAACATCGGGATTGCGCGCCAGTTCGGCTCCGATGCCCGCCATGGCGACCCTGCCAGCGGTGAGGACGTAGCCGATATTGGAGAATTCCAGCCCTTTCCTGGCATTCTGCTCGACGAGGACGATCGTCTTGCCCTCGTTCTGCTGAAGTTCTTGCAGTATTTCGAACACCATGTCGATGAAGCGTGGCTCAAGACCGATCGATGGCTCGTCAACGAGCAACACTGCAGGATCCATAATGAGAGATCGAGCGATCTCCAATAACCGTCTTTCACCACCCGAAAGCACGGACGCGCGTTGAGTGCGCCGCTCGGCGAGCCGCTTGTATTTGTCGAATACCTTCTCGGCCGCTTCCTTGGCCTGACGCGGATGGACCAGCAGGAAGCCGCCCATGAGCAGGTTTTCCTCGACTGTCATGTCCGGAAACACCGAGTTGTCCTGCAAGATGTAAGCGATACCCACGGCTCGGAGTTTCTCGTTGGGCGGTAGCCGCGTCACATCCCTGTCGTTGACGACAATCTTTCCGGACAGGATGCGAGCAAAGCCGTAGATCGCGTGCAACACGGTCGATTTGCCGGCGCCGTTGGGGCCGATGAGACACAGTGACTGACCAGCGCCCACGCGCAGGCTCACGCCATGAAGTATTTCCATCTTGCTGTAGCCGGCTACGAGATCGTCCACCGCAACCATGACGTCGCCACGCACCAGGGCGTCGAGTTCGCCAACACCGGGGCCCTCGACCGCGAGCTTGTCAGCTTCGCGGGCCGCCTCATCCATAGAAAAGACGGTGCCGACACGGCTTGGGTCATATCTGCTGTTGGTCTGACCGCCTCGGGCATTGCGAGCTGTCACTTTGAATGCACCCCAAGGTAGGCGTCGACGACCCGTGGGTCGTTCTGGATTGATTCCGGTGGGCCGCTGGCCAGCAATTCGCCGTGGGCCAGACAGTAGATGTGTTGCGCAAGGTTCATGATGGCCTGCATGTTGTGCTCGATGATCAGCAGCGTGATACCGAACTCCGAATTCGCGCGCTTCAGCCGATCAATCGTAAGCGGTCCATCTTCGACGTCTATCGGCTGGCGGCATGAGCGAGGAGCATAGGTGTCCACCTACGTGGAGGTGGACACCTATGGCTGGCAATGACTCAGAGTTAAGAGTAGTTCGTCTAAGCCGCGACGGGCGCCGTCGCTATGACGAGAACGGTAAGCGCGCGCTGGTCGAGGCTGCATTGCGCCCGGGCGTGTCGGTAGCCCGTCTGGCACAGGAGCATGGGATCAACGCCAACCTGCTGCGCAAATGGACCACGAAGTACCTGATGGAACGTGAGAAAGGCATCTCATTGGCATCGCTGAAGGACGACGCCGACGAGCGCGCCCCATCACCACCCGCAGTCGAAGTGATGGATGGCAAAGCCATCGATATGCCGGATTCACGTAAGCGGCCCGCGCCGGCAGAATCCTCCTCTGCATTTGTTCCTGTCGTGTCACTGCCACCGGCACTGCCGCCACCACCCGTATCTCCGGCACCGCCGATGACGCTCTCACTGCATGTATGTCTGTCGAACGGCGTGGAGCTCGATCTCAGTGCAGCGAGCATCGACGAACTGAGCACCGTGGTCCAGATGTTCGGGAGGATGCCGTGTTCCGGTTCGACGAAAAGCTGACGGTATACCTGCACCGCGATCCCGTCGACTTCCGGTACGGAATGAACAGTCTGTCGATTCTCGTCGAACAGGCGATGCGCCTGAATCCGATGGATTCCTCGCTCTACGTTTTTACCAACCGGCGATGCGATCGCGTCAAGATCCTGGGCTGGCAGCACAACGGTTTCTGGCTGATGCTCAAGAGACTCGAGGCCAATGATCGCTTCGTCTGGCCTGACAGCAAAACCGAAGTCGTGACGTTGACCGTCGATCTGCTGCACTGGCTTCTCGAAGGTGCCGACATTGCTGCTCTTCAGCGGCATCCGAAACGCCACTATGCTCGCGTGAGTTGAACACGGCATCGGCGTGCCGGTCTAAGTGGCATGCCGATCAACGTGACCATCGACGCTGACGAACTCAGGGCGCTCCTCGCGATACGTGAGGAGCACGACGCCCTTCAGTCAGAGCGTGACGGGTTACGCAGCGCACTGCGTCTCGTGACTGCGGAGCGCGACCTGGCCGAGGAACGACTGCGCGCTTACCGGCGCGAGCTGTTCGGCGCGAAGAGCGAAGCTCGCGCATCGGATCAGCCCGGTCTGTTCAATGAAGCCGAAGTGCTCGGCACGAACGCAACACCCGCGCAGGAAGATACTCGCGAAACCACGATCGCAGCGCACACGCGCAAGAAGCGCGGTCATCGCAAACCGCTCGATCCCAGTCTGCCGCGCGAAGTCGTTCGGCACGAACTTCCCGAAGCCGAACGCTTCTGCAACCACGACGGACACGCGCTCGTCGAGATCGGCGTCGAAACGAGCGAGCAGCTCGACGTGATCCCCGAGCAGGTTCGCGTCATCCAGCACCAGCGCGTCAAATATGCCTGTTTGTGCTGCGACCTCGGCATCAAGGTTACGCCGGCGCCGGCGCGCATCATCCCGCGTGGGCTGCTGACGGAATCGGCACTCGCGTGGGTCGCCACCGGCAAGTATCAGTTCGGCATGCCGATCTATCGCCAGGCTGGCCTGCTGCGACGCTTCGGTGGCGACATCTCGTCGAACACGCTCGCCGCGAGCATGGTCCGCGTCGGTCACGCGACGCAGCCCGTTATCAACCTGATGCGCGACGCGTTGCTCGATGCTGACGTGATCTACTGCGACGAGACGACGTTCCAGGTCCTGAAGGAAGAAGGGCGCAAGCCGCAAACGAAAAGCTATCTCTGGGCGCAAATGACCGGATCGGGAACGCCCATCCGCTGTTTCGCCTATACGGCTGGTCGCGGCGCGAAGCTGGCCGACAAACTGTTCGCCGGCATTCGCAAGGGTGCGGTTCTGATGACCGACGGATACGAGCCCTACAACGGCATCGCGCAACAGTATCAACTCGTGCATCTCGGATGCTGGGCTCATGCGAGACGGTATCTGGTCAAGGCCGAAGATAACGTGCCCAAGGCGGCCCGCTCCCCCGATCTGCTCGCCACACGCTTCATCAAACTGATCGGCAAGCTGTTCGCAGCGGAGGCGCGCAGTGAAACGTGGCCGGCTGAACGACGACAGCGATTGCGACGACGATACAGTCCACGCGTGCTGGATGCCATCGAAAAGCTGATGCTTGAACAGTTGCCCGGCGTCGTGCCGCAAAGTTTACTCGGCAAGGCGCTGACCTATCTGCATGGACAGTGGCCCAAGCTGATCCGATACGTCGAGAACGGCAACTGGCCCATATCGAACAATCCCTGCGAAAATTCCATTCGCCCGTTTGTCGTCGCACGCAAAAGCTTCCTGTTTGCCGATACAGTTGCTGGCGCACATGCGAGTGCGAATCTTTATTCGCTGGTCGAGTCAGCAAAAGCCAACGGCATCGACCCGTACTGCTACCTCACCTGGCTGTTCCAACGTCTGCCACTGGCGAAGACCGTCGACGACTACGACGCGCTGTTGCCGTGGAAGATGCCCGCCAATCTCCGCTGACCCTTCTCCCTGCCACACAATTTACGCCTCAGAGCACCTCTGAGCGGCGTCGTTCGTGGACCGCATACGATCAATCAAGCTGTTGATCAAGGTCGGGTTGATGCCTGCCGTGGGTTCGTCGAGCAGCAGCATCCTCGGCCGGTTCATCAGCGCCATCGCGAATTCCAGCAGCTTCTGCTGGCCAAACGACAGATCCCCCGCGCGCAGAAAGCGCTTGTTGTAGAGACCGACGAATTCAAGCGAAGTCTCGGCCTGCACGCTCACCTCAGACGGAATTTTCGAAAACATTGTGAGCAGGCCATCATGCTGGTGCCGCACGCTGATCTGCATGTTTTGCATGCAGGTCATGTTGCGGTAGACGCGTGTCTGCTGGAAGGTCCGAACGAGTCCGAGGCGGGCGATCGCGGGCACCCGCAGACGCGAGACCTCCCGTCCCGCGAACCTGATCGAACCGGAGCCAATGGGGTGGTACCCGACGATGCAGTTGAAAAGCGTGGTTTTGCCCGAGCCGTTGGGGCCGATCAGGCCCACGATGCCGCCGTCGGGAACGGAAAGGGAAAGATCCCTGTTGGCAACAACCCCGCCGAAGGACTTGGTGAGATTACGAACTTCGAGTAGGTCACTCATTTGTGCGCTTCTTGACGGCGGAGCCACCCGACGATGCCCTTCGGCAAGAAAACCACTACGCCAAGGATGAAGAGGCCCATCACAACCCGTTGCCAACCCAGTAGATACGTCCAGAATAGCTCTTGCGTAATGTGAAATACACAGGCACCAACCACGGGGCCCCACAACGTCCCTCGGCCGCCCAAGACCGCCATCAGCACCATCCAGACGCCGTAGGTGGACCCTGCGAACGCGAACTCCCGCGGGTCGATGAACCCGACCAGGTTGCCCGCCACCGCGCCAGCCAAGCCCAAAAAGAAAGCGGAGATACACCAGGCCATGATCTTGTGGCGGGTCGTGCGGATACCCATGGCTTCCGCCTTTTCCTCATCGTCGCGAATGGCGTTGATGGCAAGACCGAAGCATCCGGCGTATAGCCGCCGCAACGTGATAAACGCAAGAGCTACGATGGCGAACAGGAGGTAGTAAAAGAACTTTTCCCGGCCCCCAATGGCGCCCGGGAACAGGGGCGTGACCATGCCGGAACTGGCACCGACGTAGTTCCATCCCGCGGCGATGTCTGCCGCCGCGATTCCCAATCCGAGCGTGCCAATCGCGAAGTAATGACCACGCAATGCGAGGATGGCGGGCCCGAGAACCGCGGCGGCAAGCATACTGGCGATCGCGGCGAGGGGCACTCCCAAGGCAAGCGCGGGAAAATAGCCGAGCCCGGAATCACGCTGTACCAACGCGCAGGCATAGGCACCAATCCCGAAAAATAGAACGTTGCCGAAGGAGTTGTAGCCCATCTGCCCACCCGTGACGTCCCAGGTTAGGGCGAACACGACCATCAGCCACAGAAATGCCATTTGAGTTGTGACGGACGGAAGCAGCCATGGCGCCGCGAGGACAACCAGGGCAATCCACACAGGCAGAGCCGTTCGCATCAGGGACCCGGTCATTTCAGGTATTGGCGTTTTCGTCCGAGCCACAGGTTTCGCGCCACCAGGATCACGACGAGCAGCGAGAACACAAAGGCGGTCTGGAATTGTGCGCCGAGCAGGAACCCGGCGTAGTTTTCCGCAACTCCCAGGATGGCGCCCGCAACGACAACGCCCCCCAGATTGCCCACGCCGGCCACGACGACGATCATGAACGAGCGGACTGTATAGCTCTGCCCCGCGTACGGCTGAATGATCCACGTCATGGCGACCAGTCCACCAGCCGCGCCGCAGATGGCACCGTTGAGGGCAAAGGTCGCGGCATAGACGCGATCGGTGTCGATACCGAGAATCCGGGCGGCGCGGGTGTTCTGCGCGGTGGCCCGAATTGCCCGTCCGAGACGGGATTTGCGCAGGAACCAGACTAGTAGGCCCCCGAGCAGCAAGGTGCTTCCGAAAGCGACCAGCTTGATCCCGGCCACCGTCACCATACCGTGCACGAGAAGCAGGCTGCCCAGCCCGGATTCTACGGTCCGCACATCGGATCCAAACAGCTGATTGGCCAACTGCTGAATCAGAATGCTCAGCGCGAAAGTCGCCAGGATGGACCTGAACAGATCCGTCTGGACGACCCTGAAGATGACAACCCGGTATAGCGCCCAACAGATGATCGCCATCACGATCGCGGCAATCGGAACAGCCAGAAGAGAAGGCGTGCCGGCTCTTGCGAGGAAGAACACGATGTAGCCACCGAGGAGCACGAACTCGCCCTGGGCCACATTGACGAGGTTCATCACTCCCCAAACGAGCGCCATGCCGTAGGCCACGAGCGCGAAAATCGCCCCGACCAGTATCCCGTCCACCAACAGTTGGAGATTAAGGACGGGCGCATCAAACAGCAGTGTCAGATTCCCCATCGGCCTGCCCGTCGATCGCCCGCACTGAGGGAAGCCCGCGGCTACTGCCGCTTATCCCAGGTGGGAGCTGGATAGATGGCCTTCGCGTTCGCCCACTTGCTCGGCACGACAACCATGTACTTACCGTTCTGCACCTGGTAGAGGACCATTGATTTGGCGACATTCTTGCCGGTCGAGTCGAACCTGATGGGACCATAAAAGGTCATCAGATCGGTCTTGGCGATCGCGTCCCGTACCTTTTCCCGGTCAAGCGACCCGGCCCGCTCAATGGCATCCACGAAGGTCAGCACGGCGGCCGTGGATTCGGCTGAGCCATAGGTGACAGGGTATTTGAATTCCTCCTCGAACGACTGCGCATAATTCTCGGCAGTTCCAAACCATCGGTCACTGTACGGAAGGCTGCGATCCCACTGCGAGGCGCACAGAGCATATTCGGCCGCCTTGCCGAACTTTTCAATGATCTGTGCCGAGTCGCACTGCGTGAGAGCAAGCGCCCGCACATCAACACGCTGCTCGGAAACTTGGCGGACTGCCAGTACCGCGCCCTTCGCATGCCCGGAGACAACCAGGACATCGGGTTTCAGCGCCCTCACTTTCGCCAGTGCCGAGGACATGTCGTTCAATTCAGGCGGCAGCTTGTCATCGACAACGACCTGCATACCCCACTTCGCGGCTTCCTCGATCACGCCTTCACGCACGTCCTGGGAACCATCATCGTTCTCGATGACAATCCCGACCTTGAGTGATGTGGGGTTCCTCCGGGCCTTCTTCGTTTCTTCCGCCACGAGTCTGATTGCTGGACGCAAATAAAAGTCCGACGTATTGAGTATCGCGAAAAGATACTTGTAGCCATTTGTAAATAGCGCCCGGTCGGAGCCGTTTCCTTCGATCATGGGAATCTTGTACTTTTCGGTGATGGGCGCGATGGCCTTGGTGAGACCAGAACTGTAGGGCCCGAGCACGAATTGCACGTGGTCCTGGTTGATCAGGCGTTCAACCAGTTCTGCGCCCCGGGCGGACGTGGACTCGTCGTCGTAATAGAGGATCTTCAGCTCGTGTGACTTGCCCCCAATCTTGACTCCACCCAATTCGTTGATGCGCTGGACTGCCAGATCGTAACCATCCTTCGTGTACTTGCCATCGATCGAATATTTCCCAGTAAGTGACACCGCAGCGCCCAGGACAATCGCATTCCCTTCAGCCGTTGCGGCCGACGGCGCGCCAAAGCCAGCAGACAGGGCTGCAATACCCATCAATACCCAGACAGCGGACTTCAAGCTCGTGAACATGGGATCCCCCTGCGTTCATTAGTATGCGAAAGTCGGCACGCTGGTACCTTACCTTTAGCATACAAACCGTGTGCCTGCGATCAGCCTTGGCTGGCTGCGTCCCGGACCATTGCGCTGCTTGGCAACTGCAGCCTCATTCGGGGGCTAAGGAAATAAGCGCCGAACCCGACGGGGTCGGCTTTGAAGGTGACTTTGTCGTGGTCACAGGGAAACGCTGCCGCTTGACGTAACAACGTTGTGTTCGCTCAAGGAACGCACACATGCAAGAAAATACTGCGGCGCACGTGAAAACTATCAGATTGAAGATAGGTAACGGAATGGAAAGAAACAGTAGGGACTTCTCCGAATCACTTCCCGATACGCAATGTGCTCATACACACATCCAAATGCTGGCGCCGCTGATGATGCGGTGGAAAATGCGATAGCACCACCACGGCATCAACCATGCCAGAAATAGTGATGACAATACGGTGAATGTTGCGTGACTTTGCCCAAAGCCCTTGCTTACGAGTCAGACTCGTCTTTAATCAATAGCAGACATTCGTTGAGGACTTCGGACGGTGGATTCTGGTCGCACGTGCTGGAAGGTGTCACGCGGCCGGGCCGGTTAGATTCTTAATCTCGCTATATTTTTTGACAGGATTAAGCGCATACCTGATCAGAGCAATCGCGGACCATCTGCGTCGGAAACCTCAGCGACACAGTCAACGTTTACGCCGACAATGCTGACGGAGATGCAATACCGAGTTGCAGCATCCATGGTCCCGGCACTGCGCTAAATGGCGTCGCGAGCATTGCGCTTGATGCTTCTGGAAACCCGATTACAAAGGAAGTGGCGATTACGTCCTGATGTCTCTCTCTAGCGCGCGGAGTCAGCAGTTCGTTATATGAGTCCCTCGCTCTAAGCTCCCTGGAATGTATGTGCCAGGGATCGGTCGATTTTCGCCGTGGTCTTCTCCGACGAAGACTTATGCGAGTCGAACAGGTTGAAACGATCACCCGGACGCCGCCGCTTTCTCAAATCTGTCAGTTCATTGGCCGCGGTCGGCCCCTGCCGGCCACCCGCGTCGCGGCGGACGTGCGCTCAAGTGAAGTATCGTGGAATTGGCGCTTGGGAGGAATCTGAACATGCCGGGCACAACAATGGTATTCAGCAACGTGGTGGCAGGTCGATTTCTCGTAGTACTCTTGGCAAGCTGCGCGGCCTTGCTGAACACAGCGGCCGCGACACCCCTCGTTGTGACCGAGCAAGGGCCGGTCCGCGGTATGGCAACGCAGGGCGTAACCAAGTATTTGGGCATTCCCTATGCCGCTCCTCCAGTTGGAGATTTGCGCTGGACGCCCCCGCGACCTCACGTGCTTTGGTCAGGCGTTCTCGATGCTACGAAATTCGGCAGTCATTGCGCGCAGACTGCCCAGGTAGTTGGCGCACCCAGCATTAGCGAAGATTGCTTGTTCCTGAATGTCTACGTTCCCGATGGCGCGGATAAGAGTCGATCACAGACCGGCGACGAAAAGCAAGGACCGACCGCTCCTCGTGGGCACGGCGTCATGGTCTGGATCCACGGAGGTGCTCTGACAGCCGGCGAGAGCGACGATTTCGATGCGAGCAGGCTCGTGGACGTGGGAGGCGTGATTGTTGTCACGCTCAACTATCGCTTAGGCGCGTTGGGATTTCTCGCGCATCCGGCGTTGACGGCAGAGTCCCCCAATCACGCCTCGGGAAACTATGGCATCCTGGATCAGCAATTTGCGCTCAAATGGGTGCAGCGGAACATTCGCGCATTCGGAGGCGATCCGACTAACGTCACCATTTTCGGTCAATCGGCCGGCGGTCTGAGCGCCCTCGCCAATATGGCTTCTCCCGCAGCGGCCGGATTGTTCCATCGGGCCATCGTGCAAAGTGGCGCATATGAACTGGTGTTGCCGAGCCTGACTAGCGGCGAAGCCCAAGGCACTGCATTTGCAAATACCGTTGGATGCGGCAGTCAGACCATTCAATGCTTGCGCTCGCTGTCGGTCCAACAGATCCTGGCAAGTCCACTCTCTGCCACGCCAGTGGTAGATGGATTCGTGCTTCCCCTTTCCCTGCAAACGGCTGCGGCGACAGGGCAGTTTAATCGCGTCCCCGTCCTCAATGGGACAAATCACGACGAAGCAAGATTTATGATCGCCATGAACGAAGTCGCGGGACGTGTAGTGACCGCGTCGCAGTATCCCGCGGCGGTGGTCGCTGCATTTGGTCCGCAGGCCGGGCCTCTCGTTCTCGCGCAGTATCCGCTCGGCAACTATGTTAATGCCGACGAAGCGCTCGCGGCTATTCAGACCGATTCGTCGTTCGCCTGCCCCGCGCGTCTCGCCGACCAGGTGCTCTCAATCTACGTGCCGGTATTTGCCTACGAATTCGATGACGAGGATGCACCGGAGATATTTTTGCCTCCCGTGAGCTACCCGTACGGAGCGGCCCACGAGTCCGAACTTCAGTACTTCTTCCCGGCGGAAGACCTCACGCACATGCCGGGACCGCCCCAGCAACTTCGCGACGGTCAGCGAAGGCTGTCGCTAACCATGATTCGGTACTGGACCAACTTCGCGAAAGACGGCGATCCGAACGGACCTCAAACGCCAAATTGGGCCAGGTACTTGGTCGGTCTCGACGCATTCCAGTCGCTTGAGCCTGATTTCCTGGGGCCCGATCCCAACTTCGCTTCGAGTCACCGCTGCGCTTTTTGGGCGGGGCTCTTTCCGCAATAGATCGGGACATGAAAGGCTGAGATCTCTAGCAGGCTGCTAGTGTCGTGAGTTGGAAGTTCGTTGTATTAATGTCCTGTACTGTCAGCGATGACGAAGTGCTGCTTAAAGAGCCGCTCGGACTCACGTAATCCTTCTTCGGTGAAGATGACAGACTTCGTTTTATTAACCGGGTCGCCAATGAGGCCTCGTTCGTAGAGCCGATTCAGCACATCCCAGTCGAAGCCCTTCCATGCCCGGTTGTGATCGTGCAGGGTCAGGTAAAGAAGTGCGAGGGCGACTTCGTCGATCGCGTCGGTATTGATGTTCATCGCGCGCGTCCTTCGACCTTCTGGACCCGCACGCAAAACCGTTCAAGGCTGGTCAGGATCTCATCGGCCGACTTGCTCCAGGCGAAGGGATGGGGATTTGCGTTGTAGCCTTCAAGGTAATGGCGGATGGCGTCTTCGAGTTGGCGGGTCGAACGATGCGTGCCGCGTCGAAGGTACTTCTCCGTGAGCGTGGCGAACCATCGTTCAACCTGATTGAGCCACGACGCCGAGGTCGGCGTGAAATGAACATGGAAGCGAGGATGGCGAGCGAACCACGCCTTGATCGAGGGCGTCTTATGCGTGCCGTAATTATCCATCACCAGATGCACATCCAGCGACTGCGGAACGTTGGCTTCGATCGTGCGCAGGAACTGCAGAAATTCGCTGCTGCGATGGCGTCGGTGCAACTCCCCGATCACTTCACCGGTGGCGATGTCCAATGCCGCGAACAGCGTGGTCGTGCCGTGACGCATGTAATCATGGGTGCGCCGCTCGGGAATGCCCGGTGCCAACGGCAGGATGGGCTGCGTGCGGTCCAGCGCCTGGATCTGGCTCTTCTCGTCCACGCACAACACCATGGCCTTGAGCGGCGGATCGAGGTAAAGCCCGACGATATCGCGAACCTTGTCGACAAACAGCGGATCGCTGGAAAGTTTGAAGGTCTCCTGCCGGTGCGGCTGCAACCCGAAAGCTCGCCAGATCCGGGTCACTGCCGTTTGCGAGAGATTCATCTCGCGCGCCATCGTACGCGTGCTCCAGTGCGTGGCCACCGCAGGGACAGACTCGAGCGTCTTCGCGATCACTGCGTCGACGCGCGAATCATCGATCGTTCGGGGCGCGCCCGGGCGCGGCGCGTCGAGCAATCCATCCAGACGGTCTGCAACGAAGCGCGCGCGCCACTTGCAAACAGTCTGCTGACTTACACGCTGTGCCTTTGCGACCATCCGGTTGTCCATGCCATCGGCACAGGCCAGCACGATGCGCGCTCGCAAAGCCAACGCCTGCGCTGTCTTGCGTCGCATCGTCAACGCCTTAAGCTGTTCGTGCTCCGATTCGCTCAGCACAAGCTCCGCCTTAGGTCTTCCGCTCATCGCCACGTCCTCATACCAGTGCTACACAAGACACTTTAGTACGCAGCGAACATATTTCAATGAATTTTTAACTCACGACACTAGGCTCGCAGACTGACGCTGAAATACCAAAAACGTCGAATTGTTCGGAATATGCGAAACTTTACCGGCTACGTGCAACATAAGTGAAAATGCCAGCAGCGTGAATAACGTGCCGGTAAAATATTGATGATTCAGTCCATGCCCAGGTGGGAGCAGGAATGCCGCCCAACACCTCAGATGAGGCCGTTGGAGGTTGGCTTCTGTCGCGAGAGAAACAGGCTCTGCACAACATTACCGCTAGAGTTACGCCATGACTCAGTGTCACCGATCGCACGCATTCATTCTTCCGGTCGCTCTGGGGACATTGCTACGGTAACAAAGAGGTCGGCTGAGCCCCCAAATTTCTCATTCAGTAGTTTCATATATTTATCTAGAGAAAATTCCGTGCCGGAACGATCTTTTTCTCGGGGCAACTTCTGAAACCATTTTTTTGGTCGCTCCCTTTCTGTCCATTCTTTATATAACAATAGTTGTCGCGATAACCTTGAGGATGGTTTTCCGGCCAATATTGAGAGGGTGAGCTGCGTGGTAGCCAACCAGAATATATAGCCGGCCATCAGAGAATCGGCGTGGTCGTCATGCAAGCCACAAACGAGCCTATCGCGAAAGAAAATGAAGTCAGGATTGACGTGCACCCTGTCATAGAAACGATTCCAGTTGTCTTTCTCCCCGTCTCGCAATATCCTCACACCACCAAGAATTCCCATTGAAAAGCACTCGCTAAGCTCATACGAATAGATATCGCGAAGTCGTCTGAGCAAGGGTCGTTCAATACCAATGGAACTCAGAAAATGATCGGAGAACAGCCACTTCCCCGCATTTTCAGAATTTAGGGCAAAATTGAAGTACAGATCCGTGCTTTTGCTCGACCGCCACTCCCGCAATGATTCCGGGAGGTCTTTTCTGAGCACTGGCGATCTTTTAAATACAAATGAAGCGGCACGATACCATGGCAGAACGTCTTCAAGCCGTCGTGGTTCTCGGGAATTAAAAGCAGTATCAAGTGGCGAGCAGAGAGAATAATACTGGATGACCCCTTCACCGTTTATGCCTTTCCCCTCGTCGAACGGCATAAATCCGGCATCGCCGCGAAGTTTTCCAAAACGCTCCAGTGCCTTGTCGTAGGGATAGCGCAAACGCTCGCTCTTCCACCGGTTCATGGACTCGCAATTTTGTTCTGACGCCCTCATGATGGAATATTCCACACCTCTCGCGCTACCCTCCAGCAGGTCAAAGCACGTTATAAAGGCAGGATGATCGGGTATTGCTGGCGCGGAGCGTGGCAGGTCTGTATAGAAATGTGTTCCACCGTATATTTCTCCTTCAAATAATTTGGCGTGATGTTCAGCCACCGCATTCATGTAAACACACAGTGTTCCCATATCCAATTCTGGGGGCCTGGGGGAGAGAAACAGCCGGAGCAGGGCTGAATAGATGGCGATCAGTTCCTGACGGGAGTGCAACTGACTCATATATTCGGCATTCTGCGGGATCGACGGCCGTCGTTTCTCATAAGTCAACCGTGCGCGCTCGAGGGCGCTAGAGGAGAGCCATGACAATAGGGGTTTGGGGCGCTTTTGTCGGATGCCTATTGCGTGCAGGTGTTGAAGAACAAATGTGACGCAGTCTGTAAGGCCATAAAGCAATTTCCAGATGTACGCCCCAAATGGTGTAGTCATCAACCATCGCCGATGGTCATTCTCGTGTATTACCGTGAGGAGGCAGTCGAGGGCCGCAGCATCAGCATTGCGCCCGGCTTCGGCGAGGGTGCGTCGCTGCCGGTTTTCAGGATCAACGTCAAACCTGAAGGTCGTCTGATACGTAGAGAATTCGACATCGATCGACTGCGAGAAGCTTTCGCAGTGGAACGCACCAATGACATCCAGCAGATCAGCCTGTACGTCGACCGGATGGTCAAGCATGTCAATGCTTACCTTCCGGCTTCTGGTCCTTTATGATTTTTATGATGGCCTCAGACAGGAGCCTCGAAATCAGTCCAGCGACGATGGGATTGTTGGCAGCATCGATCATCATCTGAATGACAAGAGTGTGTGACTGAAGTGTGCCGAATTCATGATCTTCAAGAGGATTATCGATACTTACTGACAGGCCAGACACTTCGGCAAGCTTCCTTACTTCCGCTGCCAGCTGCTCAGCCGAATCCAAGTTGTCGTTCTCGATTTCAGAAAGCTGGATGGATATTTTCATTTTGACCTCTGTTAGAAATCATAAAACGATTGATCTGATGAATATCGCCGCATGTTCGATATTGCCGACAGGCGATATTGAATATAGGAGAGCGGCAGGATAGTTCAAGCGCCTGATCCGATTGTTTTATCGCGGTTTTGTCGCAATAAGGAGGTGAGGTCAAGTATAAGCGGTATCTTTAGTACTATTTATGCCGCCAACGCATAGAACTGCTGGGCTGCAGAACGCGTGGTGCGGTGGCGACACATCATCTGCCCTTTTTTAATCATGCGCATGACTTCGATGCCACCCAGTAAGATGCGGGCGCAACGAAAATTCTTGAACCCCAGCATGGGACGAATACGGCGCTTGATAGCCCGATGGTCCTGCTCGACGACGTTGTTCAGATATTTGGCCTGACGAATCTTGATTGACGTATCGCGTTCGGCGTTGATCGCATGCAGCCCTGCGAGATTGGCGCCGCTCTTGTCGATCGTCACCGTCTCCGGGACACCGTTTTGATCGATGGCCTTCTCGAAATAACGCCGGGCGGCCACCTTGTCCCGCTTGGCTCGCAACAGAAAGTCAACCGTATCGCCCGCTTTATCAACGGCCCGGTACAAGTACTTCCATTCACCGTTGACCTTGACGTAGGTTTCGTCCATTCGTCAGCTTCTACCGACTGCGCGTTTTTGTCGCCGAAACGTCTTTTCCAGTGCCGGCAGAAGTTTGATGGCCCAGCGATGCACGGTCGAATGATCGACCGAAACGCCCCGCTCGGCCATCATCTCTTCCAGATGAGGCAGGCTCAGCGGATAGGCCACGTACCAGCGCACACAAGTCAATATCACATCCAGCGGATAGTGCAGCCGTTTGAGCACCTTGTTCCTACCCGCATTCAAGCTCGTCATCGTAGATCACGTCTTTCGTTTTCCCAGCGCCACGATAGCAGATTGTCTTAATGCGACAGAGCCGATCCCCCAAGGGGACGTCCTTCGGGGCGTGCGCAAGCTGCTCAGGCGCCACGGCGGCCCACGCGTGATCGTAACGGACAAGCTGCGCCGCTACGCGGCGGCGAACAACGAATGGGCC
This sequence comes from Paraburkholderia sp. CI3, assembly GCF_050436505.1. Lineage (NCBI taxonomy): Bacteria > Pseudomonadati > Pseudomonadota > Betaproteobacteria > Burkholderiales > Burkholderiaceae > Paraburkholderia > Paraburkholderia sp. CI3. The sequence continues at coordinate 343,299 of NZ_JBNDMI010000001.1, forward strand.
TGAACGTCGAGCATCGGCAGCACAAAGGACTGAACAACCGGGCGGAGAATTCGCCCCAGCCCACACGCGTGCGCGAGAACGTGATGCGGCGCTTCAAGTCGGCGCGCCATCTACAACGATTCACGTCGGTCCATGCTCAGGTGAGCAACCTGTTCATGCACTGCCGCTACAACGCGAACGCGCAACAGAAACGGCAGGCCCGCAAGCAGGCGTTCAAGGCATGGGAAACCGTAACGGACAATCCGATGCGGGATCGCATTGCAGCATAAATTAGTGATCCTTGTGTTAGGCGCCTTCGCCTGCGCGCCCTTCAACAAGTTGACGGTACCAAAGAAGCCCCCCGGGCAGGCTGAAGGCCGTCAAGCGACGGTATGCTGCTCGATCGCACTGCCCTTCGTACGCCAATCAGCGAGCCAATGCGACAGACGGTCAAACCACAGGTGCACGACCGGCGTCGTGAACAACGTCAGCATTTGCGAAACAATCAGTCCGCCTACAATCGCTATGCCGAGCGGCACGCGCAATTCGGCACCGGCGCCGTGCCCTAGCGCAAGCGGCAGTGCGCCGAACAGCGCGGCGAGCGTTGTCATCATGATTGGACGGAAGCGCAGCACACAGGCCTGCCGGATCGCTTCTCGCGGCGACATACCCTGCTCGCGCTCGGCCACCAGCGCGAAGTCGATCATCATGATCGCGTTCTTCTTGACGATACCAATCAGCAGGATGATGCCAATCATGCCCATGATCGACAGATCCTGACCGCACAGCATCAACGCGAGCAACGCACCCACGCCCGCCGAGGGCAGCGTCGAAATGATGGTGAGCGGATGAATCGCGCTTTCGTACAGGATGCCGAGAATCAGATAGACCACCACGAGCGCCGCGGCGATCAGATACGGCTCACTCGCGAGCGACGCCTGGAACGCCTGCGCAGTGCCCTGAAACGAGCCCGTCAAACTATCTGGCTTGCCTGCCGCGACTTCGGCCTGGCGAATCGCCGCCACCGCGTTGCCAAGCGACTGACCCGCCGCCAGATTGAACGAGATCGTCACGGCCGGGAACAAGCCCTGGTGATTCACCGAGATCGGCGACACATTGTTTTCGATCCTGGCGAGCGTGTCGAGCGGCACCAGTTCGTTCGTGAGCGGCGAACGCACGTAGAGATGCGCCAGTGCATCCGTCGTCAATTGAAAGCGCGGATCGACTTCTTCGACGACGTGGTACTGATTCAACTGCGTGAACAGCGTCGCAATCTGCCGCTGGCCGAATGCATCGTAAAGCGTGTCGTCGATGGCTTGCGCCGTGATACCGAAACGCGAAGCGGTGCTGCGATCGATCACGAGTGTCGCGCTGGTAGCGGCGGCCTGCTGGTCGGACGTGACGTCGGCCAATTGCGGCAGCTTCGACAGGCGATCGGTCAGTACGCCCGCCCAGTGATTCAACTCGTTGATGTCAGGGTCCTGCAACGTGTACTGATACTGCGCGGCGCTGATACGGCCGCCCACCTGAATATCCTGCCGGACCTGCATCGACAACGAGATGCCCATGACCTTCGCCAACTGCGGCTTTAAACGATTGAGCACCTGCGCAGCACTGTCCTTGCGCTGAGCGAACGGTTTCAGGTTGATCATGACGCGCCCCTGGCTCACGGTCGGGTTAGGACCCATCCAGTAGTAAACGTTGTCGACGGCGGGGTCGGCCTCGATGATATGGCCCACCTGCTGCATCTTCTGCGACATCGAGCGGGGCGAAATATCCGGCGCGGCCTGGGCGACGCCCATGATCAGACCGGAGTCCTCCTGCGGGAAAAATCCCTTGGGGATCACGGCGAACAACGCGCCGGTGGCGACGATCGTCGCCACCGTGACAGCCAGCATCATCTTCTGGCGGTCCAGCACCCTATCGAGGCCACGCTCGTAGCGCCGCTCTACTGCGCTAAACACGGCTTCAAGCCATGCTTCGAGCCTGCGCATCCGGCCGCCGCCATCCGGCTCGGGCAAACGGATCAGCCAGCCGCACAGCATCGGCGTAACGGTCAGCGATACCAGCGCCGACATCACTATCGCGGCGCTCACCGTCACTGCGAATTCGCGGAACAGCCGGCCGACGATGCCGCCCATCAACAGGATCGGGATGAACACGGCGATCAGCGAGATGGTCATCGAAATGATCGTGAAGCGCACTTCCATCGCGCCAAGCAAGGCGGCCTTCATTCTCGGCACGCCCTCTTCGATATGCCGCATGACGTTTTCGATCACGACGATCGCATCGTCCACCACGAAGCCTACCGCGATGGTCAAGCCCATCAGCGACAGATTGTCGAGGCTATAGCCGAGCAGATACATGACGCCGAACGTGGCGACCAGCGACAGCGGAATCGTCAGGCTCGGAATGATGGTCGCCCATACGTTGCGCAGGAACGAGAAGATCACCATGACGACGAGCGCGATCGTCAGCATCAGCGTGAACTGCACGTCGTGCACCGACGCATTGATGGTCTGCGTGCGATCGCCCACCACATGCAGATGCGCGGCCGCGGGCAGCATCGCTTCGAGCGCGGGCAGCTTCGCCTTGATGTTGGCGATCGTCTGCACGACGTTATAGCCGGGCTGCTTGTGAACATCGAGGATGATCGCGCGTTCGTGCTGAAGCCATGCGGCCTGCTGGTTGTCCTCGGCGGCGTTCAGCACGGTGCCGAGATCGGACATGCGAATCGGCGCGCCATTCTTGTACGCGACCACCAGATCGCGATACTGCGAGGCGGTCGTGATCTGGTCGGTCGCGTTGAAGATCACCGAGCGATCCGGGCCGTTCAGGCTGCCCTTCGGTGCATTGACCGTCTGCACGTCGCCGACGATCGAGCGCACGTCTTCCAGCGTCAGACCACGCGCGGTGAGCTTGTCGGGGTCGAGCTGAATACGCACTGCGGGCCGCTGCTGGCCGTGGAAATCAACGAGACCGACGCCGGGCATCTGCGAGATCTGTTGCGCCAGATAGTCTTCGGCGTAGCTGTCGAGTTGCGTGAGCGTGAGTGATGGCGAAGTCAGCGCCAGTGACAACAACGTGAAGTCGGCCGGGTTGACTTTCTGATAGGTCGGCGGGTTCGGCAGGTTCTTCGGCAACGTGCCGCCGGCTGCGTTGATCGCCGTCTGCACATCCTGCGCCGCGCCATTGATGTCGCGCGAGAGATCGAATTGCACGGCAATGCTGGTGTTGCCGAGCGAGCTCGACGACGTCATCTGCGTCACGCCCGCAATCAGCGAAAGTTGCCGCTCCAGTGGTGTCGCCACCGAGGTCGCCATGGTTTCCGCGCTCGCGCCGGGCAACTTGGCGACAACCTGGATGGTCGGAAAATCGACCTGCGGCAGCGGCGCGACCGGCAGCAGAAAATACGCCACCGCGCCGACCAGCAGCACCGCGATCGCCAGAAAACTGGTCGCGATGCGCCGCTTGATGAACAATTCCATGAGGCTCATGACGGATCGTCCTCATTAGTCTGGCTGCCTGCCAAATTCGCGTTGGGCGGCGCTTCGGAACGGGCGGGAACCGGGGTCGCCGTCACATGCACGCCCGGGTTCAAGCGGCTTTGGCCATCGAACACGACGAGATCCGCGGGCGCAATGCCGCTGCGTATCTCCGTCATGCCGTCGACGGTGACCCCGCTTTGCACCGGGCGCATCTGCGCCGTGCCGTTCGCGGCGATCACATAGAGCTGCGTGCCGTTCTGCGAGTTCACCACCGCGCGGCTCGGCACCGCGAGCCGCTGCGTATCGGTGCGCACCAGCACGCGCGCATTCACCAGCTCGCCGGGCCACAGCTTGCGGTCCTGGTTGGTGAACGAAGCCTTGAGCCTGATCTGGCCGGTCGTGGGGTCGACCGTGCTATCGATGAACACCAGCGTGCCGTCGGCGAGCGGCGTGCTGCCGGAACCCGTGGTCACGTTCACCGCCAGCGGCGCTTTCGCCTGATTCGCGAGCAGTTCGGGCAGCACGTCCTGCGGCACGGAGAACAGCACGGTGATCGGCTCCATCTGCGTGACGGTGACGATGCCGGTGGTGTCGGCCGGATGCACGATCGCGCCGATATCGGCTTCGCGTGCGCCGACGCGTCCGGTGAACGGCGCGCTCAACGTGGTGAAGCTCAATTGCAGCCGGTCGCTTTGCACCAGCGCGGCGTCCGCAGCGACGGTCGCGGAGAGCGCTTCGACTTGCGCCTTCGCGGTGTCCACCGCCTGAGTCGTCGCCGCGCCGATGCCGACCAGCTTCGAGTAGCGCGCGAGATCGAGGCGCGCGTTATTGAGCGATGCCTGGTCTTTGCGCTGCGCCGCTTCCGCTTGATGCAGCTGCGCGGTGAGCGGTCCCTGATCGAGTTGCGCGAGCAACTGGCCGGCTTTCACGTCCTGTCCTTCGGTGAATGCGACGCGCTGCAATTGCCCGTCGACACGTACTTTGACGTCCACGGTATTGAGCGCGAGCACCGTGCCCACCGCGGCGACGCGAATCGGAAAGTCGCGGCTCACCGGATGACCGGCGTTGACCGGCACGGCGGTCGCCGCCTTGACCGCCGGGTGCCGCGGCCAGAACCACACCGCCAACATCGCGACAAGGACGGCGAACGCCAGGATGAGCGGCGCGCGGCCGCGTCCGCGGGGCGCCTCGTGGTTCGGAAGGTCTGCAGATTTCATGAGCGGGATGACGTAGAGGTGGAGGCGGTGCTGCTATCACTATCGTTGGTCACGCCGAAGCCGCCGCCGAACGCGCGAAACAGGCTCACGGACGCTTGCAGGCGCGCGAGCCGCGCCTGCACCAGCGTGTCTTCAGACTGATACAGCGTGCGTTGCGCGTCGAGCACGGTCAGAAAGTCGACGGTGCCGAGCTTGTACTGGGCTTGCGCGAGCGTGGCGGCTTTGCGGGCGGCGTCGGCGGCGTTCTGGTCAGCGACTTCCGCGAGCTGCTGCTGTTGCGCCGCCGTGAGCGAGTCCTCCACGTCCTGCAGCGCGGTTATTACGGATTGCCGGTAATCCGCGACGCCCTTCGCTTCGGCCGCCTGGCTCGCGTGCAACTGGCCACGTAGCGCGCCGCCATCGAAGATTGGCGCCGCCAGCGAGGTGGCGAGACTGGCGAACGGGCTCGACAGGAAATGCGACAGCGACTTGCTGCTCAGCCCGCCGTCCGCGGTCAGTACGATGTTCGGCAGAAAGGCCGCGCGCGCCGCGCCGACACTCTGATTCGCCGACTGCAACTGCGCCTCCTTCGAACGGATGTCGGGGCGCGTTTCCAGCAAGCTCGCGGGCAGATTGGGGCGCGGTTGGGGAATCGGGATGTCGGCGAGCGCGGCGTCGCTGACCGTGAATTGTTCAGGCGCGGTGCCCGCCAGCACCGCAAGCGCATGGATGTTGGTATCGAGCTGCTGTTGCAGCGCCGGCACGGCCGCCTGGAAGGTGGCGAGCGCGTTGCGCTGCTGCTGCACCTGCAATTCGGTCGCGACGCCCGCCTGCTGTTGCGCGAGCAGCAGTTGCAGAATGTGCGCGGCATCGTCGGAAATGGAACGCGCAATCACGAGCCGGCGGCGCAGGCTCTGCACCTGAAAATATGTGTCGGTGACCGATGCGGTCAGCGTCAGCGCCACCGTATCGCGATCGAACCCGGAGGCGCGCGCGAGCAGGTCGGCGGCGCTGGCGTTGGCGGCGTTGAAGCCCCAGAAGTCCACCTCGTAACTGGCTTCGGCGAACAGGCTCTGGGTCTTCGTGGTCGAACCACGTCCCTGATGGCTGCGATCGAAGGTGGCGCCGAGCGATAGCGACGGATACTGCGGCGCACCGGCTCTCTCGGCGTTGCCGCGCGCCTGTTCGACGCTCGCAATCGCGGACGCCAGCGTGAAGTTGTTGCGCAGGCTGCGATCGATCAGCGCGTCGAGCGCGGGGTCGTGATACTCGCGCCACCAGCCGCTTCTGACTGGCACGGTAGCGGCGAGCGACTCTCCGGCCGCCCCATCGAAGGATTGCGCCAGCGGCGCGCCCGGCCGTTGATAGGCAGGCACAAGCGAACACCCGGCCAGCAACGCGAGGCCGAGCGCACATAAGGCGGCGCGCAGGCACGATACGCGCGCAGGTGGACTGACGGCGCGCGAAAGCGGCGCCCAACGGGACAGTCCTGACATTGGAGAACGCTCCGGCAACTAGAAGTGTCGCCAGATTAGCCAGCGGGTCCTGTCGGCGCTTTCGCCCATTAATTAAAAAAATTTAATGCGGCGCAACATGACGCGTCGGCGCGCCCGAGCCGGGGCTTACAAGGCTTTCCGCGCGTGTCAGGGCGCCGGGTTCAACACGTATCCCGCGCCGACCACCGTATGAATCAGCGCCATGGGAAAATCACGATCGACCTTTGCCCGCAGCCGATGCATGTGCATATCAATGATGTTGCCTCGCGGCTCGAAATCGTAATTCCAGGCCGCCTCGAGCAGCATGCTGCGTGTCACGACCTGTCCCTCGCGGCGCACCAAACATTCGAGCAAAAGGAATTCGCGGTGCTGCAGGCGCAGATCACGACCGCCGCGGTTTGCGGTCCGCGCCCGCGTGTCGAGTACCAGATCCGCACATTCGAGCCGCTCGCTCATCCTGCTGCGATCGGCGCGCCGCGCGAGCGCCTCGATTCTTGCCAGTGCTTCGACGAACGCATACGGCTTCACGAGATAGTCGTCGCAACCTGCGCGAATCGCCTCCACGCGTTCGTTCAGGCCGCCGACCGCCGACAGCATCAGTACCGGCGTCGTATTCCCACCGGCGCGCAACTGCTGGACGAGGGCCAGGCCGGCGAGTGCCGGTAAGCGCCGATCAGTCACAATCACGTCATAGATGCCCTCGCGCGCATAGGCGAGCCCGGTCGCACCATCGGCCACCGTGTCGACAATCAGACCGCTCTCGCTCAGGCCACGCGCCAGGAACTGGCTGGCGCGCGTATCGTCTTCAATTAGCAGGATTCGCATACGCAATCGGGGCTTACATTAAAATTTTTTCATGTTGGCGCGAAACGCCTGTGCAGCTTCGCGCGGCATACTGCGGACATCGTAGGTACGAGCGTAGTGTAAATCGGCCGGCTAGCGCAGGTTCGACGCTCGCTCATTTCCGGAAAAAAGCATGTCGAACGTATTGGTCGTCGAGGACGACGGGCAGACTCTCGCAGAGATCGTTGAAGCGCTCACCGATCACGGCTGCAATGTCGAAACCGCGAGCACCGGCCGCGACGGTTTGATGCTCGCGGTCGCCAACAGTTATGACGCGATCGTGCTCGATCGCATGTTGCCGGGCGGCCTCGAAGGGCTCGGCATGCTGTCGGCGTTGCGCAGCGCCGGCGTCCTCACGCCGGTGCTGATCCTGAGCGCGCTGTCCGCGGTCAACGAACGTGTGCGCGGTTTGCGCGCCGGCGGAGACGACTATCTGACCAAACCGTTCGAGTTCATCGAACTGACCGCGCGGCTCGATGCATTGATGCGCCGTCGCGAGGCGGCGCCCGGTGTGCAGGAGTACCTCGTCGGCCCGTTGCGTCTGGACCCGCTCAAACGCGAAGTGACCTGCGCCGGCCGCCCGGTACCGCTGCTGCCGCGCGAGTACCGGCTGCTCGAATACCTGATGCAGCACGAAGGCCAGGTGGTGAGCCGCACCATGCTGTTCGAAGCGGTATGGGACTACCGGCTCGACGAGCGGACCAACGTGATCGACGTGCACATCAGCCGTCTCAGAAAGAAGCTCGACCCGGACGGGACGGCTCCGATGATCGATACCGTGCGCGGCTCGGGGTACACGCTACATGCGCCTGACTGAACTGCACCGCACTACCGGCTTTCGCCTCGCCACGCTGTTTCTGATGCTGTTCGGCGTGATCGCGATGCTGCTGTTCGGTTATCTGTACCGCGAGATCACCGGCTTCGAACAGGAGCGCATCGACGACTGGCTGATTCGCGAGCACGCACAATTGAAACGCGAAGCGCCGGACGAACTGGTCGCGCGATTCGAACATCAGAACCGGTTCGATCCGCGCCGCCAGCGCCCGTTCGGCCTGTTCGAAGCCAGCGGCAAACATCTTGCTGGCGGCTATGCGGGCGATCTGCCGGCGATCCCCGTCTTTGACAAGCCGTTTTCGACGCGCCTCGCAAATGTGCCGGGCCACCCGCCTGGTCGATGCATCGCCGCGCACGTGACCGATAGCCGCATCGCTTTGCAATGCCAGAACACCCTCGAGCTCGACCACTTCGACGACGAACTGGTGCAAGCGCTGCTTTCCACCGCAATGATCACGCTCTTGATCGGCCTGATCGGGGCGAGCCTGATTGGCATTTCGGCGATGCGGCGGCTCGATGCGGTGACGGCGTCGATCGAGGAAATCGTCGCCGGCAATCTCAGCAGGCGTTTGCCGGTGCATTCGAAACGCGACGACGTGGATCGCCTGGTCGGCGTCGTGAACGGGATGCTCGACGAAATCGAGCGCCTGATGAACGAGGTCAAAGGCGTGTGCGATGCGATTGCGCACGATCTACGCACGCCGCTCACGCGGGTGCTCGGCCGACTCGAACGTGCGCAACGGCGCGCCAGAACCGAGGCAGAGTATCGCGCGGCCATTGATGAAACCATCGTGGAAACCAGCGGCCTGCTACGCACTTTCAACGCACTGCTGCGCATTTCGGAAATCGAAAGCGGCGTGCGCCGCGCCGGCTTCACCAGCTTCGATCTGGCCGCCGTCGCCGACGACGTGTTCGAGTTCTACGAGCCGACCGCCGAAGACAAGCAGATTGCATTCGAACTGGAGCGCACCGTGTCCGGCCCGCTGGAAATCCAGGGCGATCCGAATCTGCTATTCGAGGCGCTGGCGAATCTGGTGGAGAACGCCGTCAAGTTCGCACCGCATGGCGGAGCCGTGCACATGACGCTGTGGCACGACGGACGAGGGGCCGGCGTGACGGTACGCGACAATGGACCGGGCATCGCACCGACCGAGCGCGATGCCGTCCTGCGCCGTTTCTATCGTGGAGAGGCGAGCCGCCATACGCCCGGCAGCGGCCTGGGGCTCAGTCTTGCCACCGCCGTAGCCGGCATGCACGGCATGATGCTGGCGTTCCACGACACGAACGTCGGTTGCGAGATCAGCCTGTTCAAACCCGCCCAACGTACCCAACGTCATATTGCGGATAGCCGATGATCGATAACCTGCCGGTGCATTGACCTCGCTCCGTAAGGTTCTCGGCGGGCCTAAGCTTCTGCTTCGCGCACTGTTTTTTGTCACATACAGTCTTGCGCGAAAAAAACGCTCAGATTGGCGCCCCATGCACACGCTCACCCTAACCGTCACACGCCAGAGCGCGCAATCTGGAATTCGGCGGGAGCTTTCGTGTGCAGATCATGTGACTCGAGCCGTCGGTCTTATGGAAAGAATTGCACAGGCCGATCATGCTGAGGCAGGGGCTTGCTACCGGATGAGATCCTGGACCCGATGCCGGGTGAGCAAACCTCATAGCGATTGATCCGTTGATGCCGGTGTGGGGCGGATTTCAACGATGTCGGCGGTGACTGCGCTTTTACGTTTATCCACTGTCTGGTCGCCTGGCGCACCGGGCGAAATCTTTATTTGCTCAAGTTCCGCTGGCGTTTGCCGTAATCGTGTCATTGCGAACGGTGAGCGTGAAACCACGACCGGCCCGACGGGGAAACGGATCTGGCATGCGACCCGACGCTCGAGAGATGAGCCGATCTGCCAGGCAGGCAATCAGGTTGCCGCCAGTGGCAGGTTTGAGTGAACTGACGGACCCCATCTGTGAGACTGGCATAAATGAAGCGTTTGACCTTGAACCAGAAGCTCTGGAGCATCCTGGCTCTTCTCTGGTTTGGCCTTGGTGTGCTCGTCGTCACGAGCGCGTGGATGAACCGATCCGATATGCTCGAACAGCGCAAGAGCATGCTGTCGCAGCAGATAGATACCGCGCTGGGCGTGATTTCCTATTACCAGAAGAAGGTCGCCGACAATACTTTATCGATCGCCGAAGCGAAACATCAGGCGCTTGAGAACCTGCGCGGACTTCGCTATGGCGCGCACCGTAGCGGCTATTTTGGCATCTACGACTCGAATGTCACGGCACTCCTCTTGCCGTCCAAGCCACAACTTGAAAGCAAGTCCCTGGCAGACCTGGTTGATTCGAACGGCACCCACATTGCGGTCGAGATCGTCAAAAGCTCATCGCCCGGCGGCAACCACTTCAGCGAATATGTGTGGCCAAAGCCCGGCAGTGACACGCCAGTTCGCAAGATTACCTGCAGTGACTTTGTCGCCGACTGGGACTGGCACGTGTATACGGGTGTCTACGTGGACGATATCGACCATCTGTTCTATGTGACGCTCCTGCGCGATCTGTTGCTCGCAGCGATAGTGACCGCGGTTCTGACAGTCGGGATGCTATTACTGGCGCGCAGTATCCGGACGAGCCTCGGTGGCGAACCTGACTACGCGGCGGGGCTATGCAAGCGGATTGCCAACGGCGATCTCGGTGTGAACGTCGACCTTCGGCCAGGTGACACAAGCAGCCTGATGGCTTCTCTGCGGGCGATGCGTGACAGTCTGTCACGAGTCGTTCTGGAAGTGCGGGAGAACGCCGAAGGGGTGGCGACCGCAAGTGGACAGATTGCGCAGGGCAATCTCGATCTGTCGAGCCGCACCGAAGAGCAGGCAGCGTCGCTCGAGGAAACAGCTTCCAGCATGGAAGAACTGACGGCCACGGTCCGTCACAATACGGACAACGCCCGGCAGGCAGCGACGCTGGCCGGCACGGCATCTGGCGTTGCACGGCGCGGCGGCGAGGTGGTAGGGCGCGTGGTCGAGACGATGCAGGAGATCTCCGGCAGTTCGGCAAAAATGTCCGAGATCATTACTGTGATTGAAGGCATTGCATTCCAGACAAACATTCTTGCGCTCAACGCAGCGGTCGAGGCGGCCCGCGCTGGCGAGCAGGGCCGTGGGTTTGCTGTCGTGGCCGGCGAGGTCCGTACGCTCGCGCAGCGTAGCGCCACCGCTGCAAAGGAGATCAAGGATCTGATCGGCGACTCGGTAAGTCGTGTGGACGCCGGCTCGAAGCTCGTAGGGGAAGCGGGCCGCACCATCAATGAGATCGTCGAGTCGGTCAAACGGGTGGCCGACATCGTTGGTGAAATCTCGTCGGCTTCGGTAGAGCAGAGCACTGGCATCGAGCAGGTGAGTCAGGCGGTCAGCCAGATGGACCAGGTGACCCAGCAAAACGCCGCGCTGGTTGAAGAAGCCTCGGCAGCAGCGCAGTCGATGGCTCAGCAAGCCCGGGCCTTGCGTGAAACGGTGGCCTTTTTCAAGGTTGACGATGCGCGGCCATCAGCGTAACGCGTGATTGACCGGCAGAGCAAGCCGCGCAGGCCGGTCCCGGCACCGAAGGTTCGCACGCCCTGTCTCTAACGCGCGTACCAGCAACTCGCCGCGGTCAGGTTGCTACCGGGGGCACGCGTTGCGATACCGTTCTTACCGTCGACGCATGGGCGGCATGGACGGCATGGGCGGCAATGCTCGGCAATGCACGGCGCGGCAAGCCTGATCGCAGCAGGCCGAGGCGCTCAGATCGATCCGAAATTCCTGCTACCCGGCTGATTAAACGGACCGTTCAATTGGTGCTTGAAGGGCTGTCGCATTGCCCTTGACGATGCGGAGATCCAACGGCGTATCTGTCTCCCACGTGCGACTGGCAGCACTTAGATAGTCGACGCTTGCACGTCGCAGTCGCCTCCTTGTTGATGGCGGCGTAAAACGTACATATGTGACTGCGCCGGGTGCTGCGTGCTTCCAGCGCCCCAGCCTGTCGATGCTGTCGAAGCGAGCATCTGTCGATTCCAATGCTCTTACCGCGACAGAGCGCGACAAAAGCGCGCCGTGCGGGTTCGTCTTGCGAATAGCTAATTACGCAGCGCCTCATCAACGAATGCGTTGGTATAGGTGTGATCGACTTTCACCGCCTCGTAGGCCGGATCGAATTTGGCCAACACGTTCCACTCCTTCACTGCGCCATCGTCCGGCATGCGGCCGTCGGTCGCAAACATCGGTATCTCTTCCTTCAGCACTTTCAGGTAGGCGGCACGGTCCTTACCGGTGATCTCCGGTGGAATGACCGCCAGAATCTCCTCGGGCGTATGAGAATTGATGTATTTGAGGGTTCTGACGAATGCGCTCGCCAAATGCCTCGCGATTTCCGGATGAGAGTTGACGCGCTCGCTCGACATATAGATTGTGCTGGATGGGAAAAGCGCGCCCAATTGCTGACGCGTGCCTTGCACCGTCGTCAGGTCGGCAAACACGGTAGCGACACCTTTCGACTCGTAAAAATCACCATCAGGTGTGGGCGCGACAACAAAATCGGCCGCCCCTTCGCGCAGCGCCGCCACGTTTTTCTCTTTTCCGTCCGTCCCCAACCGTGCATAGTCGCCTACTTCGTGCCCTCCTTCGAGCACCAGAGCGTTCGCCACCGCGCTCTTCGAGGAGCCCGCGCCGCCGGCAATGAAGCGGCTTCCCTTAAGGTCGGCTAGAGTCTTGTATTTCTCCTTGACCTGATTCGCCACGAGGACTTTAGCCCCTGGCGTCACCCCGAGCGTGACGATTGCCTCCGTGTTGATCCCATTTGCCTGATTCACAACGTTGTGGTGATAGTAGGCCACCACTGCATCGACCCGTCCGTCCTTCAGCATATTGACAGTCGGCACGTCGTCGCGGACGTTCATCATGGTCACGGTCATCTTGCCGTCATTCAGATAGCCGAGGCGTTCGGCCAGAACCACCGGAAAATTGCGAATCGCCTTGATCTCGTCGACCAGCAGAACGATACGATGCGTCGACGGGTCGCCGGCGGGGGGAGCGGGCGCAGGCTCGGCCGCCTGCGCATGCCCCGCGAGAGAGAGAACCGATGCAAGAGCAAATGCTAGCGTATTCATAGGAGACCTCATGATGATCAGTTGTTCAGGGATTTGCTGAGACGGCGTCGGCGATGACCACTTGTTCCTCAGTGCGCACACTTTTCTTGCTGTCGCTGATCGCTTTCCAGTCCGGATTGGTCTTCAACCGCTCACGGACCTTCGTCACCACCGCCTCTCGCTCACTAAGTGCGGCTTCATCCTTGTATTGAAGGATCACCATGGCGGTCCATGGCCGCCCAGCCGGAAACTTGCTCGTATACAGCGTATAGCCGGACAGCACGCCCTCTTCCATCCATCCTTTGAATTGCGGAATTACATAGCCGTCGACATATTTCTCATAGTCACTGTCCGAGACGAGCGTCTTATAGGGAATGACCACGTACACGGCATTCGGTGACGGTGTTCCAAGCGCTTCCGCGCGCTTTGCCTCGACCGGGGTCGTATGGACTGCGGTGGTCAGTGCCAAGGCCTTTTCGGATAACGCTGCGGGCTTTGTCCGCTCGACCATGCGCCAGCGAAACAGATCGTCGGGCGTCGAGAATGTCAGCACTGCCATGGCATCCCAGTTGTCGGAATCGGCATAGCGATTGAACAGCAGGCTGTAGTGTTTGACGCGTCCATCGCGCTTCCAACGGTCGAATTCGCGCGTTGCCGACTGCACCAATTCGCGGCGCAAAGCACTCCGGTTAGCCGGCACCGTGTGATAAGTGATGACCAGCGACAAGGCATCCCCGACGGGCGGCTCGGCGGCATCTGTGGTGCCGGCCAGGAGTGCGCTCGCCAATGCGAGAAAGAGCGCGATCGTTGCGCAGAGTGATCGAAGCGAGATTTGTTTCATGTCTGGCATCCGTGACTAACATTTGAGAAAAATATCTGCGAGGTCATTCAAAAATCGATCTTGGCGGCCATTCTCACGCTGCGATCCATCCCCGTGCCGAGCGTCCCGGTCTGCACCGAGTTCCAATAGCGCTTGTTGAACAGGTTGTCCACGCTCACCCTGAGATCGACGCGCTTGCCGGCGATTCGCGTGGCATAGCCGGCTCCGAGCGAATACACGGTATAGCCTGGAATGAACCCCTGATTTTGCGGGTTGACCGGACGTTTGGTGACGAACGACGCGCGCGCCGAAAGCGACAGCCCAGGCAGCCACAGCGGTCGGTACGACACCGAGACGTTGCCGATCCACTTGGGCGTGTTCTCCGGCGGCAGGCCTTTGATCGTCTTGTCGATAGCCGGATTCTGTTCAGCGTGCATGTACTGGACAGCTTCCGAAATCGACCACTGACGTGTGATCTCCTGCGTCAGCACGGCTTCCATGCCCTTGTACTCGATGGTGCCGTCGTTGCCGAAGATCTGGGTGACGGAGTTCGTCACGGCGTTGGCACGGGTAATGTCGAATACCGAGGCGCTGATCGAAAGCCCCTTGAAGTAATGGTCGCGTATGCCTACCTCGACTTGCGTCGAAATGGCCGGCGGCAGTATCTGGTAAGCGTTCTTCGCGTTGACCGGTGCCACACCGCCATCCTCCAAACCCTTCATATAGCTCGCAAAGAGTGTGGTTGTCGGCAGAACGTCATACATGATGCCGAAAGCGGGCGACTTCACCCAGGTCGTGGATTGCTGAACGCCATCGCTCGTTTCCGACTTGCTTTCGCGAAAGCCGACCAGCACTTTCCACTTGGGGCCGAGGCCAACGATGTCGTAGGTATAGACCGCGGTGTCCGCATTGGACTGCTTGGGCAGTGACGTGTTCGGCCTGGTAAACACCGGAGCGGGCAGCGCAATGGGATCGAAGATGTTGACCCTCACCGGCAACACGGTCGAGTTTTGCGCCGGCGTCTCCGCGATCCGTTCGCTGCGCGAAATGCCGATAGTCAAATCGTGCGTGAGGGGTCCCGTATCGAACTTGCCGAGCAACTCCGCGCGCTTGTACTTGTTGAAATAGACCTGGGTGACCGAATTGACGGTAGCAATGCCGTTGGCCCCGGTGGCAACGTTGTAATTTCCGATGCGCGTCGTCAAGCGGGAACGATCGGAGTCGGACTGGCCAATTTCCGCCAGAACCTTCCAATTAGGTGTGAAGGCGTAGTCGGCCCGCGCCTGCACGTTCGTTGTCTTCGCAGAGAACACGGCCCATGGCCCCGATAACAGGTTTCGCGGATTGGGCACGCGCGGCACGGTAATATGCCCGTTCACGGCCGCGGGAAGACTGAGACTGCCTTGCTCAACCACCTCCTTGCGATACGTCTCCACGTCGAACTGGAAGTTCAGGCGGTCCGTGATCTTCCAGTCAGCGCCCACGCTGCCGATCCAGCCGCGCCCGTTCGCGCCTCTCACGCCGTTTTCGAGGTGCGTCTCGGCTGCGTTGACGCGAATCCCGACCTGCTTTTCGCTGCCGAACCGGTGACTGACATCGACCGCGCCGCCGTACTGTCCAAACGAATTTCCCAGCGCCGTCAGTGAAACGATATCTGTCTCCGGCGCGCGCTTGGTCACCATGTTGATGATGCCTGCGGGGCTGGCGACACCGAACATCAACGCGTTCGCTCCCTTCAGCGTCTCCACGCGCTGTTTGTCCTCCGTGGGCACGGTCATCACATTAGCGATCGGCAACCCGCCGTTGAGCCGGTAGTTGGCAAACAGGTTGACCTTGATGCCGCGAATGCTGGCCGCATCGGCAGGACTGCCCGCCGAATTGGTAGGCGCCACGCCGGCCTGGTTCTTGACCGCATCCGTCACGCCATCCTGCGCGCCCTGCAACGCCGAGCTCGACATCACCTCCTTGGTCATCGGCAGCGATTGCTTGTTGCCGAGCGCTTCCTTGTTGAGCCTTGACTCGACCACCGACGTGGCCGGCTGCAACTGGGTTGGCTCGTAGAGCGCACGGGCGTCAGGGATTCGTTTGCTTAGTTCATCCCTCAGTGCTTCGGCCTTTTTCTGCAGCGCGGCCTGGTCTTCGCCGTTCTTGAACGGCAAGACAACCGCCAGCGCGCCAACGGTCTGGCCTGCGGCGTCCTGCAACGGAAGCTCGACTTCCAGGCGATCGCCGTACTTGCCCACTACGATGTTGGGCTTGCCGCTTTCGATGACGCGAAGATCGTCCGCATCCGCGGGCTTACCGATACGCCCGATATTGGACGCGACAATCGGGTAGTCGACTCCCCCGCTGGGGCGCCTGACGTGCATCGCGAGGGCCATCACCTCGGGGTGCCTTGCGATCATGTCGTCGACGAGGGTCTGCGCATAAGGATTGGCAGGTATTCCGGTATTGACGAGCACGGGATCGAACATCTCGTTGCCGTATCTGATCTGACGGCTCAACTCGTCGCGGATCACATCTCCCGCGCGAATCAACGCCTCTTTGTCGAGCCCGGACCCCGGCGGATACGGAAATGTCAGCTCTACTACCCCGATTACCTTGCGTGTCACGTCGAGCAAAGGCAGATGAACTTCGACGTTCTGATCGCCCGTTCGGTTGACCTCGACGAACGGCGTACCGCTCTTGAGCACCCCCAGGTCGTCGGGGTCCGTTTTTTTGCCAATCCTATTGGCGGACTTCGAGGCCACGATCACGCTCTCAGTGGCACCGGGAGCTCGCATGTGAAGGTCCAGCTGAACGAGTTCCGGATGCCTCGCCACGGTCCGTTCCACCAGTTCCTGCGCGTAGATCTTCGCCGACTGGGCTTGCGGCGTTTGTGCGTCGGCGCTGCGTCCCGTCTCCGCTTGCGCATGGAGCGCAGGGGAAAACAAGGCCACGGCAGCCAACGTCACCACCGATTCTTTGAACACAGTCTCCTCCCTGCTTTTATATGGATAACTAATTCCCTTCACGATCGTCGCTTGCGGCCTCGGATCGTCCGGACCTCTTCCGTCTTAAAGGTCCAGCACCAGCAAATCGCTCTTTGCGCGCGAACAGCACGGCGTGAAATGCTTTCCTTGCTCTCGTTGCGCGGAAGTCAGAAAACAGTCGAGGTGCTCGACTTCGCCCGCGATGACTCGCGTGACGCAAGTGCCGCAAACGCCCTGTTCGCACGAAAGCGGAATCCTGATGCCGTGCTCGGCCAGCGATGCGGCGATAGTCTTGTGCTCCGGGATTCGAAAAACCTCGCCCGTACTGGCGAGCTTGACGTTGAAGGCGCGCACGGTCGCCGGGTTCGGACCGTTCGATAAGAAATGCTCACGATGCAATTGATGCTCCGGCCATCCCCGCTGGCGTGCACCGCAGATGGCTGCATTTATGAAGCCGGCGGGTCCGCAGACGTAGAGATGTGTCCCAGGAGGCTGGCGATCGAGCACGGTTTGGAGATCGAATCTCTGAAAAATGGGCCCGTCGCTGAGGTGATGCGCGACACGGCTGGCGTAACGTGCGCGGCCAATGCGCTCGACAAACGCGGTGCGCACAAACGTGCGCGTGCAATAGTGCACTTCGAAATCGGCGTTGATCCGGGCAAGTTGCTCCGCCATGGCGAGAATCGGTGTTATGCCGATTCCGCCCGCCAATAGGAGCGAGCGCGGCGCCGTGCTATCCAGTGCGAAATTATTTCTGGGCGGGCTGATCTCGAGCAGGTCGCCTTCGAGGACGGTATCGTGCAACGCGGTCGAACCGCCGCGCGATGACTCGGTGCGCAATACGCAGATCAAATAGCGATGTCGCTCGCGTGGATCGTTGCAGAGCGAGTATTGGCGTATCAAGCCATTGGCGAGAAACACGTCGATCCGCGCGCCGGCGGTAAACGGCGGCAGCCTCCCGCCAGGACGCACCAGCTCAAAACTGCAAATGCCTTCGGCCTCGGTCGATTTCCTTGCGACGCGCACCCTCAAGCGCCCATCGTTCATCATTGTGCGGCGGCTACGGCGAAGGTAATCGGCGATGCCGGTGTACGCGAGCACCGGCACCGAA
The DNA here is from genome assembly GCF_050436505.1 of Paraburkholderia sp. CI3. NCBI lineage: Bacteria > Pseudomonadati > Pseudomonadota > Betaproteobacteria > Burkholderiales > Burkholderiaceae > Paraburkholderia > Paraburkholderia sp. CI3. The sequence goes on from NZ_JBNDMI010000001.1 coordinate 361,163, forward strand.
AGAGCGCCCAGCAGCAGCAACAATTGCCCGAAGATGCCGCCCACTGCGCCGGTATGCCAGGAAAGTGCCCAGAAATAAAGCTTATGACCCAGGCTGCTTTCGGCATAGGGCGTGAAACGCAGGACTTTGCCTGTGTAGGCATCGAGGAAAAGCATCGTGCGGGCATTCGCATGCGGGGCATCTCGCCCGATCAGGTACATCTCGACCGGACTCCTGCTCTTTTCAGGAATATGCAGCAATGCATCCTGTGGATCAGGCACGAGCGATTGGGCAGTGCGCCAGAAAGTCTCCAGGGGCAGACGCTTCAGCCCACCGGCCGGTACGCTCGACTTGGGAGGAGTGACTGGCGCAGGAGAAGCCGTGATCGTATAGATGCCGTGCGCGTACCAATCGAATGCCCACGGCAGTCCGGTGAGCACGCTTGATAATAGAATCACGCTCGCATAGGGGCCCACTGTGCGATGCAGGTTTCGCGGTTTCGCCGCACTGCGCTTGAGCATGCGTTTCATATCGGCCTTGAGGCCGCCCCGCAACGTACGGGGCCACCAGAGCACGACGCCGCCGATAATCAGCAGGAATCCAAATAAAATTGCGCTCGTGCCCGTTATGAGGCTGCCATGATTCATGAACCGGAAGCGATGGATCTGTTCGATCGTGCCGAGGAGCCCGCCATAGCGAGAGCGCTCACCTAATACCGCACCGGTGCAAGGATTGACGTAGACGGAATATTGGTCAGTGAAACGGACCATGGCAGCCGGCGTCAGTACCGCATCGGGGTTAGCCGCGACGATTCGGATGTAATCAAGCACAGCAGCCGGCCGCGTGGAGGCGGCGTTGGTCACAAGGGTGTCCAGCGGCATACGTTCGGTGCACGCCGGTACGGTCAACAGATCTCGATTGACGACTGGTTCGAGATTCGGGCGGAAGACGATAGCGGCACCGGTAACCGCCATCAGGACGATCACTAGCCCAACGGTCATACCGGTCCAGCGATGAGCCTTCAATACCAGAGTGCGAAAGGCCGGTTTCATGATTTTATCCACGCGACGGCTGATGACGGCCTATTGTTGGTGGATGAACCTGAACGAAAGCTGAATTCAGGCGGTCTGTCGGGTAAGTACCAACGCGACCGGCCTAACGGTATGAGTGCCTCGGGAGCCTACTCAATCGGCAAGCAACGCACGGGAGTGGCTGACTTGCTCCGCCCGCAGCGGTATATAGAGCGCATGATCGAGCACGGTTTGCTGCCCTTCCTTGCTCAGGATATATCGAAGAAACTCGGCCAATACCGGATTCAACGGTTTGCCCGGTGGCTTGTTCGTATTGAAGTAGATGAGTCGGCTCAGCGGATAAGTGGCGAATGCTACGTTCTCGTAGCTGGGCGCGTAGTATGGGCCGGCCGGCTTTTCCGCAAGCGGCAGCATCTTCACCGGCGCATCGATGAAAGCGAGCCCCGCATAGCCAATCCCGTAGCGATCTTTCGCCACGTTCCCCGCAATCGGAAATACGAGCTTGTCGTAATGAATATCGTCCCTCCATTCGCCGCGCTCACCATCGACGCTCAAAATTCTCTGGCGAATGAATTCCTCGAACCCATTCCATGGTTTGATGGCATACACGTGAACGGGCTTGTCCGCCCACTTCCCGGTCAACCCGAGGTCCCCCCACGTCTTTGCCTCTTTGTTGCTGCGCAGGTGGGTCCTGGAGAACAACGCGTCAATCTGCTGATAATCAAGCTGTTCGATCGGATTGCTTTTATTGACGAAGAATCCAATGGCATCGAGAAAGCCGAAGTGACGATACGAGCCGCCGGAAACGGGCACGCTCAAGGGTCCATAGCCGAACTTCGCCTTGAAATCGCTTACGTCGTCGGGCTTCAGCTCCCGCGAAACGAACGCGAAGTCGAGGTCCTGCTTGACCAGTTCCTTCGCACCCAGACTGCCCGCATAGGGCGGTGAGACATCGATGTCCGCATCGGGGTAGTACTTCCTGAATCCGGCCACCCAGCGTTTGACCAGTGCAGGCAGTACGTCGGAGCAGGCGCCCTTGAACGTGCCTGAAAGCTTGATATCCCTGCGCGGCTCATAGTCCGACAGCGCCGGGTCGAGCCGGGGCTGCAAAATTTCAGGCTCCGGCAATGGCCGGCCAGCCTTCATTCCTTCTTTCGCTTCGGCATCGGTTTGTGGCTTCGCTGCAGCCGGCGCCGGTGCGAGCCATTCGACCATCGGCGCGCGGTCTTTTTCAATGACTTGAGCGAGTGGGCCGCCGGACGACATGATGGCAGCCATCACTAGACCGACGCCAAGCGGTGCACGCATCAAACGCGCGGGTAGCCGCCCGGCTCCGGCAACCGCTCGTACCGCACCGCATGACTTAGCGGGCTGCATCATGTGTCTCCTCATCGATGTTCTACGAGCGCGCGCTCTCGATGATCGCATGCGCCAATGTGGGCGCCATGCGGGTTTTCACTATGTCTTTATTCGCACGGCGACAACCTTTCCTGAAGGGAAGTTAACGATCGCTTCAGGATGCGTTTAGCCAGGCGCTTTAGATTGTTCACACTCGCAATCAATGCGCGTACTAGCGAAAAACCTGGGCGGAGGAGACATGCGGATGTTCGGCGGCGAAGTCCTTACCCCAAATCGCAAACCGACAGGCCATTCACGAGCGACGGCGACGGCGCTAAAAGCCCGCGCGCTATGGCACTGTGCATTCCTGGCAGGGTGCCTCGCCGCATCCGCGATTCAGGCGGACGATGCCTGTGCCGCGCCGGCACTCGATGCATCCCTCCCCCCTTACCGCCCCGAACAGAAGGTCGACGGAACGATCAGCAGCATCGGCGATGATGCGATGAAACAGCTCATGGATGCATGGCTGACTGCGTTTGAGCAACGCCAGCCCGGCATTCGCCGAGGACGACATTGGAATCACATAAGCAGCGCCAAAGCATTCGGCGCCTTGATGTTCGGCAAGGCCGACATCGCCCCCCTCGCACGCGAGCCATGGCCAACTGAATTGCAGCCGTATGCACACCAGTTCGCCGGTGACATGATGAGCTCGCCGCTGCTCGTGCGCGTCGTGAACCGGGCGGGACAGCCCGCGTACATCGCCGTGAACAAGCGCGCCGGCGCGCCGCTGCCTCAAAAGACGAAGGAATTCCTGATGTTCGTGCTAAGCCTTGAAGGCCAGGCGATCGCCGGCCGGCAAACGCCGTTCGAACCGCTCGATGCCGACGCGTCAGCGGCCGAGCGACTGAGGCTGCAAGGATTCCTCGCGCCGCTCGATCCAGCGCTGCCCGTTTATCAGCCGCGCCATCGCGTCCATGGCGCGATCGACAGCATCGGCAGTGACGGCATGAAATCGCTGATGGATACCTGGATGGAGGATTTCCAACGGTGGCAGCCCGGCGTGCTTAAAGGTTCGCGCTGGGAGCATCTCGGTACGTTGAACGGCTTCCATGCCTTACTCGTCGACGATACCGACATCGCGCCGATGGGCCGCGAACTCTGGCCGCAAGAGCGTGACGCGTATGCGGCTACTCATGAGAGGCCAATGCTGGAGATTCGGGTTGCGCGCGGCGGGTTCAACACACCGCAACGCACCACGGCGCAGGCGGTTTTTGTCAATGAAAGCAATCCGCTCGCGCAGATTACGGTCAAGCAACTGGCGGCCATGCTCGGCCATGCGCCGGGGACGCCGTCCATCACGCGCTGGGGGCAACTCGGACTGACAGGCGACTGGGCCGATCGCCCTATCAAGATCTACATTCCTCCGCATGTCGCGCCGAATGCCATGTCGATGCAAATCATGGTGCTCGGCGGTGGCGAGTGGAATAGCGCCATTCACGAAGGCACCATCGCCGAGACCGCAGCGGCCATTGCGCGTGAGCCTGACGCGATCGGCTTCGGCGGTCTCGAGGAAGGCGGCCCCAGGCTCAAAGCTCTAGCGGTCGGCAAGACGGATGGCGGCCCGTTCTACATGCTCAACGCCGAAAACGCCGCAAGCGGCCGCTATCCGCTCACACGCTACATGTACATACGCTTGAGGCAGCCAGTATCGGCACCGGTGAAAGAATTCTTGCGCTACATTCTGAGCCGCGCCGGCCAGGATCCCATCCGCTGTTCCGGCTATTTCCCGCTGAGCGCCGCAGAGGCCCGGCAGGAGCTATCGAAGCTGCAGTGAGACCCGGCGGCGCACCTGTACAAGGCCTTCGTACAGTCGATTCATGTTCGATTCAGCCTGGCTTTAAGGTTGCCGTTTATCACTCGGCTCCGGCGTTCGTTGCGGCAGCCAAAGCGCGGTAATCCGAAGCCTGTGGGAGTCAGGGAACGGAGCGGCATGCGTGTAATGGAAAACCCTCTCCCGCGACTGGCGGAATTGCGTTGTTACCGCTGGCCTGCTGCACTAAGCTGGATTGCGGCGTTGAGCCGAAGCGACGGAACTCCTGTGCCATGAAAATACTCATCGTCGAAGACCAGCGCAAGCTTGGACAATTCCTGAAACAGGCGCTCACGGAGCGCTCCTATACCGCCACCTGGGTGGCCACCTGCGCTGAAGCTCGCCACGCACTCTGTGAAACGAGCTACGACGTGATCGTGCTGGACCTTGGCCTGCCTGATGGCGACGGCCTCGACCTGCTGCGGGAATGGCGCAGCAGCGGCTTCAATGAACCGGTGATGATCCTGAGCGCGCGCGATGCCGTGCAAGATCGCGTCAAGGGGCTCGACGTCGGCGCGGACGATTATCTGCCTAAACCATTCAGCATCGAGGAGTTGCTCGCGCGCATGCGCTCGCTGCTGCGGCGCCAATCGTCCGTCAAGGAAACGACCTTGCAGCACGACGGTATCAAGCTTGATCTGCTGAACCGTACCGTCCATCTGAACGGACGGGCGATCGACCTCACGAGCCGCGAGTTCGCCCTGCTCGAAATCTTCATGCAGAACCCCGGCCGCATCATGACGCGCACGCTGATCTCCGAAAAGATCTGGGAATCGCACTACGATGTCGACACCAATCTACTCGACGTCTACATGAGCCGGTTGCGCGGCAAGCTCGAGACCGCATTGGGCAAGCCGCTCTTTAAGACCGTGCGCGGCGTCGGCTACCAACTCCTATGAAATCGATCGGCGTGCGGCTCGCCGTCTGGTACATGGTCGCCTCGACTGCAACGTTTGCGGCGCTATTTCTGGTAGGCCGCTACTTTGTTGAACGGCACGCTATCCAGGCACTCGAGTTGCTCAACGAATCGGAATTCGAGCAAATCAAGGCACGCCTTGGTCCCATCGTGGCCACGCCGTCGCCCGATGCACTGCGCGAGCGGGTGCGCGACTCAAGGCTTGATGAGCTGAGCCTTGGTTACGTCGAAGTCCGGGCAAACGGTGAAGCGCTGTTCCTTTCGCCTGGCCTGTACGGACACTCGATCATGCCGGCCGTACCCGGCAAGAAAATCTACAACGTGAGCATACCCGGACTCGATGAATTGCGAGTGGGGAGGTTTCAGGACGGAATATTGGATATCGCAGTCGGCACGTCAAAGCGCCACGTGCGCGACGTCATGGTCGGCTATGAGCATACCTTTTACGGCTTGCTAGTCGTGATGATCGGCATCAGCAGTGTGCTCGGCTATGGCTTCAGCCGCATGGCATTGCATCCGGTTCGACTCATCCAGGAAACGGCCAACCGGATTCGCTCGGACAACTTGAGCGAACGCATCCCTGTGGCCGCGGAGAAAGACGAAATTTCGGACCTCTCACGATTGCTGAATAGTGTGTTCGATCGTCTCGAGTACGCGTTTGATCAGATACGCCGTTTCACCGCGGAGGCTTCGCATGAGTTGAAGACACCGCTCACGCTCGTGCGCTTGCAGGCCGAAAAACTGCTGGTCGAGGGCAATCTCACGCCCGCTCAGGAGCAGGCGGTTCAGATGCAGATCAATGAGCTCGGTCAACTGAACAGAATCATCGACGAACTGCTGTTTTTGTCGCGCGCCGATGCGCAAGCGATCAAGCTAGAGCTCAAGCCTCAGGACCCCGCGGCGTTCCTCGAGAACTTCTCGCAAGACGCTCAGGTGCTCGCGGACCATCACGGGCGTCGATTTTCCTATACGCATGACGGCGTTGGGTACGTGGCCTTTGAGCAGAAATGGCTGCGTCAGGTACTGCTCAATCTATTGGCCAATGCCATCAACGCGTCGCCTCCCGATGGGCGCATCGTGCTTGGCTCCGAAGTGTTCGACACCGTCTGGCGGGTAAGCGTGGAAGACGAGGGCCCGGGCGTGCCGTCCGAGCAACGCGAGCGCATCTTCGAGCGGTTCGTGCGCATCGTTCGGCCCGGCACGGAAGGCAAAGGCAGCGGCCTTGGTCTCGCGATCTGCCGAAGCATCATCGAATTGCACGGTGGGCGCATCTTCGCGGAAGCCGGAGTCACTGGCCGAGGGCTGCGCGTGGTCTTCGAGATCCCAGCAGTTGAGGCACCACCCGCGAAACTGGCCGCCTGAAGCGGCTCAATCACACACCGAGGCACGGCTAAAACCGCGTCTGCAAGCCGAGAAAATACGACAACACGTTTGTCTCGCGCGCATGAGTAATGCCCCGCCCCGCCGCGGCAAGAATGCTCATATTTTTCGCCACGTCGTAAACAGCGCCGATGTTCATGCCGACCGATGAAGGCTCTGTAGTGCTCACGGCCCCGTTGTAAAACAGTTCACCGCCCACTTGCAGCTTGTCCGAGACCTTGCGTAGCAGTGCCCAACCGGCAATCCAGAAATTTTTGTCTGCACCGTGTTTGTGGAGCACGTAGCCGCCGCCGCCGTACGTCGTCCATTCCCCGAACGATTTCTCCAGCCATAACGGCAGAACAAAGCGCTTATGCCCATCGCCGAGGCCGCGCCTCGCGTCGCCGCTTGCCAGTGTCACGCTCGGGGCAAAGCTCGCCTGCGGTCGCCATCCCGCTTCGTCTTCCGACATGAACCGATATTTGATGCCCAGTTCGGTATCGCCGAAGCCGTAGTGAAGCCCGTCGCCTGCTTGATGATCGAACGCCATGGCGGCTTTAACGCCTACCTGCAGATCGGGGAGCAGGCCGTAATTGAGCTCGGCGCTCGGCAATGCGCCGCTCTGCTCGCCATGACGATGTTGCCCTTCCAACGCGGGGATGAATTCGAAATGCCGATATTCAACGGGCTCGGGATCGTCCGTCACGAACGGCGGACCCGCGAAAACCGGGGTTGCGGCGGCTGTGGCACAAACGACGACGAACGCGTGGGCCGCACGCATTGGGCGTCTCCACATCAAAAACCTCCTCTTTTCGTATATGCACGTGTTTAGGTATGCAAGCTATATTGCCTATCTCGGCGGCGGGCAGCAGGCCTGCATTTTGTCAACCGTTCACGCGAACCGCATCAAGCGACAAACCGGCATTGCGACACTGGCGTCCGCGTGTCCATATTACGTCCGCGATTCAGGTGGTCGTCGATTTCCGCGGCGCAGCCGATCATGCGGGGGTAAAGGAAAATCGTGAACGCGGCGGTCTCGAGCTCTGCCTCGCTGACCTGCCCTCGGCGAAGCGGCTGCCACAACATCTTGAGCAGCAGAGCGGCGATCACCGCATCGACGTTTACGCAATAGATGTTGCGGGAGACGCCCGCTTCGAAAAGAGCCTGCACCAGGGCGCGGTAATACGCATGAAACGCGTTGTACTCGCCGCGCTTTTCGTACAGATCAGCGACGAACAGCTCGCGTGGATCATGGTTGACAGGCCTGCCCTTGAATACCGGGTGATTCACGCCAGGCAACTTGATGATGTCCAGGCTCCCCGCTTTCTTTTGCCGCGACTTGTACTGCGCATACTGCTGCGCGGAGCGCTCGGCGAGCCATTGCAAGTCCACGCCATGGTTGGGATTCGATGGGTCATCAAGGCCACTGTCCCGGAACGCGTCATTGAGCAATGCAATGCCTTCGTAGCCGTTGCCGCCGTGTGTATAGCCGGTGTGCGAAAGGAACCCGATAAGCGCCTTGTTCAACTGGACCCGTTCGGGGCTTTCCGGACCGTCGGCCGATACGGCGCCTTTGGCACCCTGCGCTGAAATGGCACCCGGGCCATTGGTGAGCAACAAGCCGGCGAGGGTCTTGAAAGCGAAGAGGTCATCAGCACCAGGCCTCACCTTGAACAATGCGGCAAAACCTATCTCCGTCAGGCTTCGCTCGCCAAGCAGTTCTTCGACGGCCAAGCCGCAGAACCCGTCAGGTCCGTGGCACGACGCGTCCGTCGATGCACCAATCAGCGTGCCGAAGAGCTTCGTCCACCACGGCAAACACTCCGCTGTCAGCCGTGATATCCGCTTGCGTTTCAATGGTCCCCAGGCGAGCGTCGTGGTGATTGCGGCAAGAACTGCCTCAGCCGTGGGGTGGCCCGCGTGCGAGAGCAGCCATCGGACGAACGTGGATTGGGCACCACGCGCACCGAGGCCGGCAAGCATCGCTTCGGCCCGGGGATCGCGAGAGCTGGCGCGCAGCGATTCGCACCCCTTGGCATCGACCCGAAAGACATCGAACGTGTCGTCAAATGCATCGGCCAGGTCCACATCAGCGAACCGATCGATCAGCAACTTCACAGCCTCGCGCGCCGCTTGCTGGCGAATAGGGCCGACAATTGCAACCGCCGCCGACACCACTGCATTCGGTGCGTTCCCCGCCTCCCTGGCGGCCTGCGCGGCTGCGAGTTCGGGGGTCCCGTAAAGGTTGACGTGTGCTGCAATCGCGACGTTGATCAGCTTTTCTTCGTTCGCACCGCCGAACTCACGCAACAACGCGAGACTGACGTTGGCTTCGAGCGAGTGCGTTGCCGCATCGAGCATCGATGTACCGTGCAGACTGCTGACTTGCGTTTTCGCGTTCATCTGCGACACGCCCGATGCATCCTTTAACGGCTGCCGAGGAGGGATTGCTCCAATCTGGCGATTGACCTGCGACACTTGCTCGTTATACGGAGCAACCGCTTCCACGACGGGTATGGCGAGGTCAGTGGGCAGTGTGATGCCCTGATCGGATCCGAACCACGGCTTGAGCGCAAGGCTGCCCTCCGGAGCAAAATCCGGCATGGTCGCATTGACGCGCATGACGGCAGTAAGGGCGGCCGGAATGTGAGCGATGTTCGTGACGACAGCGCCTTTTGCCGAGCAACACGGCTCGTTCGGGGTGAAAAGAGCGTCCACGCCGAATTTGTCCATGAACCAGCGTTCCTTGGCACGCGCATCATCGGCGCCGCCAGCCATCGCACCCGCGTGCCCCACCGCGCGCGTCAGTTGGCTCTTCCAGCGGCCCACTACGCAAGCGACGACCGGTTTGGTAAACGTCGCGTCGCACTCGTAGTAGCCGCCCGGTTCGCAATACAGTACCGCGCCCTTGCTCCGCGCATCGTTTTCGAGTGCGAACGCGAATTCCGGCGCGGCGTAATGAATATAGATGTCCTTTCCGCTCGAGATGACGGTCGATGTCCCCCATCCGCTCATCCGCAAATATTGCGCAATGGTGGTGCTAAAGCCGCCGGAATTGGAGAAGATGGCAATCGAGCCTTTGCGCAAAGCGTCCCCCGGATTGTCGCCGCCAAGCGCGCCGCCAATTCTCACGCGATTCCACGAATCGATGACGCCAAGCCCGTTCGCCCCGAAAACGTCGATTCCCGCTTGCTGACCCATGGCGCGGATTTCCCGGGCGTCGTGAACGGCGATCTTTTCGGTGACGATGAAGACCTTTTTGAGATCGGGGTTGACACGAATCAACTCCGCCACGCCGTCACGCGCCGCGGGGGGCGGTAGATACACGACGCCGCACGTGAACCGGTGTCCCGCTTCGAGGCCCTCGCGGACGTTGTTGTAGACGGGAATATCGCCTATCGGCGTGGCAAGAACCTGTCCCCGCTTGCCCGGTGCCGTGCCGAATACGATATTGCCTCCAGAAAACGTATGGCTGACCGGTGTCACATCCGACGATTCCCCACCCAGTATATTAAGCACACAGACACGATCTTCACGCGTGGCAATCTGAGCGAGAGACTTGATGCCGACAAAATATTTAAACGGGCCGCTGCCTTGTTTATGCATGGTGCTCTCCTGATGCCCCGACCGTTGCGCGCGCACCCATTCGCGCGGCAACTTCGGCCCGGCCGCTCGTCTTCATCCATAGGTCAGCCCGCTTCGCGTATTGAATGACCTCACTGATGTCGGAGTCGAAACCGAAGAGCCGATAGGGCAGACCGAGTGAGTCGCATGTGTCTCTCAGGGCGGCCATGCCTCGCACGAGGTTGGGCCCTCCGCGGCCGAGCACCACATAGAGCGGCGTGGGACCGTGCTCGCTGAAATGTTCGCGCAGGGCATCCGCCATCGCACGCAGCGTCTCGAAGATGTCGGTATTGTTGGACTTTCCGCCGATGATGAAAAGCACGTTCGCCTGCTTCAGCCAGTGCCCGAAGCAGATGCGCGCGACCTCTTTCATTTTTTGGTAAGGCGGGTTCCCGCCGAAATCGGAGGAAATGATTGCTGCGTCTCCAAGCATTTCGGTGACGAGAGAATTGGCACCTCCGCCGAAGGTGGGCGCGAGAATCGTTCCTTTCTCGTTGATCACATAGACATCGCTCTGCCCTTGATGCGTGCGCAATTGATTGATCTCCTGCTCGAAATCGGAGTAATCGGCAGCAAACAGATGAGACGGCAGTCCAAGACGCGCCCAGCGCGGATCATCGCGATCGAAGCCGCACTTGAAGTCGCAGGCAACCGGTGTGAGGCGTCCTGTCTTGTCCTCGCGCATGCGAAGCGGATTCAACTCGAGTGTCGTCATGCCGAAGTCATGGAACAGTTCCCAAAGTTTCGGCAACTGCTGGACGAGGGGAGAAATGATTTCTTTGGGCGCGCCGATCTCGCTTAGCGCATTCGCTACGACAAAGGCTTTGAGTCCCGTCAAAGCATCGAACGGCACCATCGCCACGTGCTTCGGGTCCACTTCCTCGATATCCATGCCGCCTCTATGTGAGAGCGTCATGGTCGGCGCACGGAAGCGGGTGGAGTCGGTAATCGAAAAGTAGACCTCATGTTTGGCGGGAACGCCGGCCTCGAACGTCACGCCGTTTGCCTTGGCCTTGATGTGGCCAACGGTGTGCTCGGCAAAATACAGGCGTTCCTTTTCCGCAAGCGCGGTCTTCAGATCGGTCGCTCGTCCGAGCAGACCTGCCTTGCCCTTTTTGCCGACTCCGCCTTTGAAGACTGGCTTGATGAAAATCTGACCGTGGCGATCGATCAGGGCCCTGATTTCCTCCTCGCTGGCGCTCGGTCCGAGTATCTCGCTGGCCTGGAATCCGACGAATTCCAACAAGCGCGCGCCGTGCAACATGCCCGTGATCTGCATGGGACTGCCTCCTGAAGGCGATGCGACGTAAAGAGAGGGTGACAGCCACGCACTGCCGGCCGCCAATGCGCCGCCTATTGCCTGGCGATTGCACCGGCCGCCGCGTTCGGCAGCAGTTCGAAGTGCAACAGCGCGCCGCCCGTGCGGCCTTCGCCCGGTGATACGGCTACATACAGCCGGTTCAACTGCGGCACGAGAATCGCCGTCTTGGCACCCTTCGCAGTCGGCACGGGCGCGAGTTGCTCATAATGGTCGGCATCTATCTGTTGAATCACGCCGAGATAATCATCACCGGCCAGATAGACCCGATGGTTGGCCTCATCAAAGACAACCTCGTTAGTGCGTTGAGGCGCGTTGAAGCTGGCCAGTGTTGCGCCGTTTTCGGTACTGAGCACAAGCAGCTTGAATGGTTTGCGCGTGCCGACAAACAAGCGTTGGTGAGCTTCGTCGAATGCCATCGGCGCATTGAGTTGCGCGCCTTGAATCGGCCATCTCGCGATGATGTTGCGCGTCGGTTTGTCCACCACGGCGATGGTGCTCTGGCCGGTCAGGTTGACGAACAGACGATGGCCGTGCTGCTCAGCGGCCATCGACTCTATAAAGTCGGTATCGAAGGTCATGTCGCCGATCAGGCAGCCGGTCGCCGGATCGATCTCCGAGACGATTGTCTTCGGCAGCTTGGGCTCGGCGTTCTTCCCGCCGGCGACGACGTAGAGGTGCTTGCGCGACGCATCGTAACGAATCGAGTCCGCGCCCCGCGTAAGCGGAATCGAACCGATGATCCGGTAATGGGCGGCGTCGACGATCTTTGTCATGGTCGCGCCGCTGTCGGACACGATCAGCCGGTCGAGTTCGGGCAGGTACAGGATGCCGTGGGGCTGATCAAAGCCTTTGATGGTCTGCAAATGGCGATCGTTGACCAGGTCGAATACTTCAACGGTGCCCTGGTCCTCCCCTGCGAGAAACAGCCGCTTGCCTGCCAGGTCGACCGCAAAGTGATCGAAATCCCCGCTGTACGCAGGCAGTTCGGTGCGGCCGACGAGATGCAGCGCCGCGTTCGAACGAGCAATTGCAACGGATGCTGGCTGGGATCCGGCGGCGGTGACAGCCGAAGGCAATGTCGCGCATTGCACGGCGGCGGCAAACGCTGTCAACGAAAGGATCGTGGAAATTCGCAAACGCATTTGATGTTTCCCGAGTTGAATGAATTCATGCGTAGGAGAAGCCCGCCGCCCCAAGGAAAGCTTGGTGGTCGTCAGCTACCGGACGCCCAAAGGCCGTCAGGCACTTCAACGTCGGACCCTCGTCCGCAGGCGGGAACACACACCAGACACCGTCGTCATGGAGGAAGAAATAAATGGCCAAGGGGCCTTCCGGCCGCCGTGTCTCGACGCGTACATAACGTCGCTGATTCGAGGGCATGCGACCGAACCGGGTTACCCGGGCCGGCATCGAGGGGGTCGGCGCAAGCCATTTGTCGACCAGCCAATGCAAAGAACTGTTTACCGTACCCATCGATGTCTCCTTCCACTTCGCTTCTCGCTTCAAGCATCCAGCGCCAGCTAACGATGACTGCCGCGGCGAAAAGCTCCGTACGCGAGTCGATGACTCGTATGCTTAGTGAGCCGGCGCGAACAGCGCGGCATAGCTCGGGATCTGGCGTTGCAATGAATCGCGCAAGGCGGTCGAGGCCATGAAAAAGTCCTTCTCGCCCTTCGCGTCGGTGCCGTCGTTCTTGTATGCCAGTACTATTTCGCCGACGTTTTCGCCTGCTGCATTACGCAGCGGCAGCATCATCACGAACTTCTTCACCGTGTCATGCGGTCGATGCCAGCGCGGGTCGACGATGGTGATGCCCTTTGTCGAAATGTCGATGTCGTCCGGGTCGTCGGCGTTGCCGATGCGATCGAGGTAAGAACCGGCAAACATCGTATAGGCATCCTTCATTCCCGGAGGGACCCCATGGAAAGTCACGCTTAGCAGTTCGGGGTGCTGTGCCATGATCTGCTCCGAAAGAACTTGTGCGTAGATCTTCTCGCTCGGAGGTGTCCAATTCCTGGGATGGGGCGGCGCGGCAGGGGTCGCGGCGTCGGCCACGTTCAATGACGCCACGGACACGACGCTCAGCGTCGCGACGAGCAAGGTCTTGGTCAAGGTTCTCATGTCTCTCCTCTGATTGCCCTATGGGCGTTGTGATGCTGCCTTGTATTGAATGTACGCGCCGTATCTTGAACGAGCGTGAACGGATGCTGAAAATCCGTTCAGCCAACGGCGCACGATCGAGTTGCGCTGTCAGTCGGCGTTCTCCAGCTTCGCCAGTTCCTGCTTGACGACGTCCGGCGTCAGAGGAATGTAGACTCCCTCCTTCGCCACCACATCCTGGCCCTGCGCGCTCAATACCGCCTTCAGGAATTCTTTCACCTTGGGCTGCAGCGGTTCACCTGGCTTCTTGTTCACGAAGATGTAGACGTACCGCGACAACGGGTATTTGTGCGTGTAGACGTTCTGCACCGTTGGCATCAGGAATGGCTCGCCCTCCTTCTCCGCCAGCGGTAAAACTTTCACATTGGGTGTGACATTGGCGAGCAGGGCATAGGTCAGCCCGCCCGGGTGCGTCGCCATATCTTCGGCCGCCACCGTGAATGCGTGCGTAAATCCCTTGCCCTTTACGAATTCGATGTTGTCCTTGTAGGCACCGCCTTCCAGTACGTTCAGCTTCAGGTAATACTCGATGCCGTTGACGGGCTTCAGGCCATAAAGGTGGATCGGGCGATCGGCCCAATCGCCCCCAAGTCCCAGGTCGCCCCACCTGGTGATATCGGCGTGGCCGCGGTTGCGCGTCTTCGAATAAATCGCGTCGAGCTGTGCAAGCGTCAACCCTTTGAGCGGATTGTCCTTGTCGACAAGCACGACAGAAGCCGCTGTCTTGCCGAGCGAGCCGACACTGCCCGTCGCCACGCGAATCGCCATCGGCTTGTAGCCGAACTTATCGACGAACGCCTTCTCTTCGGCCGGCAACAGTTCGCGTCCGACGGGTGCAAGGTCAGCCGCGCCATTCGTCAGGGCCGGTCCGCCCGTTCCCGATGCCTTCGCCTCCATCGTCACGCTCATGCGCGGGTAGGCCTTGCGGTACAGCTTGATCCAGCCAAGCGTGATCTCATCCATCACATCGGCACCAACGAGGCGCAACTGCTCTTCGGGCTCAACCTGCACCTCACCGGGCTTCCACGCGGAAATCGACGGGTCGATCCTGAGATGATGTTCCACGGGCGCATACTTCAGTGCAAACGCCGGCATGGACGTCAGCGCCCCCACCGACAAGACGGCCATCATTGTCGCGGCCATCGCCGTAGCTTTGCGCGTTGAGCGAACCTGCTGTCTTCCTTTCATGGGTGTCTCCTGGTTGAAACTGGTGATGGCTTGCTATCCGATGCCTTCTCGCCGGATGCCCGCTCCGGTACGACTACTTTGCGTTCCCAAACAAAGCCGCAAGCGAAGGTATGCCCGCGGCAAGCTCGTCATGGACTCGTTGAGACTCGCGCATGAGCCGCTCACGGTCGGCTCCAACCGGCGCGCGGAAAGTCGATCCGATCACGCCAATCGGCCTGCCGAGCGCGTCATGCATGACAACCTCCACCGACATGTCACCGGTCTTCGTCGATTCCACACGGGGCTTGCCGCTCATGAGTACGGCCAGATCGTCGGCGTCAGCCGGCTTGCCGATGCGCCCGATATTCGACGCGATGATGATGTTGTCGGGGAAGTTCGGCGGCGTTACGTGCAATGCGAGCACGGTCAACTCGGGGTGAGCCGCGAGCGTCGTATCGACCAGATGCTGGGCGTACGGTGCTGCCGGCGTTTGGGCGCACAGGGTCCTCGCCGCCAGCGCCAGTAGCGCTGCGGCAAACATGGTCCGTTTCATGTTCTCCTCTCTACTCGGCGCGTGTCCGAAGGACTGGGTATCAGTTGGCGAGCATCACCCGCGAAGTGTCCACCTGCGATGCACGCAGCGGCACATACATGCCATGGTCGATGACCGACTGCTGCCCTTGCTTGCTGAGGATGTAGCGCAAGAATTCGCCGATGACCGGGTCGAGCGGCTTGCGGGGATCTTTGTTGGTGTTGAAGTAGATCAGGCGGCTCAGCGGATACCTGGCGAGCGCGACATTCTCATAGGTAGGTGCGATGAATGGGCCAGCGCTGGATTCTCCGAGCGGCAGCATCTTGACGGGCGCGTCGATGTAGGCAATCCCCGAGAAGCCGATGCCGTATGGGTCGTCCGCCACACGCCTGGCGAGCGGGAATACCAGCTTGTCATAGTGAAGATCGTCGCGCCATTCGCCGCGCCGGCCGTCGGCACTCAATACACGCTGCCGGATGAACTCCTCGAAGCCGTTCCAAGGCTTGATCGCGTAGACGTGTATCGGCTTGTCGGCCCATTCCCCCTTGAGCCCGAGGTCGCCCCACGTCTTGGCTGGCTTGCCGCCGCGCAAGTGCGTACTTGAAAAGAGCGCGTCGATCTGAGCAAAACTCAGCTTGTCGGCGGGGTTCGCCTTGTTGACGAAAAAGCCGATTGCATCGAGGAATCCGAAATGACGGTATGACCCACCGGAAATCGGTACGCTCAGCGGCTCATAGCCGAATTTAGCCTTGAAGTCCGTCACGTCGTCAGGCTTGAGTTCACGGGAAACGAACACGAAGGAGAGCTTTTCCTTGACCAGCTCCTTGGCACCGAGGCTCCCTGCGTAAGGCGGGGAAATCCGAATATCGACGTCCGGATAGTATTTCTTGAACCCCGCGATCCAGCGATTGACCAGCGACGGCAACACATCGGAGGCAGCCCCGTCGAAAGTGCCTGACAGCTTGAGATCGTTTCGTGGCTGGTAGTCCGGCAACGCCGCGTCGAGTGTCGGCTGAAGCACTTCAGGCTCGATGAGCGGGCGACCGAGCTTCATGCCCTCATCGGCCTGCTCCTTGGTCTGCGGTGCGACAGTTGGCAGCGAGGGCACGAGCCATTCAACCATCGCCGCATTGGCGCCGGGTGTCGTGTCAGCCAATGCCACGCCGCCCCCCCCTAACGCCGCGGTGACCAAGGCAACAGCCGTAGGCAAGCGCATCCATTTCGGCCCGCCACATCTCCTGGCCGAACTGACAATGAAACGTGATTCGATCTGGTTCACGAAATGTCTCCTTCCTGTTTTTTGACGGCAAATCGAAAGGCCTGCTCTCGATGAGGTCTTCGCGCCTGTCTGCCCTTCCTTTCTCCCTTGCACCGCTAAGTCGGACTCCCACGCCACGAACAGTAAGCTCGCCGGATGAATGCAATCTGAAGCCTTCGTTAAAAATAATTCAGGGATGGTTCAGGGTAGTTTTAATGCGCACGCGTACCGTGGACCCGTTGGCTGCTCGAAACTGGTATCTCCCCTGAACATAGATTCATTTTCCGTTCAGCCTGGTTTTAAAGTCACCCCGTATAACGGAAACCATTCCGAATGGGCGAACAGTCCACCGACGGAAGTCGATGCTGCCCGCACTGGAAGGGGCAAGCCGTTCACACCAATACATGAGGAGATAGTCTGATGAAAACCACAGCCGTGCGTGTTGCTATCGGTGCGTTGATGTTTGGCAGCTTGCTTTCAGCCGCCCATGCTGGCGAGAAAATCACGCTGATGGTCGGCGGCATGGAAAAGCAGATTTACCTGCCCGCGAAGCTCGCCGAGCGGCTCGGCTATTTCAAGGAGCAAGGCCTCGATGTTGAACTGGTCAACGAAGCCGCCGGGGTGGATGCCGAAAATGAACTGATCGCGGGCGCGGTTCAAGGCGTCGTCGGCTTCTACGATCACACCATCGATCTGCAGGCCAAGGGCAAATACATCGAGTCCGTCGTGCAGTTCAGCCATACGCCCGGAGAGGTCGAACTGATCTCGTCAAAGCTGGCCGACAAGATCAAGACGCCGGCCGATTTCGGCGGCAAGACGCTGGGCGTCACCGGCCTTGGGTCGTCAACCAATTTCCTCACGCAGTATCTGGCCGTGTCGCATGGCGTGCCTGTCAGCGAAGTCACATCGTTAGCGGTCGGCGCAGGCAACACGTTCATCGCGGCGCTCAAGCAGGGCAAGATCGACGGCGGCATGACGACAGAGCCCACCGTGTCACGCCTGATCGATACGGGCGCCGCCAAGGTGCTCGTCGATCTGCGCTCGCCCGCAAGTACGCAGAAGTGGCTAGGTGGGCTTTATCCGGCCGCCAGCCTCTACATGCAGAACGACTGGGTGAATTCGCACAAGGCGACCGTTCAAAAGCTCAGCAATGCATTCGTCAAGACGCTGCGCTACGTCTGCACGCACAGTGCCGATGAAATCGCGGCGCAGATGCCCGCCGACTACTACGCCGGCGACAAAGCGATGTACGTCAAGGCGCTCAGCGTCGGCAAGGTGTCCTTCATTGCCGACGGCCGCATGCCGGAATCCGGCCCGGCCACTGTGCTGAAAGTGTTGTCGTCGTTCGACAAGGCAGTCACCGGCCACAAGATCGACCTGTCGAAAACCTATACCACTGAGTTCGTCTCCGCGGCACAAGTCAAATAACACCGCCCGCCGCCGCATGGCCACAAGGTCGGAAACTTTCAACCCGGATTCAGGAGGTAGCATCCTATGACATTAGAACCGGCAACCACGCCAATTCCGATCCGCGCCCAGAAGCCGGAAACGGCGATCCAACTCGATCGTGTCAGCCGCCGCTTCGTGAGCCCGGAAGGCAAGGCGATCATGGCGCTGCAAAACTTCTCGATGAGCATTGCGAAAGGCGAGTTCTGTGCGGTAGTCGGGCCGACCGGCTGCGGCAAGTCAACAACACTGAGCCTCATCACCGGTCTTGCGAAGCCTAGCGCGGGTACAGTCAGGATCTGGGGCAAGCCGGTTGACGGCATCGACCGGCGCATCGGCTTTGTGTTTCAGAGCGATGCGGTCTTTCCATGGAAGAGCGTGCTTGCGAACGTGGCGGCGGGCCCCTTGTACCGCGGGGTGCCTAAAGCGGAAGCGAACGAGCGCGCCATGGAATGGATACGCCGCGTCGGGCTTGCCCGCTTCGAGCATCACTACCCTCACCAACTCTCCGGCGGTATGCGCAAGCGAGTCGCGCTTGCACAAACGTTCATCAACGAGCCCGAGATCTTGCTCATGGACGAACCGTTTTCCGCACTCGATGTTCAGACGCGAACACTGATGCAGGATGAGCTCCTGCGCCTGTGGAGCGTCAATGGCGCGTCGGTCGTATTCGTGACGCACGATATCGAAGAAGCCATTGCGTTGGCCGATAGAGTCTTCGTCCTCACGGCGGGCCCTGCGACTGTCAAGAAAAGCTATGAAATAGACCTGCCACGCCCGCGCGATGTGTCAGAAGCGCGCTACAGCCCCCGCTTTATCGAACTGTCCCGGCAGATCTGGAACGATCTGCGCGACGAAGTCCATATTTGAGCGCCGGTTGGCGCCTCGAGGCATCCCATGAATACTTCCATGACTGGTACTGCGGCGCAGGAAATGGAGCTGCGCCACGTAGAACAAAAAGCGCATGCGCGTATGCGCCGGAGACAAACGCTTGTGCATGCGCTGCGCTTGTCGGTCTTGATCCTTACGCTGGGCGGCTGGGAATTGGCCGGCCGCGTCGGATTGATCGATCCATTCTTCTTTTCGACGCCTTCGATGATCGCAGTCCAGCTTTGGCAATGGCTGACCGAGGGAACGTCTCAAGGCCCATTATGGGTACAGGTACTCGTGACGCTGGAAGAAACCGGGCTCGGCTTCCTGATCGGCGGTGTCGGTGGTGTTATCGCCGGGATCGCGCTGGGACGCAATAGGCTGCTCGCCGATGTGTTCAGTGTATACATCAAGATTGCCAACTCGATACCGCGGGTGGTGCTCGGTTCTGTATTCATCATTGCGCTTGGGCTTGGCATGGCGTCGAAGGTAGCGCTGGCTGTCGTCATGGTCTTCTTCGTGGTGTTCGCCAATGCATTCCAGGGCGTACGCGAGGCCGACCGGAACCTCATCGCCAATGCGCATATCCTCGGCGCATCGAAGCGTCAGGTGACACTGACCGTCGTGCTGCCCGCGGCAATGACGTGGATTCTGGCCAGCTTGCATGTCAGTTTTGGCTTTGCGCTGGTGGGCGCTGTCGTCGGCGAGTTCCTCGGCTCCCGGCAAGGCATCGGACTGCTGATCTCGACCGCGCAAGGCGCCTTCAATGCGGCCGGCGTATTCGCCGCGATGATCGTGCTTGCCGTCGTCGCACTTGGTGCTGAGTTCCTGCTCACTCAGTTGGAGAACAGTCTGCTTAAGTGGCGGCCGCCGCAGTTCTCCGATGGCGGCCATTGACGGCTCTTTGACTGCTTTAGGGCACTGCAAGAAGGGGCGCGGAAAGCGCCTCTTCATTTTGTGCAATAAGTGTTCACGAGAAATTGATTCGAAATTCGGACCCGTAGGCGTTGTGAGCCTATGGCCGAGCTAAGTCAGCCTGGTCAGACTGATGGGCAATCCCTTTCACTTCGGCAGGAGAACGCCATGAACAAATTGCCCGCGCCCCGATTAAGTGACTGTCTCAACAAAGTCCCGGAAGTCACACTGTCGTTCTGGATCATCAAGATCATGTCCACAACGGTGGGCGAAACGGGGGCCGACTTCCTGGCGGTCAATGCGGGGTGGGGCCAGGGAATTACCCGCTCGGTCATGGCCACCCTGCTGGCGGTCGCCTTGCTCGCGCAGGTGCGCACCCGCCGCTACACCCCATGGATTTACTGGCTGACGGTCGTGCTGGTCAGCGTAGTCGGCACCCAGATCACTGACCTGCTAACCGATGCCTTGGGGGTCAGTCTGTATGTCAGTACCGCCGTGTTCGCGGTGGCGCTCGTCGCGATCTTCTCCGTCTGGTATCGGGTCGAACGCACCCTGTCTATGCACGACATCGTGACGCGCAGCCGGGAGCTGTTTTACTGGGCCGCCATCCTATGCACCTTCGCGCTGGGGACGGCGGCCGGTGATCTGGCGACCGAGGCGTTGCGCCTGGGCTTCACCTGGGGCGCGGTCGCGTTCGGTGCGTTGATCGGCGTTACCTATGCCGCCTGGCGCTTGGGCGGCAACGCCGTGCTGACCTTCTGGATCGGCTACATCCTGACTCGCCCGTTCGGTGCCGCGCTGGGCGATCTACTGACGCAGGCCAAGACTTACGGCGGCCTCGGCATGGGAGCCATGG
Source organism: Paraburkholderia sp. CI3 (assembly GCF_050436505.1). Classification (NCBI taxonomy): domain Bacteria; kingdom Pseudomonadati; phylum Pseudomonadota; class Betaproteobacteria; order Burkholderiales; family Burkholderiaceae; genus Paraburkholderia; species Paraburkholderia sp. CI3. The sequence goes on from NZ_JBNDMI010000001.1 coordinate 381,805, forward strand.
GGACCAGCGCCCTGTTCCTCGTGGTGATCGTCATGCTGGTGGCCGTCGCGCAGTTCGGCGTGAATGCAGGCCGATCCGCACAAGTTACCGAGTAACCCTCTTTCCACTTCTCAAGGAGAAACCATGCCCACTCAGCACCCAGTCGCCCGTCCTGGCGCCGCCGTATCGGCGGCCGTTCTCCTGGCCCTGGCAGCCGGTTGTTCCAGGTCCGCCGACCAAGGTGGCCCGGGCACAGCGCCGGCCGCATCTGCGCAGACTCCCACGGCATCGCCGGGCAAAGTCGTCTCCAAGCTCGGCGACCTGTCGGCGTTGCGCAGCATCGCCACCGACGTGGCAGCCATCGTGAACAAGGGCGATCTGCCCGCAGCCAAGGTCCGCATCAAGGATTTGGAGGTGGCCTGGGACTCGGCGGAGGCTGGGCTGAAATCACGGGCTGCGGATGACTGGCACGTTCTCGACAAGGCCATCGACAAGGCCTTGGCAGTACTGCGCGCCGATACGCCGAGCCGGGAGGATTGCAAGGCAGCCATGGGCAACCTGCTGAAAACGTTTGACACACTCCAAGCTAAGGTCTGACCAGCGAGCACATCCCATGAAAACATCCACTGAACACGCGCTGGCCAAAGTCCCCGAAGTAACGCTGGGGTTCTGGCTCATCAAGATCGCCGCTACGACGCTCGGCGAAACCGGTGGCGATGCCGTCTCGATGTCCATGAATCTGGGCTATCTGGTCGGAACCGGCATCTTCGCGGCAATCTTCCTGGTCGCCGTGATCGCGCAGATCAAGGCCAAAGGGTTCCATCCCTTCCTTTACTGGACCACCATCATCGCCACCACCACGGTTGGCACGACGCTAGCCGATTTTGCGGATCGCTCGCTCGGAATCGGGTACGCTGGCGGTTCGAGTTTGCTGCTAGCCATGCTGCTCGGGTCGCTCTTTGTTTGGCATCGCACCCTGGGCTCCGTGTCGGTGAGCACCATCAGTTCGCCCAAAGCTGAAGCCTTCTACTGGGTGACGATTATGTTCTCCCAGACCCTGGGCACGGCGCTGGGCGACTGGACGGCCGATACGGCGGGTCTGGGCTACACCGGCGCGGCCATCGTGTTCGGCGGGCTGCTTGCCTTGGTCGTGACCGCCTACTACCGGACCAGCGTGTCCCGCACGCTGCTATTCTGGGCTGCGTTCATCTTGACCCGCCCGTTGGGCGCTGTGGTCGGTGATCTTCTGGACAAGCCGCTGAGCGCTGGTGGTCTGGCCTTGAGTCGCTATTCGGCGTCGGCCGCACTGCTTGCCTTCATGCTGACGGCTATCCTGCTCTTCAGACAGCGGGCAGCCAGGACGGCACATTGAACGACGATTGAACGAAGGGGGAATGCGGGTATTGCTGGTCGAAGACGACCCCATGATCGGTGAAGCGATCCAAGGTGCATTCAACTGGTTGCGAGTTTCGGTTGAAGCGATCTGGCGGCGGTCAACGGAATCAGCAAGCGGGCGAGACCAGGCGCGTCGAGGTCGGCGACGAGGCAGTTTTGCGTTGTCATGGATGTACTTCGGCAGGGTGAGGACGAAGGGGATCACGGCGCGCTGCGCCGGACATGAAACATGGGCCTCGACTGCCAGATCAACTATCGCAATAGTGCCGTAGATTGATCATCGTGTAGGCTATGGTCTTGAATGCGTAGTGCAACTGACTGATACGTTCGAAGCGAAGTAATAGGCGGTGGAATTTGTCCTCCCACGCGAACACGTGCTCGATCGTACGAAACCGCTCGTTAAAAATGGTCCGATCGAACAGCGGCTTGCGACCTCGCTTCGTGCGTTTCCTGCCGCGCGGGTTCGGATTGATGTTGGGCACCATCGCGCGGTTGAATATCGCCTTGCGGTTGGCGCGACAATCGTAGACGCCGTCCAGGCTGACCACGCCGTCACGCAGGTCCAGGTTTGCTTCACGGGCAATCTGTATCACCCGCGGCAGCGCGTCACGCAGCAGTGGCGATTCGTTGCGATTGCCTGGTGCCGGCACGAACGGGGCAATCACATTGCAGTTCCGGTCGCGGAAGGCAACGACCTTGTCACCCTTCATGTGCTTGTGGCCGCTGAAGCCAATGTTGTCACCGCCTTTTTTCGCCGCCGTCGTGGTACCGTCGCCATGGATGATGCTGGTGTCCAGCAACTGGTCGTGGCTAAGCCGTACGACCGACGCGAGGAAGACAGCGTCAAAACATTCGCATGCCTGCCAGCGGCGAAAGGCCCGATAGATGCTCGTGTAGTGGATCTCCGGCCTGCCGTGCCGATCCATTGCAATCGGCAGCGCCTTCCATTGGCAACCCAGGTAAAGCAGTTTCAGGATGTAGTTGAAGATCGCGTGCGCGGTCAGTTTGGATGCCGGTCCCCGGCTTCCTGCCGTGAGGTGCGGCAAGACAAATTGTTCGAACTGGCCGAGGCTCAATTCCGTTGGAATCCGTTGCCATTGCTGGCTTTGCGCCATTATCGACCACCAAAGATCGGGAATTCTAGCGGATCCGGCAGAAATCGGCGAAAGTCATACCCACAAAGGACTTCAGACAAATTCAGCAGCCTTGAGAAACCCGCAACCAGTTGCCAGTGACTTTCATTTGACGTCGGCGCGTCGCTCGAAGCGAAACTCGATTGCACCGGCTTCACACTGACCGCCGCGACGACGCCGCGCAAACGCCTGGTCTCGCGCCCGGCAACCGGTGGTGGCAGAAATGCCGGCGTACGCGTGAAATGTGATCGTTGCGCATACGCCTCACGCAACGCATTAAAAACAATGTCGGTGATGACTTCATTTTTGAAAAACGCCCACTACGGCTTGACGAATGAGAGCGTACAGCGCTTCAGGTTGTTACAAAAAATTCACGCAACGTCCTTTGCTACGATCTAAAGTGGATTGCATCCATCTCATAAATGATCGTCATCGCAAAGAGTCTGGGTCATTAAAAGAGTGGCGAAAATTCCGACGGGCACTACAGTAAAGAACTGGCTGGTAATCCGTAATGAAGTCGTGACCGACGCGCTGGCGGTGATCAGCGCTGGCGGTCTGTGGCAGTCAAAGCGGTAGTGAGTGTGGCGAGCGGATAATGGCGGAAAGAAGGCGCGCCGACGATGCCATCGTTGAGCCCTCGGGCGAGAAGGTGCAATGCCGCTCCTGTACTTTCGCAACTGCCAGCACGCTATTGTGGGCTGTTGCAGGCCGCAATGGAGAAGGAGCCTTCCATGCGTTGCAACAAGCCTCGCGCACTTTTGAGCGGCATTCCGCTCGCTGTTGTCCTCGCAACAAGCATTACAACCAGTCGGGCTGCGCCCGTCCTGGTCTCCGGTCCTAGTCTCTTTGCCGCTTGCACCATAGGCGGCCCCGGCACGAACTATGTGAATGCCGAGGTGGAACCTTGGGTCGCCGTGAACCCGAAAAATCCTTCGAACCTTATCGGCGTATGGCAGCAGGACCGATGGGACAACGGCGGCGCCCACGGCCTAGTTGGCGCCTCGTCGTTCGATGGCGGTTTAACGTGGACCACGCCAACGGCACTGCCTTTTAGTGCATGCGCAGGCGCGCTCGGCTACGAACGCGCCTCCGATCCGTGGGTGTCGATCGGCCCCGATGGCACGGCGTACGCTGTGTCTATCTCCTTCAATCAATCTAACAACAGCAATGCGGTGGCCGCTGCGGTTTCGAACGACGGCGGCCAGACGTGGGGGAAGCCGAGCATCGTCATCGCCAACAACGAACCGACGCTGCAATTCTTCAACGACAAGGAATCGGTGACGGCGAATCCTATCAAGGCAGGTGCCGCCTATGCCGTGTGGGACAGGCTGGAACTGCCGAACGGCAATCCGTACGCCAACAGGCATACGGCCGCATTCCGAGGGCCATCGATGTTCTCAAGGACCATCGACGGCGGCAAGACATGGAGTCCGCCATCCGTCATCGTGACGGTGCCTTCGCGGCAGCAGACGATCGGCAATCAGATCGTGGTCAACTCGCAGGACGGAACGCTCTATGACTTCTTCAACCTGATCACTCCGCCGTTCTCCAAAGCGGCCGGCAAGGTGGCGTTCATCAAATCGACCGATGACGGCGCAACGTGGACGGAGCCGAAAATCATCTCGGGTCTGCAGACTGTATCGGTCACGGATCCGAACACCGGCGAAGCGGTGCGTTCCGGAGACATCATTCCCGAGCCCGCGATCGATCCGGCGACCGGGCAGCTCTATGTCGTGTGGCAGGATTCGCGCTTCAACGGTGGGCACTACGATGAGATCGCGCTTTCCACTTCAAAAGACGGTGGCAAGACCTGGAGCGCACCGATCCGAGTCAATAAGCCCACGGGACGGCCGGCATTCAATCCGAGCATTAGCGTCAATTCGTCGAAGATCGTTGCAGTAACGTACTACGATTTCCGCAATCTAGCGGATGGTATCACCGCGACACTACCGACGGATATCTGGCAAACGACATCGACGGACACGGGAATGACGTTCGCCAATGAAGTACATCTGGCGGGGTCGTTCGACCTCAAGACCGCGCCGAAAGCCGAGGGTTTCTTCGTCGGGGACTATCAAGGGTTGGGCGCGATCGGCTCGACGTTCGTGCCGTTCTTCGTGCAAACGAACTCGGGAAATCTGATAAATCGCACGGACGTATTCGCTCAGCCGTAATTGGCATTCATTCAGTCGACGTTTGCCTCTTTCCAGAGGTTCTGGTGCAAATAGGGAAAGCGAGTCGGTCAACGTATTGGGGTTGACCGATTCGAGAACCCACTATGAGCTAGCGAGAGAACCTCGAGGGGCTTTGTCAGGTTAGCGCGACTGCGGCGCGCGTAAAATGAACTGATGAAGAAGACGAAGAAATCGCTCTTCTATGGGGTATTGAAAGTCAAGCCCTGTTGAATGGAAAAATTCTGTTATGTGAAAGAAATCTCCCAGGACTGCCGGTTGTCTACTGGCCGGCCTGCGGCGTCGCCTGCTACAACCAGACGTAGGCCGGCCAGTAGACAACCCGGAAAGCGCAGAGGCCGGGCTGATGGCATACACCCTTTTGCAAGTTAGCATGTCGATGTTATGTCATGTCATTCAGGTCAGAGTGTCTGGCGGACCCGGCCTGTGAGCTAAAGTCGAAAGTAATGGGATGGACGCCCCCACCCGAAGCGGCATCAATGTGCCAAAGTGGAAGTGTCGAAGCAACCACCTGACCGAGGGGAGCGTCCATCATGAAGATTACGACAGTTGGCATCGATCTGGCGAAGAACGTTTTTGCCGTTCATGGTGTAAATGAGCATGGCCGAACGGTGCTGAAGAAAGTGCTCAAGCGGAATCACGTTGCGGAGTTCTTCGCCAACCTCCCCGCTTGCGTGATCGGGATGGAAGCGTGCGCCAGCGCGCACTATTGGGCCCGCAAGCTGCAGGCCATGGGCCATACGGTCCGACTGATTGCACCGCAGTTTGTCAAACCGTACGTCAAGACGAACAAGAATGACGCGGCGGATGCCGAAGCAATCTGCGAGGCAGTCGCGCGCCCGAACATGCGCTTTGTGCCGGTCAAGAGCATCGAGCAGCAATCGGTGTTGTCGCTGCATCGCGTACGCGAGGGTTTTGTGCGGGCGCGAACCGCGCAGGCCAACCAGATTCGCGGACTGCTGGCCGAATTCGGGATCGTTATTCCCAAGGGAATTGGGCATCTCGAGCGCCAGGTACCCGAACTGATCGAAGATGCAGAGAACGAACTAACGTCAAGACACACCGCGCCGCGTCGCTCTATTGGGGCAGCCGCTGTCGTCAGTCATTCTGCCTGCACCCAGCAGCCATGAAAGCTCAATGGGAGCGTGTGCGTGAGCCACACCTTTGCAATGGGGCCGTCCTCGATGCGGTTTGCGTGAAACACTGCCAGGCAGTTCTGCTGAAGCCGGCTATCGAGAACCTCGACGAGCAGCCAGCCCTCATCCTGCAGCGAGTCGGCCTTGTCCGGCCCTGCGGCGAAAATGGGCTCCGCGCAGTACTGCCCCGGCTGGAACGTGAACTGTTGGCGCCTGCCACCCAGCATATCCATGCGGACGATTGCATTCCAGAAGCCGGTATCGTCGGTGCCCAAACCGAAATAGCCGTACCGGTTCTGTCGCAACGCGTGCGCGGGATTGATGGTGGGAAACTCGTGGCTCCCAGTGTCCAGCGTTTCCATACGCGCCCGCCGCTGGTCTGGCGCAATGACGAAGCGTCGTATGGCGCCCGGCGCGCCTACCACTCCCTGCTGGTCGTTCATGACCGCGCGCCAGCTCGCCTCCGGACCCACAAAAGTACTGGGATTGTCGTACGCGACGCAGTCTGCAACGATTTCGCCGCCCCGCTCGTAAGCGTTGACGCCATGCCACATCCATACCGCTTCGGTCTCGATTTGTATGGGGTTTTCGCTGCCGCCCCGGTGCACGACGAGCAGCAGGCCGCCTGCTTCGAGTCGCCACTGAATGCATCCCAATAGACTGGTTTGACCAGCCTGCCAGCTTGCCACGTCCATGAAAGCCGGATGCAGGTGCAGCACGATGTAGCGCTCAGTCACGAAGAAGTCATGCACGTACACGTAGCGCGGCGCTTGCAGTACCCGGTGCCAGTTCAGCTTGCCCTCCCGATCAAATTCCGTCAGGTGTATCTGCAGCGTCGGCCCGTACTGCGTACCGAAATGGATCCATGCACCACTCACAGGATCTTCCTTGGGATGTGCCGAATAAACAGTCAGTCCGCTCGGCAGCCCCAGCAGCGTTACGCCGCGCGTCAACAGCGATTGCGGCTCGAGTTGGTAGGGTTGAAATGACTCGTCGAACGCATAGAGCTGGTTGTTACGCCACCGTACCGATATGCCTGCCTGGCCGCCGTGAAAGTCGGGACGCGCGTTACGAGCCGGTCCGCCCGGAAGCTGGGAGGCCCACGTCGAGTAGAGGTATTGTCCGGCCTTCGATTCGTCGAGATATTTGGTGGTGCGGACAAAACGATTCTGAAACGTCACCCCGTCTGAAGCGATCCGGTAGCAGCGAATCATCCCGTCGCCGTCCAGGATGTGTTGCTTGCGCCAACCCGCTCGCTCGAACCGACCTGGTCCGTCGCGAAACAGCGTGCCTCGCAGGTTGTGTGGCATCTGCCCCTCGACTCGTGCGGCGTAGTTCAACTCCTGGTCCATCGAGTTCGCCAGTGCAAACCAGGGAAGCGGTGGCGCCGATGCAACGGTCTGAGCGAGGCCACGCGCGCCGGTGAAAGCGTCGAGCGTGCTTAAGACGCCCAGCTTGAGCAGGTCCCTTCTTTGCATGTCGTTCCTCCGGTGAGTGATGGCCGCGCGATGCGAGACCTTCTGGAGACACCGTAGGAGCTCAGCGGCGCAGATCCCAGACTGACCGGCGCGAACGCGGGAATTGGCGTGCGAACGGTGCAATTGCGGCGGCGAACGCGCAGCGCAAAACGGCCGCGTGCGAAACAGCCGGCCGCTTCGTTCGCAACCCACGTTTACGCGTTCGACGCCAAAATCCGGCGCTCAGCCCGACGAGCATGCAAACCGTAACGGTTTGGCGCAAACTTGAGCGGCAGCACGCGAGGCAGCCTCGAATCTGGACACTCATGGACGCACAGCTCAATCCGGCGACGCTATTGGGACAGCTCATCGGCTACGGACTCAGCTTGATGCTGGCGGTTTTGCTGGCAGCGCTCGCGTGGCGGTCTCCTGGCGAAGGCCGTCATGCACGTGCGCTCAACGCCGCGTGCGGAGCCGTATGGAGCATGGGCGGGCTGACTCGATTCAGCCTGCTCGCTGCAGGTGTTCCTTCGCAGTCGACGGCCGTACTGTGGGTCAACAGCCTGTCTTTCTGTGCCCCTGCCGCGTGGCCGATCTGCCTGTTGCTGTTCTGGAACACCAGCCCCGCGACCACGTCGCGCAGGAAAGCAGGAGACTGGCTCGTACGCTGCACACTCGCCCTGGCCGTACTCCAGATGATCGGTCTCGCAGTTGCGCCACGCGCGTTTCCCCAATGGCTCGATGCACTGCACTGGATGACCGGATATAGCGCGCTGGCTGTCCTGTTCTGCGCACTCGTCCTGCTTCGTCCGCACATTTCGTCGGCTGCAGAGCGGGTCGGGCTCGCGCTGATCCTGTTGGGTCCGTCGCTGAGCATGGCCGCGCACTGGATGCGAATGTTGAGCGTCTTGTCCACGCGTTGGGATCCGCCGCTCGATATATTGGCGAAGCAGAGCATCGTCCTGACCATGCTCGGTGGGCTGCTCTATCTCGGCCAATTCCGGGCTGCCGACTGTTTCGCCAAACTTGGCTTGCGCGTCGTACTCGCGTGCACGCTGGGCGTGTCGCTCGCATGGATCGCCATGTGGTCGTCGGGCGGAGGCTTCGCGCTGCGCACTGCGTCCGACGCGGCGGGCGCCGCCCTCTTCTGCGCGGCGGCGACCGCTGCGCTGCTGCTAACAGGCTGGATCGCAAGCGCAGGTGACCGCCTTGTCGACCAGCGCGTCTTCGGTCGTGACGATCCGCAGGCGGCACTCGCCGAATTGCGCGAGCGCCTCGCCCAGCAGGAGACACAAGCGGCCGTTTTTCACTGCGCCGAGCACTTTCTGCACGACATGCTGAACATCGAAGTGCGCGTGTCGCGACGCACGGCAGAAGCGGTCCCATCAAATGATCTTGTCGCGGTCCCCGTGGGCGATGTCGAGCTCTTCGAGCTATCGGCGCGCCATGACATGCGCCGCCGAGCACTGCTGAGCGGGGAACTGGACATTCTTCGGCAGGCGGGATATGTGGTCGGGCGACGGCTCGAAGCGCTCGAACGCGAACGAGAGCGCATCGAGACAGCGCAGCGCGAGGCGAGTCTGTTGCACCAGGTGGTCGAGGCTGAACTACGGACGCTGCGCGCACAGATCAATCCGCATTTCCTGTTCAATTCGCTCAATACCATCGCCGCCATGGTGCATCAGGCGCCCGAGATCGCTGAAACGATGACGCTGCGTCTGGCCGGTATTTTTCGTCACGTTCTGCACCAAAGCGCGCAATCATTCGTCCCGCTGCACGAGGAGACTGCGTTCCTGAAGGCCTATCTGGAGATCGAGCAAATCCGCTTCGGACAGCGCCTGCGAGTGGACTTCCGCATCGCCGACCAGACAGCCGACTGTCCGATTCCTTCGCTCATCCTGCAGCCGCTTGTGGAGAATGCGATCAAGCACGGCTTTGCACCGAAGCTCGGCGAGTGCCAACTGGTGGTCAGCGCGGAACGGGTAGGAGCCGAGCTCATACTGAGCGTCGCGGACAACGGAGGCGGAACACGTATTGCCAGTGCGAACGACGCGTCGAACGAAGGGGTCGGGATGCGCAACGTGCGTGATCGGCTGAAAGCAGCCTATGGTAGCCACGCACGTTTTACGTTCAATAGCGAACCACGGCGAGGCAGCCGTGCGACAGTGACAATCCCGCTGCAGGCGGAGCAGGTATGAGCGTCGAGTTGCGCACACTGCTGATCGACGACGAGCAGGCCTCGCGGCTGCGTTTGCGCAGGCTGCTGGAGAGCCGGCCGGAAGTCGACATCATCGGCGAGGCGCGCGACGGGCTTGAAGCGACAGAACTCATCGAGCGCTTGCGGCCCGACCTAACTTTCCTCGACGTGCAGATGCCCGGGCTCGACGGATTCGAAGTGCTGCGCGCCATTGAGCCGACTACGCCTCTTCCGTTGGTGATCTTCGTCACCGGCTATGATGAACATGCGCTGCGCGCTTTCCAGGCCCAGGCGCTGGCCTATCTGCTCAAGCCGGTAGAAGCGGAGGTTCTCGATGCGATGGTCGAGCGTGCGTATGGAATTCAAAGCTATCGCGAGCGGCGCGCCGAGCATGACGACAAGGTGCGCGGCGCGTTGAACCAGATGCCGCGTGCGGCCCGGCACATCGTTGCCCGCAAGGCCGGGCACCTGCTGTTGCTGGAACCGTCGGATATCTGCTACTTCTGGATGGATGCGGGCATTCTGCGCGTTCAGACGGAAGCCGGGCACTACTGGGTCAACTATGCGATTGGAGAACTGGAAGCGACACTATCCGAGAGCGGTTTCTTTCGCGCCCATCGCGGCGTGCTGGTGAATCTGCACAAGGTTCTGGAGATTCGCCCGACCGCCCGCAGTTCGTTCCAGTTCGTCATGAACGACCGTAATCGGACAGTGATCGATGTCAGCGAGCGCCAGGGGCGGGCCCTGAGGTCCCGCATTCCCGGTCTTTGACAGCCTGTTGAGCCGACTGAAAAATTGCGGTTCTGTCGCGATAACGATTACAGCTTGAACAAAGCGTGATATCAGTAGGACTACTTACGCAGCCAACGAATTGAATTGCTCGGCTGCAGTTTTGATGCCGCGCTCGTCCTGCATCTGCCCTTTGCGAATCATGTGCATCAACTCGATGCAGGACAAAATAATGCGCGCGCACCGGAAACTCTTGAAACCCATCATCGGCTTGACAATGCGTTTGACGGCACCCCTGGCGAACGCAGCCACGGTAGACTCCCAGTCACTGACATTCCCTTCGGAAGCGGCAAAGGAAAAGCCAAGCGCCTCCTGCTCCTTCAGCCATCTTTCCCGCCGGGGAGAGTTGGGTCCACAACCGGCGACGACCGTGAATCCGTCCTTGAACAACCGCTGAGAAATTTCTGTACCAATTCCACCCATGCCGCCGGTGACATAAGCGATTCGCTTTGACATGTTCTTCCCTCGGTGTTATTGCGGTTAAGGATTGGAAACTTGTGGTTCGCCTGCAGGTATGCGGCTCACGCTGCTTGACGCGCGTTGGCCGCCAGTAAGGCCGTACCTTTCAGCTTCCGGGCGGCAGGTTTGCGAGCAGACACAGGTACTGGCGGCGCGCTGGGTACCTCCTCTGGCAAACGGCCGCGCTCAATAAAGTGCTGGAGCACCTTGCCCGCCAGCGGCCTCCCGCGCTGCTCCAGTCTTCTGAGAAGGGCGTGCGCAAATGCCTTCAGGTCGTCGCGTCCGTGCGAGGCCTCGAACTCCAGAATGGTTTCCGAGACCGCAGCGAGCATGCTTTCCTCGTACAGCGTGCTCGCGATATGCGAGGCGCCTCGCGACAACTCCATCTCGTACTGATTGAGGCGCGGTGCCTGGCCGAACGCCGCATCTTGTTTAACTGCCTTCACATCGATTCCCTCCGGATTTGCGGAAGAGACGCCTGCTGTGCCGCATCCGAAATGCGTACAACTGCATCATTGCGAGTGCGATGCCGACGGGGCTGCGAACTTCAGAACGTACGGGAATCCACGGAGGACAAACGCCCCTGGCCCGCGATTCCCGCGAACTGCGAATCAGGTGACCGGAGGCTGCCCCGTGCAAAGCCAGTGAACATCGAGATGGAGGGCGGCGGCGAGGCGCGTACAAGCGTTCAGCGGCGGCACGGTGATTCCGCGTCGCCAATATTGCACGTCATATTCGCTCACACCCAGCCACTTCGCTGCGCGTGCCGAACTGATGCCGGCGCGTGTCAATGCCCTGTCGAGGCGTGCGGCCAAGGCGCGCGTCAGGCGGTCATTGCCGACACTGCGCTCGAGATGACCGATACTATGTCGATTCATTTGTCTAACTTCTCTCAGATTATATTTTTTGCAATTCAACACCGGTTATTTCGGTGCCGGCCGAATCTACGTACTTGTCATGACGGCCTCATGACGCCATGTTGCCTTTTCGACGGCACGCCGGATGCCACTGTGGTTGGCGTTGTAGTTGCGAGTACAACTATTCCTTCGCGTGTGCAGTGGCGCCAACCAATAAGTAAATGTTCACGTTTGCCGTTGCACACGTACGACAAAAATGTCGTCCAGACCATCCGGACGAGCACAACCCTGGCTTGCGTTAAGCTCGGGTATTGGGGTGAGCGCATCTGACAGCAAAGCGATGCCTAGGCGGCCAGGAGAGCGCTCACGTCACCATTGCTTTGAGCATCCTCAATCACTTGCAAAAGTGCCTCGAGGGAGAATGGCTTCTGCAGACAGACATCGAAAAGCCGCGTGAATTCGGTGTCCTCACTGTCTCCAGTCATGGAGACAATGAAGGGCCGGTCAGCGAAAGTATTGACAATCGACAGTGCGACCGCACTTCCTTTAATTCCGGGCAGGTTCTCGTCAAGCAGGACAAGTTCGAAAGCGCGGCAGCACAGCAGCGAGAGCGCGCTTTCTCCGTCTTCCACCACGGTGGCGCGGTGACCGTAGCAGTCAAGCAGGAAAGCCAGACTGTCCGCGACTACCTCATTATCTTCGACGACCAGCACGTCCATTCAATGTCTCCTTAAATTCCAAAACCTCGGGTTAACATTGGTTCGTATTATTATATTATCCTAATTGATTTGGATGGCTTACGTATGTTAAATGGTTAAGCCCAACTGCACTAGGTGTTTAGTTTAAAAATAGCAGCACGAACGTCCGTGAGTTTGACGACTGCCCTGCCCGAATTATTATGTATGCGTCGTTGACGCGCGTCTGTAACCAGCACTATTTAGGCGCGCGCACTGATGACACGCCTTTCACATGATGGAAACTTCATTCGACGAACCGTCTCTTTCTGCTGAACAACCGCTATCATTCAGGTTTCCTCGCCCCGGCGGACGGTGGAACGCGTACGCGCGGTGCGAAGGTGTAGCCATCGTAACGACGGAGCAATGCGATGGAGAACACCAGTGCTCAGCGCGACAAAGGACGCGGCGAGTGCCCGCACGCATGCGCACCCGGCGCGGTGGCCGCTTCATCTTCCGGCTCCGCGGACAGATCCCGCTTGAAAGTCTCGGCGAGGAAAAACGCGCACACCAGGCTCAGCAACCCCGTCGCCGCGATATAGATCGAAATGGGCAGCGTCTGGCCATATGTGGCGAACAGATAAGTGGCGATCAATGGCGTCGGCCCTGACGTGATGATGCCGGCGATCTGATAGGGCAGCGACGCACCCGTATAGCGCACCCGCGTACCGAACAGCTCCGCAAACCACGTCGATTGCACGCCGTACACGGACGCCTGGCTTAACGCGATACCGCAGACGTACGCCACGAGAATCAAGGTCGGATTGCGTGTCTCGAGCAACGGAAAGAACGCGAATCCGTAGATCGCCACGAACACCGCCCCGAACATGAAGACGGTCCGGCGACCGATCAGATCCGACAGTTTGCCGAACAATGGCAGCGTGATCAGCGCGAGGGCGCAGCCGAGAATGATGGCGTTCAGCAGGAGTCCGCGCGGCAGGCCGAGCCGCGTCGTGCCATAGACCAGCACAAACACATTGATCACGTTGAAGGTGATGTCGACCGCGAAGCGCGTGCCGATCGTCAGCACGAGGTCTTTCGGATGCCGGCGCAGCAATTCGATCAGCGGCGCCTTGACGACCCGCTTGCTCGCCTTGATCTGTTCGAATACCGGCGATTCCATGACGCGCAGCCGGATAAACAGGCCGATCGCGATCAGCGCGACGCTCAGCAGGAACGGCAGGCGCCATCCCCAGGAATAGAACGCGTCCGACGGCAGACTCGACACGGCTTTGAACACCGCGGTCGAGAGCATCAGCCCGAGCGGCACGCCCAATTGCGGGAACGCGCCGAAGAAGCCACGCTTGCTGGCCGGCGCCGTTTCGACCACCATCAGCACCGCGCCACCCCATTCACCGCCGACGCCGAGCCCTTGCAGGAAGCGCATCGCCACCAGCAGGATCGGCGCCCAGACGCCGATCGAAGCGTAAGTCGGCAGCAAACCGATCACGAAGGTGCCGACGCCCATGATTGTCAGCGTCGCGACGAGCGTCGCCTTACGTCCGATGCGGTCGCCAAAGTGCCCGAAAAACACCGCGCCGAAAGGCCGTGCGAGATAGCCGACCGCAAAACTCCCGAACGCCGCGATGGTGCCGACCACCGGATCGAACGAGGGGAAGAACAGTTTTGCGAAGACCAGCGCCGAAGCGGTGGCATAGAGAAAAAAGTCGTACCACTCGATGGCGGTCCCGACCACCGAAGCGACCAGCACACGGTTGACGGCCGAGCGGCTGATAACCGGCGAGTTGCCGGCTGAAACGGGCGATGTATTCATGTCTCCTCCCTTCTCTGGGAATCCATGTTTTGAACTGCTGCGTGTCAGCGGCGCGGGTGCGCCGGCACGTTACGATAAATTCACTGTGCTCACCAGTGCAGTTCCATCGGGAACTGGTCGAGCGTTTCGACGCCGCCCGAGGTCAACCGCACGATACGTTCCGTGCGCAAGCCACCGACGTTCGGTACCGTGATGGTCGCCTTCAGGGTAAAGACCATGTTTTCCTGCAGCACGGTCCTGTTGCCCGGCCCGATCCATGGCGCTTCTTCTTCCGGGTCCATGCCGGTGCCGTGACCGGTGCCATGGCCGCGCGCTTCGCTCGAGTATTGCTCGTAGTTCGATTTCACCAGCGCCTGCTGGATCACCGCGTTCAGTTCCATGGCGGCCATGCCGAGACGCGCGGCGGCAAGCCCCGCTTCGACCGCGCGCGCCGCCGCCGCGACGATCGCCATCTTCTCGGGATTCGCCGGACCGTAGGTAAAACCGCGTCCGCCATCGGCCACGTACCCACGATAACGCGCGCCGATGTCGGTCATGATCAGGTCGCCCGGTTGCAGGATGCGGTCGGTGGGGCGCGCCAGGTTATACGCCGAGCGCGGACCGGATTGCACCATCGAATCAAACGCGGTCCGGTCCGCTCCTCCTGCGAGCATCGCGCGGTCAGCGATTAGAGCGAGTTCACGCTCGGTGTAGGGACGGCGGTCGGCGAGCGCGTCGCGAATCGCTGCCATCGCCGAATCGGTCAAGGCGGCGGCTTTGCGCATCAGCGCCACTTCGGCGTCGCTCTTGATCGCCTTGATTTCGGCCAGCACCATCGTCGGTTCAAGTTTCAGTTCGCCGAGACCGGCGTTCAGGCGCTGCAACAGGTCCGCGGGGATATAGGCGGCGCCGGCGAGGCCCACCGTGCCGCTGCGATGCCGCGCCGAAAATGCCTGCACCTGCTGCGTGACTTCACGTAGGCTGCGCACTTCGAAGGCGGTCACGCTCGTCGCGTAGTCGAAGCATTGATCCGACACGAACAGCACGGGGTCGCCGTCCACGGGCAGCAGCAGGATCGCGTTGGCGATGTCCGATACGCCGTCGAGCGGACGGAATTCGGTAAAGTAGCCGATGTTCGCGCCACGCCAGCAATCGCCGAAGGCAAGCAGGCCGACCAGTTCCGCCTTGTCGAGTGCGCTGCGGACCTTGGCGACGCGGCCGAGGAACTCGTCGGTGGTGATGCCTTCCGGCGGGATGTCTGTGGTACGAGTGTTCATTACTTCTTCGTCTCCTGTGTGGCTGCAGAATGCAGCGCGCCTCGATGCCCATGAAGGGAATTCGCCCCGCCTTGGAATGCAGGCCGTCCTCTGCATAGTAGAATCGATCGATATGCTTTTATAATGAAAAATAACGCAAAACCTATATCGATACGGAATACATGGAGGCAACATCGTGACCTCGGCAATTCATCCGGACAACGGCGCGGCGGCCATCGCGACGGGCCGCTTCGACCCCACGCGCCTGAAGACGCGCCAATTGGCCCTGATCGTTCAGCTCGACACCCATCGCTCGGTATTGCGCGCGGCGGACGCCGCGCACATGACCCAACCCGGGGCGACCAAGTTGCTGCGGGAACTGGAAGAGACGATGGGTGTGCCATTGTTCGAACGGCATCCGCGCGGTGTCGAGCCCACCTGGTACGGCGAGGTGCTGGTCCGCCATGCGCGCAGCGTGCTGGAGGAGTTGCGGCACGCGTACGACGAAGTGTCCGCGCTCAAAGCCGGCCTGACCGGGCAGGCGATGATCGGCACCGAGGTCACGGCGGCCACCAACCTCGTGCCGCAAGCCGTGGCGCTACTCAAGAAGCGCTTTCCGCAGATTCGCGTCAGCATCGAGATGGAGTTCAGCGAGGTGCTCGTGCAGCGTCTGCAGGAAGGCAAGCTGGATATGATCGTCGCGCGAATCCGCAATCCGGACGATCTGGCGGAACTGCACTACGCCCCGCTCGCAGAAGCACAGCACGCGCTGTTCGCACGCGTTGGCCATCCGCTCGTCAAGTGCAAGACTCTGAGCTGGAACGAACTGGCGCCGCAAACGTGGATCTTGCCGCCGAAAGGCAACGTGATGCGCAATCAGTTCACGCAACTTTTTCTCGAACGGCAGCTCGCGTTGCCGACGGATGTGGTCGAGAGCTCATCGCTGCCTGTCATCACGAGTCTGCTGCAAATGAGCGATATGATCGCGCCGCTTGCGCGCGAGCCGGTGCGGCCGTATTGCATTGCCGGCGCGCTCGAACCGCTACCGTTCGAACTCGATCTGAAGCTCGGACCGGCGGGCATCGTCACACGGCGCGGCGACAGGCTCTCGCCGGGCGCGCGGGCGATGCTGCAAGCGCTGCGCGAGGCCGCCGGATTCGACACCCAAGGCCCCGACGCCGACAGCGATTGACTTACCGCAACGGGACTCAGCGCGCGCCGTCCACCGCGACCCTTGCGCCGGGTTGTAGTAGCCATTCATGAGCCGGCTCGTTATGCACGTGCCAGGCGCGGCGCGGACCGGCCATCACATTCAGGTAGTAGAGGTCATAGCCGTGCGCGGCGGCAACCGGGTGATAGCCGCGCGGCACCAGCACGACATGCTTGTCGTACGCCGCGAGCGTTTCGTCGAGACTGCGGTCGTCGGTATAGACGCGCTGAATCGCGAAGCCCTGCGGCGGCGAGACGCGGTGGTAATAGGTTTCCTCGAGATAGGTCTGCTGCTCGCCATTGTCGGTATCGTGCCGATGCGGCGGGTAGCTCGACCAGTTGCCTGCGGGCGTCACCGATTCCACCACCAGCAAGCTCTCCGCCGGCTCGGTTTCCGGAAGGATGTGGCGCACGTGACGCAGATTGGCGCCAGCGCCACGGGTTTCCTGCCTGACCTCGTCAGGTGCAATGAAGCGCGGCGGCAGGCCGACCTTCGCGGGCGCGGAGCAGATGCCGAGTTCGACGTCGTCCGTGGCCACGATCGTGTAGCGCGTATGCGGCGGCACATACATGGACCACGGCGCGCCATCGAACGGCGACATCCGTGCACCGATCGCGCGGCTCGCGAGCCCTTCGCAACCGGCTGTTGCGTGCCCCTTGACAAGCACGACCACGACTTCGCGATCGCCCGTCTCCCGAGTGACCGTGGCGCCGACCCTCAGGTCGAAAACATCGAAGCCGACGTATTTCCAGCCGGCGCTCGCCGGCGTGATATGGATGATCTGGCCGTCTTCGGCATGCTTTGACGGTCTGACGAGCAGGTCGCTCATGTCTTCCTCCAGTTATTCAGGGCTGCTCTCTGCAGAACGTGGCGATCGCTGCGGCTAGGTGCATGGCCGTGAAGCGGTACAAGCGTCCATGGCTTTGACGACGCCTTGTGCGCGAATCGCCTCCAGATGGCGTGCGACCTGCGCGACGAAGCGCGGCTGTGCGCGCAGATCGCATCCGAAAATCGACTCGATTTTGAACAGTGTTTGTACCGCATCAACGGCATCCGCGTGCAAGGTCGAGCGAACCGCCTCGGCCAGTGTGTCGGCGAGCGGATCCGCGATGGCGTAGGTGCGGCCTGTCTCGTCCTGACCGCTGAGGTACGCGATCCAGCCGGCCAGCGCAAACGCGAGACGTTCGGTCGGCGCGCCGCTTTTCAGGTTGGCGCGCACGCTTTCCAGCCAGCGCTGCGGCAGTTTCTGCGAGCCGT
Source organism: Paraburkholderia sp. CI3 (assembly GCF_050436505.1). NCBI lineage: Bacteria > Pseudomonadati > Pseudomonadota > Betaproteobacteria > Burkholderiales > Burkholderiaceae > Paraburkholderia > Paraburkholderia sp. CI3. Next base: position 399,609 of record NZ_JBNDMI010000001.1, read on the forward strand.
CGGTCGCGATCTGTTGCAAGCGGTGATCGAGCGCAGTGTTGCGAAAACGCGTGAACAGTTCAGCGCGATAGCTGGCCAAAGCGGGGCGCGACAGCGTCGGCTCCACCTCGTCGCGCAACATGCTTTCGACAAAGTTCAGCACGGCCGGCGCGCCGATCGCCTGATCAACGGTGTCATAGCCGATCAGCGACCCGAGGTATGCGAGCGCCGAATGCGCGCCGTTCAACATCCGCAATTTGGCCTGCTCATAGGGACGCGCGTCATCCACGAGCGTCGCGCCTGCGCGCTCCCACGCCGGCCGTGGTCCCGCGAAGCAGTCCTCGATTACCCATTGCGAGAACGGCTCGGTCATCACCGGCCAGGCATCGTCGGCACCGAGTTGCTTCGCTACGCGCATGCGATCGGCGTCGGTGGTGAGCGGCACGATCCGATCTACCATCGTGTTGGGAAACGCGCCCTCTCGCTCGATCCAGTCGGCCAGCGCAGGATCCGCTTCGCGCGCGAACGCCAGCGTCAACGCGCGCATCGTGTCGCCGTTGCACGGCAGGTTGTCGCACGACAGCACGGTAAACGGGCGCAAACCGGCCGCGCGGCGCAGCGCCAGCGCGCGCAGGACGAAGCCGATCGCACTACGCGGCGCGGCGGCGTCGTGCAGATCATGGGCAATCTCGGGATGATCGAACTGCAATGCGCCGCTGGCCGGATTGCGGCAATAGCCTTTCTCGGTGATCGTCAGGCTGACGATATGGCAGCGCGGATCGGTCATTGCATCGAGCACGGCGGCGGGCGACTGCGGCGCGACCAGCGAAGTGATCAGCGCACCGACCACCTGGAACGAATCCGCGGTGCCGTCGCGCACATCTACGGCATACAGATGGTCCTGCGCAGTGAGTGCCTCCGACGTGTCCGCACGCCGCAACGAAACGCCGACGATGCCCCAGCGGTGATCGCCAGCGCGCAATGTGTGCTCGGTGTACACGGCCTGGTGCGCGCGATGAAACGCCCCGAGGCCCAGATGGACGATGCCTGGTGCAAGGCTCGCGCGATCGTAGGCGGGAACGACGACTTCGCCAGCGGCGCGCGCCGCGAGCGAAGCCAGGGCGGCATTACTCAGCCGCATGATAGGCCGGATGTTTGGCGAGGCCTTCCCAGATGCCGTTCAGATAGACCGCACCCAGCGCGCGGTCGAACAGCCCATAGCCGGCGCGGCCCGTTTCGCCCCAGATCATTCGCCCATGGTCCGGCCTTGCATAGCCTTCAAAGCCGGTTTCGAAATAGGCTTTGACGATTTCCGCCATGTCGAGCGAGCCGTCGGCCGAACGATGCGAGGTCTCATGAAAGTCGCCCGCCGCATTGGTTTGCACGTTACGCAGGTGTGCAAAATGAATCCGGCCACGCGCGCCGAACTCGCGCACCAGTGCCGGAATATCGTTCTGCAGGTCCGCGCCCAGGGACCCGGAACACAGCGTCAGGCCGTTGGCGGGATCGTCGACGATCGCCAGCACGCGCTGCAGGTCCGCGCGATTCTTCACGATGCGCGGCAGGCCGAAAATCGGCCGCGGCGGATCGTCGGGGTGGATCGCCATCTTGAGGCCGGCTTCTTTGGCGACCGGAATGATCGCGCGCAGGAAGTAGTCGAGATGGGCCCAGAGACCGGCCTCGTCAAGCGCTTCGTAGTCGCGCAGCAGGGCTCTCAACTGCTCGGGCCGATAGCTCGCGTCCCAGCCGGGCAGTTGGATACCCTGGCTGACGTCGAGCTCGCGGATCGCTCGCGTGTCGAACGCGAGCGTCGTCGATCCATCGGGCAGGTGCATTTCCAGCGAGGTGCGGGTCCAGTCGAAAACCGGCATGAAGTTGTAGCAGACCACCTTTACGCCGCAGGCGCCGAGGTTACGCAGTGTCTGGCCGTAGCTGGCGATGAGCCTGTCGCGCGTCGGCTTGCCGAGCTTGATGTCCTCGTGCACCGGCACGCTTTCGATCACTTCCAGCGTCAGCCCGTGAGCCTCTATCTTCTCCTTCAGCGACAGGATCCTGTCGATCGGCCACACCTCGCCCACAGGCACGTCATAGATCGCCGAGACGATCCCGACCATGCCGGGGATCTGGCGGATATAAGCGAGCGGCACGGGGTCTGCGTCGCCATACCAGCGGAAGGTCATTTTCACGATCGAGTCTCCTCCTCGTACGCTCGCCTCGCCTTCAACGCAGGCGGCGCATCAATGAATGGTCGGTTCGGCCCTTCCGTATTGGCCCAGGGCGGCGAGGCGGCGTCTGGACGCCTTGCGCCTGTCGGGTTCACGCGTCGGGGCGCAGCCAGGAGTCTGCATACTAGCGGCGATCGACATGCCTTTATAATGAAAAATAACGCTTGATCTATACCATTGTGGAATACATTCGGCTGCGCGGGGTTGCTGGCTCTCTGATCGAACGGCGCAAGGTGATTAGCTCGCTACCGACTCACGACGACAGATCCGCCAGCCGCCCTAACCACAGACCTTCAGGCACGTTCCGCTCGAGGAATATGTTGCAGGCGAACTCCGCGCTGCGCTCGGGAAAGTCTTCGCGGTAGTGACCGCCGCGACTCTCACGCCTGGCCAGCGATGCCGAAGCCATCAATTCACCAACCCGGATCAGGTTCGCCAATTCGATGCCCCGCATGAGTTCAGCCGGTGTGCCGATCACCGTGTCCTGAAACAACTGGTCTCGCGTCTCCCTGCAGACCCGCCTGAAAGTCTGAAGTCCGGCTTCCTCGCGCACGATCAGCAAATACCGGTTTGCACACTGCTGAATCCGTGCTTTCAGTTCGTCCAGCGTGTGCCTGCCCTTTCGGCGGAATTGCGTGGCGACCGTGCAGTGGTCGTCCACGGCCCCGGTAGTCGCGCGGTGCGTCATCTTTTTCGCGCGTTCGGCCGCGCCGAGGCCCGCCCGGCGGCCGAAGACCTGGCACGTCAAAGCCATATTGCCGCCGAGACGGTCGGCGCCATGTGGACCCGCTGCCACCTCACCCGCAGCGAACAGACCCTTCAGATTGGACTCAGCGTTTTCGTCGATATATAAACCGCCGTTGATCGCATGCGCGGAACAGGTGATCTGCACTCGGTCCCGATAAAGGTCGACGCCGTGCTCCTTATACCATTGGCAGGTTAGCGGCCACATCCTTGCGATGCTTCGGCTCTTGTCGGCCAGTATCGATTCGAGATCGCACCCGGCGAAGTCGAGAAATACGCCTCCTTCAGCCGTGCCGCGGCCATCGTTGAGTGCCTTCTGAATCGAAATTTCGACGTAGCGTGAGATGTCGCTCGAGCTGAACGGAAAGTGCCGCTCTTTTTGCCTAATGACATCAGCCTGAGCGAGCCCCGCCGGCAGATAGTCAGGGACGAACGCCCTGCCATCGCGGTCGGTAAGATTCGGGTGCGCGTCCCACAGGTAGTTGCCGAACAGGTTGACGAAAGGCGTCAGCACGCTCACCCCGGCCTGCATGAACTCCATGTTGACCAGTCGCGCGCCCGCGCGATAAGCCATTGCATAGCCGTCGCCGGTAATGTCCGATGGATACAGGTTTTGGGCGAACAGCTGACTTGCACCGCCGGTGGTAAGAATAGTCGACTTGGCACGGATCAGCACCGGGTTTCCATCCGAATCGATCGCGTATGCGCCCAGACATTCGCCGTCCTGCGATAGCAGGTCGACGAGCATCAACCGGTCCATGACCTTGATGCCTCGCCGGGACGCTTCGGTCCCCAGCGATTTCACGATTGGTTTGAAGTGCTCGTGAATCACATGCGAGCGCGCCCTGGAAGAAAAGCATGCGCGAAAAACCAGGTAATGGTCGTCCTCGCGCTCAAACTTTACGCCGTACTGTTCGAGGTACCGCAGGGAGTCCTGCGCTTCGTTCGCGAGAATCGCGCTCAAGCGCGGGTCGCCCACGCCTTGAGCGGCATGCAGGATATCGGCGAGAAAAACATCAGGATTATCGCTGGGATCCCCTGCTCCGTCCGGCACATTGAAGGCGCCTACTTCAGCTACGCTATGAAACGTCGCGCCGCTTTTGCGAAATTGGCCTTTGATCACGATCAGCACGTCAGCGCCGCTGGAATCTGCCTCGAGCGCAGCCCGCAGCGCAGCGCCGCCGCTGCCAACGACCAGCACATCCGTAATGACTTCCCTGTATCTGTCACTCATGCCTGCTTCTCCTGTTTCCATCGACACGTGCGGCACGCTCGCCGCATGGACGGCTTCACCCTCGCCTCACGCAACTCCGCCTTTTGCCTCGTCCTCGGCAACAGCCGCGGCGTCCTCGGCAACGCCGATTACGCCGTCCGCCAGCAGCGAGTCGATCATCGGTCGGTTCATTCCCAACCCTGACATGATCTCGATCGTGTGCGCGCCCAATCGTGGCGGCGGCGTGCGGATAGCCGGCGCGCTGCCGTTATAGCGCACCGGGTGATTGACGAGCGTCACGGGGCTGCCGGTTGCACCTTCGACTGTCTCGAAGCTCTTCAAGTGGCGCACCTGCGGATCGGCGACCACCTGCGCATAATCGTTGACGCGCGTGTGCCAGACATGATGCCGTTCGAATAGTGGCAACCAGTGCGCCGTCGTGTCCTGCGCAAGCCGGTCGGAGATTTCCTGCTGCTCGTCGAATGCGCGCTTCGCGGGAATCCGTTCCTTTTCCGGGATCTCGAGGATCTGATAGATGACGTCGAGAGGACTCAGCGACAATGCGATGAAACCGTCCGCAGTTGCGTATATGCCGTACGGTGCGGGGAAGTACCAACCTGATACACGCCCTGCCTGTCGCACGTCGTCATGGCCGTCGCCGTTCAGGAAGCACGTGAGAGACTCCTGTTGCAGATCGAGCGCAGCCGCCAGCAAGCTAACGTCGACCCGGCAACCCTCGCCCGTACGCTCACGGTTGAGCAGTGCTGTCAGGATGCCGTTCGCATAGAGCGCAGCGCCGTGATGATCGACGACGGACACGCCCACCGCGCGCGGACCGTCCTGCCGGGTTCCGGTGATTGTCGCGATACCCGACATGGCCTGAATGATCAGGTCCTGCCCTGGCCGGCTGGCATAGGGGCCGTCCGGACCGAATCCCGAGCCCGACGCATAGATGATGTCCGGCTTGACTGTCCTGAGTGCCTCATAACCCAATCCCAGCTGTTCCATCACACCGGGACGGTAGTTTTCGGCGACGACGTCGACTTGTGGCAGCAATCTCATGACGATATCGATCGCCCGCGCGTCCTTGAGATTGAGCGCCAGACTGCGTTTATTGCGATTACCCATCAGAAGCAGCATCGTCTGTCCATCGATGGCGCGGTTCGCGCCGCCCCATTTGCGCTGAAATGCGCCGTCGACAGGTTCGACCGATATGACTTCGGCCCCGCAATCGGCGAGGTGCTGCACGCCCAAAGGCCCCATCAGAAAATGATTGAAGCTGAGAATGCGGATACCGTTCAGCCCGTTCATGCAATCTCCGTTACGTGGTGAGTCCGGCTATCTGGCGAGGTGGACCAAGGCCCTGCTGAACTCCGCGTTCACCCTGAACGTTCGAGCGACCGCGGCGTGGATACCTGGGTCGACGCCCGTCAAAACTAGAGGTAAGCGTTGCTCATCGCCGTCGAAAGGCGCATGTGCGACGCACCAGTGATCAGCGACCCTTGAAGTGCGGCGGCCGCTTCTCGACGAATGCGCGGTGGCCTTCGGCGCGATCCTCGGTCTTGAACACGTCGAGATTCGCCTGATGCTCCCGCTCCAGGCCTCGTTGAAGGTCGGTCTCGAATGAATCGAGCACCGCGCGCTTGGCCAGTCGGACCGCAAGCGGCGCGCGGGCGGCGATCAGCGACGCGATCTCGATAGCGCGCGCGATGCTGCGTGCCGGTACGACGACCTCGGTCACCAGTCCGTGGCGCTCGGCCTCGGCTGCCGTCAGCGGTTCGCCGGTAAGCACGAGTTTCATCGCCAGTGTCTTGCCGAGCACCCGCGGCAGGCGCTGGGTGGCGCCATCGCCCGGTAGCGCGCCGATGATGATCTCTCGCTGCGAGAAGGTCGCGTCGTCCGCCGCGACGACGATATCGGCCAGCATCACCAGCTCGTGGCCACCCCCGATGGCGAAGCCGTTGACCGCCGCGATCAGCGGCTTCGGAAACGTTTCAATCGCCTTCCAGCTCGCGAGGCGCACCGGGTCCGCGTACGCTGCGACCCCGCGTGCCGCCATGTCGGCAATATCCGCCCCCGCGCTGAAGAAACGTTCGCCGCCGGTGAGCACGACAGCCCTGACGTCGTCGCTGACTTCGGCTGCCGCGAGGACGCGTGCCAGTTCCGCCAGCAGCGGCACGCACAGCGCATTGCGCTTATCGTGATGATTCAACGTGATCGCCCAGACGAACTCAAGTGGTTGTTCCAGCTTCAGGTACTGCAGGTCCTCCCATGCGGCTAGCGGGATCGGCGCCGCGCCGCTTCGGTCGATGTGAGCCGTGTTCATGATGAGCCTCTCGGTAATTCGATCGCCTTGCGCGTGCGAACGATCGACGCATACGGGATCGTGGAGATTGGGCTAATGGCGTGCAGCCGGCGGCCCATCGTCCTCGTGTTATTTGATTGCCAGCAGGTTCGGCAGGAAGCGTGGGATATGCGGGAAGACAATGATCAACAGCAGGTCGACCGCCAGCGCGAAGATGAACGGCAGGATCGCCCGAGTCGCTTTTTCGACGGACACACCGCCGATCGACGCAGCCGTAAAAAGGCAAAAACCGATCGGTGGCAGGTTGATGCCGATGGCCGAGTTGACCAGCACGATGACGCCGAACACCACCGGGTCGATATGCATCTGCACGACGAGCGGCAGGAACACAGGGATCACCACCGCGATACTCGAGATCGTTTCCAGTACCGTATGGGCTACGAGAAGGAAGAGATTGATCAGGATCAGCAACACGAACACGCTGGTCGTCACGGCCAGGAAGCTGTTGGCGACGTGCAACGGGATCTGCGCCTCAATCAGATAGCGGCCGAGCACGAACGCGAGCCCGAGAAGAAACGATACCCGCGTGGTATTGATGGCCGTGCGCGTGAGTATTTCCCTGAATTGCGACAGCTTGAGCGACTTGAAGATGAAGACGCTCACCAGCGTCACGTAGAGCGCCGCGACGACGCCTGCTTCAACCGGCGTGAAGACGCCGCCGAGGATGCCGCCCAGAATGATCACGGGAGTCAGCAATGCCCAGATCGCCTGTCTGAACGTGGTCCACAGCCGCCTGGCGGAGAACGCTTCGACCGCCGTATAGTTCTGGCGCACGGCAGTCACATAGTTCACGAGCATGAAGGAAACGACCACCAGCAGCATCGGCACGATCCCCGCGACGAACATCGTTCCGACCGAAACGTTGGCGGTGTAGGCGTACACCAGCATGCTCATCGACACGGGCGAAAGCAGTCCGAGTGAGCCCGCTGCCGACTGCAGCGCCACTGCGAACGCGCGTGAATATCCCTGCTTGACCATCCCGGGAATCATGACCGAGCCGATCGCTGCGGTGTCAGCAGTCGCCGAGCCGGAGAGGTCGGCGAAGAACATGCTTGCGACGATCGTCACCTGCCCGATGCCGCCGCGCATAAAGCCGACAAGCGCCTGCGAAAAGTCGATGATGCGGCGCGAGACGCCGCCCGCATCCATGATGGCGCCTGTCAACATGAAGAACGGGATAGCCAGCAGGCTGACGTTATTCAGGTTCGAAAACAGCTGCTGCGGAATCACCAGCAGCGGGGTTCCATTCAGCGTCAATGCAATCGTCGCCGCAATGCCGATGCAAATGGCCACCGGTACACCCAAGCCGAGAAACCCGGCCCCTAGAGCGAGTGCCCACATGTTGATTCACCTCAGATATGTTCGGAGACGCCCTGCAACAGAGAGGGCCTCGTTTGCGCGCCGGGCGCGAGATGGGAAACCGCGATTCGCACCGCGGAATGAAAGACCAGCAACGCGCCGCCGACGGGAATCGAGAGGTACGGGTACACCATCGAGATCGGCAGAGAGGTCGCGGTTTCGGTGCCCATCAGTTCCAGCATGTCGCCACCGTACATAACGAACACCACGCCGAGCGCGAGGACTACGCAGTCGGTAAGGTCCGCCAGTGTCTGCGCGAAGGGGGGCGGACAACGGTCGGCCAGTACCCGCACCTCCGGATGCACCCGCAGCTTGGCTCCTGCCGCCGCACCGAGGCACGTGAGCCACACGAACAGATAAGCCGCGAGCTCGTCGGACCACGACAGCGAGTTGTGCAGGATGAAGCGAAAGACCACCCCGAGGCCAGCGACGAGCACCATCATGAGAAGCAGTCCACCGCAGAGGAACAGCGTGGTCTTCAGGACCAGGTCGTCGATAAACAGGAGATTACGGGCAAGCTTTTCCATCGCACTCTCCCTTCATTTCGAAGCGACAGCGGACTTGTCGGCCGCCTTGATTTCCTGGTAAAGCGCCTGGCCATCGGGAATGTCGCTGAGCAGGCCCTGGCGCGCCCTTTCGGTCGCGGCCGCCCACGGCGCCGTGTTTATCTCGGTCACCTGGGTGCCATTCTTCTTCATCGTTGCGAGCGCGTCGTCGTACTCGTGCTTGTATTCCTTCATGTCGTAATCCGCGGCGACGGCGGCGGCGGCCTGAAACGCCTTCTGTTCGTCAGGCGAAAGACGCGTCCAGGCGCTTTTGCTCATTGCCAGCACCACGGGCAAGTAGTTCACGTGGGTCAGGTAGTAATGCTTGGCGACATCGGAAAATTTGTCCTGGATGAACTGCTCCGGTGAGGTATCGCCGCCGTCGACCAGGCCTTGCGAAAGCGCCAGAAATAACTGGTTATAAGGCAGCGGCGTCGGGTTTGCGCCCAGTGCCTTATATCCCGCGATATAGCCGCTGCTCTGCATCACTCGCACTTTCATATCCTTCATGTCACCGAGCGAAGCAACGGGCTTTTTAGCCGTGAACAAATTGCGTTCGCCCACCGACAGCCACGTCAGGCCGATCATATTGACCGCCGGCATCATGTCGAGGAACTTGCGGCCGACCGGTCCTTGCAGAACCCGGTTGGCGTCGTCGATGCTGTTAAAGAGATAAGGCGTATCGAAGATCTGCCACTGCTTGATCGTGTTTCCAATCGGCGCCTGTGCGGAAATCATGAGCTCCTGCGTGCCGGTGCGCAGCGCTTGCGCCATCTGCACTTCGCCGCCGAGCTGTGACTGCGGGAAGATCTCGATCTTGACCTTGCCGTGGGTTCGCTGCGCGACCTCCTTCGCGAACACCTGGGCAGTCAGCTGATAGTGGTTGTCGGGAGCGAGGGTATGCCCCAGCTTCATGACGATCGGGTCGTCGGCACGGGCAACGCTGGCGACAACGACGCCTGCTGCGAGCAGCGTACCTACCATCATGGCGCGTCCTGCGCGGCGCGCGTTAAAGAATGATTTCATTTCGTCTCCTTCCGTACTGGAATGTAATTTTCGCGCCGCGTCAGGTCGATCCGTCTGCAGGCGCTTCAAGTATTCGTGAGTGCACGCAACGGGCGTTAGGACCGGTCGCCCGATTTCTTGTACTTTTTTACGGCGTCCTCGATAGCAAGCGCCTCACAAACTGTGTGGCGACTTATCCAGCGCACACGAGGAAAACCCTTGGCGATATTGACTAATGACTGACCGGAGTCAATTCGCAGGCCGCTTGCGGATCGGCCGAAGACTGCAATCACTGCGTGCGTGCAGTCAAAAAAGTCCAAGCATTCGCCCAAACCGTCCTAACGGTCAGCAACCCGCACTCATTAAATTTGAGTCACGCCCGCCGGCCCCAATCAACAAGGAACAGGCCGGCTCCACAACCGACACTCACCTTCAGAACCACCATGGCCAAACGCCCGCACATGGATTGTTACGCGGTCGGCGACACCGCCGATTTCGCCAAGACCGTAACTGAATTCGATATTTACGGCTTCGCCGGGATCGTCGGCGATTTCTATGCCGTGCATTTGAACGAGGAATTCGCCAAAACCACGCGCTTCGAGAAGCGCATCGCGCAAGGATGTCTGTCGGTCGGCTTCTTATCGACTGTGATGGGCTATATGGCGCAAAAGGCGCCGAGCCCCGGTGCGGTTTCTTACCGCTACGACATCACGTTCAACGCGCCGGTATTTATCGGCGACACGGTCACTGCCCGGCTCACGCTGCGCGAGAAGGACGACGATCGCAACATATGCGTGTTCGGAGCAGAGGTCACGCGCCAGGACGGCACGGTGGTCGCATCTGGCGATACCTATCTGAAGGTGCTGTAACACAGCGCCCCGCCTTCAACCCATCTACCGCTTTTTCACAGAGTCGAACATGCCGCATTGGTTAAACGAACAACACACCGCGATACGCGACGCCGTGCGCCGTTTCGCGGAAAACGAAATCGCTCCTGTCTCGGAAGAGCTTTGGGAAGCGGAAGCCTTTCCTTATGACATCTGGCAACGTGCCGGCGAGCTCGGCTTCGCCGGCCTGCCCTATCCGGAGAGTTGGGGTGGCGGCGGTGGCGAATGGCTTTCCTATGTGATCGTGTTAGAAGAACTGGCACGGGTAGATTGTGCGATCGCCAACTCGCTCATGGCCAATTCGACGGTCGCGAGCCTGCTCTCCAACTATGGCACCGATGAGCAAAAGGACCGCTATTTGCGCCCGATCCTCGACGGCCGCAAGGTCGGCGCGATCGGATTATCGGAGCCCAACGCAGGCTCCGACGCGGCCAACATCGCGACACGTGCGACGCTGGAAGGCGACCGATGGATCATCGATGGATCAAAGACCTTCATTAGCAATTCCGGCACGGAAGTAACCGGACCGGTCGTCATCGCCGCGGTAACGGGCACGCGCCCTGACGGCCGCAGGGAAATTTCCAACTTCATCGTGCCTAACGGCACCCCCGGTTTCAGCTACGGACGCAAGCTGCGCAAGATCGGCTGGCGCGCATCGAGCACCTACGAGTTGTACTTCGAGCGCTGCGCGATCCCGGCCGCCAACCTGCTCGGCGAACGCGGTGCGGGCTTGCGACAGACGCTCGCCCAGATCAGCACGGGCCGAATCCTGATCGGCGCGCTCGCGCTAGGCATCCTGCAGGGCTCACTGGATCGGTCGATAGCGTACATGAAGGAGCGGCGCGCATTCGGCAAGCCAATCGCCGAATTCCAGGCGCTGCAGTTCAAGATCGCTGACATGGCGGCCCACGCGCACGCCGCGCGGCTGATGCTCTACGATGCCGCCGCGCTGAAAGATGCGGGCGTTCGCTTCGATCAGCCAGCGTCGATGGCCAAGCTCTTCGCCACCGAGCGCGCGATGGAGGCGGCTCATCAGGCGTTGCAGATACATGGCGGTTACGGCGTGATGAGCGAGTACCCGGTGTCGCGCGCATTCGGCGACGCCAAGGTGTTGGAGATCGTCGAGGGGACCTCGGAGATTCAAAGAATGATCATTTCGCGAAACCTGCTTGCCTGAGCCCTCAGTCAAACAGATACGGACACGCGGTCAGGAGACAAGTCATGCTAGAAGGCATCAAGGTGCTAAGTTTTACTCACTTCTTGCAGGGCCCCGCCGCCGTGCAGATGTTGGCTGACGTCGGCGCGGACGTAATCAAGATCGAACCGCCGGGCGGCGCGTTCGAGCGCAGTTGGACCGGCTTCGATGCGTATGTCGAAGGGGTGAGCATGTTTTTCCTGCTCGGCAATCGCAATCAGCGCAGCATCTCGCTGGATCTGCGCGACGAGCGCGCGAGAGAGATCGTCTGGCGGCTGATCAAGGAAGCCGATGTCCTGATCGAAAACTACCGCCCAGGCGTCCTGCAGCGCATGGGCTTCGGTTACGACGATGTCCGCGAGATCAATCCGCGGCTCGTGTACTGTTCGTGCACCGGCTACGGGTCATCGGGACCCTATCTCAAGCGGCCAGGGCAGGACCTGCTGCTGCAGGCCATGAGCGGCATGACGATGCTCTCCGGCGAAGCCGATTCCCCGCCCACGCCAGTCGGATCCGCGATCGTCGACCAGCACGCGGCGGCGTTGGCAGCCTTCGGCGTCGTCGCGGCCTTGCAGGCGCGTGAACGTACCGGCAAAGGCACGCTGGTCGAAAGCAACCTGCTCAACGCGGCGCTCGATCTTCAGATCGAGCCGTTCACCTACTACCTGAACAAGGGACCACTCTGGCCGCGCACAAACCCGTCGACCGGCAGCCGGTTCCATCCGGCGCCCTACGGGATTTACCGGACTCTCGACGGCTGGATCGCCGTTTCGCTCACGCCGACCGAGAAGCTGGCGGCGGCCTTGTCTCAACCCATGCTGTCCGCGTTTTCGCACCCAAAGGACAATGTGCGCCGCCGCGACGAATTGAACCGCATCGTGTACGACGCGCTGACCACGCGCACGACGGCCGACTGGATGACGACCTTCGACGAGCACGACATCTGGTACGCGCCCGTGAACGACTACGATCAGGTCGAGGCCGACCCGCAAGTGGCGCACAACCGCATCATCATGGAGGTCGACCATCCGCAGGCCGGGCCGGTTCGTTTGCTCGCGCATCCGGTTCGATACGACGGCGCAGCACCACCGCTCACCCGTCAGCCGCCGCGGCAAGGGGAGCACACCCGCGAGGTGCTCGCCGAACTCGGCTACGAGCCGCACGAAATCAATACGCTGGTCGAAGCCGGCGCGGCGCTGACCGAGCGGAGAACCGCATGAACACTTATCCGAATCAGTGCCACGAGATGCTGCGCTTTGACGATATCCAGATTGGCCGCTGCCAGATCCTGGTGCGTACGATCGCGGAAAGTGACGTGAACGCTTTCGGCCATCTGTCGGGCGACCTGAATCCGTTGCACATGGATCGGCACTTCGCGGCACGCACGCCATTCGGCCAGCGCGTGGCGCACGGGCTGCTGACCGCGGCATTGGTGTCGACGACGCATACCGGGTTGACCGGTCCCGGCTTCGTCTACGTTGGGCAGGAGTTGCGCTTTCTCGGACCCGTCTTCATCGACGATACGATCAAAATCCATGTGACCGTAGTCGAGAAAAAACCCGCCAAGCGCATCCTCGTGATGGACACGATGATTCGCAATCAGGACGGCAAGACGGTGCTGACCGGCCTGTCGGCGCTGAAGGAATTGCGTTTCCAATGAGCTGACAATTAGCAGGCGAGGCCAAACCCGTGCGGGTTTTCGACAACAGCCGTCACGCCGCTTTGCTAATTACAATTACGCCACGTTCGATGCCGAATCGGCGAAGGAGAAACAGCACGCTTGACTTAGCCAGGGAGTGAGCTGGCTGAGCGAGCCAGATAAGTGCGCTGGATGCAGGAGACAAATCAAATGCCTAGCGGTTGTGGATGTGAGTTGCCGGTCTTCAAGATCGCCCACTATGAGTATGGGTCGCGAATCAAGTCGATCGATTTTCATCTCGCGCCTCTCGAAGATATGAAATCGACGTTGCCGTATCCTCATCGGCACGAGTTCTATCACATCGTCTGGGTCGAGTTGGGCAGCGGCCACCACATCATCGACTCGATTCGCTACGAGGTGCGGCCCAATACGCTTTTTTTCATGGCCCCGGGCCAGATCCACGATTTCGCGTTGTCCGAAGACACCGTCGGGCACGCGATCAGTTTCTCGTCCGAATTTTTCGCGTTCAAGGTGCAGAACCGCCATTCGCAGACCGAGATTCCCGTCTACGATTTCGAGCGAATTCCTAACACGGTTTATATGAGCGACGCACAAGCTCAGGACCTTCATCGTGTGCTGGATGGAATCAATGCGGAATATCAGGGTGAAGAGGCAGGCTACGAGGACGTGATCTGGTCATATCTGCGGGTTCTGCTAATCAAGTCCGCGCGCCTGGGCGGCGACGCCGTCACCGAGGTCAATTCGTCGCGTAGCGTGCTGTTGTCCCGACGCTTCAAAAGCCTGCTGGAAAAACATTTCGCCACAATCCACGACGTCGCTCGCTACGCATGCCTGCTGAACGTCACGGAACGCGCGTTGAACGATGCAACGCGCCAGGCGCTCGGCAGCACAGCGGCCAAGCTGATTCGTGAACGCGTGATGCTGGAAGCGAAGCGTCTGTTGCTGCATTCCGAGGTCAATGTGGCGGAGATCGCAACACAGCTTGCCTTCGACGACCCGGCCTACTTCAGCCGATGTTTCCGCAAGCACACGGGCCGCTCGCCAATCGACTTCCGGCGCAGCCTGGAGAAACTGAGCATTTGAAGCAGTGGGACGATAGGAGTCCGGGTGCGACGTAGGAAAGTCCAATATAAGCCGCGCTTCGTCCTAACCGCTGGAACCGCCGCGCTCCTAGAATTTGCGTGCCCCCGTCACTCGGGAAACGCGAAAGTCATTAGGAGACAAAGCCGTGAATGCTTCGTACCAAGACCAAGGACTGTCCTCTGACCGGTCCGCCCTCTTCACCGATATCCTCGATCGCATTGCGACCAAAGTTGCAGAGGACGAGCCGACGCTCGGCGTCGAATTCCCCCAGATCACAGCGCCCGACGGAAAGTGGGTCCGGCTTCCGGCGTCGCTGTCCGCAGGCTACAGCGGTTCAGCGTGGAGCCACGGCAATTGGTTTTGTGGGTTCTGGGTCGGACTTTTGCTGACGTCGTATTTGCACACCGGCAACGACAAATACCTCTCGTGGGCCCGCGAGCGCATGCGTCTCGTCGCGCAGCGCGCGCTGGATCCTAACACGCACGACATCGGCTTTATCTTCGACAGCAGCGCCGTCCCCGGCTACGAAATCACCCGCGACTCGTGGTACGCGCAAATTGCGATGGAAGCCGCGGACAAACTGCGCGCGCGTCTTGTCACCACGCGCAGCGGCGCCTATCTCGCTTCCTGGGGTCCGCTTGACGATCCGCGCGGACGCAGCGCCTCGGCTATCGACACGATGGCTAATCTATCGTTGCTTTACTGGGCGGCGAACCATTCCGGGGACGGCAGTTATCGCCTCGCCGCCGAAGCGCACTCCGTCATGACCGCCAAGGCGTTTATCCGCCCCGACGGTTCGACTTATCACGCGGTGGAGTACGACGTGACAACCGGTGCGCGTCAGCGCGGCTACACGTTTCAAGGCGCATTCGACGAATCGGCGTGGAGCCGGGGCCAGGCGTGGGCCGTCTATGGCTACGTGAACACGGCGCGTGAGACCGGGAAGCGCAACTGGCTAGACCTTGCCGGGCGGCTAGCGGCGTACTATCTGCGCCGGCTCGATGGACGTCCTGTGCCACCGTGGGATTTCGACGCCACTGGCGCGGACGCGGAAATCAAGGACACTGCCGCAGCAGCGGTGATGGCGTCAGCGCTGATCGAGATGGGCCGTCTGCATCCCGACCCTGCTGATGCGGTTCGCTGGCGCGAACACGGACTCGCGATGCTCGAAGCTCTATGTCGTGACGAGTTTGCCTACGAACCTGCGCAGCGGGGACTTTTGAGGAATTCCTGCTATTCGAAGCCGCACAATGAAGGCGTCGATGGCGCGACGATGTTCGGCGATTTCTTCTTCGCGGAAGCACTGAGTCGCGTGATGCTGCCAGGCAGGCTTCGGCCGGCCGACACGCGACGCGTATCGCTCGCTTGAAGCGTGTCTCCCTCGCGGTTCCCAACTCTCGCTAGCCAGGCCGTCCATGATATCGAACGATCTTCCGCATTTTGTACCTACTGACCTATCCGATGCCCTGCTGGTCGGACGCATCTGGCGAAACGCGCCGATAGACGGGCCGTCGGTCGTCGTTGTTCGTGCCGGTCAGGCCTTCGACATCACGGCGTCGGCGCCGACGACCTCCGATCTGTTCGAGCACGTGGACCTCGTTAAGTTTGTGCATCACGTCGAGGGCGAGGCGCTTGGTCCCGTCGAGAACATCGGCCGCGCATTGCTGGCGCCGTGCGATCTTCAGGCCATCAAGGCATGCGGCGTGACCTTTGCCGCGAGCCTGCTCGAACGGGTCATTGAAGAACAGGCTAACGGCGACGCGACTCAAGCCGGCACGGTCCGGGCGACGATCGCGCAACTGATCGGCACTGATCTCTCCAGGATTCGCCCCGGCACGGCAGTTGCCGACTGTCTGAAGCGGGAACTGGAACGGCGCGGCACATGGTCGCAATATATGGAGGTCGGCATTGGGCCGCACGCAGAGGTGTTCACCAAGTCTCAACCGATGTCGGCGGTCGGCTACGGCGCGGACGTTGGGCTGCACCCGGCCTCCCGCTGGAACAATCCCGAGCCAGAAATTGTGCTGGCGGTAAACAGCCGCGGAACGATCGTCGGCGCAACCCTCGGCAACGACGTCAACCTCCGCGACATCGAGGGCCGCAGTGCGTTGCTGCTCGGCAAAGCGAAAGACAACAACGGCTCATGCGCGATCGGTCCTTTTATCCGGTTGTTCGATGAACGCTTCACCATGGACTCGGTGCGGGCGGCCAGCGTGTCGCTCAGGATAGAAGGCGCGGACGACGGATTTATTCTCGAAGGCGTGAGCCACATGCGCGAGATCAGCCGTGACCCAGAGGAACTTGTGGCCCAGACTGCCGGGCCGCATCACCAGTATCCAGACGGCTTCATGCTGTTCCTCGGCACGATGTTCTCTCCAATTGAAGACCGGCATGCTCCGGGCAGCGGCTTCACGCATCACCTCGGGGACAAGGTGACGATTGCAACGCCGGAGCTCGGCGCACTTGTCAACACCGTGCAGTCGTCAACCGAAATCGCGCCCTGGCGATTCGGCGTACGCGCTCTTTACGAGACCCTTGCAAAACGGCGGGCACTTGCCCGCGCCATGGCGTAGGTATCTCGATATCGGAGTTTGCATTATGATCAGGACCGCGAATGCAACAGGCGTGAGCAATCACGGCGCGTGCCGCAGTCAGTGAAGTGCGAGCCCCGCGCTGGTTCAGCAGTAGTGGCGCAGGTTAATCATCGTATAGGCAAGCGTCTTGAACGCGTAGTGAACGTCACTGATGCGTTCAAAGCGCAGCAGCAGACGGCGGAACTTGTCCTCCCAGGCGAAGACCCGTTCAATGGTCCTGAAGCGCTCCTCGAAGATGGCCGGATCGTAGCGCTGCTTGCGGCCCCGCTTCGGTATTTTGCGTCCGCGCGGATTCTCGGGGATGTTCGGGGTCATGCCGCGATTGAAGATCGCCTTGCGGTTGGCCCTGCAGTCGTAAATGCCATCCAGGCTGACGATTGAACCGTGCAGGTCCGCGCCAATGGCGCGGGCCATGGCGGTAAGGCCGGGCAGCGCGTCGCGCAACAGCGGTGATTCGTTGCGGTTGGCGGGAGCGCTGATGAATGGAGCAATGACGTTGCAGTTGCGATCGCACAAGGCCACCACCTTGTCGCCCTTCAGATGCTTGTGCCCGCTATACCCGAGATTGTCGCCGCCTTTCTTCGCCGCCGTCGTGGTGCCGTCGCCGTGGATGACCGAAAGGTCAGGCAGCTGGTCCTGATGAAGTTGCTGCACCGAGCCCGAAAAGATGGCATCGATGCAACCATCGGCCTGCCAGCGACGAAACGTGCGGTAGATGCGCGTATAGTGAATTTCAGGGTGACCTTCTGCATGGTTCTGTCGCGCTAACGATTACAGCTTGAGTAAAGCGTGATATCAGTAGGACTACTTACACTGCCAACGAGTAGAATTGTTCGGCTGTAGTCGAGGCGACGCCATCGTCACACAACTGCCCCTTGCGGATCATGTGTGCGATCTCTATGCCAGACAGGATGATGCGCGCACAGCGGAAAGCCTTGAACCCCAGCATCGGTTTGATGATGCGTTTGATGGCACGGTGATCCTGTTCGACGACGTTGTTCAGGTATTTGTTTTGACGGACCTTGATCGGTGTAAAACGCTCGGCATTGAGCGCTTCAAGCGCAGCCAGATTCGCACCGCTGCAGTCCACGGTGATTGTCTCGGGCTCGCCGTTCTGTTCAATCGCCTTCTCGAAGTAGCGGCGTGCCGCGGCCTTGTCCCGATGGGCGCGCAGCAGGAAATCCACCGTGTTACCTGTCTTGTCGACGGCACGGTACAAGTATTTCCATTGACCTTTGACCTTGACGTAGGTCTCATCGACGCGCCAGCTTTTGCCCACAGGCCGTTTGCGTTTGCGGAATGCTTTTTCAAGCACCGGCAGCAGCTTGATAACCCACCGGTGCACGCTCGAATGATCCACCTCAATACCCCGCTCGGCCATCATTTCCTCGAGGTTACGTAGGCTCAGTGAGTACGCCACGTACCACCGCACGCACAGCAGGATCACGTCCAGCGGGTAGTGCAGCCGCTTCAGTACCTTGCCAATGCCAGCGGGCAGCGTCTTGCGTGGCGCCTTCGTCTTTGCCATCATGCTTCTCATGCGTTGCGGTCGACGGATTTTACTTGACCGCGTTAATGCGACAAAACCGTTTGGCGAGCAGGTTGCGCATACGGGACAGAGCGACGCTGTGTGCGATCGCGTCGACTCGGCGTGAAGACACTATCCAGGTCGGCACGGGCAACCGCAGGGCTCCCAACGGATCGACATGACGCGGTAGCGTAAGGCAATAAGCGGCCGAGGGTGTGTGGAAACTGTTTTCTTATCGCTGAAGGCGAGTTCGCCAGCCTGGCTAATCGGGACTGGTAGATCGGGTTCGCGCTAACGTAACGTCGCAAGTGCAAAAAAGCCCCTCAGGGCCTTAGGTTTCAGCCATCCTCATCGCCTTTATTGTCGCGGCAACCCCAAGTATATTCATGACGCGCTTCAGGTTGTAGGCCAATACCTGAAGACTCATTTCAGTGCTCACCCTCCCGAGCGTCCGGGTCAGGAAGTGCGTGGCACCCATCCATTGCTTGAGCGTACCAAATACATGCTCAACGGTACTCCTGCGCATGGTCATTGCATCTGGCTTCCGCTCGAGCCGACGCTGCATGGCTTCCAGTATGTGTTCGTGCTCCCATCGTCGGATGCGACGATAGTCGCTGGGAGAACATCTCTCCTTGAGATGGCAACGCGGGCAGGCACTGGGCCAGTAGACCTGCAGAGTCATGTCATGCTCAACGGTTGTGAATCGACGAATTGCACGCTCGCCAGCAGGGCATCGATATTCGTCGTTCCTCGCAACGTAGACGAAGTCTCGCTTGGTAAAGAGTCCCTTCTTCCTTGATGCGGAGGTGAGTGGTTTCGGGACATACGTTTTGATCCCGGCAAGTTCGCACGCGAGGATATCCGGACCGCTGTAGTAGCCCCGGTCAGCCAGCACTTTCAGCTTCGGCTTACCCATCGCGTTCTTCGTCGACAAAGCCATCGTGCTGAGTTGCCCCTGATCGCTTCCGATATTAGTCACCTCGTGTTCAACGATCAGATGATGTTTCGTGTCCACGGCGGCCTGCACGTTGTAGCCGACCGTTCCGGTTCTTTTGCCACCACTGGTCATGGAACGGGAGTCTGGATCCGTAAGCGACAACTGTCCGTCCGGTTGTGTCTTCAACTGCTTTTTGATCTGTTCGAGCTCACGCATCCGCTGGCGCAAGCGAGCGATCTTCTCGTACAGACGCACGGTCTTCACATCGAAACCTATCGGATTGGTCCGATCTGCGGTTTCAATCGCGTCGAGGTATCGCTGAACACTTTCCTCAATCTGCTGCTGACGCTTGTCGATCTTGCCAGCCGTGTAGTTCCTGTCACGGCTGTTCACAGCCTTGAACTTGCTGCCATCGATGGCGACCGTGTCGCTGGCGAGCAGCTTGAGTCCGCGACACAGTTCGACGAAACGCCGGCATACATTGCGAATTGCCGTACCATTGTCGCGACGAAAGTCTGCGATCGTCTTGAAGTCCGGTGTCAGACGTCCGGTCAGCCACATCATCTCGACATTGCGCTGGCATTCGCGCTCAAGACGCCGGCTGGATGGTACCCGGTTCAGATATCCGTAGATGTAGATCTTGAGCATCACACCAGGATGGTAGGACGGGCGGCCCGTGATTGCGGGCGTGGTACCGTTGAAACCAGGTTCCGCAAGGTCCAGTTCGTCGACGAAGACATCTACGATCCTGACCGGGTTGTCCTCTCCGATGTAGTCATCGACGCATTCGGGAAGTAGTGCGACCTGCTTGCGGTCATCGCCTTCAACGAATCGCTTCATGAGTCACCCGATCTCAATGCGTTGATTCAGTTTAGGCGATCAATGCGTTTTCACACACCCTCGGCCATGAAGCGCCATTCGCTCCCATCATTGCTCGGCCACTCAGAGAACGGCTCCACCCAATAACCGGCCGTTCCATGCCGCGAAGATGAACTCTGCATCATCGTGGCATTGCTCGCTCAGACGGCGGAGGACAGTGCGCAAGGTGAAGCCTCCCGGAGCAGGGCCGGCGATTCATCAGCGTCGAGCGAAGCGCCGGTCGCGTCCGGTGAGTTCCGCGACCGGCTGATTTGTGAGTCTTCGGCTCGAACTGCAATCTATATCGTCAATGGTCGGCGATGTCGTGCTTCTCGAGTTGCCCGGGGAGCAGCGCGCTGCCGGCTATTGCCCGTTCTGAGCGGACGCTCGTGCCTTCGAGCCGCTTGCCGGGGCGATGATACCGAAGAGTCCATTTGCCTCCTTGTTAGGACCTGCCGAGAAGTACAGCGTGTCCGGGCTCGAATTGCGGCCGCCACCAAGTGTCAGCGTCCACAGGCCGTCGATAGCCAGTGGATTGCCGAACTCATTTTCCAGCTGATCGACGAATGTGCCGTCGTTGTTGAAGACATTGATTCGACCATCGCCGAAGTTGCCAATGAGAATCTTGCCGCTGAAGCGGCCGAACGCAAACGATGCGCGTGCGATACCCCACGGCGAGTCGAGCGGCCCTCGGCTCGCAAAGCGACGCAGCAGGTGGCCGTCGGTATCAAATACGTCGACGAATCCATGACCGCGGCCTGCATCGTCGTCGTGCTTCTGTTTGTCCTGCTTCGCGTAGGTGACGAAAAGGTCCCCCTCGATGTTCGCGATGCCAAACGGGGCGTAGCCAGCCGGGATGTTCGGGTCGGCGAAGCCACCGTCCGTCGCCGCAGGCGTGAACAGGCCGTCCGAACCGTTCGGCCCAAATACATCGATCCGACCCGAGCGGAAGTTCGTCGCAAACAGGAATCCTCCTTGCGCATTCACTCCGAAGACGAGCCCCTTGTAGACCGCCCCGCTGGCGGCGGAGGGATTGGACGAGTTATCGACTGCGATCACGGCGTTGTTCGCCGGATTCAACCCACCGGCCCAAGCGGAAATCGTGCCGTCTTCCGTTGCGAAGATGAATACGGCCGGGATCTTGGTACCTGGCACGAGAAACGCCGACGAAGGATTCCATACAATCCCGGTTGGCGCCGCGGGCGTGGGATTCGGTGGACTCTTGGGAAGGACGGGATGACAGGCGCCGGCCGGTATGACGTTGCCTGGCAGCGGGATGGACACCTGCAGCGTCGTCACCTTTGTCCCCTCGCCGTCATACAGCGTGGAGCAGCCTGTGGCATTGTCGTTGATCCAGAATGGACTTCCTGCCGGACTAAAGGCAATACCCCAGGCGTTCTGCAGTACCCCGTCGACCTTCGGGGCAGCGCCTGCGACGTTGGACGCGAGCGGTGTGACGACATAGGCATCGTCAGCGGCGGCATGCGCGATTGTGAAACCGGCGGCGAGGACAATCATGGCCGCCGCTTTGAGACCCCACGAGATCTGAGACATAACTTTCCTCCTCGTCTGACTGGCGAGAAATCGCCGCAGGCTAAACGAACGCTGTACTTCAAATATTCCCGCCCGGCTCCCAAAAATTCACTGGTCACCCGGTCGACTGGCATGAATGGCCCGCCGGATCACGGTTGGGGCGCGGTACTGGCCGTGGCAGGCATCTTTTTGCCAGGGCAGCTGCTCGTGTTTGCGGCTTTGCCTTCCAGAAGGGCTCAGTTGGGTCGAAAAGAGCGACTCTCGAGGACCGAGACTCCGCCGATACGAACCTCGCGCGATCCTATTCACGGCGCGCCTCCCTGACCCCCTCCGCGGTAGCCGGGAGGAACGATGCTTGCTGCTCCTGCGGCGGATCAACCGAAGGAGCGTGATAGGGCCGAAGGGCACAAGCCGGGCGAGAAGCTTCAGACGTCTGGCATCTACAAGGTGGTGAGAGAGGGCGACGCCGGCTCCGGCTTCAAAGTGACATGCGTCGAAGGCGGCCATTTTCCGCCCACACGCAGCGGCAAGGGTGCGCACTACGAGTTGGTTCACGGCGCGGCGCAGGGAAGGAGACGTTTTCTTCTCTCAATAGCAGCATTTCGTGGCGTAACCTGGGCGATGCGATCTACGCCAGAGAGCTGCTGACGCGGCCGCGCCGATACCGATCAGTCATTCCTGCAGCGCGCCACAGCCACGCAGCCGACGTTTGCCCGGAGCGGCCTGCCTATTTGTGCTTCGCGAAATACCGACTGCGCCTGACGCCTGGTCGTTTTTTCATTTGAGATCGACCGTGACGAAGCTTCGTGTGTGATTGCGCTGGATCAACAACGCTGCCTTCTTGCCAGCCCTTGCCGCAAGTGACGCCAGTTCATCCTGCGACGCGACCAGCGTGCCGTTCAACGACAGCACGACATCGCCCGGCTTGATGCCGGCAGCTGCAGCTGCCCCCGACACGTCATCGACCATCAGGCCTTGAGGAAGGTCCATGCTGCGCCGCTCCTGGTCGGTCAAAGAATGCATCGTGAGGCCAAGATGATCGAGCGCGTGAAACTGCCGCGAGCCTGCGTCAGAGCTTGGGCCTGCCACCCCGCCCGCACCTGCGTTCGCCTGTTGCGACGCTGGCCCGACATTCACCATCACCGTCATCGGCTTGTGATCGCGGATCAGCTTCAGCGGGACTTTCGTTCCGGTCTGCAACGCCGGGTTCTGTCCGGTTAGATCGGCCGCGTGGTCGATAGGCTTGTCGGCGAGTTGCACGATCACGTCGCCCGTTTTCAGATTGCTCGCCGCCGCCGGACTGCCCGGGTCGACCGACGTCACCAGCGCGCCGGCCGCGCGCGGCAGGCCGAACGCGCTCGCCAGATTCGTATCTACGTCCTCTACCTGAATGCCCAGATTGCTGCGCGCATTGTCTTGCGCGCTTAGCTGGCCCTGTTGGGCTTGCTCACCTTGCAACTGCGAGCGCACCTTGTTCGCCATATTGATCGGGATCGCGAACGTCAGGCTCTGCAAGCGATCGCTATCGGCATACACCTGGACGTCGATGCCGACCACTTCGCCCGCGCGGTTGAACACGGGGCCGCCCGAGTTGTCGGGGTTCAGCGACACGTCCGTCTGGAAGAACGGAAACGTGCTGCCATCGGCGAGCGTGCGCGACGTCGCGCTGACGATGCCCGCCGTGACCGTGTTCTGATAGCTGTCTGGCGAACCGATCGTCAGCACCTGCTCGCCGACGCGCACGCGCGCCGAATCGCCGAGCTTGACGGTAGGCAGCTTCGTCGCGTCGATCTGGATCACGGCGATGTCACTTTGCGTATCGACGGCCACGATTTTTGCCTTGAACTCGCGCCGGTCGGTCAGGCGCACGGTCACGTCATCCGACTGATCGACGACATGCGCCGTCGTCAGAATGAGACCGTTCGGGCTCACGATGAAGCCCGATCCGACGCCGGACATCGCGCGCGGCGTAGCGCCCTGGCCGTTTTGCGATTGTGGCAGGGCCTGCTTGAAGAACGAGAAGATGGGATCGTCACCGTCGAGCGCTTCGGCGCTGGGACCCAAAGCGGGCGTCGCACTCGCGGGCGCATTCACCGGCGCTGTCGCGCGGATATTCACAACTGCTGGCCCATAGCGCTCGACGATCGCAGGAAAGTCGATTGGCGCGGGCGTGCTGCCGTTTGCAGCGCGAATTTCTTTCGCTGGCTCGGTGGCAGGCGCCGGTGGTGGCGCTGATGCAGGCGAAACCGCGGAAGCAGCTGCCGGAGAAGTGACGACTGCGGCTGCGTCCGCGCAGGAACAACCGGTCAGACACGCCGTTGTTACGGCGGTGTAAAACCAGATGCGAGACAGGGTTGAGTGGGTCGATTTGGTCAGGTTAAACACAGCGCACCTCCCATGGTGCCTTGCACTGTGAAGAAACTATTTCGCGCGTGTGATAGCGCCGAGCGTTCCAGTGCGCTCGCGCGCAGGGATGCGATCGACCCGATACATGATCTTCGATGGATCAAGGTCGACTTGAGATTCGGCTGCAGCATGTTTGCCAGCAATGGGCCATCAGGACGCGAACGGTTTGCTCGCTCGCCCTGTTTTATTTATAGGGAAGCAGCGAGCAAATTGCAGCGAGTACAAATCCCTGGCGTGCGTCGAAGGGTCGTCGTCGCGCGCGTTCCATGCGGCGGCGCGTCGAATGCTTCGCTCATCATTTGCAAAATACGGAAGACATCAATTTCTGACACAACCACCTTGCTAAACGACGAGGCTCCTTATAGGTGGACAGGCAAGTCAAGGAACGCAAACGTCAAACTTCAAGTCCTTCAGTTATGGCCCCAAATGCGTGACCCTTGGATTCTCCGCGAGGCGCGTAGATGAATTTTTTGTTGCGTTCGAGCCCTAGATACTATGCGGGCAGCACGAGTGAAGCCTCAGGTGTAAAACGGGAGCCACAAACCCTGTTTTCCAAGAGGAGTACGCAAATGAATGCGCCTCGCACGGCTCTTCACGGGCAGGATACAACCATCACCGGTTCGCTGTATGTCGCCTTCGAACTGGGTGACAGGAGCTGGAAACTCTCGCTGGGCGATGGGGTGCGCGCGCCGAGCCGCTGCACAGTGGCCGCTGGCGATACGGCCGCAGTCTTCACGGCGATTTCAAAGGCCAAGGCGCGCTGTCATCTGGCCACCGATGCTCCGGTGCGCAGCTGTTATGAAGCCGGGCGTGACGGCTTCTGGCTGCACCGCTGCCTGGAAGCACATCAGATCACGAACCTGGTGGTGGATTCAGCCAGTATCGAAGTGAACCGGCGCAGACGTCGCGCCAAGACTGATCGGCTTGACAGCGACAAGCTGCTGTCGATGCTGATGCGTTACTACGCTGGTGAACGCCGGGTGTGGGCGGTCGCGCGCATCCCGACTCCCGAACAGGAAGATGAGCGGCGGGTACACCGTGAACTCGAACGCCTGCGCCAGGAGCGCACTGCCCATAGCAACCGCATCCGCTCGCTGCTGGTACTCCACAACCTGCGGCCCGAGCGAATCGGTGGCCGCGCGTGGGCGCACTGGTGGGCCGAGCACACCACTCAGCTGTTGCCAGCCCTGCGCGCCGAGATCGAGCGCGAATGTGAGCGGCTGTCGCTGGCTGCCAGGCAGATCAGGACGCTCGAGGTACAGCAGCAGCATGAGGTGCGCAGCGGTGTGCAACCCGCGATTGCGCGGCTCGCGCACCTCGCGGGTATCGGAACGGGCAGTGCCTGGGTCCTGGTCAGGGAACTGTTCGGCTGGCGACAGTTTCACAACCGCCGTGAAGTGGCCGGCTGCCTGGGTCTGGCCCCGACGCCCTATGCCAGCGGTACCAGTGAAGTTGAGCAGGGCATCAGCAAGATCGGCAACAAGCGAGCCCGATGGCTGATGGTGGAACTGGCGTGGAGCTGGTTGCGCTTCCAGCGCAGCAGCCAGCTAAGCGACTGGTTCAACGAGCGCTTTGCAGGCGGTGGCAAGCGTATGCGACGCATCGGCATTGTGGCACTTGCCAGACGTCTGGCGGTCGCGCTATGGCGCTATCTGGAATTCGGCGAGATTCCCCTCGGGGCAACCCTCAAGCCGCCTGCGAAGAAGGTGACGGCGACCTGAACAGCCAACGTCGAGCGGCAGCAGTGTTTGAAGGTTTGGCGCGCTCGGACAGTAAGAGGGTTACCTTCCGTCAGCACTTCGCATTACCCAGACACCGGATGAACGCATCGTGCCATCGAAACGAACTTGAGGCGCGACTCACCGCCTGACAGCGGTGGACAATTGTCGAAGCCCCAACCGTGAACATTAATGAGCATGCCATACGTTAGCGGCAAAACTCATGCGGTCCACGTCAAGTTGACAACGCCGGAAGGCCCGTTGATCGCACTACTGCGACGCAAACACTCATGTAACAACGCCATCCTGAATATTCCACGCCAATGTGAACAGGGATTCCACGGCAAAAAGAACACGAATTCCACGGCAAAGTTAATGCCGATTCCACGGCAAAAAGAACAGGGTTTCCACGCCATCGCGAACAGGATTTCGGGGTGGCGGCGACGCGGGTCAACGGTGGCACGATCGACGGTTTTGTCGGGAGTGCCGAATGGCAAATGTCAGGTTGACCATGCGCAAACTCAGGGAAGTGCTGCGGCTGCATTTCGAGTGCGACCGCAACCAGAGGGAGATCGCCGACGCGGTCGGCGCCTCGACAACAACGGTGTGGCATTACCTGCGCCGCACGCGGCTGGCAGGGCTGGGCTGGCCGCTGCCAGCGGAACTGCTGACGGACAACGCGGCGCTCGAGGCTAGGCTGTATCCGCCGCCGGCGCGGCGCGAGCCAACGCGCGGCATGCCGGACTGGCCGACGGTGCATCGCGAGATCGGCAGGAAAGGCGTTACGCTTGATCTGCTGTGGCAGGAATACAAGGCGCAGCATCCGGACGGCTGCGGCTACAGCTGGTTCTGCAAGGCCTACCAGGAATGGGCGCAGCGGCTGCCGGTCACGATGCGGCAGACGCACGTGCCGGGCCAGAAGCTGTTCGTCGACTACTCGGGCAAGAAGCTCGGCATCATCAACCCGGACACCGGTGAAATCCGCGAGGCCGAGTTGTTCGTCGCTGCGCTCGGCGTGTCCGGCTTCACCTTCGCGGAACTCACCTGGACCCAGCAGTTGCCAGACTGGATTGGCTCGCACGTGCGCGCCTTCGCGTTCTATGACGGCCTGGTCGAAATCCTGGTGCCTGACAACCTGAAATCGGGCGTCCACAAGCCTGGCTTCTACGATCCGGACATCAATCCGACCTACCAGGAAATGGCCAGGCATTACTCCGTGGCTGTGATCCCGGCTCGCAGTAAAAAACCGCGAGACAAGCCGAAAGCAGAGTTATCGGTTCTCCTGGTGCAGAGATGGGTCCTCGCCCGCCTGCGGAATCAGCGCTTCTTCAGTCTGGACGGGGCCAACCGGGCGGTCGCCGCATTGTTGACCGATCTGAACAACCGGCCCTTCAAGAAATTGCCCGGATCCCGCCGTAGCGTCTTCGACGAGATCGATCGCCCGGCGCTCAGGCCGTTGCCCGAGCGGCCGTATCAGTACGCGGAATGGAAGGTTGCACGCGTCGGCCCGGACTACCACGTTGAGCTCGATCAGCACTACTACTCGGTGCCGTACCGCTACGCGCGCGAGCAGGTCGACATGCGTCACACGGCCAACACCGTCGAAATCTTCCATCGTGGCCAACGCATTGCCGCCCACGGCAAAAGCGCCCGACCTCGCCACCACACCACGATCGACGCGCACATGCCACCCGAGCACCTGGCTGTCGCGAAAGGCTGGGATCCGCAGCGGCTGCGCAACTGGGCCGCCGACGTCGGTCCGCATACGGCGGCCGTCATCCAGCACCTGCTGGGCGCCCGCAAGCACCCGCAGCAATCCTATCGAACCTGCGTGGGCGTGCTGCGCATGGGCAAGGACTACGGGCGCGACCGGCTCGAAGCCGCTTGCCGCCGCGCCATCGATCTGAAAGCGCCGAACTACAAGTTCATTGCCTCGACGCTGAAGAACGGCCTGGACCGGGAGCCCGAAGCGGCTCCCGCCCAAGCTGACCTGCCGCTCATGCACGCCAACGTGCGCGGGCCGTCTTACTATCATTGAAAGGGAGTCGTTATGCTGCAACATCCCACTGTCGACAAACTGCACGCGCTGCGCCTGCCCGGCATGGCGGCGGCGCTTGCCGAACAACAGTCCCAGGACGGCATTGACCGGCTGGGCTTTGAAGAACGTCTGGGGCTGCTGGTCGAGCGTGAATCCAGTGAACGTGACTCGCGACAAACGGCGGCCCGGCTGCGCCGGGCCAGACTTAAGGTCCCCGACGCTTCGCCCGAGGACATCGACTATCGCACCGCCCGCGGCCTGGACCGGGCACTCACCGCCCGACTGCTGACCGGTGAGTGGCTTCGGGAGAGGCAGAACCTGATCGTGGTTGGCCCGACTGGGCTCGGCAAGAGCTGGTTGGGTTGCGCCTTCGCTATCCAGGCGTGCCGTCAGGGGTTCTCCGCCTGCTATCTGCGCGTGCCGAAACTGAACGAGGAACTGGCGATCGCACACGGCAGCGGGCGCTACGCGCGGTGGCTTGCACAACTGGCCAAGACGGATCTTGTGATTCTCGACGATCTGGCAATGGCGCCGCTGACCGATTCCGCGCGGCGCGACCTGCTGGAAGTACTAGATGACCGGCACGGACACCGATCCACGCTGGCCACCAGCCAGATTCCAGTGGATCACTGGCATGAAGCGATCGGCGAGCCGACCGTCGCCGACGCGATCCTCGACCGGCTCGTGCACAACGCACATCGCATCACCCTCGCGGGCGAATCACTGCGCAAGACGCGTAGCCGATTGACCGCGAAGCAGCAGTCCGAGTAAAAAGGCAAAGGTCCCGCGTCGCTGCGCTCAGTTTGTTCGCGATGGTGTGGAATCCTTGTTCTCTTTGCCGTGGAATCACGATTCACTTTGCAGTGGAATGGCTGTTCTCTTTGCGTGGAATACGCACCATCCCACTGCATGCATGACGGCACCGCTGAGCGCGTCACGGTCCGCTGCAGAAAATGGCCGTTAGCAAGAGGGGGACAACTTGATGAATGACAGCGCCGCTGCCGGTCTGGCGCGCGTGCGCTTCTACTGACTCGGTGGGGCCGATTACTACCACCCCATAGGCTGAGTCCGGGACGGGCCGGCCATCTCCGCGTTTGAACAGTGCATCGTCGTGTTCATACCCTAGGACGGCGTAGACGGGAAAGCCAAATGCCGTCAACTTGCTGCCGTGCGCCGGTCGAAATGCGTTGACCGAGTTTGCTTCGACGCGCATCGGATTCGGATCGATATACTGGCTCTTTAGCAGCGGGGCGATGAACGCGTGTGCGTTCGATCTACAGTCGAGTTGCGGATCGAGCGCGTAGGCGTAGGACGAGCCCGAAGCGAGCCCCGCGGCGATAGCAGTAAGCACCGTTACCCATGCGTAGATTGCGGAAACCTTCATCAGTCGCTCCACTCAATCGAGCTTGCTCACGATCCGGAACCAGCATGTCCTGCACCCGCTCCGGTTTCATGGCCAGCGCTCATATGCGCATTCCAGGTCAGCGTGAGGGCCTCCCTGGTGGCGCTCCGGCATCATGTTTTCAGGATGACGAAGATTCCGCGCACAGGCCTCCCCGACACCGAGACCAATCGGACTCGTCACCATTCATCAATGCGGACTCCAACGCATGAACAAAACGCTGAAACGCATCCAGGGTTCCATGGACGCTTCGGTAGTCGGTGCAACCGATCCTGCCATCAAGTACGACCAGCATTCCGGCATTCCCCGCCAGTTCCGGGATGTTCATTGCGTTCTCCTCAGATCGCCCGACTATCGACCCATCGCTCACGCCGCAAGCCGGTAAGCACGCATCGCGGACCTCCCAGCATCCAGCAAGACCGGGTTCCTCAAACAGAAATCGGTCCGACCTGATGCCGGCATTGCCTTGCCAGCAGGATCCGGCCCACGATCTCTACTAGTCTCGATGAACTCCTGGGAACATAGGAAAGTGCCCAGCCGGGAACGCGACGATAAACATGCAGTTCCACGTGTGATAAGCGCAGTGCGCTTCGAATACCTGCTCATTGGACAGGTCCCAAGCTCGTCATACTGCCAGGACCCTCACAACGGCCACCGCCCCCCACTACTCCAACACCTCCCGCACGCCGTTTCATCGCAGTCCCCTCCGAGGCAGGATCTCCTTGGCGCTCGCCATCCGCAAATATGGCGAGCACCAGGCAGCATTTAAGACCGGGCGATTCCAGACGTCCGTAACGCGAAACCGCGGCTTGTACTAAAAATGCGAGCCCGCCGCGTTATCACACGGCCGACCAGGCCGGCCAGACTTCCCGTGCTGACGTGGCAGGTCTGTCTATCCAGTTCATGGGTAGGCATGCATCACTGGCCGCCTGGACGCGGGCGGGAACACGCGCCACGATCCGTCATCGTGCCGAAAGAAGAAAATGGCCAGCGAGCCGGTCGTTCGCAACGACTCCACGCGCACGCAGCGTCTGTGGCTCGAGTTTGCACGACCGTATCGGGTCAGGCGGACCGGCATGGCCGGCGTGGGCGCCAGCCATTTGTCGATCAACCATCGCAAGGACTTCTGATCGGTGTTCATCTGCTGCTCCTTCAACCCCATGGCCGTTGATCGGGCGCGCCCCTTGCCGTGCGCCGTCAGGCCGCCACGTCCTCGAGGACACCGGTGTGCAAGTCGGCCGCCGATTCGTTGCTGACGTGCGATTCGTGCTGATAGATCAGGTCACGAAGTTGCGGATAGATCGCGGTGCGCCAGGCATGGCCCGAGAAAATCCCGTAGTGGCCGCAGCCGCGGGCCGTCACCCGGTGTTTGAGCAACGCGTCGAGTCCCGTGCACAGATCGTGAGCCGCGTGGGTCTGGCCCCGCCCGCAGATGTCGTCCCGCTCACCTTCGACGGTGATTAGTGCAGTGGCCTTGATGGCGCCCGGGCGGACGTGTTCGCCGCGCACCTGCCAGGTGCCGCGCGCCAGGCAGAACTCCTGAAAGACCACCCGAACCGTTTCCAGATAGTATTCGGCCGCCATGTCGAGCACGGCGTTGTACTCGTCGTAGAAGCGGCGATGCGCGTCGGCCGCTTCGCTGTTGCCGGCTGCCACGTCGCAGTAGTAGCGCACGTGCGAATCCAGGTGGCGCTCGGGATTCATCGCCACGAAGGCCGCGTGCTGCAGGAAGCCGGGATACACCTGGCGGCCGGCACCGGCATAGTTACCCGGCACGGTCTCGATCAGTTCGCGTGCGAACCAGTCGAGCGGTTTGCTGACGGCGAATTCGTTGACGGTCGTCGGGCCGCGACGCGCGTCGATCGGGCCGCCGATCAGCGTCATGCTTCTCGGCGTCGTCTCGCCATGAGTCGCCATCAGCGAAATAGCGGCGAGCACCGGCACGGTCGACTGGCAGACCGATACAACATGAACGTCCGGTCCCAGGAAACGCAGAAATTCGCGCAGGTACGCGACGTAGTCGTCCAGGTGAAAGGCGCCCTCGGCGAGCGGAACCGTGCGGGCATCGCGCCAGTCGGTGATGTAGACGTCGAAATCCTGCACCATCGCCGCCACGGTGCCACGCAGCAGCGTCGCGTGATGGCCCGACAGGGGCGCGACGACCAGCGCGACGGGATGCCTGTGGGGCGTGGCGCGCTCGAAATGCAGCAGCCGGCAGAACGGCTGGTCCAGCACGACAGTTTCAGTCACCGCGACCTGCTGACCCTCGACGACGGCGTCGGTCAGGCCGAATTCCGGTTTCGGGTAGCGCTTGCAGAGCCGCGCCAACAGCTCGCAGCCGGCCACGAGCTGACTGGTGGGCAGCGCGGAAGCGGCGTTGCCGGAACCTGCAAGGAAGCTGGCGGTGGCCTGCAGCCAGGGAAGGAACGGCGCCCAGATCGCAGTTTGCAACTCGCGCAGGGGGTAGGACATCAACACGTCAGCTTCTCCTTGACTACGGCAGCCGCCTCGACGCATTCAGCAACCAGAGCTGCTGAAATAGGTCTTATGACCAAATACTAGCGGTCGTTAGACCAATAATCAAGACCAGTAACGAGGGGAGAAATACCAATAAGTACGGGGATTTAGCAACTGCTCGGTTGGTCAGACCCAAGCAATTGGTCGTTAAGCCGGTACTGGGCATTATGTTAACTGTGCTTAATTGGTTTCTTGACCTACCATACTTAGGTCGAATGACAGGAAGGGACGGCTGCTTCCGCTTCCCGGCGGCCCGGAGACACTGACTGAGGAATCACCTCTTGAGCCAAGCGCGAGCTGAGTCGGGCGCACCATTTGGGCGGCCGGAAGGAACTGTCCTGCGGAGAAAACCCGTCACTGAGGAGTTGGGCGCAGATGAAAGAAATGACGATCACATCGGCGGAAATGCTCGGCTCGAGCGCGCCAGCCGAGCCCAGGCGGCGAGGCAACAGAACAACCCGCGTGCCGGAGATCCTCGAGGTCTCGATCAGCGTTTTCGCTACCGAAGGTAACGCGGGGTTCACCCAACGCCGTGTGGCGAGCGATGCGGGTATTCGCCTGAGCACCTTGCAGCACTATTTCGGTACCCGGGAAGACCTGTTGCGAGCCACGATGAGAGCGATGGCCAACCGCTACCTTGAGCTTTATCGAACGCTCGCCAAGGATAAGCTTCGATCGCCGGAAGCCCGCCTCGACGCGATCATCGACGAGGCGTTTGCTGCTCTGACGCGGCCTGGCACCAGCACAAGCGCCTTCGCCCTCGAATCGTGGAGTTTGGCCGAGCATGAGGATTTTGCGCGCGATTTGACGGCGGAAATCACGGGAGAATTCCAGGAAATCTTTGCGGGGCTTGTTGCGAAAATAAACCCCGCGCTGACGTCTGGGGAATGCGCGCTCCGAGGTGCTTTGCTCGTCTCGCACTTGCAGGGCCTGGTCGTTTTTCTCCGTCGAGCTGGAGATAACGCGCCTGATCTGGACGCATTTCGGACCGCCGCAAAAGTCGTTTGGAAAGCGCTGAGTAAAGCGCCTCAATAAGCGCGCTCAATTTCGACCACCTGATACGAGCGGGTCGCCGCGGGCGTCGCTGCCTCGTCCTCTCAACGCGGCAAGCCCTTGAGGTGCGAAGCGCCTGCTGCGCGGACAGCGGTGCCGAAGCTGCGCAACAGTTCCGTCTTCAACCGTTGCGCGAGCGATTGAATCGCACGTGCCGCCGCCTGACGCAGCTTCGCCAGAAGGTCCTCTGCTCAATCGCGGATCCCCTTCGTAGATGCTGTCGAGGTTGTGTTCGACGAGCATGATTTTCCTGGGCTTTCCCGTGAGCCGATCGAGGACTGATCGGCGTTCGGCGCGGCGCGTTCAGCGGATATCAAAAAGTGCAGGTGGCTGGTTACCCCTGCGTATTGTCGCGCGGCATGATTTCCGACTCGATCCGCCGTCCGTGCGCGCGTAGTCGGGTGCTCTCAAGATTCGGTTTTTTCGTACGCCATCCCTCTGGTGGTAGCGGCGGCAACACGCTGACCGTGAACATCAGCAAAAAGGAAGTCGCCGAAGAACTCGCGGCCACTTACCGGGTGCGATTCGATTACGACGCAGCGACCACCCGCCGGGGATACTTGCGGGTAAAGCTGCACGCCGACGGCGCGACGATGTGGATCGGCTGCCCCGCGCAACGGAGTTCTCTCCGGCTGAACCAAGCCATCGGTTCAGATCCGACAGCGCCTTGCAAATCGATGTGCGTGCAGGCATCTCCGTGAGTGCCAATTCAAGCCGGTCCAGCAGTTCCACCAGACCGACTTCCGATGCCCTCGTTCGTGCAAGCTTCCGCTG
Organism: Paraburkholderia sp. CI3; assembly: GCF_050436505.1. Lineage (NCBI taxonomy): Bacteria > Pseudomonadati > Pseudomonadota > Betaproteobacteria > Burkholderiales > Burkholderiaceae > Paraburkholderia > Paraburkholderia sp. CI3. Next base: position 433,227 of record NZ_JBNDMI010000001.1, read on the forward strand.
TCGCATAAGACACCTCCCTTGCTTGTGCCAACCATGCCGTCGTTGGCTTCGAAATCACCCCGCCTCGTTCAGATCCAGCGACAACTGCTTTTTCGCATTTGCGCCTGGCGCTTCACCAGATGCATTCCGTTGTAGCGATGCGGCTTTTAGCACATCAAGATGAAAAACCGCCCCCGCGCCGACGCTGACAATGCCATCGAACTCCTGCGCGGGATGATCGCCGCCTGCGGGGACATCGCTGCGCCCCACCGCTTCCTGAAGCGCCTCGCTCAAGCGACGTCCGCCAGCATCGGCTGGCGACAGTCCGACGCAGAACACCGGCACGCATACTGCGCCCCACGGAGGGATCGAAACCTGCCGCCGCCTTGAAGGCCTCAAGCCCCTTTCTGTAACCCGCACCCATGATCGAATGTGCAGTGGCGAACTGCTCCACCAACTTACGGCTCCTGCCGTCGCCCAGTTTCGCCAGCAGCATGGCGGTCTGCTCGTGGACGGAACGCTCCTGCTGCTCGAAAGCCGCCCATCCGCTCGTGAGCTTCGCGGGGTTCTTGCCGCGCAGCAGAATGTCCTTCCACTCCTGAACCTGCATCTTGAATGTCACCAGTATGCTGGTGACTGCCCGTTCGTTGGCGACGCTATCGCGGACAACGGTGTTGTATGCCGTAATCGACTGATCCTGAGAATGAAGTCCGTACATCGCACCGGCGAACATCAGAAATAGCGAGGCTGCGAACGCCACGGGAAGCTTGATCGTCAGTTTCGTTGATATGGTCAGGTCTGCTACAGAACGGTAGGTGAGCGCGTCATCTTCATGTCCTCAGCGCGGGCTTGACCCACGCGGCTCGACGGTGCAACGACGCATATGCCCCGTTTACGGCCAACCGGCATGCGAAATGAAATCCATCCCTAATTGTTGAACGCACCTCGGCAGTCCTGGCCGCAAATTACGGGAACGATCACGGGGGTTTTGCGCTTCCGTTATGGGTTTCTGAAAGCGCTGTTGCGAAAGTTGGTAAAAAGCGAGGGACGCATCGAACATAATTGTCGAGGAAGGTCGGTTACCTGAGCGAAGCCGACGTTCCAATGTCCACTTGACAGGGGCGCGCAAACGGCCGTGGAGGGCCGGCTAGCGTCAGCTACAGCCATGAATCACGGGGTCCGAAGCCGCCAACGTTCGAGAGGCATAGCTCCGTCCTTCTTCGCTGCTCTGCCGCCCCATGCTGGGACAGGCTCACGGCAATAGGTATAACGGGGTGCCATGGCGGAATAGTCCTCCGACGCAGCACAGCCCCTCGACACTCCCGTGCGGCCTGCTGCATCCTTCGCCCAGGAAGAAGCGTTAAATATTTGATGCTATAATTGATGCGATTCAGCATCAACCGGGAGTCAAAATGCGCACCACTGTTACGATCGACGACAACCTTTACGAGCGCGCTCTTGAGCTCGCCGACCCTGACATGGATAAGGCCGACCTGTTTCGGGTGGCGATGCAGACGTTTGTTCGCGTTCAGGCTGGTAAGCGTCTGGCGTCCCTGGGTGGCACCGAGCCGGGTATGCCCGACATCCCGCGGCGCCGCTCGGAGCCTGCGGCTCAATGAGCGTCCTCATCGATACATCTGTGTGGGTTGATCATTTCCGTCGCGGGAATACGAGACTTGTTCAACTGATCACCAGCGATCAGGCGCTCACACATCCAGTCGTGCTTGTTGAACTCGCCTGCGGCACTCCGCCTGCACCCCGCGCACGTACGCTCCACGACATCGGGCTGCTGCAACATGCGACGCACGCGACATGGACAGAGGTGATGGAGTTGATCGAGGCAAGACAATTTTATGGTCGAGGCTGCGGCAGCAGCGACCTTACGCTGCTTGCGTCAACTTTGATGACTCCCGGTGCGTCACTTTGGACCTTGGACAAACGACTCGCCCAGCTCGCCGGTGAACTCGGCATCGCGCACATGCATGACATGCACTAGGCACGGCATCCACCAGGCACGTCATTCGGCACTTTCCAGGATCAGCGCTATCGTTGTGCAACAACCTGCGGTCTTACAGCTCACCCACCTAAGCAGATCCTCACGACGCTTTTCCGGTCTGCAAGTGGATTTTATATACCGCACGCTACTTAGTTATACTAATGAAAATTCGCCAATACGCGATTACGTTCAATGCCACGCCTCCCTGCATCCTCACCGTGACCTCTGGTGGCATTGGCCTGCATTCGGTGGCATTTGCCGGCGGCACCTTCAATACGACGCCAGAGACCGAACTGATGTTTGTCTACATCGCTTCGCAACTCGGCACGAGCGAGAGCGGTCTGATAGCGGGCTTCCCGACCAACTCACAGTTCCAGGAGGTGCTGGCAAACCCGGCCGACGTGCAGGCTGCGCAATCGGCAGTCGTCACGAATCTACAGCAGCGCTATGCGGTCACGCTGGCGGCACCGGCGTTTCTAACGACATCCTTTACCGTTGGCCAAATAGGTGTCGACAGCGACCTGGGCGCACTAGCGGCAGCAGGGGCTCTCGACGCCAATGGCATGCCCGATCAGGCCGCCGTCTCGCTGCTGTCCGCGGCGGGTCTCGCCCATCCGCTTACAGCGACGTCCGCACCTTTTTCCGGCACTGGCAGTACTGGCAGCAACGGCGGAATGATGTGACGGGCGGCGAGCCCGGGGCCATCGAGTCAGCCCCGGCGCCACAAGACGTTGCGCTCGTCTACCTGGAAGAACACCACCCATCTTCCTGCTGCGCAGCGTGGGCAGTGAGCATCGTGGACTGGAGTCGGCCATCTACGGTCCTCCGCAATTCATTGGCGAATGTCTGCTTAAGAGTTGCCGAGCCGCCGTTTGATCCCGTAATGGAAGCCACTCCTCAGCCCTGGCTGACTCTCTGGTTGAGACTAAGCTCAGGATTTCGCAATGCCCGTTCCACGGCTGACAAACGGGCGTCGATCAGCCAATCGTCTTGGAGATGAAGGTGCGGCTTATCCGGCCAATTTGTACGAATCCTTGCCACTGCTAAGGCGTTGGCGTGCCGATCTATCGTCTGCTACGGCCGGAAGCCCCGCTAGCCGTGCCACGCGTAGCTGCCGGTCAAATTAATGCGGCTCCATCCGGGCGACGGTACCTGCGATGGGCAGGCTTCGGGCGGTTAAATTAGAACTTGACACACGAATACGCACGACTGTATTGTACGCGAATACGTACGACTGTATTCCTATTATGAGCAAACCATCATTTCGTGAAGACATTCTCGCTGCCGGCCTCCAGGTGATGCTTCGGTCGGGATACGAAGGGGCGAGTGTGCGCGATATCTGCGCAGCGGCAGGTGCTCCGCACGGCTCCTTCACCAATCACTTCCGCTCCAAAGAGGCGTTTGCGGAGGAAGTGCTGGACCGCTATTTTGCTCACACCAAGGGATTAGTCAAAGAGGCTTTGAACGACAAGTCACTTACTCCCCGGCAGCGACTGAAGCGGTATCTGGACATCATCAGCCGCGTGCTTGCAGACGACAAATGGAATCGCGGTTGCCTGATCGGCGATTTCAGTCTTGAGACCGCCTCTCAAAGCGAACTCTTGCGCGAAAGGCTCGAGGCGATATTCCAAGAATGGCGTGCTCCATTTGCCTCGTGCATCGCCGAGGCTCAAGCCGCCGGTGAAATCGATTCAACGTTCGATCCGGTGGATCTCGCCGAATTTCTCCTGGCTTCCTGGGAAGGCGCAATTCTTCGCATGAAGGTGGAACGCGGCCCTGCCGCCCTCGATCGCTTCAAGAACATCGTTTTCCAAACCATATTCAAGGAGCAGAAATGATCGTCCTTTCTGACGTTGTATTGCCGCGAGTGAATGTGCTGGGTTCCACCATGGCCTATCGGGAAGCGGGAAATCCCGAAGCACCGGTCGCGCTTTTTCTGCACGGAAACCCAACGTCGTCGTACATATGGCGGAACATCATTCCCCTGGTCTCACCCGTGGCGCACTGCATCGCGCCGGATCTCATCGGGTTTGGTCAATCGGGAAAACCGGACATTGCGTATCGGTTTGCGGATCATGTTCGATACCTGGATGCGTTCCTCGATAACGCTGGAATCTCGTCAACATTTGTCATAGCGCAGGACTGGGGAACCGCACTGGCATTTCACCTGGCTGCCCGAAGGCCGGAGTTTATCCGGGGGCTTGCTTTTATGGAGTTCACCTGGCCAATGCCTACCTGGGAGGATTTTCACGCGGATGCACGCGAAACCTTTCAGAAGTTCAGGACGCCTGGCGTGGGTGAAAAGATGATTCTTGAAGGAAATGCATTCGTAGAGCAGGTTCTTCCCGCTGCAACCGTACGAAAACTGACGGATGAGGAAATGTCGGTTTACAGAGCACCATTTCCAACTCCCGAGTCGCGTCGACCAACCTGGCGTTTCCCGAATGAACTGCCGATCGCTGGAGAACCGGCGGACGTGTACTTAACCTTGGAGAACGCACATCGTGCTCTAGCACAGTCGTCTTATCCGAAGCTGCTTTTCACTGCAAATCCGGGCTCTCTGGTCTCGCCGACCGTCGCCGAGAGTTTTTCGAAGAAACTTAACGACTGCAGAGTAGTTGAGCTTGGCGCTGGAATTCACTACTTGCAGGAGGATCATCCTGAGGTCATCGGCGCCACTATCAATGAGTGGCTGGTCGGACTGGGAGTAAGCTCCAGCCCAAAACAAAGGCTGACATTATAGGCATTCCTCTGATGCTCGGGCCGGAATGAAAAGCCGATGAGCGGATAAGGACCGTCGTCTGTGAGCGTCCGGTCCGTGGAAGCTCAGCGGACATTCGCCGCCAAAGTGCGAGAGAGCGCTCCGGGTCGGGAGTGTGAGTTCGCTGATGCCGGAAGCGGTCGTCCCGCTGCACGACGCCGTCACCGTCGGCGACCCGTCATATTGCTGACGTCCAAGGGAGCCTCGTCGAACGTCGGCAAAGGCCGAAGCGCGCACGTCGTCCATCCGGCAGGACCTCGGCGGCGGATTCAACCGGTCGCGACCCGGGAATGATCGTCCCTTTCACTTCGAGGTTCGGTCACTCGAAAGCCAGATTGGCCCCTAGGCCGACGTAACATCTCATAGTCAGTTGGCGAATCGACGGCGTCGGAAAAGCCGAAGTGACTTTCGCAACGGGGGAATGTGGGCTCCAATCAATTCGCCGTATCCGTGTTCGTGGACGGAACACAATTTGTGTCTTTCCGTATACACAACGGCTTCGGGCCCAGCACGAGTCCTGACGTCAACTCTATTCGGATGTAGACACCCCTGGCGTTGCGGTTCGCGCCCAGCATACGCACGATGGCCTGAGTGATCGCTTCGCCAAACACACGTGTCTCGAGTGACATAGCGCTCGGCGGCAGCGCATCGGCGAGGTTGCCGCTCGCGGGACCGATCCGCAACGAATGAACAACATGCTCGAAATAAGCCGAAAACCCTAACCCGCTGCAGGTCCAGTCGCCTTTGCCGCCATCCGGTCGCCAGCACTGGATCGATGCGTTCGAAAAGTTCTTTTCGGCATCCTTCAGATTGCGTTCGTCGTTTGCTTGCAGGATTTGTTGCCTGTTCTGCTGTTGCTGGGCGTTAAACGCCGCCAACTGCGCGGCATTGGTCTGCCTGGTGCGCTCGGCCATCATGCGATTGAGATCTAATTGCTTCATGCCATTGGTCAGGTTCTCCGAGGCCTTAGCGCCAAGTCGATGCGCCGTTGCCGTGACGCTCGACTCGAAATCGAGTTTTGTCTGCATGGGCCCGAACTTGCGACCGTCTCGAAAGCTGATCCAGTATTGGGCATCAATGGACGCAGGCCATTCCGTTACCCGCGCGACATAGTGAGGCGGCGACAGCGAAAGAGCCTGCTTCCGGTTCAGGAATTCATATGTCACGTCGATCGTGGGCTGCAACGCCCGCAAGTCGGGTGTCATGACAGCCTGGACACTGTTACCGAATGGCGGCGTTGGATTGACGGACAGGTCACCCATCTTGGGATCTGGCGAGTAAGTGACTGCGAACGATACGCGGCCTTGATAGGCGGCGAGCAAGTCACCGGATCCACTGCCGATCGCTGCTGTCGAAAGGGCCATCGGGATGCCCCAGTCGTCGAGTCGAGTTGCGATGGTCGTCATCGGCAGCGCAAAGAGAACGCCGTGCTGCATGTGCACGGGCATGCCGACCAGGCGCCCGAGCGAATCGAAAATCGCACCTCCCGATCCGCCGGCTGCCGCATCGGCCGATTCGATCTGCAGCTCGTTGTTCTCGACAGCCACGACCTTGTCGGTTCTAACGCCCGTCGCCCAGCGCTTGCCCCGCATTGCGCCGACGATCTGCACGGGTGTCGCCTTGCGTGAAGCCACCGCGCCGCCCGCAAGTATGGCGCGATCTGCGGGCAATACCGTGGGCATGTTTGCGCCAGCCGTTCTGTCGATAAATATCACGGCCAGGTCGAGGTCGAAATCGACGTAGTGCTCGTTGAGCTTGCCCGAGAACGTCTCACCGCGAAGTGTTCGGAATTCGATATCGACCTTTGAAGCCATTTCCCCAGTGTCGCGCTTTTGGACAACGTGGAGCGCCGTGACAATCACGGTTCTGACGGGTGTCTCATCTATAACAATGCCCGCGCCGATCTCGCCTTGCGAGTGATCGAACGATGCATCGACCATGACGACGACGTTCTGATACGTAGTGGCTACCGTGTCGAGCGCGCGTACCGGCCACGCACATGCAAGCAGCAACAGCAAACCGAGAAGGCGGCTTATTACTCCAGATGGCTCGCCGATTCGTCGAGGCCAAAGAATCGATGGAGCGCCCGCGCGATCGGTCGGATGACGCCGGCAATCGACAGAAGCAGCCCGACGGCTCCGATGACGACCGCGAAAACGGTAGTGCCTATCACAATCCATGGCATGCCCTTTAGATGGTCGAATCGCGTCGGCATAATCGAGTGCGCGGTGACACCGTCATGGGTCTTCACCACGATCGCGGCCTCTTTGATCTTGCCTGTCGCAAATACCGCAATCCCGCTCTCCTTGAGTTCGAGCGAGGTGAGTTCGGCATCGACATCACCGATTCGCAAGTCCGTGCCGCGATACAGCACGAGCTCGCTCGCCGTATGGTCGAGAAACTGAAATCCGCCATCAAGCAGTCCTGCATCGACGTCGTTGATATCGGGTGTGCCAAATCCCAATTGATCGACCGACATGCGACCGCCCGACATGCGGTGCCCAATATCCTGCGCGCAGATTGCACGCGCGGGCGGCGAAGCTACGGCCTCGTCCTCTTGAATGGCAGTTGCCGTGGACATTGGCGCGCCGCAGGAGGGCAGCGTAAAGTGCAACGCGACGCTGCTTGCGCCGCCGATCTTCCATTCGAGAACCGGATCTGACGTACTGACGGGAGTTTCACGGCCATCGTCTGTGCGGCCGGTAAGCGCGGCATCGCTGGCCGGCTGCACGGAAAAGGTCACCGGCCGTACGGGCAGAGCGATCACGAAGCCGGCTGGGACCCGCGGATCCGTCTGAATTTCTACGACGTCATTCGGGCCGATTGCGATGGTCAGAATGTCAGAGCTTTCCGGTTTGCGCTCGCTCGTCGCTTTACTCGCGACTGAAGACAGGCTGCGACCCCGGGCGTTCGAGGGGCCAATCGTCGCTCTCCATTCGCGTGCATCGACGTTGATATTGAAGGCTGACGTTGCCCGAAATGCGACGAAAGACGTGGTCGCATGAAGACGAAAGTCCGCCTCACCGGCCGGTAGCGCGAGATATATCGCGACGCCGGTCAGGAGCAGGATCAGACCCGCGACGACGAAACCGAATCTTGCCCAGTGAAGCGGGATCCGACGAGCCATTGCGACGCGTGCGCGCGTCGGTTTGCCCTCGGCTTTGCCTGGTAGCTCACCGGTAGCTTTTGCACCGGTATCACGAAATGCTGGTGCCGCGCTTTGATGATCTGCACCTCGCGAGCGTTCATTCATTTTGTTGCCTTGGGTACCACGATCGTGGCAAGCAACGGCGAAAGACGCCGATGGATTTCGGATTCAAACGCCGTCACGATCAAGTGATATTTCCCCGGCTTCGTCTCCTGCGGTAGGCGGAGTTCCGTGATGATGTCCGCATTTAACCCGCCATCGGCGGTAAGCGTGACGGTTGTGCCATCGTCCGATTTCATCAACGCGACAACGTTTTCGGCCGGCACACCGCTTCGAACGAACAAGGCGACGTGATGATCATCCGTATTGGATGATAAGGAACGCACGGGCCAGTACGTGGTGTCGGCTGTATCTGCGCATCGGTTTGAACACGCCGCTACTGCAAGCGTGGAAAGGTCGACCGCCCGGTTTGAAGACTGTTTGACGGCGTTTCGCAATACGCCGGTCGGCCAGTCGATCGGTTGACCCAGCGGAACCACTTCTTCGTCCATCTGATATCGACCGGCGGAGGTGGCACTCAAAGCCCGGATATAAACCGGCCCGGACGCGTCGCCGATCGCTTCTATTTTCAGAGGTGTGTCGCTCTGCACGTCGATCGACAGGTTTCCCGAGTGATATCCGATCAACGAGATGCCATCGGTGAGCCCCACGAAGTTCTTGAGTTCCCCCTCGCATCGCTCACCTCGAATGCTATAGCCACCCCTCCCCGACACGGCCGCGTGAGTGTCCGCGAGGCATCGCGTTTCGGCGGTGGCGACCTGCGCGATCGACTGCACAGACACGCGATCGTTAACAGGATGGCCGACGGAAGGTGCTGACGGGGACTCATCATTGCCCTCGCGCTCAAATGGGGGACGAGTGAAAGCCATCCGGGGTCTATGTCACGAGGCGAAGCACAAGTCTGTTGGGCGGCGCACCCGATAGAGAGACAGAGCGCCAAAACAGCGGCAAGCAAAGCGTAAGTGCTTGATTATAGACCCCCGGTGGCGGGAATCCCAGGGCCGTAGCTGGCAGCGGCACCCGTTTGCGGCCCTAGAAACCGAACACATTGCGGACTTTCGCTGGCGCCACGATTATCGTCTAATGGGTGGTAAGAGATCGGACGAATCATCTCAGGAAAGGCCGTTGTGGCTTGCGACCGGCCATTGTGGGTCCCACGAGGAATGGCAGCTCGGGGTCGAAAGTACGCGTTCGTTGAACTCGGTAGCGGCTGTTCGCCGCCGCTCCTCGATGAACGACCGGCGAGCAGCTGTAAGCAGGCACGTCCGCGTCGACAGACGAACGACAGCTGTGGCCGAAAAGGAGCGCGCGCTTGTGACAATCGGATAGCCGGATGCGTGGCGGAACCGTAGCCTGAACGACCGGCCACCGACGTATGTGAACGGCGGTTCGCGGCCGATCGTACGCGCTCAGTCGGCTTCGCTGCGAGTCGGAACGTTCGCTCATCGCAGCGACGGCTTTGTGCTGTCATGGTTTAACGCCTGCAACTTGCAGTGAACCGTCAGTTGCTTCCTTCACGAGAGACTGACAGAAAGAACCATTCGACCGCAAGCCCAGACTTCGTCCGTTCGGCTCTGAACATTGCCGGGCGAACCGAGACGCGGACGCTGGTTTCGGCCGCCCGTTCCAGTCAGGCGTAGGAACTCAATTGACCATTTTCCGGATATATCCTATGCGACCGTTGACGTCGAAACATCGACGTACGGCAGCAACCCCTAGTTGAAAATGCACTGTATCACCTATGCTGTTTTAAGCAAATCGCTGCAGGTGTGCCAGAGAAACCAATGGGAGATCAAAATGAGAGAAAATACGCGACACGGTGCTGTCAAATCCAAAAGCAAGGAGCATTTCAGTCGCCATCCCATATTTGTTACGATAGTTGGATTCATCCTGACAGGTCTGCTGGGGACGATGCTGACGTTCAAATATAACAGCCTCAGCACAGAGAAAGAACACGCCATTGCACGAATATCTAGCAGGCGACAAAGTGTGATTGAGAACTACAAAGCGCTCCTCGAGTTTCCCGGGGCGGCGACTCATCTTTTAAATGAGTTAGTCAATGACAGTCCGCGCGAAATGCTTCTCAATTCATTTAAACTCTATCAGGAGTCGGCTGCGCACGCGTATTCTGCTATTCCGGGATCTTCATTTTTGATTTACCAAGCGGGTCCGATCGATTCAAGCGGGCATACACGTTACGACCGAAAATCCGATCCTGTTGTTGTTTCGATAAATAGAATTGTTAACGAACGTCTACTACCATTATTGCAGTATTCCGACGCGTGTATCACGACGCGGTTTGCTTACTGGGGTAAACACGGACAAGATGCCGGCTTAAATGATTGCGGCGACGAGATAATCACGCACACCACCTATCCCAATATGCCGAGAACGTTGACAAGTCGCATCCAGGCGTATGCCAACTGTGCGAATACATTTGCTTCGGTGCTATTGGAACTTGGAACAGACCCAGACGAGGAGCTTTATCGCAATGATATCGTCAATGTGGAGATCCTAAAAATAATAGATCAAGACAGCCAGTACTGCCCCTCTCTTGGTACGCCAGTTCCGCCTCATAGTTATTCTCCTTTGGTACAACCTGGTTCGCAATAGTGCGAACGCGAACCCGAACCCGAACCCGAACCCGAACCCGAACTCGATCACGAACTCGAATTCGCCTGGTCGTGAGCTGTTAAGACATGAAGCGACCGGCTGAGGGGTGGCTCCCGGATACCCGCCTTTTCTGGCGCGCTAAGCCGCAGCGCTCGCTACAGAATGGAAGCGGACCAGAGGGTGACGTTGGGTACCGCTTCTAAGACGTGACATTCAAGTGCCCCGCAAGGCATCCACGATTGGCTGCCATCGATTTAGGAAAGGCGTGAACCGCCTGGTGTCGTTCTTGTAGGAGCCGTCGCAAACCTGTCCCAGTTCTTCTTTGCTTAGATTTCGTGTTTCCCAGCACTCCTTCTGCCGAGTCACCCAGAAGTAGCTCTGTATTGTCTCCTTGTTCGGCGCGATGCGCTTGAACCGGCGCGCGAGTTCCTTAGGTTCGGTGATGACAAAGTCATAACTTCTGCTAGTGAACTCGCAGAGGACGAGTACCCAGTAGTCGGCCGTACTTCGAGCGATCTTCTCCGGGTCGATGGTCCACCAGCCGCCGGACTTAATCACATCGGTGGCATATCGATTCCGTCCAGTGGCCAGGTGGTCTTTTGAGAACTTGATCTGCAATGAGACTGCCATGCGATGAGCTTTGTCTGTCACGAGCAAATCCACGCCTTCATCTTTCGAGGGAATCCAAACTCTTAGATCGGGAAAGCGCTGTTCGATGTAGTCTCCAACGATGTATTCGCCCGCATGGATAGTAAAAAGTGGTCGCATTCGGATGCCTAGCGTTGTTGTCGGGCCCAGTGCCGCGGCAGGCGCGGCGCCCCGCGAGGGGGAGCATCATCTGCCATGGCGCCTCGGCGCACGCGAAGGGTTGGTTTTTCATGAAGCCGGAGCAGCAAGTTGTCGTGGCCACGCGGAAGCTGCATAGTATTGCCGAATTCCCTAGCGGTGTGATCTCAGACGTCCGCTGCTGCGAGGCGCAAGCTTCTGGTTTGGGGTCGCCTGCCGCCGCTCCAGCTGGAGGGACGCTGCCGTTCAAACTGCTCGCGCCTGCGACGTCAGCAATGCTGACCATAGCCGCCGGTGGCAGATGGTTGCGCCAGCGGCCGCTATGGCCGAGCTGCTGCCTCTGAGGCGCCGTCATGAACGACCGGTCCATCTTGTTACCTGCGCTTGAACTCCCAACGTCGCACCGGCGGCGATGCGGTCGACGAGACTCGTTCAGCGATAAGGCTAACCTGTTCAACCGAAGGTAACGAGCCGCCTGAGTGTCGCGACGGTGAGTTCGGGATGCCCCGTGAGAAACGGCAATCCATGATCGGCAGTCTGAGCGACGCGCGGAGCCGCATGGGGCGGTAAGCCCTCTAGTCGCGCTCGTGAAATTCCCCGGGATTCATCCTGTCGACAGATACCGGCGCATTGGGTCGGGGCACGACGCCCTTCAGGGCTTGCATTGAGCCATCCGGTGCGGACGGCGGATCGACGCGAAGCCAACGCCCCAGCGTATCGCGGACACACTGCTGGCAAAGGTCAAGGCTCACATGGGCGCCGTCGCCGAAAATCGAGCCAAAGCCGCCACGCCAATCGAGCGACATCTTTTCGTACCACTCCCACTGATCGTCAACCGGCGTCATGCGCCGGCCGCAGCGGTCGCATGTGCATGCCGCGACCTCCTGCACCGTCCTGTCCCGGTATTCGCGCATGACCTATCCTTTTCCCCAGTCCGAATTTTCCCAGTCCGGCGGCACGAGACCAAGCTGCTTCGCAGTGTCGACCGGCAGGCGCAACAGCACCGTGCCCGGGCCGCGCTCCATGTTGCCGAGCATCGTGACCTCAGCGGCTACTCCGTTGAGCTCGAGATACACGACGTCCTCCGGCTCAAAAATCTCGGTGTAGAGATCCCAGCCGGGCTGATCACCCTCTTTCGCCTGGTACCTGATGTGGTTCCTGGTACTCATGAATCCCTGTCCCTTTTGCGAGCGTTTAGCCGATGCCCTGATTGTCGGCGGCCAATCGCTGCAGATACTGGATGCGGTCCGCGGCGTCACTGACAGCCGCCTCTCATTTCACTGTTCATCATGCGATCCCGGTTGGCCAGAAATGTTCGCGAGGTGCTCCGGCATTATCCCTTCTTCCCGATGGAGCAGCCGATCTGAATGCGGCCATGACAGACTCGAGTCGATAACCGCAATATGCTCCAGGGAGCGCCATTGTCGCAATCTCCAATGCCCGGCGTATAGGGTGTATGGCGAGAAGCAGGTTGGCCGAGCGGCCGTGCTGCCTGACGCTTATAAAATTTACAGCGCATTCCAGAACGCCATCATCGCTCATCACTGACCGTGCACCGCACTCGGGTTCCGGAGAGCCTTTCACTACGGGACAATCGATTCCGTTGCTGCAATGGCGGTACAGGAATGGGAGCGAGAGAACGGTGCGTGAGAACTGTCAGGCATCCTGCGGGCAAAATACCCGCTCATCTTCGACGTCAACCCGACAGTCGCTGATGATCTGGATACCGTCCCAACGGTTTTCTCCCTGTGGGGTTTCGAGTGCGGCGACGGCTGGTTCGATCTGATCGACATGTTGTGCGCGAGGCTGCAACTTGCTATAAAGCACGGCGCACCGCTCTGGCATCAGCGCTGGCCGTTGAGAAAGTCGAACCAGTCGTGCGCGAAAGCACAGCCGTGGTCAGGAATGCCCGAACCGGCCAGCTTCCTGTCGAAGTACGTTCTGGCAGGCTCGGGAATCTCATCCAGACGCACGTAACGGTAGCCTGCGTCATTCACGTGAACCGTCACCTGCGGTGGCGCGGGTCGCGGTGGCAGGGCTTCGCGGCCCTGATTCAGCGCAGCGGCGACACAGCGCGCAACGAGATCCCATACGCTGCCCGCCCATCTCGGATAGCCGCGCACCGTGGCCCGCTCGCCGACCTGCCGGAGCACCGCATCGTCCAGGGCCACCCTGTAGTCCGCGAGTGCGCCGCCACTCACGCGCGCGATGTCCGCCGTCGCGATGATCCGCTTTCCGTCTTCCCGTCCACCGGGCAGCAATTCAATGGTGATTCGAAGCTTTCGCCTTTCCTTGTGATCTTGTCATCCGGTGCCGCAGTTGCGCGGACGCGCATCGCGTCGAGGTCCCGAACCTGCGCTGCGATCGCCTGTGCCCCCGGCAAATGCCTCCGTCCGGGTGGACCGCCGCGACGGCAGCATTGCCCCGTCAGGACTTCCTGTACCCGTCGAGGAGAAGCCCCTGCTGCGCCACGCAAGCGTTGTCGCTTTCGATGGCTGGCGCGTTCTCCTTCCGCCATACCCCGCCCTGCCGGGCCGGCGCGAGGCTGGCTACGCCCCTTGCGCCACTTGCGACCTGTTGAAGGCCGGTCGCGTGCCTTCGCAGACGACGTCCGCGGCCAGCGAAGCGTTCGCCGCTTTCGCCGGCCTGCGGGTGCCGGCCATCGCCATGCCAGGATCCGCACCGGTGATCCGCCTGGACAGTATTTCGCCAGCGAATGCCGCAGCGTGCTCCATGGACAGCGAAGGCCCCAACAGGTCACGCATGCGGCCATCAGAAACGGCGGTCGTGAACGAAAAGCCCGCCGCGCCCACCGCCAGCATGTCATCCAGCACCGGAATCCTGAAGGCGAACCCGGCTGCGCGCGCGACCATGCGCGCGACGGTCTGGCGTGCGTGCGACGGATCGATCCCGTATGAGACGGCCACGTCGACCAGTGGCCAGCGATGCGCGCCCACTCCATAGCGGTGGGCCAGCACGTCGGCATCGCGCGCGGCCTTTGCATCCAGCGGCTGCTCCGGTCCGAGCAGATTGCGTCCGCGGGTGGCGAGGCACGCCGCGACGCGATGGATGGCAGCCTCGAGCGTTTCAGTGCCAATCGTCACGCGCCAGCGGCCATCGCCTACCCCGGGATGCGACGCCGGCGGCGCCAGCAGTTGCCCGGGCGCGAGCAGCAGGGCGCGCTCCCAGGCGCGAAGGCGCACCACGGTGAGCGCCCTCGGGAACGTCCCCTTTTCCCACCGCAACAGCGTGGGACGGGACACATGGCAGGCGCGCGCCACCTCCGCGACGGACAGGCCGAGTTCACTGCGCAGCCGCCGCGCGTGAGGGCCGATTTCCCGGCACCGGGACGGGGGAATGCGCGTCTCGCGATCGCCCTCTCCTTCGCGGGCGACGGCATCCGCTGCATTGAACTCGGGGTCCGGCAACGGTTGCGCTTCAGGACCGAGCAGCCATCCCGGCGGCACCTGTAGGGCCGCTTCCAGCGCGTTCACGGTGGCGGGTGCGACGGTGTGGGGCAACCGCCCCTTCTCCCAGTGCACCAGGGCCGGTTTCGCCACCCCCGCCCTGACCGCGAGATCGTCCTGGGTCATCGCTGACGCCTTGCGTCGGGTCCGCAGGCGCTGTGCTATCCGCGGTACATCGGATCGTGGAATCCACACACGCATCCCGGCCATCCTGATCCCCTTCATGAGGTTGTTTCTGTTTGAGCGAAGAAATGCGTCCGCACGTCCGGAAACCGGACGAGGGCCCGGCCGGCAGCCGCCCGGCTTCAACCGGTGCACGCATAGGCATTGGCGCGCGCGTCATGCAGCGCATGGTGCTCGCCGCCATGGCGCGCGTAGTAGGCGGCGCGCCGCTCCGGGTTGCGCGTGCCGGCGATGTTCCCGAGCCGCCAGCCACGCGGCAGCGGGCCGCCCAGCAGGAACCGCAACAGGGCCAGGTCCGTCTCGTAGTCGTAGCACAGCACCGGCCCGGAGTCGCCCGGCACCGCCACGAGCCATGCGCGCAGTGCCTCGCGCAGCCCGTCAAACGGCATCGCGCGCCCCTCGGACTGGCCGAGCTGCGGCAGTACCACGGCGCGGACAAAGTCGCTGCACAGCGCCGGATCGAAATCGGTCCGCTCGCCGTAGAACTCGTACCCGTTCTCGCCCACGAGGGCGAGACTGAGCAGCTGGCACTGCCGGAAGTCGGTGAATTCCGTGTCGAGGAAATACCGGTTGTTCCAGCCGGCCTGCGGCTCGGGTTCAGCCGGCAGTGGCCACCGCATGGCGCCGTGAAAGTGTGTATCCGTCATGTCCGCTACTTCGTCATTTTGCCGTCGGCTCGCCCCGTGTCATCCAACGCGAACCCGCCCGGGGCTGATCAGGGTTTGTCGCCGTCTTCCCTGCGCGCGTCTGACTCAGCCCGCACCTCCGGCACCGACACCATGCGGTGTTCGCGCGCGCCGCGGATCCGCCGCAGCGGCCCGGCGAGCACCGTCACGGGTGCGGGAAACGGGATCGGGACGGCCCCGGTCACGTCGTCGCGGGTCGCACGCACGAAGCGCCACAGCCGCGCGCGCAGCGCTTCGGAGGTTTCGTCTGGAAGCTCGATCGCCCGCTTGCGTCTGCTCATGTCGATCCCTTCTTGAAGCCGCAGCCGATGCGCCGGTGGTGCGCTGGCCGCGATAAGTAGCGGATTATCACCCCACCTCCGGATGTGCATCCACTGCCAGCCCCGGTCAGCGACGGGCGACGGCTGGCGCCTTCGCCCGCCATAACCGCCTGCCGCGCGCAGGGCGCGTCGCCAGCGCGTACGGCACGGAGAACGTGCGTCCTGCCGACGTCGTGAACCGGGTCACCGTCACCAGTCGCTCGCCCTGGCTGTACTGTTCGGGCTCGGTTGCCCTCACCCGGATCTCGCTCAGCGGTTCGAGCGTCCACTGGTCGACCTCCCGTGCCAGCTTCGTGCTCAGCACGGCCGCGTCGCGCAGCACGACATCCCCGCCCGCGAACTGGTCAAGCGACTGCGCGCTTCCGGTCAGGTCCATCATCACAATCGTCGGCACGGCCCGCGAACCCCGCGGCGAGACCCGGAGGATCAGTACATCCCGCGGCATCAATTGCGCGATCACCCCCCACACCCCTGCGCCCTCAGGCTCAAACGGCACTGCCGACGAAGGCAAACGGTTCTTTTCACTTGTCACAAACATTCAACCACAACCTCAAACGCTTTCGCGATAAATCAACCACCTGATGCCGACGTGCGCTTTCTTCGGGAGCACCATCGCTTCGCGCACGTCCGCCGACATCAAAAAAATCACACATCCTTACTGGATAAGGACTTCGCCCACATACCAACCATCTAATTCCCAGTGTACTGGGAAGACAAATTATAGCGCCGATTGGACAGTACTCCCATTTCACTGGGAGAGAAATTTGGAGTTGGCCGAAGTCTTTGGCGCCCTTCTGCGCGAGCGCCGTATTCACGCCGAGCTAACGCAGGAACAGCTCGCCTTCGAGGCCAATATACGTCGCAACTACGTCAGCATGCTGGAACTCGGCCAGCACCAGCCAACGCTGACGATGCTGTTCGCACTGGCAACCGCTTTGAAATGCTCGCCCGCCGAGCTACTCGCCGAGGTAGAACGGAAGCTGAAAAAAGCTCGTCGGTCCAAGAAAAAAACACCGACTGCTATCAAGACGCGCGTGAACGTTCCCGCCGCTCAGAAGAACGCACCAAAGGTCGCCAGGAAGCCGACAAAAGCTTCCAGCAAACAGGTGCCTACCGGTTCAAAAACAGTCAGATCAAATCGGCGTGCACGAGGAGAAATGACGTGAGCTGCTGACGAAATTACGGACGCGTGATGTCATCATTGCCTCGCCTATAATCCGGAAGTCAAACATCAGCGACCGCACGGAGCCCCACTTTATGAGTCAAACCCGCGGACGATATGCGGGAGTTCGGGACAGCCCGCAACGTCAGCCCCGTCACGTGAAAAAATCTCCAGCCAACCGGCAGGGGCAACCGTACGCGAAAGCGCCGCCTCGATACTCCGCACAAACCGCTTCGATTTTCAAAACACGTTCCTTCCAGTTCCTCGTCGATGCTGTGGGTGCTGAGAACATCGCGTTAGGACTTCAATCCAGCATGACGCGAGTGGCTGAACTGACAAAAGGTGAACGGTTCACGCCCGAGACCGCATTTCACATGGAAACCACGCTTGGGCTACCGCACGGCTTCTTTGACCAGCCCCGTCCGGTTCTCTCGGTCGAAACCATAGCGCGCCTGAAGTCGCCGCTTGATTTCGCGAGTCTGGATGATGAGCGGGAAATCGTGACTGAAGAATCCAACACGGTGCTTGCACCGGACGGCGGCCAACCATCATCTACTGAAGATAACCTGTCCAAGGAAACGGAAATGCCGAAGAAAGCAACTGGCGGGTCGCCGGGGAACGCCAGGAGCAGTAGACGCGAAACGACCCTGCAGCTCGACGCCGCTGTACCGCACAAAGCTTCGCGATCGAAACAGAAAGCAGCGTCTGAAGCAATCCAGCAGCAACCGCTGGCGCTGGAAGACGAGGCCACGGTCGCAAAAGTTCGACGGGATAACCTCCACGTTCTCACGGGTCGCAACGGATCGAAAGCAAGGTTGGGTGTGGTGATGTCCATGAGCGGATCGAACATGGCCCATCGACTTTATGGCAAGAAGCGCATGGACAGTGTTGAAGCAAACCGTTTCACTGAGCGGCTTGGCCTGCCCGCTGGCTGGCTGGATACGCCGCGATCCGAAGCGGAGATTCCGGAATCGGTGTCGCGTTTGCTGACCCCTGCTTCGCGCGGTCGCGAGCCTGTTGAACGACAGGAGCCGCTCGCCAACGCATCCAGCGAAAGCCTGCGGGAAAAGGCGGCAGATGCGAAGGCAAAGGTGCGCGGCCCACGCCCGCGCACGGGTGTCGCGAGCGCTCTGGAAAGCGCCTCACCTGTTTCCGCAGATACCGTAGAAGCGAACGGGATGAGTGTCAGCCAGCGAAATCATTCAGGCGATGCCTCCGACGAGCCAGCCGGTCGCAATGCCGCCAACAGCGATAGTGGGCTACCGTCCGTCCCAGCGGCAAAAAGTGAGCCGCCGCCAGTCGCCGCGACGTCGCAGCGAGATCCGGCGACGCAACCCGCTTCCGCGACAAGCCTGGACAATCTTCACGGCATCGCACCAATCGCCGAAGCATTGATCAAGACGCTGGCAGGTAAGGCACGGACGGGTCGACTGGACGAATTGAAGGCGCTGGAACTTTTGCAGCAGGCAGTTCACTTGTAAGTCGATGGTGCGTGCGCCGTGCTGCAAAGGCAACGGGGCTGTGCCGATCATGTCAGACACCTGGTAGTACAAGCAGGCGGCACCGCCGATCTGGATGTCCGTTAATGAGACACTTTCTCCTTGATCCGGAGTCGTACAACCAGCCAGAAATCCACGCCGGACAACAGCGATCGGCAAAGCCGCATCTGGCTTGTACAACTGGACGAAGAACCATCATGCTCACATCAATCTTTCAGGAGATTCGTTATGAATGATCCCGGAGAACTATTGGGCCGCTATTAGTGCCCGTCGGGGAATAACAGCAAGCCCTCCCCATCAGATCATAAACGCGAAAGCTTGATGGAATGATTGCTTGCGGCTCACGTCCAATGTGCGACATTACGGCAACTTCGACGACGAGCGCCGTGTGCAGCGGCGCACGCTTCTCAGAAAAGAAGGAAATCCGATTAGTCTCGCGACATGCTCCACCTTTCCGGGACCTGAAACATCCGCACCCACACTCTCTTATTGCCATGCCGTGAGCTCCGAGGCATGCCCACACGCCCTCACGACTACTCTTCAAGTGCACTGAGCTCCGCGAGCGTTATCGGCTTTAGTGGGGGCCGCACGCGTTGGAAACCAACCGCAGCAACGGAGCGACATTGCGCAGATGCAAGCAAATTAGCAACGGTGTAGCCGCATTGACGACCCTGACACGGGCCCATGCCCGCGCGCGTGAACGCCTTTAGCTGGTTCGGACCCGGCTGGCCGAGCTGCGCGGCCAGCCGTACATCGCCAGCGGTTACCTCTTCGCAGCGACAGACAATCGTCTCATCGGGCGGCGTGAAAATCTCCGTACGCGGCCGATAGATCGAATCAAGCAGAGGCCGCATCGCCAGCTCATGTCCGAGCCGCCGATGCAGCGGCGCTGCAAGCTCGCTTGCGCGCTCGACTGAGAGTGCGCCCGAGGAAAGCGCGACGCCGGTAGCAGCAAGTTCACCGCGTGTGCACGCGGCTTTCGCGCCTCCGATGCCGGCGCCGTCGCCTGCGACATAGAGACCAGTCATGCTGGTTTCACCCCACGTATCAACTTCGGGCTCAAAGCAAAGTTGTGCTTCGTTCCATCGATGGCTGCATCCCATCGCCTGAGTGAAGTGGATAGACGGCACGACGCCTTCATGAACCAGAAGAATGTCGGCAGCCACATCGCCCGACAGCCCGTTCTCGGTGCGATAGACAATCTGTTCAAGACGGCCGATACCGAAAGCGCGAAGGCTACTGACGTTTCGAACAATGGGGAACCCCCTCCCGCGCAATCTTGCCGACCACAGTAGCCCCTTAAGGAGATCATGCCAGCCGTCAACTGCACCACGTAGAGTCGGAAGGCCCCGACGGAGGGCGCCGCGGGGAGTCGTGTCAAGCCAACCTGCAATCCTACCGCCGGCGTCGAGCAGCTGGGTCATGTAGAGCAGTGGCAATGGACCACTACCGGCTATCCAGACGGGTTGATCGGGTATCTGGTGAGCGCTTTTATGCAGAATCTGCGCGGCGCCGACTGTCATTACACCCGGAAGCGTCCAACCTGGGAAAGGCATGGGCCGTTCCTGTGCGCCCGTCGCTAGTAACACATGGCGCGCGCGAATACTTTCGGCGCCATCCGCGCGGCTCAAAAAGACAATCCACTCCGCGGAACCGGCGGGTTTCCCTGGGCTGGGCGCTCGCTCGATCTGCCATACACGGGTCTCCGGCAGGTAGTGCGCACCGCATTCGCGAAAGTTCTGTACCACTGCCGCGCCTGCGCTGTACGCAGCGCCTAACCCTTGATGAACACCACGTCGGACGTTTTCTTCGATGGCGCGCCATATCTGACCGCCCGGTGCTGGCTGTTCGTCTACGAGGATCGTGGTCATTCCAAGACGAGCAGAACGTATTGCGGCGCTCATGCCGGCAGGTCCTGCACCTACAATCAGAATATCGAACGTTCGCATCACAAATGCACCTCACCACTAGGAAGATCGCCACCACCGTCTTCTGACTCA
Source organism: Paraburkholderia sp. CI3 (assembly GCF_050436505.1). NCBI lineage: Bacteria > Pseudomonadati > Pseudomonadota > Betaproteobacteria > Burkholderiales > Burkholderiaceae > Paraburkholderia > Paraburkholderia sp. CI3. The sequence continues at coordinate 453,887 of NZ_JBNDMI010000001.1, forward strand.
GCGATCGCCTCACTGAGATTGCGGCGACCGTGTTGGCGTTGGATGCGCATCCCGTCGCGCACGATCGTCAGACAGGTCTGCGTGGACGCTACACCATCGACGACAGCAAGGCATTCGAAGCACACACCCATCATGCAAAAAGGTCCGCGTGGACTGCCGCTTCGCGGCGTGGTGCGAGCGACGGGGTTGTCCTCGCGCACGAGGACTGCCGCCACGGATTCGCCTCGCTCGGCGTTCACACGCCTGCCGTCGATCGATACCGTGACCACGGCGTCCTCGGCGGGACTAGATAACTTGCGAAACATCAAAGCGCCTATGATGGAAGAACTCGAAGTTTTCTGGCAGTACGTTGCGCGCGAGAGCATCCGCAACTGGTCCAGCATGAACCGCCGCGAGGGTGATGCCGGAATGACAGAGCGCGATCCAAGCACCAGGATACGTTGAAGATTGTGCGTACACAGGATGCCCGTCCGGGGTGATGATGCGCAGACATGCCCAATGCCTAACAAGGCGAGCCATAGCAAGGTCCGGCAAAATTCGTAGGGCTCGCTTTGTCATCTTGGCGGCGGTGAAGGTAGTAGTACCGAGATCCATACCGACTTCCTCATGACTTACACCTATCATTACTGTACCGTCGCGAGTCTGGCGAATGCCGCTAGCGGGGAGGCGCAGAATTGGGTCGAGCCGTTCAGTGACCAGCAGCTGGCCACGCTGGGGACGCAACGGGACGTCGAGCGCCACCATTGCCCCCAGGGCTGTGGAACCAAGCCCGGCCGCAATGATCAACTGTCCCGTTTCGAAACAACGCGGACCTGTCGAGGTTTGCACATGAACACGAAAACTACCGTCAGGACATGGCTCAATCTTCGACACCGTGTGATTGCCAGCTAGAGTGCCGCCACGTAACTCAATGGCTTGCTGCAGCGCCCGCAACAGCTTAAGCGGATTGCAATGGCCATCGGCAACGCCAATTCCAGCCCCCACCACTTCCCGCCCGAGCCGTGTACCAGGCAGCAGCCTTTCTAATACCGATCGATCGATCATGCGCGAACACGGGTCGATTTTCGGGCTTTGCGCATTCCAGCTCGCGAGGAATTCGGCTTCCTCTTCAAAATCCGCTTCACTTAGGCAAAAGCGCAAGCAGCCATCGTTTTCATACTCGACATCAATGCCAGTTTCATCGTGCAGCGCTGTTGCGAAAACGGACCAAAGTGCGACGCTCTCGCGTGACAGCTGCTGGTAGCGGGGCGCGCCATATCCCTTCCCGTATGCGCCGACAAGACCGAAATTCGCTTTCGACGCGCGCGGGTCGCAATCACCCCCGTCGAGCACAAGCGCACGCTTGCCTCGCCCCAGCATCCCGTGCGCCAATGCGCAGCCGACAACACCGCCGCCAACTATGATGACGTCATGGTTTTCGCGTATCAAGCCCGCCTCTTTTCCTGAATGATTTGGGTTAACTCTATGATCGTCGCAGCAAGGCGTCAAAGTCGAATTTCAAGTACGAGGTATTCTCAGCGGTTATGGTCCAAAACGCGGGCGCCCCCCGGTAGGCGATAGAACTCCACGAAAAAACGGCGAGCGATTTCTCGAGCAACGCTCGCTCACCAGATTCTTCAACGAGGCGGTAGCCATCGCTGAGCGCACGAGCCGACTCTCAGGCAAACAAACCAGCGCGGACGACACGCTAAACCACGCGTGCCCATGGAATTACGAGAATAGAGTGCGACGACCGCTTCCATCACGACAACAATCTCGGCAGCACGGGCGCTCACAGAAGCCCCAAACCCAGCAACGAGACGCCACACTCCATGATTGGTCCCAACGCATAATGCAAGCGTACGGCGTTGTATAATTCGCGCCGACCACACTCGACGCTCGAGTACGTCAGCCGCATGACGTTCGAGAAAACTGGTTCGCCGCCCAAGAGGGGCGAGCCGCGCAAATCTCTCAGCTATGGGATTCGCCAAACAGGGGCAAGGTCATGATTCAATCAGCCACTGCCCGGCCGGCGGTCATGTTTGCCAGGTCTGAGCGCCCTCAATCTGTCTTCTCGCGAACGCTTCGTCTTCATGCCCGCATAAGGCATCCCGCACTATTTGGTGAACTCACCAGTACGATGATCAATCTCAGCGTTCTGCTAGGTTTGCTTTGTCGCCGACTCACCGAATATCTCCGTCCACGCCTCTTCCGCAACCTGTTTAGCGCATCGTTCATACTCCTGAACACGCTCGATGTTTTTCGCCAATCTCGCATGACAGAAATGAAAATACTCGGGAATATCGGGCTTGAACCGCCTGATATCCAAGCGACAGCTCATGTCGATGACAGATAGGGGATGCACCAAGGAAATCCCCAGTCCCGCCGAGACGAATTCACACAGAGTGGGCGTAGTTTCGCTTTCTAACACGACGTTGAGGTCGACGCCGTAGGAACGGATAGCGTCATTGAAAGCACTAGTCGTCCGGTTATCTGCCGCATATCCGATAAAAGGGATTCCCTCAATATGCTCGGGGGTGATAAATTCAAGTTGGCTCAGCGGGTGTCCTTTTGGCATGATGCAAACTAACGGGCTCTCCATGATAGGCGTCACCACCGAATTTGGGCTGCTCATCAAGCTCGTTGTGAATCCAACGTCCATCTGACGCGTGGCGACGCGATCCGACACAATGTTGGACGCTCGCATATGGATCGTCGGACGAACGTCTGGACACCGAGAGAGGAACATCATCGTCGCCCGCCTGATGAATGATCCGGATAATTCCGGAAGCACTCCGATAGCAAAGTGACTCATGTCCTTCCGCCGGATGATTGCGATCGCCTCTTCAATTTGTCTTAGACCAGCAAATACTCGATCGACTTCACCGTACAAGCGCATGCCTTGTGCCGTCGCAGTTAGTCGGCCTTTAACTCGTTCGAACAGTAGAAGACCTGTCTCCTCCTCAAGGTGGACTAGCAGTTTGCTCACGGCAGGTTGGGTCACATGAAGAACCTCGGCCGCTCGACTCACCGTGCCTTGCTCGATGAGAGCTTTAAATGCCTCTATCTGCCGTAGTTGAAGTTGTCTTTTCATATGCCGGCTGCTTTTTCTAATGTCATTCCTAGACTAGGAAAATGCTGATTAATGTGCGGCCCGTTCGGCATGCAGAAGAACAGGCATCGAAATTTCCGGATAACGAATCGAATCGGCGCTCATTTCGGTGAATTTGGCTCGTAAACGAGCCTCTTGGTTTCCTTGCGCTTGTCTACGCCGATGTAGCCCGCGTCGCCGATCTGTCCTTTTGAGGCTGTGAAGAACGCTTGTTCCGACGGTCGCAGCGTTTACCCGGCACCGCTGAGCGTCCCTGCTAGCAGTCACTTCCATATGCAACCCATTTTCGGCTCCTTGGATTCCGGGTGGACAATGCAACTCGCTCGCTGTATGCAACGGTAGCCACAGCTTGCGGACGATCCTCAACAAGCGGAGACATTTTTGTCATTTCTTACATCGATGACCGATGAGTTTCCGAACTACGCGGGCTACACAAATACCGTTCTTAAACGAACTGGATCTCCGACAAGCTTTCCGTCAAACCACGCATGTCGCCTCGTCTGGCGTCCGAAATGGCCCCGACCACAATGTTCTGCTGCTCGGGAGTGGCAACGAAACGCGTGGCCTGTCGAAACTTATCCTCGAGTTTATCCCACGGAAGACCGTTATCCTTCGGGAAGGTAACAGGTGAAACAAAGCGCTGATCCCCGCATGTGACCGTGACACGGGCCGGCAGCATGCCGCTTTCCGCATAGATCTTGTCCAGCTCCGGACTTAGCGAAAGCTCCACCTTGTGTGAAAGCGCAGTGACAGAGGGATTGTTTAGGACATCGCCAGTCAGTGGCAACAGAGCCTCGTGACCGTAGTACGCGACCAACGCGAGACAGTATGGATGACTATACTGAACATCCATTATATCTCGAGGTTCTTTCCAGTTCGAAATGCGTAAGGCCGGTCCGTATGTTTCGACCTCAATCCTGTCGATATTTCGACCCACTAACCGATGTTCTTTGATCAGCTCGATTAATGCATCAAGCGCACCGTGTAGATGCCTGCAACAGCAATACGGCTTAAAGCCCGTCGTGCGAATGTACTGGTAGGAACCGAGGTCTAGATCGTTCGGAAAATTGTAGTAACGCGTTGCGTCCAAGATATTGCGGGCGCCGTGAAATCCGTTCTGCGCTGATGCAAGCGACTCCAAGCCGGTCACGACAGCCCACGTGATGCCCTCCTTGACATGGTTTGGCTCGGGATGCGGTTTTCGGGGAGCGGGAGCGCTCGCCAACGACTGATTGGGTGCACTTTCCCCAGCAATCGCCAAAGCGTGGTCAATCACCTCGCGGGAGGACCGGCGAAGCGCCGCAGCCGTTGCGACGACCGCATAAGGCGCCCACGTACCACTACTTCCGTAGGCGCGCGCAGCGCTAATCGCTGTACCCACTTCATAACCGATGACAATCGCATTTAATAGCTCTCCCAAGGTGGCTTTCGTCTCTTTGGCGACGGCAATGGCTGTTGGAATGACGGCAGCTCCAGGATGGCCCCGAGATGCCGGCGTGTCATCGTCGAGATCTAGCGCAGAACCGGCGGCACTGTTTGCCCAAGCAGCTCCAATGACGGAACTGGTCTCTCCCGTGAACCAAATAGGAATGTCGCCAAGAGGTCGCGTTTCGTGAGCCGTCTTTCGGATCGCAACGGCTCCCGCCTGCCCAACTCCAGCGCCAACAGCACTGAGCAGATCCAGGATACATTTGAGTGCGAATTCCAGCGACTCTTCTGGAGCTCGATTTTCCCGCGCCTCCACGATATAAGCGGAAAATTTTTGGACGATCCCGCCTTGGGGATAACGCTCGTCCTCGATTACATTAGTCGTCATAATGCCTCGATAACATCAATTGAACATTTCGAACTTGATAGTTGGCTGCAAGTGACACTTTAATGCGCAACACCGCAATGTCCGCCCACGATCCAGCTTTGCTGTCGGCCTGCCATAATCGACGCAGCCGGACACTCTTCAAACATCAAGCCGTCGGCCATGAGAAAAAAGCTGTACACAAGGGCCAATTACCCTCGTGTACCCGGACGGAGCCGCCCATAACGGGACAATGTCGGTTCGTGCCGTCAGGCCACTTCTACGTCGTCGAACTGTTGATGCGTTCATGGGCGACGGACACCGTACCGAAGTGCTTAATGCATAGCCGCTGCAGCAGAAGATCCGAACGTGCCGCGATCGCGTCTCTTCGGACTAATCCGCCTTTCGATCATGAATATAACTCTGCTGATAAGAAAGTTCATGCTGAGATATATGCAGCCAGCTATCAAAAATACCTCTAGGGGGCGGTAGCTTTCAGAGATGATTTGCTTAGCCACTCCTGTCACTTCGACTATGGTGATTGTCGACGCAAGTGACGTTGACTTGATCATAATCATAAGTTCACTTCCATAAGCTGGGAGTGCTTGCCGCATTGCAATCGGGAAGACAATTCTGCGGAATAAAAGGACGCTCGACATGCCAATTGACCGCGCCGCTTCAATTTGTCCCCATGGTACTGACTGAACACCACCACGAATGATTTCGCTGGTGTATGCCGCAGTGTTCAGCGACAGAGCTAAAATCGCACAAAACCATGCATCGCGAAATAGCGCCCACAGGCCGAGGTGTTCCAAGACAATTCTAAACTGCCCCGATCCGTAATAAATCAGGAACATTTGCACCAGAAGCGGCGTGGACCGCACTACATATACGTAACCATAACCGAGAGAAGCCAAAATTCTACTGTGTGAAAGCCGAGCCAATGCAACTGGGACCGCAAGCAGAAAACCAACAAAAAGCGACACGGAAGCCAATGCGACGGTCGCAGGAACCGCCGCAAGAAGCTTGGGAAACGACTCATATATCAGCTGAAAATCCATCATCGACTCCTTACGCCGCGGTTAGCCCACTTCTCTGCTCTCAGAAATCCCTGGTTAGAAATCGAAGAAAGCAAAAGGAAAATCACGAAGGCGACCAGATAAAACGTGAACGGTTCTTTGAAAGATCCAGCTCCGATGGCAGCTGTGCGCATGATTTCAACCAACCCAACAACGGAAATGAGCGAGGTATCCTTTAACGCCAGTTGCCAGACATTCCCCAGACCGGGCAAGGCGAATCTCGCGGCCTGTGGGATAAGAATCCGACGAAGTAGCACTGCCCGCTCCAATCCCATTGCCACTGCCGCTTCGATTTGTCCTGTTGGAATGGCTATGACCGCCGCCCGTATGACCTCTGTCGCATAGGCGCCGGCACTGATGCCGATGCAGAGCACACCGACTGCGAACACGGGCAGTTCTATATAACCTTCGAAGCCGAAAACAGCGTTCGCGACATAGCGGAGCAACGTATCCCCACCAAAGAACACCAGAAAAATTATCAGCAGCTCGGGAATTCCGCGTACGACCGTCGTATAGACGTCAGCTAGAAAACGCAGCAAACTGAAGCGAGAGAGTTTTGCCGCGGCAAAAACCGAGCCGAGCAAAATGCCGACGGGAAATGAACACACCGCGACGGCAACGGTCATAAGGGTGCCACGCGCAAATTCATCAACCCACGCTGTGCTTCCCCATGCGAGCACTGAAATATCCACTTTCATTCCCCATCAAATTGAGTTCGGCTATGCATAAACGACCGTATTCACTTACCTATTCCTTCGGCGAATTGTCGAAGCCGAACCACTTGATGGCAAGTCTGCGCAGGCTGCCATCCGAAATTGCTTCCCCGATCGCCTTGTCGAACATCGCACGTAGTTGATCGTCATTTTTGCGAAATCCAACGGCCACTCGGCTGCCGAACGGCCCGTTCGTCATACTAGGGCCAAATGTCCGCAGGTTCTTGCCGTCGGGCTTGTCCATCAACGGCTTGAGGAAATTGAAGGAAACCATTCCCGCATCAATTCTCCCCGCCGTCAAGTCGAGCATCATGTCATCCGTGGTGTCATATGTCGAAACTCTCACGCTCGGCATGAACTTCTTCATGAATGTCTCGAAGTTGCTGCCCACCTGTACCCCAACGGTTTTTCCCTTCAGAGCGGAGGTGATTTTTTTTATCGCTGACTCCTCATCAGCATCAAATTTGTCTAAATTCAGATTTGATGGCGATATTTTGAGAGCGGTTAGATCGCTCGCCGATGTGGTGACGAAAACCATCGGAGTGGTTACGTACGGCCTGGAAAATGAGATAACCTTTTCTCGGGCAGGTGTGATCCCTATTGCAGCCATAATTGAATCGAACCGACCGGACAAGAGAGAGGGAATTAGGCTGTCATAGGCCTGATCGACGATTTCGCAGTGCAATCCCATCCGTCGGCACAAGTCGCTAGCTACATCGATCTCAAAGCCAACCATCTTGCCGCTCTTGTCCTTGAAGGCATACGGGGCATACGACGCTTCGGTACCAATCGTGATTCTCTTGTACTCCTTGGCCATAACAGGGTCGCAGAGCATCAATGCAGCAGACAGCATTCCAATAAGCGCGCCGATTTTCAGGAACTTCATGAGCATCTCCTGGACTATGTCCTATCTTCTTCGTTTTCCGATTCTCGGAATTTCAATATCGCGTTTTAAGTCAGTCAAAGTACACGCGAGAGAAATTCACGACATCTCGGCGATGCTGGATTTTTGAAAACCTCTTCTGGCGTCCCTTCTTCCTCAATGCGTCCCCTTTCAAGAAAGATCATCTTGTTGGAGACATCACGAGCAAAACCCATCTCATGAGTCACGACTATCATCGTGCGCCCCTCTTCCGCCAACTTCCTGATGACTTTCAGCACTTCTCCCACTAATTCGGGATCGAGTGCGGAGGTCGGCTCGTCGAAAAGGAGCGCAGCCGGTTGCATCGCGAGCGCACGCGCGATGCTTACTCGTTGCTGCTGCCCACCAGACAACTCGGATGGGTAACACGCGTGCTTGTCCGCAACGCCAACTTTCCCAAGGAAATCCATTGCCCTATCGCGCGCTTCGTTCTTTGGCAGCTTCAGCACATGGACTGGCCCTTCCATCACATTTTGCAGCACGGTCATATGGGACCACAAATTGAAGCCCTGGAAGACCATACCGAGTTGCGTGCGCATCTGGTCAACTTTCTTGCGATCCATCCCGACGACGCGACCGGTTGCGTCGGTTTCCACGCTGATCTCGCGCTGCCCCACCGCGATGCGGCCTCTGGTAGGGATCTCAAGGAGATTCATGCATCGCAAAAACGTACTTTTTCCCGACCCAGAACTACCAATTAACGAGATCACGTCGCCCCGCTCAGCCTGAAGCGAGACCCCTTTGAGCACTTCGTGAACGCCGTAACTTTTGTATATGCCATCGGCTACGAGAGCCGGTGTTTTATGGCCCACCATGCCGATCGTGGTCCCGCCCGCCTCTGGGGTCATTGACAAGGCGTAACTCGCAGATTGGTACGCCGATCGAAGTGCATTAGCCACCTTCATCTCATCTCCTCATGACTGAACATCTCAGGTTTGACATTTACGTCAACCTGAGAAGAATTATCGTTATAGATATTAATTAAACGTTGTACTGCCTTGCGCTGTCGGACCTGCAATGAACGCGATGGAAGCGCCAAGCACACTCGACGGACGAAAAAAGGCGGCCGGCCGGTCGTTCGCTCGATTTACGCCCGTCTCAGCGCCCAGCGATTGCGGATAAGCTCAGAATACGTATGCCCAAATTGGGTGTCAAAGTCGAGTTGAGACACGATGGTATTCCTCCGGGTTATACCACCTTGCGTTACATCGGGTACGTTTGCGGGTCGCACGAGCGCATGTTGAGGTTGCGCCCCAAGACTTCGGTCGCGTGCCCGTTCTGGATTTGGCACAATTTGCACCGCATACGCAATGCGAGCATTCTGATGTCAAGGAGACCGCCGCACCCCTCCGAAAATGGCCGTCTCCAGGCGCCAACGCATCACAGAACCTTCCGTGATCGAGCCCCTTTTACTCTTCGATCGAATTTAACGATCGCTTGACGGTCGAAATTGTTCCAAGGTTTTCGTTTGCCTTCGGCCGATAGGCAGGGCGCCCGCAATTTGACTACCAATGTCATAAGCGACCAATGATCTCTTGACGGGCGAGGTAGGCGCTGGCTTGCCTCGGCCTGCCAGCGATGCGGCAATAATGCGGCGATGGGCTGGCCCTCGTGGGCAGGCGCGTGAGGATGTCCTTGAGATTGCGTGCGGGTCTTGCCTATTGAGTTGCGCGAAGCGTAGTAAGCCACCGGCCGATACGCGCGTCTCATCACCGAAACGATGATGAGGCTAACCTCAATGCTTGAAGTTATCCCCCCCCAAAAATCATATTACTAGAGCTTCTTAGGCATTCGGCACGCGCAATACTATTTTCGAACGAAGTACTCATACAGGCCTTTAACGGCTCCAAGTCAGCTTTTGAGCGCAGTTCTTCAACCGCGGCGAGCAGTTGCTCCTGCTGCGCACCAGTGGCGTGAAACCGCGTCGCCGCAACGTACTTTGCCTTGAGTTCTTCCCAAGAGAGGGAGTCACCGGCTTCGCCGCGTGGCTCGGTAACCTCCGATACATACCGACGTCCCCCGCACACGATTGTGACTCGCGCGAGTGTTCTGGCAGGGAATTGTTTATCAATTTCGGCGTCGACCGTTAGCGAGACCTTGTTGGCGAGTGCGCTCACTCCCTCGTAAGTTAAGCAGTCTATCGTGAGGGGCAAAAGCGACTCTCGTCCCGCAAGGGCGGCGAGGGCCACGCAATAAGGGATGCTGTACTGAACGTCAACAAGGGTAGCTGGGCAGGTCTGATTCGCGATGCGCAGCGCGCCGCCGTACGTCTCGATGTCGATCGCCTCAATCGCCTTCGCGTCGAGTCGATATTGCTCGATCAGCCTCAGGGTGGCTTCCAAGGGCGGGTGAACGTGCCGGCAGCAGCAATAAAGCTTGTAGTAGGCGTTGCAGATATGCAGAGACTCCCCGAGGGGCGATACGTCGGCAAACCTATAGAGCAGACCGCTGTCAAGTATGTTCCGGGGACCGGTGAACCCGCCTTCTGCGAGATCGAGCGCGAGCATCCCGGTCACTACGGACCATGGTATGCCTTCCTTAATGTCGCTGCTCTCCGGTGTTGGGAAGGAGAGCGGTGGCGCGCTCATGAACGACGAATTGGGCGCGCTTTCGCCTGCGATAGCCAACGCATGCTCGACTACACTACACGAGGCACACCTCAAGGCCGCGGCAGTTGCGACAACTGCGTAGGATGACCACGTACCTGTCGTACCGTATGTTGTACGGGCCGCAGCGATCGATACGCCGACTTCATAACCGATGACAATTGACGCAATCAAATCTTCCAGCCCGGCTCCCATTTCAGCCGCAACCGCAAAGGCCACCGGAATGACCGCCGCGCCCGGGTGCCCGCGCGCGCGTCGATGCCCGTCGTCGAGATCTAGCATCGACGCAGCCGCGCTATTCGCCCACGCAGCACCGACGACCGAACTGCCCGTTCCCGTGAACCACATCGGTATATCGCCCGATCCCAGATATTTACATGCTGTCGCGCGAATCGCGACAGCACCTGGCTCGCTAGCCCCTGCCCCCACCGCGCATAAGAGGTCGAGGATGCGTTTTAGCGCAGATTCCCTGGCAACCCCGGACACCCGCCTACCGCGAGCTTCGACGACATAAGATGCAATACGATGAATCGTGCTTTGCTGCAGAGAAAGCTCGTCATCAGGCGGAGGATTGTTCATGACGTTCCAGAATTATGTGACCGACCAAACGTGCGTAACGCACAAATCCATGTTCAAAATGATTGCACCGCGTGCGACCGCCCAGGGATCCGATGGAAGCCCTTGGTCGTCGCCACGGATACGACGGACGGGTCGTAACGTCTCCAAGGGGACTCGAAGCTTTGTCAATGAGCATGCGAGTACTTGCCGTGAAAAATCGGAATGCCGCTTTTTTTCGCAAGTAACCCGAACCCGACCACCTCTGGCAACATCTACGCCGATCTGCGACGCCCGACCGTCCTTAATAACAATTGTGCGCTGATGCTACTGCCAACCCTCCCGATGCTCACTCGAGTGACGAGACATGTTAGGCGCGTCTCGTCGAAAAATCAAAGTCCGATTTTCAAACGTCAACATTCCAGAAGGTTATAGCGCTGCATTGCTTTCTCCCGAGCATTTAACAAAATGCAGGGTCTATTGGCGAGTACATCGTCTCTGCATAACGCCGGAAAAAGGCGAGGATATGTCGGTGCACTACGGACGGGACGCCGTTTTTGTCCGGGACCGAAGCCCCTTTCCACGCGCAGCGTACCGAATGATGCACTGATCTCGACGTCCAGCGCGGGAGATCACGAAGCTGCAGAGGTTGCTGAAACGATGAAGACAAATGGCTTGGAGCAAAGGTGCGAGGTGAACTGCCTGAGTTGCTCGCTTCCCTAAAGGCAACTCCGCACCCATAACCTCCCAGAATACATCCACGATCAAACCGGACTTTGACACGAGATTTTTGCCTCTCTATTCTGAGCTCCATTAGCTTTGCTTCTCACTGGATAAGACGGAACTTGCCTTTTCTGCCGCAGTTTGATGCAGCCAATAAAAGCCTTTACGAGGACAAACGCTTGTCTTGCAACCGATAGTGTTTTCGCACGTAAGAGCATCGCATTGAGCACCAAAACCCACCACACTCAATGTAGTTTTGCAGATCGATGCTATCTCATATGCGAAGAACGTCTACGTAACGTTTCGTTTGCCCTCTCCTAAAGACGATGGGTTCGGGCTTGGGCTGAGAAATTTAGTACATAACCGCCCAGGTCGTGCACGGCCAGTGGACTATTCCAAGGTAAAAGGTAGATGCAAGTGACAATCGTGGGAGCCGGCGCAATCGCTTTGGGTTATGCGGCGTATCTCATACAGAATGGACATAAACCGAAAGTTTGGTCTCCATCGGGAGCCCGGACTGCAGACTTCGTTGCTGGACTCCCCCTTCACGTGAAGGGAGCGGTCGAGGGAGAGTTCTACTTGGAAGTCTGCGGGAAAGCGGAAGATGTTGGCGACGCCGATGTCATTATTTTGGCATTGCCGGCCTACGGATACCGATTCGTCCTCGACAGCATCATCCCTCATATCCGCGCACACCATAGCGTAATCATCAGCGCTCATCTTTCATTTGCCGCTCTCTACATTTCCCAGCGCCTTGCGGCGCGGGGGCTCGTCATCCCCATAGCAGCGTGGAGCACCACGGTGCTAACGTGCAAGACTCAGTCTGCGAGAGCTATCACGGTAGGCACGATCCGCGCCAAGGTCGACATGGCCGCATTTCCAAGCCGCCACATCCACCGGATTCATACCACTTGCGTTTCACTCTTCGGAGACCGGTTCGCACTGAAGGACGACATGCTGACGCTGACGCTCAGCAACATTAATCCGCAAGATCACATGGGTATTGCGCTAGCCAACTTGACCCGTATTGAGAAGGGCGAAAGCTGGAGCCAAAACTCCAATCTGACACCGACAGTCGGGAGGCTCCTTGAGGCTCTAGACCAAGAGAGACTTACCATCGCAGCAGCATTCGGAAAGTCAGTGAGAACGACCTTTGATCATTGCAGGCTGTCCTTTGGCGTGGTTGGTGACTCACTTTCGGCAATATCGGAGCAACTGGTCCGGCAAGGGAGTGATCCGCTCGGCCCGAGAGACATCGCCACGCGCTACGTGCTCGAAGACGTGCCGTTCGGGTTGGTACCGACGCTTCGACTCGCCGAACTGGCTGGGGTGAGAGCACCCTTGCACGAGGGCGGCGTGGTAATTCTCGGCGCTTGTTACGGTCGGGACTTTGTGGCGGACAACGACATTCTTCCCGAGATTGGACCGCTTCAAATCGACACCCTCAAGAGGCTTGTGGTCGACGGCTATGCCGTTCCAACCTAGATGCCATTACATCCGGCGCGGCGCTCGATGGGCGTCCGAGTCCGACGCCACCGACGCGATAGAAGCAGAAGTACTATGACGCAAATCCGACCTGGAGTTTATGAGAAACCAAAATGAAGACTAAAACGCTGCTGGTCGCCCTGTGCGCAACGTCCATTCCAGTTGCGGCATTCGCGTACGATGGAAAGGAACTTGATTCGGAGTCGACAGCGCTTACCCGCCAATTGAGTCGACAACCTCGAGTGGCGAGCTCGTTGGATTTGACATCGATCTGGGCAGGGTCGTGATTTCGGTTTCGCGCGAGGTCCGGCCGTCCACGACGCCGCCATCTTCGGTCCCGGCGTCAGCATCGGTGTGAGAAAGCGTGACAGGGCCCTGCTCGAAGCAATCAACGGTGCGATCGACAGTCTCCGCAAGGACGGGACGTATAACCGAATTGCAAAGAAGTACTTCACGTTCGACATTTACGGCAGTTAATCGACGTCAACTGCCCAGCAAAACAGACCGCGTGCCCGACCCAGGGTTGCGCATAAAAAAGCATCGAGACCCACAATATAAGGTTTGGAGACCTCAATGAAAATCAAAATTTTTGCAGCTTTCGTGATGTCAGCCGCCGCAGCTCCCGCAATGGCCCAAAGCACGGTGACGCTCTACGGTCTGATCGATGAAGGAATCAACTATACGAATAACGTCGGTGGCGACAAGCTGTTCGAGCTCCAGAGCGGTACGGTCCAAGGGAGTCGTTGGGGCTTGAAGGGAGCGGAGGATCTCGGCGGCGGTCTCAAGGCAGTTTTCCAGTTGGAGAGCGGCTTTAATGTCAATAATGGCAAGCTCGGTCAGGGTGGCCTGATGTTTGGGCGACAGGCGTGGGTCGGCGTCGCATCCAACCAATACGGGACGGTTACTCTCGGTCGACAGTACGACTCCGTCGTCAACTATCTGGCTCAAACGACGGCGAATGGCACATGGGGCGGGGGCATGTTCTCCCATCCGTACGACAATGACAACACGGACAACACCTTCCGTGTCAACAATACTGTCAAGTACACAAGCCCCGAGATTGCCGGCTTTAAATTTGGCGGCACGTACAGCTTTAGCAACGACACCAACTTCGCCAACAATCGCGCGTACAGCATGGGCGTCCAATACGTCATAGGCGGCCTGCTGCTGGAAGCCGCCTATCTGCAGGCGAACAACCAGTCGTCCACCGCCGGTGGTGCAATCGGGAACAATCCCGCTGCGGATGAAAATTTTCTGGGGAACAAGCTGCGCATCTTCGGCGCGGGGGCAACCTACACGTTTGGTTCGGCCAACGTGGGCATCTCGTATTCGAATACCTTCGTCGCCGATCCGGTGTCTTCGGGATACGTCGGCAAGATTACGCCAGCCTCGGGCACGCTTTCCAACCTGCGTTACCAGAATTTCGAAATCAACGGCAAGTACCAGTTCACGCCAGCCTTCTTCGTCGGGGCGATGTATACGTACACCCTGAGCGGTTTCAACGCCACCACTGGAAAGCTACAGCCGAATTACGAAACTGCGGGGCTGATGGCTGATTACTCACTGTCAAAGCGCACGGACGTCTATGTACAGAGTGCGTATCAGCACGTCGGTGGTGACCGTACTGGCAGCGCCCTCGACTTCGCCTTTGTGCCGGTGGCCGATGACGTATCGTCGAATCGCAATCAGGTGGTTGCGCGCGTCGGCCTGCGTCATAAATTCTAAACCGGGCCAGATATCGCTCGATTGGCGTTCGTCCACGTTCCGAGCGAACCTGTTGGGCGGCGCCTTGCGCCAGCCCGGTTCCTACAGAAGCGGAGAGCGTCCTCACAAGCGCACCCACATGCCGGCCCTCCGCGGTGATCTCCTGCGAGTGTGTTTGCGCTTGCACATGTAGGCGCGCGTTCGTCGCATCAGCGCGTGCCTGCGTCGGCCCTTTCTTCGGCGCCCAACTGCCATAGGGTGATGGAACGGCTCAACCATATCCCGCCCCGCCTGACGATGCTGAAGCAAACTACTACCGGCAATTCAACAATACTGTTGCAGCCGGTATCGACTTAAACCAGGCGGCCTCCACGATTCCGAAGGCGATTCAAGTTACCCGATGGATCCGGTCACTTCTTGGTAGCCGAAGCTAACGGCAATCGGAAAGTCGCGCTATCTACGAATCGCAAAAGCTCCGCCTTCGACATGTGGTCTACACCGAGGCGCTTCAGATTACGGCCAGTTTGAAAATAGTTAACGCCGTTGATGGAGGAAGCGATTTCAATCACGGCTTTGATTGCCCGAGACTCTATGCCCACTCTGGCGCCGAGTTCGTACCACGGGACCAGGATATATGGAATATCTTCACATATATATCTATGTTGCATACGATTAGGCGTTTTGACCTTCGTGGAGTTATGAGTTTTCGATTGGAAAGCGAAATCGGAGAAGTTGGCACAATCTCCGCCGTAAAAGCCGATCATTTCCTCGAGGACTGTCGGCAGTCGAAAACCGAAAGCCTCTCCGATTTTCAATCGCTCATTGTCCAACGCCTCTATGACCCTTCCGACAGAGGGTGAGATCCCGTCACGATAGAAGAAAAAATCTCCTTTTGTACTTTCTATCCATCCCGTATTTAAAATACCCCCGACAGGATGGATGACACCATTATTCGACTGCATTCCAATTGCGAAAATGTTATCCCACCACAAGAGCCTTTCCGGAAAGATTGCGGTGATTTGCGATAACTGTTTCTCATCCATGGCGTTCGAAAAAGCAGCAATCGGCAAACAATTCTTAATTCCAGTGATCCGGACTTCGCCGTCCCTGACCGACGACGCATAGGGCGAGGAATTTGTCTCCAGAACTGCCTGCGGGTTTAGCTCTCTTGAACCCATTGGGGAAAAGAAATTGGCATTATTGACTATGATGACATGTCGACTCAAATCGAAACCTTTTAGATCACCAATGAGATCGTCATGCGCGTATGCTGGAACAGCAATCACGAGAAAACGCGAGAAGTTTACGGCCTCATCCATATCAGTAGTTACAGTCGGATAAAACTCACCCGTGATAGCCATGCTAGCCAACAAGCGACCGTTCGCTCGGATCGCATCAATATTACGACGATGATCTGGCTTCCCGTAAAGGAGAACTTCGAATCCACGACTAGCCAAATCGGCCGCGAAAGCGCATCCACAATTTCCGGCACCGATGATTGAAACTGGAAACCTTAATGGCATGTCCTCTCCGCATAAACAAACAGAAGTTTTCTGTGACGCCACCCAATATTGCGACGTCATGCAAGGCTGAACGCCGATCAGTAGTTGTGCGTTAGCACGACGACGGCACGCAACGAACGTGCCACCGCGGAACGAGGCCACCTTTTTAAACGGCTCATATACCGGTTAATGTGGTGAGGAGAACAAGACGCGATTCCTCGTCCAGTGCAGATCATGTCGCGAACGTTACAAATCCAGCATCTTGAGTTAGATCTGTCCGAATCTCGACGTGTTTGTAAGGCAATGCGTATTAACCACCGCTGAACAATCATCTGTGCGGAAAGGTTATAAGGCCAAAACGGTGTTTTGGCACTCGGATCGCGTAGGTATGTTGGTGCGAGCTTCTTACAACACGAGTTCCGCTGACGGATACATCTCAATGATCTTCAATTTGGCGCCCTGGTGCCGTAGGCCCGCGAACACCTCCAATAGAGCCTCCCGCTCTGTACGTAGGGGCGTTCATTCCATTTGTCGTCGCGTAGTAGCCGACGCTGCGCGACTGGGTCATCCGTCGTGAAGTGTTACAGACCCAATCGCGCGCCAGGACGGGACACGAAGGCACCGCTTGCGACAAACCGCGCGCCGTCTGTCGGGAATCCGACGTCGGCCATATCAGCCGAGGCAATTTCGCGAAATGCGCCAAAAGTTCGTTCACCGGGGATTTCGAGCTTTGAGGCCGACATGGTGCGAAAGCTGCATGCAGACAGCTATCCGACCTGGGATTTTTCGACAAACCGCGACGTCCCGTAACGCGGCTCAATTCCGTCCACGCTGAAATGGCCCCGACAGTTAGCCGGTATGCGCCGTGTGGGCTTCGTTACCACACGCGATCGCGCTGGCACTCCTTTTTCGCGGGACCTTCGCAACATGAGAAAACTTTTCGTGATGACGCGCACAACGAAATTCTGCTTTCTGCGGTATGTCGGTTTGAATCGTGTCACGTTAGGAAATCCTCATATAAGTCACGATTCTTTTGAGACATCGGAGCAGTCTGGCTACAAGTTGGCAACCGAAAATCGGCTTTTTCGCACACGATTTAGAAAGCTGCGCGGGATTGCGTTCATGTTCTACGCGATTCTTCTCTTCGCAATAAGCAATGCGGTTGCGAGGCTCATTCCGGCAAGATATCCGGCGAACGAGATGATGTTCTTTCGGATGCTATCCGGATTAATTCCCGCCGCGTTCGTGTTCGGGACTCGCCGCATTCAATGGAAGGAACTCACGATATATCGCTTAGGCGGTCATTTCATCAGAGCCGTCACAGGGCTTGCCGCAGTAGGATTTTTCATTGCCGGCGTGCCATATCTGCCTTTATCAACTGCTGTAACGCTGAAGGAGACAGAAGCAATCTTTGTCTGCTTTTTCGGGATCGTGTTCTTGGGTGAGCGTTTTCGTCTACCTACGGCGATAGCGTCGATGTCCGGATTCGTGGGAGTCGCGGTCGCCTCCTCACCATTTAGCGCCAATGGCGCGTCGCTGCGCGCAATGATTCTAATTCTGCTAAGTGCTATGTTTAGCGCCGGTTCAGTCATCCAAGTCAAGAGACTCTCGCGAACTGACGAGCCAGCGACAATCGTCTTCTATTACACAATCATAGCGACGATTGTTAGCGGAGTGTCACTTCCCGTCGCTTGGGTAACGCCAGATCTAAGGGATTTCGGGTACATGGTTCTATTTGGGCTGACTGCAGGTGTAGCGCAACTTATGCTAACGATCGCAGTCGCGACTGTAGCCACCCCAATCGTCGCCTCATTTGGTTACCTTAGCATTGTATGGGCAATCATTTTCGACTATTTGATTTGGGGGGAGGTCATTTCTCTACAGGTAGCACTCGGAACGGTCATAATCATTGCAAGTGTGCTCTACCTGTCGTGTCGCGCCTAAATGATCCTTTGTGACAGAGCAATCTGCGCATGACCACGACCAGATACTGATATGACTTTCGCAGTCGAGTACCGCAAAGGTGACGACGCGAGCGACAGGACGCGCCGCTCAAGCTCGTCTACTTCCAGATGTTCGACCGACGCCCAGCCCAGTCCTGCCGCTGCGGCAAGCTGAAGATACTGCGTGATCGTCCCCAGACCGACGCTGAGGGCGCCCCGCACGCTGGCGGTGCGTGAGATCGCATGCCCACTTCAGGCGGAGTCCTTCCTTGATTTTGCGCATGGTTGTCCGATGAGCCGGCATCGTCGGTCGCTCCAAAAACGGAGCTCCCTTAACGCCAGCGGATTGGTCTATGCGCTCGAGCGCAACGAGCAGATTTAGATCGAAACCCTTAAAACCCATTTCTCAACATATCCACGCTATAGATGCAAGGCATCAACGCAATCGATTTTACAAATCAATTTTTGTGTTGCACAGTGAAGCCTCTCGTTGCGGAAATCGGAATCGAAGTTGATTGATCGAATACTTCAAATTTATAAGTAGTACGACAATGTTTAGACGTGTCTCCATGATGACCATACATTTAGATGTATCTCTCGACGCGCTACCTAAGCTTACCGGAGCCGTGCCCGTCGCAGCCTTTCGGTTGGGACTATCGACCGCGGATCGGCCTACTGGCTCGATAATTGAACGAAACGGTCCAGAGCTGTGAAGGCCCTCAATTGCGTATCCGAGGCACGCGACGAGTGCCACGATCGCGCCGGATGTCGCGACGTCTACTTAACCTTTGACGACAGTACCAATTCCTTTTTCATACCGAATTTGCTCGATTTACTCGGGCCATTCCGGGTTCCGGCAACATTCTGCGTTATCGGCGCGTACGCAGCGGACCAGCCGAAGCTGATCCGACGGATGATCGCAGAAGGGCACGAGGTCGCAGACCACACGATGACTCATCCGGACCTGTCCAGATGCGAACCCACCGAAGTACAACAGGAAATACTAACGGCAAGCAGGGTCATCAGGATGGCGAGCCCCCATGCTTCGCTGCGGTATATGCGTGCGCCGTATGGCATGTGGACCGAAGCAGTGCTCACTACGTCAGCGAGCGCTGGTCCGGCGCCCCTCCACTGGTCGGTAGACCCGCGAGACTGGTCTCGCCGGCGTGGACGCGATTGTCAGCGCAGTGCTGGCCTCTGTCCGGCCTGGCGCAATTGTGCTCTTGCACGACGGATGTCCTCCCGGCGAGTCAGGACGGTGCAGTCATGCTGGGCTGCGCGACCAAACCCTCATGGCGCATTCCCGCCTGATTCCAGCACTGCATGAGAGCGGATTTGTAATCAGCTCGCTACCCCAACCACACTGAACAAACCGACATCTATGAATGCCATTGCCGCAATCAGCACTGCCCCGGTTTTATTGTATACACTACTCTCGACTGTTTACAAAAGCGCACAGGCCCTCCATGGCCTACCGACGAGTGGTCCGCTGAAGTCGCCCAATGCCGCCGCCCCCAACTTTCTGCTGGACGTGGACGTCATCGTGCCGTGCTTTAACGAGGACCCGCGCACGCTTCGGAGGTGCCTGGAGTCCATCGCGGCTCAAGACTATGCAGGATGCCTGAACGTCTATGTGGTCGACGACGGCTCTGGCAATCTCGACGCCGTGAGGCCGGTATACGATGCCTACACGCGCGACCCGAGGTTCAACTTGATTACGCTTCCCCAAAATATGGGAAAGCGCAAGGCACAGATCGCCGCGATACGCTCTTCATCCGGGGAACTGGTGCTTAACGTCGACTCGGACACGACGCTGGCGCCCGATGTCGTCAAGAAGCTCGTATTGACAATGCGAGACGCGACGATAGGCGCCGCCATGGGGCAGTTGACGGCCAGCAACCGGAGCGACACCTGGTTGACCCGTCTGATCGATATGGAGTACTGGTTAGCTTGCAACGAAGAACGCGCCGCACAGGCTCGCTTCGGCGCTGTTATGTGTTGCTGTGGTCCGTGTACCATGTACCGCCGGTCCGCGCTCCTTTTGCTGCTAGATCAGTACGAGACGCAACTTTTTCGCGGGAAACCAAGCGACTTCGGCGAGGACCGCCATCTCACGATTCTCATGCTGGCGGCAGGTTATCGCACCGAGTACGTTCCGGACGCCATTGCGGCGACAGTGGTTCCGGACAGACTGGGGGCGTATCTGCGCCAACAACTGCGCTGGGCGCGCAGTACGTATCGGGACACGTTGCTTTCGCTGCGCCTACTGCCCTGTCTCGATCGCTACCTTACGCTGGACGTGATCGGACTGAATCTGGGCTCGCTATTTCTCGCCTTATCGGTTCTAGCGGGGCTCGCGCAGCTCGCATTGACAGCGACAGTGCCGTGGTGGACTGCCCTGATAATCGCATCATTGACCATGATCCGCTGTAGCGTGGCTTCGGTTCGCGCTCGCCAGATTCGATTTCTTGGCTTTTCTCTTCACACACCCATCAACCTCTTTCTCTTGCTCCCCCTGAAAGTCTATGCGCTGTGTACATTGAGCAATAGCGATTGGCTGTCCCGTGGCTCTGCAGGCAACGCATCGAACGTTCGTGAAAAACAGGTCGATACTCCGAATCCGGCTACAAAGCCGAACGCGACTTCAGCGTCAAGAGCTGCGACTCCGCACCGTCGGCAGGATCACGCGTGTGATTCTTCAACATTAGCGACGTCTGACGAAGCATTCGATGACAATTAGTTAATCCTACATATAGATCTCGAATATTGCGCCAAACCAGCACCGCCCACCATCGGCACTGGTCCGCTTGAGTGCGATCGTCTCACGCAAAGGCTCGATTGTCGTCTTCCCAACGCCAGTGCATTCACCGAAATCCTGGTACTCCATTGTCAGTAACTCTCTCGCTTGGCAGGCAAGGATCTTCCATCGACCAGGGCGTTTTCGATCGGGCCGCGGCAGCAGAACGGCTTCTTTTTCTCTAAGACGAGTGCGTAATTTTCCTTCTTATCTCCATGTCCAAAGCAGCAATCAGCTTCACCGGCGTAAGGAAGTCATATGGCGACAAGATCGTAGTCGACGGATTGTCGTTCAGCGTCGCGCCTGGAGAGTGCTTCGGTCTGCTAGGGCCAAATGGCGCGGGCAAGAGCACGACGGTGCGTATGGTTCTCGGCATGGCGCCGCCCGACGCAGGCAAGATCATCGTGCTCGGGGAGCCAGTGCCGGCGCGCGCTCGCTCGGCACGTATGAGCATTGGCGTGGTGCCGCAATTCGACAACCTCGAGCCCGGGTTCACCGTGCGCGAGAACCTTCTGGTGTTTGGGCGCTACTTCGGCATGAGCACACGTGAAATTGAAGCGGTCGTGCCGTCGCTGCTCGAATTCGCTTGCCTCGAAAGCAAGGTCGATGCGCGCGTCACCGAACTATCCGGCGGCATGAAGCGGCGGCTGATGCTGGCACGCGCGCTGATCAACGATCCACAGTTGTTGGTCATGGACGAGCCTACAACGGGTCTCGACCCGCATGCGCGCCACCTGATCTGGGAAAGCCTGCGTTCCCTGTTGGCGCGCGGCAAGACGATCCTCTTGACCACCCATTTCATGGAAGAAGCCGAGCGGTTGTGCGACCGACTGTGTGTGCTGGAGGAGGGGCGAAAGATCGCCGAAGGCGGGACTCGCGTGCTGATCGAAGAACAGATCGGGAGCCACGTGGTCGAGGTCCACGGCGGCAATCCGCATGAGCTGCGCGCGTTGATCGCGCCGCACGCGCAGCGTATCGAGGTCAGTGGTGAGACCCTCTTCTGCTATGTGTCCGATCCGGAACGGGTGTGTGTACAGTTGCGCGGGCGCGCGGCGCTGCGCCTTTTACAGCGTCCAGCAAATCTCGAGGATGTCTTTTTGCAGTTAACCGGGCGCGGGATGAAGGAGTAAACGATGAGAGAGTTTTATGCAGCGGCCCTGCCCGCGAACGTGTGGAACTGGGTTGCAGTGTGGCGCCACAACTATCTGGCATGGAAAAAAGTCGCGTTTGCCTCGATTCTCGGTAACCTTGCCGATCCTATGATTTATCTGTTCGGCCTCGGCTTTGGTTTCGGGATAATGGTAGGTCGCGTCGACGGCGCGTCTTATATCGCGTTTCTCGCGGCGGGTATGGTCGCCACGAGCGCGATGACCTCCGCGACCTTCGAAACGATTTACGCAGCTTTCTCTCGCATGCATGTTCAGCGCATGTGGGAAGCGATCCTGTGTACACGGCTCACGCTCGGCGATATCGTTCTCGGTGAACTGGCATGGGCCGCCACCAGGGCCTTTTTTGCCGGCATCGCCGTCATGGTGGTAGCCACCGTGCTGGGTTATGCAGCGTGGTCATCCATTCTCTATGCATTGCCTGCCATCGCCCTGACTGGCCTCGCCTTCGCGAGTCTGGCGATGATCCTCACGGCGCTTGCACCCAGTCACGATTACTTCGTGTTCTATCAAACGCTCGTTCTCACGCCCATGGTGCTCCTGAGCGGCGTGATCTTCCCGATCAGTAAGCTACCTGCCGTTTTTTGCGACGTAGCGCGCTTCTTGCCGCTCGCACATTCCGTCGACCTTATCCGTCCCGCGATGCTCGGACGCCCGGTGGGCAGTGTTGCCGTGCATACTGGCGCTCTCTGCATTTGCACGGTGTTGCCGTTCTTCCTGTCGGTGGCGCTGTTACGTCGACGCCTCATGTCTTAATGCCAGCGATGGTCGGCGAGCCACACCTCGTGGTAGCCGAACGTTTGGGCGGCCGGCGCATTACGCACGGTTTGCGTCAGCGCATCGCGCGCGTCGCCGTCGGGGTTCTCGACGTTGAGGAAAAGGCCGTAGCGTTGTGCGGAATCCGACATGGCAGGCCCTCTCGTGGAAAGGCCACGTCAAAGGCAAGTTTTGCGCCCACATCTCGCGGTACGTAAAGTCATGACGACGTCAGCCATGCCTCAGGCAGAAGCGCGACGCTGCGACCACGCCGCCGTGCGGCTGGGCAGGCCGAGCCCGCAACACGCCCGCGATGAAGCTCGTCACGCTCGACGAACGCAAAGCGGACCACGGCGCGCGGTGACGCGCGCACAATCGCCGCAGCGCGACCAGCGAGTCCGGGTCGATCAGATCCAATGGGCACAGCACCCGGTGGGCGCCTGACAGCAAAGCCTCGAAGCCTTCGGCACGGCTATCGTCGTCGATGGTCCCGGTGTGATGAACGAACTCGCCTCCGGCCGCCTCCACCAGCGCACGCAGCACGGCGTTGATGCTTGGCCGCCCGCCCACATAAACCCATCGACGCCCGCTCAATGCGCGCGTCAATGCGCGGTCGTCGAGCAGCGCCTGCTCAACCGCGAACAACTCGTGCTGCAGGCTCGCGACATGTGCCCGCGCGCGCTCCAGCGACAGGCTCGCACTGCTGTCGGGAAGGCATGTGCCGCGGTTCTGATTCATGACGGGCTGCGCTTCGGATCGCACCGTTACGGCAACGGCAGGCGGCATGGGTCTCATGGAGAGCGCCTCGTGACATGGCCCGCGAACCGTTCGCCCGCTGCCGGGGTGAGAAACCAGCTACGCACAGCGTCGTTCGTGTAGCGCGTCCGGCCGGCATGACGCGCGTGCGGCGCCAGCCGATGCTCGGACAGCGGCTTCGCCCAGCCCCAGAAGTCGGCGCGCAGCGCGGGCGGGAAACCGACGTCGTCGAACGCGTGCCAAAGTTGAATCAGCCAGGGTTCGCGGCCCTCTTCGTCAAGCAGCAACGGCGGCCCGGAGCCCGCCTGCAGATGCGCATGCCGCTCGCCGTAATACAGCAGCCCGCCGCGGGACTCGACCACGAAGTCGGCCACCCGCGACGCGACACAATCGAAGCGGTGACCGACGCGTGCTGCCTACTCCGCTCCAAAGCAAAGCGCGTGGTCCGAACAGACGCCACAACTCGGCGCCTTGCAGATAAACAGGCCCTCGCGCTCGCACAGTTGCTTGTAGAAGAACTTCTTCCACTTCATGTCATGCGTATTCTTCGCGGCCAGCCGCGGAAACCAGTGGCTGATCAATGCGGACAACTCGCGCCGCGACGGCAGAAGCAGGTCTTGCCAAAGGTGGTTTTGCCCGAGGCTCGCGCAGGCCAATGCATGGGCCACGCAGTTCGCCTCGTCTGCCGGGCCGGCGCGCGGATCGGCATGGTGATTGAGCAATGCCACCAGGTCTTCCAGTTCGTCGTCACGCGGCATCGTGGCGGGCGACAAGACGCACGTAAGACCGAGCGCCGGCCCGGCACCCGGGAACCAGCGCGCGAGCATTCGGCGCGTCTGATCGGCGTCCAGTCCGCGCATCGGCAGCACATCGACGCCGTGGTGCTCGAACCCGCTCGACAGCACGCCGGCCAGTGCCAGCACGGTGGGATCGCCCGCATCCACCGCACACGCCATCAGGGTTGCATAGGCGTCCATCGCGGCATCGCTCAGAGAACGGCCGCCGCGTGCGTGTAGCACTTTTTCGGGCAGATCTTCGCGCACGCGGTGCAGCCGACGCACAGTTCCCGATGCACGATAATCATTACCTTCTTCTCGTACTCGTCGTCGTCTTCGTCGTCGCCGTCCAGTGCGATGTGCGCGCCGTCCTCGTTAAGCCCGACGAGTTGCAGCACGCCACGCGGACAGACGCGGAAACAACGTCCGCAACCAATGCATTTTTCTTCGTCGAGCCTGTTGACGAACGTCGGCGTCCAGGTGGCGCCGCTCGGCAGCGTAACGCTGAAGGTCTCGCTCATGATGTGGCTCCATGGCTTCGCTGGTTCAGGCCGCTGCCGCAGCGGCAGCCTTGCGGGCTGCCATCAGCGCGGCGTGGGCGTCATGGCAGCGCTGGGCGACAGCGAGAATGTTCTCCCAGTTGATCGGGAGTTCCTCTGAGAGGTCGTGCAGGTCCAACTTCGCCCGGGTCGCTTGCGCGTTGAGTTTCTTCAGGTGCGCCTTGAGTTCATCGGCATCGGTGCTCATCGTCTCGGTCCCCTCGCGATTCCTTCAGGCGCCGTACTGTGCGACGGCGGGGTACATCCGGATCACCTCGACCGCTTCGTCGAGAAGCTTTGCGCCCGCCTGGGCGAGCTTCTCCAGCGAAGCGAAGCCGAACCGGTGTACGTCGCGCAACTGCGTGTTGACGACAACGAGCCGCCCCGCGATCAACACCATGCGGCCGAAGCCCTCGTGGCTCATCTTCATCATCGGCGAAACCATTTGGCCGGTCTCACGCTCGATCGCCACCGCAATCGCGCTATAGAAAAGCTCGAGCCGCCACAGCGTTTCGGGGTCGGGGTCGCCCATGATCGGAATCGCGCGGCGTTCCTCCGGCGTGTGGATGTACGGCTTGAGCAGTTGCAGGTCGGTCTTTCCGTCCCACACGCCGTGGGTGTCCTGCGCGCGCAACTGCTTGACGAGCTGCTGCACGAACGGTGCGACCAGCAGCATTTCGTCGCTGGCCTTGGACGGAATTGCGGATGTTTCAGCCATGGGATACCTCATCGTCTTCAAAGTCGTATACACGTTCGCCATCCTTCGCCAGCGCCTTGCGCAGCCACGGCGGCGGCGTGCCCTTCAGCACCTGTTGCAACTTGCCGAGAGTCTCCTCGATGGACTCGGGCCGCGGCACCTTGATCGGGTGAATCTTCAGCGCAACCACTCGAGCCGCGGCCGAGCCGCCGATTGCGGCGACGTACAGGATCGCGCAATCCTTGACGGCTTCGAGCTTGGGCGCGAGCTTGTCCTCGTCGCCGTCCTCTTCGAGCTTGCCACCAAAGTCGAACGCCTCGACGAACTGGTAGCCGTCCGGTGTGACGTCGTAGGTGACGATGCTCCTCGCCCAGCCAAAATGCGCATCGACGAACTGCCTGTCCTGGGTGGCGAACGCGATCTTCATGCTGTGTGCTCCTTTAGGTGGGTCAAGCACCGGCCGCGACGACAGGAATGTTCGCTTCGCGCGCCGGATCGCGCGCGGCCAGATCGATAGCGGCCTGCGGCAGCGGCCAGTCGCCCGGATCGTGATGCGGAATCTGCTCGATCATCAGGTTGGCGATCTCAAAGATCAGGTTCATCGTGCCGCGGTAGCCGACGTAGCGTCGATGTGCGTTTCCAACCCGGTCGAAGACCGGAAAACCGATCCGGAAGAGCGGCTTTTGCAGGTGCTCGGCCATCTGCCTGCCGTGCGAATGGGTGATCAGCAGGTCGCAGTCCGCCGCGGCGCGCTCCATGTCTTCGAGATCGCCGATCACGACCTGATCAGCGGGCAGCAACGCGTGCGCGCGCGATCGCGTCGTGCTGATGCAGCAGCGCAACTGCGCGCCCATCTCGTGCAGCATGCTGCCGAGCGCGAACAGCAGATCGGGCTCTGCGCCGATCGCGACCTTGATGCCTCCGGTGTAGAAATGGCCGTCTAGCATCGCATCGAGCAATTGGCTGCGCTGACGCCGGTATTTCGCGGGAACGGGTCGTCCGGAGCGCTGCGCGAGCAATTGCAGCAGACGATCGTTGGGTTCCAGTCCGGTGAGCCGCCCGAACACTTCGAACGGTGTGCCGGCGATAGCATGCAATGCCTCGGCGCCGTCGCGCGTCTGCTCGCCCACGCCGATCGTCAATGCCGATGCACCCGCGGCCCGGATCTCCGCGAGCGTGGTACCGCCCAGTGTGGTGCCGCGCCAGTCCGGCGCGATATGGCCGTCGAGCGAGCCGGAAATGTCGGGCAGCACGATGACGTCGAAGCCGAACGCTTCGATGATCTCGCGCAGTTCGTCGATGTCGCCAGGCGACAGATGGCTGCCGGGCAGCAGCGTCACCTGATTGGCCACCGTTGGCAACGCCTTGACCAGCGCGTTGACGATGCCGGTAATCGCATGCCGGTAGCCGTCTTCGAATGCGCCGACATAGTCGGGGGTCGACACATAGACGATCTCGGTGTCGTTGAGTTCGGGCTTGCGCTTGCGCACGGTAACGAGATAGCCGTCCACGTCGTCGCCCTCGGTCTCGGTGAGACCTGTTGAACAGATCGCGATGACCTTCGGCGCAGCGCGCTTGCGGATGTTGAGCAGCGCGGCCTCGATGTTCTCGTAGCCGCCGAGCACCGCGGTGACTTCGTCCATGGCTGTCGTCTGCAGCGGGATCGCCTCCCTGAAGTGGCGCACCAGCAGCACGAGGCCGAACGACGTGCAGCCCTGCGAGCCGTGCATCACGGGCATGCAGGCATCGAGCCCAAGGAACGCGAGGCTCGCGCCCAGCGGCTGGCTCAGCTTGAGCGGATTGACCGCACAGGCTTTCATAGATTCGACGACATCGGCCATGGCATGTTCTCGAGTTCGGGGGCGTCAGGTCGGTATACCGGGTTCGAGGCTCATCGCCCCTACCCCGCGGCGCTCGACAGCGGGCGGGCGGCTTGCGCCTGGACCACACCGAGCGCTCCCTCGTCGTCGCCCCACGGAGCAGGGATCCGCACCTGTTGCCACACCGGGTTGTAGATCGCGCGGTCGATCTCATGCACCAGCTCGACGATCCCCTCGTAGCCGCCATAAGGGTGGTGGCGTTCCTGATTGATGTCGAGCCACGGTATGCGGGCCTTCAATGCGACGAACTGTGAGCGGCCACCCGACAGCATGATGTCGGCCCGTGCGTCCCTGAGCATCGCGTACATCTCGCGCGGCGTCATGCCGTCGATCATGTGGGCGTCGTCGCCCATGATCTCCTTGATCTTGTCCTTGTCTTCCTTAGTGCTCTTCTTGACGCTGGTGCCGACGATTTCGAGCCCTGCTTCCTGCAGCGCGGAAACCACCGACCAAGACTTCACGCCACCTGTGATGAGCAACACCCGCTTGCCGGTAAGGCGCGCTTTGTAGTGCGCGATGCGCTCCCACGCGCGCGCTTCCTCGGCGGCGATCAGGCGCTCGGTCCGCTCGAGCAGATCGTGCGGCGCGCCCTGCTGCACGAGCAGGCTGGCGATATGGCGCAGCGTGTCGCTCATGTCGCCGATCCCATAGAACGAGCCCTCGAAGTAAGGGATGCCGTAGCGCCGCTGCATCTTTGTCGCGACGTTGATCATCGACTTCGAGCAGACCATCATGTTGACCTTGGCGCGATGCGAACTTGCGATCTCGTTGTAGCGCCCGTCGCCGGAGATGCACGAGAGGATACGGATGCCCAGCGCGTCGAGCAGCGGCTTGGTCTGCCAGAGTTCGCCCGACAGGTTGTATTCGCCAATGACGTTGATGTCATACGGCGTCGTGTACTCGGGCTCGCGCGTGCCGATCACATGGTTGAGGATCGCCTCGCCGCCAAGCTTGTTGCCCAGATTCTTCGGCCCGGCGAAACCGGGAGAAATGACCGGAATCACCGGCTTGCCAAATTGTTCGGTGGCGCGCTTGCAGACTGCCTCGATGTCGTCGCCGATCAGCGCGGTGACGCAGGTCTGGTAGACGAACACTGCGGGCGGATCGTATTTCTCGATGATTTCGCGCACGCTCCTGAACAGGCGCTTCTCGCCGCCGTACACCACGTCGAGTTCGTTGATATCGGTGGTGAAGCCGGTGCGATAGAGTTGCGAACCGGACGAAGCGGCGTGCCGGTTGTCCCACGAGTTACCTTCACAGGCAATCGGCCCGTGCACGAGGTGTGCGACGTCCACTACCGGCTGCAAAGCGATCTTCGCGCCGTCGAACGCGCACCCGCCTGCGGCCGAACCCGGCGAAAGCTGCTTCGTGCAGCCCCTTTTGCGTTCCTTCTCGCTCTTGCCTTGATTCCTGTCGCAACCCGGCTCGTCGAAAACTTCGGTGATTTGGGCATTGAGCGAAGCAGACATGACGTGCTCCTGATGGATGGACGTTTCTCTCAGCGAATGATGTCGTAGCTGTAGTCGGTCTTCGCCACGTCGATCGTGTTGGCGTCGAGCGCTTCGAAGAACTCGTCCAGCAGCGTGACCAGCACCCGCAACGCACCTTCATAGCCCCAGGTCGGGAAGCGATGGTAATGGTGGCGATCGAAGATCGGGAACACCATGCGTATCAACGGCGTTTTGGTATCGCGCTCCAGATATTTGCCGTAGGTGTTGCCGATCAGGAAATCCACCGGCTCGGTAAACAGCAGTGAGCGCATGTGCCACAGATCGCGTTTCGGATACACCTTGCAGCCGGCGCCGTAGGGCGACGCGTCGAACAGCGCCTGCACCTTCGCAGCCCAGGTTTCGTTGCCGTTGGTCGCCAGCACGTGAGCCGGCTCGGCGCCGAGTTCCAGCAGGAACCGCGTGTAGCCCAGCATCTGGTCCGGGTCGCCGTAGAGTGCAAAGCGCTTGCCGTGCAGGTGAGCCTGGCTGTCGGCCATCGCATCGACGAGCTGGCCTCGCTCCTTCTCCAGTTGCGCCGGAATCGGCTTGCCGGTCACGCGCGAGATTTCCATCAGGAACTGATCGGTGCCCGCGACGCCAACCGGCGAGTTCAGCACCACCACTTCCTGGCCATGCTCGCCAATGAACTTGCTGGTCTTCTCGCAGCAGTATTCCTGGAACACGAAGGTCGCCTTCGCGTTCAACGCGCGCTCGACTTCCTCCTTGGTCGTGCCGCCTTCGTACATCCGGAATTCGCCGTCGGTCGGCGTATTCCACGTTTCGGATGGGTCGCAGATGATGTTCACCGTCACGCCGAACAGATCGAAGATGCGGCGAATTTCCTTCATGTTGCCGACCACGTAGCCGTCGAAGCCGCCGATGAAGTTGACGCTCTCGTCGGGCACGCGCTCAAGCGGCGTCGCTGTGCCGGCCTTGCCGTCCCAGAAGTGCCTGAGGATGCCGAGCAGCGCGTTGTCGTAGCCGGTCACGTGGCTGCCGACGAAGGCCGGCGTGTGCGCGAACGGCACGTCATAGTCTTCCGGCACGCTGCCCTTCTGCTTGCTGCTCTTGATGAGCGCGTCGAGGTCATCGCCGATCACTTCCGCCATGCAGGTCGTGGAGACCGCGATCATGTCGGGCTTGTACAGGTTGTACGCATTTGCGAGGCCGTCGATCATGTTGTTCATGCCGCCGAACACCGCCGCGTCCTCGGTCATCGACGAGCTGACGCACGAGGTCGGCTCCTTGAAGTGACGCGAGAAGTGCGAGCGGTAAAACGCTACACAGCCCTGCGAGCCATGCACAAAACTGAGCGTCTTGTGAAAGCCGTTGGCCACGTACACTGCGCCGAGCGGCTGGCAGGCCTTGGCCGGGTTGATGGTGAGCGAGTCGCGTGCAAAGTTCTTTTGCCGGTAGTCTTCGCTCTTGGTCCACTCGACGATCTGCTTGACCTGCTCGTCTGAATGGTTGAACTCGAAATTTTCCTTTTTCGCGCGAAAAATTTTCTGGTACTCGGGCTCACGGAACAGGAGTTCCTGGTCGAGAATCTGGTCTGCGGATTGGGGCACGGGATGCTCCTGATATTCAATTCAATGGCCTGCCGTCCGGTGATCAGTCCGGTGGCCGGCGTTAGGGGTTTTTCTTCCAGGGCGCCTTGGCGAGCCCCCACACCGGGCTGGAAATGGCCATGTCCATGTCGCGCGCGAAAATGGCGTAGCCGTCGTAGCCGTGATATGGACCGGAATAGTCCCAGCTGTGCATCTGGCGAAACGGCACGCCCATCTTCTGGAACACGTACTTTTCCTTGATGCCGGAGCCGACCAGATCGGGCTGGACCTGTTCGACGAACCTCTCAAACTCGTAGCCGGTCACGTCGTCGTAAATCAGTGTGCCGTCCTTCACGTAGTGCGTGGTGCGCTGATAGTCGTCGTTGTGGCCGAATTCGTAGCCGGTGCCGACCACGTTCATGCCGAGGTCTTCGTAGGCGCCGATCACGTGGCGCGGACGCAGGCCCCCAACGAACAGCATCACGGTCTTATCCTGCAGGCGCGCTCTGAACTTCGCGTTCACCGCATCGACCAGGGGACGATACTTGGCGATCACCCTCTCCGCGTTGGCTTTGATGGTGTCGTCGAAGTGGCTGGCGATCTCGCGCAGGCTCTTCTCGATCATCGACGGGCCGAAGAAGTTGTATTCCGCCCACGGAATGCAGTACTTCTCTTCCATGTGCCGGCTGATATAGTTCATCGAGCGGTAGCAATGCAGCAAATTGAGCTTGGCCTTGGGCGTATTCTCGAGCTCGGCGATCGAGCCGTCGCCCGACCATTGCGCGATCACGCGCAGGCCGATCTCTTCGAGCAGAATCCGGCTCGACCAGGCATCGCCGGCGATGTTGTAATCGCCGATGATCGCAACATCATAAGGCGTCGAAACAAATTCGGGCCGCTTGTCCGGATCGGCCTTGTCGAATATCCAGTCTCGAATCGCATCGTTAGCCAGATGGTGGCCCAGCGACTGGCTGACGCCGCGAAAACCTTCGCAGCGCACCGGCAAAATGGTGTGCCCTTCATACTGCGCACTCTTCGTCTTCGAGACGGCCTCGATGTCGTCGCCGATCAGGCCGATCGGGCATTCACTCTGGATCGAGATGCCCTTGTTCAGCGGAAACAGTTCCTGAATCTCGTCGATGATCTTGTCGAGCTTCTTGTCGCCGCCGAAGACGATGTCCTTTTCCTGGAAGTCCGACGTGAACTGCATCGTCACGAAGGTGTCGATACCGGTAGTGCCGATGTAGTAGTTGCGACGCGCGGCCCACGAGTACTGGCCGCAACCGACCGGACCATGACTGATGTGGATCATGTCCTTGATGGGCCCCCAGACCACGCCCTTCGAGCCGGCGTACGCGCAACCGCGAATCGTCATCACGCCCGGCAATGACTTGATGTTTGATTTCACGCCACAGTCGGGCTTGCCGTCCTCGAAGGTGCCCAAATGCTTGGCGCGCCGTTTGGCCATCTTCTCGGGATAGGCCTTCAGCACTTCATCGATCAGGGCCTTGTTCGCGGCCTTGCGCTCTTCAACAGTGACGCTCATGGGAATGCTCCATAGGGTGAGTATCAAGCCTGGCAGCGGGTAGCCGGCACGGCCCGGTTCATCGCGTGAAGAAGAACACCGGGCCGCGCGCAGCGGCGCTCGCTTAGGCGGTCAGTTCCGCTGCAGGCTTGCCGACTTGCGATTCGTCGATGGACGTCATGATTCCGTGCTCCATTAACAGGTCTTCCAGTTGATCCATCGTGATCGGCGTCGGGATCGTGCCGTTGCCCGCGTTGTTGTGCACCTTGGTGGCGAGCTGGCGATACTCTTCCGCCTGTTTGGATTCGGGCGCGAACTCGATCACCGTCATGCGGCGCAGCTCGGCGTGCTGCACGATGTTATCGCGCGGCACGAAGTGGATCAGCTTCGAACCGAGCATCTTCGCCAGCGCTTCGGCGAGTTCGAGTTCCTTGTCGGTCTGACGCTCGTTGCACACGAGCCCGCCGATCCGCACACCGCCGCTGTTCGCGTACTTCAGAATGCCCTTTGAAATGTTGTTGGCCGCATACATGGCCATCATTTCGCCGGACATCACAATGTAGATTTCCTGCGCCTTGTTCTCACGAATCGGCATTGCGAAACCGCCGCACACCACGTCGCCGAGCACGTCGTACGACACGTAGTCCACGCCGTCATAGGCGCCGTTTTCTTCGAGGAAGTTGATCGACGTGATGACGCCACGGCCCGCGCAGCCGACGCCCGGTTCCGGACCGCCGGACTCCACGCAACGGATGTTGCGGTAACCGATCTTCATCACGTCCTCGAGTTCGAGGTCCTCCACCGAGCCGGCTTCGGCCGCTAGCGACAGGATGGTGTCCTGCGCCTTTGCATGCAGGATCAGGCGGGTAGAGTCCGCCTTGGGATCGCAGCCGACGATCAGGATCTTCTGCCCGAGTTCAGTCAGGGCTGCCAGGGTGTTCTGCGAGGTGGTCGACTTGCCGATACCGCCTTTACCGTAGAACGCGATTTGCCGAAGTTTAGACATTGCATTTCTCCATTCAGGAAGAAGGGTTGAAATCAGGGTTGCGTAACCGCGACCATGTCAGCCTGTCGTGCCTGTATGGGTCTTCTTATATCGAGCCACGCATCGGCCGGACCTGTGTCCGCGCTGGACTCCAAACGCAGCTTCTGTGCCACGTCACCAGCGGTACTGCGACGCGTCCGCCCCGCCGCGCTGCGGCGGTTGGTTCGGGACTTTTGCGGACTCCTCTTCTGTCTTGTCGATTTCGCGACAAACCACGCGAACTTCGTCGCCAATGAAACCATTCGGGCGCGTTTGTCGTGCGATTTCTGTCGCATTGGCCTGCGTGCAGCCGGACAATCGCCGGGTTGCGGCCTGGTTCGGTTATTGCGTTGATCGCGCCATGGACACACCAGCCACCCAAGCTTCGCGACCGGTGCCGCGCGAGACGCACTTCGACCGTCTAGGCGGCGAGACCGCCGTCATCCGCCTGGTCGATGCGTTCTATCGGCACATGGATACGCGGGCCGACGCGCAGCGCATTCGCGCGATGCATCACCCGGACCTGTCTTCGACGAAGGCCGTGCTGGTGCTGTATCTGTGCGAATGGCTCGGCGCCGACAAGCGGTACTCGGCACAGCGCGGCCAACCACGGCTGCGCACGCGTCATGCCGCATTCGCGATCGGCACCGCCGAACGGGATGCGTGGCTAGCTTGCATGCGCGCCGCGTTCGACGAGACGGGTGTCGATCCGGTGCTACGCGATGAACTGATGCAGGCGTTTTTCAAAATCGCCGACCGGATGCGCAATACGCAGACGTGAATCCCTCTTCAACGCTGTTTAACCCAAGGATCTGTGATGACCGAAACGCTCGCGCACAAGGAGATCGACGACACCGCGTTCGCCCGTCTCGAACATGAAGGCCGTCTGCTCAACCCGGTTCTCAAGGGGCTGACGAACAAGTTCGGCCGGGTCGGCTTCCGCGGCGAACTTGCGCTGCGGTTTGCCCCAAAGCTCGCCGACGAAGCGCGGCCGCCGGAGCTGACCTGCGATC
Source organism: Paraburkholderia sp. CI3 (assembly GCF_050436505.1). NCBI lineage: Bacteria > Pseudomonadati > Pseudomonadota > Betaproteobacteria > Burkholderiales > Burkholderiaceae > Paraburkholderia > Paraburkholderia sp. CI3. The sequence goes on from NZ_JBNDMI010000001.1 coordinate 487,968, forward strand.
AGGTGATGGCATGCGCGACGATCGGCCATAAGCACTTGCCGTTCTTCGCAGGGTATCTGTTGAGCTTCGAGCATCTGAAGGACGTGGCCGAGGTGCTCAGCGACACGCTCTCGGCGGATGGCAAGTACTTTCTGTTTTGCGACAACATCGACCTGAGCAAGCGATATCAGGTGCCGTACAAGGGCGCGATGTTCTATGTGCTGCCGATTCTCGAGTCCACCGTCTACAACGAGATGCTCGAACTGCTGTACCTCGAAAAGAACGAATTGAAGAAAAAGGACTCAGGCGGCAAGCTGGATGCGGTAGCGGACGCGGCCATCAAGTTCGACGTGACCTTCGAGACGATCACCTACAGCGAAGGACTTGAATTGATGGGGCCAGTGCGCAACCCCAACGAGAACCGGCCCGTCTGAGGCGCGGGTCCCTGCGGCTGCCGCCCGCGCGGCTGCGCCAACCGATGTTCCCTTGCACCCGAACGCGACCATGATCATGCACACTGACACTGCTTTCGTCGTCCGCGAACGCCTGGCCTCGCGCGTTGTCCGGAACCCCGATGCACAACTCGAAACGATCGTGCCCGCCGCACTTTCCACCTGGCTGGCGTACCACGGCTTCCCTGCTCCCCATTCGCGCTGCGTGAACGGCGAAACGCCGTTGATGCGCGCCGCGCAGCATGGCGAGGACGCGGTGGTCGAAGCGTTGCTCGCACTCGGCGCACGCGCCGACGCGCTCGATGACGACGGCAACCATGCGCTCTGGTTCGCGTGCCTGCACGGCGGCCCCGCGACCATCCTGCGGCTGATCGACGCCGGCGCGCCGATCGACCATGTGAACGACGACGACATCACATGCCTGATGCAGGCAGCCGCGAGCGCTCGCCTCGACGTCCTGCAGATGCTGCTTGCGCATGGGGCGAACGCAGAACTGTGCGCACCGGATGGCCGCAGCGCGCACGACATGGCAGCCGACCTCGGGCTGCAACTGCTGCTTGCTTTCGGATGACAGGCTTTGTTAGCGAGTCTTACCGTAACCGTCAAACGGTGTCGGCATCGGCATCAGATGGGCGCGCTCCTGCTCGAACACGTCGGCGACGCTCAGGTCACGATAGTCCGGATGCTTCACCTGATCCCACAACGACCGGCACCGGGTCGCCAGCCATGCATTCAGATCAGCGAAACTGCCGAAGCGTTGCGCACGCGCCTCAATCCAGATGCGCAGACGGCTGTCCTGCACGTTCTTCTCGACGACGCCTTTCTCCCAGCCACTGGCGACGTTGCAGAAGTCCGGATCGAACAGGTAGTGCGAGCACATCACTGCGAAACGCGGATTTACTGTGCGACCCTTGCCTTTGTGAACCTTGTCTACGGCCGTTTTCATATTGTCGTGGATGCCCCGGCGGGCCATCCCGCCGAAGGCCGCGAACGAGCGCGTATGGGCATCGAACAGCATCTCGTGCCGCTGGCTCGGATAGGCAACCAGCCAGAACGCCCGCGACGCACATAGCTTCATGTGCGACACCTGCAGCTTGCGGTAAATGCCGCCGACAACCAGTCCTTCCTCGGACCGGTCAAACTGGAATGCCTCGCCCAGTTCGAATCGCAACGGCACAAACGCCGATTTCGAAACCGCCTTGCCTTCGCCTTGCCGCCAGCCCCGGATGAAATCGGTCACCCGCGAGTAACAGCCGTCGTAGCCGCCCGCCTTGATCTCCTGAAACAGCATCCAGGCGGTGCGCCGCTCCTTCTTCGACCGCCGCGCGTCGACACTGAGCGCCTGCACCAGCGCCTCATGAAACGGCGTCAACCGGGTCGGCTGGGAGCGCCGCTGATACTTCGGCTCCTCCTGAACATCCATGTTCAGATATTTACTAATCGTGTTGCGCGACAGGCTTGTGAGACGTGCTATCTCGCGTACCGACCTGTTCTGGCGGTGGAACATCCGCCGCACCTTGCCAATCATCGTCATCGGGATCATCCCCAAACACCCTGCCAGAAAAACTAGCAGGATAGGTTGATTGCCCGGCTCAATTTTCAGTCGGCGCGATCCCTACATGTGGCATGTGGCCGAATTTTCGGTCGGCGTAAACACGGTATGTTCACCCCGAGCCCCGGTGGCACGTCTTGAGATGCGTTCAGTATGGCACGCTGGTTGCCACTCATCGGTGGCTTCCGCCACCGATTGAGCAGCGCGAAAGCTTCGAACTATCAGGAAGCGTCGGCCTGTAGAACGCCGAGCATTGCGATACAAGTGGTTAAACGAAGCTCAACGACGAAGGGAGACGGGTCCTGATTGAGATCGTTAATAATCACGGTGAAGTCTGCGGCAGTGTCATCGATCGCGGTCTTCAGATTTGTCAGGTCGCTAAGGCTGGAGGCCTCGGCGGCAGCCAATTGGCCCCGTGCCGCGCCTTCCTGTGCCTGCAATGTCGTCATCTGACTCTGGATAGAGCCTTCGACGTGGGCTAGCTGCGTAACCGACGACGACATGAGAGCCGCGGCAGCGTTCGATTGGGTGAGTAGTGATGTCGCGCTTTGTTGGTACGTACTGATGGTGGCAGCGACGTCCGAGACAGTTTTGGCTATCGAGCCCGGACTTGCACCTTTTTTAAGGTCAGCGAGCGCACCATTCAGCGCGGTGATTGCCGAACCGGTATAGCCGAGCAGGGCCGTCTAAAAAGGAGCGGCGTCCTTCAGAATGCCGATAAGAGAATTGCAGACGGAGTTCTGAATTGGCACCGCGTCGCCGGGCAATCCTTGGATGGACCGCAATTTGGAGACACTACTGTTCAGGGCGGCCAAAGTCTGTGAAAAAGGACCCATGTTGTCTCTTTCCTTCGTTGTGGTATGACGGGGCCGCCTCCGTTGGAATCAATCCCGACGGAGGCCGCACGGGCTAGCGGATCGCGTTACGCCACTCCTGCTGAGGCGGGCAGATTGGCGACCTTCGCGATGAGATCGCTTACGGTCTGTTGCGCGGCGGCCGATTGCACGGTTACGCCAGCCATTTGGCCCTTGACCGTCTGGATGTCCGCCAGGAGCGTCCCAATTTCGCCGTTTGCCGCGTTTATGTACAGGGTGCGGATCTCGTCCGCATTCGAAATCCCGTTGTTCAAATCGGCGATGATGTCGCCCAGATCAGATGTGATGCTTTCCCACGCGTTTGCCATCGCCGATGCTGCAGTAATGGCGCCATTGACCTGCGTAGAAAGTGATGTGTAGCCGCCACTAATCGCCGTAGCGAGCTTTACCTCTTCCTTCAGGTCCGCTTGTTCGGTGAGCAGCGACGCCTTCGCCTTATTCGCTGCGACGAGCCCGGCTGCCGAGCCGGCTTCACCGAGGACTCCCACCAAGACAATGCCAACGCCGCCGATGACTGCACTGGTAGACGCGCCAGCGGTGACAAACTCAGCGATCGCCCCTACGCAGATGACAAATACGCCGCCTACGACAGCCAGCCCGCTCAGAACGATTCCGGCGATTGCGCCGTCGATTTCTGCCTGAAATTTGCTGAGTTCCCCTTTGATGGTGGCGAGAATCCCGTCTGCTCCGCCAACCGCACTATTCATATTGGTAACGGTGGTTGTGAAGTCCGCTGAGTCCGTCGTTAGATTCGCGCCAAGCGTCTGGAGGTTGGTGACAATCTGGTTCGCGGCGCCTTGGTATTTCACCGACTCCTGCTGCACCGCCGTGAGGGCGGCTGCCCACTCAGCAACAGTCGAGCCTGCCGGCAGCGTCGCCGGTAGTGCTTTGTTGAGCTGGTAGTAGTTGTCGATGTTTGCCATGTTTTCGATCAGGCTGGGCTGCAGCGTGTCCAGATAATAGATCGCATGGCCTTTCGCGGTGGTGAGCCCGTCGTTGATTTGTGTCTGGTATTGCGACAGACCGTCGATGCCAGAAAAATCCACCTGGGGCTGTTCGAGAACGCTATTTGCATAGGTTTGAACGGTCAGGGCAGCACCCATTTGCTGAGTGTTGGCATCGCCAATTGCTGTCGCATTTCCGCTGATATCCGGCATTTTTACCCTCGTCATCAAATTCAAATTGCATTGAACGCGACCTGAAGTGGCCGCACGTAACGAACTCAATTAGTAAGAGGAACGTGCGTCGCGCGACCAGCGAAATCGGTCCACTGATCAGTCGAAAAATCGTATAGTTTGCAGCCTCGTGCGGTGTCGAAGTACCAACGCCACGAAAACCGCTGCACGACGATCCGTTCCGGAAGCATCGCTTCGAGGGTTCGCTGAGCACCGACGAGCCCGTATAGAGGGAGACTCATGTCGACGTGATGCGCGGTGTGCTCCATGATGTGATGAAACAGCGCGCCAAAACGCCAGCGAAAGGTCAAGTGCACCGTCGTGGATACGAACGGATCCGAACGCCCCCATTTCGCGCGATCGTCATACCAGCGGATTTGCGGATGCGTGTGGTGCGCGTACACGACGAAACCCACCATCGCGCACCAGAACAGGAACGGCACCCCGAACCCGCATGCGATTGACGGGACCACCCCCCGCTGCGTCGCGCGAGCGATCCACGCGAGCGCGCCGATCCACAGCAGTGCGAACACCGATACCAGCGTGCAGTCACGGAAGAACACGGGGCGCCGCGTCGGCATGGCGGCCCGCGACGGGAAAAGCATCTTCGTCCACCAAATTTCGATCATGTAGTAGAGACCGGGCGCCCAGCCGCTGCGATAGATACGTTCCAGTGCGCGCCGTGGCCCACTCAAGGCGCGATATTCCTGGATCGTCAGCGGTGCCCACACAAAATCGACGCCTTTCAGGTTCGTGTAGCCGTGATGCACCACGTTGTGACCCACTTGCCACAGGCTGTACGGCGTGAGCGACGGCAGGAAGGCGATCCGGCCCAGCCAGCGGTTGAGCGTGCGGTGCCGGGTCAGGCTCTCATGACATGCGTCGTGACCGATGACGAAGAGCCGTCCGATGACGAAGCCCGCCATGCATCCGAATACGGTCTTCAGCACGAACCCGTGCGCGAACACGCTCGCGGCGAGCGCACACAATAGCAAAACGTAGTCGAACACGAGCAGCAGAAGCGCGTAGGCGGTGCGGCGTTCGGCGAACGGTGTCAGCCACGAGCGGATGACCTTGCGATGGGGCAATGGCTCATTGGCGGGAACGGGGTGATTCGGACTGTTCATGAAGAAAGACCGGTAGAGCGGTGCAGCACAACACTACGCACGAGGCCGACGGCTGCATGCCGTGTCCGCGATGATGTGACCAGACCGTTTCGCGCTGGTGGCGAGTCAGCGCGACATCATGTTCATGCTGACATTGTGCATCACCCAGATCGTGCCGAAGATCAGGAACAGCGCGGCGAGCGCGGTGTAGCATAACGCCAGCACGTTCCAGCGCTGGCCGCGCGACAGGTCGAGATGCAGGAACGTCACCAGTTGCACGACGATCTGCACGAACGCCAGCAACGCGAGCGCCATAATCGCGGAGCCGGACGGCAGCAACCGTTGCGTGACGATCGAGAATGAGCCAGCAGTCAGCGCCACGGCAAGCACGAAACCGGTGATATAACCGGCGACGTCACCACGCGAGGCGGTCGTGGACGTCGAGTGTGAATGGACCATTTAGAGCATGCTCCCGAGATAGACAAACGAAAACACGCAGATCCACACGATGTCGAGGAAGTGCCAGAAGAGGCTCAGGCATGTCAGACTCGTGAGGTCGCGACCGGACAGTTCAGGCGAGCGGACGACATGCACGACGAGCACGGCCATCCAGACGAGGCCGGCTGTCACGTGCAGGCCGTGGGTGCCAACCAGCGTGAAGAACGACGACAGGAAGGCGCTGCGACTGGGCCCAGCACCGTCGGCGACCAGGTGCGAGAACTCGCGCAGCTCTAACGCGAGGAACAGCGCGCCAAGCACGAACGTCACGAGGAGCCAGCCGATCACGGCACCACGCCCCTGGCGCTGCGCGCCGAGCATCGCGAAGCCGTAGGTGGTGCTGCTCAGCAGCAGCGCGCCGGTTTGAAGTGCAACACCCGGGATGTCGAACAGGTCCCGTCCGGACGCGCCGCCCGCGAACTGGTGCGCCATCACGGCGAACACGGCGAACAGCGACGCGAACAGCATGCAGTCGGTCATCAGGTACAGCCAGAAGCCGAACACGGTGGGCGTTGGGCCGTGGTCAGCGCTCGACCTGCCGTGATGGACGAGTAATGCAGATTGCGTCATGGGTCAGGTCTCCGCGGATTCGGGTAATTCAAGGGCGGCCGGGGTGGGTGCGCTGCTGCGTCGTGCTTCGATTTCGCGCACGCGCGAGGCCGGAATCACGTAGCCATGGTCGTCGCGGAAGCTACGCGCGATCAGCGCGGCGACGATCGCGACGAAGGCCAGCACGGCGAGCCACGTGATGTGCCAGACGCCGGCGAAGCCGAGCACGATGCTGAATGCGCCGATCAGGAACCCGTCCGCGGTATTCGACGGTAGGTGGATGTCCTCGTAATGCGCCAGTGCGGCATTTGCTGCGCCGCTTTCCTTCATGTGCGCGAACGCGTCGAGCTGGTGGACGACCGGTATGCGCGCGAAGTTGTAGACAGCGGGCGGCGACGCGGTGGCCCATTCGAGCGTGCGGCCGTTCCACGGGTCGCCCGTCAGGTCGCCGTATTCCGGCTCGTTGCGATGGATCACGCTCACGACGACCTGGGCGATCTGGTGCACGACACCGAGTGCGATCAGCACCACGCCGCATGCGGCGACGAACAGCCAGGGATGCCAGGTCGGGTTGTCGTAGTGATTCAGGCGCCGGGTCATGCCCATGAAGCCGAGCACGTAGAGCGGCACGAACGACACGTAGAAGCCGACGAACCAGCACCAGAACGCCCGCTTGCCGAGCTTCTCGTTAAGCTTGAAGCCGAACGCCTTCGGGAACCAGTAATGGAAGCCTGCGAGATAGCCGAACACGACGCCGCCTATGATCGCGTTGTGAAAGTGCGCGATCAGGAACAGGCTGTTGTGCAGCACGAAGTCCGCGCCCGGGATCGCCATCATCACGCCCGTCATGCCGCCGATCGTGAACGTGACCATGAAGCCGATCGTCCACAGCACGGGTGCGGTGAACTCGATGCGACCGCGGTACATCGTGAACAGCCAGTTGAAGACTTTCACGCCCGTGGGGATCGCGATGACCATCGTCATAATGCCGAAGAACGCGTTGACGTCCGCGCCGGAACCCATCGTGAAGAAGTGGTGCGCCCACACGAGGAATGCGAGCACCGTGATCGCGCACGACGCGTAGACCATCGTTCTGTAGCCAAACAGCGGTTTCTTCGCGAAGGTCGCGATCACTTCCGAGTAGATGCCGAACGCGGGCAGCACGAGGATGTACACCTCCGGGTGGCCCCACGCCCAGATCAGGTTCAGGTACAGCATCGCGTTGCCGCCGAGCTCATTGGTGAAAAAGTGCATGCCTGCGTAGCGGTCGAGGCCGAGCAGTGCGAGCGTCACGGTTAGGATCGGGAACGTTGCCATGATCAGCACGTTCGAGCACAGCGCGGTCCACGTGAACACCGGCATCTTCATCAGCGTCATGCCGGGCGCGCGCAGCTTGACGATCGTCACGAAGAAGTTGATCGCGGTAATCAGCGTACCGACGCCGGAGAGCTGCAGACTCCAGATGTAGTAGTCGACCCCGACGCCGGGACTGAACTGCAGCTCCGACAGCGGTGGATACGCGAGCCAGCCGACCTGCGCGAACTCGCCGATCACGAGCGACAGATTGATCAGGATCGCGCTGATCGCCGTCATCCAGAAGCTCAGCGAATTCAGGAACGGGAAGGCGACGTCGCGCGCGCCGATCTGCAGCGGCACGACAAGATTGAAGAGGCCGACCATCAGCGCCATCGCCATGAAGAAGATCATGATGACACCGTGCGCGGTGAATATCTGGTCGTAGTGGTGCGGCGGCAGGTAACCGGGGCCGTGAAACGCGATCGCGAGCTGAAGCCGCATCATTACGGCGTCGACAAAACCGCGCACGAGCATCAGCACCGCGACGATGATGTACATGATGCCGATCTTCTTGTGATCGACGCTTGTCAGCCACTCGGTCCAGAGCCACTTCCAGCGGCCGAGCTTCGTGAGCGTGACGATGACCGCCAGCACGATGAGCGCCATGAACGCGGCCGCGCCCATGATGACCGGCTGATCGAACGGAATCGCGCCGGGCGTGAGTTTTCCAAACATGGCTTACTCCGTGGTCTGCGTGCGACAGGCGGCGTCGCGGAAGGCCGTGACGTTGCCGTTGTTGTATCGGGCAACGATGTTGCGGAACAGGTACTGGTCGATCGATGAGAAGTAGCGTACCGACTGCTTCTCGCTCGGCTTCGCGACTTCGGCGTATTCGTCCATGCTCAGGCGGTCCGGCGAAGCCTTGACCTTCCGCACCCATGCGTCGAAGCCGGTGGCGCTCGTCGCGAGCGTGCGGAACTTCATGTCGGTGAATCCCTTGCCGCTGAAGTTGGCGGACATGCCTTCGAAATTTCCCGGTGCATCCGCGATCAGGTGCAGACGGGTCTGCATGCCGACCATTGCATACACCTGGGTGCCGAGTTGCGGGATGAAGAATGAGTTCATCACCGAGTCCGACGTGATCCGGAAATTCACCGGCGTATCGACTGGCACGGCGAGCTGGTTCACCGACGCAATGCCGAGGTCCGGGTAGATGAAGAGCCACTTCCAGTCGAGCGCGACCACCTCGACGTCGATCGGCTTCACGCTCGACTGCAGCGGCCGGTACGGGTCGAGCTCATGCGTGGTGCGCCACGTCAGGATACCGAGGTACAGGATGATCAGGGCGGGGATAGTCCAGACGACGATCTCGATCGCCGTCGAGTGCGCCCATTTGGGTGCGTAGATCGCGTGACGGTTCGACGCACGGTAGCGCCACGCGAAGAACAGCGTCAGCAGGATCACCGGGATCACGACGATCAGCATCGCCCACGTGGCGGTGGCGATCAGCGACTTCTCGGCCGCGCCGACGCTCCCTTTTGGATCAAGCACAGTCAGATCACATCCCGATAGACAGGCGCTCAATGTCGTGACGATGGCTATCGACCGTTTCCTTAAGGCTTTTCTGTCTGTCATAGTGGTTAAGTCCGGGTTGTGGCACTTTTGACGTGAAGTTGGCTTGACGCATGCGGCATCACACTCGCAGCATCATGGTCCGACAACCGGCCAGCTTTGTGATTGATGTCGATCAAGGACGAACAAAGCGGCGGGGTGCGGTGCACTGACGCAGTGCGCGGGCTAAATCAGGCGACAGTCTGCTGCGACAAACCGTAGATCAGGTCGACCTTAATTGAGAGAAATCCCGCATCGCGTGCGCCGCTGAGTGCGCGTTCCACCACATCGAGTGGCTGGATGCGATTGACAGCCTGCTGAACGTCGGTCGCAAAGTCCTGTACGCCGAAGCTCGCTCGGTTGAAGCCGAGGCGCGCGAGTGGTGAAGGCGTTTTGGTGCTGACGGTTCGCGGATCAATTTCGATGGCAAGTTCTGCGTCGATCGAGAACGCGAAGCGGTTCTGCAGTTGCTGGACAAGCTCTTCGAGTTCGGCAACAGGGAAGAAGGTCGGCATAGCTCAGATATCTAGCGCTGCAGCCATGGTCGTGCGTAATGACCTTGTTGCATGCGCAGAAGTAGCAGAGTGATCTGCGTGCCGTTCGGCGGCTGCAGCCAGTCCGGCAATGGCTGCGAAATCGGTGTCTCCGGGTGCGAGAAACATCCTGGGTACCAGTCAATGCGGGTGAAGGCCAATAGTCAGGCCTCAAGGCTCCCGCTATCTCGACATTCCTACGCGTGACCCGATGTCGCATCTTGACTTCGGGATCGGGACCGGTTGATCCTGCGCAAGGGCAGCCCTGATTTGCGCGTCGACAATTCCCCGCATACGTCAACAAGGGGAAAGCGATGAAGCACATGATTAAGGCCGTCATGATCGTGGCAAGCCTGTGCACTACCGGTTTGTTCGAAGTGCTGGCATACGCGGATGACGTAAGCGCGAACGGAAGCACGATGGCAGGCCAGGTGCCGGCGGATGGGATCCACGCCGGTGACGTGCTCGTGCGTCTGCGTGCCATCTCGATCCAGCCCGAAGTACACACCAGCGGCACGTTGTCGTCGCTCGGCGTGGGTGTCAATAACGCACTCGTGCCGGAGTTGGACCTGACCTATATGATCCGCGACGCGATCGGCATCGAGCTGATTCTCGCCACCTCGCGGCACCACGTGACGTCCGACCTCGGCGATCTCGGTGGCGTGAACGTGCTGCCACCGACGCTGCTGCTGCAATATCACTTCAACCATGCTGGCATGATCCGACCGTATGTCGGCGCGGGGGTCAACTACACGTACTTCTACAACGACGGCCTGAGCGCGGGCCCCGTAGGCATCCAGGTGTCACGCAGCAGCTTCGGTCCGGCGGTGCAGGCTGGCGTCGACGTGCAGATCACGAAGACCGTCTTTCTCAACGCGGACATCAAGAAGATCTGGATGCACACGGACGCCTCGCTCGGCGATAGTTCGTTGGGCCGGCTGGACATCGACCCACTGGTACTGGGAATAGGCGTCGGGATGAAGTTCTAGCGAGCGCGCAATGACGGACCACAGCTCGCACCAACGGGCGATCCGCTGCGCCCCATCCACCTGAAACGGAGATCTGATCACTATGCCCCTGTACGACTACCGCTGCGCGGCCTGCGGCCACGCGTTCGAAACGCTGGTGCGCGCCGGCCACACGCCCGTCTGCCCGCAATGCGGCGGCACCGCGCTGGACAAGCAGGTCAGCGCGCCGGCCTCGCCCGGCAAGAGCCGCGCGATCATCTCCCGCGCGCGGCGTCAGGCGGCGCGCGAAGGGCACCTCAGCAACTATTCGCCGGCCGAGCGTCGCAAGCTGCTGCGCTGAGCCCAACGGGGAATCGCGCTGTCGATGTATATGAACCTCGAGGGCGCCTACGGGATGGCACTCAGTCTCACCGTCTTGATGGCCGGCACGCTGGATCAGGCCACCGCCGACAGCCTGCTGGAACGCGCGAAGGGCATCTGCCCGTATCTCGACGCGTGGCTTCGCAACATTGCGTCAGCACGGCCGCCCTCGCGCTCGAGCGCTTCGATGACCACGACGGAAACGTCCTGCGCATGCAGTACGCGCGCCAGCGCGAGGCCGAGTTGCCTGCAGCAGGGTCGCGCCGGCGGCAACGCCGTAGGTCTTGCCCGAAGGCAGTACGGTCAGTGTGGTCATGACGGCGATCTTGATAAAGGGCTACGGATAAAGAACGATGGATAGCGGCCACGCTTCACGCGGCCAGTGCGGGTTGCATGGCATCCACCAACGCTTCGGCGAACCCGCCCAGCGGCATCGCGATGCACGTGATGCCCTGCTCTTCGGGAAAGCGCGCCTCCATACGCGTCGGTTCGTCGGGCAGCCTCACAGATAAATGGCGGCGCCGGCGCCCACGTTGGTCGCGGTGTCTTTCAGCGTCTTGACGATGTACTTGACCTGGTCGGTGTCGAGTAGCGTGTGCAGCGGCAGCGCCAGCGCGCGATCGCCGATGCGCTCGGTGTCGGGCAACAGGCCGCTCTTGCGGCCGATCGCATCGCCCGCATTCATGTAGTGGAACTGCTGATGCAGCGGATGGCTGTAGGCCACCGTCTCAATGCCGCAAGATTTCATGTCGTCGATCATCTGGGCGCGCGCGCTCTGCGTAAAACGCTTGCCCAAATGCACAACATAGAGCATCCAGTGCACTTCTTCGACGTCCTCGGCCACGTAGGCCGGCTTGATCCCTTCGAAGCTTTGCATCTCCTCGTGATACCAAGTCTCGACCTGCTTTCGCTGCGCGAGGCGCGTGTCGAGTTCGGCCAGTTGCGCGAGACCGAGCGCGGCGGTCAGATCACTGATCCCGGCCTGCAGCGGCACCCGCGAGCCGACCGAGACGGACGTGCGGTCCGTGACGCGCCGCTCGCGCAGATAGCGCAGTTCATGGACGAGTTCGTCATCGTCGGTGACGAGCATGCCGCCCGCTCCTGTGCACAGCGCGGACGGGCTGGAGAAGTCGAACACTGATACGTCGCCGAAACAGCCGACGTTGCGGCCCCGGTAGCGCGAGCCCAACGCCTCAGTACTGTCTTCGATCAGCCGCAAGCGCTGCGCGTCGGCCAGTTCGCGCAGCAGCGCCCACGCGGCCGGGTGGCCGTTGGTATTGCCGGCGAGGATCGCGCGCGTGCGAGGGCCGATCTTCTGCGCGGCTTTTTCGGCGCTCAGACAACCACTCCAGTAGTCGATGTCGGCGAACACCGGCACGGCTCCCGCCAGCGTGATCGCCTGCGCCACCTGATGCCAGGTGTGCGACGCGCAGACCACCTCGTCTCCCGGGCCGATCCCCGTCGCGCGCAACGCAATCCAGGTGGCGAGCGTGCCGCTCGCGACCGCGACCGCATACTCCCGGCCAACCCAGCCCGCAAACGCGCGCTCGAACGAATCAAGCATCGGCCCGTCGCTCCAACGCGAGGATTGCAGCACCGCGTTGACGAGATCGATCTCGCGCGCCGCGCAAGCCGGTTCGCTCAGCGCGATCTCATCGATTTCCATGCGCCTTGTCCTCAGTCAGGATCAACGCATCGGCCTCTTCAGGGCGCTGCGTGATGGTCCTGTAATACCCGGCCGATATCGCGAAATAGATACTGCGCACACTGAACCGGAGCGCTGCTGTCTCGTCGCGCATCACCGTTGCGCTGACATGCATTGTGCGCACCTCGGGATAACGTTCGTGCCATTGCGCGGCAGCGTCGCGTAGCGTCGGTGCCGTGCGGAGCAGGTCCGCCGCGAAGTCCAATTGCTCGGCGTTGAGGCTCATCTCACTCCTCCACGCCAGCAATGCGCCGCGCTTCGACCGTGATGGGCAGTGGCGTATCGTCGGCCATCGCGGGCAATTCGAGCTGCCAGCCGTTCGCGAGCGTGACGAGACCGCCCCACATCCCGGGCTGCGCCATCGCGACTATGGGCTCTTCCAGGTCCTTCTTTGGCACGTAGGCGCTCAGCGCGCCCTTGCTGTCCTTGCGGATCATGACTTTCATGGTTGCGGACTCCGGAGATTGATGACAGGTTCAAACCAGCTTCAAGCGGGATGCGCTGCTTCCTCCAGCAGTGGACGAAGCAACGGCGGTAGATGGGCGAGCACGTACTCAATGTCCTGCGCCGTAGTGATTTCGCCGAGCGACAGCCGCACCGCTGCAACACGACCTCGGCGGGAAGCTCGCCGAAGCGCAGGTAGCTGGTGCCGGGCCGACGCGGTGCCTGCGCCGGCGAAGATCAACTCTGCGGGCTTGCAATCGAGCGCTCGCGCGATCGTCGCGCGGGCCGCAGCGAGCGTGCCCTTCGCCTGCTGCCCGACGGCATGCTGCGACGACGCGTTGCCCCACACATCCGTCAGGATGGACAGCATCGCCTGCCACGGCGGAGGCTGGCGGCATGGTCGCGTTGTGGTCGAGATAGATCGTCGCCCGGCTCCGTTAGTTTGCTTCACGGCCAGAACACGCATTCGCGATCGATGCACAGCGTGTCCAGCAGCTCGGCCAGATCGGTGCTCTCATGCTGGGGCATCCATCGGTGCGACGCATGATCGCGCGCGCTCAGGTGCCACATACCGTCTTCATCGCGCGTGAGCCAGGCTATGTCGATCAGCCCGCCATTCGCGTCGACATTGCGGGAGCAGCACGGGCTCTCGACACGGAACCCCTGCCCGTCGCGCAGCACGCGCGGCAGCACATAGCGGTAGCGGGTACGCTCGCGCAACGCTTGCTCGATCTGGCGCTGGGTCAGGTCGAACGGGCGGCCCGCGCGCAAACCGTCGCGCGGCGGCGCCGCTTCTGGCGCGTTCGCCTGAACCGTCATGACATGGCTCCTTCTTCGGGTAGCAGGCCGGCGGGTGCGGGCGCAATTTCATTCTCCGTGCATCCGACGACACAGTTGCCGAACTCCACCAGATAGACCGGCTCGCCGCTCTCAACCAGCTGCCCGACGTTGACGATTTCGCCGACCGTACCCGCCTCGGCCAGACAATCGTCCTGGCCGCGCTCCGGAAAGCTGCCGTCGTTGCACAGGTCATCCAGCGCGATCACGCGCATGCCCCACTGATAAGCAGGCTGAACCGGTTCGATACTCATGCTGACGGCTCCTGCGGTTGCGACGTTTCCGGCTGGACCCGCGTGCCGATCTTGTGCAGCGCTTCGGCCCGCTCGCCCAAGCCTTGCAGCACGTCGTCCGGCAGGTTGTCGAGCGTGCATAGCTCTTTCGCGCGCATGCCGACACGGTGGCCGCTCTCGACGAAATACACCGCGTAGATATAGAACTGCTGAAGGAAGGTGTCGATGTTGGTGACGTAGCCGATCTCGCCCTTGTTCACCAGCACTTCGCCGATGTCCTTGCCGTTGTAGGTGCCGTCGTTGCGGATCACCGCGCGTGCGATCACGCGCTCGCCGTAGTTGAAGCGCGGGGGAAACGCGACCTCGATCAGGTCGTCGTCGCGGTTGATGTCAGCCATGCTTCACTCCTGCTGATCGTTGCGTCTGTCCGGTGGTCATCAGGTTAGCGACCTCGCCCGACTGCCGGCGCTGCCGCGCGAGCGCGCGCACCTCTTCGCGCACGTTCTGTACGCTCATGGTTGCGTCCCCGTCCAGCCGCGCGTCGGATACGCACTCAGCGCATTCATTACATCGTCGGACCCGACGCCGGTCTCATGACGATCCAAGACTTGCGAGAGCAGCGCGCCCCCCACCCGGTCTTCGGGATCGAGCCGGCGCAATTCGCGCAGTAGCATGCGCGCTTCTTCAAAGTCGCCGAGACGCATGTTGAGGTACGCGAGGCCCTTCAGCGTGAACAGATAAAAACGCGCGGCCGCGTCATAACGCGTGGTCACGATCGCGGCCGCAAGCGGTTCGTCGCCGAAATCTGAGCCCAGCGCGGTGCGGGCGACCGCCAGCGCGTCTTCGCCGATCGCACGCGCCTGCGCCAATTGATGGCCGTAGAAGTAAAAGCGGTACAGCGCGATCAACGGCACCGGATGGCGCGGCGCGGCGGCGCGGGCGCGTTGCAACAGCGCGAGCGCCTCGTCGGGGCGCTCGCGCAACCGACCCGCCTCGGCGATCAATGCATTGACGCCCGACGGCAAGCCGCCGCCAATCGCGCTCTGCGCAAACGCGGTCATTACGTCGTCGAGGGCACGGTCGCCGGACTCCATCGCCATCGCTCCTCTTCAGGAGATCTGACGCGGCAGCGGCGGCCGCCCGCGGCCAATCGCGCTGACATCGATGGTCGCCACGCCCGGCGGCGCCGACTCCGCACTGCTGCTGCAACCACAAGCGGCCTGGTTCGGATTGAAGAAGATCAGGCCGGACTGGGTTGGCGTGTCGGCGAAATCGATCGTTATGCCTTCGAGCATCAGCCGGCTCTCAGCCGGCAGGAATACGCGCAGGCCGTTGATGTCGAGTTCCTGTTCGCCTGGTTGCAGCGCCGGCTCGGCGGTGAATTTCGCGGTATAGCCGGAACAGCCGCCGGCGCTCACCACCAGACGAAAGCCGGCGCCAGCCGGCAGGCCCGAAAAGCGCACGATACGACGCATGAACTTCTCGGCGGCGCTCGTAACAGTTACGTTGGACAGCATGATGCGTAGTCTCCTGATGGATGAATGGCCGGCCCGGCCACGAGCCAGACTCAAACCTGAACGATGCAGCCGTCCACGGGACACACGGCGACGCACTGCGGGTCGTCGAAGTGGCCTTCGCATTCGGTGCATTTCTTGGGGTCGATCGCGAACACGCCGCCTTTGTCGCTGATCGCGACATTGGGGCATTCCGGTTCGCAGGCCGAGCATCCCGTACAGGTGGACGCAATAATCTTCAGAGGCATGGAGGCTCTCCTGTTGTCCTGTCTGGAAGGGTGTGGGGGTGTCACGCCGCTGAGGCTGACGAGGTGTAAGCACCCTGGCGGATCGAAGCATCGCCGCGGTCCCGGTGCACGATGGCGCCGCTGGCGATGCGACTGCGGTAGTCGTTGAACCAGGCAAGCACCGCTGTTTCGATAAATTCGCCGACGTACTGATCGACCGGCTCGATGCCCGCCTGCGCCAGTTCGTCTTTCGGGCAGGCGCCGATCTTCGCGACCAGCACTGCGTGGCAGTCGTGGAGCGCGCGCACGACCGACGGTAGTTGCTCGTCGTCGCCGTAACCGCCCCGGCAATACAGGTCCACCCGGCGATGGCCGACGAACAGCGCTTCGGCCGCCGAGACCTCGAAGATCTGAAACTCCGTGACGTGGCCGAAGTGCTCGTTGACCCGGCCGCCGCCCTTCGTTGCGACCGCGGCCAGCACCTTCATGTCGTCGGCGACGTCGATCTCACGAGAGACAGCCAGCGCTTCCTGCTTCGCGTCGTGCTGCGCCTGACGCTCGGCTTCGACGCGCTGCTGGTATTCACGGCGGCGGTCGAGGTCGTAGACCACTTCCATCTGCTCGATCTTGTCGAGCGTGAAATCCTCGCTGCGGTCCTCGCCCAGCAGGCCAACCGCATCCGCGCGGCACTGGCGGCAATGACGCATCAGGTTGGCGCCGCCCATGCAGGCGTCCTGCACGGCCTTGAGTTCCTGCGCAGTCGGTCCGCGCTGGCCGCTCAGGCCAAAGTGAGTGCCGTGCTCGGGCTCCGAAATCAGCGGCATGATGTTATGCAGGAACGCGCCGCGTTTCTTGACGTCGCGGTTGACCTCGATCAGGTGCTCCTCGTTGATGCCAGGAATCAGCACCGAGTTGATCTTGGTCAGCACGCCGCGTGCGGTGAGCATCTCGAGACCCTTCATCTGCCGGTCATGAAGGATGCGGGCTGCTTCGTAACCGGTCACGCGCTTGTGCTTCCAGAAAATCCACGGATAGATTTTCTCGCCCACCGCCGGGTCGACCATGTTGATAGTGATTGTCACGTGGTCGATGTTGTACTTGCAGATTTCGTCCACGAGGTCGGGCAACGCCAGGCCATTGGTCGACAGGCACAGCTTGATGTCCGGCGCCTGTTCCTGCAGCATCCGGAACGTCTCGAAGGTCTTCTTCGGGCTCGCCAGCGAATCACCGGGACCGGCGATGCCAAGCACCGTCATCTGTGGAATCTCGCTTGCGACCGCCACGACCTTCTTCACTGCCTGTTGCGGCGTTAGCTTCTGAGAGACCACGCCGGGACGCGACTCGTTCGCGCAGTCGTATTTGCGGTTGCAGTAGTTGCACTGGACGTTGCAAGCCGGCGCCACCGCCACATGCATGCGCGCATAGTGATGATGGGCTTCTTCCGAGTAGCATGGGTGATTCTTGACCTTCTCCCAGATGTCCGGCGGCATGTCGTCGAGACTATCCGACGCGCCGCAGCTGGCCTTACCCTCGCCACCGTGCGTGCCGCAGCCGCCACCGGTGGACGGGTCTTCGATCTTCACGCCGAGCGGTTTAATCTGCCCGATGCTGATATAGGCCGCTGCGGGCAAGTCGCTCGCATTTGAACTCGCTTGCATGGATATCTCCTCGCAACCAACGGCGGCCGCGCGCAAGCCATAGAGCCAGATCCATGCCACTCGACAAGAACGCCAGGAATCAACGGGTTAGGATATATTTCGCAGTTCTGTTTGATCCCGGCGCGCGACGTATCCCTACAATCTCGTTGCGTCGTGTCGGTGTTGCGACAAATCTCACACGATCCGGACAGCATGTTCTGAACCAGCGAGATGGACCCGCACAAACCAGATCAATCGTTCGCGTTCACCCTCCGGCTTCCCCGGCTTGCGATGTCGCGAACGTGTAACCGTCCGCTGCTGCTCGTCACGCGAAACACCCGTAGCGCTCAGGCCGCGCAGTTGCCCGTCCGGTTCGGCCAGCACCACAAAGGCGCGCCGCCACTCCATCGTCTGCACAAGATAGTTCAGGGACTCGCGGAAGGCTTTCGCCACATCGAGCGACGAAACCAGCGTCTTGCTCACCTCGTAGACGCCGTCCAACGCTTGCCTGAATGCTCACCGTTGACTTCCCCTTCGTGCGCTGCGCGCTTTCGATGTACCAGCGCAAGGCGCACGATCGACGCAAAGACACAGCGTTTGAAGTAAGCGCATTTCTACGCCTGACGATTCAGCCATCGCGCGTGTCAATCCCGCGCGCGTAACGACAAATCCGACAAAAAGAACGGCGGCAATCCTCACTCGTCGGGCGCATCGACACAAAAACAACAGCGAAACAACAGCGGCCCAGTTGAAAGAGGCCACTAGAGCGTGAAAATCCATTGGCATGGAAGTTGCCCTGAAGGTCGCATTACCCCGCTTTCAGGAGCCTGCGATGTCGGATTTCCAACGCGTGAGTACCGGCCTCCATCCGCGCGTGATCAGACGCATGCTGCCTTACCTGACCGAGATGTACGGCAATCCCGCCAGCCGTTCGCATGCCTATGGCTGGGTCGGCGAAGAAGCGGTGGAACTGGCCCGCGAGCAGGTCAGCTCGCTCGTCAACGGGGACCCGCACGAGATTGTCTGGACCTCGTGGGGCTCCGGACGCGCATGCGGATCGCGTGCCAAATGCACGGCGGCGTCCACGAGTGCGGCATGCGTTCGGGGACGTTGTGCACGCATCAGATCGTCGAGGAACCGCCATTGCCGCCGGTCGAGATCCACTGCTCGATTCTCGCGCCGAGGACGCGATCAAGGCGGCCGTGTCTGACTTTCGCTCGCGCCAGACGATTCGAGGCGCAGCAGCCGACGACCTGTAACTCGCCGAGCAACCGACCTGCTCGTCTAACCCGAAGTGAGTCCATTCAAGCCTGAGAGGAACCTCCATGGAAACGCTCACCCAATCGGCTTCCGCCACACCCGGCGTCATGCCCGGCCTACTCGAATTCACGCCTCAGGCTGCTGCGAAAGTGGCCTCGCTGATCGAGGAAGAAGGCAATCCCAACCTGAAGCTGCGGCTGTACGTGTCCGGCGGCGGCTGTTCGGGCTTCCAGTACAGCTTCGCGTTCGACGACCAGGTGGCGGACGACGACGTGCAGATCGTCACGGACGGCGTCACGCTGCTGGTCGATTCGATGAGCCAGCAATACCTGCCCGGCGCGCGCGTCGACTACGAAGACGGTCTGGAAGGTTCGCGCTTCGTCATTCACAACCCCAATGCGCAGAGCACCTGTGGCTGCGGCAGTTCGTTTTCCGTGTGAGGCAATCATGAAATTTCACTGACTGGCGCCTCCCGACGACGAGGAGAACAACCAGTTCGACAATGCGTGGGGCCTTGGATAGCCGATGGATAGCCAATCCCTACAGCGTTTGCATCGCGCCGACCGCATCCGCACATCCTGGCTGACCACGCCCATCGCATCGCGCATCGCTTTCTGCAGCGCCGTGTTCATCGCTACACCTGGCTGTTCGAAACAGGACATTCGCGACAGGTCTTCGTTGGAACCGCTTCATCACAGCGCCAGCGAACACCGGAAAGCCCCGCGGCAAGCGGCTATTCGCACTAACCGTGCATGGCGCAGTACTTGCAAACCGTATGATCAAATGCCTAAAGGACAACTTCCCGTGTCGAATCCGATCATCAACGACACCACACTGCGCGACGGCGAACAGACCGCTGGCGTCGCATTCACGGTTGCCGAAAAATGCGCGATTGCCGAGGCGCTCTCAAGCGCCGGCGTACCCGAACTGGAAATCGGTATCCCCGCGATGGGTGCCGAGGAAATCGATTGCATCCAGGCCATCGTCGCACAGAATCTCGACGCCGATCTGATGGTCTGGGGCCGTCTCACCGACGCGGACCTGGCGTCGGCCTTGTGCTGCAATCCCGACATCATTCACCTGTCGATTCCCGTGTCCGATATCCAACTTCAACACAAATTGCGCCAGCCGCGCTCGTGGGTGCTCGCGCAGGTGAATCGCGTGATCAGCGCCGCCGTCAAAAGCGGCCGCAAGGTTTCGCTGGGCGCGGAGGATGCCTCGCGCGCGGACCCCTCGTTCCTTGCCGACGTGGCGCGGCACGCGCAACAGTGCGGTGCGCAACGCATCCGCTTTGCGGACACGCTCGGCGTCCTCGATCCTTTTTCGACCTATGAAGCGATTGCGCGATTGCACGACGCGGTCGATCTGGAAATCGAAGTCCACGCGCACAACGACCTCGGGCTCGCGACCGCGAACACCCTTGCCGCACTGCGCGCCGGCGCAACCCACGCCAACACCACTGTCAATGGTCTCGGCGAACGCGCCGGAAATGCCGCGCTGGAGGAGATCGTGATGGGCGTGCGCCATATCATGGGTCGCAACACCGGCGTCGACACGACCGCGCTATTGAGCATCTCGCGACTTGTCGAACGGGCTTCAGGACGCCCGGTCGCGCTTAACAAAAGTATTGTCGGGGCCAGCGTATTCACGCACGAGTCCGGCATCCACACAGACGGGCTCGCGAAGAATGCATCGACCTACGAGAGCTTCGATCCCGTCGAACTCGGTCGCGAACGCTCGGTCGTGCTCGGCAAGCATTCGGGTTCGCAAAGCGTGCGCCGGGCTTATGACGCGCTCGGCCTGGCCGTCAGTGAAAAACTGCTCGTGCTGCTGCTGACCCGGATCCGCCACCATGCCGCCCAGCACAAGCAAACGCCCAGCGCCGCCGACCTGTATCGCTTCCTGATCGAGGTGCGCTACACCGTCGGAGAATTGTCATGAGCGGCGCTGTGGTCGGCTTCACGAGGTGCGTCGCGAAACCCGAACAGTCGGGCACGACGCCGCCGTGCGCCACCAGCGGCGCCTGCGACAAGTACTTCGCCGAGCCGACGCTCTGTCCATACCTATCCTCATCCGCTTGCAAGGAGTAAACGCGATGGAAAGCTTTGTCCAGCAACTCAAGGCGCTGTCCTCAGCCGAGGACTTCCTGCAGTTCTTCGGCATTCCGTTCGACCAGAAGGTCGTCAACGTGAGTCGACTGCACATCCTCAAGCGCTTCTTTCAGTACATCCAGCAACAGGACGCGCTGCCGGAAGGCGACGAGCCCGCCCTGTTCGCGTCATATCACGCGCTGCTGCTGAAGGCTTACGGCGACTTCGTCACCTCCACGCCGGCGCAGGAAAAAGTGTTCAAGGTGTTCCGGGACACCAATGGGCGGCAGCACGTTTCACTCGACAGTCTGCGCGCGTCGCTGCCCGCGCGCACCCTTGCCTGACAGGTGGAGCAAGACCATGCACATCGTTAAGACCATGCACATTGTCGTCTGCATCAAGCAGGTCCCGGACTCGACGCAGATCCGCGTTCATCCGGTCACCAACACGATCATGCGCCAGGGTGTTCCGGCGATCGTCAACCCGTATGACCTGTTTTCACTCGAAGAGGCGCTGCGACTGAAGGACCGCTTCGGCGGCAAGGTCACGTTGCTTTGCATGGGCCCGCCGCAGGCCGAGGAAGCGCTGCGCAAGTGCATCAGCTTCGGCGCGGACGACGCCGTGCTGCTCACCGACCGTGCATTCGCTGGCGCGGATACGCTCGCTACGTCGTACGCGCTGGCAGCGGGTATCCAGCAGATCGCGAAGGAGCAGGCGGTGGACATCGTGTTCACTGGCAAGCAGACGATCGACGGCGACACCGCGCAAGTCGGCCCCGGTATCGCCAAACGCCTCGGGCTGCAACTGCTGACCTACGTGTCGCGCATCGTCGAGACCGCTCTCGATGCGCGCACGATCACCGTCGAGCGCCGCGCCGAGGGCGGCGTGCACGTGCTCAGGACTGCGCTGCCGTGCCTGATCACAATGCTGGAGAACACCAACGAACTGCGCTTTGCGACGCTGCCCGCGATGATTCATGCGGCCGGCTATCCGGTGCACAAATGGAACTGCGAACAGGCCGGCATCGAAGATCTCAGCAAGATCGGCCTGAAGGGCTCACCGACAGTGGTCAGCAAAGTCTTTGGACCGACGCCGCGCAGCGAGAAAGCGGAGATGCTCGACCTCGACGCATCGAGTCTTTGCGACGTGTCGGTGAACCTGCTGCAAAAGATCTTCACGCGCCATCCTACTTTGGAAGCTGACCTGCTGATGAAGGAGGGTTCATGAACGCACCCGCCGCCCCCGCCAAGAAACCCGCCGGCCGCGCAGGACGCAATCTCGAACTGCCGAAACACCTGAAGGCCTACAAAGGCGTCTGGGTCTTTATCGAGCACGACCGTGGACACGTGCACAGCGTCTCGTGGGAACTGCTCGGTGAGGCGCGCAAATTGGCGGACACGCTCGGCAGCCGAGTGGGCATCGCGGTGCTCGGTGGCGCAAATGAACCGCTCGAACAGTTCGCCGCAGAAGCCTTCACTTACGGCGCGGACGATGCGTACATCGTCCGCGACCCGGTCTTGCAAGGCTATCGCAACGAGCCGTTCACGAAAGGGCTGACCGACCTCGTCAACCGGCATCAGCCCGAGATCCTGCTGCTGGGCGCGACGTCGATGGGCCGGGACCTCGCCGGCTCCGTGGCGACGACCCTGTTGACCGGGCTGACCGCCGATTGCACCGAACTCAACATCGATCCCGCGTCGCGGGCGCTGGCGGCGACGCGCCCCACCTTCGGCGGCTCGCTGTTGTGCACGATCATGACGCTCGCGTACCGTCCGCAGATGGCGACGGTGCGCCCGCGCGTGATGCCGATGCCGCTGCGCGACGCCGAACGCACCGGCAACATCGTCCATGGAACGCTGGGGATGATCGAGACGGACATCGTCACGAGGCTGCTCGACTTTATCCCGGATGCGAGCAGCAACCGGATCAACCTGCCCTATGCCGATGTGATTGTGAGCGGCGGCAAGGGGTTGAAGAGTCCGGAAAACTTCCAGCTGGCGTTCGAACTGGCGAACGTGCTCGGCGGCGAAGTGGGTGCGACCCGGCCATGCGTGCAGGCCGGCTGGGTCGAGGGGGAACGCCAGGTGGGACAGACCGGCAAGACGGTGCGGCCCAAGCTCTACATCGCCGCCGGCATATCCGGCGCGATCCAGCACCGCGTGGGCATGGAAAGCGCAGATGTGATCGTGGCGATCAACACCGACCCGAACGCACCCATCTTCGATTTCGCACACTACGGGATTGTCGGCAATGCGTTGCAAGTGTTGCCCGCGCTGAAGCAGGCTTTTGCGGAGCATTTGAGCCGGCGCCGCAAGCAGGCTGCCTGAGGAGAATCACGATGAGAAAACCTTCACAGTTCGATGTGATTGTGGTCGGCGCCGGTCCGTCCGGCAACGCTGCCGCTTACACGATGGCCAAGGCAGGTCTGGAAGTGCTGCAGATCGAGCGCGGCGAATATCCGGGCAGCAAAAACGTTCAGGGTGCGATCCTGTACGCGAAGGCGCTCGAAGAGATCATCCCGGACTTCCGCGACGATGCGCCGCTGGAGCGCCACATCATCGAGCAGCGGATGTGGATGCTCGACGATACGTCGTTTGTCGGTACACATGTGCGCAGCGAGGATTACAACAAGCCGCCCTATAACCGCTACACGATCATCCGCGCGCAGTTCGACAAGTGGTTTTCATCGAAAGTGCGCGAAGCCGGCGCACTGCTGCTCTGCGAGACCACGGTGAAGGAACTGATCATGGACGGCGACGTGGTGGTCGGCGTGCAGTGCGACCGCGAGCACGGCGATGTCTATGCCGACGTGGTGGTGCTCGCCGACGGCGTGAATTCGACGCTCGCGCGCAAGGCGGGCTTTCATGGAGAGATCGGGGCCGGCAACGTTGCGCTCGCCGTCAAGGAGATTCTCTTCATGCCAGAGGAGACGATCCGCCAGCGCTTCAACGTCGGCGAGGACGACGGCGTCGTGATCGAGATGGTCGGCAGGATCACCGACGGCATGTTGGGCACTGGCTTCCTCTATACCAACAAGGAATCGCTCACCATAGGCGTGGGCTGCATGCTGAGCGACTTCAAGAAAAACCCCAACCGCACGAGCCCCTACGTGCTCCTCGAAAAGATGAAGCAGCACCCGTCGATCGCACCGCTGATTGCGGGCGGCGAGATGAAGGAGTATTGCGCGCATCTGATTCCCGAAGGCGGTTTTCACGCAATCCCGCAGGTCTACGGCAACGGCTGGATGATCGTTGGCGATTCAGGCGGTTTCGTGAACGCCGCGCACCGCGAAGGATCGAATCTTGCGATGACCACGGGACGCCTCGCCGCCGAAACGGTGATCCACGCGAAAGCCGCGGGCCACGGCTACCGCGCCGGCACGCTCAAGGCCTACAAGGCCGCGCTCGATCAGAGCTTCGTGATGAAAGACCTGCACAAGTACCGCGACATGCCGGCCTTGCTGCACCAGAATCCGCAGTTCTTCACGACCTACCCCGACCTCATGGCGCGCGCCGCGCGCACGATGATCACGGTCGACGGTAAGGACAAGAAAAGCAAGGAGCGCGAGATTTTTTCGAGCTTCCGCACAGCCCGTTCGCTTTCCGGCATCGTGGGCGACGCCTACAAACTCCTGAGGGCCTTCCGATGAGCACCCTACCCGTCAACGTAGAGGAAAAGCTGTTCCAGAACCGTTATCGCGTCGATGCAGGACGGCCGCACGTCCACATCAAGGATGCCGACGTCTGCCAGAGCGAATGCAGCGCGAAGAGTTGCACCTTCGTCTGCCCGGCCTCGTGCTACAAGGCCGAAGGCAACGGCGCGGTGACGCTGATCACCGACGGCTGCCTCGAATGCGGCAGTTGCCGCATCCTCTGTACCGACCACCAGAATATCGAGTGGGACTACCCGCGCGGTGGTCACGGCATCCTGTTCAAGTTCGGTTGAGGAACATCGTCATTGCCAGACCAGAACGACATGTGTTTGCTTGCGCCGAGAACCGGCCGCCGCCGCATCCGCGGGGCGCCGGGCGGCAAGGGCTCGACCGCGCTGCTGAAGGCCTTCTGGGCGGAACAGCAGAAACGCCAGGCGCCCGATACCGTCGCGGTCACGTATTCGGGCTGCCTCGGCCCGTGCGATCAGGGCGCGCACGTGCTCGTCTATCCTCAGTCGAGATACGGGCCGCCCCCTAAGGTCGAACGTGCTGTTCTCGACGCTTACCGAATTAGCACCGACACGGGGGCCGCTTCCGATCGTGATCGTGCCAAGGTCCGCGCCAAATCCAGATTTGACTTGTCCGAGCCATTCGCCTCAGTCGCGATGTCGCGGCCCCGACACGCCGCAAGTCCGACAGTCCTTTCAGAGACGCTTGATCTCGACACCGTATTTCCTCAGCGCGTAGCCAATCTGGCGCGGCGTCAGTCCAAGCAGCCGCGCCGCTTTTGCCTGCACCCAGCCGGATCTTTCCATGGCGGCGATGAGACGCTCGCGGTTGGTCATCTTCGCATCACTTCCGAGGACTGCGCCGCCAGCCGCTAACGGAGCCCGCTCGCTGCCGACAGGCTGGACCGCAACTGCGCCCGACGTGACAGCCTCAGCCCGCGGCGTAGCCGGCTTCACGGGCACTGGTACGATTGGCCCGGGCTGCAGCGCAAATTCGTCCGATCGGCTCTTCCACAGCATCGCGGACAGGCACTGGCCGTGGCAGCAGGCAAAGTCGTTTCTCACGATCGCTGGTCCCGGCGCCAGGGTCGCGCTCCGCTGCACGCAATTCTCGAGCTCGCGGACATTGCCGGGAAAACCGCAGTTCATCAATACTTCAATCGCGCTCGCATCGAAGGTCAGCGTACGGCCGTTCTCGCTGTTGAAATTCTTGAGAAACTCAACGGCGAGGAGCGGAATATCACTGCGCCTTTCACGCAACGGCGGCAACAGCAAGGGAACCACGCAGAGGCGATAATAAAGGTCGGCACGGAACTCGTTGCTTGCCACCGCCTCTTCCAGGTTTTTATTCGTGGCGGCAATCACGCGAACATCGACCTTAATGGTCTGGTTGCTGCCGACGCGCTCGAATTCTTGCTCCTGCAGGACGCGCAGCAGCTTTGCCTGGAACGAGGCCGAGATCTCGCCGATCTCGTCCAGAAACAGCGTCCCCTTGTCGGCGAGCTCGAAGCGCCCCTTGCGCGAATTGAAGGCGCTGGTAAAGGCACCCTTCTCATGACCGAACAATTCGGATTCCAGCACCGTCTCATGGAGCGCCGCGCAATTGAGCTTGATGAAGGGCCGCTTGGCGCGCGGCGACAGCTCGTGAACGGCCTTGGCGACCAGCTCCTTCCCGGTACCGGATTCGCCGCGCAACAGAACTGTGCTGTTCGATTCGGCTACCACCGCGATCTTCGCGAGCAGCCCGCGCAGCGCCGGGCTGTCGCCAATGATCCCCTCGATCTGAAACTTCTCACGCTCACCTGCAGGGTGCTTGAGCTCGGACAATGGCTTTTGCAGCCCGTCCTTCCCCGCCATCAATCGCTCGCGGTCGCTCTTGAAAAAGCGATGCAGCTTCACCGTCTGCCCCACCAGGTTGGCGACCATGGTAAGCAGCCGCACGTCGTAATCGAGCCGGAAGTTCGACCCATAGTCCAGGATGCGGTCGATGGTCAGCGTGCCTATGACTTTCGCGTCGATGCGAATAGGGACGCCAATGAACGATACTCGCATGTTGTCGGAGGCACCGAGCACGCCCATGTCGGCGGCACTGAAGCCCGAATGCACCGCTATGTTCTCGGCGACGAGCGGCCTGTCCGTCGCCATGATCTGGTCAATTGCCTTCTGCGGCAGGCGCATCCGGTAGTGCTCATCGCTGCCTTCGCTCCAGTCCGCGCCAACGGTAATGTCCGGTACGCCATCATCGTCGAAGAGAGAGACGATACCGAGCCGCATCTGAACAAACGATTGCAGGAGATCGATGACGTTGGCCAACGTGACTTCGAGCCGGTAGGGGGCGGTGAGTACCTTCGATATTTCGAAGATGCCGGTAAGCACGCTCTCGTGCCACTGCACAATAGGAACCGCGTGGTCCGTCTCGGACTTTGAGCCAGGCCTTTCGCGTACGGAAGCGATATGCAGCATGACGACGTCCCCGTTGTGGGGACCGTGCTCCCCGTCACCTTGTTCGGATTTGCGGGCATTGTGTTGCATATCATCCTCGATCTAGCGCCCAATTTCACGGGCTGACTTCAAAAGATAATGCCCTTTCATGGAAGGACGGTGAAACTGTAGTGCCCTGACGTACTTATTTTCTGCTTTTGCGATTTCGCTGCGTGGATTCCGTTAGGAAGGCGAGTTCCATTGATGTCGCTCAAATCAACTGCGATTTGTCTACTCCAGGTGCAGCCGATTACAGGTGTCGTCCATCATTGATTGCTGCCTCGGTGCCCGTGAGATAACTCGCCGCATCCGAGCATAGGACGAAGATGATCTATCTTTGCGACCGCTTCGGGCGTGCCCACCCGGCGCAGCGGGATATTTGGCACAAGAAGCGTTTCCCTGTCGGGCGACAAAATGTCCGTCTTGAACTGGCCGAGGACGTAGGGAAACTGTTTTCAGATCGTTAGATGCGAGCCTATCGGTCCGATCAATCTGGTTTGGTAAGTCATGGCTGCGTTAGCGTAGCGTTTCAAGTGCAAAAAATGCCCCTCCGGGCTCCAGGTGTCAGCCATCCTCACTACCTCTATTGTTTTGGCAACCCCAAGTATCTTCACGACGCGCTTCAGGTTGTAGGCCAACACCTGTAGACTCATTTCGGTGCTGACCCGTCCGAGCGTTCGGGTCAGGAAGTGTGTGGCCCCCAATCCAGTGCTTCAGCGTGCCGAAGACATGTTCGACAGTGCTTCCGCGGATGGTCATTGCGTCCGGCTTGCGCTCTAGCCGACGCTGCATGGCCTCAACTATATGCTCATGTTCCCATCGTCGAATGCGCCGGTAGTCGCTGGGTGACATCGTTCCTTGAGCGGGCAGGCGCTGGGCCAGTAGCCGTCGTACTTGCGCACGTTCTGGCCAAGGAAATCGAAACCGTCTGCAATGTTCGTGATCCGGGTCTTCTCTTCCGAGCGCTCCAGACCTTGAGCGGCAATAAACTGCCTGACCGCCGGAAGCACCTCGAATTCGAGCACTTCTTTCGACATACCGCTCACAATAAAGTCATCGGCGTAGCGAACGACGTTGAGTTGGGCCTTGCTACGTGCCGCCGCGGTGAGATTACGCTCGGTCATCAGAGCATCGAGCACGACGAGCAGATTTAGATCGAGGCCCTTGAAACGCATGATCCCAACTTATCCATAGTGTGGATGCGTTCCATCAAAACAATCGATTTTACGAAATGTACGGCATGGAGGATAGTGTTCCTGGTAAATCCATTTCAATTTCGCAAACCTGCTGGCGCCTTCGTCGTGCCGGGGTAGCGGATGAAGTGTGTCGTAGAACTGAGCGAAGCCGAGGAAATGACGTTGCAGCAGTTGTCGATCAATCACGTGCATCGGGACTCGCGCACGCGAGCGGCGGCCCTGTCGCCGCTCGGACACAGGATCAAGCGCAAGCTCACCGCCGAGCAACTCGGCGTGAGCGGGCAGTCGATCTGTGACTGGCTCACGCATGGCGCAACAGCGGCGTGTCCGGCCCGATGGGCGGCCATAACGGTGGGCACATGAAGCACCACTGGCGACGCTTCATCACCTGGACGAAGGAAATCGCAGATCCCGAACTCGCTGAACTTTCTCGGCGGACATGGCACCAAATTTCAAGTCAATTTCTCGTGGAGGCTCTCATGAATACTGTAGCAAAACGTCGGGCCGGAGAAATAGAATTTGGGCATATCAAGATGGTTGTCGGTCTTTGCCCTGACGCCGAGAAAAATCCTCAGGTGTACGCCGACCATCAACCAAGGCACATGTCCAATGCGGGCACGGTCTTTGGCGGCGTGGGCAAGCTGGATCGCGCCGACACGACGCGACAAGCGTCTGGCAGGTCGCGTAGGCGCTTACTAGCGGCAAAACTTCGCATAGTTCTCCAAACCCTTTCTATATCGGCCGCTTACCTTCGTACAGTTGAGGCAACCCTCGACTTCGGCTGGGCTTCGCGACAAATCGGGAGCAGCCGATTGCAGGTGCCAAATGCTTCAGCGACCCGGCCAAATGGATCTCGTGTCAATCGCGGTCAGATCGTGCGGAAGATGCGGGGGAAGTCTTTGGTAGATCCGGTGCGAAAGGCACGCGCACTCGATGTAATCTC
This sequence comes from Paraburkholderia sp. CI3, assembly GCF_050436505.1. Classification (NCBI taxonomy): domain Bacteria; kingdom Pseudomonadati; phylum Pseudomonadota; class Betaproteobacteria; order Burkholderiales; family Burkholderiaceae; genus Paraburkholderia; species Paraburkholderia sp. CI3. The sequence continues at coordinate 517,149 of NZ_JBNDMI010000001.1, forward strand.
CATCGTGGAAGAGGTTCAATCGGTCCGTGAAGCGTTGACGGAAATACTCTTTTCTTCGGGCTTCATCCCAGAACTGTTCCAGAGTGCAGATGATTTCTTGAAATCGAACCGCTTTCTCAGCAAGTCCTTCGCGTCCGTCAGGTCCACCCTCAAGGGCCGGACGGCGCATAGGAGGCAGTCGTGAATTTGGCCGTGTCCACAGATAGAGGACCTCTCTCCACGCGCTCTCAGGTGCGGTGGAGGCTGGTTTGGGAAAATGAGTTGCGACTCGCCGACCACATCGAACTGTCCGAGTTCTTCCGAAATACCTACGGACCGACCGGGGCGTTTAATGCAAAACCATTCGAAGGCAATCACAGTTGGGCTGGTGCGAGGCCAGAGTTCCGTGCAATCGGCTACGACGCGCGCGGCGTAGCGGCTCATATCGGCGCACTGCGTCGTTTCATCAAGGTTGGCGCAGTCGATCTACTAGTGGCCGAACTAGGATTGTACGCGGTACGTCCGGATCTTGAGGGACTCGGAATCCCTCAATTAATGCGCGTGATGTATCCCGTGTTGCAGGAACTTGGCGTTCCATTTGGCTTCGGCACGGTTCGACACGCGTTGCGGCAACATATTGCAAGGCTGCTCGGCCGACCCGGTCTGGCGACTATTGTGCCTGGAGTTCGCGTGAGGTCGACCCTTCGAGAAGTGCATCTCGACACGCCGCCCACGCGCATCGAGGACGTACTCATTGTCGTCTTACCGATTGGACGGTCAATGAGCGATTGGCCGACCGGAACGATAATTGATCGGAACGGGCCAGAGCTGTGAGGCACTGCTTATCCGAAGCGCGCAGCGAGTGCGCTGATACCACCGGACGTCGCAGCGTTTATTTGACGTTTGACGACGGCCCTAATCCACTTTGCACACCGGACGTCCTCGATGTGCTGGCGGAACACCGGGTGCCAGCGACTTTCTGCGTCATCGGTGCGTACGCAGCGGACCAGCCGAAGCTGATCCGACGGATGATCGCAGAAGGGCACGAGGTCGCAAACCACACGATGACTCATCCGGACCTGTCCAGATGCGAACCCACCGAAGTGCAACAGGAAATACTAACGGCAAGCCGGGTCATCAGGATGGCGAGCCCCCATGCTTCGCTGCGGTATATGCGTGCCCCGTATGGCATGTGGAGTGAAGCAGTGCTCACTACGTCAGCGAGCGCTGGTCTGGCGCCCCTCCACTGGTCGGTAGACCCGCGAGACTGGTCTCGTCCCGGCGTGGACGCGATTGTCAGCGCAGTGCTGGCCTCTGTCCGGCCGGGTGCAATTGTGCTCTTGCACGACGGATGCCCTCCCGATGAGTTGGGACGATGCACTCACGCTGGTCGGCGCGAGCAGACCCTCACGGCGCTTTCCCTCATGATTCCAGCATTGCATGACCGGGGGTTTGCAATCCGATCGCTTCCTCAACCTAACCGGACAAACCAGACACCCTATGAACATGCTTGCCGCAACTAGCACTGTCGCTGTCTCGTTTTATGCGCTGCTCTCGACTGTCTATAAAAGCACGCAGGCGCTTTATGCTCAGCCGACAAACGTGTCATCGCTGTCGGACGGCCTGGTCGACTCCGACACTCTGCCGGGCGTGGATGTCATCGTTCCCTGCTTCAACGAGGACCCGCGCACGCTTTCGGCATGCCTGGAGTCCATTGCAAACCAGGACTACGCCGGAAAACTGCGGGTCTATGTGGTTGATGATGGTTCTGCGAATCTCGATACGCCGCTCGTTAGGAGATTTGGTGCTTAACGTCGACTCGGACACGATAATCGGCTCAGACGAGGTCACGAAGCTTGCATTGAAAATGCAAAATCCAGCGATCGGCGCGGCCATGGGTCAGTTGACCGCCAGCAACCGGAGCGACACCTGGTTGACCGGGTTGATCGAAATCCCTTACCGACTAACGATTTGTGCATCCGTCGACTCCGTGAAAACTGGGAGCTACTGAGCCCTACCGCAAGCAGCTCGGCACTCGCCCACCGCCAGATTTTGCACGGACAGGAAGATTCCCCTGTGAAACGTTGCCGCGCGGCAAAGCGTTCGTACCGCATCCGCATATAAACGTCTCAATCTGATGCACCATTACCTTGGAGGCCTGCAGAAATATTCGAAGGACATCACCCTCTTTCTGGCGCCCCACATCAACTCCTACAAGCGATTCCAGATCGGTACGTTTCCGCCGACCAAGGTCGCACGGAGCCAAGACAATCGGACGGTCGGTTTCCGCCTTTACGGCGAAGGCTCGGACGCCGTCCGCGTGGAGTGCCGCATTGGCGGTGCGGATCTCAATCCGTATCTCGCTTTTGCGGCCCTGATCGCGGCGGGTCTTGCGGGCATCGACGAGAAGCTGGCATTGCCAGACCCGCTTGTCGGCGACGCGTATCGGGATGCCGAGCTACCGGAAATTCCGAAAACGCTGCGGGACGCCACCGACATCAGTTCGACATTCTGTCCGCTAGCGGATGGAACCGATCGAGCCACCTCCAGCGCGGGGCCGCATTGTCCGGAACGTAACATTCGCAACACGAACAATCGGACGATGCACCGCCATAACCCGACATTGTGCCGGTCAACATTCCGCAAATTGTGCTCCGACTGTAGATGCTCGCTTGGCACAACGCTTGCGATCCATCGCCGACAACTCAAGAGACCTGACATGCTCAATCCGATCATCAATGACACGACACTTCGTGACGGCGAACAGACCGCCGGCGTCGCGTTTCGCACCGAGGAAAAATGCGCGATCGCCGCCGCACTGTCGCAAGCCGGCGTGGCCGAACTCGAAATCGGAATTCCTGCCATGGGCGAAGACGAAATGGCGTGCATCGCTGCAATCGTCGACCTGAACCTCGACGCCCGCCTGACGGTTTGGGGGCGCCTCACCGACGAGGATCTCACCGCGGCATTGCGCTGCGATGCCGATATCGTTCATCTCTCGGTTCCCGTTTCGGATATTCATTTGCAACACAAGCTGCGGCAGTCGCGCAGTTGGGTACTAGCGCAGATCGCACGCGTCGTCGACGAGGCAGCGAAAAACCATCCCAAGATTTCCCTCGGCATGGAAGACGCCTCGCGCGCGGATCCCTCATTTCTCATAGAAGTGGCTCAATGCGCGCAGCAGCACGGGGCCCAGCGCGTGCGCTTTGCCGACACTGTCGGTATCCTGGACCCCTTTAAGACCTTCTACGCCATTGCAGCGCTGCGCGTCGCCGTCGATCTGGAGATCGAAATCCATGCGCACGACGACCTCGGGCTCGCCACAGCCAACACACTGGCCGCCCTTGGGGCCGGCGCGACCCATGCGAGCACCACCGTCAACGGGTTGGGTGAGCGCGCCGGCAATGCAGCGCTGGAAGAAGTCGTGATGGGCGCGCGGCACCTGCTGCGACGAGACACTGGCGTCGACACGAGAGCGCTGCCCGACATTTCGTCGTTGGTCGAACAAGCCTCAGGCCGCGCAGTTTCCTTCAACAAGAGCATCATCGGTAGGAGCATCTTTACTCACGAGTCGGGCATTCACACCGACGGCCTCGCGAAGCACCCCACGACCTACGAGGGATTCGATCCAGCAGAGCTCGGCCGGCACCGGTCGACGATACTCGGGAAACATTCTGGATCTCAAAGTGTGCGTGAGGCCTACGACGCTCTAGGCGTGAGCGTGTCGGAGCGGCTCATCCCGCTTCTGCTTGCACGCATCCGCTCTTTCGTCACGCAGCACAAGCAGGCGCCGAATGCAAGCGATCTGCGCCGCTTCCTGACCCAAGCCCACAGCACGCGGGTGAAGATGTCGTGAGTGTGGTGATGGCGGCCAAACTTGTCCAATAGAAATAACGACATGCAAGAAGTTATCGAACAACTGCGTCACCTTTCGTCGGCCGAGGATTTCCTGCAATTCTTCGACATCACATTCGACGAGAAGGTGGTGAACGTGAGCCGCCTGCACATCCTCAAGCGCTTCTTTCAGTATATCGAGCAACAGAAAGAACTGCCGCGTAACAACGCGACGGCCGTGCTCGCCGTCTATCGATGCTTACTGCAGAAGGCCGACAACGACTTCGTTGTATCCACGCCCGCGGAGCAAAAGGTCTTCAAAGCGTCCAGCCTGCGCGACGTGTCGCTGAAACTCGTGCACAAGATATTCGCTCGCCATCCGACATTGGAGGCGGACCTGTTGATGAAGAGGGCCCCATGAACTCGCCCGCTGCCTCGGAAAAGAAGCCGGCCGCGCCGGTCAATCGGGCCGCCGGCCGTAACCTCGATCTGCCCGAACGTCTGAAAGCCTACCAGGGCGTCTGGGTCTTTCTCGAGCACGACCGCGGCCACGTGCATAGCGTGTCGTGGGAGCTGCCCGGTGAGGCGCGCAAGCCCGCCGACAAACTCGGCACTCGTGTCGCTGTGGCCGTGCTCGGCGGTACCGACGAGCCGCTTGAGCAGTTTGCCAGTGAGGCGTTCAGTTTCGGCGCGGACAAAGCGTATGTGATTCCCGACCCTGTGTCGCTCGGCTATCGCAACGAACCGTTCACGAAGGGGCTGACCGACCCGGTCAACAAGTACCGCTCCGAGATTCTGCTGCTCGGTGCAACCTCGATGGCCCGGGATCTCGCCGGATCTGTCGCAACGACTCTCTTGACCGGCCTCACCGCCGACTGCACTGAGCTGAACATTGACCCGTAGTTGCCGCATTCTGTGCACGGACCATCACAACCTCGAATGGGCGTGTCCGCGCGGCGGGCATCGCATCCAGTTCAGGTTCGCGTAGACAAACACATCCATCGTCACATCGGCTTCCGAGCGCCGCAAAAGCGGCCGGACGCCTCACCATATCGGAGCAAATTGATGAATCTCACTACTGGTATCGAATCGACCGATCTGTTCGGCGGCAACGTCCCTCCCCCCTTGCTACAGTTGATCGAGAGAACCCACGGCGGCAGCAATGACGATGTGGCCGCCGCGTTGTGGACTGCGGTCCTGTCGTACCCGCGCTGCCTGCCACCCTACTATCTGCTGTATAAGTTCCATGCGAACCGGGGTGAACTTGGCGAGGCGCAGGAGGTCGCGACCAAGGCTTTGGCAGTCGCCGCCCGGCAAGCGTCGCTCGACAGCGACTGGTGTGCGGTACAGCCGGGCGACACCGACTTCACCATTCCTGGTCCGGGCCGCTTCTGGCTCTTCACACTGAAGGCGCTCGCGTTCATTAGCGTGCGGCGCGGTGAGCGCGCCGTTGCACTGAAGCTGATCGCCAAGCTGCGCAGGCTGGACCCGATCGATTGCATAGGCTTGGACGTCGTGGAAGCCTTGCTCGCACAGTCCGCGTCCCGATAATCGCCGCCGGAAGAGGTCCCTGCGCTATTTCCAGCCATGATCGTTCCTCAGGTGGATGCATCGCCATAAAGGAGAAAATCCATGAAGAATCATGTCGCATCTTCACAAAGTCCATCACCGACTGTTGACCTATTGTATGACTACGCGCCGTTCCTCCAGCTCTGCGAGTCTGAAGGGGGAATCGGCTCCTTTTCATCACGCACCCCAACTCCGCGCGTTGCCATCGTAGGGGCCGGTATCAGCGGTCTTGTGGCGGCCACTGAACTGATGCGGGCAGGCGTAAACGACGTTACGGTCTTTGAGGCCCGCGATCGCATTGGAGGAAGAATATGGTCACAAGTATTTGATCCGCGCTACCCGCACCTTATTGCTGAAATGGGCGCAATGCGGGTCCCTCCGAGTGCAACCGGTCTTTTCCATTATTTGAACAAACACGGCATTTCCACGACCGCGTCTTTCCCCGATCCAGGAGTGGTTGATACCGAATTGCATTATCGCGGCACTCGCCATACCTGGCCGGCGGGGGATTCGCCGCCGCCTTTGTTCAGGCTCGTTCATGAAGGCTGGAGGGCCTTTTTGCAGGATGGGTGCGTGATCAATGGCACATCTCTTGTAGCGCCGGCAGAAATCACGGTCATGTTGAAGTCACATCGCTTTCAGGAAGCGCGTGCGGCATGGCAAACGTGGCTCGATGTCTTCCGTGACAGTTCTTTCTATGCCGCCATTGTCGCGATTTTCACTGGTCCTCGCCCCCCCGGAGGCGTCCCTTGGGAAAGGCCTTATGACTTTGAGCTGTTTGGCTCTCTGGGAATAGGATCCGGCGGTTTCCTACCTGTTTATCAGGCCGGATTCACCGAAATACTGCGCTTGGTCGTTAACGGCTATCTGGATGATCAACGCCTGATTTCCTGCGGAATCTCTACACTGGCTGAGCGCCTGGCGGAAGCGGAGATCGCAGGGCGCTCCGTTGCTGAACGGGTTCGCTTCAATAGCGTGGGTCGCATCTACAAAGAAAATGGAAAGATAAAGCTGGTAACTGATGAAGACGAGGCATTGGTTTTCGACCGAGTAATCGTCACCAGCAACAACAGGGCAATGCAGATGGTTCATTGCCTGACCGACGACGAAACGTTTCTCAGCCGCGACGTCTCACGAGCCGTCAGGGAAACGCATCTTACGGGTTCCTCAAAGCTGTTCATGCTCACCCGCGACAAGTTCTGGATCACGAAAGACCTGCCAGTCACCATCCAGTCTGACAGTTTTGCGAGAGGAGTATATTGCCTTGATTACGAACCCGATAAGCCAGATGGTCAGGGTGTGGTTCTGCTTAGTTACACTTGGGAGGATGACGCTCACAAGCTACTGAGTGTTCCCGACAAAAAACAGCGGTGTGAGTGCTTCGTTGACGACCTTGCAACATTCCATCCAGAACTTGCGCGCCACCTTGTTCCCGCCGATGATGACTATGAACGTAGCGTCCTGCACCATGACTGGCTGACCGATCCGCATTCTTCGGGTGCCTTTAAGCTCAACTATCCGGGCGAAGATGTTTACTCGCAGCGTCTCTTCTTTCAGTTCAAGACCGCGAATGATCCCGCATGGGATTCCGGCCTTTATCTGGCAGGATGTGGCTGCTCTTTTACCGGAGGGTGGATTGAGGGAGCTGTGCAGACGGCTGTGAATAGCGCCTGCGCCGTCATACGCAGCGCAGGAGGAAATCTTTTACCGGGCAATCCTCTTGACGAGATCCGCAGTGCTTATCGTTACTGATATCGCACACGATGACCTCCTATTCGTGGAAATTTTATGTATTCGAAAAACACTGTGGAATCGCTTTGCGGTGGCATACGTACCGGTGCACTTTCTGCGGCTGAAATCCGGGAGCGTGCACTCAGCGCTGATGCGCATCTGAAAAAGCTCAACTGCTTCATCCGTGCTTGCGGCCCGGACGCGCATTTCGCTAAAGCGAATGATGCCCTGAAAGGCGCACCGCTCTACGGCATTCCCTTTTCCTTAAAGGACAATATTTGTGTTAAGGGGCTCCCTGTCACCGCCGGGACACCGGGGATGGAAGGTTGTATAGCCACGCGCGATGCGCTTGTTGTCAGAAAGCTGAGATCGCTCGGTGCTGTCGTTGCCGGCAAGAACAACATGCATGAACTCAGCTTTGGTATCACATCGGTCAATCCTCAATGGGGAACGGTCGGAAATCCAGCGGCTCCAGGGCATTTGGCTGGTGGCAGCAGTGGCGGCTGTGCCGCTGCCGTGGCAGCCGGTATCGTTCCGATGGCGATCGGAACGGACACCGGCGGCTCCGTAAGGATACCGGCCGCCTTCTGTGGTATCACCGGCTTCAGGCCCACAAGTGGTCGCTGGTCTTCGGCCGGAATCATTCCAGTTTCTCGCACGAAGGATTCGCCGGGCCTTCTGACGCGGACGGCGAAAGATGCATTGCTTCTATATGATCTGCTGTCCCCCGATAGCCACCTTCCGACAAAACAGAAAAATACTCGCGGCCGAATAGGCCTTCCGGCCTCCATGTGGACTGACCTGGAGGATGATGTCCGAAAGTATTGCTGGCATGCCGTCAAGCGATTGACCCGCGCTGGTTTCCAGTGCGTTGAACTGGATGACGCGGTTGTTGCTGACCTGAATAGAACCGGAACCTTCACCATTCCGGTTTACGAATTCTTCACGGACTTTCCCCGCACATTGCTTTCCCTAGGATGGGGAAACAGGATAAATGCCGTATTTGATAACATTCGCGACAAAATTGTCCGCGACATCATTCACGCCAATCTTGGTGGACAGCTTATCTCTGCCGCAGATTATTCATCAGCGATCCAGAATATAGGCGTCTTACGTCTACAAATAGACTCGCTGTTCAGCACTCAAGGCATCGATTTTCTCGTGTACCCGACAGTTCCGCGTAGCGTCCCTCATCTGAGCGATGCCAGCAGGCCGGGACTGTTTGCCGAAGTGATACGTAACACCGACCTGGCCAGCAACGCCGCGATACCTTCTATCACCCTTCCAGTTGCTCCCGATGATGCATTACCGGTGGGGTTGAGTATTGACGCCGCGCGGGGTCAGGACCGCCGTCTTCTGGCCGCAGCAACGTCTATAGAAGACATTTTGGCTTCCTGAAAATAAGGCTGCTATTCAACACCGCACAGATGCACGGCACCGAAAACAGCAAACATTCATACGCATTGCCAGGAGGCAGATAGCTAATGCAAATTTCGTTGAAAAGAATAAACGTGCTCTTTGACGCAGATAGTTTTGTTGACCGTCAACCTGCCGCAAAAAGTCATTTCATCTGCGGCGAAGGGACCATAAATTCGGTAAAAACGTTTCTGGTCATGAATCGCGGAGGAGACTGTGAATTTCAGGGAGGCGGACAGTGGCGCACTGCCGAGCAGATCATCAGCACAGTAACTCAGGCCCGGGATAAATGCGCCCCCTTAATCTACATTCAGGACAAGGCAGGAGGGACAGGCAGTTTCGACACCACGAAAGTGCTCTCGCCGGACATGGCCAGACTACTTTTATCCCCATTTGGAATGGGCAGGGTCAGTGCATCCCTCGCCGAATTTGCAGAAGGGAATTTGCTAATTTCCGCCATACTCGGTCCGACCTCAGGTCCACTTGCTTTACCGTTGATGCTCGCAGACCTGGTGTTGATGACTGAGAAAGGCGCTCTATGTATGGGCCGTCCGGATATGGTGAAGGCAATGCTGGCCCAGGAGTCCGATCTCTATTCGCTAGGTGGAACAGACGTTCACAGCAAGGGCTCGGGCTCGGTTCAACTGGTATTCAAAGATGAAGAAGGTTTATTCGAGTGCATAAGAAAATTACTGCACGGAAGTTTCAAAGGCAAGGCACCCCACGGCCTTGAATATGAAGAGCCCGATGCGGCTGATTTTGAAAAATTAATTCCATCAGATCATCGCGCACCCTATGATATGCATCATTTGCTGCATTCCTTTATCGACAAAGGCAGCTTTACGGAAATAAGCGCCGAATACGCGGAGGAAGTGTTGACCGCCTACGCGAGCATCAAAGGAAATTTCGCTGCAATTATTGCCAACAACCCTCGACATAATGGAGGTGCAATTTATCGGAAATCCGCCTCAAAAATGATAAAAATGATAAATATTGCCGCAAAAACCAACATGCCAATCATATTCATTGCCGATATCCCGGGATTTATGATCGGCAGAGAAGCTGAAAATAGTGGCATATTTTCGGCTGCAGCGGAATTATTCAGAGCACATGTTCGATGCAAGGTACCAAAGTTACTGCTCGTTGCCAGAAAAGCGTATACGGGAGGCGTGTACGCCATGTGTGGTCCTGGATTTGACCCTGTGGCAGTACTGGCGTATCCGCAGGCCCACATCGGGGTTTTCAGCCCGGACACGATGAAGAAAGTAATGTCTGAATCTGATGAGACCACCAGATCCATAATGCGAAAACTGACCAATGAGATTGAAAACCCCGAATTGTTGAAAATTAATGGGCTGATTACCGATGTCATCGAGATAGAACATACTCGGGAACAAATTACCAAGTATTTGTTCCCTGTAGGGAGTGAAGCTGGCGCCTGAGTTGAATCGCAAGCGTCTCACTTCCACAGTCCAGCGCAGTCTGCTTGTCGGTAACGCGAAGACATGGCGGGCGGATATCGCCGCGTTAAAGGGCGAAGTTTCGCGGTTTGGCGTCGGCCTGCCGTTGTTGAGGGCTAGCGAGGAGGTGCATGCGGCATCGACTGAAGCCGACGCCGACCGAATCTCGACGAACCAGGTTGCGGCCCCCAGCGAAGCCAGGCTCAACTGCGAGCAGATCCAGAAGGACCGAGAAAATGTTGAAACTAGCGCCCGCTGGCCGTGGAAGTCCGGCGTTAAGTCGTGAGTTCGGTGCACGGAGTGGTGGCAGGCTGCCGAACCATCGCGATCACTCACAACCGTCCGAGAAACCTGTATCACATAACGGCCGCTAGCGTCGACCGGCGACAGTCCCCGTGGCGCACCGCACGCGTACTGTGAGCGATAGACTTCATTAATGATGATCTTCAGCACCCAGCGATCGCGCAGTTGCAGCGTTGTCCATCACCGCGGCGCCATTCAGGCGACAACCAAATTGACACAGCTTGCCGGTCGCGCCGAACCTGCTCGATCAGGCGTTTGCCGTCACCGTGCTGAATCAGGCCTAGTGTGACGATATACGTTATATCGCCACAAAACCCTCGAAACCCCACAAATCCAGGCCGCAAAAACCTTGCTGAAAAATGCCATTTTCTAACTTGGGTGGATTGGTCTTCGCGTGGTCTCACCCGGAGGAATCATGCGTGACGCCTCCTGCAATATTATCTCCCGCATCCAATTGCTTGCCGGATCACTGTTGTGAAGGGCAGACCATTGGACGGCCTCGGTGAATGCGGGAAGTGGCAGCGGAAGTTCGACGATCCGCAGAGGCATCGTTTTTTCGAAATACTTGACCAGCCTCAAGGGCATCGTCCCTATACGATCAGTGTTTAATAGCATAGGCGGGATCATGCTAAAGCTCTGCACGATGACCTCGTCCCGTCTCTTGAGACCGTGCTGACGCAAAAACCATTCCTCGATGGAGGGCTGCCGCGTACGCCCGAACCTGACCACAACGTGCCCCATCGACATATATTTCTCGAATGTAAGCTGCCCTGATAGCTGCTTGTTCGTGCGGCAGCCTACACACACGAGCGTCTCCTCGAACAGCTTCGCTTTAGGGTGCGTGCTCGACATGAACAATTCCGGCAAGATAAGAAAATCGGCTTCGCCGCGCCGGAGAACCTCATCGGGGTCATCGGCAAGTGGCAGCAACTCGAAGCTGACGGCGGGAGCTTCCCGTGCAATACGCTCCACGATCTTTCGAAAAAATACGACTGCCATGAAATCGGAAAGGATGATCCTGAAGCGGCGATCCGATTTGGCTGGGTTGAAGACGTCCTGGGAAATAACGGAGAGCTGGATGTGCACCAGAGCCTCGCGGATTGGAGCAGCGAGCCCTTCTGCACGCGGTGTTGGGACAAATTCCCGGCCCCTCATCGTAAATAGTTCATCGCAAAAATAGGCGCGTAGCCGGGCGACGGCCGCGCTCATGGCCGGCTGGCTCAGGTTGATGCTGCGTGCCGCCGCGGTGAGATTACGCTCGGTCATCAGAGCATCGAGCGCGACGAGGAGATTTAGATCGAGGCCCTTGAAACGCATGATCCCAAGTTATCCATAATGTAGATGTGTTCCATCAAAACAATCGATTTTACGAATTGTACGGCATGGAGGATAGTGTTCCTGGTAGATCCGTTTAAATTTCGCAACCTGCTGGCGCCTTCGTGGTGCCGGGATAGTGGATGAAGTGTGTCGCAGAACTGAGCGAAGCCGAGGAAATGACGTTGCAGCAGTTGTCGATCAATCACATGCATCGGGAGCCCTCCTCGCGAACTCGCCGCATGTTTGGCAACGATTGCGGATTTCCTCGAGGTTCCAGCGCTTCAGCTTTCTGGTCGCGCCATCCTTCAGCGCCAGGAAACGCGACCCTGGACCAAACGGTACAGAATTTTCATGAATTGCGGCGCCATTTTGCAGACGGACCCTACGCGAGATTCTTTGGGCTGGTGACCTCTGACCAGTGTTCGCAGCGGCGAGCGATACCCTACCTTACTTATGTGGTAGGGGTTCGAGTCTTGCCAGTAGGGCCTTCCTACCACGATGAAGGAGAGAAACATGCTGTGCTTAGGAGTGAGCGGCGGGCTAGACAAAGTTCATGAAAATTCACTCGAACTGCCGAACACATTTCTGCACGACGGCGCTGCGGTGCTTGTCCGGGACGGACGCGTAATAGCGGCCGTCGAAGAGGAGCGCCTCAACCGGATCAAGCACTCTAACAAGTTCCCGAGCAGTTCAATTCAATACTGCCTCGCATCCGCAGGGATTCAGCTCAGCGATATCGACCACATCGCGTTTTACGCTACCGAGGCCTATTGCAACGTCATGCTCGAACGCCTGTTCCTGTCCCAGCCGAACATCTCCATTCCGGTGGATGCCAAGCTGTTTCTGCGTAACTTACTAATGCGGGAATTCGGTACCGAGGTCGATCCTTCGCGAGTCTCATTCGTGAGTCACCATCTGGCGCATGCCGTGAGCGCGTTTGCGATGTCTGGATTCGAGCAAAGTCTGATCCTCGCGGTCGATGGCGGCGGTGATTTCCTCTCGGGGCTCTTGGCGCTCGGATCTGGAACCGAAATTACGCAACTCGCGACTTTCGCAGAGCATAATTCTCTAGGGCTGTTTTATCTCGAAACAATCCGGTATCTCGGTTACGGCTTGTTCGACGAATACAAGGTCATGGGGCTTGCACCTTATGGGGATCCCGCTCCCTATCGCGGGCTCTTCGAGCAATTCTATCAACTGTCCGCCAACGGTGAGTACCGCGTCTACCTGGACCGCATCGGTCCGACGTTGCTCCGCAGCATCCAGGTCCGGCGAAAGGGAATGCCATTCACACAGCAGCATCGAGATGTGGGTGCTTCATTGCAGGAAGCGCTGGAGCGGATCGTGTTTCACATTCTCCGCCATCATCGCGAGGTCACCGGTATGAAGCGGCTGTGTATAGCCGGAGGAGTAGCTCATAACTGCACCATGAACGGTAAGCTGCTGTATTCGGGACTTTTCGAAGACATCTTCGTGCAGCCCGCAGCGCATGACGCCGGTTGCGCATTAGGCGCTGCCCTTATGATGTCAAACGACTTCGGTCGGCCCGCACCGCGTGAGCGATTGCAGGAGGTTTATTGGGGGCCCGATCTGGGGAGCGATCTGGTCGTGGAGCAAGAATTGAATGCGTGGGCCGGACACCTCGACGTTGAACGCAGTGATGACGTGGCAGGCAGAGCAGCGGACTGGATGGCCAATGGCGCCGTGATCGGCTGGGTGCAGGGTCGTTCGGAGTTCGGGCCACGCGCGCTTGGCAACCGCAGCATTCTTGCCGATCCCAGGCCGGTGGCAAACAAGGACCGGATCAACGCCATGGTCAAAAAGCGTGAGGGTTACCGACCGTTCGCGCCATCAGTGCTCGAGGACGATGCGCGCGAATTTTTTTGACCTCCCAGAGGGCACCCGCGAATTCCCTTTTATGAATTTTGTAGTTCGCGTGCGCGACTCCAAGCGTGCCTTGCTCGGCGCCATCACGCACATTGACGGTACAGCGCGGCTGCAAACAGTATCGCGCAAGACCAATCCCGCCTACTGGGAGGTTATTAATGCGTTCAAGAAGCGGACAGGAATCCCAATTCTGCTCAATACTTCCTTTAATAACAACGCTGAGCCGATCGTAGATTCGGTTGCAGACGCGATCGCCACATTTCTGACGACAGAGCTCGATGGACTTGTGGTCGGGCCGTTCCTCGTCAAAAAGCGGCCCGCAACGCAGGAACATTGGACTGCGCTCGCGGTTTCACTGCCGCCCTATGCATCGCTCTATCGGGTCCGCGCTCACACAGCGCTGGATCGTCAGGAGACGGTGTGCGAAATTCGCACCGGCGGCTCCAACTATGACAGTGTGCGTATTTCACATGAGTTGTTCGATCTGCTGATGCGGATCGAAGGCGAAGCCGTGCTCGGACATCTTCTCGATTCAATTACGCCTGAGCAGACTCGACGTGAAGCCCTCGTCAAGGAGCTGCGCGGATTGTGGGAACAGCGTCGGGTTCGGCTACATCCCTCACGGGCGTTGTCACGGTAACGACGCGCCTCCAATGAGTTGCTGAAGGTCTGAAACTAGGTAACAGCACTCGCGAGCTATTTTTCCAGAACGTTAAACAATAGCGTTTGGCCGCCGTGCAGTTCTTGTACCAACACGCCGGTTTTCAACGGAGCACCAGTCCCGGCCCAAGGTCCGGACACTCGCAGCGGCGCACCATAAAGGTAGACGGAATTGACACATCAAACGAACTTCGAATTGCTGCGTCGGGAATTGGACGCAGACGATCCATGGCGGCTCGACAGCAATCCCTTTGAGCACGAGCGCCACAGGCAAATGCTTCGGATGGCCCTTTCGCAGGGATCCGTCACAAATGCGCTCGAAGTCGGATGCGCAGGCGGAGCCTTCACGGAAAAATTGGCACCGCACTGCCAACGGCTCACCGTGATCGATATCGTGCCAAGCGCAATTGCCAGGACACGCGAACGCATGATGGACTCACCACACATCAATTGGATCGTCTCCGATGTCCAGCATTTTTCGACTGAGCAACAGTTCGATCTGATCGTGGTGGCGGAGGTTCTCTATTACCTCGACGGCAGCGCCGAGGTGCGCGCGGCTGTCCGCAATTTAGCACGGATGCTTGCGCCCGCTGGACAGCTGGTTTTCGGATCGGCACGTGACGCCAATTGCCGGCGATGGGGCCACATTGCCGGAGCCGAGACGGTCATAGCCATCCTGGAAGAAGAGCTGGTTGAAATCGATCGCTTGAGGTGCGTCGGTCAGTCGTCGAATGAAGACTGTCTGCTCGCCTGTTTTCGAAACGCGGCTTCGCCTTCGTGTGGACCAACTTACCAGCCTTAGGCCGGGAGATATTATGCGCATCTGTGGGATCAAACTGACGCACGACGGAGCGATCGCCCTTGTCGAGGATGGAAAACTGGTTTTTTGCGTGGAGCAGGAAAAGCTAGACAACAATCCGCGGTATCAGGCGATCGACGACCTCGACGCGATCGCGATCGCATTGGCCGAGCATGGTTTCGATGCGCACGATATCGACCAGTTTGTCATCGACGGCTGGGACGGAGTAGTCGAGTCGGAGTTTCGGGTCCTCAGTGGGTCGATTCCCGTCAGCCTGAAAGGAGCCCCTTATGCCGAACGCCGAGCCGATGATCTTCTCGCTTCGCTCGACGGCTCCGGACTGCTTGTCGGCGGCCAGTCCTTTCCTTATAAAAGCTATCCTCACGTGTCAGGCCATGTGGCCTCGGCGTACTGCACCAGTCCCTTTGCCCAAAGCGGGCAATCTGCATTCTGTTTGGTGTGGGATGGTGGCATCGTCCCACGCCTCTATCATGTAGAACGCCACCACGCCCGCCATGTTGACTGCCTTTTCCCCGTGATAGGTCACATCTATGCTGCGGCGGGTCATCACTTTGGTCCTTATAAGAAGCCGGGCGGCGCCCGGTGGGATCTGGGTGTGGCCGGCAAGCTGATGGCTTACATCGCGCTGGGCTCCGTTGACGAAGATATCGTTGAGGTATTTCGCGGGCTTTATCAGGCACGCTTTGCTGGCGACACGGAGTGTGCGCAAGCTTATCGCGAGAACATCCACAGCGCGGACGCGTCACTAGCGGCTGTGGGAGAGTTCTTCGAAGCAAGCGCGCTGCGACTGGAAGCCAAGCCGCCCGAAGACGTACTCGCCTCGTTCCATGTATTCCTCGAGCGTCTTCTCGTTCATGAAATGGGTATCGCGCTGCAGCGCCATTCGATTGCGGGGCCGAAAAATTTGTGCATCGCTGGCGGATGCGGACTCAATATCAAATGGAACAGCGCCCTGCGCGCGAGCGGTTTGTTCGACGCAATCTGGGTGCCGCCGTTTCCCAACGATAGCGGGTCTGCGATTGGCGCCGCTTGTTGCGCGCTGGCAGCCGAGAAGGGCTTCGTGCCGCTGGAGTGGTCGGTATATAGCGGACCGGCCTTAAAAGGTTGCCAAGTACCGCCCGGATGGACGGCGTCTACTTGCTCCATTGCAGAACTCGCCAGCATACTCGCCAGTAGCAAGCCCGTCGTTTTCCTTGCCGGCCGAGCCGAGCTCGGACCACGAGCATTGGGGGGCAGAAGCATTCTGGCCGCCGCGACTTTGCCCACAATGAAGGATCATCTCAACGACATCAAGTTTCGAGAGCACTTCCGTCCCGTGGCGCCAATTTGCCTTGAGGATCGTGCGCCGACCATTTTTAGCCCGGGGAGCCCTGATCCCTATATGTTGTTCGATCATCAGACGCGCGCGGAATGGCGAGAAAAGATCCCTGCCATCGTGCATCTCGACGGATCTGCCCGATTGCAGACCATTTCAAGAACTTCCGAGCATCCGGTGGCGCAACTTCTGGTCGAATACGAAAAACTGACGGGTATTCCGCTGCTCTGCAACACGAGCGCCAACTATCACGGACGAGGTTTCTTCCCGGACGCTGCTTCAGCCTGTGCGTGGGGACGCGTCGAACGTGTGTGGTGCGATGGTTTGTTACTGACCAGGACTGGTCTGTCGCCGTCAGTCGACGAAACACTTTTCGCTACGTCGCCGTTCGAAGATTGCTGACGTTGCAGCTCAGTGGTCAGTACGACGCGGTCAATTGTCCCTGCAGCTCGCTCTATCGCTACGGTCCGAAGACGATCAGCAGGCCGCCCTTGGCTCGATGTTCACAAGCACTTATCCCGGGCGGAGGTTGCTCATCGACCCGCGGAACCTCGATGCCCTCCTCGGAAATTTTGGCTCATTTCAAAATGCAGTGGGTAACGAGGCTTACGCGGCATCCGGGTTGAAGCTGGAGAAATCGAGCTTGCCGGCGATGAGAAAGAGGACGGTGCGCATCGTCGTGAAGCGCGTGTAACCGCGAACCTTGCGCTTGGCAGCTTGAAACAAGCCTTGATGGCCTCGATGAAGCCGTTGGTCTGGCGGGTCTGAGTCCAGGCGACGATGCCATCGAAGTGCCGGCAAATCAGACGTGCCACGTCCTTCATCGGCTCGACTTTCGAGCCCATGACGTTGGTGCACCACTGCCGCAACATCGCGGAAACAACATGGATTTGCTTGCGCTCGAGAATCTCGCGCAGTTGCTCGCGATACAGCTAGGCGCGGGCGGTGCGTTTGGTGGCGTACTGCCTGACCAGCGCCTCGAGGTCGGTCAATTGCGCCAGATTCAGTTTGTTCACGTCCTTGAGCAGCGTCCAGCCCATCCCCTTGAGTTCCGAATCGGCTTTCTGCTGCTGGCGGCGGACCGTATCGAGCGCCTTGGACGCGTGGGCGACGACGTGAAACTTGTCGAATGTCAGCCGCGCATTGGGCAGATGTTCGCCCACGCCCTTGATGAACGCCGGCGACATGTCAACGCTCACCGAAATGACCTGTTCGGGCGTGCACCGCATTAGACTCGACTGCAAGTCTATCCGTCGAACCGGGTCAACTCGAACCGCGCTATCCGGTCGCTGTCACCGCGCGTAAAGGTGGAATTTTTGAGCGGCTTCAGCACGGCAGCAGGCGCTGCCGGCGCCTCGCACCTTAAAGGGCTGCCGCGTATCGACGGGCGACCACGCCGGCAGCTACGCGGCCTTACCAGGTTGTTGAGTTCGATGGCCACGGACAGGTTCCGGCCATAGATAACATCTGGCCGAGTTCAATCCGGAGCGAGCCGTTTAGTTCGTCACCTGGTAAATGCTTCCGGCTTCTCCGATACGCCATCTTCCCCACGATTGCTAACACTGGAAGATTCAGGAGGTCCACTTCGCCCCAACGCCTCGGTCACCAGGCGATGCTGTTCGGCGAGATGTGCGCGAACTGACGAATGTGCACCCGACCTCTGGCATAGGCGGTCTTGACAGAGTTTCGCTCATAGAAGTGTGATCCACCGTCGAGACATACTGCTGCGCCGCCCTCAGGAAATTCATGCGTCGATGCAACAACCTGAAAACCAATGTCGTGACTGACATGCAAAGTCATATCAACACCAACGAACCGCGCAACTGATGATCGCCGCCGGGAAATGAAAGCCGTGGTACGGTGATTTGCTCTTCTTCATCCCGACATTCTATCTGGCAGCGGTCTCAAGTTGACAGTGCCAGCCAGATGGGCTACGAATGCAAACGTCCACACCCGACGTCCGGGTATCTGCATCGATGAAGCGGCTGCAGTAGATGTTCAATCAATTCGACGAAAAGACTGTTTGTGCGGGAGCGAACGAAGCGAAAAAACCGATCGCATCAGGCTTAAGTCTTACTGCATCATATAATTAGTTGTGTATTCTATTTCCGCACAGGAAGAGTGCCATCTTTGTATGAGGCGTAGTCCAAGCAGGATACGCAACGTGGTAACAAATCAGGAACGTGGCGTTGTGCGCGCTGGACTGCCCCGTGGGATGTAATCCGGGGGAAGGACAGGCAGCGTGCGTTCAAGGAAGTTTTTTTATCGCCTTCATCTGATCCCATCCTGAGTCGCTGAGCCATCATAAACCCATATGCAGTGGTACTCAGTCTGGCGTGGTGGTGAAAGCCACGCCAGCCACGCCCCTCGTAGTGACCGAGCCCAAACTCCCGTTTCAGGTCCTGATAGTCGCGCTCGATGCGCCAGCGCATTTGGTCACGAACACAAACTGCTCAAGCCTCGCCTCCTCTGGGGCCGGCTCAGATTGTTGCGTACTGGCCCGACAAACAGTAGCCCTCAAGGACCACCTGAGCGATCACTTAACCAAGAAGAGTTGACCTAGATTAAGGGTACTCAGGGAGACCGCGGATAGTATGAAGGAACACGACGGGCGGATATCGACGTCCGTCACGCCAGTTCACCCACATTACCGATGCGAACGCTGCAGTGCCTACGCCAACGGGAAACCGTTCTGCAGATATCGGGTGACAGCAAGCTCTATACATGAATGCTACTTCAAAGCCCGTGGAAAGGATCTCAGTACACGCGAGCGAGCGGCCGGTTGAATCCGCAGTTGAGACCAGTCATTGAGTCCGCGGGGAGCCCAATAGCGAAATGGGGCGGGAAGTGGCGCCCTTCTCTTGCCTAGACGGTGCTGCCCGTCCACCAACAAACCGCACTATCAATATCATGAGCATGCCAAATTACGACTTACCGAAAGACATAGCAAACCATCTGGTTGATCCGCAGTCCTATACCAACCTCAATCGTCTCCATGAAACCTATACTTGGGCGCGTGCAAACAACCCTGTCGGGCGTGCAATGGCGGACGGACATGATCCGTTCTGGGTGGTCACGAAACACGCCGACGTCTCCATGATCTCACGAGACAATGTCTTGTTCCGCAACGGCGACTATTCTGTCGTCTGCAGGCCAAGAGCGTCGATTGAGCATGTCATTTCCACCACCGGTAGTCCAAACATCGTCCGATCGCTCGTGCACGTCGACGGCGACGAGCACAAGAGTCTACGTGCGCTGACACAGTCGTGGTTCATGCCGAACAGCATTCTCGAGCTTGACGACCGCATTCGATCGCTGGCAAATATGACGATCGCGAAGCTGTTGCATCACAGCG
This sequence comes from Paraburkholderia sp. CI3, assembly GCF_050436505.1. Lineage (NCBI taxonomy): Bacteria > Pseudomonadati > Pseudomonadota > Betaproteobacteria > Burkholderiales > Burkholderiaceae > Paraburkholderia > Paraburkholderia sp. CI3. The sequence continues at coordinate 536,795 of NZ_JBNDMI010000001.1, forward strand.
GGCAAGTGATCGATTTTGCGAATGACTTTGCATTGCATTTCCCACTGAACGTGATCATGGATATTCTCGGCGTTCCGCAGGAAGATTCCCTGCGCATGTTGACGCTGACTCAGGAGATGTTCGGAAGCGAGGATGCCGAATACAAGCGCGAAGTGCAGCGCCAAGGCGATGCGGGCGGTGCGATGGGCAAGGCTCTGCTGTCCATTGTGGCCGACTTCAAGGATTATTTCGACCGCCTGACCGAAGACCGCCGGAAGAACCCACGTAACGATATCGCAAGCTTGCTGGCCAACGCGGTGATCAATGGACAGCCTATCGATGAAGCGACCCGTCTCGGCTATTACGTGATCATCGCCGCAGCAGGACATGATACGGTTTCGTCGTCCATATCGGTCGCGATGTGGGCGTTGAGCCGCTTCCCTGAGCTACTGCCGCGACTACAGGCGGATCGTTCGCTGATTCCGCAGTTTATCGACGAAACCCTTCGCTACGCATCGCCGGTGCGTCATTTCATGCGTACAGCGACTGCCGACACCAACGTCCGGGGTCGGACAATCCGCAAGGGCGATTGGCTGATGCTCTGCTATGGCTCGGCAAATCGTGACGAGCAAGTCTTCCCTGAGCCGTTCGCATTCAATATCGACCGCAAACCGAACCGGCATCTCGCTTTCGGCGTCGGCGCCCACGTGTGTTTGGGTCAGCATCTCGCGAACATGGAAATGCGCATCTTGTTTGAGGAACTGGTCCCGAGGTTGCGGCTTATTGAGCCGGCGGGCGAAATCGAATTCGTTGCGTCCAGCTTCGTGAGCGGCCCGAAGCATCTTCCAGTTCGTTGCGTGGTGCATCCGCATTGAGCCACCGGAGCCTGTAGTTGGAGTGAACCCTTGAGGCTCGGCCTTGACGATGAACCGAGCGTCCTCTTTCCACACCTCCGCATGCAGCGTGGGTTGTGGCGGCCGCACAGCATGGTGATTTCGGCGAGCAGTACGTCAGCCAGTCGGAGGCGGCGCAGTGTAAGCGGCATTGAGCGCATCAATCTTGGCATTGCCATCGAGCAGGTCGGCAATGCGGCGCATAGCCAGGCTGGTAAGGATGCGACTAGGACACCAAGGTCAGGAGCGACTGTCACGGACAATGCTTCGATGGTGAGGGTGATCTACGACGAACAAAATTTCACCGAACGTCTTCAGTTCGGAGATGAGTGCACAGCTTGGCCTCATCGTCGGGCCAGCGCTTTGCTGTACCAACGCTTTCGGGTTCGGCCGAGGGCTACGGGGTGATGGTGACCTTTGCCTATGTCAACGCTCATGAATGGGTCGACTAACCGATGTTGTTGGCTTTTCATGCATCGCGGGCTTCGCACGTTGCACGGCTCGGTCTGCAACATCGGCGGCAAGTCTCCGCATTCACGTACTGGATGGCCTAATGATGTTCCGGCTGAACTCCTATTAGCGATCACCTGCCCCGCCAGGCCCGGTGCCCCCCGGCTCACGACTGCAACTTGGAGCATCATGCCGGGCCTGGATTCCCAATTCTCAGTTATCGAGGCGTGAAGATAGTAACGGAGTGCGCATGGCATAGATTTGGCGGTTACTCCATCCAACTCCACTCTCTGTCGGATTTGTTCAATGACCACGATATTGGCTCATCAGAAGCAAAAAGAAATTCGGCTTCCAAATGATAAAATCGGTATACGCAGTGTTGATGGGAGTATTTTTTGGATTAGCGTGCGATTCAAGCCGAGCGCAGAGTGGCGTTACGCTATATGGAGCATTAGATGTTCTCATTGATATCTCAAATCAGGGCAGAGGAACCTTAACTAAAATGTCGAATGGCGGCACGTTCGGATCGCGACTTGGCCTTATGGGTAGCGAAGTCTTCGGTGACGGTTACAAAGCTATTTTCAGACTTGAGAGTGGTTTCGCGCCTAATGCCGGCACCATACAGCAGGGCGGTGCACTTTTCGGCCGGCAAGCGTATATTGGCTTCGAAGGTCCTGAAGGGACTTTAACTTTTGGTCGTCAATACTCGCCAGAGTTTCTTGCTATGAGTGACAACGACGTTTTTTTGGGAGGCTTAGGAGGGAGCATCTGGGGCGTTGATCGCACTTTGCCTAATGGTACCGTCCAAGCTACGCTCCTTACCGAGGTCATTACGTGCCGCGTTAATAATTCCGTTCTTTACTCATCTCCGAAAATTTATGGATTCTCGGTTGGGTTGATGTACGGTCTCGGCGGTGTTGCGAAATCTACAAGTGGCGGAACAACCTTTAGCGGGGCAATCAATTACACCAATGGGCCCGCAACGTTTCATGCCGGATATGTCTATCAGAGAGACGGATTGGATCAGAAATATTACAAAGCATGGGGTGTCGGCGGTAACTATGCGATTGGGCCGGTAAGGGTGTATCTCGGATACACTAAAGATGACTATTCAATCATAACTGGCGCAGCATCGTTGAATAATTCGTTGCGGTATGCAATTGCCAATCTTGGGGCGAGCTACCAAATCACCCATTCGACCGTATTAATGGCACAAGTTATCAAATTGATTGACACCTCGAATGGAATTACTCAGTCAAAAAATTCGTACATTGTAGGACTAGGTGTTTTTTATTCTCTTTTGAAAAACACCAGTATATATATCGGGTACGCACAAACAAAAAATAAAAACGGGTCCGCTTACACGTTGGGGCAAGCCCTATATTACGGGGAACCGGCATACCCCAACTCCACGGCACGCGTGTTTAGATTCGGAATGCGAACGACCTTCTAGATTAAAGTTGAAAATCGGCGGCTAATCAGTCGAGCCTGAACAATCCGGCGAGCCTTATATGGCATGGCTTTGGGGCCGAAATGGTGTCGTTGGAATTGCGGGAACCTGGCATATTGACGCGTAAATCCTGCATTTTTCGACGAGGTGCAGATGCGTCCGAAGACGCCTGTGCCGGAACAAGATTTCTCCGCCAGCCGCTGCGAGAGCAGATCAGCCTGAAGCACCCGTTGGTGCGACAGGCCGACCTGACCAACTGTGAGGTCTGTCGGAATTCGTGGACGCGAACGGGTTAAGCAGCGGTTTTACTCAAATGGAATCGCTGCGTGAAAGCGGCCGGCGACAGATAGTCCAGACGCGCCTGTGTGCGCTGCCGGTTGTAAAAGATTTCGATGTATTCAGTGATCTCGTTGCGGGCCTGGTCGCGGGTCGCGAACTTGCGATGATAGACGAGCTCATTTTTCAGTGAGCCCCAGAATGATTCAATTGGTGCGTTATCAAAACAATTTCCGCGTCTGCTCATTGATGCCTGCATGCCGGACTGTTTGAGGAGCTTCTGATAGGCATGGTCGCAGTACTGACTGCCGCGGTCCGTATACTGAATTAGACCGGCCGGTGATAAGTGCGACGCGACGGCACGAAAAAGCGCACGCATTACCAACTGTTTTGTCATGCGCTCGCTCATCGCATAGCCGACTACTTCTCCGTAAACAGGTCCGTCGCGACCGATGAGGGATGGCTGTATCTGGCCGGCCCCAAGGGGTCGTGCGTTGAATTCGTCGTCGCTGGACACGCCCAGGAAGCGGCACATTAAACGCACTGGATATTGCTGTCGCATCTGTTCAGTTACGCCGTACTTCACCGCGACTCCGTCGCGAAGTACATTGCGAACTTTTTTAACAGATCGCGCTCCATTTTTACTTCGGCCAATTCCCGCTTGACCCGCCCCGGCTCGGCCTCAACCTCTGTCAGTGGTCTCTGATGCTGCCCAACATTCTCCAGCTTGCCGTCCTTTGCAGCAGAATCCAGTTTGCTAACGTCTTCATCGAAATTGACAATCGACACGCGGCTTCGGACACGCCGAGGCCATCGGCTATTACCAGCTTTCCTGCTTCTTCACGAAATTCCTTCGTGTACACAGCCTTGGGATTCGGTCCATCAATGCCTCCATTCCTCAATTTTACGGAATGTTGGCGCCCACTTTTTTCAACCGGCCTCACCGTCGCACGACACGATTGATGACGATCGCCGGAAGCGATGACCACGATAGACCGATTCGATGTTCTGAGTCCCGGATGTTATCCGAAGCACTGAGCAACGTGACAACTCTCTTTGGACTGCGGGTGATCCGGCGTCTGAATCCGACAACGCCGCGTGGACAATTGACGCACCGCAAGGTTTGCGTATGTTCAAAGTGTTCAGCGTCTCAATTCCTCGTATGATTCACTCAGGCGGCCCGAGGTAATGTCAAACCAAGCATAGTGCTGGTCAGAATGCCATTAGGAAGAAAAGCGATCGTCATCTACGGCTTTCGTTTTCCTGCAGCGGGCAACGGCTACGCAGTACGCCGGCACCACCGCCTCAACCTTAGTCCACGGGAATTGCGCTGCACTATATCGGTTGGCCAATTCCCCTCTAACGGCGGAACAAGTTCCTATGGACATGCTAGACGTCATCGGTATTGGTATCGGACCGTTCAATCTAAGCCTCGCGGCGCTCATTCAGCCGACCGGTTTGCGAGCGCTCTTCTTTGAGAAGCGCATAAAATTCTCCTGGCATCCGGGGCTCATGCTGCCCCAAAGTCAACTCCAGGTGTCGCCGCTCAAGGATTGTGTGACCCTGGTGAATCCCACAAGCCCATATTCCTTTCTCAACTATCTCGCTGTACATCGACGCCTGTACAGTTTCGTGAATAAAGGTGGAAACAGCACGTCGCGACGTGAGTTCACCCACTATTACCAATGGGTCGCGCAATGCCTGGACACGCTTCGATTCGGCGAGGAGGTGATCGATATCAGGCCTTGCAATAAGGGCTATTGCGTGACCACTACCGCGCGCACCTATCATGCGCGCGCGGTAGTGGTCGGGGTCGGCGTCGAACCCAAGGTGCCGGCATGTGCGCGGCAGGTGGTTGGCGAGACGGTCTATCACGTAGACGACTACCTTAACCGGAAACCGTTCAGCGAAGACGAACATGTGCTGGTGGTGGGCGGCGGGCAGAGCGGCGCGGAAGTCGTCGAGCACATGCTGACCGAGTCAGGTCCCGACAAGATCACGTGGGCGACGTCGCGCGCCAATCTGTTTGCGATGGACGACAACGCATTTGTCAATGAAGCATACATGCCCAGTTATAGCCAACGCTTTCACACGCTGCCGATCCAGCAGCGCCGGGCCATTGTCGAAAGCGAAAAGCTCACCAGCGACGGCATCTCCGCCAGCCTGTGCAACCGGCTCTATGAAGCGTTGTACGAACGCAGCGTCCATGGCACGCTAGCCGACTGCTTTCGTCTGTTGCCTTCGGTGACAATGGACGAGATCACCCGCCGCAGCGGTCGCTGGCATATCGGGTTGACCTCGCTCGTCACGTCGCAGCGCAACGGCATAAGCGCGGACAGAATCATCCTGGCAACCGGTTTTCAGCCGCGCCATTTGCCATTCGTTCAGAAGCTGCTCGACGGCGCAAGCCGTGAAGACGGTCTGCCAACGCTCGATCCCGATTACGCCGTGCGCTTCGATGCACCAATGCCCGGTCCCGTGTATCTGCAAAACCAAAGCCGCGTGCAGCATGGCCTGCAAAGCGTCAATCTTTCGCTGGTCGCGTACAGGAACAGCCGCATCATCAACAGTCTGCTAGGTCGTGCGTTCTATCCGGATGTTCCGGACCGGCAACTGCTCGACAGCCTTGAGGATCAGGAGACTGAAGCAGGATCGGTACTGTGCGACGCGCCTCAGGCCTCGCGTCAACCGGCAGTGGCGTAAGCGCATGACTGGCTCCTCCATTTATCTATCGACTGGCGAGCGTGCGATCTCACACGCCGAGCACTTGCCGGCATCCCTCCAATTACGGGCGTTCATTCCGTTTCTGATCGCGTCACTGGTGATCGCCGCTTCGTACGGGACGAGTTTTCTCCTGCCCGAGTACCTGCAATCCCTGGGCATGAAGAGCGATGTCGCCGGCGCCGTGATTTCGAGCGGCATGCTCTCGACCATGATCTGCTGCTGCGTGGCTGGGCGCATAGCCCAGCGTATCGGTGTCATGCCGACCATCGCGCTGGCCTCGCTCGTCATGGCGGGCAGCATGCTCTGCTTCGCCGCTGCGCCAATGGACATTCGTGCCGTCTATGCAGGCGGTTTGCTGTTGGGCGCTGGGTGGTCCGTGTTCTTCATACTCGCGCCGCTGCAAATCATCCATCATCTGTGCCCCAACGCGCGTATCCAGTACCTGACCTTCGTCTCCGGCACGCAAATGGCCGGCCTGGGCATGGCGGCGCCTTTGAGCCGCCTGATCGCCCAACATACCGGCTCGATCGCGCTGGCCTACCTTCTGTTCGCTGCGGCATGCGCGGTGGCGGCAGTCTGCGTCAAGATCGCCAGCGAGGCGATGAGGGAGAGGTCCTGTTTGCCGATGACGCGCGTGGCCATTACCGCGACCGACACGTTGGCCCTGCTCAGGGCACGAACAGCAGTGCCGATCGCAATGATCGCACTGGCAGCCTGTGTCTTCGCCGGGCTGGCGACTTACCAGACACCCTATGCCGTCTCGCGTAACCTCAGGCCAGACCTGTTCTTCCTGACGTTCACGATAACCAGCGTGGCACTGCGCTTGTCGCTCGCGAGAACCATGGGACGCATCAAGCCCGCGCGACTGGCGCTCGCATTGTTTTTGCTGACCGGCGCCTCGCTCGTACTGTTCCTGTTGAACCACGGCAGCACGACGCTTTATATGGTCGCTACCGCGCTGTTCGCCACGGGCTACGGACTGAGCTACTCGACCCTGAACGGCATGGCCGTGAACCTCGCCGGAGACCACGCCGTTTCGGTGCCGGTGACTTCGCAAATCTTTACGCTTGCCTATTTCATCGGTCTGTTCGGATGCCCTTCCCTATGTGGCGTTCTGATTCACGTTTTCGGCGCCGATGCAATGCTCGTCGCCCTGCTAGGCGCCGTACTCGCCAATGTCGTGCTACTCGGCGTCATGCGAATGAAGGCGCATTTCGCCGCCTGACTTCTCCTTGAAAACTCCGTTCCTTAACGAGGTGGTTCGTATGCTGAATGAAACGCAAAAATCCAAGTGGCACGAAGATGGATATCTAAAAGTAGAGGGCTTTTTCGATCCGGTCACCCGCGAAAAGATTTCTGCTCTGGTCAACGATGTCTCGCGCTGGGAAATCAGCGACAGCAAATGGATGATGTGGTTCGAGAAGACCGAGGACGACCGCAGGATCGTTTCAAAGGTAGAGAACTTTTTGGACTTCAACAACGAGCTGCGCGATCTGTTGTTGGCCGACAAGCGTATCCAGACGGCTGTCGAATCGCTTCTCGATGAAGATACCCGCATGCTCAAGGAACTGCTCATCTTCAAGTACCCGGACAGCGGCGGCTATCGTCCACATCAGGACATCTATCACATTCCGCACAACATTCCTGAACGCATGGTGCATGCCGTGGTCGCCATCGGCATCGACGATTCCGATCCGGACAACGGCGGCCTGTTCTTCAGTCCGGGCAACCATCAGAAAGGTGTGTTTCCGATGGACGCCGGCGGCGTGATTCATCCGGAAGTGGCCGAGACGTTCAAGTGGGAACCCGTGCCCTGGAAGGCCGGCGACATCTTCGTCTTCGACGACTACGCGCCGCACTATTCGCAGCCCAACAAAAGTAACCGTTCGCGCCGCACGCTCTATCTGGTGTTCCAGCGCGCCTCAACTGGTGGCCCCACGCGTACGGAATACAACAAACTGAAGCGTGCCTACAACCCACCCGAAGGCAAGGAATCGGATATCCACGATCTGAAGCCGCCAAATGGCATTTTCTATCGCACCTAATGTAATTCACCGGAGGATGTGCGTGTACACAAAGCAGATTGACCCATCCATGATGCAGTCGGAATACGGCGTTCTTGTTTGCCGGCTGCTCGAACATCTGCCCGCTGGCCTGACAACAGCGTTCGGCACGTCGATTGTTGAGGTCGTGCCGGCGGGCGCTGTCAATCTGCACTCCCATTCCGAGCATGAACTGTGGGTACTCGTTTCAGGCAAGGGAGTCTTCGAGGTGAATGGTCAGGCGCGGCCAGTCGCAGATTCAACGCTGCTCTATATCGAGCCGAATCAGGAGCACGCGATTCGCAATGCCGATCCGGCGGCGAGCCTGAAATTTCTATCGATATGGTGGGACTAACGTGAACACACGCACTTTTTTCGTTTGCCCCGCACCGCCCTGCCCGAACGGCAAGCTGCATCTCGGCCATATCGGCGGGGTCTATCTGCTCACCGATCTTTTCGTTCGCTTTCAACGCATGAGAGGTCACCGCGCCTACCACGTCACAGGTGCGGACGAGCACGGCACCTATATGGTAGTGAAGGCGCGCAAGCTCGGTCGTCCGATTGACGAAGTCGCGCAGTTGCATATTGACGAGATAGTGGATTGCTTGCGGGCAATGCACATCGAGCCCGATGTCTTCATCAGAACAACGGACGCTACGCACAAGCAGAACAGTCTGAAGATCTTTCGCGAGCTGGAAGCTGCAGGCTACATTGATGTGCGTGATGGCCATCAACTCTACTGCGAAAACTGTGACGAGTTCGTGGCCGATTCGCTTGCCGTCGGCCTCTGCCCCGCGTGCGATGCGTCCACCGACAGCAACTTGTGCGAAAACTGCGGTTTGGCGCAACAGCACTCGAAGTTGCGAGCGCCAGTCCACACGTCGTGCGGCAAACCGCTATCGCTTCGCCCCATCGAACAGGCGGTTTTCGACATCCCTCGCATGGCAGCCATGCTTGACGATGCGATCAAGGGGAGTGAATGGGATCAAACGATCCAGCGTAAAGCGCGTGCATGGTTGCGTGACGAATTGCGGCCGCTGCCTATGTCGCGCATTTTCGACCGGGGTGTGACACTTGAAGCACCCGCGAAGATTGCGGGGCAAACGTTGATGACGTGGTTCGAAGGGCTTTGGTGTTTCGAGACGGGGATCCGCTTGCAGTGCGCGCGCGACGAGGTCAACTACGACACCGTGATGCGCGACCCCGATACACGCCTCCTGTTTTTCATGGGCCAGGATAACCGCTTCTACTACACCATCGGCGTGACTGGCAGCCTGCTTGCGCGCGGCTACCCGCTTCCGGCAAATCATTCGATCCAGGACTTCTATAAATTGGAGGGCGAGAAATTCTCGACCAGCCGCGACCATGCACTCTGGGCAGATGAAGTATCCCGGCAGGTCGACCCGAGTGTGTTGCGCTATGCGCTCGCTCGGATTGCCAAGCCGTTCGGCACCAACAATAACGATTTCCAGATCGGCGAACTGATCCGGTCGGCTTCGCACATCCTTGCGTGGGAAAGCGCCCTCCGCCGCGATTCACTGCACTCGGCGAATGTCGATGGAAGCGGTCTTACGCCGGCGCACGACGACATAGTCCAACGTTATATCACCGCGATGGACCAGGTACGCTTCTGGAACGCCCTCGATCTGATTGACGAATACTTCGTCGCGACGGGCTTCGGCACGAGCCCGGAAACGTGGCAGCCGGTGCACGTATCCGTCTTTCTGAGCATGCTCCATCCCGTGATGCCAGTGCTGGCCGAACGCTATGGAAACGTGTTCTTTGGCGGGAATTGGACACCGGCACTCGGCGCAAACGCCACGCTATTGGCTACGCCTCCCAGAGCGACGGCCGAATTTCCGCCGTTCGGAATGCCGATTGCCGACTCGTTCATCCGCCAATATCAATCGCGCTTCCAGCGCGCCGTCGATGCCGCGTAACCAACGATGGAGCCAGTCATGTCGATGCGCAGTCGCACTTCGCTCAGTTATGGGATATTCGACTACACCTCAGGCAAGGACACAGTCAACTTCGCCTATGGGCTTCCCGATCCTTTGACGTTCGCCCGCCTGCAATGGCCGGACCCGCTTACCGTCGAGACCGGCGTCAGCATCTCCGACGTACCGCAGTACACCGACGCCTATGGCCTTCCCGAACTGCGCGGACAGCTTGGCCAAAGGTACCGGATGGCGCGTGGCAATGTCATTCTGACGAACGGCGCTTCACAAGCCCTGCAACTGCTCGCCGATGCTTTTATCGACCCAGGAGACGTCGTGCTGACCGAGGACCCATCCTATCTCGGCGCGTTGCGCATTTTCTCTATTGCGGGGGCGACGGTGGTTCAAGTAGGTGCGGATTCCTCGGGTGTCGACCTCGATCTGCTCGAACAAGCATTGCTGCACGCAAAGGGGCGAGCCAAGTTGTACTACACCACTCCGGCGTTCCACAATCCGACTGGACGATACTTTGCACACCGGCATATGGTCGAGGTGGAGGCTCTACTGTCCCGCAACGGCGTGGGGCTGGTGCAGGATCTGGTTTATAGCGAGTTGCCCTATGATGGCGCGTCACCCGAGATTCTGCAGGCGGGTGGCAACATCATCAATGTGCATAGCTTCTCCAAAATCTCAGGCCCCGGGCTTCGCGTAGGCTGGGTGCTGGCCGAGCCGGAAATTGTCGACCGCCTAGCCCACCTGAAATGCGATGGAGGTGTGAGTCCCATTGTCAGCAATATGGCGCTCGCCTTATTGCAGTCGTCGTCTTTGGACGCTCACGTCGAACACCTAAGGACGCACTACCGGAGCAAGCGCGACGCAATGCATAGGCTGTTACAGGCCTGCCGATTCTGCAAACCGGATTACGAGATTCCGAGTGGTGGATTTTCGTTCTGGGTCTCGCTTGCCGAAGGCGTCGATTCCGCCGAATTGGTCGGCGAGGTGCGCCGGAAGCACAATGTGAAACTCGTCGAAGGAAAGCACCATGGACCGAGCGGTGCAGCCCGCGTACGCTTAAGCTTCAGTTATCTCCAGCCGCGTTTGATCGAGCGCGGCTTGGCTCAGATAGACGATGCGCATGCGAGCCTTCTGACATCGACGCGCTTGAAGCGGCGTGGCTAGAGAATGCCAAGTACTACGGATAGTCGGTGCGAGATGTACAAGCGTAGGCCGAGCGAAGACATCCACTGCGCCGCCCTCTACCGAAAACAACTCGACGAACGCTTTTCGGCATGGCACTACGTCACTGATTTCGCTCAGGATCCGTTTGTTATATAGGCAGACACCCCCCCTTCGCGCGTGTCTCGGAACCAGTCAATTCCTGTGCGTTCTGTACGATCAGCAGGTCATCGCTCTGCAGCCGATATCAACATCAAGACCTACCCGATGTAAACGGTATGGGATTCCGACCAAAATCGAAACAGGAGAGCAAGTGAAGAAACTGCTGATCGTGTCGATCGCCGTCGTGCTGATAGGCTATCTCTGCATCAGCGGTATCGCGTACATACACGACAAGGACTATGCGGAAAGAGCGGCCGTGAGACTGGCCGCGTCCCCACAAGCGTCCGGCATCCGCGAAGTGTTGGATCGAAACGCGTGCTATTACTGCCACTCGACAAAAACTGTCCTGCCCAACTATGCCGCGCTACCGGGTATTCGTCAGCTAGCCGAGCACGACATACAGACGGGCCTCGCCTACTTCCGCATCGACAGCCTGTACGCGGCGCTCGAAAGTGGGGTACCGGCCCCCGAATCCGATCTTGCAAAGCTGGAAACCGTTGTGAACGAACGCAGCATGCCACCAAAGCTGTTCCGCTTCGTACACTGGACCACCGGCTTGAGCGCCGACGATCAACGCGCGTTTCTCGACTGGATCGCGTCACAGCGACACAGCGCATATGCGACGCCCGGCGTTGCACCAGAGTTCGCTAACGAGCCGGTACAACCGTTGCCACATTCGTTGCCGACTGACGCGGGCAAAGTCGCGCTCGGGAAGCAGCTTTTCAACGATGTCAGACTATCGGTGGACAACACGATATCGTGTGCGAGCTGCCACAAGCTAGCGATCGGCGGCGTAGATGGAAACAAAGTTTCGTCCGGTGTGGGTGGCCAGTTGGGTGCGATCAACGCACCGACAGTGTTCAACTCGGCACTCAACCGCAAGCAGTTCTGGGACGGTCGCGCCGCCACGCTGCAGGAACAGGCCGGCGGCCCACCGCTGAATCCGGTCGAAATGGCGTCCACGTCATGGAGTGAGATCATCGATAAGCTGAAACAGGACTCATCGCTGACGCAACAGTTCTTGCGGGTGTACCGGCACGGTTGGTCAGGCGAGAACATCACAGACGCGATCGCCGAATATGAGACGACACTGCTAACGCCGAGTCGCTTCGATGCTTACCTGCGCGGCGACAGGGATGTGCTGAATAGCGAGGAACTGCGCGGCTACCAGTTATTCAAGGCAAACCATTGCGCGACCTGCCACGTTGGCAAGAATCTGGGCGGGCAGTCGTTCGAACGGATGGGCCTCGCGGCCGACTACTTCGCCGCGCGGGGCTACGCGCGCACCGACGCGGACAACGGCCGCGCCAACTTTACGAAAGATCCGCTCGATCGCCATGCGTTCAAGACGCCGACGCTGCGCAACGTTGAGCTGACCGCGCCCTATTTCCACGACGGTAGCCGCATCGATCTGCGCGAAGCTGTACGTGACATGGCGACATATCAGGTCGGCAAACAATTGGCGGAATCGGACATTGACGCAATCGTCGCGTTCCTGAGGACGCTAACGGGTACGCTTCCTTTCCATGCCATGACCATCTCTCGCCAGACCGCCTCGCCCTGCCGAGGCCGCCGCGTGCCCGTCGATACAGTCTCTCCCGTGGTGTTCTCCAACGCATTGCTCCGTCGTTACGATGGCTACACCTTCGCACCGCGCGTACGTGCGTTCAAGACGGGATGCGCTGACGGATACGGTGCGAGTTCGTGGAGTCCGCACGGGCAAGCTGCCGGCTCCTGAAGGTCCGTACGAAGTAGCTTACTCACTAATAAAGTGCCCGGAAGTGGGTCCCATCCCGCAGGGTTTAACCCTGCTTCGATGTCTGCCCAGGCGTCAGGGTGACCAATCGTCGGCCGCGGTTTCGGGCGTCGGATGAAGTTGCGCGCTGGCCGCGATAAGGGCATTTATCGCGGCAGCCGTGTTTTTAACCACGCGAAGAAGGGTTGTCTTGCGTCAGGCCTGTGCGTAATCGATACTGGAAAGCCCGTCCCTGCGCCGCGTGCGGCGTCTTCGCCCGTCGCCTGGCGCTGGAGTGTCGCCATGGCCCGCCCCGCCGCTGTCACCCCGGATGCGATCCGCACCACCGTCCTCGCGATGCTCGCCGAGGCCGGTGCCCCCGCCCCCGCCTCCGACGCCCGCTTCCGCCGGATCGTGTCGGTCCGCAGGCTGCGCTCGCGCCTCGGCGCCGGCGATCCCGCGACGCTGTCACGGCACCTCAATGTGATCGAGGCGGAACTCGTGCAGGCGGGACTGACCGGCTTCGCGGTGCCCGACGTGCCGCCCGGGATCGCCGCGCAGATGCGCGCGCTGTGGGAAGCCGCGGTCGCCACCCAGCTCGACGGCATCGTGCAGTTGCGATGCGAAACGGAAGCCCGGGTGGAAGCCTCTACCGAGGCGCAGCGCAACGCCGGGCTGAAGGTCGAACTGCTGCGGGTTGAACTCACCGACGTGCGTAGCCAGCTCAGTGCACGCGACGCGGAGCTGGCGGTCGGCCGCGCCGGATTCGAGGCGGCAGAAAAACGGTCCGCCGCCGCCGGGGACGCCGTGGCCACGCTGCGCGCCCAGCTTGAGGCCGTGGAAGCCGCGGCAGCCGAATCCGGGCGCCAGCACATCAGCGAACTGGCCACCGAACGCGCACGCTACGACGGCCTCTCAAAGCAGTTGCTGCGGGAAACCGCGCACCAGCGCGAGACGTTTGTCATCGAACGGCAGCGCCTGGAGGGCGAACTCGCCCGGGCGGCCGAACGCGTGAGCGCGCTGGAGGCCCTGCGCGAGCGGCTGCTGACCGAACTGGCGGAACAGCGCCACGCGCACCAGCAGGCCGCGGCCGAAGCGGCCGCGCTGACGGTGGTGGTCGAGCAGCAACGCCAGACGCTGGCCCTGGTGGGCAGCGCGGCCGCGAAAGGGACCTCCACAGTCGCCCGCCGCCCCGCGCGCCCTGCCGTGAAAACTGCTCAGCTGGCCACGCCGCCGGCCACGCCAGTCCAAAGCCGGCCTCGGCGAGGAGAACGCGATGAACCCGTCCGACTGGCTCGATACCGGCTGCCGGCCGCCGCGGCGTCTGCCCGCCTCCGTCGACGCCGCACTCGAATACCTGGCCCACGTGCTCGGCCACCCCTGTATACCCGCTGGACGCTCGCGGCGCTCAAACGCGGCTGCCCGTCGCTGGCCGACGCGAAGGCGAACACCCCGCCGTGTTCGCGCTGCTGCTCGGGCACGACGCCGCCATCGAGTACTGGGAGCGCGGGCGCCTGCGGGTCGTACCGGAATCCGCGGCCCCCTCGGCCGCCACCGTGCTCGAGCGCGTCCTGCGACAGCACCGGCGGCGCTTCCGCCTGGCCGCATCTGACGATGTGCCCGACGGCACGCAGGTGGCCACCGCCGCCATCACGGAGAATGCCGCCCTGTTGCCTGCTGGCATCGAGGCGGCGTGGCTGGCCCGCGCCGGACGTTTCGCGAATCTGGTGGCGCTGACGAACACGCTGGGATCGCCGATGACGCGCAGGCGGCGAAACTGTTCCTGCGGGAGCGCGCCTCGCACTCCCCGCACACCCTGCGCGCCTACCTGTCCGAACTGCGGCGCCTCGCCGCCTGGTGCACACGCGAGAGACTCGGCCCCTTCTCGGATCTCACCCGGCAGGACCTGATCGCGTACCGTGACGCGCTGCAGGCGCCCCGGCATGACGCGGCAGGCCCCGTCACGCGTGCGGCGCCGGCGAGCGTGTCACGCGCGCTCGCCGCGATCTCGAGCCTGTTCGCCTGGTGGCAGCGCACCGGCTATCTGACCGTCAATCCGGCCGAGGGCCTCGCTGCCGGGCGCCGCGCGCGCCTGACCTGGACCCCGGTGCGGTTCCTGCCGGCCGCCGCGCTCGCCCACTGCGATGCCGTCGCCGCCGGTGACGCGCCGGCCGGGGTCCCGCCGGTTCTCTGGATGCGGCGTCGCGCGATCTGGACGCTTTACCGCTATGGTGGCGTGCGGCTCGCGGAACTCGTCTGGCATGAGGAACAGGCGCTGCCGCACGTTGACGTCGACGAGGCCCGGCAGTGGACGCTGCACGTGCTCGGCAAGGGCCAACGGCTGCGCACGATCCCGCTACCCAGCGCCTGCCTGCCCGCGCTGCGGGCGTACCGGCGCGCCGTGGGACTGCCACCCGATCCACCTGCGGAAGAGCGCCTGCCGCTGATCCACAGCGAGCGCGGCCGGGCACTCGGCGCGAGTGGACTGTACGACGAGGTCCGGGCTGTGTTTGCGCTGGTCGCGACCCGCGTGCCGCAGGAGGACAGCGCGATGCGCGCGGCGCTGGAGCGGGCCTCCACGCACTGGCTGCGGCACGGCTATGCGCGCACGCTGGTGGTCGATCACGGCGTGCCGCTGCCGGTCGCCCAGGCGCTGCTAGGGCACGCGTCGGTGCAGACCACAGCGGCCTATGCGCGCACGGGACAAGCCGAGGCGCGCGCGTTTGTGGAGGGGAGTTTTCCGGACAACGATTAACCCGTCGCGGAAATAACGGAAATACATCTTGATTGCCAGCTCGACCAAGGCTCATCGCTGATCGACTTCCCTACTTCCGCTCGTGACCGTTCTTCGGCCATTCCCGACATTCAGGTATCGCATCTGTCAGGCAGCTACGAGTCGCTTTGCCGACATCGCACTTCGGCGGCGGCGAGCATCTGCTGCCACTGCAACCGAATGCGTACTTGCGACCCTTTGCCGCCGGTGGCCCTGTTGCAGTTCCGAGGGTCGGTATCTGAGCGGAGCGGTCGTTCGAACGACACAGCCTCATTGATTGCGGACGGCGTTCCCAGCCGAATCTGGGAGCTCGTCCGCGTCGCCGATGGATCCGGTTCTCAAGCCGGCGTAGAGGATTGACGTAGCACACGGCCATCTATCGGAAGCACGAGTTGCCGGTCAGTGCACCGGCGCGCTCAAGGGAATGCGCGAGGCGCAGACGACCTTGGGTAAACCACAACTACGGTGCCGATGTTGCTTCCGCCTGACCGTCTTGCTGGCCAATGTTGTCGTCGGTTGAGCGGAAGCGCGCGCGTAGTTTTTCTGCGAAGCAGTTCAATGCAAGTGACACCGCCACGTCGCGCCGCCTCACAAGCAGTGTTTGCGCCTGGCCTTCGTCGTCTGTCAACGCGTGTACCGCGAGCTTGCCATCCTTCGCCAATGGCGCGACCACAGATCGCGGCAAAAGGCTGATCGCAATTCCGGCACGGACGCAGCCGAGTAGGCCGTCGAGCGTGCCCAGCTCCATGCGCCTAATGCTCGTGATGCCGCGCCGGATCAGCAAACGCTCGAGGCGCTCCCGATAGGCGCAGCCATGTCGGAATATCGCAATTTTTGCGTCGCCGCGGAACTCAGCCCATGCGGGTCGGCAGCCGTCCTGCGAATGTCTTATCCACGGGGCCGTGACGACAACGAGTTCTTCGCTCAATACCGGTTCCGCCAACAGATCGATGTGATCGACAGGTGCGCACACCAGCGCCGCTTCGAGACGCCGCTCAAGCACATCCTCGCTTAGGCTCTGCGATGTTCCGGTGCCAAAGGAAATGTCCACGCGAGGATATTCTGTCGCGTATTCGACAAGGACTTCGGGCAAGCGCACGGCCGCCGTGGTTTCCATCGATCCGATGCGCAGCACGCCTCCGGGGACCGAGTTGCTGGCAATTGAACGCTTCGCCTCCGCCATCATGTGATCAATCTGGCTCGCATACGGCAGCAATTGCGCGCCTGCTGGCGTCAGCGTAACGCCACGTCCGTGCCGGTGAAATAGCGACACAGAGAGTTCTTCTTCAAGGCGCCGGATGCGCTGCGTGACATTGGACTGCACGGTATCGAGGAACAGCGCCGCCTTGGTGATGCTACCCATGCGCGCCACCGCCGTGAAATAAATCAGATCGCCCGAATCCATACGTCGTCCTCAGTTGCTGCAACACGTTTGCGCTGCGAAGGCTTATGTGGGGCAACATGCGTGCCACACGCGGGTTTTTCGAAAATCGCAATGGGCGCCGCACTGCCATGGCACATCGGCGCGCCAAATCGAAGCACACATTGGCGCCGGACTGCATTCATGGTGCACGAAAGCCATGCATTACGAGGGTCGCGCATGCTCGTTGAGCGCATGCCGAACCTTCCAATCCCGCTTTCAGGTGAAAACTTCTGCGCGCCATCATCGAACGGAATGTCTCGTATCTCGATGGGTGAACGCTCACTCAAGCGGCATATGCCGTGCATAAAAACACACGTTCCTTCATTCAACCCGATATCTGACACGATCATGGAAAAACGCAGCTTATCCAGCATCGCCGTATCGACTTCCGACCAGGGCGAGCACACGCGGCTCGGCATCGTCCTGACCGCGATTCAGGTGATCGTCTTCTTCTCGTTCGTCTCGCTATGCACGTTTCATCCAGCGCTTCTGCAACAGGATGCGCTCGGTATCGGCGTGCCTCTGTCGTTTCTCGCGGGACTCTCGGTGATCGCGTGCGGGATCGTTTTGACCGCCATCTATGTCGCCGTATCGAACCGTCTTTCGGAGCGTGCCACGTGACTCGTTATCTCATCCCTCTCATGCTGATGTCGCTCGCCTCCCCCGCAATGGCCGTCGATGCGCACGCACCGGCGGCAAGCGGCGTATCGATCGCCCTGTTTCTCGTC
The DNA here is from genome assembly GCF_050436505.1 of Paraburkholderia sp. CI3. NCBI lineage: Bacteria > Pseudomonadati > Pseudomonadota > Betaproteobacteria > Burkholderiales > Burkholderiaceae > Paraburkholderia > Paraburkholderia sp. CI3. The sequence goes on from NZ_JBNDMI010000001.1 coordinate 554,543, forward strand.
ATCATCGCCATCACGCTCGGGATTACGTGGTGGGCCGCGCGGCGCACGCGCTCGGCGAGCGACTACTACACCGCAGGCGGCCAGATCACCGGTTTCCAGAACGGTCTGGCGATAGCCGGCGATGCAATGTCCGCCGGCGCGCTGCTCGGTCTCACGGCGCTCGTTTTCTCCAAGGGTTTCGATGGTCTCGTCTATGCAGTCGGCTATACGACGGGCATGCCGATCGTCGTTTTTCTGATGGCGAGTCGCATGCGCAAGATGGGCCGCTTCACGTTCATCGACGTCGTCGGCGCGCGTCTCGACAGCCCGTCGATCCGTATCTTCTCGGCGTGCGCGTCGCTCATCATCGTTCTGTTTTATCTGGTCGCCCAGATGGTGGGGGCGGGTCAGCTCATCGAGGTATTGTTCGGCATCGACTATCTGTATGCCGTGTTGCTGGTTGGCGCCTTGATGGTGCTCTATGTCGCCTTCGGCGGCATGATGGCCACGACGTGGGTGCAGATCGTCAAGGCCGTGCTGATGATTTCCGCCTGCGCACTGCTGTGCGTACTCGTGCTGAATCAGACCGGCTTCAGCTACGGTGCACTGCTCGCGGATGCCGTCAGCGTGCACACGTCGGGCTCCGGGATTCTCGCGCCGACGTCGTTCGCGAAGCAGCCGCTCAACGCGTTTTCGCTCGGGATTGCGCTGATGCTTGGCACGGCCGGTCTGCCGCACGTGCTGATGCGCTTCTTCACGGTGCCGGACGCACGCGCCGCGCGCAGTTCGGTGCTGTGGGCCACCATCCTGATGAACTGCTTTTACGCGATGATTTTCATCATCGGCTTCGGTGCGCTGTATCTGCTGCGCAAGAATCCACAATTCTTTGACGCGCACGGCGCGCTGTTCGGCGGCGGCAATACGGCGGCGCTGCATCTTGCCTACCTTCTTGGCGGCAACGCGCTGTTCGGTTTTCTCGCCGCTGTCGCCTTTGCGACGATTCTCGCGGTCGTGGCGGGCCTTACCTTATCGGGCGCGGCGGCCGTCAGCCACGACATCTACGGCAGTCTGATGCGCAGCCGCCGTCACGGCGGGCTCGACGAACGCACGGAAATGACCGTCATGAAAATCGCCGTCGTGCTGATCGGTGCGCTCGCGGTCGTGCTGAGCCTCGCGTTCAGAACTCAGAACATTGCGTACATGATCAGCCTCGCGTTTTCGATCTCGTGTTCGTCGACGTTCCCGGTGCTGATCCTCGCGATCTACTGGAAGCGCTTCACGACGCTCGGCGCGTTGTGCGGCGGCGGAGTGGGACTCGCTGCCTCGCTGCTGATGACGATTCTCGGCCCATCGATCTGGGTCACGGTACTCGGCCACGCCGCGGCCGCCGTCTCCATCGATCCGCCCGCAATCATCACCGTGCCGCTGGCGTTCGCGGTAAGTATCGTCGTATCGCTGCTGGAACGAAGTCTGGTGCGTGCCCCCGTCAGCAAGCTTTCGTGAAATCACGACAACACCGTCCTAACCGAACAAGGCAGACAAAATGAGTACCAGCAAGAACAACGCATTCACTGAACTGATGACGATACGCGGCGGCCTGCCGCCCGGCGCGGACGAAGTTGAGATCACCGGCGCGGATCCCATGTACGTGTCGCCGTTCAAACTGGGCGAAACTTGCGCAGGCGCGCTGGCCGCACGAGGCGTCGCCGCCAACGATCTCTGGGAATTGCGCACGGGTCACCGTCAGAAAATCAGCATCGACGTTCGCGCGGCGGCGGCGACATCGCGCTATGGTGGCGACATGACCTTGCGCCGCAACGAGCACGGCGAGTACCAACCCATTCCCTACTCCGAGGCGATGAAGCACATGGTGTCGCTCACGCAGCCGTGGCAGGCGCGCGACGGACGCTGGGTATTGCCGCACACGAATCTGCCGCATCTCGAACGACGCGTGCTCGATGTGCTCGACAGCCACAGCACGGTCGATTCGGTCCGCAAGGGCGTCGCGCGCTGGAACTCGGACGCGCTCGAAGACGCCATCGCCGAGGCGCAGGCGTGTGCAGGCAAGGTGCGCACGCCTGAAGAGTGGCTCGCGCATCCGCACGGCGCGTATCTGGCGAGCCGCCCAGTCGTCGAAATCACGAAACTCGCCGACGGCGAACCCGAGCCGCTGCCCCCCGGCACCCGCCCTTTATCAGGTATCCGCGTGCTCGACCTCACGCGCATCCTCGCCGGGCCGACTGCGGCGCTCGGCATGGCTGAACACGGCGCCGACGTATTGATGGTCACTGCACCGCATCTGCCTCAGGTGGCCTCTTTCGTGCGCGACACGAGTCACGGAAAACGTAGCTGCTTTCTCGACATGGATCGTGCAGGTGAAGCCGAACGTCTGCGCGAACTGGTGAGCGAGGCCGACGTGCTGATCGACGGATATCGTCCGAACCGGTTGGCGGCGCATGGTTTTGGAGTCGACGAACTCGTCAAGCTGCGACCGGGCCTGATCCATGTCTCGGTCAATTGCTATGGCTCGGGCGGCCCGTTCGCGGATCGCGCGGGCTGGGACCAGGTCGCGCAGGCTGTCACCGGCATGTGCCACACGCAGGGACACGCGACGGGCGCGGGTCAACCGCAACTGACGCCGGTTTTCACTTGCGATTTTCTGACAGGTTTCCTCGCCACATTCGGCGCGATGATCGCGCTAGCGCGGCGCGTACGCGAAGGTGGAACATATCGTGTGCAGGTGTCTCTGTGCCAGTCCGCGATGCTGCTCCAGCGGCAAGGCTTGCTCGAAGATTTTCGCGATGCCGCCGGCAGCCTGACGTCTGCCGAATTTGAGGCGCTGGCGGTGTGCGATGACGATACGGTTTATGGTGATCTGAAGACGCTGGGGCCGGTTTTACGCATGTCGGAAACGCCATGCACCTGGCTCGGCACCACGCCTGAGCCTGGGAGTAGCAAGGCGGACTGGCTGCGGCGCTGAGAGCGTGTTGCGTTGATGAGTGTCGCCGTTGAGCGCGATGACGGAATCAAGCCTCGAGGCGACCGAGACGGATTGCGCTTCGTAGTCATCCAGCTTACCAGGCGCCAATGACCGATCTCGCCCTGGTGCTGCCCTCCGTTGGCGTTCTAAGGGCCGGTATTAGAGGCGGTCGTCGGAACGGCACCGTCCCAGCGGTGGGGAACGGCGCATTTTGGCCGACTGTACTCATTCACAGAAGGCGCCCGAAAGCAGCCGCCGAAGATTTCAACGGCTGCTCTACAGTACCTTCATTGAACTGACGCTGTCGGCCATCAAGAGACGTTCGTTCGGCCGGCGACCGAGACGCTTCAAAGGCGGCTCCGCACTTGAAACCGGCCACTCAGCCGCACGGCTCCGATGTCGGCCGATCGGCCCAAACGCACAGCGCATTTCGTGCGGGTAAAGGCTAAAAGCGCCGATCCCCCGAAATATCTAGTGAACTGCATATTTCGGGCGTTGGGCGGAAATAGCCATCGTGAAACCGGGGAACCGGCGATCGGCGAAGTGGCCTCGCAAGGGCTAACGCAACTCACCTCGGCATGGAGCATCTGGTGCACCGCAGCATGCGCCACAACCGTGCTGTGGCTTCGCAAATCGCCAGTCGGCATGTTATAAGCCCAAGGCAGTGTTTTCACCATCATGTGGGAAATTGTCATGGAGGCTATCCGATGAGATTGTTCCGCAACAACAAATCGTCCGTGAGCGGACTTGCGCTGGTCGCACTCGTATCTGTTTCAAGCTGTTTTCTGGAAGCGACACCGGCCTTTGCGAAGGCGCCTGCAAAAGCGCAACCGGCCGTTCTCACCGCATCGGCGATCGCGGTTGCAGACAGGTACAGCGCCGATGCTGCGGAGCAAATTTTCAAGGAAGGCGGCAACGCCGTCGATGCGGCAGTCGCGATCGCCTTCACGCTTGCCGTAACGTATCCGGAAGCGGGCAATATCGGCGGTGGCGGTTTCATGACGCTGTATGTCGACGGCAAACCGTACTTCCTCGACTACCGTGAGCGTGCACCGCTGGCAGCGACGAAGAACATGTATCTCGATGACAAGGGCGAAGTCATCAAAGGGATGAGCCTGTTCGGCTATCACGCTGTCGGCGTGCCAGGCACCGTCGACGGAATGTGGCAAGCGCAACGCCGCTTCGGCAAGCTCAAATGGAAGCAGGTGCTCGCGCCGGCGATTCACTATGCACGCGACGGCTTTGAAGTCAGCCAGCAATTGCAGGATCGTCGCGACGAGGCGGCAAAAGACTTCGCCGGCAAGACCAATTTCGACACCTACTTCGGCAATCTGAAGCAGGGCGTCAACTTCAAGCAACCCGATCTCGCCGCGGTGCTCACGCGTATTTCGGATCAAGGCGCGAAAGACTTCTACAGCGGTAAGACGGCTGATCTGATCGCGGCTTCCATGCGCGGTCACGGTCTGATTACGAAGACCGATCTGCAGCAGTACAAGGCAGTGTGGCGTCAGCCGATTCAGGCCGACTGGAACGGTTATCGCGTCTACACTGCACCGCCGCCGAGCTCGGGCGGTATCGGTCTCGTGCAACTGCTGAAGATGAAGGCCGATATTGCACCTGACTTCAAGGACGTCACGCTCAATTCCGCGCAATACGTGCACCTGATCGCGGAAATTGAGAAACGCGTGTTCGCCGATCGCGCGCAGTATCTCGGCGATCCGGACTTCTACAAGGTGCCGGTCGCGCAACTGACCGACGACGCGTACATTGCCAAGCGTGCGGCCGAAGTCAATCCGACCACACCGTCCGATACGAAGAGCGTGCAGCCGGGCCTCGGCACGTCGATGCCGGAGAAAGCGGAAACCACGCACTTCTCGGTGATCGACAAGTGGGGTAACGCGGTGTCGAACACGTACACGATCAACGGCTATTTCGGCTCGGGCGTGGTGGCGGACCGTACCGGCATCGTGCTGAACGACGAGATGGACGACTTCTCCGCGAAGCCGGGCGTTGCCAATATGTTCGGTGTGGTGGGTAGCGACGCGAATTCGATCGAACCAAAGAAGCGCCCGTTGTCGTCGATGAGCCCGACCATCCTGACCAAGGACGGCAAGGTGTCGCTCGTGATCGGCACGCCGGGCGGTTCGCGCATCTTCACGTCGATCTTCCAGGTGATCACCAACATTTACGACTTCAACATGCCGTTGCCGGAAGCCGTGGCCGCCATGCGCTTCCATCACCAGTTGCTGCCGCCGAACACGATCTTCTGGGAGCCGTACAAGCCGATCGAAGGCGAACTCGCCAAGCAGATCGAAGCCAAGGGCTACACGCTGAAGGGGCAGGATTTCAGTGGCGACATCCAAGCAATCAAGGTCAACGCCGATACGCCGGAAGCCGCTGCCGATCCGCGTGGACGAGGTGTGACGCGGGTGATTCAGTGAGCGTTTGAAGTAGCTTTAGCGGCGCGGATTGCAAAACGGAGCGCCAAAAAAAAGAACGCGGGCATTGCGCGAGTCACGCGCGATGCCCGTTTTATTCGCCGACGCAGACCGGTCGTCCCTGTCGATCGGAGAATGGTGGCTCATACCACATTTATAACCTGCCATCGAAGCGCCTCCGGTTCGCGAAGCGGACTGGCCGATAACCACGCCCGGGTCGATACCAGGTCCCCCTTCGGCCGCCCTGCTCGTGTGTGTCGAAGGCTAAAAGCGCCCATCCCCCGAAAAGTGAAAATCACATCGTCGAACGCGCGAAGGGCGATCGCGAAGCGCCTATATAGCCTCGTCGGCAGCTGTGCGGTAGTGTCGGGCACGGAATCGCGGTTATTCCGTAGAGTAATACCCCCCGAACTGTGAACGCAGCGGTAAGTGCGCTGGCCGGTGGGCTTGGACATCCCACGGCAGCAACTGCGGCCTAGCCTTCTGCGGCGTAGGTCGCGGAGCACTCCCAATCGCCATCTCCGTGCGAAACTCTCTCAACTCGGAGGTGCAGACGACCAGGATGGCGGACAAGGGCTGTTGGCCAACTTGACCGCTCGAATGACCGTTCTCAGCCAGCAAGCCGTCGTAAGGTCGCACCAGCTCGAAGGGCAGCTGTGGGTCGAGAGTACGCATTTGGCACTCGCCAGACCTGTCATTCGCGACCGCCCATCTGCGAATGTCGGGAAAGCGGCAGGTAGCTGCCTGACAGATGCCGATACTCGAATGACGGCTCTGGCCGACATCCATGCTTTGAGCATCGGGCGGGTTTCCTTAAGGTTTATTCGACGCCTGCCGACATGCGCGGAGGCAGGCACATTCCTGCGGCCGATCGCAGGCATCGAATAAACCTTAACGCCCAGCAGTCGTCGGCCAGGAACTGTCACTCAAGCTCGCCTCGCGGGTTTCTCGATAGCTGGCGGGGCATCGCAGCGCTACGGGAGCGGATGAAGTTGAAGAAAAACAGCTGTGGCGTTGCGGGCACGTGCCGCGACCTCGCGTGAGTTCGGCCGCTGGGCGACGCCAAGCAGCAGGCTGACCATCAAATTACCCCACAGCAACCCGCTGAACTGTTCGGCAAGTTCGGCAGGACGGCCATTGAGAAGTCCGGACGCCTGAGCCCGGGCCATGATTTGACGCAAGGCGGCACGACTTGTCTCGCGCCCTGCCGAGTCGAGCGCTTGCGCCACCTCGGGCGCGTGGACCGCCTCTGCGATCGCCAGTCGGAAGACCGCAATGACCGTTGGATCGGTGATCTCGCGGACGAGCTGCGTCCCTAGGGAAGTCAGTACGTTCGCGAGTGTCTCTCGGTCGTGCGGCACGGGCAAGTCAGCGGGTACCTGCAGTCTTGTGGCGCGCGCGCTGATGCACGCGACTAGCATTTCCTTCTTGTTGCCCACCAGCGCATACAGTTCTCGTTTCGAAACCCGCGCACGCGTGGCGATCTCAAGCGTGCTGGTCGCCGCGTAGCCACTCGCCATGAACGACGCGAAGGCTGCATCGAGAATGCGCGCGCACACCTCAGTTTCGTCGCGGCCTTCCTGGCGGTCCTTTGACAGCGATACCGTGGTCATCGTCATCTCTCTTGACATTCGGTACCGCATAGTACCATACTGGAACAACCATCTGGTACTGATGAGTACCGCGACTGCTCGGAGGCGATCATGCTTAAGCCAAGGATCCTCGTAACCGGTGCGACCGGGAAGACAGGCAGCGTCGTCGTTGCCGAACTGCTGAAGGCCGGCTATCCCGTACGCGCCATGGTGCACCGGAAAGATGGCCGCAGCGTGCGGCTGAAAGCGCAGGGGGCCGAGATAGCGGTTGCCGACATGAGTGATGTCGAGCGCGTCGCCGACGCGCTAAAAGACGTTCAGCGCGCCTACTTTTGTCCGCCTTTCGATCCCTACATGATTCAGGGCGCTGTCGCGTTCGCCGTCGCCGCCAGGGAATCCGGGCTCGAACACATCGTCAGCCTGACCCAGTGGCTGTCGAGTCCCTCGCATCCCGCCCTCATGACCCGACAACTCTGGCTCGTCGATCAGCTGTTCTCGATGACGCCGGGAATCGCGCATACGATCGTGAGGCCGGGCTTCTTCGCTGACGCCTATCTCGCATTGACCGGATTTGCTGCACACCTCGGAGCATTTCCCTGGATCTTTGGCGATAGCCGTAACGCGCCACCGTCCAACGAGGATATCGCGCGAGTCGCCGTCGCGGCCCTGATGGATCCTGCGCGGCATGCCGGGAAGCGCTACCGCCCCACTGGGCCGGAGCTCCTTGGCGCGGAGGACATGGCCAAGGCGATCGGCCGGGCCGTCCGACGATCGGTCAAGGTTGTGCCAATGCCGATCTGGCTATTCATGAAGGCCGCCCGGATGGGCGGCTTGCCGATCGACCTGATCAGCGGCGTTCGCTACTACATTGACGATCACAAACGCGGGGCTTTTGAGCTGGGCGCTCCGACCACGGACGTCCCCGATGTGACCGGTCAGCCAGCCGAGGACTTCGAGACGATCGCGCGTCGCTACGCGGCGCATCCAGGCAACCGGCGGACGCCTGGCAATTGGCTTCGCCAGTTCGCGCAGTTCGTGATCGCCCCGCTCAGCCCCGGTTTCGATCTCGAGCGCTACGACCGTGAACTACGCCGTCCGTTCCCGTCAGAACCGCAGTTTGCCCCTGAGTCCAAGGTCTGGCTGCGCGAGCATACCCTGGCTCACACGGAGCGAGGCGCTGTGACCGCAGAGCTACGCACGCTGCGCGTTTAAGTTCTCACGGTCGATCGCGGGAATTCGAACCAAAGGAGAGACTCATGCTGCCCCAGCTCTGGTTTTTCGTTAGCATCGCATTCAGCTTCAGCACGTGGGGAATCTTCACCAGGCGATACGTCTGGCCAAAACTCCGCCTCCTGCGACCGGTCGATGCGCTGCGGCCTCTTCTCATCCTGCACAGCTTCCGCTTCATTGGGTTGGCATTCCTTGTCCCAGGCGTCGTGTCGCCCGATCTGCCGTCTGCCTTTGCGTATTGCGCCGCCTATGGGGATCTCGTTGCGGCGACACTCGCGTCGCTATCACTGGTATTGCTGCCACGCGGGGCTGGCATTGTGGTCGCCTGGATCTTCAACTGGTGGGGCCTCGCAGATCTCCTGAACGCGTTCTATCAGGCCAATGATGCCGGGCTCGTGGCGGGGCAGTTGGGCGCGACGTACTTCATTCCGACTCTCGTTGTACCACTACTGCTGATCACGCACGGACTCATCTTCCGAATTCTTCTGCAACATCAAAATCAGCCCGCAATGCGGGAAAGCCGGCAACCCGGCGAAGGGCTCTCAAGTGGAGGACCCACGATCGATGCAACGACCTCCACAGAGCCCCAATCGGTCGGTGCGGCTACCCGGCTAACGAGGTGAGGCACAATCCGCCCAGGAGCGGACATCGCGGCTCCGGTAGCAACATACCGCATAGTGAGCTGTCAGGATCACATTTCGAAGGGTCGGTACGACACGGGCGACTCTCTCGAATGGTGTTGAGTCGGTAGATGGTGGACCAGACGTCTTCGCGCAAAGCCGATCGGCCTCGGTCTCCGCGGAGTGAGTTCTGTGTCGGCAGCAGCGAATCATGGTTTGTAGCGACGACTACATCAGTGTCTGCAGCTGTCTCAATCGATGTCCACTAAGAGCAGAGCAACCTGAAGGCTCTGAGTCGACTGCAGCGGTTCGTCGCGGGGCCTGGCAGGCCTGTGCAGATCGTTATCCCAGCCGTCCGTTGCACATTACGCATCCATCGACACTCGCGGCTTCTACCGATTGATGCCAATCCCTTGCATCCGATATTCTGGCTAAGACCTGCTATCGCGATCGGCGGTTGTGATGAATCTGGATTATCGGCAGGCTGTACCTGAAGACTCGGAATGGCTATTTGACACGTATCGGCGAACGATGAAAGTCTTCGTGACCTCAGCGTATGGCTGGGACGACGACTTGCAACAGGCTGGGTTTGCCAAAAGCCTTCGCCAAGGCTCTTGTCAAATAGTTACATGGGAAGGCAACCAATGCGGATTTGTGCACTGGGACGTCGAACCCGATCTCGTATGGCTGCGGATGCTTTGTGTCGTGCCGGAAATGCAAAACAGGTCAGTTGGCCGTGCAGCGATTGCCAAGGTGATGTCGTTGTCCAGTCACTTACAAAAACCACTGTACTTGAATGTTTTCGTATGCAACCGAGTTGCCTATGACTGGTACAGCAGAATCGGTTTTATCGAAATCGAAAACGATGGCAAGGTCTCCACATTAGTACTTGCTCCTTCGTCTTCGCCGGCCCCTCGGGAACGGCATGCGTAGTCTTCCAGGCATCGCGTTCCCATCGCGAACTTCCGGGTTCGTTGAGGCTCGTTCGACGCCTGCCGGCATGCGCCGAACCACCCTCAACGCTTCCTGACCTCCGGACCGGCACAAAGCTGCCATTCAAACTAATCGCGGGCCGGAGGCCAGTAAAGCACACCATAGCCGCCGTTGCCCGGTGGTCGCACCAGCGGCTGCTATGGCCAAGCTACTTCCATCGGGCGTTCGGTAGGTTAAAAGTGAACCGGCCATTGGAATGACGGCAGTCTGTGTTGCACGAACGTCAACTATTGGCCGGCAGTACGCGTTCACACCACCAACCGGAAAGCCGCCGTTGAGGATTCCAACGTCGGCTCTGTAAAATGTTCATCGAACTGGAGCTATCGGCCATCAAGGGACTTTCGATTGAAGGGTGGCTCGGACATTGAGACGGCAACTCCACTCCGAAAGCAGTCACCAGAGCGCGGAAAGTTCGCGACGCAAATCGATGAAACGGTCAAGGTTTGCCTTTTGAAGCACCGACACTGTTGCATTGCCGCAAGAAACCTCGGTCCATTCTTTACAGCGTGTTGGGTGGCGAACACACCCAAACGTTGGAATCGGGCAAACATATGGGAAGACGGGATGACGGGGTATTAAGCGAGCCGTCGAATAAATAACATAAAACAGACCATGTTGGAAAAAAATGTTCAAAATAATGATTCCAGTAGTGTTGTCGCTTTCCGCGCTCGCTAGCGGATGCACAATGACTGCCACCGATACCGTAAATGCGAGCAACTTTAGGCTTTGCAAAGTCTATTACGCTGCACCTCTTAACGTGAACTATCACAGCCCGGTTCTAAAAGCAGAATTGGACAGGCGATTTGGAGCTAATGCACTTTCCGTTTGCCAGCAATTGATAGCGGAAGACAATGCGACGGCTTTGGGTTTACTCCTGGTAGGAGCGGCTGCTATGGCACCTCGATCCGCACCGGTCTATTACGTGCCGCAACGGGCCGAAGCGCCGATAGCCGTTACCGCGCCATCGGCCGCGCCACCGCCACCTGCTCGAACGTCCGTCAATTGCAACTCCAACGTGCTCGGCAACGCCGTATATACGCATTGCCAGTGAATTTGCGGTAGCACCGTTTTGAAGCGGCCCGAACCAGAGGTAGAGAATGGACTTCGACTCGGATGTCATCGCTTGCATCGCCGATGCTTCCGGTCATCGCGTCGGCGAACCGCTGTCATCGGCCGGGATGCCGGATAGCCCTTACTGAAAACCAACGCTCGTATTGATTCGATAGTGCTCTGGCCGAGCCACAGTTCCAGCCGATCTCGATTTTATGCGCACGTCGGTGAACGACCGTTTTGCCTTGTTCACGGCCCCCCGTTGTCGCTGGTAACGCTTGTCGGTGTAGAGAACAACAATTGGGAAGACCAGGGACAGCGAAACGCGAAGACCTTGATGCAGATCCTCGGCGGCAACGCAATCCAGCCTTGAGCGCCATCAGCCAGCAGCCGGCCAACTAGCGCCGTTCGAGGCCGATAGTCAACGGACGCTCGAACGTCTCTTCTGCCTTCGAATGCTCTCCTGTGACGAGTGAAGAGCGGCGAAGGGTCGCCTCTGTTTCATAGCAATCTAGAACAGCAGGCAAGGTGGCGCACACCAAAGGGCAGAACGTAAGTGGCAAACAACCCGCTCCTGGATCAGCGTTATGCCCGTTGCATAGCGCTCCGACGAGGACAAATGTTGCACTCGCTCGTCGGGCGCCGGTCGGCACAGGAAGTGCCATTCGGCCATGGCGTAGTTCGGCCACTCGGACGTCTGGTGTGCCCATGCAAGAGTGCCGATGACTTGCTGCTGGCATCTGTCAGACTGACGGCCCGCTGACCCGGCTGGCGAAGGAGATAAGCTGGTAGTATGCGCCGGTGTTTGAAGCGATAAAACAAAAATGGTGAACTGATGGCCGTACGAATCACAATCGAAAACCTGCGACACATCCGTCGCTTAGAATTCTCGATTCCGAACACCGGGGTGTGGCTTTTGACCGGGGCCAACGGAACTGGGAAAACGTCTTTGCTGGCATGCCTTCGGCGGATAGGCTACAGCAACGCCTTTCCGACGCATTTTCCTGCATCGCAGAAGTCGGACAGGCTTGATTCCTTCGACGGCTCATCCGTCCGATATGACGTCAATGGCGCGGCTGTGACCTATCGGTACCGCGGCGAGCGCTGGGTTCCGCTACCGAAGGCAAATAGCAAACTACTGAGTCAGGCCGGATTTCCTTCCGTACGTTACATAGCTGCCGACGCAACGCGCATCGAGCCCAACAAGGACGACTTTCAGCCAAGGAGAGTGCGGCCTGCGCACGGGGACATCATTGCTGCCGCGAACAGGATATTCGACACTGGCAAGTTCAATGCTCTCAAAACCATCAATCTTCGGACTGGAGTCGGTAGCGACGCGTTTTTGCTGGAGCTTCCGGCCGTGCCCGGACGAAATGCACGGCATTACATTTCAGAAAAGAATTTGAGTCTCGGAGAGCTCTGTATCCTGAAACTGCTGCGTCTACTGAAAGATTGCCCTCGCGGTTCGCTCGTATTGATCGACGAGCTGGAGCTTGCGCTCCATCCGATGGCTCAAGTGACGCTTCTCCGCTATCTTGATGACATCGCGACTGAAAAGGCTCTAACGATTATCGTATCGACTCATTCCGCGACACTCATTAAGCAGGCTAACGCTAGCCGACTACTACTTCTACAAGAAGACGCGGCTGGAAATATCGTTTGCCAAGATAAGTGCTTCCCCTCCCTCGTGTTGGGCGCACTTGCGTACCGCGAAGAAACTGCTGCCGACGTGATCGTCTATGTCGAAGACGAAGCTGCACAAGTGCTCGTAGAACAATTTGCGTTCAGGTTCATGCAGCACGTTTATCAGAACAATCAGTTGGCCCCGAGCATACAGGTCATTCCCGTTGGTGGAATGACGAACGTCTTGCGATTTTTTGTTCGTCAGCGCCCTTTGCTTCCTGCTATTACCCGTTGCTATGTAATGTTGGACGCTGATGCTGAACAGAGCCTCGACGCAGCGCGAGCAGAGGACATCGTTCGGATCAGAGATAGGGAGAGGGGTGCGATTTCATATCTGCCCGTTACGCCGGAAGTGGGCTTGGCGACTTTTCTGCACGGCAGCATACGGGACGTCCAGGATGCCCTCCGCACGCACTATAGGCTTCAGATTGCTGTGGTTCAACAAGATGTGGGCGCGTTGCCCGCGCCGGATGACCGTGACGCATGCAAGACGCTGGTTGGCCGGGTATGCGATGTTATTGCAGAGCAGCTTCCGAACGTCAGTTCGTCCGATGTGAAAGATACACTTCTCAAATTGCTGGCTGGCCATCTTTACGAGAACGAACGGGCTAGGATCATGCGGCTCATGGGGCCGATCATTCGAGGTTAGGCCTATTAGCTGCGAGCAAAGTATGGGACCGCGAAGACATACGGTGTCTGAGCGGCTTCTGTACACTGGAAACAACCGTTGATTCGCTCAGGTCTGGTTGGCCGAAACGGGTCGTCTGCTGTCCTCCGCTGTCGCCCCCGCCGTTCAGCCCCGAGGAGAACTTCCGGTGAAAGCCGATGAATTTCTCGCTCGGTTGCGGCGCACGGCAGCCGTGGTCGACGAGTGCACCGCGCGCGCCACGCGCTGACTGACTATCACTCGCTCACTGTGCGCTCCGACGGCGAGGAATGGACATTGGACTTCGCCAGCGAAATCGACGGCCCGACAGAAGCGATGGAGCTGCGCGGCATCGATACGAGCCAGGGACTGCCCGCACCAATGCGGCGCGGTAACGACAATGACGCATTTGTTGCCTACTATGCAACGCTCCTTGGCAATCGCCCGCCCGGCACTCTGGCCGAGCTAGACGACTGCATGGTCGCGTATTGGGACGCGAAGGCCCCGTATTAGCGTTCCCGTGGGAGCACAGCAGCGGAACGGTCGACGAGGAACTCAGCCTGGACGAGTACATCTGGGACGAATGGCAATCGACGTTCGAGCGATGGCTGGCGCCGCCGGTCTTTCGTTAAAGGCGGGAAATTTTGCCTTGGCTCGCCCGCGCGGCGCCGCGACAACGGGGTAGCTGAAGGGGCCGCCGCTGGCATGTCGCGCGACCGTGTCGCTCGCCGTCATCTTCGCGCTGCGTATGCTGGGTCTGTTCATGATCATGCCGGTGTTCTCGATCTACGCGAAGACAATCCCCGGCGGCGAAAACGTACTGCTCGTCGGCATCGCGCTTGGCGCCTACGGCGTTACGCAGTCGATGCTCTACATCTTCTACGGCTGGATTTCCGACAAGGTCGGCCGCAAGCCGGTGATCGCGACGGGCCTCTTGATCTTCGCGCTCGGCAGCTTCGTCGCGGCGGCCGCGCACGACATGACCTGGATCATCGTCGGCCGGGTGATTCAGGGGATGGGCGCGGTGTCGTCGGCGGTGATCGCTTTCATCGCCGATCTGACCGCGGAGGAACATCGCACGAAGGCGATGGCGATGGTCGGCGGCAGCATCGGCGTGTCCTTCGCGGTCGCGATCGTCGGCGCGCCGATCGTGTTCCACTGGCTCGGCATGAGCGGGCTGTTCACGCTGGTCGGCGTGTTCGCGATCCTCGCGATCGGCGTCGTGCTGTGGGTCGTGCCCGATGCGCCGAAGCCGGTGCATGTGCGCGCGCCGTTCGCCGAAGTGCTGCACAACGTCGAGCTGCTGCGTTTGAATTTCGGCGTACTCGTGCTGCACGCGACGCAAACCGCGCTGTTCCTCGTCGTGCCGCGCATTCTCGAAGCCGGCGGGCTGCCGGTCGCTTCACACTGGAAGGTGTATCTGCCGGTGATGGGGCTGTCGTTCGTGATGATGGTGCCGGCAATCATCGCCGCCGAGAAGCGCGGCAAGATGAAGATCGTGCTGCTGTCGGCGATCGCTCTTATCCTGATCGGCCAGTTGTTATTGGGCGTTGCTCCGCATACGATTCTGAGTGTGGAACGGCGATCTGTTCGTGTACTTTCTCGGCTTCAATATTCTCGAGGCCTCGCAGCCTTCGCTGGTGTCGAAGCTCGCGCCCGGTACCCGCAAGGGGGCTGCGGCCGGCGTGTACAACACCACGCAGTCGATCGGTCTTGCGCTGGGCGGAATGGTCGGCGGCTGGCTGCTGAAGGTGAACGGCCAGAGCGCGGTTTTCTTCGCCTGCTCCGGGCTGGTATTTTGCTGGCTTATAATCGCTGCAAAGATGAAACAGCCGCCGCGCAAGGGGAAAACCGCTGGCTCAAGACGTGTACTGTGAATTGCTGCGCCGCCCGCAACGGAGTGAACAAGACAAACCCGCCGCATCCGTGAACAAGGTCATTCTCGCCGGCAACTTCGAAGCCAATCCCGAAGTGGGCTCTCTTCCGGGGCGGCAAGGCAGTGGTGAACATCCGCCTTGCGACGACCGACCGCTACAAGGACAAGGCGTCGGGCAAGATGAAGGAAGCCACCGAGTGGCACCGCGTCGCGTTCTTCGGCCGCCTCGCGGAAATCGTGGCGGAATATCTGAAGAAGGGCTCGCCGGTGTATCTGGAGGGCAAAAGTCTGCGAATTCGAGCCACCGCTGGTCCGCTGTGTCTCCGTCCCGCTGGCTCACCACCGGGACCGCGGCTGACATGTGCCGTAGCCTTCGAAAACAATGGCTGGAGCAGGTAATCTGTCGATTGAGCACAGTTGGCGCTCAAATGGAAACGGCGCCGTTGTCAGCGCCGTTTCGAATGGGGAAGGGACTCCGCCCAGGTCCGTGCAAAGATTCGGGCGGGTCCCTTCGGATCACGAACCCACCTTATGGAGGGCACATGACTTCAGCAAACTGGGGGTATTGGCTGCTTGCAGCCAATTACTTCTGCACTTGCTTGGTCTATGTCGCGTTCGCGATGTATCACTGACGCTACGCCGGAAGCGATATAGCAGAGGCTATCCGCAACAAGCATAGCATGTTTCGCCAGCTTAACCTAGCGCGCGGCCTGTCCCTCGCCCGCCAGCCTCCCTGGCTGACGGTGCGAGGCTCTTTTCGCGTCGGCGACAAATTTCCTTTATGGTTTTTGAGCATGATTGCGCAGCAAAATGCGCATCGCCTCGTCTACCGTCGAACGCAGGATGTTCTCGCCAGGTTGGGGCAAAGGCGGCAAACGAACGACTCAGGCTGTACGCGACGCGCCTTGGCAGACGATTTTCTGTAGCGAACGACCGCCACTTGAGAACGGCCAATGAAGGTGCCCCGTCCCGGACGGCGACAAAGGGTCGTCTCCCTGTCCTCCGCTGTAGCAGGTAACGATTGTCGGTGTAGAGAACAACAATTGGGAGGACCAGGGGCAGCGCAACGCGAAGACTCTGATGCAGATCCTCTGTGGCGACGCAATCCAGCCTTGAACGCCAGCAGGCAGCAGTCGGGCCACAAGCGGCCTGCGGCCAACCCACGATGAATGTCTCTTGATAACGGAAGCCCCGCCGTTTGACGACGGTGTATAGAAAGCTTCAGCGACGCCGCAAGCGCGCCGTTATACGATAGGTACCAGTCGAAACTTCGACGGCATTTAACAAAACGGACGAATCATGGACAATCAAGAGAGCGAATTTCTGACGATCGGCCCGAACAGCATCAAGAAACGGCAAATCCGGGAGATTACCGTAAAGAAAATCACCATGGTGGAAGAAGTACTAAAAGGCGGCCCGCTCATGATTCCGCTGAGGCTTGTTCTACGTAAGCTGAAGCCCGCCGACGGCGACCCATTTGAAGTCAATATACTCACCAACCACAACGAAAAATACAATTTTCGCGTGAAAGAAGAGACGGCGGAACGCATTAAACGTGAAATGAAGATTTAGTGCCCTCTGCATGCGGTTCTACGACGGCGCCCCCTCCTCCGAGTGGTGCGCCCGTTATCACGAGCAGGAACGGTCCAGCCAAAGCTCATGAACCCGTGGAGAGATCAGTGCCAGCATTCTTGTTCGTAGCAATCGTTTTGGCCTTCCTGTCGTTTAGCAACAGGAACGTTGCGCGATACCTTCTTGGCAGCGTAGCGAAGAGCGCCTTAACGGTTATTGTTATTCTGGCGACGATAATCCTTGGCGTCATTGTCCTAAGCCGCTTACAGGCACTGTGATCTATACATTCATTGTTACCGACGCTGTTTGTGAACGCTGCGCCTCACTGCGTCGTTGTCGTGCCTGGCACGGGGTGGGCGTCCGGTCTTGTGGCCCCACACCAGTACGCTTCGATCGCGCTAACGGGCCGAAATGGGGTCGCGTGGTGCCGATCGCAGCCTGCCAGGTCGAAGCTGCGTATGCAAACCGCATGAGTCGGCACCCGGCCACTTCCGGCCGTTGAGGGAGGCTTGTTCTCTGCCATTCGAATGTCCGCCTCACGGCCGCCAACGGTCGTTCGAACGTTGGCGGCCGCAAGCCTTGCGTACAAGGGTGCCGCCAGCCGGTCGGTCAACCAAGACTTTGGTGGTAAAGCCTTTGAAGAAGGAGTAGTTTCCAGGTGGGCCGCTCCGACGCTCCGTTTTTCGACCGACCGCCAAATACCGGAGCGGTACGGCGAGCCTCACGCCGACCGCTCAAGCACGGCCACGAACCCCGTCCCCTGCGCGAACAATACTTGCTTCAGCACCAAATTCGACTGTTCGTCAATCAGCTGGTGGACCCTATCCTCGAGCGCCGCCAACGTCGCACCCGTGACGAACTGGTATTTCCCCTTCTTCTCGTGGTGCATTTCCCCGGAACCGTGGCCGGGGTGCTCCGCCTTCCCTTCCCCGGTATGGGCAGCCGGCTTACGCGCAGTCATGGCAGCCTCCTTCATGAACGTCGAATGGTGTACTCGGCCGCACGGTCTCGCAACAACGTTCGATGACTTCGTAACGATACAACACGAATACCCGCTCCAGCCCGCAAGTGCGGCCTGCAAAGGTCAACGTCATCGTATGGTCTGGATGGCAGTTGTCGAGCGGAGCGATACGTATCTCTCCGCTGCCGTGATACAGCCTCGGCCAATCGACGCTGCTCTTGCATTCGATTTCGAGCTCGTCCGGCGAACATTCGCTGTCCGGGTGGTCCACTGTCACTTCGACTAGATGGCTGCCGCGCTCCGCTTCATGCACGCAAGGACACTCCTCGATGCGCGGACATTCCTGCTCGCAGCAATGACCGCTGTCGAAGAGCACGGCCACCTTGTCGACTTTGATCGACGGATCGCCGGGGAGATACGGGAAGAGCCTCCGAGAGATGGGCAGCGTGATGACGCCTCCCGGATGCTCCTCATCTACGCGGCTCCTCCACTCGCCGCGCTGAAGCGCGTTGCGCGAGCGACGCAGCTTCTCCCACGCATCGGGAAAGTCGCGATGCACGTCGAGATAGACCCATCCATTGCCGGGCAGCTTCTCGCGCGCGGCCGCCCGAGCCGCATCGCGCAATGCCGGGCCACCTTCGCGCGACGTATAGTTCAGGTGCAGAATCGTGTCGGTCAGCGTATCGAGGTCGAAGTTGTTGTTCTCCTGCGGCAGTTCAATGCGCCAGCAGCTGACGGCCCCAGCATATTCGAATGGCAAATGCCGATCGTCATGAAAATTCAATTCGAACAACCCGCCATCGTTTCGGCCGCTCGACGTCGCGATCGCCTCGCGCGCCCCATAGAGCTTCACGCCACGTGGATCGCAGCATCCCGCCTCGTAATGCTCGTGCGAGGGATGACGGCATCCGCAGGCGCCCTTCGGCTTGTCACTGCAGCAATGCGTCACGGGGCACGGCAGACACGGGTCGATCCGCGTCCAGCTGTGCAAGAGCGTCAGCTTGCAGTGCACGCCCGTATAGGGTCCGGTTACACACGGTATCGTCACGCTCACATTCTTGAGGCGCCGCATGTACTGCCCCGGATAGTCCATGTCGAACATCCACTCGGGTATTTCGATTTCGCAGTATCCGGTCAACCTGAGCTGCAAGAACTGCAATGGAAAATGCAACGCGAGCGACACATGCTTGGTTAGCTCGTACTCGCGCTGATGGCAACGCAGATACTCCTTTTCCATCCGGTCGAGCGCGAGTTGGAGCTTGTCACCCGCGAGCAGACCTTCGTGCAGGCCGTTCCAGCTTTCGCACGGCAGGAAATTGCGACCCGTGAAACCGAGCTCGAAATTGAAAGCCCGCTGCGCCTCACGCACGACATGCTGCGCCAGCTCGTACATTTGCCAGTACATGGCCATGCCTTCTTTCTGCAGATATAGCCATAGCTCGTGACTCGTGAACTTGTCGCGCAGGAGGTTCAGCCTCTCGCGCGATTGCTCGAGCGACTGCTGATGCAGATTCAGTTCGAGCAAGCTCTCGTTGGCCTTTCTCTCCGCGGCGAGGATCTGGATCTCCATCTGTTCGATTTCAAGATCAAGTACCTCGACTTGATGCACCCACTCGTCAAGCCTGCGCTGCCAGCCCCCTTGCGTCAGATCAAGCTGCGCATTGAGGCCGGCGATCTCGCCGATCTCGTTCGTAATGCGGGCGATCGTCTTGAACATGCCGGCGAGCTTGGTGCCAAGCGGAAGCCAGGTTTCCTCGCACGGGAAACCGACGAAAAGGTCTGGAATCAGCTCCATTGCCTCCGCCACGGCCTCGATCTCGGTCGCGGTGCTGCGCAGGCCGATCTCGTTGTTCATATTATCCTGATAGTCGAGTTCCCCGTTGATCAAGCCGACATCGATCAGTCGCTTGGTGTACCGACGGTTCGTCTGCTGCACTTCCTTTCCCTTGCGCAGCGCCTGCACCTGCCAGTCCGCCTCGCGCCATTGCTGCTGCCGGATATCGACCGTCATGTCGGCTAGCTCGGTCTCGTGCCGCGCGTGCATCTGCGCCAAATACTCGCCGTCGCCGCGTTCGAATGCGCTCAAGAGCGCCGCGCCCATTTCGCGCAGGCGACCCACGGATTCTCGTGCTTTTTGCATCAACACGACGAAGCGATACTGCGTGGGCGGGTGACACCAGTCCCAGTCCTCGCAACAAACCGGTTCGTCGCACGGCCGGTGGGGCGCTGCATCGCAGCAGCAAGGATCCTGCCCCCAGTACGGCGAGCCGCACGAACCCGCCACATCCGGATTGCGCAACCGCTTGTCGCTCAGGCAACGATGCACGAGCGAAAGGCCGTCTCGCACATGACAGTACAACTGCATTAGCTGTGGATTGAGCGGCGGGTTCAACGGCACGAACGTCGCGACGGTTCGCTTGCCCGACTGCTTTACATGATTGCGCACGGTCGGCGGACAGGGGCCGAGAATAGTCGAAGCGGTATCGAGAACAAGCCGCGCCTGCTGCGCCGACTCGCGCGAATTCTTGCGCATCAGCGCACGCGCCCATTCGACGAGCGTTTCCACGTAAGCGAGCACGATCGCACGATCGCGCGCCGTCTGTGCTGAGATCTTCGTACTGTCGCAGCACATGTCGACTGGCACCTGTCCCTGGCCGGGCACATCCGCGCTGTCGGTCGAGGGCAGATGCGTCGCCGCCGCCGGTTGCTCCGCCACCGCGACGTCCGCCGGTCGGCCGGCAACATCGACAGTTCCGACGGTGCCGCCACCTGGCCGGCTGTCGGTGCCGCAATGCATCCACATATTGTCGGATTGCAGCGGATTACGCACGAGCTCGTACCATTTTAGGGCCGGCTCGAAATGACAATGGCAGCGCAGCGCATCGGCAATGGCGATCGACGGACTGAACATCGATTCGATAAAAAGCCGCTCGCCAGGCTCGACGAAAACAAAATAGGGATAGGCTGGCAACCGCGCAGGGTAGGGACTCTTGACGGGCGTCGGATCCTGCACGAGCGGCAGCGTCACGCAACTCTCCACGGCCATGTCGTAACGAAAGCCCGGGGCGTCTGCGCCGTTGTAACCGGCAGGCGTCGGCGGAATGCCTCCGGTTACAGCGAAGGTCAGCGAGTCGTCCAGCCTCCCGACGTAGGTCAGGTCGGGCGTCGCGCCGACAGACAGCTTGACCAGTCCACTGGAATGACGCGGCTGCTTGAATTCGCCGTTATGCACTCGGCACCACGCGAGACGCACGGCGGATTCCGGCTTCCAGTCGAGAAGCGTCGGCAGTTGCTGCGGGTCATGCCAATATCGGGAGACTTGTTCCGATGGGTCGTAATACTCGTCCTGAAGCGGCTCCTCGAATGTCTGCGCCGGCAGTAGCCAGAAATAGTATTCGTCGACGAGTGGCGGATGCGCGCAGCCACATTCGGTGCAGCAACCCGGTTCCGGATGAAAATCGCTCGGGACGAACGCCGCCGCGGCAGGCGGCACGCCCCCGGCGGCAACGCGGATGAAACGCACGCCAAGACGGATGGCCGCCTCGATCCAGAGCGGCAGCTTGTCGGACGAGGCAGCCGGTGATCCGCTCGTGGCCGACATCGCGATCACCTCGCCCGCAGCACTTGTGTCCGCGACGCGAGCAATCGTGGTCGGTGGTGGATTGTTCGCGCCTTGGGGTGTCCCTTGAGGCGCACCAGCGTCAGGCGCGAGCCACGAGGGTCGGGCATCGCGCTCGGGTGTCCCCAGCACGCCGAGCCCTTCCCTCGGCGGCGTGAGTGAGCGGAGCGCGGAAGGCGTGCACCGCTGCAGCAGTTCGACCGCCGGATGCGATGGCGGTAGCGACGCCGCCCAGTATTCGAGGCCGCCGGGCGCAGCCAACGTCAGCGTCGAGCGGCGCAATTGATCTTCGAGGAACTGGAACGCTTCGATTCTGCGCGCCTTTCTCAGCTCGTCCCACGCGATCCAATTCTCGCGGTAGAGCGTCCGGCAGCGGCAACTTTCCCAGACCTTATAGCTGGCAAACACGTTCTTCCACAGACTCAGGAACGACGGTCCGATCGTCCAGTCCTCCAACCCCAGCCGTGCGCGCTGCACGAACGTCTGCACCGCCGTAATCCCTTCTTCGATACGGCTGGCCCTTTCGCAGAAGCCGGCTTCGACGTCAATCAGAAGTAGCGCGCTCAACGCCTCAGGTGATTTTGCGTGACCGCCCCACGGCAGCGGCACCCGATTCATTCCGCACAAATACGCAAGCAAATGCGCTCGTGCATGCTCGCGCAGGCAATCGTTGATTTTTCGCAGATCGTCGTAGCGGCGCAGATCGGGTTCGTCGGGCTCTATCATCGCGTTTTCGAACAGCCGCACCAAATCGAAATTGCCGGGCTGCGCTTCACTGGGCACCAGAGCCCCAGGGTCGTCCGATGCCCATAAGTCCGGCCGTGCGAGACGAATGTCATTCGGCGGGCAACGTTCGATGAGTTCGTCGATCCACTGGTTCGCATGCCAAACCCTGATGGCCCATCGATCGTCCTTCAGGTCGTCGCTGACGATCTTGTAGACGTGCGTCGTCTGCGTCGAGAAATACGACAGCACGCAGGGTGCGTGATCCAGGTCGACGTCGAGATGGCGCAGCAGCTGAGCGGGGTTGTCGGGTTGCTTCTCAGCCGCTTCTTCGAACAACAGCCAGACGGGTCTTGCGTGCGCCCCGTCCTCCTTTCCGCTCTCGTCTTCCTTTTCGTGCCCGCGCATCCTCGTGTAATCGAACATCCTTTCCCACCAATCGAACAGCGCCTGCTTGCGCTGGCTGCTCGGATGGGTGCGCTGATCCTGGCTCGCTGACGGTGGTTTGTAATAGTCGAGGAGCGGCAGCAGGTTCATGTCGAAATTTGCTGCATGCCTGACAAAACCGGGATTTTGGTAATAGCTGACGCCCGCGAACAAGTCCGCATGCCCGAACATATAGCCGAGCTCGGACTGACCAAACGGCTTCGTCGGATGTCCCGTGAGCGCGAAACGATGCGTGAACAACAGCGCCTTGAACGCGCGTTGGTAAGTACGGCGTATGTCGCGCAGGGTGCTCGTGTATCTCAGGTACAGGTACTCGGCAACGCTGCTGCCCTTCGGAAAGCTCATTTTGTCGATGAGCTGTTCGTCCTTGCTCACGCAAAAGAGCTTATCGAGCGGCAGCACCACGAGTTGCCCACGCGTATCGGCGCCCGAGTACTTGACTTCGAACCCCGTATGCAACGGACGCACGTCGTCTTCGCCCGCAAACTGAGGCTCGTTCTGGAAAAACTCAACTTCGATGTTGTATGCACCCGACTTCAGACGCAGCGTCGACTCGCTTTCGCCATGTTCGTCTTTCCAGTGATGAGACAGCACCGCCCACGTCTTCTGTCCGCGGCTCAAGATGACTCGCCAGCGGCGTTCCGGAATGCGCTCGTGCTCGTCTTCTCCGCCTTCGCCCTTCTCCTTGCCTGCGTTCCTGCGCGGCACGTCAGCTTCGAAGTGGTAGCGGCCTTCTTCGTCGATCATCAGCACGCCATGCCACTTGATATGAAAGCCGGCAGCACCGCCAAGCTCGGTGCCGCGACGGTTCTGAATCGCAAAACCATTGCGCACGCCGAGGAGCCTCAGCTGCTCGGGTGAAAGGCTCAAATCGAGAGCCGGCAGAATCGTAGGCAATGGCGCATTCTTTTCGCTCTTCTCTGTATCGAACGCCCGCATGTTCGCACGCAGCTCGCGCCAGACGAGCTCACCGCCTTTGGTGTGAAACTCCCCCATCAATCCTGTGCCGACGAGTCCCAGCAGCGCTGCAAACGCCCCGCCAGACGGCAACGGCTTCCACATGACATCGGGTATTGCACCCGAATCGTTTTCCCACGAAGTCAAACCGCGGTTCTCGTCGCCGAAGAGGTGCTGCAGAATCAGCCATGCCGTTTGCGTCTCGTGCGGCAACGGCGCGTCAGTGCAACCGCAAAACGAAGCGCTTGCGACAGCACCAACATGGCCGACCAGATGTGCAGCAATCACATGGCAGCGCTTGACCATCAGCGCAAACCGCTCGAGAAACCAGTGCCAGCGTTTTTCTTCGTCGGGCTCGGCAATCAAATGTTTTTCCGCCGCCGCGAAGTCGGGGAACAACATGGCAAACGGCGCGAGGTCGACGCGCGGCATCGCATACAAGTTCTGCACCGCATGTTGCTCGTCCACCGTCAGGTCACGGATGTGCACCAGCTTTTCGATCACGGCGCGATCGGTCAGCGGCAGCTGCGTGCAGAGCTCGTTGGTTGCCGCATCGAATCTGAACGGACCTTCCGCCGGCGTATTCCACATGTCGGCCGATGCCGTCGTCAACGGCGTGCGGTATTGCCGATCCGTCGCCCCGACGGTAACACCGGCGCGCTCGAGCATGCGGGGAAAGAAGTGCTTGCCGAGCGAAGTCAAGTAATCGGTGCCGCCGGGCGGCACGGCATAACCGAACTCCTTCTTCAACGCGCTTTCAATCCGATGCCACGTCCAGTCGTGAATCTCGCTTCCGTCGACGGTGAGAGCCAGCAGCTTCTTGCGTAACGCATTCAGGCTGTGGCCCCGCGGATTATCAGCGTTACGCTCCTGCGTCTGCCGTGGCTCTTCCTCGGGCAGATCGAAAGGATTGTCGAGTGATTCGCTGGCGTCCTGCAGCGGGAACGGATCGTCGCCGTCAAGATGCGTATCTTCCGAAAACAAGTACAGCAGTTCACCGATGCCGAAACGCGAGGCGGTGACTTTCGCGAGGACTTCGGCAAAGCGCAGCGTATATGTCGGCAGGAAATGCCAGCTATCCTTCGCGACGGTCGTCGAGAAACCAGCCAGTTCCGCCAGTGGATCAAGGTTTTCGACCAACAGCTTGATGAAATGGGGCGGACGTTTCGGGCAATGGTCGATGCGTGTCTGGGCATAGCGCATGACGCGATCGACGAGGTGACGCACAGCCCCCTTCCACTTCGCCGCCGAGGGCCCCTTCCATAGCGCGAGCACATGCGTTCTATCCGCGCCATGCGCACCCTTCGTTGCCGTGCCATCGGTCAGACGCAAGCTGAACTGGTCGCGTAGAATCTGGAACGATACTAGCTGACGGATGAAGTCGGGGTTGATGCTGCCGCCGATGAAAAGCTGCAGCACCTCGCAGATATCGCAAAGCTGAGTGAACGTGTAGCGCGCGCCGCATACGGTCTGAAGCTTGCGCCACAGTCGAAGGTATACCGCGAGGAACCTCAACGCGTCGAGAGGATCCTTTGGGTCCTGGAAAGCGATCCGGTAATGCTCGGGGCAGCACGGCTCACAATCGGGTAGCGATCCTGACTTATCGCCCACATCCGTCGCATCCGTGCCGGCAGGCGCAGCAGGCGCGTTGGTATTGCGCGGCCTTTGCTGCTGCACAACGGCGAACCGGAAGCAGTTCGATTTTTGCAGCTCGACAAGTTCGCAATGAGTGAGGCCCGTACGCTTCAGAAATTCAGGCAAACGCAATACGACGTCGACCCAGTTGAAGCCCCCCGGGTTGTCTACGGGGAAGCCATACAGCTCGTACAGCACCAATTGGCCTGACGTCGGCACAAGCGCGATGTCTTTGGTGAAGAGAAGCTCGTACTCCTCGGGATTGATGCCGAGATACTCGATGCCGATATCGATCTTTACTGGGTATCGCCATAAATGGCTTTGAAACGTCGGCGCAACGATTGTCGGGTCGAGCGCGAATTCGGTGATCTCCTTTCTGAAACTGCGCATTGCCGCAAAACGGCACGATGAAAGCGCATCGAGATACGCGCGGTTGACATCGAGAGGCTGCGCATACGGCAGCGCAGGTGACGAAAAGTCGGTTTTCAGCGCGTCATACGCCGCCCGGTTTGCAACCGGCGTGGCCGGCGAATTGAACTCGGGCAACGCGCGAAACAAGCTGGCCGGCGGGTGGCCTTTGTCCGTATTCTCGATCACGTCAGCGCACTCGTCGTCGGAGCACAGCTTGTGATCCTTCAGGTGATGTTCGGCAGTGTTGTAGACGCCGCCGGAAGCCGGTGGCGCAACAAGGTTTTCGAGTTGCTCGATGACGATGTCGACGAGCGGCAGCGGCGTCATTGCGTTCGCCGCGCTCACGTCCAGCAAGCCTGGGTCGCTGCGGCGGGCGGCAATTGCCTCTTCGAGCGTCGGCCTGCCTTGATCGGGCGGCGCAGCAGGCGTCGCGCAGGTCGAATTCTCCGAAAGCCGCAGCAGTTCATGCAAATACTCGACTGTGCCCGTGGGCGACAGGTAGCACGGCGGGACGCAGTTCTCCAATCCGCCGGGGTTCACAGGCTGAAATGGCCCAGATGGCGGCGGCGCGGGAGGATTGATGCCGCCCGCCGCGCTCCAGATTGCATTGGCCTGATCGAACGCGACGGTCCCGCGCATTGCATCGGCAAAATCCGTCTGGCTCAGCCGGTTGATGTCCGCCGCGCTGGTGAAGCCGCGCGCATACAACGCTTCGGCGATGGAAAACGCCAGGCTCGGCACGGGCGGCATCACATTCGATGCAACGCTGGCAAGCTGGCACAAAGCGTTCAACGTCGTGACGCGCTGAACGAGCCACGCCTGTGCCGACGGGTCACCGGGCAACGCCGTTTGCGCGGCAGCGGTCACGTTCGCATCCACAAGTGCGCCCGCGCCGAAGGAGAAGGTGCCGCCTACCAACCCCTGATATGCGCTGACCCAGTCGGTAATGACGTCCACCGTGGGCAAATCGAGCACGGGTGTGGGGGGCGCGGCGGCAGACGGCACGGGTGCGATCCCGAAACCTACCGCAAAGAATTTTTGGGCGTGGCGAATGAACGCCGCCACACGAGCTTGAGCCGTTCCCGGCGCGGTGAAGGGCGGTAGCAGCGCGGTGTTGGGCGGCGTGCCGAACAGATTCTTCCAATCCGTGACCGACATCAGTGAAAGTTGGCTCACGCTCGTCACGGGAATGGCCCGAATCGCAGCGATCAACGGCTTGTGGTCGTTCGTCACCGCCGCGAGGTCGAGCGAGAGATAGGCATTCGGCTGCACGGGCGCGGCGATTTCCGGCGTCCAAAATCCGGCGGTATCGTCACCCGGGTAATAGCCGCGCCAGCTGGCCGCCGACGGATACGCAAGCCAATCATTGATAAGGGGGGTGAGCGTGGCATCGACTTCGCAGAACGGTGCGGTAGCATCGTATTGCACGCTAGGCACGAGTGCCGCAATTCGCCGAGCGGCCTGTGCGGGATTGACGGCAAGCGAATCGCTGATGGTGCCGGCATCGACGGCCGCCGTCAGCGCAGGTAGCGTGCGTTCCTCGTTGTCGCGGCATGCGAGCTGATAACGCTGCTTCGCCGACATCTGCAACGGCAGCATGACACCGAGCGCATAGAAATACTCGGCCGGCACTCTGAATGCGGGCATAAGCGCACCGCCGCCGCTCGCGACCAGCACGACATCGGCCTCGCTGATCGTTGTGGTTGGACTCGGCACACCGGGGTTGACCGGAAAGACCATCAACGCCATCGCGGCGTCGATGCTCATCTGTTCGCCGGCCATCGCGCAGCTGAGCGCAAATGTGTAGCGAGCAAGCCGATCGACGTTGGCGTTATGCGTCGCGTAATAGCTGTTCAAGTTGCCTTCGAACTGCTGCCGGTTCTGTTCGAGCTGATTGCCGATCGTGCCGTCGTTCGGCAGATCTGTATACAACGCACCGAGATCGTCGTATCCGGTCGCACCGCTCGTCGGCAGCGCCGGCGGCGCCGGCAGCGGATCTAGCGAGCCCCAGATAATTTCATTGGCGATATGCGTCGCCTGGGCCGGCGTGATGTCGGTAATCGCGGGCACCGGCCCCTGATCCGCAGCCAACACCGTTTGCACGGCGGCTTTCAGCGATTCGAAATCGGGTACCTGCCCCTGGCTCAAGTCGATTTGGGCGAGATTGGGCGACAGGGGGCGAGGCAGGGGCAGATAGATCCCGACCGCGCTCGCCCGGAGGTCAGGGTACGTTGGCGGCGTAGGCAACGCACCGACGGTCACGACGTTGACGTCATAGTAGACGAGCCTGCTTGCGATCTTCGTGCCACTGCGGCTGATTTCAAGCCGGATATCGGCCGTCGCGTATTCCTTGTACCCGGCCGGCAGCGTGATCGCGATCACCGCCGTTGCTTCGGATTCTGGGTAAATCGTGAGAGGCAGCGGCGGAATCGGCGGCGTGTAATGCTGAACGATGGTCGTGCTCGGGTCGGGGATAGGCGGCGCGGCCGGTGCCACGAATGTGGCGTCACCGATATGCTGACCTACTATGGGATGGCCGACGCTCAGATCGAAGGCCGAGATTTTCAGGCCGGTCAGAAAATCGCTGAAACTTGTGCCACTGATTGGTGTGACCGGGTGGAGCCGGATCACGAGAATTTGCGGCATGGTCTATCTCCTCGGCGCATTTTCGTTTCGTTGAAGTCGTCGTTGTTTAGCGGTATCGGCGCGATTTTCTGCGAGATCATCCTGCAGCAGTTCGCTGATTGTCTGCTTTAAGAACGCGGACCGTTCATCCCACAACTCGGGCTCGAGCAAGCTTTCCGGGAAGAGGGAGGATTTGCGTCCGTCCTCTGGATGGAAAGGAAATTCGCCGGGTCGATGAAGGACTTCGGCGTTGGATTTTATACAGTCACTCGCCACATATCGCATGCATTAACCCTCAGGGCGCCGCATCAGGAGGGGTTTCAGAAATTGATTCAGCAGCGCCAGTCTCGATACGAGCGCCGAGTAGTGGCCGTCCCGGGTGATTGCGAGGAAAGACGCCTCGGTTTCGAGGAAGGTGTCGAGTTGGTGATCTGCAGTCCAGCTCAGCTCGATGTGATCCTTATTGAGAATGGGGCGGAACAGTTCTTCCAGACGCAGCAGACTGATACTGCGGGCGCCTCCCAGTTGTTCAATCTTTTCTCCGAGTTCGCTTTGCAGGGCCTGCTCGGCGAAAAATTCGTTCGGCAGGCCCGTGGCGGGGTCGTTTGCCATCCACGGGTGGCGTTGCGCAAGTGGTCCTAAAGCTGGCTGCCAGGTTGGCCCTCCAGGCGCTGCAGCCGGCTCCATTAGCGCCACCTGGCTGGCTGCAGCGCGGACTATGTGCAGGCTTCTTTCGAATTGCGGGTGCGCTTTCGCGAGGCGCGGCAGCAGATCGCGGGCGTACGACCAGCCCTGGAATTGCTGCTCCTTTCTCGCGTCGGTGCCCACAAATACGATCTTGTCGGGCCGGCCATGACGGACAGCGCCGAAGAGCAGCACTAGCAGACGAGTTTCCCACCAAGCTTGGCCTTCCTCGAGATCTATGACGGCAATTTCCTGCGCTGCTGCCTGCCTGAGGGTGTCGAGGATCTCGGTCGTGCTGCTGTCGCTGAGTGGCTTGCCGCGAACGCCGATGTTGGCAGGCACGGTGAGACCGCTCGAGCCCAGTTCCCGGCCTTGTGAAAAGTCGAGCTTCACTCCCCTGTATTCGACGACCGCGCCGCGATCGATAACTGCGTCAAGGAATGCAAGCGCTAGCGGCAGCAGACTGAGGATTAGGATACCGATCAGAACGGCGGTTTCCGATTGCGTGCTGGGCCAACCTGCCGTGGCCCGGAATGTTCCGAACAGGAGCAGCAGCCCAACGAGCAGCGCGGCGGCTGTGATGAGACAGGTGCGAGGGCCAAATGGCCACAGTCTTCGTCGCGTATCGATCATGACGATGCCCACCGTATTGTGGGTTGGCACAGCGTGTTCAGCATGTAGCGCCGCGCCCAGTCGTAGAACTTGTCCAGCCAGGAGCCGAGCAGGAAGATCAGATAGCCGAAGTGATAGCTCGCGAACAGGAAGGCGGCCCAAGATTGTGCGCCGTCAAGCTCGGCATAGCGATCTCCCAGCACGACCGGGTCCACCTCGCTCATCAGCAGCCAGGGGAGTAGTGCGCCCGGCAGCAGGATGGAGACGAAGTCCATTAGGCCGGTGAAGAATTTCTGAGGGTCGAAATTCATCTGTCTTCTTCGCTATCGCGCAGTCGCAATGCCGTGTTGTGTGCCGTTGGGCATATTCGTGGTCTCCCTATTACAGGTTAGGGAACACCGTAAAGTTGCTTGATGTTCCACTCCAGCCCGCCAACAAATTCATTCAGCTTCCTTGTGGCCTTTACGGTTAATTGCTTGTCGATGGCCTCTTTCCGCCTTTGAGCGTCCGATGCGGTCAGGCCGCGGTCGTCAAGCCCGGCCAACTTTTGCGATGCTGCGGCAAATTCAGCATCGGTAAGCTTGACCCGCACGGCCTTGTATTTGCCGTTCGCCTGCTGTACCGCAACCCAAAGCCCTTTTTCGTGGAATTCCTTGAGTAAGGCTTCGGCGAGTTGCTGGGGGCCGCCCACGACATTGCGATTTGCTTCTCCAACGGTACGTCCGATGATGTTGTTGCGCAGGTCTATGGACTGATCCGCTTCCTCAAGGGTATTGAACTCCTTGGTTGCGGCATCCTCATTAGCGATCGCGTCTGGATTGACTTCATGGGAATCCGCAATTGCCTTGGCGGTCGATTGGTCATACGATTTCGTCAGCATGGCCTGCCAGAGAGTATGGCGAATGGCGTTGACTTGGGATCCCATACGTTGGGCGTTTTCAGAAAGTCCCAACTTCGTCGAGAAGCGAACAGCCAACGTATTGAAGGTCGGATTCTTAGTCTCGATCTTGTCATCGAAAAGCAGATTCTTGGTATTCCACGCGGCACGCGGGTTCCAAATGCCTGCCCAAGTTTCCTTCACGGTTCGCCAATCCCAGAAATCACTTCCATCGGGATCAACCCAACGTTCGGGGTTGTCCCCAGCGTATCCATAAAGATCAGGCAACGCCTCATTCCCGGGCATTTGGGGCTCCGCGTAACCCTCGCTGGAGGAGTCGCTCGGTTTTTCCGGATTGTTCGGAACATTGACGAACCCGCCTTGGGAGGTCGCACCAAATATCTTGCCGATGACCATTTTGGGCTTACTCTTCTTCATTTCTTGGGTCAGTGATTTCGGATCGCAACTCACCCATCTCCCCAACCAAGCCGCGTAGTACCGGGCTCCGAAGTAATAAAGCTCACTCTCCCCCTCCCGTTCTTTCCCCGTATACCGATACCGCTTGGTTGTCTCCATCTGGCTGCGCACGGCCTGATAAGTTGAGCTACCGTAGGGCGCATATTCCTCGTAGGAAATGATCTGTCCTTGGTCATCCAGTTCCAGGCTGGCCGACCCGAGGTGATTGCCGAACTGGTAGCGGATGAGTTGACGTGGCGCCTGGTCGTTGCCCGCCGTGTCGAGCGTGCGCGT
The DNA here is from genome assembly GCF_050436505.1 of Paraburkholderia sp. CI3. Classification (NCBI taxonomy): domain Bacteria; kingdom Pseudomonadati; phylum Pseudomonadota; class Betaproteobacteria; order Burkholderiales; family Burkholderiaceae; genus Paraburkholderia; species Paraburkholderia sp. CI3. The sequence goes on from NZ_JBNDMI010000001.1 coordinate 585,503, forward strand.
CTCCACCAGCGCAATGCGCTGCTTGTCGTCCATCACATGCAGCGTCTCACGCTCCCGCGTGGCGGTGTTGGCGCCGATCGGGCCGCCGTGCCTGCGGAAGATCTCGAAGCCGCCGAGGTAGATGCGCTCTTCGGTAAGGCCCGGGGCTTTCTCCCACACCTTGCGCACGCGCTGACCCGAGGCGTCGTAGACGTAGAAGGCCGTGCCGCCACCACCCAGATCAGTCTGGTGTAGCTGGTCCTTGTAGTCCCAGTGCATGTTCGGCCCGGGCAGGCCGCCGCCCAGGTGCGGCATGCGTAGCATGTTGCCGTGGGCGTCGTGTAGGTAGGCTTCCGGCTGCGGGATATTACCTGCAGGGTTGAGTGTGGTGCGGGTCAGGCGGTTGCTGTTCTTGAGCAGCGCGCCTGCGTTGCCGTCTTCAATCAGGCTGGGCTCGAGGTAGTCGTAGGCGCGGGTCCAACCCGCATGCGCCGGGTCGGTGCCGCGGTGCTGCATCTGCAGGAAGTTGCCGACGGCGTCGTACACATAGCGCTCAATGTACGTGCCCATGGCGTTGCCGTCGCCAGGTTGCAGCAGCCCCACGCGATCCGCGTCGTCGTGCGAATGGAGAATGGGCGTTCCGCCCTGGCCCAGGTGCTCGCGGCCGGTGGCCTGGATCAGCCGGTAGAGGGCGTCATAGACGTAGTCGTTGCTCGGCTCGACGCGCTTGTTCCTGAAGTAGATGGTCTGCTGCGCGTCGTCCTGGATGTGGGTGATGTTCCCGGCCGGGTCATAGGTGTAATGCAGGTTCTGCACCTGTTTGCCTGGCCAGCCGGCAACGTGCAGCTGCGGATCGTCGCCTGGGAAGTCCGCTGCCTTGCGCTTGGTCAGCAGTTGGGTGAGTCGGAAGGTGAGCGGGTCATAACTGTAGAAGGTGCTCGCGCCATTCCTGTAGTCGATGCGCTGGCGCTGTCCCTTGGCGTCATAGCCGATGTTGCTAACGCCGACCGCGGACGTCGAATCCGCTATGGAATCGAGCAGCCCGGCCGGCTCGGCGGCACACTCCAGCCACACATCCACTCGCTCCAGCAGATTGGCCTCGTTGAACACCAACTGGATGACATTGAACTTGCTGCGCCCCAGACTGCTGCGGGGCGCGATGGACTGGATGGGGCGGTTGAGCGCGTCATAGTAGGTCCCGCCTTCGAAGCTCTCGTCATCCAGTTGCGGGTTCAGGAGCCAGTCTGGAACGGCGGTGTAGTCGCTGACGAGTCGCCGGGTGCTGCGCAGCAGATTGCCCTTGAAGTCGTAGGCCTCGTTTGGATTGCTGTCGGCATCGAGCCGTGCGTTGGTGGCCACGCCGGCCGAATCGAAGTGGCGATAGATGCGCCTGCGCAGGTTGAGCGCCTCGGCGTTGGCGATGCCCTCGCCGTATTCAATCCAGTCGACGAGGATGTCGCGGTTGAGCGTGCGCGGGTCGGAATCCGCGCTGGTGCCGCGCACGGCCTGCTCCACTGGGCGGCGCAGCGCGTCGTAGGCGATGGTGAAGTTGTGGCCGCGGCTGTCCCATGCGCGAATGGGTTTTCCGGCCACATCGTTCAACATCCATCGCGCACCGGCTTCCATGCTGAGCTGGTGGATGCGGTTGCCCAGCATGTCATAGGTGTAGCGTATGACGATGCGGCCGAGCATGTCGCCCGCCTGATGGATGGAATCGCGTACGGCGCGCTGGTTGCCTTCGACGTCCAGCTCGACGCGGGTGGTTAAGCTGTCTTCGCTGCCATCGAGATCGTGGCCGAGGCAAACGACGCAGTTGCGCGCGAGGGTCAGGAAGGGGCGGCCCAGGGCATCGAAATGGGCGGTGGTGGGCGTATCGGCATGCGCTTCGGCGCGCACGGCGGCGTTGCGTTCGTCCACGCCCACTGCACCACCGATTCGCTGCGCGCGCCAGGTCTGCCAGGTGGCCGGCTGGGTCTTGAAGTATTCGGCGACGTAGCCGCCGATGTCGGGGTCGGTGCGCGGGTCGCCGGTCTGCACTTTGCGCGGCGCGCAGGTGTCGTTGACGTCGTAAGTGATCTGCTGCCACGGGTCGAACACCACCTTCTCGTAGGTGTGGTTTGGGTGCAGCGTGGCAATCACGCGCTGGGCCGGGTCGTAGAACAGTACTGGGCTGACGCCGATGCGGACCTCGAACTCGAAGCGGTGGCTGTCGGTGAAGAAGGGCTCGAACTGGCGGACCGGCTTGCCCTTGTTGTTGAAAACCGTCCAGCCACTGCCGACCCAGCGCGGGCCCACGTCATTCGGTGTCACCACGGGCTGACCATCCGCGCCGACGATGATCGTGCCGGTGGGGTCACGCTGGGGCACCGGACCGGGTTCGGCCTGGATCTTCTTCTGGATCTCGCGGCCGAAACCGTCGGAGTAGGAAAAGCTGAGCTGGATCTTGAGACCCTCCGGTGGCAGCGCAGCGCTGACATGCGTTTCGCGGGCGAGCGTGACGGCGCAGGCCGGCTGCCACTTGTCCGGCTTGTCGGGGTTGGCCTGGCGAGTACGGCGGAAGCGGTCGAGGTCGTAGACGATGCGCGTGGTCGCACCTTTCAGCAGCGCCACTGCGGTGGCGTGCGGATCGGCGGCATCGAAGAAGCCGTCGAGCTGAGCTTGCGTGAGGTTTGCAACGAAGCCGGCGAGCGTGTCGCCTTCCACCGGCGCGGGCGCCGGTTTGCCCATGACCGCGGTGCCCACCACCATGCCCAGCGTATCGAACGCGACTTCCGTCCGGTTCCGGTTCGGGTCGCTGACCAGGCGCGGCTGCAGGACGCGGTAGTCGTTGGCGTTGACGGTCACGCGGTTGCCAAGAGCATCGCGGGTCTCCGTCATCAGCAGGTCGTGGGCGTCGAATTCAACGAAGGCGTGCTGACCGAACGGGTCGCTGTAGCGGCGCGGCAAGAAGAAGTGCTGCCGGGCCTGCGCCAGTTCGGTAGCGGCGCTGTCAGCGGGATTCGAGCTGTAGAAGGATTGCCCCGAGGGGACCCACCAGTGGTCATCCGCATCGCTCGCCGGGAAGCGGCCATCCGCTTTGAGGATCTGGCTTCGCAGATAACCGCCCCGGTTGCCGGCCTGGCCATTGAGCACCGCCGCAGGATCTGGAAACAGGGGCTCGTCGGCCTGCCCTTGGCGTGGACGCTGGAAGACCTGCTCGAGCAAGCCGTGAGTGAAGGCAAGCTTGTAGCTCTCGCCGGGCAAAGCGCGCGGTTGCAGCTCACCAAGCGGCAGGAGGCCGCTGAGATCGTCTCGCCGATGAAGGGTACGTAGCGATTCGATGGGGCGACGGCGCTTGCTCCCGGCGGCAGTGGCCTCGTAAGCGACTTCCGGGGCGGTGAACTTGTGACGCAGGCGGCCGGGAGCGGCGGGATCGGGCTCGACGAAATCGGTCGCCCGGTAGCGACCCGCCGTGCCTGTGGCCGTATAGCCCGTCAGCTCGAAAGTAATCGCCTCGCAGGGCAGCGGATTGCGGTGGGTGTCTGACGATCCGATGGCGTTGGTGACACGGTTCTCCGTGTAGGTGAGCAGCGCCGTAGTCTGGCGGTCGCGATCCCATTGCGTCCACAGCGGCGAGATGCGGCGCCCGTAGCCGATTGTGGCCTGCTTGAGTACGTTGCCGAAGTCATCGACTTCCAGGGTCAGCGCGTGCTGGATGCGCGGGTCGGCTGGGTTGCGCTCGAAGTGATAACTCAGCGCCTCGTTCGCATGGCTGAAAAAGACCGCGTGGCGGTTCGCGCCGCGTTTCTGCAGGGCGCGTATGGTGAAGTTCTGCTCGGTGACGTTATAGGGCGTGCGGGCGCGCTGGATCTGTTGCGGCGTGGCACCTGGGTGATCCGCGTCGTCGGCATAGACCTCCTGGCGCAGCATGGAGCCCTTGAGGGCACGACAAGCCTCGCGTTCTTCGTCCGGCGTCAGGTCCGCTGGGACAATGGTGTCATCAAGCAAGAGCGGCCGCGCGGCTTCGACGGTAAGTCCGGGCTCACGGAAATACTCGCTTTCGAAGTGGCGCGAGACGCGTTCCCAACCGAGGTAGACGCCAGTATGGAACCAGGTCTTGGTGTGCACCGGCGGCACATGCGATGCAGCGGTGATGTTATCTGCCAGGACGCTGCCGTCGGCGAGGGCGGCGAGCTGTTCCGGGTCCCATTGCTCCACCATGCCGAAGCCGCGGAACTCGCGCTCCTCGCCGTCGAAATAACCATGATGGTAGGCGTAGCGAGTGACGAAGCGATTGCGGCTTATGTGGTCGTAGGTCTCGACGCGCTCTACCACGTGGACAGGAAAAGGCAATCGCGTGATCCACGGTTTGCTGTCGCGCTTGTCCTGCAGGTAGAACTTGGTTGAGGGGGCGTAATCGACACGCGTCTCCGCCCCGAGGTTGTTGACGGTCTTGACCAGCAGATGCGGCTTGCGGCCGCCCATCAGGTTGACATAGCGCATCGGCCGCCGCGCATCGCCCGGCAAGGGGGAGGACCAGACCAAGCAGGCGGTGCCGTTGCCGAGCAGGTCGGTCGGGACGATGCTTACGAGGTCATCGATGCGTGGAAACACCTTCAGCGTCTGCGGCTGGCTCCAGCCGTTGCCCGACTGGTTGAAGTACAGGCGCACGCCGTCGCGGTGGAGATAGATGATGTCGGTGGTGCCGCTGCCGTCGATGTCGGCCAGGCGGATACGCTTGTGGTCGAACTGGTCCGAGTTGTCAAACCAGGGCGCGTTGTCCATCGTGACCTTGGCGCCGAAACGGCCATAGCCCAGGTTGGGCCAGTAGCAGACTTCGCCGTTGCGAATGCGGCAGATGTCGGTCAGGCCGTCGCCGGAGAGGTCGGCCAGGTAGATGGACTGGGTGCCGTCAGAGAGGACAATGCGCGGGCCTCTTTCCTCGTCCAATGCCTGCGCAACGCGGCGGGCTGGGCCGAAGCCCTCTTCGGCGAGTGAGGCATGCCAGACGAAAGCGTCATCTTCGGTGATGAGCACGTCGGCGCGGCCGTCGCCGTCCAGATCGACGAACTTGAGGTTTGGGTCGCGCAGGTCGCGGTTCACGCGCGAGGTGAACGGGCGGAAGGGCTGCCAGCCCTCGGCGTCGTCATGCTCGTACAAGCCGGGGACGGGACCGTCCATGACAACGACGTCGGGCTGGCCGTCCCCCGCGAGGTCCATGAAGTCGGCCCCGCTGCTCAGGGCCACATTGGGCTTGAGGGCGACGGTTTCGAGGGGCGCGAACTCCGCCGCGCTGGCCAGCGGGCTCAGGTTGCGCTTGTAAAACCAGGTACCGGCCTGCTCGGTGAGGATGCCGGGGATGCCTTCGCCGTGCAGGTCCGTCCATCGATAGGCGCTGCCGTCTAGGCCGATGGGGAGGTTTTCCAGGCTCTGCGTATCGACTTCCTCCACAGCGTCCTGTACAACAGGCTCGGTGTACTCGAACTCGACGGGCGGCAGGCTGCGCTGGTCGTAGCCGCCGTTGGTGCGGCGATAACGGCTCTGGGTGACAGCCTCCAGGAACGTGAAGATGGGGTTGCGGACATCGGTCGGATCGACTTCGTCCGAGTAGCTAAAATCCGTCGAGCGTACCAGGCAATTACGTTCCACACCGGCTTCAGCCGGAAAGTGGTGGAACATCAGGACGCGCTGGCAGATCCGATAGGTACGAACCTCAAAGCCGGCGCGGTAGGACGAGAACGGATCCGGCCGTGAGGGCCAAGGGCCTGCGTCGTTGGGCGCCGGCGCATTGGCGTCGTGTTCGCCGTAATCGAAGACAACTTCGAAGTGCAAGGCATCGCTGCCGTCAGGTGCGCCGGCATCCGGAGGCTCTGGCCAGGCGGCGTTGGCCTTCAATTCCGGAAAGTAGGGCGAACGATTGCCGTAACGAATGCGCTTCAGATAGCGCTGCGCTGAACGGGACTGATTAGTGCGGTTACGTTCGTGGGCCTTGGGCAGATTGTTGCCGGCCGAAACCTCGAAAACTTTCGCCGAGTCCTCCGCCTTGTAGCCGTAGACGATGACGTTGCCCTTGTCATCGTGACTTTGGCAGATCAGCCAACTGAAGATGCGGCTTGGGTCTGCAGGATCCGCAATACGGCTATCGGCGGTCTTCCCGTACCACGTGGTGATGTTGTCCTTAGAGATGGACCGCCAGAACACATCGGTCGCGACGGTGGTGTTGGTCCATCGCTCGACGTGCGCAAACAGGCCCTCGATGCGCGGCCGGTAGCGACGGATGCGGTAGATCTGGCCATTTACCATTCTAGGTGAAAGCTCTTCTCGCACCCATTTGCCGTTGGCATTCTGCACAAGGACGGGCACCAGGTCTTCCGCGCCCGAAAGGATGAAAACGTCCGAATCGACAGCGTCGCAATACTGCGGTAGCCCCTTGTCGGTCTTGCGCGTGAGCGACGGCAGGGAAAGGCTCCAGCCGAAGCCGAACGGGCCGTTCCCGGCGCCGGAGTCGTAAGAGAGTGATAGTTGAGGCCCGAAACCGGAACGGCCCGGGCTGGTGGCGATCGGCACCGACATCGATCCCGTGCCTGTCACCGGATTGGCGGCGAACTTCTCGCCAATGCCGCGGATGGCGCCGCCGCCTTTGGGAAGCGTCAGTGTAGGCGCGCTGACACCGGACGCGTTGGCTGTCGCATGCCCGTCGCCTTCACGTCGTCCCTGAAGATTGGCCACGATCCCACCTTTACAGTCGTCTACGTTTTTGTGGCTCTAAGGCCATCGACTTCAACAATACGTGCGTCTTAGTTATGTCCTTTCAAAGGCAAATGTGCAACGGATAGTGTTTGAGGAATGTTGTCCATTTATAGTCGAGGAATACCGTTTCTAGCAAGGAGCTAGCACCCACAATCCGGGTGGGCGAAACCATGACATGAAAAGTGCACCTGCTTGTCATGTTATTCGTTACACCGCTGTTCTTTCATAACGCAGTCGGCAAGTTTGGTACGGCCAAGAATCGCCCGGCGGCCAATTCTCGGTGAGTGACTGTTTAAACCTTGGAAGCCGCCGTTAACCTCGCGCTTACTCCAACTGCCATTGAGGGTCGCTTTGGTGCGTTCGCGATCTGCCCGGATCGGCCAACCCGCGTCGTTCTCCTTTCCGGTTGGACAGACGGTCAGACGTCGGCTAAGCGTTGCGAACGGTCATTGGCCTTCTAGAGATGAACCCCGGCTCTCGTCCATCCACACATGCTGTCCGCAGCTCGTGTCAGAAGCGGCCGAGAAAATCCCGTCGCGTCGTTGAGCAGTTCGCGTCGATTTAGCAAACGCATCATGAGAACTCTCACACCGAAGACGGTCACAAAAGCATGATAAGAAGGCGCGAAAGGCATAGGTATCGGCATGCATCCGCAAGGCCATCGGCTATTCTTCAGATGCTGCGACCAGCGCGTCTCCGGTCAGCTCTGAAACCTGCCGTAGGAACGGATCCATTACCGCGGAAAGTGGCGAAAGGTCCGCACAATTCCGCGTACGCGCGGGAGCGGTTGCGTTTCCACGGCGCGATGCCTATGCCTACGCACAACGCGCTGCCCGTTATCCAGACATCTGTTTCTTCGCCGATTTGCGCCTTTTAGGAGTGCGACGATGTCACAGGAATTTTGTACGGCACGACTCGCGGTGTACTTCTAGGCTAAACGCGGGACAATCAGTATCCGCCGTGTGATCAGATCTCGATCAGTCTTTTCAAGGAAGATGCTTAGACTCGGTGACTTCACAAACTTGTCACTGACTATGTCGACGATTACCAAACTATGCTACCGGGAACTCAGTTAATTAACGTAAGTGAGGAGACGTCATGCCATTCATCCGTTCTGCGAACGCTTATGCGAATAATGCTGTCGCTTACCTGGCATGGACAGTAGATGCAGCCATCCCAGACTGCCTCGGATTCGAGATTACGCGCATCTATGAGGACGGCAACAAACGCGTACTCGCCGCTTGGGTGGCCTTCGATCGTCAGTCCAATCCGAAATGGTTGCCCGAAACGACGTCCGTCTGGCCGGTCCAGAAATTTACCTGGCGCGACCTCACCGTGCGCCAGCGGCGCGACCAGGCAACACTGCGTGCTGCTGATCCCGTTCTGAAGTATTTCGTTCGTCCTGTGGCTCATATGCGGGAAGGCCTGGAACCCGTACCAGCACCTGCAGCGGCAGGTTACAGCGGTGCGCCTGTGCCACTAGGCTATCTGGACGAAGGAATAGAAACCAATCAGGTCGCAGTGACAAGCACGTTCGACGAGGTGCACGCGGCGTTCAACAGCGGCATTCTGTCTACGCAATGGCTAACGCATGCAATGGAACAGACCCTAGGACACGTGCCGACGAAAGACGATATCAAGACGGAAATCGCAAACGTCGATAGTCCCATCCGGGCGTATCTCGCCGGCGATCTTCCAGTCATGATGAAGGATTTCTTCGACCATCTGAAGAATGGAGGCGAGCTATTTCTCGCGCTTTACGAGCTGACCGATCCACTGCTGGTCGGTCTGATCAAAGAGCACGCCCCGAAAATTCACCTGATTCTTTCGAATACCAGCCTCGATAGGAAGAGCGAACAGTGGGACCTAGAGAACAAGCCTTTCCGTGCCCAGTTGCATGGAGCAGGTCTTGCCGAGATGTACGACCGGATGTTCAACAACAACGCTCACATCGGGCACAACAAGTTTGGTGTTTACGTTGACAAAACTGGACAGGCCCAAACCGTTCTCGCCGGAAGCACGAACTGGACGCAAAACGGCCTTTGTGCCCAGAGTAATAACTGCTATCTAGCGGAGCACAAGGAACTGGCCGAGCAGTTCCTTGACTACTGGAAGGGACTGCGCGACGACAGCGGACATTTCGAGCAACCCCACCCTCTCTCTGCTCCGACGCGCAACGTGCAAGGTTCGCCTCTACGTAGCCAAAACGCTGCGCCACTCAAGGCACTTGAACTGACGAACGGGGCAGTTCGTCTCTGGAGGTCGCCCAACACGCGTCAGGCTAACAAGCCGTCGACGAGTCCTGCTCTGCCGCCGGACCTTACTGAGGTATATGGTCTCCTTCGAAACGCCAGGCAGGCCGTCTTCTTCGCAGTATTCCTGCCCGGCATGAAGGGAGCGACCAGCATCATCCAGGAGGCGATCGACATTGGCCGCAAGGACAGTACCTTGCTCGTCTATGGCGCAATCAGCAGTCCGATGGCCATGCCTAACTACATCAGCCCGAAAGACAGAGCGGCCGGTGGTGACGACGACAGTGAAGACACACCAGACGCGCACTATGAGCCGTCGTTATTCGAGGAGAGCGGAGTGCATATCGTGCGCGCCAATGCACTGAACGCGGGCGATATTACGGGTAACTTCGAGCGCGAGATGCTGAACGCTGGCAACGCGATCGTCCATGACAAGATTCTCGTAATTGATCCGCTCTCTGCCGATGACTGCGTGGTGGTGACGGGAAGTCACAATCTCGGCTACAAGGCATCCTACGCGAACGACGACAATCTCCTCATCGTTCGACGTAACCCGGCGTTAGCCAAGGCTTACATGGTCCACGTCCTTGACCTATACGAGCATTATCGCTTTCGCGGTGTTCAGGCAGAGTTAAAACATGACGGAAAGCGGCCGTGGAGCGGGTTTCTCAAGACAGACGCCAGTTGGCAAAAGACGTCCGACATGCAAGTACCCTCGTTAGCTCGTTACCTTGGCTAATTCCGACGGTGACCCGCGGGTCACCGCCAGCATCCCTAGCTTAACGTCAGAATGGGGTGGGCTCCGTGGCGAACTGGTCTTCCACGATTGTCGGTGGGCACAAGCTGAGTCTGGAACGCAACAAACAGGGCCTCAAAACTGTCGCCAACCTGCACGATCACTGCGCCATCCTGGAATGGACCATTTTCCGACGAATGGTCTCTGATGTGACTTCCCGGTTGTGGCTTTGGATTTCCCTGGTTCATGTGGGTTTCGTGGAGACCATCCTGCTTCGGTTCGAACAGGAAGCCAAAACCGTACACAATGACGTCTTGAGGCGATGTCCAGCCTTTCCTGAGGTCGTCGCCGCTTTTGCCCGGATAGACGTATTTCACCGGCTCGGTACTGCGGTCGAGTTGCAGCATACCGTCCAGGACATCATTGATGTCATTTGTCTCGTCATCAGTATCGAAAGCAATGGGCCTCATGCTGCCGAGTTCAAGCAACCGCGGGTCGTGCACGTAATCGAGTTTCGGAAATCCTGGTTGCGCAAGCCCCATTGGAAGGGCTTTGAGCGCGGGGACCATTGGATGATCGAAAAACTGATTCCACGTGTAGAGAACATGGTATCCATCGGGGCCGCCTTGTGAGCTGTCCGACTTGACATCGGCCACAATCCTGAACAGGCCGTCGTTTCCGTCATCGAGCACAATCACGTAATGTGGATCGCCGTTGTAACCGTGAAGATAGGGAACGCCGAATTTAAGCGCCCCCTTGAAGAGGGTATATACGTTTTTGGTCATTTTGCAGATCTCCGGGTCGATAACAACCAAAAGGAAGTAGAACAACCGGGCGCAAAGCGTTGCAGATTGTCGATCTCACACAGATCGGAATTTTGCGCGCTACCCCGTGCCCACCAGTCACTCAAGATGGCGAGACGGCCGCGCTCGCTAGAACGGTTCCACAATCTGCGAAACGCTGGGGGTGCCCTGAGCAAATTCGACCTTCAGAATAAGATTGAAAACCTTGTGATCCCAGGGGTTGGGATAGGCTCCTTCCTTGCAGCCAAGCATTCGCATCAGGGAAGGGATGTTCCCATGATGCCAGCAGACTACGAGCTGCTGATCCGCGTATTGCGGTGTGGAGAGCAGCGTGCTAGCAAGAGCGCTGTAATCCTGATCCGCAAAAGTCGCGTCAATCGGTTTTCCCGTCGCCTTTGCTAACGGTTCCACCGTCTCATACGGCCGGACGCTGTGCTTCGAAATAGCTGCCGCGAAAATAAAGTCTGGTGACCCAAGAGTCTTACGTGTTTCAGGCATGTAAGTGGCCAGGCTCCTGGCTCGAGCAAATCCCTGTTCAGACAAGTTCGGGTCCATGGGGTCCGTCGGCTTCTCAGCGTGTCGCATGACGAGAATGAATTTCGGATTTGTTGGCATGTCATCACCTCATGTCAGAAGGGCATACCGCATCATGTCACCGTCGCTTTGACGCAATAAGCGGTGGAAAGCACTCAGTGAGTGCACCAAACGAGATACTGACGAGGAAGACCGGGGTATGTTTTCTACGCAAATGCGAAAGCCATGAGCGAAGGCGTCACCAAGACCGGCGACCCACCCGCAATTTCTGGCGCCAAGGATGAGATGTCACCATCGGAAACAACCGTGCCTCCGCGAAGATGGCCCTCAATCAGTAAGCTGTTTTTTATGTGCCGCCTGTTTCCGCGCTTGGCGAGCTTTCAGTTGCCTTTCTGCAGGAAGTCTTGTTCTATCGCAAATTTGCCCGGTGCGATTCTCTATGAGATTAGGCAATGTATGGCGATCCTTAGCTTGGAGTCGGCGGTCTGTGTGCGGTAGACCACACACACGCATTTGCTGTTGAATCGGATGCCGTGGCAATCCGGTCACCGTAACGGTCCCCGCGTTCCCACTGCACGCACGTGAGTGCGCTTCTGGTCGAGTGCGAAAAGCCTGTGCTCCGAACTGTTCAGTTCTGGCCCCGGGGAATTACGGTGCCTCCGCTCAACGCAACGGATTGCAGCGTCGCTCGAGTCCAATATGCAGTGGCTTTGCACCGGGCAGGCATTAGAAGTCGCCGGCTGAGCGGCTTTCGGAGACGTAACAATGCTTGGGACATTGGGACGATATGACAATGGTATGTCGTGTCTACGAATGACCACTGTACCGTTGCAAGCGGCCTTCGAGCCATCGCGACCGCGTAGGGCCGTTGAGGGTCGGCTACGGTCAAACGCATCGGGCGACTGTCGGCCACAACCCGCCGTTCACATGCGTCGCCCGTCGGACGTCCAGGCGTCGACTTTGTCCCGTAACCGGCCATCCGGTTGTCAAAGACGAACTTGCCCCCTGCAATCGAGCGCGCGACCCGGGCCGTTGTAGGCGGCGCGGCGTAACCGCCGCCGTGCGTACTTCGGTGGGGCCACTAGGCCGGCTGATCACTCGTCACCGTGGAGATCATCGAACTGCCACGGCGATCCCGTACCGAGCACGCCACATCCAACGTGCTCGCCATCGCCCGAGACGCAGCTAATTTCAACCAAGCTCGGTTTGGAGCCAAATGCGGTCAGCGGCAACCGTAAGCGCGTTTTAATTGTGAGAGGGGCTTTCGTACCGATCACGTTTCTCCCTCGACCATCGTTAGCGTTCGTCGGGTGTTGCCATTTTTGAACCTCGGGGCGGATATTCGAGTCAATTGCTTTTCATCGCCGGCCAAGGGCGTTATCGGCGATCGACTCTCACCGCGTGTCGCCGTCCCTAAGAGTTTTAGGAAAGTCGCGATTGGTAAACAAGAGTGGTTGGTGAGACTGCGCCGCTTTTCGTGAGGCCGGAAAAACGGAAACTTAGAGAACGCCCTAATCAGGGCCGATGGTCGGATTGCGGTGGGGTGGCGGCTACGAGGGTTGAGCCTCCCGCCAGGGACGGCAGCCGACCATGAACCGCCCTTTAAACGCACAGAAAGTTAAGGAAGGTCTGCACAACCCTCTTTGCAAGCGTTATCTTTCACATCCAGCGCGGCCTCTGCGTTCAGATCTTTGCTGGCGAGTCAATCGCCGGGGCTTTTTTCGCGCGCCGGAGCGCTTCAACCAGACATACGGACTTTATCGGCTCGGTGTTTCAAGCTTTGCGCAAAGCTCTACGCGCCATCCATAAATTGCCCAAAGCAAACAGCGTAGTGATCTGGGCGGTGTTCTTCATCAAACCACGATAGCGGGTCTTCATGTAACCGAACTGCCGCTTGAGGATGCGAAACGGGTGTTCGACCTTGGCTCGAATACCCGCCTTCAGACGTTCGATCTGATCGTATATCGCCTCCAGCGAATCACTCAGATCCAGTTTCCTGCGCTTTGCCGGTCGCATTGCAACATGCCAACGAACCGCGTCAGCCTCACAACGCTTTTCGATACCCTGATATCCGGCGTCCGCGTACACATCCGTTTCTTTACCATGCAGCAATGCCTGGGCTACGTTGATGTCGTGAACATTGGCCGCCGTTCCGAGGACCGTATGGACCAGGCCCGAGTCGGCGTCCACGCCGATATGCATCTTCATCCCGAAGTACCAGTTGCCACCTTTCTGCGTTGATTGCATTTCCGGATCACGCGTGCCGGAGCCATTCTTTGTCGAACTGGGCGCGGCAATCAGAGTGGCGTCGACTGCCGATCCAGCCTTGAGCATCAGGCCTTTCTCCGTCAGGATTTCATTGACCAGCGCCAGCATTTGCACCGCCAGTCCGTGCGTTTCCAGCAGATGGCGGAACCGGAGAATCGGGCTTTCATCCGGCAAGCGAACCATCCGGCCGTCGAGACCCGCGAACTCGCGATACAGCGGAACGTCATAGAGTGCCTCTTCCATGGCAGGGTCTGACAGACCGAACCATTGCTGCATGAAATGAATCTGCAACATCGTTGCAATCGGGAACGGCGGCCGACCGGTTTTGCCCGTGGGATAGTGCGGCTCAATCAGCGCAATCAGCTTCAACCAGGGCACAACACGTCGCATCTCATCGAGAAATTCCCGTTTGCGCGTGCGCTTCGTTGACAGATCCAGACCAAGACCAAGTTGCGTCATCACACTGCTCCTCACCTAATTCGCTCTGTTTCCAGGATAGCTCAGCAGCAACGCAATGCCAGGACTTTTGCAGACCTTCCTTAACGGCAGCTTGCCGAGCACGACGACCGTTCGGCTGAGTGCTCTCCACCGACATGCCATCGGCCTCAGGCGCCGCTCGAACGGCGTAGAAGCGGAGCCGTGCTCATCGCTGCTCGGGTCCACTGTCGACAACGGCAACTTGAAAGTTCCATGCTCTGCATTTAACCTGGGCGGTTTCAAGGGTGAAGCGCAACGGGGTTAATGAAACGCAGGCGGAGGCAGTGAAGCGGCTTCGAGCATGCGTGCGAAGACCTCCAGAGGCGAGTGAAATGCGTGCGTAGCACGTGGCCTGCTATTCATGCTGTCAGCGATGGCGTCAAGTTCATCCTGGCTGCACACGGACAGATCCGTACCTTTGGGCAGGTACTGACGCAGCAACCCGTTGGTGTTCTCGCAGGTGCCGCGTTGCCACGGACTGTGCGGGTCGCAGAAGTACACGCGCACGCCGGTGGCGGCAGTGAGTTCGGTATGTCGCGCCATTTCCTTGCCCTGATCGTAGGTCAGGCTCTGGCGCATCGGAGCGGCGATGGAGTTCAGTTTGGCGCTGAAGCCAGCCAGCGCGGAGGCGGCAGTGGCGTCGTTCATCTTCGCCAGCAGCACAAGCCGGCTGGAACGCTCGACCAGCACGCCCACGGCGGAGCGGTTGCCCGCGCCCTTGATGAAGTCGCCCTCCCAATGTCCGGGCATGACGCGATCGTCGACTTCAGGAGGACGCACATGGATGCTCAGCATGCCGGCCAGCTGGCCGCGCCTGTCGTTGCCGCGACTGCGCGGCATACGCGTATTGTGGGTCTGGCGCAGACACGCGATGAGCTGGCGACGCAGCTCGCCGCGCGGCCGCGCGTAGATCGCGTTGTAGATCGTCTCGTGCGAGACATGCATGCTCGGGTCATCAGGCCACATGCGTTTCAGGGTACCGGAGATCTGCTGTGGCGACCACTTCCAATCCAGCAGGCTGAGCACAATGCGCCACAGCGCGCCTTGCGGGTCCAGTTTGTGCGGCGGGCGAGCCGCCGCCCGACGGCTCGAACTGATGGCCTGCGCGTGAACCGAAGCGTAGCCACGCACAGCACAGGTATTGCGTGCCAGCTCGCGGCTTACACTCGACGCCGAGCGGCGGAGCGTTCGGGCCATGGCCCGAACGCTCAACCCCTGCTGTTTCATGCTGGCAATAGTGAGACGTTCTTCAGGCTGCAACTGCTGATATGTTCGCGAATTCATGTGCGCACCTTAGCAGGTCCAAGGTGTTGCACTTCACAATTGAGGCCGCCCCTGTGAAGGTGGCGGCTTTTCGATGTGCCAAGGCGACATACGTCCTCACCGTACCGATTTATCCTTTTGTGTGGGTCTGTTCGTATCAGGTCACGGATGGGTTTTTTGATTGGTCGATGCGTTGCCTACACATCCAGCCCCGCGCGACGACGCCATGGGAGACCGTTTATGGAGTTCTTCGTTAAGGATCTTATCATCAGCGTCTTGCCTCTCCGGCCTGTTCCGGGGCGCGTGGGCTTGGGAGCGAGCGGAGGCTGCGACGCAGGGTGCACCACCATGACTAACTGTCCCGGTGGATGCACGGGCATTACGCCCCATCCTCAGTTAACGCTTTACGAGGAAGTCATCGATCCGAGTGGTTTAGCGAACTTAAAGCAGCAGCTTCGGGAAGCGCTAAGCGTTGTTGAGGCACGCGAGCAGAACCTCTATGAATCGATGAGACCTAAATCGCTTGCCGAAGTAAAAATCCTTCAGGCTCACCTTAAAGCAGCATTGGAGGATCTGGAGCAAACGGCGCAGGCGCTCGCCCAAAAGCAGGAAGGGAAACAGGAGGGGTGAACGGTGACCGCCTCTTTGCCTGAAGCGCTGGGCACGTGCCCGGACAAGAGAGACTGGCGGTTAGTCGCAGAGCGCGCTCGCTCCGCGCAGATCCAGATCGTCCAAGACCCGGACTCCCCCCTAACCCCGACTAGTGTGCAGGCGCTTTCCGTAGCGGCCGTGAAACACGCGCAACGTTTCGCGTGTGACGACCCGGCAGCTCTAGCCAAGAAACTTTACCAATACCATCGAATTCCGCTCACTGCGGGATGGAAACGGCTTTGGCCCGATGTTCCATCCGTTGTGAGCTTTGTCGAGGCCGCATGCGCCGCCAAAGGTCTTGAGCCGCTTGGGACGCGAGCCGGCTGGTCGCAATTCGCAAGTAGGCATCAAACATGGGTGGTGTGGCACCGGCTCCCGCCCTCCGGGCAGCAGGTTCGGTCGCCGCCACGCCAAAAACTCTATATCAGTCCCGGGCCGACCGCTTTGGGAGCGTTGTTGCCGGAGCTATTCGCTAGCCTCTCCAATTCCGCAGCGGTGAGCCTGAAGGTCGGTGGCTCTGCATGCAATCTCCTGCGGCCCGACAAGTTGGTTGTCTATTTTGACAGGAAGGACGATCTACACGATTTCGCCGAGCAACTTTTCGCCCGAACCGCTGGTATTCCTGCACAGGGGGTTCCCTTTTCTTTCCCGATTGATAGCGATGGCCTTCTTTCCTGGGGACTCGATCCGCTATCTGCATCCGAGGAAGCCACCGCCGAGCAAATGAGCTGGCGCTGGTCGCTATGTCAGCAAGTAGCGTTGGCAATGGTCGATCGATCGCCGCCGTATATCGCTATGGAACCGTGGCAACGCGCGATAGCGTGGCTCCGCGGCTTCAGCATCGACGCGCGGCATTGTGTCTGGCGCTTTCCCGCCGGCGAGCAAGCGCCGTCGAAAGCCGGCTGACATTCCATGTCGATCACCTCACGGCTTGTACTGCCGCCGGACCTGTTGGTATTGACCGCAGCGGCGTTCGCGGGTGATCCCCGGGTCGAGGGAATATGCGGCCCTACCGACTATGTAGTGACGCGACCCCATTCGCGAACGCCATCTCGCGTGGTGAGCAGCGATGTCGCAAATCTGCTTGAGCAATTCCGCCGTCCGCGAACGATCGTCGAGGCCGTGATAAACCTGACCACCGGTCGGCCACACGAGGCTGAACAGCTCTTAGAACTTGTGCTGCCCACGCTTTCGCCGTTCATCAAAGCGAGATGGCTCGTCACGGCCGACTCCGAGGAGGCGCACCGTATAGCGCAAGGATTTTCGCCGGGGGATGTAATTGAAGCTTTCACCGTCATCAATTGCATTCAAGTGCTTGAAGACACGGAGGTCTATCAGGTCCGGGCGTGCGACGGTCAAGTGGCTGCCCTCAAAATTGCACGCCCCGGAGCATCCAACCACGTGGCGACCGCCCTAGAGCATGAGGCCGAGATTTTACGAACGCTGAAAATGCCAGCAATTCCTCAGGTCTTGGCGCACGGGGTGTTCAACGGACAAGCTTATTTGGTCTTGTCGTGGTGTGCTGGCATTCCCGTCACACAACGCGCGGCAGAGATAAGGCAGTTGAAGGGCATAGCCGCATCGGAGCCTCTAATAAGGCTTTGCGTCAATATGCTTCACGTATATGGAGAGCTTCACGATTGCGGGGTGCTGCACGGCGACATTTACCCGAAAAACGTCCTCGCTAGTGTCAACGATGAGATCTTCCTCGTGGATCACGGTCAAGCGCTCAGAATAGGTGATTCAGTGGGTGTCCCGCGCGGCTACGTACCGCAGTTCTGTGCGCCGGAGCATGCGCAGGCGCTCCTTGATGCTCGGAACAAGCATCAGCTCGACGTCGCGTGTGAACAATATTCGCTTGGGGCGCTCTGTTACCTCTTGATCACAGGGCAGACGTATCTAAATTTTTCCCCCGTCCGCAACGAAATATTCCTGCAGATCGTCAACGATCCTCCGCTCTGCTTAGCCGAGATCGGCCTGCCGCATCAAGAAGATATTCAGGGCGTACTGCACCGGGCGCTAGCCAAGCGCGCGGAGGAGCGCTTCCCGACCGTGAAGGCTTTTGGCGAGGCCCTTGCGGCGGTCGCAAGACCAGCGACCCATCCAGTTACTGGAAGGACGCAACGACAATCGCACGATCGCGTCGACGCGCTGTTGGAACTACTGGATAGCGAAGACATCGCTGATTTCCCGCTGCCGGCAGCGTTACCATCTTGTTCGATCACTTTTGGCGCGGCCGGAATTGCCTATGCACTGTACCAGGTTGCGTGTCGACGCGGCGAGGGAAGGTTCCTTGCCGCGGCCGATGCTTGGGCCGCACGCGCCGCGAATAGCGCGAGCGATAAAAACGCCTTCACCCATGACGTTTTGCATCTGCCTGATGCACTGATTACGCCAGCTTCGCTCTACTATGGATACTCCGGCGTACCGTTCGTGCAGGCGCTCGTCGCGAATGCCATGGGGGATGAGGCTGCGCTCCTCAGCGCGATCGACGATTTTGCGGCCTCGGCTCGGGAGCCATGCGCAATTCAAGATCTCACTCTCGGCAATGCTGGGACATTGGTCGGATGCGCCCTCCTAGTCGACGCGATCGGGAGCCGGATCTTGCGCGAGAACGTTGGCCATCCTGCCCGGCAGCTTTTCGAGCTTGCGGGGGGGATGCTTTCTCGGATAATGCCCGACGATATGCAAGGCCCGCTCGCGCCGAGCGGCTACTTGGGCGTCGCGCACGGTGGCGCAGGTCTCTGTCACGCGGCCCTCTTATGGTCTGAGGTCAGCGGTGAAAGGTTGCCGGGACGGTTCATCGCGCATCTAGAAACGTTGGCTGACACTGCCGAGGAGCACGGCCGTGGATTGCGATGGCCGGTTACAAAAAGCACTCGCGAATCAGCGAGCGAATATGCGGAAGGTTGGTGCCATGGTGCGCCCGGCTATGCACTTATGTGGACCGCCGCCTATCGTGTGCTGCGCGAGAAGCGCTATCTGGCACTCGCCGAGCGATCGGCTTGGGCGGTGTGGGAAAACTCGGGCCGACTAGGTCATCTCTGCTGCGGTGACGCCGGCCGCGCCTACGCGCTGCTCTCGTTGTTTCGACATACTGGCGAGGGTGAATGGTACAAGCGCGCCGTGCATTTGGCGGAGCGCAGCGTTGCAGTCTGCGCATGCGACACCGAGGCGCGCTTTTCACTTTTCAAGGGTGAGCTTGGCGCAACGCTGCTGCTCGAGGATCTGAAGGTTCCAGAGCAAGCGGGCTTTCCGTTGTTCGAACGGGACATGCACGCGGCGGGATGACGCTGGCTGCTGATGGTTTAGCGCACTTGCAACTTGCCCGAATCCGGGCAAAGACTGCAGTGTCCGGTGGCGACCGCTAGCTGGCCGGAAAGCCTCGAAAGAGCTTCCCAACCCGCGGCACGACGGCCGGCCGATGGCATCGGTAATATTCATCTATCGCCCTCCGAAATTGCGTCAAAATCCACCCGGCGACTTATGAAGACGGAGCCCGCTCCTTGACGCGAAAAAGGTCTGGCCCGCGAGGATAGCTTGCGCGACACGATTCGCGTCGCGCATCCCGCGGCCAGCGAACCTCGACCAGTGGCTGTCGAGGTTCGCGAGAAATTGCGGAGAGTCTTTGCGAGCAGGCATCAGTTCTGCGCGGAAAAGCGGCCATGGCTGGGAAGCCATGCCCAGCGAATTGGTAAGGACAGCCAGAACGCGATCAAGTGTCGCGCGAACGACGAAGAAGACTGTATTGGCAGTTCAACGAGACTGCACCGGGGATGCGAAGAAGTATCTCTTCGCTTAATCGCTTCATCGTGACGCCGGAGGTATCTAAGCATCGGGTGTTCGCTTGGCTTCGCGCAAATACGATACCGAACAAAAACTTGATCGTCTTCGCGCGTTCCGACGACGTGATGTTCGGCATTCTTCATTCTCGTTTTCATGAAGTATGGTCCCTCCGACTAGGCACCTCCCTGGAGGACCGTCCACGCTACACAAACTCAACTGTGTTTGAAACTTTTCCGCTTCCACCCGGACTGGCGCCGTCCCAATCATTGGGAGATCCGCTCGACGAAGGAGACTATGTGGTACCGCCGGTGGAAGAGGCTATGCTGCCGACCGCTAGAAACATCGCGGCATGTGCCGCTCGCTTGAATGCACTCCGGGAAAGCTGGTTGAATCCCAAAGAGTGGGTTGAACGAGTTTCGGAGATCGCTGCCGACTATCCTGAACGAGTCGTTCCAAAGAAGGAGCATGTCGAGGAGATTCAAGCTGAGATCAGGAACAGGTTTTCGGATGCGCGACCGGGAACACCAGCACGCGACCATCCTTGCAGAGCACGAAGTCGCCGGGCTCGCCGCGCGGCTTCTGGACAATGATCGTCGGTGCCGGCTTCGCCGGTTCAACATGCACCGCGGCTTGAGTCGTGCAGGCGCACAGCGACGAACTGCCTGCCGCGAAAAGCAGCATCAGAAAGTTCAGCATGGGATTCCTCGTTGTGAAAACAGGCGAGGGAACGCCCCTGTGGGGAGCGTTTCCCCACAGGGTTAAAAGAAACGACGTCAGGCAGCGAGCGCCTCGACGTCAATGACTGCATCAGCTTCCGCCACCAGATCGGGTGTCTGCGAGATGAAGTACTCCCGCTCGTACCCGCCCTGCCGCAGCACTTCCCGCTTCATCCGCATGAACTGCAGCTTGCGCTGCGGATCGAGCGGACCATCGGACTCGTCGCTGAACAGGGTCTGATACGGCTGCCCTGCGTTGCTCGCCAGATACAGCGCGATGCCGCGCGTCAGACACTCGTTGATCCAGACTTTCTGGCCACCTGACATCACCGTGACTGCCTTGGTGCTGTCGTGATCGGCGTCGTGCACGAGAATTTCAAACCCCTCGCGCAGTTCTCCCCTGGCCAGCGCACGCTGCGTCTGGATTTCGACCGTGAAGCGCATGCCGTAGCAGGCGAGCAGCAGGTCGTTCACCATCTTCGTGAGTGCCGGGCCGGCATCATCGATCGTCAGGGCGATGACGCCTTCATTGCCGAGGCCTTTGGCAAGGAGCTTCCACTGGGCAATCTCATCGGAGATGCGGTTCGCACGCGATTGTGTCGCGTCGAACCCCGCAAGCTCGTTTGCGATCGCCTGCCGTTCAACCTCACGCATCGTCTGCGAGCGGATCAGCGATTCGATCCGTGCATCGGCTGCGGTGATGGCTTCACGGAACTGCGTGAGCTGCCGATCGATATCGGCGATGGCACCGGTCACGTCCTCGACGCCGAGGCGTGCGACTTCCGCATCCAGTTCCTTCACTTCCTCCGACTGACGCTCCTGCTGCGCCTCGCGACGGGCACGTAGGGTTGCTTCCTCAGTCCCGAGCGCGGCCAGTTCTTCACTGGCTTTGCTGAGACCTTCGGTTGCGGCATCGAGCAGCGGCTTGCGTGCGGCGAGATCGACGGCCTTCTGAAGGTCACGGCGCGCGGCCGCGATCGCATCATTGACCGCCTTCAGCTCCGTGCGCCTGCCAGCAAGATGCTGCACCTGAGGCGTCAGAAGTTCGATCTCATCGCGTTTGGCACGAAACGTCGCACGAAGATTCGTGAGCGAAATACGGTGCTCCTGAACCTGTACGTCTGCCTGACGGGCCTGCGCCAGCAAGGGGCAGGCGTTGTGCATCTCATGACCGGCACAGGGCACGGTACTGATCACACTCGCCTGCTGTTCCAGCGACCTCAGGAGAGTCATCTTCGACGTCCCCTCCGACTCCAGCCCTTTCAGACGGGAGGTCGCCGCGGTCAGCGCGAGCTGCTTTTCCTCAAGGGCAGAAATCTCCCTCTGGATCGGCTCGACCCGCGCCTCCTCGCTCGCGATACGCGCCTGGGCAGCATCGCGTGCTGTGACGGCACCCAGAATCGCGTCACGTTGCGCAATCACTGCGTTGTGTTCCGCGATGGATGAGCGCAACGACGCGCGCCGCTGGTTCAGGCGCCGTTCGTCGGCGCTCGCATCGGTAACAAGCACCTGCATGGCCGTCGCGATCTGGCTTCGCCGCGTGCCGAGTTCCCGCAAGCGGGCCTGCGCACTGGCATTGGCAGTCTGCTTTGCCGCGAGCACGGCGCGCTGGACGGTCAGGGTTCCCACCTTTGCGTTCAGCGTCTCCCGGCTCTCGCGGGTCGTGATGACGGACTGTGCATCGGAAGCGATGGCCTGATCGATCTGCGCGATGCGATCGCGCTTCGATCCGAGCGCAACGAGTTCCTGTTGCGTGGAATCGAGCGCGCGACCAAGCGCCTTCGCGACATCAGCGGCTTTCGCCGACAGCGTGCGCAGGTCATCGATGTGCAGCAGTTCCGCGAGCAGTGCCTTGATCTCACTTGCACCATAGGATGCGAGCGGACGCCGGTTCTGCGCGGAAAACACACTGGTAAAGAACGATTCCAGCGAGCCACACACCGACTCGACGCACAGGTCATAGGACTCTGCCTTGCCATCGGAGACGGTGCCGTCCTCTGTCTGCATGGGCTGCCAGTTCCCGTCCGCATCGCGCCACGCCAGGTAGTACTCGGCCTTGCCGGTCCTGCCGGGCTTGCGGAACGCGAACGACGAGCGGTACCGCACACCACCATGCTCCCACTCGAACTCACTGAGCGCGTGCGCGCCGTAGACGTGGTCCCAGTACGAGAACGCGTCCACCGACAGTTTTGCGGCTCGCGAAGGCATGATCCGGTACGGATGCAGGTTGTCCATGATCGTGGACTTTCCCGCCCCGTTCGGACCCGTCAGCGCAATCAGGCCTGCCGGAAGCGATTCGAGATCGAGCGTGATGGTGTCGCGCTTCATCCCGTCACGAACGCCAATGAAGCCCGTCAGTGTCAGTTTCAGTGGGCGCATGTCGGCACCTCCTGAAGCGGCGCGTCGTACAGATAGTCCGATGGCAGCCACGGCGCATCATCGTCGTTGGACAACATCCGTCCAACGATCGGATCAGATACGTGTGCAGCTTTTGCAGCGGCCTTTTCAGCCGCCCTCTCAGCCGCCCTCTTCTCCAGGGACCCGTCGACCGCTTCGCCGACCGTCCTGCAGACGGCGGCATACGCGGCGCTGGTACGCCGGATGAGCCCGTCCCAGTTATCACTACCGGTCAGCGCGAGCAGCTCGCGCGAGCCCCACTGGTTTGCGTAGCCCGTGTTAAACGACCACAGCAGGTTCTGTAACTGTACGTCGGGCACAACGGCCAGATCCGCCGTTGCCGCGTTGACGGTTGCAGCGAGGATCAGGAAGCGGTCCGACTGCGCAATCACCGCGCCGCGCTGTTCGCCAAACGGAAGGTGAAAGATGCTCGCGCGATAGCCAGCATGATCCGTCAGGATCTTCTGGATCTCGCGCGGCGTGCGGTTGGCTGTGAAGTGCCGGACCCATTGGGCGCCGGCGGGATAAAGACCAAACATGATGACACTCCGAAGAAAATCGGCGGAGTGCATCCCTGAGGGGATGAATCCCCGCCAGGGTTAAGGAAAAAGATGGATGCAGCAAACTGCAATCGATGTGTCAGTGACGCGGGTGAACCTTGTTCCGGGAGCCCGCCGGGGTGTGGTGGTTGACGGGCTTCCGGAACACGGCTGTGTTCCGCGCGAGAGTGTCCTGCAGGACACTCCCGCCATGGCGGCTAGGCCGCAAACAGATCGTCGTTGAGCCAGTCGAGCGACGCCGGTACGCCGGTCGCCTTCGTGTCGGATTCGACGGGCCCGGCCGCGGCTTCGTCTACCGTGTCCAGCGACGCAGCCGGGTGCGCAAGCACCGTAGCGAACGCGGGCGATTCAGGCTGCGAATCAATACCGGCGAGCACACTGGCCGCGATCGCGTCCACGTCGCCGGAGGCGAGCAGCTGCAACCGGTCCTGAAGCGGGCTTGCGTCGACGCTGGCCAGTTCGCACCAGCGCCCGAGCTTCCCCTCGACGGTCGTCTCCAGACTGATGCCCTGGGCACGACTGCGAACCACCGGCAACACGCGCGACTCGATCTTCAGATCTGCTGCGCCGGAAAACAGCGCCTTGATCGCTTCACGATCCACCACCTGGCGATGCTCTTCATCGACCTGCCAGCGCACACGCACGAACTTGTCGCCGGCGTGCGCTGCGATCTCCCCGAGCTTCGCCATATCCGGTGGCCCGTCGAAGTCCACACAGATCATCTGACGCGACGGCGTTGCGACCAGCGTTGCTGTCGCACTGCCCGGTTCAACGTCCCACGACAGATAGCCCTTGTCGCCCTCTTCGCCATAGTGAAACCGGCCAATCGAGCCCGGGTACGCGACAAGCCTGCCGTCGCGCTCCCACTGCTGCGCCTTGTGGATGTGGCCGAGCATGAAGCCATCGCATTCGGCTTCGAACAGCGCCGTCAACGAAAACTCATGATCGAAGCCCGCCATGACGACGCCATGTTCGGTCGTACAACCGTTGACCGTCCCGTGCGAAACACCGACCGTACGAATCCCCGCTGCGCGAAGCTGCCTGTTGACCCGGCCCGCCGCCGCCAGAAATGCGGCGAGCACATCGCCCAGTCCCGTACCGGCCTCGAGCGCGCCGACGCTCGCGGCCAGCTGGCCCTTGTTGACCGTGGGAAGGCAGGTGAAGACAACTTCCGGAATCACGCTGATGAACCCTCGCAGTTCGTCATCCGAGAACACCGGCCCCGTCGATGCCCAGAATCGCCCGTCGACGAGCGCGACCTGTGAGAACCGGTTGGCCACGAAGATCTGATGCGTGCCGCCCATCAGCGTGAAGTTGTCGAGCGTACCGGGTGGTTCGTGCGAGAACGTTCCCTGAAGCATGAGAACGGGCATAGCCTTGGCGAGCCGGTGAATCTGGGTCGCCAATGCATTCAGCGATGGTGCATGCGCGTCGAGCCGGTGATCGGTTGCGTCACCCGAGACGACGCCGACTGTCGCGCCGCTGACTATCGCGTTGCCTACAGCGAAGCTGAAACAGCGATCCGACTCAGCCAGATTGTCCGGCGCGTAATGCAGGTCAGAAAAATGTGCGAGTTGCAAAATCGCCTCCATAATGAAAACGGCCGCCATACGGCAGCCATTGTTGGGAATGCGCGCCCGGGAGGACGCAGGGACAGAAACGGAAAAAGCCAGCCCAGAAGGGCTGACGGAAGGGGGCGCGGAAAGCCGGTCAGTCGAAGAACTTCGTCTGCCTGGTCGCCGCGATGTCACGATCGAGTGCTGCGCGATCAGTCAGTGCCTTCTCAAGACGCTCGTTCATGCTGTCGACATCCTGTGGCCGCTCGACCCATCCACGTCCATAGGTGTTGTGCGCAAAGACCCGGAAATCCTCCTTCCGGTTTTCCGCGCTCAACCCGAGACGCTTCAGCAGGTCCGACATACGGTCCAGCTTGTCTGCGAGTGTCTCCACCACACTGTCCGCCCCGACATCAGCTTGCGACGACACTGCGTGTTGATGCGCACGACCCGCTTCGGATGCGCCATCGTCAACTACTGACTGTGGCTGCCCTCTTGCGGTTTGGGCGGCAACCCCGTCATCGACTTCATCGGCGACGCTCGCGCTGGCGCCTTCTGCGACAGCGACCGGCAATCCAGCGCCGATCGGGACAACGTTGCCACCGGCCTCGAGCAAAGCGACGGCGTGTCCGGCCGCTTCGATTGCCGGGACCGCGTCATCGGCGCCGTCGAGCAGTGCGCCGATGTCGATGTCAGCATCGAGCACGGTCAGCAACTGTTTTGCACGAACCGCTTCGCCGTTCTCGTTGATCCGCGTGATATCGAACTCGCGCTTGGTGATCCAGAAGCGCGTCCCGGTCAGTTTGCCTCTGGCAAGCTGCACAGTCTGCATGGCCGAATACGCCTTCTGAAGCACGTAGATCGAATTCGTCGGCAACTCGATGAGTCCCAGACCCTTGATATCCGGCACAGCGAAGATGAAGCTCGCCGACAGATTGCAATGTCGCGCCTGATACTGCGGACACTGTTCGGGGTCACAGATGCCGTCATGGATCGCTTCGTCCTGGCGCCGGATGACGGTGCGCCCGCCGAAGTGGCGAACCGCCCGCTGGGCACGCTGGTCGCGTTCCATCTTCGCGTACGTCATGCAGTAGCGGATGCCATCGCGTTCGTACTGCGAGAAGAACTTGCGACCGTTGGTGCCGTAGACGGCCATCTGGTTGGGCAGATTCTGCATCCAGTCGTTGAACGCAAACAGCACCGGAAAGCGGTACAGCTTCAGGCCTTCGCCACGGTCCTCGCCGTACAGCCTGAGGATTTCGTCGGCGACGTCTGGATTGGTGAAGTCCGAGCGGCGGCACGTGAAATAGGGCGTGTTCTTCGGCGCGAGCGCGTTGTTCAGTCCGCACTTCGATTCGATCGACTTGCCGATCGTGTCGAATGAGTCGCCCGCTGCCACCATGTCGTTGTAGATTTCCACGGCACGGTTGTTCTTGCGTGCGCTGGACGTGAGCACCTTGATGCCGGGCCGGATATGTCCGATCACCGGCGGGCGCAATGCCCGTTCTTCAACGACGCTACGCACAGGGCCGTTGAGCATGCTGACAACTGCGTTCATGAGAGTTTCCTTGCCAAGAAAAAGATTGCCGTAGTGCGCAGTTCGCTGGCCGACTGCTCCAGTTCGTGCGCCGCCGCCTCGCCGCGGCGTTCAGCAACATGTGAAAGAAAAGCGCGGCGCTCGGGATCGCTGAACGTCGCGAACCGTGCTACCTCGCACCGCGTGCGCCATGCAGGCGATGCGGTATCTGCAGATGCGCGTTCCTGGGCAATCGTGTCGCTGATCGCTTGGGCAATGCGCTGGTCAAGACGGTCGGGAAGCATGGAAGACCTCCGTACGGGACAGGAACTAAAGGACGAAAAAAAGCGCGTTCCTCGGTAAGAGGAGCGCGCTTCGGGATTCGGATCAAATGACCCGAGCGCCACAACCCTTCCGGGGTCGTGGCGCTCAGGGAGCCGTGAGGCTCACAGTCGGGAACGTTAGGTCGTTCCCGCGCAGCATGGTCACGCTGCGCAACAGCCCATTTTCGGAGAATACATTCCGCCGCAGGATCACGGATCAGTCCACTACGATCGTTCTACCCAGACGGGCTCTGGAGAGAGAACACCCGAATGATCCGGGTCCGAACGATGTCGCGGCGCAAATGAATGCGGCCAGCAACGAGTTTTATGACTGAAAGATGGGGAGCGCGGGCTAGGCGCTCATCAGCAGAAGATTCCACACCAGTTGCCGGCTGGTCGGAGCGTGCGCAGAGGCACGACTTGGACAGAAGATGGACTCCGGGCTAGCCGGGTCAGTGTCGATGCGCCAGTGACGCGAGAAGTAAAGTCAGTATTGCGCAAAACCCTGCCTCAAATCCCCCGAAAGATAACGAAAACGGCATAGCTTTTGCCTGAATTCGTCCGACGACTCGCGTTGACAATGGACGGTGAGAGAGACCACATCCGAATAGACCATGGCCGCAGTCCTTGAACTTTCCTCCGAGCCCGACCGGCAGCCGGAAGGCAGCACCGGGCGTCCAGCGCTCAGTGTTGCCAAACCTGCTTCAGAGGCTACCCCGTCATCCGGTAGCGGCATGAAGCCCATCGAACGCCTGACGGGCGACAGCCGGATTGAGCGGATCAATCCGGAGACCGATGCGAAAACGGTGCTTCGGTACAGCTCGCAGTTCGCCCGCAACTACATCAGGTCCGACTACAACTTCTGCGCGTCGAAGATTGCTGTCGCGCGCGGGGGCAAGGTCAAGGCCCTGGAGAAGGCGTTGCGTGATACCTCGAACTGGCTCGGCAAGACAGATGAGTGGCTGGCGCGCCACGAAGCGCGTCCACTCGAAATGCCGCACGAACTGATCGAACTGACGATCACGCGTCCGCTCGCAGGTTTGCTGGTGCGATGCCTGACCCAGTATGACCGGGTCTTCGTGCGCTCAACCGAGCGAATGATCGAGCGAAAGATCACGGACCAGGATCGCGCGAACATTCTCGCGAACGCCGAGCGGCGCCTGAAGCACATTGTTCAGGTGTGCATGCCCGACAACGACCAGTACGACTTCGATGGCCAGCGCCGCGAAAGCTGACTGCATCGACCTCTCACGCCTTCTTTAAATTCCGGCTCACTTGACTTGGTGACCGGATGGATACGCTCGACTTGTCACCTTGTTGAGGAAAAATATGGATCTACGGCAAATTCAGGCACTGCACGCCCAGTATTCGGGACAACCCGTCGTCATCGACATAACCAGCCATACCGCCGCGATGCCGGCGCTACCAGCGCCCGAAGGCGGCAAATCCCTGCGCTCCCACGGTACCGCGCTGACCGCAGCACTGAGCACCGCAAGACGCCCTGCCCTGATCGGTATTGCCGTTGCGGCCCTTGCCGGTCTGGCCGGAATGAGCGCAGCGCGTGTGTGGCACCCGACACACGAGAGTTTTCACCCGGCACCAGCGGCTGTGGCTCCCGCACCAGCTCGCCTTCCCACCGCGGCACAGTCCATGGACGACAGCACGATGCCCGTCAATGCGGCTCCCGCGAAACCACTGACTGCGAGTGACTTCGACGTGCAGAAAGCGACCGGCTCGTCTGGACTCGCGAACGTCGACGCTCGCTCGCTCGCGATGCCGCCTGCGGCCCCCCGGATCGATCCGCGCACGGCAACTGAGTCCACCAATCCGGAACAGCGCGCCGCAGTGTCCCCGATCCACGCGCAACGCCCGACCGCACCCACACAGACAGCGCAACCGGCGATCGCACCGCAGGCTCTGGCGCAGGCACCGGCGCCATCGCAGAACGCGTCGGCGCCCGTAGCCCCAACCGCAACACCGACCACAACGGCGGCCGCCGCCCCGGCAGAGCAGTCGCATGGACCGGCAAAGCCGGCCTTGCGGCCCTTGCATCACCTCACCCGTCACCAGCCGACGGCGAACGAGGAGCCCGCCGCGCCGGCGACCACAACGCCCGCGCCGTCGAAAGCACCCGCTGCGAAATCCGGCGACGTTCAACTTTTCTAGGAGTGTTCATGAAGTCACAAGGTCCCAACGTCACTCTGCTTTGCGCAGGCCTGTCCGTTCATGGCAGCGTGATTCTCGACCACGGCTTGAGCGTCTTCGGCATCGTCGATGGCGATGTGGTTTCCAATGCCGGCCTGCTGCACGTCGGTCTGGGCGGCATGGTCAAAGGGCAGATTCAGGGCGAGCACGTCCGGATCGACGGCACGGTCGAGGGCGACGTGCACGCGCGCGGCATCCTCGAGATCCACGGCCGCGTCAAGGGCAACGTGTTCTATTACGGCACCATCCGGCTCGGCCAGCATGCATCGCTCGAAGGGCAGGTCAGGCGCAAGAGCGACCTCACGATCGAAAACGCGGCGAGCAACGTCCAGCAGCTCTCGCGGACTGCGGCAACCGTCTGACTCGCAACGACCCGAAGCAGAATCACCCACCCACTAAGTCAAAGGGAGCATTAGCCTTGCATAGCTTTTCGAAAACCCTCGGCGCAATCGCGCTTTGCGCTTCTGGCATTGCGAACGCATCGGCCGCGTCGCCGGCGCAACAAGGTCGACGTCGCGTTTTATAAGGACGGTCACCTGGTTTCGGCCGGAACCTCGATCATCGCCCACGAGTTCGGGCAGAGTCCGTTCGCGTATTCCAGCGGCACGCACGTCGGATTCGGGACATGCCATCTGGAAGGGGCAACGATGCGCCTGCAGAGCGAAAGCCGGTTCGTCGGCCTCTCGCTGGTGGTGAAGCCAGTCGATGTCAACGCTAACAGGATGCGTCTCTCGGTGATGGCACAGGATACCGAGTTCGTAGGCAAGCGCGAAGTCGGTACGGCTGAATGCCGTTCGGAAGTGGTGGACGTCAAGGGCCTCGAAGCCACCAACGTGACGGTCGACGTGGCCGATGGCCAGAGCGTGGACGTGCCGCTCGGCGACGCTCATTATCGCCTTGTCCTGAAGCTGCACCACGCGGACCTTTAATTTCCGCGCCGCGTAGCGACAAAGGGCGCTTCCTGACGGGGAGCGCCCCTTTTTTACTCCATCTACGACCGGAAGGCTGGCCGGTCAAAGCGTTGCCGGTGCCCTATAAAAGAGCGCGCGGTAGCCCGGCAGATTGATGAGGCACCGCGTCCCGTCAACCGTCAGGCCGCGTGCCGCGAACCAGGTGGCGAGCCACTCAGTGACCCTTTCCAGGGCATGATCGTTCGCCTCATGCGCGAAGCGAAGCGCGTGGTGATCACGCAAGGCGGCATAATGCTCCGAATTGGCCAGAAAGAAAAACGGCGATGCGACGCGGGCGCGCTGCCACGCCAACGCGAACAGTTCCGCCATCTCGATGGCCTCCACGAACGGGACCAGTTCCTCTTCTCCGATGACTGTAGCCATCGCCAGATTCAGGGGTGACACGAGTTCCCGCGAGCCAATCCTGTCGAGCACCGGCCGGTTCTCCGCATGCCACGATTCCAGCGTTCCGGTTCCGACCCAGACGCGTGAACGCAGGTTCTCGTTCAGCCATGTACGACATTGCTGCTGGCTCACCAGCGAGAAGCCCGCGACCCCCATTGGTATCCAGTCATCACGACCGACCGCATAGTAGTGAAAGTCGCCGTCGCAGTACGAATAGCACAGGCCGTCGAGCTTTGCCCTGTCGAACTCGAAGGCCGATGCCCGGTGTCGATGCGGTGCAACCGCTGGCGTCTGCGATGCGGTCTCAGGCGGCATAAGGTTTAGCGATGAGACAGGTACATATCCAAGCTTGCGAAACAGTCGATCGAGCATGGAAACTCCAGAGATTCCTATCGTGCTTCCGATTCGATGACGAATCGCGACACGGGATTTTTCTTGATCGTGGCGATGACAAGGCTGTCGCGCGCCCGCGTCATCGCGACATAGAACAGACGCCGTTCTTCCGATTCGGTGCTTTTCTCGTCGGGCACGATACCCTCTTCGGCACGCGTGATCCAGACGTGGTCCCATTCCAGCCCTTTCGAACTGTGCATGGTGGTGAGCACCAGCGCACCGTCCGCGGGCTTGTTGTTATCCCGCTTGAGATATTCGATCCGCTCGGCAAACGTGCCGTTAAGTCGCGACAGCACGTCATACGTGCCCTGGATTGCGCGAATCGCCGGATCGGCCTTCGCATAGGTCATCATCAGTTCCAGCACGCCATCAAGCGCAAGCGAGTAAAACTCACGCTCGCACATCAGCTGCCATTCGCCCAGACGCTTCATGAACGCGCGGTAGACGGTTGCTGTCTCTTCAGGCAGACCTAGCGCGACCAGATCCTTTTTCTGCCGTTGTACGAGCGCGGACCCCATGTCGCGGTGCAGTGAACCCAGATGCGCTGAATTTACCCCCATGTAGCCCAGGACCGCATCAAGGCCGTTCTGCTTGCGGCCCTCGACGATTTCGAGCAGGTTGCACATCAGCGCGCCCTGTGGCCGGTTCAGTACCGAACTGCCGGACGCGCGGAAGTACGGTACGCCATGCGACCGGCAAACCGCTTCGATCGGATCGAGAATGCGGTTCGTGCGCGCGAGGATGGCGCACGACTTGCCGGACGCGAGCAGCGGTTGCAGAAATTCCACCGCGGCAACGGCGTCCGCATATTCGTCGTCGGACCGCTTCGTCACGACCGAGCCGCCGGCGCCGCGTTCGGCCTGCAGAACCTTCGGAATGCGATCCGCGTTATTGCGGATGACCCGGTCGGCGGCCGAGAGGATTTCGCTGCGGCACCGGTAGTTGCTGCCCAGCACCACCCGTTGCGCATTGAACGCCTCGGCGAAGCTTTCCATTCCGCGAAAACCGAGCGCGGCGCGGAATCCATAGATGCTCTGGTCATCGTCGCCTACGACCGTCACCTGCGCCCCCGCCTCCGCGTGAAGCTCGACCCACCGGTACTGCAACGGGTCCGTGTCCTGAAACTCGTCAACGAGCAGGTCCGTGAAGCGATATGGCGTGATGTCTCCCGCCTCCATGCCCGCAACCGCGAGGCGCAGCATGTCCTGGAAGTCGATCTTGCCGTTGCGGGCAAGCGCTTCCTGATAGGCCTCATAGAGTTGCGCGTCGGCGGTACCAGCCTCGACGCGACCGAAATTGGTCTTGATCCGCTCGATGACGGGCACGACTTCTTCGGGCTTCCATTCGAGGCCGAGTTCGGCAATCACACGGGCAATCAGACCCATGCGATCTCCATCGGATGCAATGTCCCGTCTCTTTCCGCCGGGCTGCCCCAGCTGCCGGAACGCCAGCGAGTGGAAGGTACCGGCGACCAGCCGACGCTTTGCCTGAGTGCCCGCCAGCGCAAGGATACGATCGCGCAATTGCACGGCCGCATCCTTGCCGAAGGTCACGGCACCAACGATCGCCGTGGGCTGCGCCAGGAGCAGAGCGGCCTTGGCAGCAATCGTCTTCGTCTTGCCCGCGCCCGGACACGCGATCGCAACGCAGTGCCGGCGGTGCTCGGCAACCTCACGCTGCTGGGGATTCAGGCCGTCGAGCATGATCGCACCAACGGTTAGCGACCACGCACCGTGGTCATCAGGCGGAGGTGGGTCATGTAGCCACGCACGCCAATCGGGTGGAACTTGCGCAGAAAGCGCGTCGTTTCCTCGTCGACGTCCGACTGATCGCGGATGCCGTTCCAGACGAGAAAATCGAAGTTGTCCATCACCCGGTCGAATTTCATCAGCAGTGACAGCAGACGCATCGAGAAACGCGAATACGCCTCTACCTCGATAGCGAGCGACGGCTTCGTCACCGTCGGCGCGAACACGATGTCGCCCTGATCACGCAGCTTCTGCTCGGTCTTCTCGCGGAAGTCCTGAGCCACGCCAAGCTGTTCATCAACATACGCTTCGAGCTCGGTGACCTGCTTTTCCAGCCACGCGGTGACCGTGCCCTGGTCCTCCGCTCCGAACGTCGAGCGGCCAAACCGCTGCATATTGATGCTCATGCGGTTCAGGTACGGCCACCACTGTTCGAACAGCGGCTTCAGGCGGGTGTGATTCAGGCGCACCGTCGCGGCCACCACCGCCGCACCGGAAAGCTGGCGCTCCATCAATTCCCGGCCGATTTCCCGCCGGCGACGCACGATCGCGGCGCGCTCGTCCGGAGACAGCTCGCGGAAAAGCTTGCGCGTACGGGCGACCTGCTCGCGCTTTTGCGCGGCTTCGGAGTCGCTGATCATCCCTTCCTTTTGAAGGGTGTTCGCCGCGTCTTCCATCTGTTGCAACTCGAGTTCGATCTCGCCGCCGTCCGCGCCATCCGTCGTCGCATGCTGGTTCGCCGGCGAAGCACCCGCGGCATCGTCACCTGTTGCTGGGTGGCCCGCTGCGGCATCGATGTTGTTTGCTGACGATTGGTTTGCGGCGTCGAGATTCGTCTCTTCGGAGATGGTGCTCATGAGGGGTCCCTGTGGAAAGTGCACGCGCACGCGCGCGGCATGTCCCTATTGTTGCGAGCCTCACCTCGCCGGGACCGTCAAAACATGTGTGATTTGAAGCATCTTTCTGACCAGTTGATGATCGGACCAGGGCAGAGTCCCACTCGCTCGCCCATGCTCGCAGTGCGAGCCGCGTCAATATCTGTGGTCTTGGAAAACGGCTGCGAGCGCGTGAAGCGTCCATCGATGCCGACGCCGATCCACATTCGAGTAAGCTATCGCGTGTTTGACTACAGGAATTTGAGGGCGGCCTTGCGGTCCTCACAAGTTCAGAGCGAGACCATGAGAAAGACAATCGTTAGCTTATGCATGCTTTGCAGTGCCATCGCCGCACATGCTGAGAACTGGATTCAGCAGGTCAACAGGCCCCATCGCATTTACATAGATTTCGATTCGATACGCCATGAGGATGGACTCACAAGCTTTCTTGAGAAGGAAACCTTTCCAACCCCGGTCAACACCAGACTCCCTCCTACATATCAGCAACAGATTTTCTTCAGTCAGGCGGTCTCTGAACAGATCCTGAATTGCGAGCGTCTGACAATCATGCGCACGGAAACGACTTTGCTCGATGAATCGGGTGAGGTGGTGGCCACACAGCGGTTTGATGGGGCCGATTGGGGCCGAATCAACGAGCCGTGGCTTTATGGGGCGCTGAAAAAGCTCTGCCCCGCAAGGTGAGCCGGAATGAATGTGCCGTCAGCCGGCTGACGGCTTTAACCCGGAATGATGCGGTTTTTGACGTAGCTTTCGGGCTAGTCGATCACTGGTAGGACGACGCTGCGTGCCACAAAAGCGCACCGAGGACCGCCGCGATGGCGATCCAGCACGGCGCGAGCACCGGGATCGGCGCGACGAGCACCGCAAAGGCAACGCCAAACACCAGCAGGATGCCGTGACCGGCCAGGTGGAACGACAGCGGACTGGCAAAACCCGCAGCCGACGCCTTGATCTTGCGACGCATCGCACCGTCGAAGAACGCCGCCAGACAGAAGATCATCGTGCCGAAAATCCAGAGCTTCATGACGCTCGCGCGGTACACGACACGGTACAACTCGTGCCAGAAATTGTGGACCCAGGTCCGGGCGAAGTCAGAAACTCCGCCATCGCCAAGATCGCCGGTTCCCGTCGCGTTGATGGTTGCGCGCACGAGACCCGTCTGTACGAACCAGGCCTTGAACCGCTCGTTGGCCTTCTCGACCACTTCTTCGGCCCGCTCGACGCCGACAATCGCTGCAACCGATTCGGCTTCCCCGGGCGGCACCGAGAACAGCGACGGGTCAGGAATGGCCGGCATGATGAACACGGCAATCAACGGGACGAAGAAGAACCACCATTTGACGTGGGAGACGAACCGGCTACTGGCCATACGCGTGCATCCCCCACTCGATCAGGAACGACCCGATCCGCACCAGAAGGTAGACCGGAAAGCCAATGAGCCCCGCCAGGCCAAGATAGAAATGCACGGGCCGCCGCGCGACAAAGAGCGCCAGTGCGAAGGCCATTGCGTTCGGACCGCGTGAAAACTCAGCCGGATGCCCGCCTTCGATCTCGTCGATCGCGCTGGCAGTCGATATCGCACGGCGTGCGACATCCGGTTCAACCCTCGAGAGCTTCGCTATCAGAAAAGGCATGAGCGACATCGTAGTCCTCGAAATAGAGTCGGAAATTTTCGCCCGTCAACGCGCGTGCGGCCAGCTGGAATGCGGCAGAGCGCTGGGTGACCGATTCCGGGCAGCGCTCGTCGAACATGCCCGTTTCCAGCTTCCCGTATCGGGCCTCGAACGTGGTCACCGGCTCAAACATTGGCGGCCAGACGTGACAGCGATCGCCGTCCATCGCCACGTAACGGCGCGCATAGAGCAGGTGTGCGCGGGAAAACAGACCCTGCATGAACGCAATATGCGGATTGCCCGTCTTGCGGGTCCGCTTGTACGCGGCCAGCCCGCATGCCAGCATCTCCTTGACGAGGGGCTCGCGCTCGCCCATGAACTTCTCCCCGATGAAATCGGCCACGCGCGCGCAGGCGAGTTCAAGCTCCGGCGCCACGGTAAAAACGGGAATCAGGCGGGAGGACAGCTTGTGTTCGCGGATAATTTTTTTGAATACGACAGACATGCGTGGTTTTCAGCCCTGAAGGATTGGAATACGGCCCTGATACACGGCGGCGCCCGATATGCGCATGAAGTACTGCAGATTCGGCAAGCCGTGAATCAGGCGGGTTGGAATCAGCGGAACCTTCTCCAGTTGAAGCGAACGTGAAACGGACCCAGTGAATTCACCGATATGCGCCTCGCTCCCTGTACTCGTACTGCCAGTGAGCGTCAGGTTGCGAATCGCGGTTTCCCCGACCTTGTCAGAGAACCACTGCGCGGTATCGCTGTCTTCTAATCGTAGGATTATCTGGTTGTTCAGATTGCCCAAAACCTGCAGCATTTTTGCCGCATTTCCGAGCCTGGCCTCGAGGTCGGCTCGCGCCTGGAACGCGACGAACGCCTTGAAGCCTGCGCCGCGCCCCTTGTTGAGGATCTGGATCACCTGTTCGTTGATCGCTTCTGCAATCTCGTCGATGATCAGCACGACTTCGGGCGGCGAATCGTAGAAGTTGTAGATCGAGCCGCACACGGCAGCCACATCGGACAGGATCATCGACGCGATGGCTTTCTGCACGATGTTGTTCGACAGCGAGTCGAGCCCCATGTACAAAACGGCCTTCTGTTTGATGACCTTATCGATATCCCAGATCTCGCGCTCGTCGTCGAAATCGTCGGCCTTGGGCGCGAGCATCAGGCCCGTCTCGCCCGTTGCGAGCATCTGCAGCAGTGGCAGCGCCGACGCGATGATGCGCATGTAGTGCTCGCGATCATGCACGTGCGTGGCAATCAGCCCGTCGATGGCTTCGTAGCCACGTTCCTGTGACGCGAACTGCGCGTTGTAAAGCCCGATCATCCCGTCGACGAGCGAAGCGGCATTGTTGCGCTGACCCTGCCGCGTGGTTTCGGTGGCGACCTGTTGCTCCCAGTCGAGCAGCCGCTGTTCAACGAAGAAGCGCTTTAGCGCCTTTTCTAGCAGCGAAGTGATGCCCGACTGCGCATACTTAAGGATCGAGCGCAGGGTCGGCTTGTCGCCGATGTAGAGCTCGCCCTTCACCGCTCGGTCGATGAACAGGAACGCGAAGTCGCGGAACGGCCCCTCCTCCATCAGCTGTGCAATCCGGCTCGGGATTTCCGACGGCTGCGACCAGTTCTCGATCGGGTTCAGGCGGATCGACTCGGACGGCTTGGCCTGGTTGAAGTACAGGAATTTCCGGCCCGAACGCCTGCATTCCTTCTCGACGCGCAGTTTCCACTCGGCATCGTTTTTCGGGTCAACGATGATGAGCACGTCGCCGAGGTGGATGACCTGGGTGGAGATCACCTCATAGGTGCGCGTCTTGCCGGCGCCGGTCGTGCCGCCCACCAGGGTGTGACCACCCATCGCCTTATAGTGAAACGGCAC
This sequence comes from Paraburkholderia sp. CI3, assembly GCF_050436505.1. Lineage (NCBI taxonomy): Bacteria > Pseudomonadati > Pseudomonadota > Betaproteobacteria > Burkholderiales > Burkholderiaceae > Paraburkholderia > Paraburkholderia sp. CI3. Next base: position 622,144 of record NZ_JBNDMI010000001.1, read on the forward strand.
CAACGCTTTTTTCGGCTCCATGCCGTGAATCCACGACGAACCCTGCGGCATGCGATCGCGTTTGCTGTCTTTCGGCGCGAAGATGCCCTCGATGGCCTTTTCGATCCTGCGGCCCGTCTTCGTGCGGTTGAGCCAGCGCGGCAGCCCGGGAATATCCGTGGTCGGCATGCGCAGAATGTCATGCACGATCTGGCAATGCTTCTGTGTCCACTCGTAGCCGATGCCGAGGTACATCGAATTCGCTTCGGCGCGCATGCGCTTCTGGATCTGCAGCAGCTTCGGCACCTCGAGCGTCGTCAGCCACTTGGTCGAGATGGCCATGCGGAACTTCAGGGCTCGCCAGATCTGGAGGAAGCGCACACCGAAGAACGCCAGCGCCACCAGTGCGAACGCCCAGCCATAGGGCATGCCCGACACAGGCAACAGCACGATCGCCGCCAGCCAGAAAACCGCCGCGCGCACTTCGTAGATTGGCCTGAAATGGTTGATGTAGCTGTTCACTGAGGGCTCGCGAGTATGAGTTGTCCCGCGCGGGGCGCGAGGGTGACTTCGGTCGCCGCGTCGGCGACCATCAGGCTGCGCTTGCGCATGTGTTCAACGAGCGTGCTGGCGGCGATGCCGTAGCTGCCGATCAGACGCTTGGGCACGACGAGCCCTTTTTCGGTCGACTGCACGGTCGCCTTGCCACTGGCAACGTCTTCGCTGAGTGCCTGAAAGAACTCACGTACGGAGTTAGGCAGACCCTTGAGTACCTCGTCGAACGCTGGCGCATTTGCCGGCTTCGCCTGACTGGCCGTGGTTGCCGGTGAGCGCATTGCAGCGGGATCGACCGCGGCGGACACTGGCGCCGGTGAGGGCCCGGTTGCCGTGTCGGCACGTCCCGGCGAAGGCAGGATTTCGCCCGTCGATGGCTCAACGACCATGCCGGGCGGCATTGCAACTGCCGCTGCCGCCGTCTGCGTCGTTGGTGCTGGCTGGGGCGCCGAGACGGGGGTGGCCGACGCGGGGGCAGGATCGGTCGATGCCGTCGCGGCCGGCGCGACTGTGACAGGTGTCCCCGGCATTGCAACGGGCTCGAGCTCGGCCGCGACGTGTACGGCTGACGGCACGGCGAACTGCACAGGTGCGAACACGCCACGCTGCGCCTTTCGATCAAACTCGTCGGCGGTGCTGACGCCCTGGCGGACCACCTTGTGCAGTAGCGACTCTGCCTCGATCGGCCGCATGTTCGGGTTGATTGCGCCAAACAGTTCGGCGAGCACTTCGGCGTCGAGACCGGCAAGCAGTTCCGAGCCCACCAGCATCTGTGCCAGCATGCCGGTACGCATCCGTTCGACCGGCAGCGGGCTTTCGCGCCGCGTCAGGCGATAGGACGATCCGGCCAGCCACGGACCGAATTGACCGTGAACCGGCGGATTCCACAGTAAACGGTCGCTGTCCCGCTCGATGGCGAAGTGCCGGTACGGTTCATCAAGCCGCGAACACACGGCGGCCAAAAACACCGCGTAGTTGTACTGCGGCTCGATGCGACGGCGCTTTTCCGAAGGCAGGTTGGTGCCGAACTTCTGGCCGCCAGCCAGCCGCATTGCGTAGAACGCCGTCTCGATCGTGGCGCGAAAGGCGCCACCCGGTTCACGGTACAGATCCGGGCTCAACGGCAACGACGAGAACCACGCCGCGCAGGCGCGCACCATCACGAGCCACTTCCGGTTCAGCTCGCTCTGGCTGGCTTCATTCGCACACTGGGCAATCAGGTCCACCCGTCGCTGGTATTCGCTGACGAGCGCTGCGTGTTCAATGGGAGTATGCAGGGTCATCCGATCGGCACCTTCGTCGCTGCCTTCGCGACCTTGCCAATCATCGCGCCGCTTGCGCCCGTCCCACCCCCGAACATCCCGGAAATTTTCGGAATCTCAAACGACACCAGGAACACAAAGAATGCAAGGTCAAATACGTAGCCTGCCGAGAACGCGGTGGTCAATCCCGCGTTGGCCGCCGGCCTGAACTGCGTTGACCAGACTTCCCGTCACGAGCTTCATCATGATCGCGGCCACGACCATATACATGCCCGAACTGATCATGAAGTCGAGCCACGACTTGAAATAGCCGCGCGTGAGCGATGAAAAACCGAGCGCAAACGCGATCTGACCCATGACCGCGCCGCACGCGAACTGCAGCTGCCCCACGTTGACGAAAAACAGGAACACTACCGACGTGATTGACAGAAGAATGTACGCGGCAAGGAGTGGGAAGACGCCAATCAGCACCGATATGTATTCGTACCATTTCGCGCCGGAGAATGCCTGTACAACGGAGTCGAAGATCTGACCGGCGGCGTTGCCGATAATGCTGAGCGAACTGCCCATGTTCGTGCCACCGGCAATCTCTGACGACAGCGTCTGGAACCACTTGTAGAACGATGGCACCCAGGTCGCGTACCCGATATAGAACGATGCAAAAATGCCGAGCATCCCGAGTTCCTCGAACAGCGCGACCCACGCCATGACGGGGTCTTTCGTCGCAGCAAAGCGGATCGCGGCCAGCACAATCGTGATGACTGCGAGACCACTGGCGAACTTGTCCGATTCCTGGCTGATGCTCTTGCTCGCGTCAGCGGCGGTGCCGATCACCGCCGCAAACATCGCGGTGATCTTGTCCATTGCGGACGCGTTTCCTTTAGCCAACTCGCCAGGCTTTACAAGCGACGAAGCGGCTGATGAGGTACTCGAGCTCGACGCACTGGGTGTGCTGGAAGCGGGAACCACGGTGCCGTCCGGCAAAGTCGTGACATCGTCGGCAAGCGCAAACCCAGGGCACGCGAACACACACAGCGGCACAAGCACCGTGAGGAAAAGCCGGTTCAGATAACGAAGCATGCTGTTCTACCCGCCGCTTCACAAGCCATAGGACGCGCGTTCGGCGGTCTGCTTGTCCTGGAAGCTCTGCGCGGCCGCGGCACGCTCCTTGTCGTCCTGGTTGGCAACCGACTGTCTCTGTGCATCCTGCTGCTGCTTGCCGGCCGTCATCTGGAGCAGATCACTCATCTGGCTCGACACAATGTCCAGATAATGCGTAGTCATCTCAGCGGTCGCCTGTGCCGTCGGCGTGAGCGACATCTGCGACTGCAGCTCCTCGCGGCGCTTGGCCAGCGTCTGGGCATGCACCATGACGTCATTGCCTGTCTGGAACAGGCGCGTGGCCTCGCTGTCACGCTGGTTGTAGAGCGTTGCCATGTCGGCGAACCACTGTGAACTCGACTTGCCCGAGCGCGAAATCAGGGTCTGGACGTGGTTGATCCACTGGCTGCCCTGGTTGAGGTCGCCGTACATGTCGCTCAGGGTGCTCGCAAGCTGGCTGTACTTGCTGATGTCGCCCGTGATCTGGTCGTACTGTGCCTTCATGGCAGCCGGGTCGAGGTTCGTCGCCTGCAGCAGCTGGTTTGCCATCATCTGGTACTGGTAGACGATGTTGCTGTCCTGATAGATCTCGGTCTTGACGGCTTTCGCCGCAGTGATGATGTTCTGCGCGAGGTTAGACGCGTCAATGACGGGCAGCACGGCTTGCGCAGCGTGCGACATACCGAGCATCAGTCCTGCGGCGAGCGTCAGGCGGCCAAGGATCTGTTTCATCGTTGATTTCCTTTTTTCAGGTCGGGTTAGTCGAGTGTCATCATTTCGCGCAGGTATGCGTCGCGCCAGTCCGGTGCGCCGGACGTGTAGTGCCTGTCGAGCACGGCTTGCGCGCGGCCGTCCGAGCGCAGCATCGCCAGCGTTTCCTTCGGGAAGCTGGCCTGCAGCATGCGCGTCTGGTCCGGTGTCACCCACAGGTAGTCCCGGTTGGGCACAGCGTTGGCCAGCATGTCGATCTGGTGTTCCGTCAGCCCGAACAGATCGCGATACAGATGCAGGTTGTTCTTTGCATCCTTGTTGGGCAGATAGAAGATGTTGGGGATGTTCTCTTTGAGAATCTCAAAGTTCGGAATCCGGGCTACCTGGGACAGCGACTGCGTCGCGAGCAGCAACGTGGCATTGAGCTTGCGGATCGTCACCGCCCAGATTTCCAGTCGCTGGTAGAAGCGCGGATACTGGAAGAAGAAGCCTGCCTCCTCGACCTCGATGACCGTGTAGCGCTTGCCATCGAGCCACTGAGCGATCCGGTAGAACGCGTAGTCCATGAAAAGCGCCGCAGCCACCGGATAGTTCTGGAACAGATCCCCCATTTCGATCGAGATGTCGTCGGAAAGCGAGAATGCGTCGTCGACGTGATCGAAGAAACGGCCGTTCTTTTCGCCCTGGGTCCAGACCGCAAGCCGTTCGCGCAGCTCCACCGGCAGAAGGGTGTTGAGGTTGGATAGTGTCCACAGCTCGCGCGGGTAGCCCTTCCCGAGGACGGTAACCTTCTCGAAGATCGTGCGCTGCTGTTGCGGCGAGCATCTGAAGTCATCGTCCTCGATCGCCATCTGTACCCACTCGGCGACGTACGGGAAGTGCTTTTCATCGTGCAGCAGCGAGAGCGGATTGACCGAGGTCGACGCCTCAAAGCGCCCCGTTGCATCGACGAATTTTCCACCCGCCAGAATGGTCGGGATGCGGGTCGAACGGTCCTTGTCGAACCGGATTCGCCGCGCCTTGTGGCGCGCGGTCTGGGAGACGAGGAAATTCAGAAAGATCGACTTGCCCGCTCCAATCGGACCAATCACGAGCGCGTGCGACTTACCGCCCGGATGGTGCAGACTCACGCGCTGCAGCGTCTTGTGACGCGTCGGCAACATCGTGAGTGGCCCCGTCTTCTCGCCGGACTGCTGCGTGAGCCACGCATTGACCGTGTCGCCTTCCGAGACGCTGCGCACCGGGGCAATGTCGGACACAGCCGGCGTTTCGACAAACTGCAGGCGTCTTTGCTGGTCCCAGCGACCCGGCAGCGTCGTCTGCCATGCGGCAAACAGATTGTCGCGCTCGAGGATCACGCCAAAGCCAGCGTTGCCGATGCGGCCGATCACTTCGCGCGTTGCGTCGTCGCATTCGTCGACCGTATCGCCATAGACGATCACCGAGACGTTCGCAAACCCATACTGCTGACCTTCCGCGACCAGTTTGGCCAGCGCCTTTTCCGCTTCATCAGCGAGACGCTCGCGTCCTTCGTCGTTTTTCTGCTCCTCCTGCGAGAAATACGCCTTGATGATCGACCACGGGTTGAACGCGGCGACCTTGTAAAACTTGCGGATCTTCTCGATGTACGCGCTCGCCTTCGTTGTGTCCAGGAAGCGGAACATGACGCACACGTCCAGTTCGGCGTCGACTTCCGCGAGTACGTCCAGTGCCGCCTCCTGAAAACCCATCCACTCCTTGACGGCGATGACCTTCGCGTACCGTTTGCCGTGCGCGGATTCGAACATCAGCGTGTCGGCGCCGATCGTGACTTCGCTCTCGGTCAGGTGCGTATCCAGCATCGTGACGGGATAGCGCACGCGCCGGGGCGGCACGGACGGATTGGCCGCCTGATGCAGAAACGCGAGCGCGCTCTGCAACTGCAAACGCTTCATCCTCAGGCGCGTGACGCCGCCATTGAACGCATCGATCACGCCTTCGAACCGCTTGATGTCCGACGTGAGCCGCTCGATATCGAACGCGAAGGCACTACGCGCGAGTACCGAGTCCTTGACGGTCTCGAAGATGGCAAGCGGCATCGATTTGCCGCCCACTGTCATGTGGTACGCGACCTTCTCGAAGATCTTGTTGACGCCGGTTTCGGGCGTGAAGGCAAGCGCAAGTGAGTGCGTGTTGCGGAAATATCGCCCGCTAGCGACATGGGCGCGGTTGATCTCGTCGACGCGCGCGTCCATGGACGACTCGAACGTCCCGCCGATATCCCCTTTGATGCGGCGGTGCGAAAGCTTCCACCATGCGGTGATCCGATGGTCGAAGTTCTTGCAGGCGTGATCCAGGTTGTCGCGCGCGGCCGAAATATCGGAGGCGTTCGGGCTGTCGGCGTCCACGCCATCGAACGTATAGACGGTCAGCAGCGAACCGTCCTTGTCCAGGATCAGTTCGGGCGTGACCATCGTCGCCCAGGGGGCGATTTCCTGGATTGAGCGGCGCTTCAGGCGCTTCTTCAGCATGGCAGGTCCTGATCGAATCCATAGGGACGTTTGAACCGGGCCGAAAACTTAGCGGTCGGCAGTGGCTCATAGACGTCCGCGTAGCGGTTGTAGACGAGCATGACCTGTTTCCACCACGGATCTTTCGAGCTTTTCCAGCGCAACAGCCAGTGAACAGCGATGCCCACGACGAGGAAAGTTGGCGTCATGCTGGTGTAGCAGAGGAGCATGGACATCGTGCCGTTGGCGATCGCGAGTCCGCGATCTGCCCCGCCCATCTGGCGAGGCAGCGAAAGCGAACGGCTGACGCGGGTGGGCTTACGCACAGGTGTAGGTGATGTGGAGATGGTTTTTCACAATCGGTATCGCACACGCTGCGAGGCCGAGGCCGACGAAGACCGTCGAGATGATCTTGCCGATCGTGCTTTCGGAGTTGCCGATCGCGACGGCGCCGACGATGATCAGCACAATGCCGATGCCGTACAGCCAAGGACCGCTGATATAGGCCGAGATCAGACAGATGACGTCCGTCGCGGAACCGAGATCGGTCAGGTCGGTGGCCGAGGCGAACGGTGCCAATGCTGCAAGCGATGCGCCCACTACCGTCGAACGCAGCTCCCGGCGCGTCAGGAAGCGGGTCCAGATGAAACGGCTCAACGCTCGCGTGCGCTCGCGCGCGGTAGCGAGAAACTCGGGCAGATACTTCTTCATTAAAGGCACTCCGATAGGTTAGAAAACGCGGTTGAGAACGTAGTCGCCGTCCCTGAAGCCCCTGATTTCGAGGATTTCCGAAACGTGACGCAGCTCGCCTGTGCGGCGAAGATGAATGACGTAGTGGAAGCAGTCGGCCACCGCCTTTCGCATATCCGCCAGTTCCCACCGGCTGCCCGGCGGCACGCCGAGCATGGCGAGACTTTCGAGGCGGCTCAGACCGCCACGCGCGTCGTTGGCGTGGATCGAGCCCATGCCGCCGTCGTGGCCGGTGCTCAATGCCTGGATGAAGTCATAGGCCTCGCCGCCTCGGACTTCGCCGACGATGATTCGGTCGGGCCTGAAGCGCAGACACAGGGCGACAAGCAGTTGGGTCGTCACGCCCTTGTCGGGGTTTGACAGAAGCCGGACGCGGTTGGGCGCGCTCAGCTTCAGTTCCATCGTGTCCTCGACCGTGATGACGCGTTCGTCCTCAGGAATCTGGGCGTTGAGCGCGTTGAGCAATGTGGTTTTGCCCGAGGACGTGCCCCCAGCGACGAGCACGTTGCGCCGGGCTCGCACCATCGCGGTCAGGGCCTCGCGCAGTGCATCGTCCTGGATGCCCGGCGGGAAGAGATCGAGTTCCTTTTCCTGGCGAGCGTTCACGAGGGAGAACGCGCCCATGTTCACGTAGTCGTGAAGCGAGAGGTGCTTGTCGCGGTGCTTGCGGATCGACATCGCGTTGCCGTCGATTGCGGTCGGCCGCATCACCGATGCGATACGGAGATTCTTGTGACCCGCGTTGATAATCCCCTGTGCGGTGCCAGCGACCGCGGACTTGTCGACCGATGCCGCGAGCGCGCTGATCGCGCCGTCAAGCACCGGTTCGTTGAGCGTGAGGTCCAGCCGGTGCATCTGGCCGCGGCGCTCGATCCAGATGTTGCCGAAATCGTTGATCATGATTTCGGCAACGTCGGGCGCGTCAAAGCACTCGCGCAACGGACGCAGTGACTCGAAAAACATGCGAACCGCGCTCTCTTCGAGCGGACGCAGTTTGAGCAGGGGATTTTCGGCAGCTTCTGACATGTTGCTATTGTTCAGGCTGGCCAGGCCCTGAAGCAGACCGAAAGAACGGTCAAATCAGCGAGCTTTCGGGGCAAGCGTCGCGCTGGATGTAATCGACCATAGGCATGCGTGACGCCACTCGACTCCGGCACCCGGCTCCCGTGTGCGTCAGCCGGCTAACGGGTTTAACCCGGAAAGCTCGACTAAACCGTATAGCTTTCGGTCTGATCGCAACCGGAAACTGTGATATATGTCTGCGGCGCGATTGCCCATCCACCCCACCCTGCTTCAATGGCAAGAACCCTTCCGTTTTGCAGAAACCCGCAGGCCGCCCGCGCTCGCCGCGCGAAAACACCGCTGTTGCCGATGCCGCGCGCCACGTCCGATGAGCTTTCCCTGCAGGCGCACGTAGCCCTCGACGCGATGCGACGAGGTCAGGGCAACGTGAGCGCCGCCCAGACCCTGTGCCAGGTGATGATCCTGACGGGGCTGCTGGCGGAAGCTGGATACGGCTCAGCAACGTTCGAACAGATGCAGTGCGCCGAACGGGTGATTACATCGGCATTCGACCGCGGCCGCGATAGCGGCGTGTGGATGCTCGATGATGATGGCTTTGCGCAGTTCGCGACGATCGTTGCTACCTACGACTATCAGCTTCAGCGGGCGCCAGTCGCTGCGATCGCCGACGCGAGCGAAAGACTCGACCGCTTCCGCGCCGGCGAATCATTCGATCATCAGATCGCCCGCAAGCGGGCGTGAACGCCAGTCCGCACCCAACGTGCACGTTTTCGAATACGGGTTTATACTCACTCCAGTCTCCTCCATGTCTCCTCCGATATGGATTCAGCCCGCCTCCGTGCGGGCTTTTTTCTTGCCTGCTTCCACTGCACAACGATGAAAGGAAAAATCGCCCACGGCGAGGCGCGCGAGCGGCTCATCATCTGGCTTCGCCGGCGCATGGACGAGTTCGGCATCACGCCGGAGGCACTCGCGGCATCTATCCAGCACGATCTCGACAATGCGCCCCTCTATCGCGACGCGCGGGGCAACGAATGGAATGGACTGGGCGACATGCCCGACTGGCTACGGGCTGCCAGAAACGCCGGTGTCAGCCCTGATTTTTTTCGCATCGAGCCGAAGCCAGCGCCGCAGTCGCAGTCCATGGCCGCCAGCGGGAAGACCGACCCGCGCCAGCTCGACCTTTTCGCCTGAAACGGAAACCAACGGGCGAAAAAAAAGCCCGGCACATCGCCGGGCTTTCGTTCAAAAGAATGGGCAGTCACATCGCCCCTCAGCAGATCACTTCCATCATCTCGCCAAACGGTGCTTTCTTCGCGCGCCTGAGCGGCTTGGTCGAGGCCCACAGCACGGGATACGACGGTTCATCAGTCGGGAACGTTCCATCCATGTCGGTGAGATAGACCAGAAACGCGGGGTCAATGCCTTCGTCGGCCAGCCGTTTGAACGGATCGACAAACGAAGTGCCTCCACCGCCGCGCACCGGTAGCAGCTCGACAGCGTCGCCGCGCTCGAAGATCTGCACCTGCTTTACGCGCGTATCGCAGTCCAGCACGATCAGCCGGCGTGGCCGTACAGTCTCATTGACAACGAGGATTTCAGCGTCGAACTGAGCCTGCGTCGCGTCAAAACACCGAACCGCTCGCGTCGCGCACGAACACCGCATCGCCGACCGCCGGTTCATTGAGCGATGGCAGATACAGTCCCATGTGCAGATACCGGCGATTGGGCATCGCGAAACTGTAGTCAGTCGGCGACGATTCCTGCGCGAAGCGTTGCAGGATCGTGCGCCAGTCGACCACCGGTTCCACCGCCAGCTGGACCATGCCTTCCAGAGAACCGCCCAGGACGCCGCGCATCTTTGCCGCTTTCGCGGCCTGCAGCACGGCGACCTTCCAGTCGGCTTCTTTCTGCGCCTTGTCGTCACCCCTGTATTGACGGACCTCGCCACAGGAGGGAGCGGCATCTGCAGTCGCGCCAGGGTCGGGGCTCGCGGACGGTGTGGTCGCGCCGTTCGCATTGGTGGACTGTGGTGGGCTGTTGCCCCCGGGTGCGCGGTCCGGCTGCTTCGGCGGTTGAGCCGATTGCTGCCCAGACTGCGCATCCGGTTTGCCACCGTCCTGCTTGCCCTTGCCCTGCTGCTTCTCCTGCTGTTTCTCCTTCTGCCGCTTCTCCTTCGCGAGGGTGCCGTAAATCTCTTCGGCCGACTTGCCCTTGAACCGGGCGTCGACGAGCACGCCTTTCGGTAGCAGGATGCCTGCGTCATACACGATCGGGTTGATCGCGTAGTCACAGGCGTCGTTCCAGAGTTTCGGATCGCGATCGCCCTGACGCCAGCAGTGGCCGTTGGCCACGTGCAGGACTTCATGCGCAATCACGCCCCGAGTCTCCAGATCGTTCAGACCACCGAGGTACGCCGGGTTGTAGCCCAGCGATTCCCCGTCGGTCCAGAACGTCTTACACGATGGATCTTCGACAACCTTCAGCCGGAGCGCGAGCGCCCCGAAGAAAGGCTGATCGAGAACCAGCGCGGTGCGTTGATTCGAGATACGCGGGTCCATGGCCACCTCAGGCGACGAGTCGCAGAAGCGGCGTCGGCTCCGGCTGGACAACCTGCTCCAGCGGCGCGAACGTCGTAACCTGATGCGCCATCGGCTCCGGTGCTCCGCCCATGAACGCTGCCATCAGCCCCTCGATTTCCGAGGCCGTGGCGGCGACCTGCGAACGCAGCACGCGCGATTCCTTCAGATCCGCGCCGGTGTGAACCGCGAGATGCGTCTTCGCCTGCTCGAGGATGTGGTTGAGCTTCGGATCGTTCGTGAAGTTCAGCTTCGGCAGCAGTTCGCACAGTTCGCGCACCTGGTTGGTGACGCCCAGACGAACATCGGTGGCACCGTACAGCTTGTCGGCCAGTTTCGAGACCGCTTCATATAGACGCCCGACCAGATCGTTATTCGCCGTCGAGATCGAGGCAAGCACGTGCTGGTCGATTTCCGAACGAAGATCCGTCAGCACGTCGGCGGGCAGATCGACGCCAAACTGGCTCGCGTCAGGGAACGGCAGCACCGCCAGCTTGACGCCGAACTTCTCCGACATGCGGGCAAGCGTGGGATAGTCCGCCTCGTTGAACAGCCCGTTCAGTTCTACCCGTGCCTGTTCCTTGAGATTCAGGTAGTCGGTCAGGAAGACGGAAACGGCGAGGTCGAATTCATCCTTCATCTTGCGCATCTGGTCGGCGAAGTACATGTAGATCGTCGTCGGCAGCAGGCGCACGCCCAGCTGTTCGTACTTCAGGGAGTGATCGTAGTGATAGCGGCGAATGCGATTGCCGATCGAAACCACTTCCTTGTAGCTCGGCGCATGCTCGGGCAACAGACGCTTGTTGAAGCGCCCGATGTCCTTCGCCTGATGGTTCTTCTCGACTTCTTCAGTCGCTTTCACGTCAAAGCAGCGCGCCTGCCAGGCAGAGACCGTGACGGCCGACAGCATGACGCGGGATTTCAGTTCAGTGATGTTCATGGAAAACTCCAGAATAGAAAGGGATTGGATTGCGCAGAAAGAAAAAAGCCACGGCGCGCGCAAAGGCGGGCCGTGGCAACAGGAAAGATGGAAGCGAAAAATGCGGCCGTGTTACTCGCCGCGGATGATCTGACCGAGCGGACCACCCTGCGCGCGAATGAACGCATGGGTGTTCTGCAGTTCCGGGTTGCGACGGACGGCGTCACGGGCGAGGAGCGCACCGAATTCACGGTGGCCCTCGTCGATCAGCCGCTGGTTATAGGTCAGCACCCGCTCGAAGTTTCCTTCAGTCGAGTGCGCCGCAAGCGCCGAACTGACCGCATACAGCGCGGCCGGTGTTCCAGGGATCGGCGCCGTGTCCGGCGACAGGATGATGGCGTCAGGCGATGGCAGCTCGCGGTAGATGGCGAGAAAGCTCATCAGTTCGCTCGCTGCACCCTCGCCCACCGAACCCGCGTAGGAGACGAGTTCGAGCGACTTCGGTACGACCGGCATCGTCTTCGCAACAAAACCCCAGGTGCGGGGGCTCGGTGCGTTTTCGATATCGCGCGAGGTCTTCTTCACAGACAGCAGATCCGGCCGGAACCGCAGAAACGCGATCAGTTCAGCCGGAATCCCGTTGCGTACCGCCCAGGCTGTCCAGTCGGCAATCGATGGCTCGAGCTCCACCACCGTCGCAAAACGCGAGATGACGGGATCGAGAATGCCTGACACGCCTGCGTTGTCGTTGCGCCGGTTGGTGGCCGCAACGAACGTGACACAATCGGGCAACACGTGTTCGCCAATGCGGCGTGCCAGCAGCAGTTGCATCTTGGCCGCCTGCACGGCCGGCGACGCCTGTCCCAGATCGTCAAGGAACCAGAGCAGCGGTGTTGTCGCGTTCAACGCGCGCTCGAGATCCCCGAACGGCAGAAAACGGGCGACGCTCCCGTCAGGGAACGGCAGCCCCTTCGAGTCGGTCGGGTCTTCAACGACGGGATGGCTGATGAGCAGATCATGGCCGGTTTCGCGAGCCGCCTGATCGACGATGTCGCTCTTGCCGATGCCAGGTGCGCCGGTGACCAGCACCGGAAGACGGGCCGGAACGTAGGCGATGAGCAGTTCGCGAAGTTGCGAGGGAGAGATTTTCATGGGGTACCTGAAAAGGAAATGCCCCACGAAACGACGCCCCCGGGGGACGTGGTCCCTGAGGGGCGAGCTGGATGTGCCGCAGATGCGGCGCTTCGATGCGTCCGACAGACGCGGGGAAACGGTTGTGCCTTACGCCTGCGCGCCAGCCAGAGCGGCCAGCTGAGCTTCGGTAAGCGTCTCGCGCGGTACAGCGGTCGCGCGGGTAAAAGTCATCGTGCCGTACAGATTGGCGAGACAGCGTGCTTCAGCGCACAGCACCAGCACGTCCTCGTCGGAGATTGCCGGATTGCGGTTGCGCCACACGTTGATTGCGCCTTCGATCTGGGCGATCGAAACGTCCTGTGTTCCGGAAACAGCGCTCGGATGGTTCATGGGAAGTCCTCGAAGGAAGCGCCCCTGAACGACGCCCCAAAGGACGTGATCCCTAGGGGCAGACTTGTTGCCGGATCTCCGGCGGGTCGATGCGTCATGGACGCGGTGATGAATAGAGTCTATGCGTCCGGTAGGCAGCGTATTGCCCGAATGATGCGCAGATTGACCCCGCTTAAACGGCTCGCGTCAGGGTGTATAAGTCGGGACGTCATCGGACAGACACCGTCAGATCCGGCGAAGGCATGCTCAACCATGCAGGTGGCGAAAGTCGGCACC
>NZ_JBNDMI010000002.1:0-1262355 GCF_050436505.1 Paraburkholderia sp. CI3
TTGAGATTGACCCGCAAAAACGGACACCTATCCTTTTGATCAGGAGGTGTCGAAATGGGCAGGCATCGTACCCCATACCCTGTGGAATTCCGGGCCCACATGGTCGAGTTGGTGAAGGCCGGAAGAACGCCTGAGGAGTTGGCGCGCGAGTTCGAGCCGACCGAACAGACCATCAACAACTGGGTCGCGCAGTTCGATCGTGATGCGGGTGTGCGTCATGACGGGCTGACGACGGCCGAGCGGCAGGAACTCACGCGGCTACGTCGTGAGAACCGGCAACTGAAGATGGAGCGAGACATTCTCTCGCAGGCGGCGGCCTGGTTCGCGAGGGAGACGGGAGCCGTTCCACCGAAGGGCGGTACGGATTCGTGAGAGCGAACCGGGCCCGCTGGCCCATTGCGAGGATGACGCGGCTGCTCAGGGTCTCCACGAGCGGCTACTACGCATGGCTGGTGCGTGAGCCATCGAAACGCTCGTGTGGCGATGCGCAACTGCTCGCGCGCATCCGCCACGCTGCATGCGAGTTCGCGCGGTACGTATGGGGCACCACGTATCCATGCGCAGCTCGCGCGTGAAGGCGTACACGTCGGACGCAAGCGGGTCGCACGTCTGATGCGCATGGCCGGTTTGCGTGGTGCGAGCCGGCGGCGCTGGCCGCACACTACGCGGCAACGCGTGGGAGCACGCCGCGCTCCGGATCTGGTGCGTCGGCACTTCCGTGCCGAGGCGGCGAACGTGCTGTGGGTGGCGGACGCCACCTACATCCCGACCGGCGAGGGGTTTCTCTACCTGGCCGTTGTCCTCGACGTGTTCAGTCGCCGCATTGTGGGCTGGGCGATGTCAATTCATCTGTATGCCGAACTGATGCTGCGCGCACTGGATATGGCGTTGCTTCAGCGACGCCACGAGGGCGTCATTCTACATTCGGACCAAGGATGCCAATACACATCCATTGCATTCGGGCGGCGCTGCCGCGAAGCCGGCGTACAACCGTCGATGGGGACGGCCGGCGACGCGTACGACAACGCGATGTGCGAGTCGTTCTTCGGCACGCTCGAAGCGGAACTGCTTTCGCGCGAACCCTTTGCTACCCATGAACAGGCCCGGCAGCGCATCTTCTGGTTCCTGGAGGGCTGGTACAACGTACGCCGCCTGCACAGCAGCATTGGCTATCGTTCGCCGCTTGAATTCGAGAACATCAACGTTAAAGGGCAAACCGTGTCGCCTTGCGGGTTGCCCACCGGCGGGCAGCGTCATGGTCGTGAGAGGCGACCCGCCGCCCGCCCGTGGACAACCCGCGACTCAACGCTTAACGGAGGCTTCTATGTGGCATTGGAAGTCAAGCCCTTTCGCGATCCATTTTCCCGTCAGTTATCTCCCATTCGAGAGCGCGAGAGGTTATCCACCACCGGCCAACGGGTCGCTTGTCACGACCATGACGCTGGCCGGTGGTGGATAACCTCCTCGATAAGATGATTTGCAATCCTCCATATCAAGCGAGAACAGCAGTGAGGTCGGGGTGTCTGAAGTCCGGACAAGTTGACCGGACCAACTTCTATCCGTGCCGGCCACCAGACCGGTCACCACATACCGCATGCGCAAGGCGCTGGAACCACCCCATTACGGACGCGCCCCATCTAGAACCACGGTTATCCGCCGGACAACCCACCTCCGTTCCGGGCGCGCCAAACCTTCAAACGCTGCTGCCGCTCGACGTTGGCTGTTCAGGTCGCCGTCACCTTCTTCGCAGGCGGCTTGAGGGTTGCCCCGAGGGGAATCTCGCCGAATTCCAGATAGCGCCATAGCGCGACCGCCAGACGTCTGGCAAGTGCCACAATGCCGATGCGTCGCATACGCTTGCCACCGCCTGCAAAGCGCTCGTTGAACCAGTCGCTTAGCTGGCTGCTGCGCTGGAAGCGCAACCAGCTCCACGCCAGTTCCACCATCAGCCATCGGACTCGCTTGTTGCCGATCTTGCTGATGCCCTGCTCAACTTCACTCGTACCGCTGGCATAGGGCGTCGGGGCCAGGCCCAGGCAGCCGGCCACTTCACGGCGGTTGTGAAACTGTCGCCAGCCGAACAGTTCCCTGACCAGGACCCAGGCACTGCCCGTTCCGATACCCGCGAGGTGCGCGAGCCGCGCAATCGCGGGTTGCACACCGCTGCGCACCTCGCGCTGCTGCTGTGCCTCAAGCGTCCTGATCTGCCTGGCAGCCAGCGACAGCCGCTCACATTCGCGCTCGATCTCGGCGCGCAGGGCTGGCAACAGCTGAGTGGTGTGCTCGGCCCACCAGTGCGCCCACGCGCGGCCACCGATTCGCTCGGGCCGCAGGTTGTGAAGTACCAGCAGCGAGCGGATGCGGTTGCTATGGGCAGTGCGCTCCTGGCGCAGGCGATCGAGTTCACGGTGTACCCGCCGCTCATCTTCCTGTTCGGGAGTCGGGATGCGCGCGACCGCCCACACCCGGCGTTCACCAGCGTAGTAACGCATCAGCATCGACAGCAGCTTGTCGCTGTCAAGCCGGTCAGTCTTGGCGCGACGTCTGCGTCGGTTCACTTCGATACTGGCTGAATCCACCACCAGGTTCGTGATCTGATGTGCTTCCAGACAGCGGTGCAGCCAGAAGCCGTCACGCCCGGCTTCGTAACAGCTCCGCACCGGAGCATCGGCCGCCAGATGACAGCGCGCTTTGGCCTTTGCAATCGCCGTGAAAACTGCGGCCGTATCGCCGGCGGCCACGGTGCAGCGGCTCGGCGCGCGCACCCCATCGCCCAGCGAGAGCTTCCAGCTCCTGTCACCCAGTTCGAAGGCGACATACAGCGATCCGGTGATGGTTGTATCCTGCCCGCGAAGGGCCGTGCGAGGCGGATTCATTTGCGTACTCCTCTCGGAAAACGGGTGTCGGGATCCTCGTTTTACTCCAGGAGGCTTACTTCCGTGGCGCCCTTCCATAGTATCTAGATCACATCAAATCGCTGGCTGCAAATCCGTCCGTCGAACCGGGCCAATCTCAGACAGGCGAACCGCGTGCCAATCTCTACCCTCCTGCGAATCCAACGAATTCGCGTCGCAAACTCGGCAAGTCCAACTTATTTCGCTTCCGGGCCGTCAAACGCGCGACCGAATAAATTGGCAAGTCTTTGATTTTCTATGAGGCCCAGTCCAACGTATTCCGTTCCCCAGCAGGAGTCGCAGGGAAACGGAAATCATTGGACTAGCGCCGGATTAGCTGGACTCGAAGACACGGAAATGATTAGATTTTCGCGCTTTTCGTCAGACAGCACTCAACGTTAGATTCAAGTCGCATGTTTTGAGGGGTGCTATCCAGCCGCGATTGGCTTGAATTGCCCGGTTGAGGAAGTCGAAGGGGTTAGAGGTCAACAGCCTGTAACCGCGGAGCAGCATCGTTGGATGTTGTCCAAGGTCGCGAAAAGACTATCGGACCTCACCACTCTATCTCGCACTGTTGGCTGCAAAAGCCGCATTACGGGATGAGACCGCTCGCCTCAAAGAGGGATGCAATCCGGCCAAGACTAGACGCTCCAAACCTGGCAAAGCGCAGCGGGAAGTAATGGTTCAGCGTAAGGAAGCGCGCCAGTCACGGATGTGGAGTAACGCCTCGATCCAGCGGTTATGGCGCAGGCAATGCGATGACTGGTAGCTCCTGCACGGCGGTACCTGGTGTTGCGAGTGCCGATTCGATGCGGTGTTGCGCGAACGGATCGGCGGCATCGATGTAGCGCATCGCGGAACGCACGTCTTTCCAGCCAACGTACTGCATCAGCATCTTCAGATCCCAGCCGTTCGAGTTGGCCCACGTTGCGAAGCCCCGCCGTAGCGAATGGCTGCTGTAGCTGTCCGGCGCGGCCAGGCCTGCTGCATGGAAAAGCGCACGCAACAGCGGCACGAAGCTGCCCGCATGCAGTCCCTCGTCGCTGATGTTTCCCCAGCGGTCTATGCGCCGGAACACGGGTCCTTCCGTCAGGCCGGACGCCGCAATCCACGCCTCGTAGGCCGCCACCGGACACAGGCGTGAAAGTGCCGGGGCCTTGAAGGTCGTGCCCAGCTGCGCGCGGTCCCCTTTCGTGCGCGGCAGGTACAACGTCATGCCGCGGCCCGCCTCAACGGCTACGTGCTCGATTCGCAGCCGACTGAGTTCGTCCGAGCGAAAACCGCGCCAGAAACCCAGCAGCACCAGCGCCCGGTTGCGAATGCGCGCGAGGCGCTCGCGCCCGCCGGCTTCCCTGGCGATCTGCTGATCGAGCCAGGCCGTGAGCTTTTCGAGCTGCGCGAGCTGCATGGGCTTCGCCCGCTTCTCGCTTGCGGGATGCAGCGCGACGATACCTCTGAGAACCTTGCGCACATGTGGGGCCTTCGTCGGATCCGGAAAACCCTGCGTCTGATGCCATTGCGCGAGCGCTGCAAGCCGCGAGCGCAGGGTATTGACCGACAGGGTTTCTGCGTGATCGGCAAGGTACCGCGCAATCATGTCAGCGCTCGCGGGCAGAAAGCCGCCCCATTCAACCTCGAAATGCCGAAGCGCCGACTGGTAACTGCGCCGGGTGTTTTCGCGCGTCGCGGCTTCGACGTAGCGATCGATGGCAGACATGGCTCGTGGGTAAAATCAGGTGATCTGTATCGGAGACGATGATATGCAACAACGAACGTGTGCGCCAGCCGGCGTGCTCGACGGGAGCCAGGGTTTCGGCCGGTGAAGCGATGAACGAAGGCAAGCTGCTACAGGCAGACTGGGAAAATTTCACACGCGAGGAGCTGCTCGCGGAGCTCACCCGCCTGCAGGCCGAAATCGCGCGGCTCACCGCCTTGCTGCCGGCAACGCTGCAGGCGCAGGCAAAGCCCGTGCGGGTGACCCGGAACGAACCATCGCCAGCAGTGCGAAACACGGGCGCCCCCGTACTTTCGCCCGAGCAGAAGGTACAGCTCTTCCGGCGGCTGTTTCGCGGCCGCACGGATGTCTATCCGCTACGCTGGGAAAGCCGCAATTCCGGAAAATCCGGCTACGCGCCGGCGTGCGCCAACGAATGGCGCGCCGGGATCTGCGAAAAGCCCCGCATCCGGTGCGCCGACTGCGGGCATCGTGTACTGCTGGCGCTGGACGACCAGGTCGTCTATACGCACCTGGCCGGCGATCGCACAGTGGGCCTCTATCCGCTGATGCCGGACGGCACCTGCTACCTGCTCGCTGTCGACTTCGACGAGGAAGGCTGGCGTGAAGATGCGCAGGCGTTCCGGCAATCCTGCCTCGAGATGGACGTGCCCGTGTCGCTCGAAATCTCGCGTTCAGGCAATGGCGCTCACGCGTGGATCTTCTTCTCGTCGGCCGTTGCTGCACGTGACGCGCGACGGATGGGCTCAGCCATCATCAGCCACACCTGTACCCGGACCCGTCAGCTCGAACTGACGTCCTACGACCGGCTCTTCCCGAACCAGGATGTGCTGCCCAAAGGCGGCTTCGGTAACCTCATTGCCATGCCGCTGCAGAAGCAGCCGCGCGAGCATGGTTGGAGCGTGTTCGTCGATGACGGCTTTCAGCCGTACGCTGACCAGTGGTCGTATCTCGCGTCCGTGCAAACCATGGACAGCCGCGACATCGAGGGGGTGATCTTTCGCGCCACGGGCGGTGCGCACCCGCTCGATGTCGCGTTCATCGCCGAGGAGGACCAGGCCGAACCGTGGAAGCCACCGCCCGCGCAGCCGAAGCGGCTAGCCGGAACGATGCCGGCGTCGCTCACACTGACGCTCGCGAACCAGCTCTATCTTGAAAAGGCGCAGCTTCCGCAGGCACTGCTCAACCGTCTGATCCGGCTGGCCGCCTTCCAGAATCCGGAGTTCTACCGGGCCCAGGCGCGCGGCTTCAGCGTATGGGACAAGCCACGCATCATGGGGCGCGCCGAGAACTGCCCGCGCCACATTGCATTGCCGCGCGGATGCCTTGACGACGTCATGACGCTACTGCGCGATAACGACATCGCCTGCGACATCCGCGACGAGCGCTGCACCGGCGAGCCGCTTGCAGTTCCGTTTGCCGGCACGTTGCGCGATGACCAGCAGGCGGCCGTTACCGACCTGCTGCGGCACGATACCGGCATCCTGCATGCGCCGACGGCGTTCGGCAAGACCGTGACGGCGGCCGCGATGATCGCGCAGCGTGGCGTCAACACGCTCGTGCTCGTGCACCGCCGGGAACTGCTTGACCAGTGGCGCGAACGCCTGCAGTCGTTTCTCGCACTCGACGCGCGCGCGATCGGCACGATTGGCGGCGGCAAGTCGAAAGCGACCGGCCGGATCGACGTCGCGATGCTGCAGTCGGTGGCGCCCGATGGTGCCCGCGGCGAGCTGTTGCGGCGTTACGGCCAAGTCATCGTCGATGAATGTCATCACGTCTCCGCGGATTCCTTCGAGGCCGTGCTCAAGGGCGTCAATGCACGCTACGTGCTCGGCCTGACGGCGACGCCGGTGCGGCGCGACAGCCAGCAACCGGTGATGTTCATGCTGTGCGGGCCAATCCGGCATGCGGCTAAATCCCCGGCCAGCGCGCCCCAGATGTTCGAGGTGTTCCCGCAAAGGCTCACCTCTGCAGTAGACGTTACGACCGACGCGCCGATCCAGGAAGTGTTCGCGCGTCTCGCCCAGGATGCGTCGCGCACGCACATGATCGCCACGGCCATCCGTGAGCAATACGCGCAGGGACGCAACGTGCTGGTGCTCACCGAGCGCACAGACCATCTCGAAAGCCTGCAGCAAGCCCTGGAAGACACAGTACAACCGCTGTTTGTGCTGCACGGTCGCCTCGGCAGGAAAGCGCGGGTGGCGCAGCTGGCTGCCCTTGACGCGCTGGCCGGTGACACGCCCCGCGTGGTGCTGGCGACTGGCAGGCTCGTAGGCGAAGGCTTCGACCATCCGGCGCTGGACACGCTGGTACTGGGCATGCCGGTCGCCTGGAAAGGCACGCCGCAGCAGTACGCCGGCCGGCTGCACCGCGAGCATGCGGGCAAGACCGGCGTACGGGTGATCGATTATGTGGATGGCGGCCACCCGGTGCTGCAACGCATGTGGGAGAAACGCCAGCGCGGATACCGGGCGATGGGCTATCAGGTCCGCACGCCCGGAGAAGATCTCCAGTTGCCGCTGGCCTGAAATCGGGCAGCGAATCCGTATTCCGTACCGTTCCGGCCGCCGGAGGTCACTTTTCGGCTCTCACATTCGATAATCCTCCTTTATTGCAGGCCAGTAATGCCCACATCATGCGGCCCTAGCACAAGCCCTCGTCGACCAGCAGGCCGCCGCTGCGGCCGCGCAGCGCCAGCAGGCGCAGTCCGAAATCGCAAGGCTCGGCGCTGAGCTGGCCACGGCGCGGGAGCTACTCTCTGGCGCGACCGCCGCCTTTTCCGCGGAGCAGGACGCGCACGCCGGGACTCGCGTGGCGCTGCATCAGCGCGACCTGGACGTCGAGCGGCTCACCCAGCAGGTATGCGACCAGACCGAGCGCCTTGCCGAGCAGGAAGGCTTTCGCCTGTCGCTTGAGGCCAAGCTCGTGCATGCGCGAGATTCCCTTGAGCACTTCCGTACGGCCGCGCGCGAGCAGCTCGAACAGGAAGCGCACCGACATGAGCAGCAGGTCCAGCAGGTGCAGGCTGAGCTACGCCAGGCGAACCAGACGGCCATCGTCCGGCAGAACGAGAACACACAGCTGAACCGGGACAACGCGCGGCTCGTCGCAGAAGCGACGGCCGCGACCAGGCTCGCACGCGATCAGCAGGCACATGGCGAGGCGCTGCAGTCCGCCCTCAATCGTGCGCTCACCGATCGGGCGCGCGCCGAGGCCGAGCGCGACGCAGCGCAGTCGGCAGCCGATGCGCGGGCAGCCGAGCTGCTCCAGGTACACGAGGCTCGCGACTCGCTCCGCGCGGACCTCACGAAGCTGGCCGCGCAGCTCGAAGCACAGCAGCAGCTCCTGATGGACTACGGGATGCGGCTGGGCGGCGCGGACGCGGCCGGCTGAAAGCGCCGCATCGCGTGCCGAAAGGACGTCACAATGGCAACGGCGCTTGCCACGAAGCATTCCGGCTTTCGCGTCGGCCCGGAGTTTCAGGGCTCTGCCGGGTTGCGCACCAGCACATTCACCTTCTTCTCTTCCATGCGCTTCGCTACGGGAATCTGGCATGAGCGAATATCAATACTACGAGTTTGCATGCGTTGACCAACTGCTTACGGCGACCCAGCAGGCAGAGTTGCGCGGTTTCTCCACGCGGGCCACGATCACCGCCTCAAGCTTCGTCAACGAATATCACTGGGGAAACCTCAAGGGCGACCCGCTCGAGTGGGTACAGCAATATTTCGATGCCCACGTCTACTCCTCCAACTGGGGGAGCTGCCGCCTGCTTCTTCGCCTGCCGCACGGGACGTTTGATGCGGCGACCATCCGCGATTACGTCAAGGCTGGACGAAAGAGGCGCTCCCGTTTCGAGAAAGCATTCGAGGCCATGGACGTCGATGACTGGTGCATCCTCGACTGGTCGTTCAACGATGACTCGGGCGAACACACCCGCTTCTCGGAGGAGATGGATGGTGCGGGATGGATGACCCGCCTGCTGCCTGTACGCGACGAGCTGCTCGGCGGCGATGCTCGCCCGCTTTATCTTGGGTGGCTTGCCCGCCTCGGGAATGATGAGCTACACGATGACGAAATCGAACCGCCGGTACCTGCGGGATTACAGGCGTTGACGCCCGCACAGGTAGCACTGGCCGAGTTTTTGATGCTGGATGCGGACTGGCTCGCCGCCGCCGCCGAGGCCAGCCCGTCATTATTGGCCCCAGAATCCAGCGGGAGCGAAGACAGTCGCTTTGATCCCTGGTTACGTGAGTTGCCGGTTGATGAAATGCGGGCGAAACTGCGCATGCTGCTACAAGGACGCAGCCGTGAAGCGGAGAGAACGCTTCGAAACGCTTTTCTCAAATGGGAGAGGGGTAGGAATGCAAAGCAATTGAGTTTGCCCGGGCGCCGTCGAATATCCGAAATCGAATCAAGGGTCGCCTCTTATCGCGCCATCCGTGAAAGAAGGGAACAGGAAGCCCGCCAGGCGGCCGAGGCCCGCCGTCGTGAGGAACGCACACGGTACCTCACATCACTTCTCGAACAGGAAGACGCGGCGTGGTCAAGCATCGATGCACAACTGCGACGCACGACGGGCAGCGCCTACGATCAAGCATTCCGGAAGTTGCAGGATCTCGCCGAAGCGTATGAAAACGCCAGGCGGGATGCCATATTCCGGCGTCGTCTGGCGCAATTGATGTCGAGTCATGGCAAGCGGGGAGCCTGGCTTGCCCGGCTGCAAAAAGCGGGGTATTTGTGGCAACCCGAGTCTTAGCCTCCCTGGCCTGACCTGCTGAAACATTTCCGCAAATCTGGGATGAACTCTGAGCCCAGATGGCACGCCCGGCGTATATACCAATTTTCGGCGATTTGACCAAGTCATAATAACTTGGACGCCTATGATAGAAAATTGTGCTTACCTTGTTCGTCCCCCTTAATCGGATTACTTGGCACCGCTCGAAACGATATGACCCTTTCTAAGTTTGTACGTTTCGTCGGTGCTGTCCGCTTCTAGCGTACAGTCGCTCAAAAAAGTACGTGCTGCCACAGCGCCGGGGAGGACTGCCACACGAGGGGAGATGACTTGTACGCCAATGGCAATATGTACGTTTTTGGCATACACTCATGCAAAAGCGTACAACAGGACATCCCTGATGGCTGTAACCGACCGCCTCTCTGCCACCGAGCAAACGGCGCTTAGCCTTGCATGCGAAGCCTTTTCCGCTGCGACGCAGCGCTTTCACGCCGAGCCTCGCGTTGACGTCACCCCGAGCCCGGATGCGGCGGATGCGGCAATCCACTTCTCCGTGTCGGGCAAGCACTTCGACATGCCAGTGGTGATCGCCGCCAACGCTGGCTCCCCGAGCGCCGCTGCGGCCCTTGTCCAAAAAAATGCTCGGCTCGACGATCCCGCAGGCGCCCGGCCGGTGATGCTGGTCACGTCCCATGTGTCGTCCAGGCTCGCTGAGAATCTCATCGCCAACCGCATTCCGTTCGTGGACACCGCGGGGAATGTCTACCTCGAGCAGCCCGAGTTAACGGTCATGATCACGGGCCGCGAAAACCCCAGGCTCAGGCGGACGGACATCACCTCGCGATCGACGACCCCGAAGGGGTTGCGTGTATCGTTTGCACTCGCCACCCAACCCGGTCTCGTTGAACAGCCCTACCGCACCATTGCCGATCAGTCGGGCGTGGCGCTCAACACGGTCAACCTGGCAGTCGATGACCTGATCGCGCGCCGGCTCGTCATCATAAAGAACGACCGCCGCATGATCGTCCACCGGCGCCACTTCATCAAAGACTGGGTGAGCCACTATGCCACCGGTCTGCGCACGAAGCTGGGAGCCCGGCGTTACGCGAGCGGCGTGGGCATCGATTGGTGGCAAGGCGCGCCGCTTGCGGACTTCAACGCCCGCCTTGGCGGCGAGTGCGCGGCTGAAGCACTCACGCATGCGAACAAGGCCGTGTCAGTAACAGTCTATGCGCATGGCGGCGTGTCGTCACCGCTCGTCAAGGCTGCACGCCTGCGCCCTGACCCACATGGCGAGGTTGAGATACTCGAGTCGTTCTGGCCTGAACATGCCGAACCGAACTGGGACGTCGCGCCTCGCGTCGTTCACCCGGTGCTCGTCTTTGCCGATCTCATGCTCTCGTCCGATAGCCGTAACCAGGCCGTTGCACAGACGCTCTATGAACGCTTCCTCGATCAGTAAAGTGCCGGCCGACCGGCCCGTGCATCCCCTTACCATCGCGCTGCTCGCCGCTGTGAAGGATGCGTGCCAGAAACTCGGGACGCGGTTCGTACTCGCGGGCGCAACCGCGCGCGACATCCAGTTCCTGCACCTGCACGGAGTGAAGGCCCCGACCGCCACTCGAGACGTTGATGTCGCGGTTTGCGCGGTGAGCTGGGAATTCCACCAGCGCCTGGTCGTCGAGCTTCTCGCGACTGGTCAGTTCACGCACAACGCGAAAGCCCAACAGCAGCTCATTTTCCGGCGCGAGCCCGGCGAATACGGCGTGCAGCTCGACCTCGTTCCCTTCGGGCCGATCGAAACGCCGCCCGGGGCCATTGCATGGCCGCCCAATGGCGACATCGTCATGAACGTGCTCGGCTTCGAGGAAGCGGTCGAGACGGCGCAACAGGTGGATATCGGCGAAGGTCTCGTGGTCCCCGTCGTTGCCATTCCGGCATTCGTGCTGCTCAAGATCATGGCCTGGCAGGACCGGCGAAACGAGAAAAATACCGATGCGTCGGACCTGCTGTTCACGCTTCGGCAGTTCTTCTTCGCCGGAAACGATGTACGCGTCTACGACGAGGCAATGGATCTACTCGAAGCGTGCGAGTTCAAGGTCGAAATTGCGGCCGCAGGTCTGCTTGGCAGAGACGCCCGGGAGACGGCTCATCCGCAGACGCGGGAAGCGGTGGGCCGCATCCTGCAGACGCCCGGGACCTACGCCGCGCTCAAGGCCGACCTGGTTGCGCGCGCTGCGACGTTCATGTTCGGCGAGTTTGTCGACGATTCGGACGACCTGCTCGACGCTTTCAGGACACAATTCCTTTTCGGCAGTTCGGCTAGCTAACCGACGAGTCGGGCGTTTGATGCCGCGGTCAACTGGGGCCTCCTAAAGACGAGACCCGAACACCAAGCGATGAAGTGAAGCGGGCACCACAGATGAGCGACGTGTTTTCGGCGCCGAGGTGAAGTCGCTTCAATGGAGCGTTGTGCGTTTTCCGGTGCTAAGCCCAACCGCATCGAAGGCTCGTAAACTGCAGCGCATGCCTGACCATGCGCCGCTTCCGCAAACCGTTGCCGAGCTCCACGCCCTGGTGCTCGAGCAGCGGGCATCGATGGCAAAGATGCGCCAGGAGATCGCCGAACGCGACCGGGAGATTGTTGAGCGGGACCAGGAACTTGAGCGCCTGAAGGCACAGATCGACAAGCTCAGGCGCATGCACTTCGGTCGCAAATCCGAGCGGGTAGACCGACAGATCGATCGGCTCGAAACCCAACTTGAGGATCTGGCAGCGGGCAGCGGCGTTGCCGATGATTGCCGTGCGCGCGCTCGTGCATCAAGTTCAGGCGCGTCTGCGGCATCCGCAAAGGAAGCCCTGCCGCCCCATCTGCCACGCGAAGACCGCGTGCTCGAGCCCGACTCCATTTGCCCGAAATGCGACCACGCCATGGACTTGCTCGGCGAGGATGTATCCGAGCAACTCGAGCGCGTCACAGCGATGTTCAAGGTCATCCGCACGATCCGCCGCAAACGGATCTGCTCCAGTTGCGGCCATATAGCGCAACGTCCCATGCCGGGGTTGCCAATCGAGCGCAGCATCGCGCATCCGAGCTTGCTGGCCGAGATCATCGTTTCGAAATATGCGAACCATACGCCGCTGTATCGGCAATCCGAGATCGCGGCGCGCGACGGCGTTCGTCTCGATCGGGCCAGCATGGCACGCTGGGTCGGACAATGCGAAGAACTCTGCCGGTTACTGACTGAAGCGCTGCGTCGCTATACGATGTCGACTGCGAAGCTCCACGCGGACGACACGCCGATCCCGGTGCTCGCGCCCGGCAACAGGAAAACCAGAACCGGTCGGTTGTGGGTCTACGTGCGCGATGATTGACGCCCTGGTTCGTGCGAACCCGCTGCTGTCTGGTTCGCTTCTGGCCAAGTTCAAATGTCCGCTTCCGTGGCGCGTAAGCTGACCAGCGGCCGGTACCTCGGCGCTGGAGGCTGCGATGGCTGCGACCGAACGGATCACGATGACGATGCGCGAACTGGACAGGTACAAAGTGATTCAGGATGTTGCCGATGGCGTGCTCAGACCGTGGCGTGCTGCGAAGCGACTTGGGCTGACGACGCGGCAAATCAGTCGTCTTGTCGGCCGGCTGCGGGAACACGGACCGCAAGGACTCGTGTCAGGTCGGCGCGCCATGGCCAGCGCAAACGGTGAGCTGGTCACACTGTACAGGGAGATCAGACGGGACATCCTCGACCTGCAGAAGGAACCAGGCTGAGGGTGCCAGTGCCGTCGAGCGGCTCGCGCGCGATCTCGAGGCAGTGTTTCCCAACATGCGCGGGTTCTCGCCCGGCGGCCTCAAATACATGCGTACATGCGCGCGCAAGCCTTTCGCCTTTGGGAATTTGTGCAACAGCCCGTTGCATAAATACCGTGGTCGCACGCTGCCACACTTCTCGACAAGCTAGACGGCGCAGCTCGGCGACTCTGCTATGCCCGCCTGAGATAGCGGGAATGTCCTGCCCCGGCGTGTCTACCGTCCAGAATAATCAGTAAGCGCCCAGGAGGCGATCCAGCGCGGCCGTGATCCGGTCACGGTGTTCGACAAGCGAACCGGTCTTCGGCCCCAGTTCGCTTAAGGGCACGGCCGCGACAAACGCCGGATGCAGGATGCACCGGATGCCGCCGATATCGAATGATGGCGTGAAGTCCGCCGGGAGCTTCCCGGGCGGAACAGCATCAGCCTGAATCAGCGGTACGACGACGCGGGTCGACAGACCTTCCAGAAGGTCGCTTTGCACGTCGACAAGATACGGTGTACTGGCGCGGCCTCTACCGCTGTTGGCATAGACGTCGAATCGCGCCATCAGAACATCCGGTATTGCGCCAAGGGAAGTCCGTTCTCTTCGACCCACTGGTTCGTGTGCCTGATGAACTCGGCGTGTTCCTCAGCCCAGCGACGGCCTTCTTCGGCCTGAATCGCCTCGCGCAAGGCCTGCTCGCAGGTGCGGGAAAAGTTGATGCCGAGACTTCTCGCCCGTTCATACTCGTCCACGGGCAGCGTGACATTCGTCGCCTTGCGCGCCCCGCCTGTTAAGCTTCGATGAATTCCTGTGCGTCGTAACCCTTGTCCGCGCCCAGCGTGATTTGCACCGCCGCATCCTTGGCTGCTTGCCGCGCATCGTTGATCATGACCTTGGCCGCTTCGCGTTCAGCATGTCCGTCAGCACAACTCACGCGGGCATTGACCACCAGCCCATGGCGGTTGTCGGTCAGCGTGTGGCCCATGTAACGCAATTCGCTGGCCGTCTTGCCTTTGCCGTAAAGTCGTGCATCGGGATCGGTCTTCGATCCGTGCGTTTCGTTGCTCCGCTTGCTACCCGTGAAGCCGCCTTCGTCGCTGCCACCGTTGTTATCGCTGCTGTCGTCGCCGTCCTTGCGCACGAAGCTCTTGTGCCCCGCCCACGCCTGGATCAGCGTGCCGTCCACGCTGAAGTGCTCTCCCGACAGCCAGTTCTTCTTTTGCGCGATGGACAGCACTTCGTTGAAAAATTCGACCACTGCATCGTGCCGGATTAACCGCTCGCGGTTCTTCGTGAAAACCGTCGGCACCCAGACCGAATCGTCCATCGACAGACCGATAAACCACCGAAACAGGAGGTTGTATTGCGTTTGTTCCATGAGCTGGCGTTCAGACCGGACGCTGTACAGTAGCTGCAGCAGCATCGCCCGCAGCAGCTTCTCCGGCGCAATGCTCGGGCGGCCTCCCTTGATGTCGGCCTCGTACATCCCGGCAAACACCTGATCCATCTTCGCCAGCGCCTCGTTCGCGATGACGCGAATCGAGCGCAGCGGATGCGAGGTGGGAACGAAATCGTCCAGCTTGCGTACGGAAAACGAACTCTCGGTGAACGTGTCTGCGCCGCGCATAATCTCCTAGGGGCGGGTGTGTTTCTTGCACCGACGCTTTTGCCATCCGTCGCGATGACTTCAATGCTCGGTATTTCCGCATCCTGTTAGGACGCTCGCCTCCCGATGCCCCGTTCCCGCCGTTCCGGCAGTCCGCGAATGCGGACGCACCTCCCGAAGACAATGCTTCTGCCGTTGCCGGCGAAGCATGTTTGCTCGATCTCGCTCGGCTACCATCTGGCGCTAGCTACATGCCGCGGCACGGGCGGGACGCTGACGTCGATGGACGAACTGACGCGCGCCGTCTACCTGTCCTATTGCTTGGGGAAGCTGGGCTACGGATGCGCTAGTGAGGTCTTTTACCGGGATGCGGAAGCGCACCTCGAAATTGCGATTCGCCACGCGATTGCAGACGGGGTCTTCCATGTCGGCCCGCATGGCGCGACCGCGGCGGTGTTGCGCGTCCTGGACGGACAGCTTGCGAGCGCACAGACCCTGCACGTGGTTGAAGCAGGCGATCGCTTGGCCCGATGGGTCGCGGGCACGTACCTCAAGTCGCCGTTGACGCATAAGTCAGAGGTTTCTGGCTGACAATTGGGGGTGCGTTTCGGCAGGGACCGCCTAAAATAAAACGGTCTCCCCCTTTTCGAGGCTCATGTCATGAACACCTACTCTCGCCCGGCGCTGATTGCGCTGCTCGGTGCGTCGTCTGTGGCCTCGGCGTATGGGCAACCCTCAATGCAATCGTATGATCCATCGGCCCCCAAAGCACGCGCTCAGGTAATCGCCGAACTTAACGAGTGGTTTGCCGCCGGTTTCAATCCGCAAGAATGGTACTACTACCCCGAGAATGCTCTATCTGCTGGGCGCCTCGTCGCGCAACGACGCGCCGAGACAGCGCCGATTCAGCAGTAGCCGCCTCGTCGGATAGTCGGTGAAGGCTGGCTTCCCGGCCTCTCCAGGGTGTACGTGCGACTTCGTTTCAGGGCGCTGCGGCTCGCCAGTTCAGTTGCCGCGGGTCCTTTTCGCTTTTCAATTCCGGCTCCCGTATCGCGAGAGGGCCGCCCGAATCGAGGGTTGAAGTCGCACGGATCTCCGGACGGGGCGCCAGCGCGCGCGAGTTGTCGCACCGTTGAGTATTTCTCGGCGCAGCCGCTCGGTTTCTGCCTGCTTTCCAAGACGGGGGCGCCCCGGTCCTGGCCGCTCATTTCGCGCGGATTCCCGCTAGATGTCCTGTCGCGCCGCAAAACGCTTAGTGGCCCAAATGTCTTCCATCAGGCGTTAATGCGGCAGAGTCTAACCAGTCCGCAGGTTAAATCTCCGGCACAATGCCTTGTCCAACAGACGGGTGGGCAGGAACTTGCTGATATGCCACATCGGATTGAGCGGATAACGCGCCTTCGGCCTCGGTTTGAGCAATGCGTCGCGAATGACCGCGCTGACCGTCTCCACCGGCTGCCCACGGATCGCCGCCACGTTCCCGACTTTTTCCATTGCCTCCATCGCCGCAGAAAAATCGGTGGCGGCGTAGCGTGAATAGACGTCGGACCGACGGGCCTTATCCCAGATGGGGGTGCGAATCGGACCGGGTTCGATCGCCGCCACATGAATTCCGTAAATTGACAGCTCTCGACGCAAGCCATCAGTCATGGCTTCCACCGCAAACTTCGATGTGGAATAGGCCACAGCCATGGGTGTGGCGACGCAGCCGGCATTCGAACTGACGTTCACGATGCGCCCCGGCGGATGGGCGGATCCCCGTTTGGCACCGAGCAACGGCAGAAACGCCTGGGTGACGCGCAAGACACCTGTAACGTTGATATCGAGGAGACGCTTGAAATCGCTGACCGGCATGTGCATCAACGGTCCGACAGGCGCGATCCCCGCGTTGTTGACCAGACCCGTCAAACCGTGTGAGCCAACCATAGCTTCGACCGTTGCGACGGCCGCAGCGATGGCGTCTTCGTCGGTCACGTCAAAGACGAGCGGACTAAAGCCGTCGCCCAGCGCCTGACCTACCCGTTCGCCATCCTCGACGCTGCGTACGCTGCCAAAGACGTGACAGCCGTTGGCGATCAGTTCGCGCGCGGCGTCGTAGCCGATGCCTGTGGATGTTCCGGTGACCAGTACATATTTGTTCATTGACTCTTCCCGATCAGTCCCATGATTGATTGCGCTGCGACGAAGTGGCGGACGTGGACCGCGTCACGTGTACCTTCCATGCAGCTTGTGTACTGAGGTGGGTGCATTGTCCTCAGATCCATCAAAGCGCGACCTGGTCCGCGCCCTTGAGCTGCAAAATTTCGCGCGCTTCATCGGGCGTGGCGACCTCCAGGCCCAGTCCTTCGAGAATCTGGCGCACCTTCCTCACCTGCTCGGCATTGCTTTTGGCAAGCTTGCCTTTACCCAGCCACAGACTGTCTTCCAGCCCCACGCGCACATGGCCACCCATGGAAGCCGCCATCGCCGCGATTTTCATCTGGCTCGCGCCGGCACCGAGCACCGACCAGTGATATTCCCCGCCGAACAGGCGGTCGGCGGTGCGCTTCATATGCATCACGTCGTCCGGGTGTGCACCGATGCCGCCGAGGATGCCGAACACTGTCTGGATGAAGAAAGGCGCTTTGATCAGGCCGCGCTCGGCGAAATGTGCAACGTTGTACAGATGCGCCGTGTCGTAGCACTCGAACTCATAGCGCGTGTTGTTCGGGCCCAGTTCCTTGAACACGGTTTCCAGGTCACCGTAGGTGTTGCGGAAGATCAGCTCCTTGCTGCCTTCCAGGTAAGGACGCTCCCACTCGTGCTTGAACTCGTTGAAGCGGTTAAGCATGGGAAAAAGTCCGAAATTCATGGTGCCCATATTCATCGAGGCGATTTCGGGCTTGAACAGTTTGGCCGGCTGCATGCGCTCCTGCACCGCCATGTAGGGCGAGCCGCCTGTAGTCAGGTTGAGGATGGCGGGACTTCGCTGCTTGATCGATTTCAGGAAGGGCGTGAAGGCCTCCGGACGCTGATCAGGTTTGCCCGTCTGTGGATCGCGCGCATGCAGATGGACGATGGCTGCGCCTGCCTCGCAGGCCTCGACCGCCGCGTCGGTGATCTCCTCGGGCGTCACCGGCAGGTAAGGCGACATTGAAGGAGTATGGATCGCGCCCGTCACGGCGCAGGTGATGATGACTTTGTTCTGGAGTGTCATGTCTGCCTTCTATTAGCGTGAAGACGGAGCCACAGGTGCCGGCGCACCACGCCGGCACCGTCGGGATGAACTCGCACGTCCGACGTCACGCAGCGCGCAGCGGAACGTTTTTCTCACCCGCTTTGCGGTTCGGCGTCATGCCGTTGGCGGCCAGGGTTTCGTCGGCATCTTTGTACCAGGTGCCGATGCGGTAGATTTTCTTTGCTTCCTTGCCGTTGGCGATCTCGCGGCCCAGTTCCTGGGCGATGCGCACGGTTTGCCGAACCTGCTGCACCGAGGTCATGCGCTTGCCGTGCTGGTCGATCAGGGTGTCCTCGATGCCGCAGCGGGCGTGCAGGCCCATGGCCAGCGCCATCGTGTTCCACGGAAGCACGTTCTTGAACAGCGATTCGGCGGTAATCGTGCAGCCGTCCGGTGCACGCTGGATGAAGTCGAACAGATTGTACGGATGCGGGCCATGATGACCGCCGCCGATGCCGATGCAGGTCAGGTTCAGCGGACCCGTGTAGACACCGCGACGCACCAGACGGTCCAGCGATTCAAGCGCATGCATGCCGACCAGTTGGAAATGCGGCTGGATGCCGGCTTTCTGCAGGCGGCGCAGGTGCTCTTCCACCCATGCCGGGCCGGCGGGAACAATCATTTCACTGTAGGCCTCGATCACAGCCGGCTTGTCGAGCGAGGTGCCTTTATAGTATTCCGGGTAGATCAATTCCATGATGTTCATCTGGATGGTATTGATCGCCACGGTCACCTGGTCCGGCTTCGGGTCAAGATCGGCCAACGCGTGACGGGTATCGTCCGACAGCCACTTGGCGGCCTGGCCCTCGTCTTCCGGCGCGAATGAAATGGAGCCTCCGACCTGGATGATCATGTCGGGCACCGCCTTGCGCACGCCGGCGATCAGTTCATTGAACATGGACAGGCGCTTGGAGCCCTTGCCGTCGAGCTCACGTACGTGCAGGTGCAGCACGGTGGCGCCGGCTTCGTAGCATTCCACGGCCTTGTCGATCTGTTCTTGCATGGTCACCGGAATGTCTTCCGGGAAGTCTTCCGGCATCCACTCGGGTCCATACGGGGCCACCGTAATGACCACTTTGTCCATGTTTTCCGGGTGCAGGGAATCGTCTAGAAATTGCATTTGTGTCTCCTCGATGGGTACGGCGGATGGGACAAAGTATCCGCGAAGGAGAGAGCGCCAACTTGACATTCCGGGGCATTGATTTTACATTTTGGGGCATACGTGGAGACCCCCTATGCTGAACCTGCTGAGAAGCTCAACCCTGACGAACTATGTCGAGGTTGCACGCGCTTCCGGTCTGGATCCCTATCGGCAGTTGCGCAAGGTCGGCATCAGCAAATCGGCGTTACTGGATCCGGACATCAAGATCGCGGCGAAATCCGTCAGGCGCCTGCTCGAGGAGTCCGCCCAGGTTGCGGGCGTCGAGGACTTCGGACTACGCATGGCCGAGACCCGTCAACTGGAGAACCTTGGACCGCTGGCTATTGCCCTGCGCGAGGAACCAACGCTGCGCAAGGCCTTGAATTCGCTGGTGCGCTATTTCGGCTTGCACAACGAATCGCTGGTCTTGCGCATCGAGGAAGCGGACGGCGTGGCGATTTTCAGTCAAGAACTGATAGATGCGCGAGGATCGCTGCGGCAATCCGTCGAGCTCGGCGTTTGCGTGATGTACCGGATACTGAAGCAGCTCCTTGGAGCGGGCTGGAAGCCTCGCGGCATCTGCTTTACGCACAGCGCGCCGGCCAGCCTGGCCACCCACCGGCGCTTGTTTGTCGGTACGTCGGTTCTGTTCAACCAGGACTTCGACGGCCTCGTATTGGCCGAAGCGGATCTCGATGCAGCGATCATGTCGTATGACCCGGCCTTGGCTCCTCATGCGCGGGAGTTCCTCGATGCGAAAATGGCCCAGTCGGACGCGACGATGCCCGAGAAAGTCAGAAAGCTGGTGTTCGCGCTGCTGCCCACAGGAGCGTGCGTAGCCGAACGTGTGGCGCAGGAGCTTGGCGTGGACCGCAAGACCATGTACCGTCATCTGGTCTATCACGGTCACAGCTACTCGACCATCGTCGATGCGGTTCGGGTCGATCTGGCGACCCGATACGTTGAGAACCGCGAACGGCCGCTGTCAGATGTGGCGACGCTGCTGGGCTTCGCTTCATTGAGCGCTTTTTCGAGATGGTTCTCGGGTCGCTTCGGTTGCAGTGTCTCGAAGTGGCGCCGCGAATGACCGGCCTGTCCCGGAAATTCGCGGAATGGAGTCGGCGGCCGTCGCCGCCGGCGACACCATATCGTTGACAGATCCACAATCCGCTGCATTGGCTGGCGATCGCTCAATCCCCCCTTCACGCCTTGCGATGCAGAACATCAGCAAACCCAGGCATTGCAGGATCGCCATGCCCAAAGCCATGTAGAGTGTGCTGCCGAGCAGTATCGGCACGAGCAATGCGGAGGACAGAAAGTTTCCGGATTGCTGGACGGTGACATAACAGCTGGACGCCAGCCCGCGCCGCTCCGGGAAACAGTCAAGAGCCATCACTTGCAGACTGGGCTGGGTGATCATCATGCCGGCCGCAAAGATGGGCAGCGCCACCAGACTCCACGGCAATGGCGATGCGTGCACCGCGTTGACGCCGATGTTGATGACGCCGGCGGCGATCATCACCATATGGCCCAGCATCACGCTACGCACCGGACTGCCCTGCCCGGCGATACGGTGTGCGATGGCCGCGCCGGCGATCAGGCCCACCACGATAGGCACAAAAAGATAGCCGAAGGACTGCGCGCCGAGGCCAAGATGCTTCACCACGAAGGTTGGCGCAGCCAGCACATAGAGGTAGATGCCAAGATTGACCGCCGCGTTGGCGAATGCGAGCGCAACGAAGCGTGGGTTCGCGAACAGGGTTGCGTAGGCCCCCGCGAGTGCAACCGGATGCAAGGGGTGGCGGCGGGACGGCGGCAGGGTCTCGGGCACGAGAAACCAGCTGATCACCAGCAGCGATGCCGACAGGATCGCGAGGAAGATGAAGATGCCGCGCCACCCGGTCCACAGCAGCAACCAGCCGCCGCAGACGGGCGCGAGCGCGGGCGCAAGCGCGAAGATCATCGCGACCAGCGCCATGATTTTCTGTGCGTCGGTACCATGGAAGACGTCACGCACCATTGCCCGGCCGATAATCACACCGGCCCCGGCGCTCATGCCTTGCAGTGCCCGTCCGGCATAAAGCAGCGAAATGCCTGGGGCGGCCGCGCACATCAGCGAGCCGACCGTGAACAGCGCGTTGCCGAGCAGAATCATCCGGCGACGGCCCGTTGCGTCGGAGATTGCGCCGTGCCAGGGAATCATCATTGCGAATGGCAGCAGGTAGGCTGACAACGACTGCTGGATTTGCGTCGGACTGGCATGTAGCGCCTGCGCCATGGCAGAAAACGCGGGCAAATACGTGGCG
This sequence comes from Paraburkholderia sp. CI3, assembly GCF_050436505.1. Classification (NCBI taxonomy): domain Bacteria; kingdom Pseudomonadati; phylum Pseudomonadota; class Betaproteobacteria; order Burkholderiales; family Burkholderiaceae; genus Paraburkholderia; species Paraburkholderia sp. CI3. Next base: position 21,435 of record NZ_JBNDMI010000002.1, read on the forward strand.
ATCGCAAACTGACCGAGCATGGACAGTCCCGCGACGAGTACGACGATCGTCCCGGTGCCAGGCTCCTGCTCTGCCATCTCCGCTGTCTGGTTTCGAGTCGACATTCAACCGCCCAGATCGAGGTTCGCCGCAAACCCTCGGCTCGTACCGTCTTGCGCGGCCGCGCAGAAGGCAACGCTCAAACTTTTAAACCGTCCTGTCGTTCTTGCGCTGCCACCGCATGTCTTGACGAATCCGGAATGAAGCCTGTCCCAGTCCGACGCCGACAGATGGCGCCGTGCCGCCGGCAGTATGACTCCTAGTTCCCGTCCCCGGGCGGCCCATATTTGCCGTGCGTATTGCTCAAGCGCTACCGCGAGGGCGGCCACCGCGGACTCGCTGTCCAGCGGCTGCGCGATCTTCGACTCAAGATCGTCAAGCAGTTTGTCTTCGCGCTGTCCGAGAAGCAGGAGTTCATCTATTTCAGCGCGCACGTCGTCAATGCGTTGCCGAAGCGGGCCGAAAAACCAGGCCTCCTTACAGCATCGCAGTGGATGCACGGTGTCGCGCACGTGGTCGACAACCGCCTGCATGCCCGCCCGATATGGGTCCAGCGTTCGCTGTCGCAGCGGATCCGGGCTGCTCAAAAGGCAGAGCCATTTGAATAAAAAGGTGATGAGTCGCTGGTATTCGGTATGTAGCAGATCAAGGGCGGCAACGCGAGGCGGCAGGCAGCCGCTCCCGAACGTCAAAACCGGAACGGATGCGTGCGAGAGCATATCGATCGTCGCTGTCCCGTTTTCAGCAAGCTGCTTGGGTTCACTAACGATAACAATAGCGTCGCATCCGGCGATTTGCGCTGCATTCAGGAGCTCGTGTGCAGGCTGCGCGGCGAAGAGCGCCCCGGCCCGGGTCGGTATACCCATTGCATGCGCGGCGGCTTCCACCCGGGCCAGAGCTTCGCTCGCCCTGTGCTCCCGACGTAGCTGATCCAGCGGACCATCCGGCACGCCTTGCGCGTACCAAAGGCTGATCCGCGCGCTATTTGCGCTCGCAAACTGTAGCGCCTGTATGGCCGCCTCCGAGCAGTGATCGCTCGAATCAATGGATACGCCGAGATGATGCAGCATGTAGTCTTTCGTTGGTCATCGAGCCGCCATGATAGGAAAAATCGTGCGCAAAATCCCCCCCATTGGTTGGGGGGGAACGGACCGCAGAACCCGCTAAATGCGTAAAAAGCGCCGGACATGGTCCGTTATATAATCAGCAGGCCTTTCAGCCTGCCCGCCTCCCGTGAACGTCGGCACGTTCGGCAACGGTACTATCGGCCCCAATCGGATGACCAATCAACAATCTGTCGCGAACCCCGAAGCGACCCTGAAGATCAGCCCGCCCCGTGCGCCGCGGCACATGCTTGCCCGCGCGCGCCTGAGCTCGGACTGCGAGCGTTTCCGCAATTGCGCCGTGACCATCGTGCAGGCGCCGCCGGGGTTCGGCAAGACATCCCTGTTGATCCAGTGGCGCCAGGAATACCTGATGCACGGCAGCGCTGTGGCGTGGGTCTCGATTGACGGCCACGACGACCCCAGGCGCCTGCTCGCGAGCCTGACGCTGGCAGTCCGCTCCGGATCAGGGCGCACAGCATTCGGCAGACGCCTGCTTGAAGGGGGCGCGTTGCCAGATGCACCGATTGAAGGAGTCACAGCATGGCTGGCCGAAGTGGCTCGCACCGCGCTCGATATTGTGCTGATACTCGACGAAGCGGAGCAGTTGCCGCAGGCTAGTCTGGAAGCGCTCATCTACCTGCTTGAGAATCTGCCGGCCAACCTGCGCATCGTGATTGCCTCGCGCGCTGGATTCGAGAAGGTCATCGCACGCCTGGGCCCCTATGGCCAGTGTGCAGCGGTGGATGCCGCGGCGCTTCGCTTTCGCCTCGATGAAACGATCGCGCTGATCGGCAGCCGGTTGGGCGCCGTGGTCGATGCCGATGCTGAGGCGAGCGCCAGATTACACGACATCGCGGAAGGCTGGCCACTCGGCTTGCAGATTGGCCTTGCTGCGATCGCTGACAGCGATGACCCGGTCGCGAGTATCGACGCCTTTGCCAGCAGCACCGGCGGCATTCGTGAGCAATTCATTACGGCGCTCCTTGAACGGCTAAGCAGCGAGGACACCGAGTTCCTCACCCGTATTTCGATTGTCGACCTGCTGCACGAAGATTTGTGCGAAGCCCTCACCGGAGCCAAGGATGCGAAGCAGCGGCTCTTGCGCCTCGCTCGCGAAACGCCGCTCTTTTTCAGTGCTCAAGGACGCGGTCAGTGGTATCGCATGCACTCGATGGCACGTGAAGCAATACGCGCGCATCTGACTATCCTGCCGCCTGCAACGCACAGTGAGCTGCACCGCCGCGCGATGCATTGGCTGGCGGACCACGGCATGACCGAAGCTGCGGCACGCCACGCGCTGGCGTGCGGGCAGGAGGAAACCGCCTACACGCTCGCGCAAGGATCTCTGCACGATGCGGTAACTCAGGGTCAACTTGTAGCTGTACTGGAATGGCTCGAATGGCTACCGGAGCCTGTCCTGGATCGCCATCCGCGCCTGCGGCTTGCCATGGCATGGGCGCTGGCGCAGAGCGACCGTCAGCAGGAGGCGGAAGAGCAGGCGCAGGCTATTCTGCGCAGCACAGAGCCTGACGAGGCGATGCGCTACGAGATCGATCTCATTCTGAGCGCAGCCGCCTATTTCGCGGATGAGCCAGACCGGGCCGCGCGACTGCTCGATCGCTGGGGTGATACACCGCCCGTCAGTGACTCGTGGCTCCTGCAGGTTCATGCGAACCGACTCGCCGTGCGAGCTGTCATGGAGGGCGAGTACGCGAAGGCCCGCCAGCTCCGGCGGCACATGCCGCGCGGGAATGCCAGCGCTGCCTATCGGTACGTGGTTCGCTGGCGCGCTTACACGACGGGCCTCGGCTATCTGCTCCAGGGGCAGATGCTATCGGCCGAGCGCACGCTGCGCCCGGCCCTTGTCCAGGCAGACGACGACCTTGGCCGCCGGCACCCGTTTTCCTGCATGATGGCCGCGCTGCTCGCCACCACGCGTTTCAAACGCGGCGATTTTAATGAAGCGGCCGCGTTGCTGGCAAACCGGCTGGATGTGCTCGAACGCAGCGGAACACCCGACGCGGTGATTTTCGCCTATCGCACCGCCGCGCGGGTCTCATCGGCCACCGGCGCGGAGCACCGGGCCTTCGACCTGCTCGAGACACTCCATGCAATCGGCACCGCGCGGCGCATGCCGAGGTTATGCGTGGCGAGCCTGACCGAACAGATCAGGCTCCACAGTGGTCGCTTCCGCTCGGCGTCCTGCCGCACGCTCGCCCGCCGACTGGAACAGATTGTCGCGGAACATGCCACCGCCGATTCTCCCCTCAAGCGTCGTGCGCTGCTCCTGCATCAGCATATTGCGCAGGCTTTCGTGGCAATTGCCGAGCAGGACTGGACTGCCGCCGACCGTGCTCTCGCGTTGGCCCAGCAAGGCACCGACGCGATGAAGCTGGGCGGGGTCGGCGTCGATCTGCTGACGTTGCACGCTTTCGTGCTGGACCGTCTCGGCAAATGCGGAACCGCCCTGCTGCGCGAGGCCGTGGATCTGGGCGCGGCATACGGAATGAGTCTCACGGCGCCCGACCTTCATCCGGCGTTCGCGGAATGGTTGCATGAGCGCGGAGCGGATGGCGCGCCGCGCCTCGCCGATGTCGGCCCACCCCTGCCGCCAACCGTTGCCGTTTCACCCGCGCCAGGGCGGGATGCCGAGCCGCGCGTAGCGCCCAGCATGGTACTGACGCCGAAGGAGCGCAGTGTGCTGGAGCTGACTAGCCGCCACCTCACCAACAAGGAGATCGCACTCGCGATGGGCGTCGGCCAGGAGACAGTCAAGTGGCATATGAAAAACCTCTTCATCAAACTCGACGCGACGTCGCGCCGGCAAATCGTGCGCCGCGCGCAGCTACTGGGCCTGCTGCAGGAAACCTGAACGGGGGAAGCACCCCGGAACCACAGCTGAAGAGAGGCGACACCATTCCGCGCAACCCTGACGGTTGCGATATCAATTAAATCGACAAGCCGCGCTGGCGCCGTCCCAAGGGCGACATGGTTAGCCCATCGATCCGGCTCGGGTCCTTTTCTCTTTATACGTTGGGACGCTTCCATGGTGGTTGTTATCGCAACCATCGATCGAAATATCCGCAACCCGTCATTTTCTGTCACCAAGTTGCAACACGGATAGGCGGTGTCGCCCCCTTCCGGCAGTGCGCGGTCGCCTTGAGCATGCCGCGAAAGCCGTGCCGGATATGGCTGGACAGCGCTTACCGCGCCCCGGTATTGCCGATAACCCTCCCCCCCAAGGGTGGGGGGAGTCGAGCTGCGTGGCTGTACGTATGCTCCTCTAGACATGCAGCGCCCATATGTTGCACGGGCGCTCTGTACCTAAGGGTTGAACAACGCTACGCAGGAGACCACATGAAGTTGAGGATTACCGGAGCCGCAGCACTTCTCGCGTTCGCGGCATCCGCGCACGCGCAGTCATCGGTGACGCTCTATGGCGCAGTTGACTCGGGCCTGCTCTGGCAGAACACTTCGGCAGCAAACTTTCTGCCGAATGCAAAAGCAAACCCGAACCTGGGCCACGTGTTCCAGTTCAAGGACGGCGGTGTCTATGCGAGCATCTTCGGGTTGAGGGGCACGGAAGACATCGGCGCCGGCTACAAGGTCAACTTCAAGCTCCAGGGCACGTTTAACAGCGGCAACGGCAAGTCCGGGCTGGCCAGCTCGCCGGGAGCAAGTTCGATGTTCACGCAGGTCACGACGGTCGGCGTGTCGGGGCCGTTCGGCCGGATCGATGTCGGTCGCCAGTTCGCGCCAATGGCTTACGCGATGGCGGAAACGGATGTGCGCAACGCACAGTACTTCGGCAGCGTCCTGACCGCATGGTTGACCATGAACACGGCGGCTGGCTGGCCAGGCACGAGCACGAACGGCCAGATCGGCGCACTTTATGACGACAATGCGATCGTGTATAACTCGCCGTCTTTCCATGGTCTGTCGGCCGCGCTCCAGTACGCACCGGGCGGTACGCCGGGCGCGTTCCAAGGCGGCACGCGCGAATCCGCCGTGCTCAAGTACTCGAACTTCGGTCTGAATGCCGATGCAGTCTACTACAACGGCCATGACGCCAACCCTTATCTTGGCGCCAGTCCCACCCCGCTCCATCCGGCGACCGGCCTCAACAACAACCGCTTCGTGTACCTGGGCGCGAAGTACACGTGGCGCGGCCTGTCCGTGTCCGGCTCGTGGAGCAACGGGCGCAACCCGGCAGCTCCAAACGGGAATCCCGCGATTGGCGCGATCTCGGGCGATTTCGACATGTTGACGGGCGGTATCGGGTATCGCTTTAGCCCCTCGTTCGACATCACGTCGGGCGTCTACTACGTGAAGGACGAAAAGCACAACCAGAACCAGTCGACCCTGTACGTGCTGGGCGGCAACTACAACCTTTCCAAGAGGACGTCGCTTTACGCTCAGGTAGGCTACGTCTCCAACCGCGGCGCGATGAACCAGGAGATTACCTACGGCAGCCCGGTGGCAGTGGGGAAGAACACCGCCGCAGGCAACGTGGGGATCCGCCACTCCTTCTGATTTTGGAACCGGGTTCGCGAGCCGTCTGCTCGCGAACCTCGGTGCTGTCTTCCGTCTCAATCCGAAGCCGCCCGCGCGCGCGAGGCGGCTTTGCTCTTTCCGGACTGACTTACAAGGGGCACTAACGCCCGACACGGGGCACTCTTGGCCAAGCGGCCGGCGCCACATAGATCGCCTGCGAAGCCAAGCGGCTCCGCGCGTAAAATTTGACCGCCTGCGTGGGTCCGGGCAAGATAGTGGGCTTGCATCCCGCAACCTTGCGTTTCATCCATTTCTGAATGACATCATGTCGATCATCGAGTCCGGACCTCACGAATCCCTGACCTACCGAATAAAGGCGTTAAACAAAATCGCCGATCGCATGAGCGCCGAATTATCCCGAGAGAAACTTGGCGTGCCCTATCCGGAGGCAAGCATCATCGGCGTGCTCGGTACGTTCGGCCCGCAGACCATCAGGGACATTTCCCGCCGCGCCAATCTGGACAAGAGTCAGGCGAGTCGCACAGTGGATGCCCTGCTCGCCAAGGGCTTTCTCGGGCGCACGGCCAGCGACAAGGATGGACGCAGCGTGATCATTTCGCTGACATCCGACGGACGCAAAATCTTCAAAAAGGTTGCCCCCACGATTGATCGGCGGGACACAGAGCTTTACCAGTGTCTCAGCGAGCCGGAAAGCGAGGCGCTGCGTTACCTGCTGGACAAGATTCTCGCGGCCCACGGATGGGAGGCCATCTGATTTCAGGCGGCCCGCGTATTGCTCGTAGGCTGCCGGCTCGAGGCTCCTTTATCAATCAACCATTCACCGACGCCTGAGCGGCCACATACCGGGCCGGGCGCGCCGGGAGCCAAATAAATCGCGCGGCCCCCCACTCCCAAGTTCTGCGCCCGGGTACACGGATGGTGAGAAGTCGCCGGGGCCGAGTCATCATGGGCCGGCGACAGCAAGCTTACATGCCGCCGAATGGTTTGCGCGCCGTAAGCTTGTTGGCCACCGAAGTGACTCCTGGAACACCCTTCGCGATTTCCGCGACCTTGTCGACCTGGGAAGCCTCCGTGACGGTGCCATTCAGCGTCACTGCGCCGTCTTTTGCCGTGACACTGATATTTCCGGCGCTGATCTCCTTGTGCTTCCCGATCGCGGCATAAATCTTCCGGCGAAGGGCACGATTCGCTTTTCTTCCGGTGGCCGGCGCCGCGGTGCCCGACGCCGCCATCGCCGGCGCGCTCGCCGCACTGGCCGTTTCGCCGTTTTGGGCCCATGTGGTGATGGACGTTGCAACCATCAATATTCCGACAGCCATCCTGAATGTCTTGTTGTTCTGCATCAATTGCTCCAGTTGTGGAGGGGTGGTGGAATCAGAAGGTGTGGCGGATGCCGATCATGGCTGCCGTGGTAGATACGCCCGGCGCTACGAGGGCACCATGGATGATCGTCTGGTTCAAGCTGTTACTCTTCGCCGGGTTCTTGCCGATGCTGTACGAACCGGATATCGAAAATCGGTCAATCGTGTACAGCGCACCGAAATAGATGAACCGATTGTTGGCAAGACCCGTTGCGGACACAGCCGGAGCGGCGGGATAGGTCAGCGGGAACGGATTGGTGTCATGCCCGTTGTAATACACGGCCGACAGATTCAGACCGTAGTTCGAGAACTTGAGAACCGCCGACTCGCGCGTGCCGCCCTGGAACTGGCCCGCGACCCCGCCCAGCGCGTACTCGAGCGCAAGCGACGTCCCATAGAATTTCGGCGAATTGTAGACCAGCGCATTGCTGTCATAAGGGGCGCCGATCGGGGGGGTCGTGCTGGTGCCGGGCCATCCGGCCGCCTGATTCATGCCCAGCCACGCAGTCAGGATACTGCCGAAATACTGGGCGCCACGCACCTCAGTCTCCGCCATCGCGTAGATCATCGGGGTGATCCGCCGGCCGGCGTCGAACGTGCCGAACGGACCGGATGCCCCGATCGTCGCGAACTGGTTGAAAATCGCGGTCGTGCCCTGGGTGTCGGCCAGGCCAAACTTGCCGTTCATGGTGTTGAACGTGCCCTGCAGCTTGAAGTTGATCTTGTAGCCGCCGCCGACCTCTTCACTTCCCTTGAGGCCCCAGTAGCTGGAAAAGATGCCGCCGTCCTTGAGTCGATAGACGTGCCCCAAGTTCGGCGCGCCGCCGTGCTGCTCAACTTCAATTTCATGCTGTCTCCTCCGGGTGGCGCGGCGGGGTGGACCCGGCGGCTTTCGTGATTGTTGCTCGAAGCAAGCCATGTTGCTGCCGGGTCGGCGTGTCAGGCCGACAGGTAGTAGTCCCGATACTGGTCCCGCAACTGGTTCTTGAGGACCTTGCCGGTCGCGCCCAGCGGAACTGACTCGACGAACACCACCGCGTCGGGTATCCACCATTTCGCAACGCGGCCGTCGAAGAACGCGAGCATCTCGCCGCCGCCCAGAGCACTGCCGGGCTTCTTCACGATCAACAGTAGCGGCCGTTCGTCCCACTTTGGATGCCGCGCGGCGATGCACACCGCAGTGGCAACTTCCGGATGCAGGCAGGCGACATTCTCGATGTCGGTGGAACTGATCCATTCGCCGCCAGACTTGATGACGTCCTTGCTGCGGTCGGTGATCTGCATGAAGCCGTCTGGATCGATCTTTGCCACGTCGCCGGTCGGGAACCAGCCGTCGCGCAGCGGCGACGCGTCGCCGTCGCCGGCGCCGAAATACTGCCGCGTGACCCACTGGCCGCGCACCAGCAGGTCGCCGGCCGCGTGGCCGTCCCACGGCAGCGCTTCGCCGTCCGGGCCGACGATCTTCATGTCGATGCCGAACACCGAGCGTCCCTGCTTCGCCTGAACCGCGTAGCGCTCCTCGGTGGACAACGACAACTGATGCGGCTTAAAACTGCAAACCGTGCCCACCGGGCTCAATTCCGTCATGCCCCATGCGTGTAGTACGTCGACCTGATAACGCTCCTGAAACTGCGCGGTCATCGCCGTCGGACAAGGGGCGCCGCCGATAATCGTGCGCCGCATCGACGCGAAGGTCTCCTGCCGCTCGCCGACGTGCGTGAGCAGGCCTTGCCAGACCGTCGGGACGCCCGCGGACAGGGTGACCTGTTCCGCCTCGATCAGTTCGTAAAGCGACTTGCCGTCCAGCGCCGGACCCGGGAACACCAGCTTCGCGCCGACCATGCAGGCGATGTATGGCAACCCCCACGCGTTCACATGGAACATCGGCACGACAGGCAGGATCACGTCGCGTGCCGAACAGTTGAGCGAGTCGGGCAGCGCCGCCGCGTACGTGTGCAGGAGGGTCGAGCGGTGGCTGTACAGCACACCCTTCGGATTGCCGGTGGTGCCCGACGTGTAGCACAGCGATGACGCGCTGTTTTCATCGAGCGGCGGCCATTCGAAAACGTCGTCGTGCAGCTCGAGCAGATCCTCGTAGCACATCAGCATGCCGGTCAGGTCGTTCGCTTGCGGCATGTGCGCGCGATCAGTCATCGCCACGAATACCTTGGGGCTTTTAACGCGCGGCGCGACGCTCTCGATCAGCGGCAGAAACGTCGCGTCAAAGAATACGACGCGATCTTCCGCATGCTCAATGATGTACGCGAGCTGGTCGACGTGCAGTCGGGGGTTGAGCGTATGCAGCACGGACCCGGATCCCGACACGGCGAAGTACAACTCCATGTGCCGGTAACCGTTCCACGCGAGCGTCCCTACCCGCTCGCCCGGCTTGACGCCGAGGCCTTCCAGGACGTTTGCCATGCGGCGCGCGCGTTGCGCAAGATCCCGATACCGATACCGGTGAATGTCCCCTTCGACACGTCGAGACACGATTTCTTGTCCGCCGTGATGGCGTTCAGCGTGCGCGAGCAGCGAAGCGACCAGTAACGGTTGCTGCATCATCAAACCTTGCATCCCTTTCTCCTGAATAGTTGTATGGTCCCGCGCCTGGATGACGTCGTCGCACCCTCATGCATGTGTCGGACTGGCGGCGGGCCCGTCGAGACTCACGACCAGTTGTCCGTCAATGGCCCGGACCGGGAAAGTCGTCAGGCTCAGGCCGCCCGCCCCCGCCATGGATCCCGTGCGCAAGTCAAAGCGCAGGCCGTGCGCCGGACAGCGCAGCATGCATCCCTCCAGTTGACCGCTCGCGAGCAACGCACCGTTGTGGGAACACGAGTTATCAATTGCGTGGATCGCGCCGGCGATGTTGAACAGGACAATGCTGCGGCCATCGATGAAGGCCAGCTTGCGTTGCCCTGGTGCGAGTTCATCGACCGTTCCAACCGATATCTGACGTGACATTCTGCGTTCCTTTAGTCTCGGACCGCCAGCACCATGGCTTCGAAGATCGCGTCGGGAGAATGGGCTCCCGAAAGCGCGTAGCCGGCGTTGAACACAAAATGCGGAACGCCGTTCACGCGATGGCTGGAGTGCAACATGTGCCGGCCCGATTCGGCCAGATGATCTGTCAGGCCTGCGTAGTCCAGACCGCACTCGAGTCCGAGCTGCTCAAGGATCCGCGGCTCACCAATGTTCTCGCCTTCCATGAAGTAGGCGGTGAACATCCGATCGATCAATGAGGCTAGTTGGGCCTCGCTGCCGCGGCTGGCTGCATAAGCAACGATCTGGTGCGCGGCAGCGGTGTTGGGCAGCACGCCGATCCGGTCGAACGCAAATTCGACGCCGGCGTGGTAGCCTGCGCGCTGCACCTGCGCGCGCCTTGCCGCCACCGCCTCGGGACTACCCAGGCGATCAAGATAGAACGCCTGGTAATCCTTGCCATTGAGCGGCGTATCGGGAAGGAGTTGATGGGAGCGCCACAGCACCGTCAGCGGCACATCGGGCCGCAACCCGGCAAAGCGGCGCACGGCCGCGTCCATATTGCGTTTGCCGATCAGACACCACGGGCAGATGAAATCGAAGAACACCTCGATCGTCATGGGGGGACGCTCGGCCGTCTCAATGCCTGGCTGGGTGGCGCGCTTCGGGTCAGATGAGTTCATGGATCAGGCTCTCTGCCATCGGCCATTCACCAAAGCCCGCGGCGGGGTTGAGGTGACCCACTTCGCCGAGGTCGACGAGGCGGCTGCCCCAGTCTTTTGCCATCGCGGACACCCGCTCGAACTGCGCGAGCGGATCGTTGCGACTGGCGCCGACGATGCTCGGGAACGGCAGCGGTTTGCGCGGGATCGACTGCCAGCCGTTCTGGGCCAGCGCATCGATGGCCGGATAGCCGGCCGGCAGCGGCGTCTCGAGGTCGGCCGGAGCGGCAAGCAGCGCGCCGTGAATCTTGCGGCTGTGCTGCTGCGCCCAATGCACCGCAATCATCACGCCCGCGCTGTGCGCGACCAGGATAACCGGGCCGTCGATTTTCGCGAGGGCCGCGTCGAGCGCCGCAACGCGCCCCGCGCAACTGAGCTTGTCGTGCTCGAGCGGCGGCACCGAGAGCGCCTTGGGCAACTTCTGCTCCAACAGGGTTTGCCAGTGTTCCGCGACGTGGTCGCGCAAGCCGGGCACCATCAGAATGGTCGGTTTCAATTCGTAATTCATGGGAAGCTACTTGCTAGTTCAGTACGGCTTGTCGCCGATGATGCCGGCGCGTTCCATTTTGCGATGGCACGGCGGGTAGTCCATCACCGCGTAGTGCTGCGTGCTGCGGTTGTCCCAGATCGCCACGCTATTGGGCTGCCAGCGCCAGCGCACCTGGTACTCGGGGATATAGGCCTGGCTGATCAGATAGCGCAGCAGGTCGCCCGCGCCCGGATTGGCGTCCTGCCCGAAGCGCACCCGTGCCGGCGTGTGATAGTTGGTGAAATGAGTGGTGAAGGCGCTCACGAACAGCACCTTCTCGCCGGTCTCCGGGTGCGTGCGCACGACCGGGTGCTCCGCGTCCGGATACTGGGCCTTCAGCGCAAGGCGTTTTTCGATCGGCATCACCGCGCCGAAGCTCGCCTCGATGCTGTGGCGGGCACGCAGGTCCGCGATCTGGGTCTTGATGTGGTCCGGCAGGTTCTCGTAAGCGAGGGCCATATTTGCCCACATCGTGTCGCCCCCGACCGGCGGACACTCTACACAGCGCAGGACCGCGCCGAACTGCGGCGCTTCGCGCCAGGTGGCATCCGCGTGCCACGCGTTTTCGTACCGGTCGTTCGGCTGATCCGGGGTCTTGTAGATGCGCACGAGGCCCGGATGCTCGGGATCGCTGCCCGCGACCGGATGGTCTTCGAGTTCGCCGAAGCGGCGCGCAAATGCCACGTGCTCGGCGCGCGAGATGTCCTGGTCGCGGAGAAACAGCACCCGGTGTTTCAGCAGTGCCGCCCGGATCTCGCCAAACAGGCCCTCATCGCGGATCGCATCGGCGAGATTCACTCCAACCAGTTCGGCGCCGATCGCATATGTCAATTGTTCGACTCGCATGGCTAGCTCCTCAAATGACGAAGACCGACGAACCCGTCGTCTTGCGGGATTCCAGGTCCAGGTGGGCTTGCGCTGCATCCTCGAGCGCGTAGCGCTGGTTGAGTTCGATCCTGATGCGTCCCGAGGCGATGTGCCCGAAAATTTCACCGGCGAGCTCGTTCTTCTCGGCGGGGTCGGCAATGTAGTCGGCCAGCGCCGGGCGGGTCAGGTAGAGCGAGCCCTTCATCGCCAGGATCTGCGGATTGAACGGCGGGATCGGGCCCGAAGCGGTGCCGACGCAGACCATCAGGCCGCGGCGCTTGAGCGAATCGAGCGACCCTTCGAAGGTGTCCTTGCCGACGCTGTCGAACACCACGCTCACGCCGGCGCCGCTGGTCAGTTCGCGCACTCGCTTCGCGACGTCTTCCCGGCCGTAATAGATGATGTGGTCGCAGCCATGGGCGCGGGCCACCTCGCCCTTGGCTTCGGTCGAAACCGTGCCGATCACGGTGAGACCCAGCAGCTTCGCCCATTGCGACACGATCAGGCCCACACCGCCGGCGGCCGCATGCAGCAGGACGGTGTCACCCGCCTTGAAGTCGTAAATGCGGCGCATCAGATACGACGAGGTCAGGCCTCGCATTGTCATACCGGCAGCCGTCTCGCATGAGATCGCGTCGGGCAGCTTGATGAGTGGCGCGGCCGGGATCAGGCGTTCGGTGCTGTAGGCGCCAAGAACATTGATGAAGCCGGTGTACGTCACACGATCGCCGACCGCGACGTTCGTTACATCGGCACCGACTGCCTCAACCACGCCTGCGGCCTCGACGCCCATGCCTGAAGGCAGCGGAACCGGGTAAAGGCCGCTGCGGAAATAGGTGTCGGCGAAATTCAGGCCTACGGCCTCCTGGCGCAAGCGCACCTCGCCGAGGCCGGGGTCACCCACTTCAACGTCCTCATAGCGCAAGACTTCCGGACCACCGGTTTCATGAAAGCGTACTGCCTTTGCCACGCTGAATCTCCTATTCGTTACTCAAACTGCAAAATCGACTACGCCTGCGGCGGAAAATTCCGACCTACCCCAGGCGTCTTTGCCAGATCAGTGTTGTGTCTAAACAAGTTGCAATATCACGCAAATCCTTCAACGACCGGCGCCGTCGCGTGGTAAGCGAGCGAACGGCGCCGGGGGTGAGAGCTCCGCTCAGCGCACGGCCTGCTCACGCAGCGCGTTCAGGCGATCCAGGTCGACGGCATAGTTCCGCTTGCCGATGAAAAATGCGGTAGCCGCAATGAGAGGCGCAAACGGAACGAGTTGCAACGCGCCGAGCAGCCCGATCCGGTCGGCGACAATCCCCGTCAGGACGGCTGCGGGAGCCAGACCGAGAAAATTGTTCGCCAGCGTCAGGGTCGCAAACGCCGATGCGTGAATCGACGGCGGGGTGAGGTTAGCCACCATCGCACCCGACGGGCCGCTCGCGCCTGCGCTGAAGAACATGCCGGCGCCGATCACCACGAGCTGCAACGTACCCGCCGGCAGGCGGAAACCGATCGCGAGCAGCGTGAAGCAGGTCAGACAGTAAGCGATCGCGGCGGCCCACTTCTTTTCTCGCGAGTTCTGGCTGAGGCGGTCGGCAAGGTTTCCACATACCACCATGCCAACGCCCGTCACCAGCACAAACGCTGCCGCGGCCATCGCAGCCTTGCCGGTGGCCATGCCGTAATAGCGATTCAGGAAGCTCGGCATCCACGCCCACACTGCCGCGGGAACAAGCAGATGGATACCGCTGCCGACATAGGCACACACGACAGACTTCGTCGAGAAAAGCCCCTTCATCAGCGTCTTGAAACTCATGCGTACGCCGAACCCTATTGCCTGCGCGCCCGCGGTTTCCGACTTCAGCGGTGCGAGCCGTTTTTCAGTGACGACAATCCGGTAGACGATAACCAGGATCATCCCCAATGCCGCCATGGCACCGAAGGCCGGGCGCCAGCCCAAATGAGCCGCGACCCCGCCGCCGACAGCCATGCCCGTCACCGAGCCAAACGCCCCGCCCGCCATGAAGGTGCCCGTGAGCGTGGAGCGCAGACGTGCCGGGAAGATGCTCAGGACAAGTGCGAGACCCACGCTGCCATACGCGGCTTCGCCGATGCCGACGAAAGCGCGCGCGAGCAGCATTTCACCGTAGTTGCTCGAGAGCGAGCACCCCAGTGTCGCGAGACTCCACAGAGCGGCCATCAGCACGATGCTCTTCACCCGGCCCCAGCGATCGGCGAGCACCGACAGCGGGAAAGTCAGGACGCCGACCATCAGCGCGACCACACTGCTAAGTGAACCGAGCTGTGTGTCGGAAAGGTTCCATGTGGCCTTCAACAGCGGAAACACCGCATTCAACACCTGCCGCGACATGTAGTCGGAGAGCAGCAACCCGACCGTCAACGCAAACACGACCCACGCATAGGTGGGCACGTCCGATTGTGCTGCTGAAACGCCGCCCGCGGTGGGCTCGGCATGTTGCATGAGCATGGTTTGTCTCCTTCCCGTCTATCTCGTTTGCAGCCGTCTTTGCCCGTCAGGGCAAAGGGACCGATTATGGATGCCCCGTTACCCTCCCCGGCGCTTGCCGAGGAGTCCTCCCTTTGAAACCCGGTATCCGCTGAAGCGGTCGGCCGGGTTCCAATCCGTCACGCCGCGCGCAGCGGCAGGTTCTTCACGCCGGTCTTGCGGTTCGGCGCCATACCGTTGGCGGCCAGCGTCTCTTCGACCGTCTCGTACTGCACGCCGATGCGATAGATCTCGCGTGCTTCCTTGCCGCTGGCGATCTCGCGGCCGAGTTCACGCGCAACGCGCACGCACTGCTCGATCTGCTGCACCGACGAGAAGCGCTTGCCGTGCTGGTCGATGATCGTGTCCTCGATGCCGCAGCGCGGATGCAGTCCCATCGACATCGCCATCATGTTGAACGGCAGCACGTTCTTCAGCAGCGACTCGGCGGTGAGCGTGCAGCCATCCGGCGCGCGATGCACGAAGTTGAAGAAGTTGAATGGATTGGGGCCGTCGAAGCCGCCACCGATACCGATCCACGTCAGGTTCAGCGGGCCCTTGTAGACGCCCTTGCGCACGAGGCGCTCGAGCGTTTCGAGCGCGTGAATGCCGGTGAGCTGGAAGTGCGGCTGGATGCCCGAAGCCTGCAGGCGGCGCAGGTGTTCCTCGACCCATGCGGGACCGGCCGGCACCGTCATTTCACTATAGGCGGCCATGAACGCGGGGTTGGAAAGCGAGGTGCCTGCCAGATACTCCGGATAGAGCAGCTCCATGATGTTCATCTGCGTGGTGTTGATCGCGACCGTCACCTGATCGGGCTTCGGATCGAGATCGGCCAGCATATGGCGCGTATCGTCGGACAGCCACTTCGCGGCTTGTCCGTCATCTTCCGGCGCAAACGAAATCGAACCACCGACCTGAATGATCATGTCGGGCACTGCCGCGCGCACACCCGCGATCAGTTCATTGAACTTCGACAGGCGCTTCGAGCCCTTGCCGTCCAGTTCGCGCACGTGCAGGTGCAGGACCGTGGCGCCGGCGTTGTAGCAATCGACGGCTTTCTGGATCTGCTCGTCCATCGTCACGGGGATGTCTTCCGGGAAGTCCGCCGGCATCCATTCCGGGCCATAAGGGGCGGTGGTGATGACTACCTTGTCCTGATTCTCAGGGTGCAGCGAATCGTCGAGAAATTGCATCTTTTATCTCCAGATATGGGTGACTGGCTTGCCCGTGCCGCGACAGATCGCGCGTAAGCTGGTCGGAACATAACGAACCTTCCTGATGGCACGATACGGCAATCGCGGGTTACACTTTTATGAATAGACGCCATCGTTTTAGCGGTCCATGCCACTCGGTGTTAACGCCAGTGTTTGCGCGGAGCGGGCATGCCATGACCGGGAGTGAGGCGCAGCTTGTCGGAAGCGGAGGGGAAAGCGATGGAAACGATGCTGCGGTCGGTAGCGATGAGCGGGTACTTCGACGTGATGCGGCGGCTCGGGCTGAACCCGGTCGAGCTCGCGCAGCAGGTGGGGATCGACGCCGCGGCTCTAGCCAATCCGGACGATCGCGTTCCGGCCGCCGCCTGCTGCCGCCTGATGGAACTCTCGGCCGAAAAGGGGGCGTGCCCGACTCTTGCACTGCAAATGGCTGAAACCCGGCAGAAGTTCGGTACCGGCATGGTCAATGTCCTGCTCGCGCATAAGCGCACGCTGCGCGAGGTGCTGCTCGCCGCAGCCGAATATCGGCACCTGCTCAACGAGGCGCTGGCCGTCTACGTCGAGGACGCAGGCCAAACGGTCACCATTCGCGAGGAACTCGTCGTTGAACCTGGCACGCCGACGAGACAGGCGATAGAACTTGCGCTCGGTGTCCTCGCGCGACATTCGAGCGCCCTTCTCGGCAACTACTGGAAACCACGCGCAGTCCATTTCACTCACGCAAGACCCGCAGACCTGACATTTCATCGACGCTTCTTCGGCTGTCCGCTGGAGTTCAGCAGTGATTTCAACGGGTTCGTATGCGCCGCCGCCGATCTCGACTACCCAAATCCGGCCGCTGACCCGGAACTGGTGCGCTATGCCGAAAGCCTCGCCGCTCCGCTCAACATGACGGGTGCGCATTCAGCGGCGCTGGAAGTGCGCAAGGCAATCTATCTGCTGCTGCCACTCGAGCAGGCCACAACTGAGCTCGTCGCCCGCCATCTGGGTCAGAGCGTACGCACGATGCAGCGCCAACTGAAATCGGACAATACAAGCTTCTCCGAACTGGTCGAGGAAGTCCGGCGCGAACTTGCCGTGCGTTACATGAGCAACCCGCGCTATCCAATCGGACGGGTCGCGACCCTGTTGGGTTACACGCAACAGGGATCGTTTACGAACTGGTTCTTTTCACGATTCAGCATGACGCCGCGTGACTGGCGGAGCAGCCAATCATCGAAATGAATGGCGCGGTGCGAGCGGCCAATGCGTGAGTTGCAGCGTTTGGTCTGGAATCGCCCGCGTCGGCTTCCAGACGGTTGCGACCGTTGCGCCGGGCGAGGTACATCGCGCGATCGGCGCCATAAAGCGGGGAACGCGCCGATGTTCCGATGCGCTACGAGGATGGCGGGCTCGTGCTGTCGCCCTTGCCGCGTGGCCTACCAACGATGTACGGGAGGCACTCGCCCGCTACGGCAACGCATCTCGCCGTCGTACAGCGATGCGAGGAAACCGGACGAATTTACGCGCACTCGGGCGGGACATCGTGTGCGGTGCGGGGACGACGGGTACGATCGCCAGCAAAGTACGCTTCCAATCAACGGGAGAGGGCCGCGGCCTCCGGGAAGGGAGGCGACCAGCAACCTAGCGCGACGCGGTACCTTTTGCTTTGCTGCCGCCCTTTGCTGCGACCTTTCGCGGCGCGATCTTCTCGGGAGCTCTGCGAGCCGCCCTGGTTGCGGCTTTTTTGGCGGGCTTCGAGTGCGTAACGAGGGTTTCGCCCTTCTCGATGAGAAACACTGAGCGGTCTTTTGCATCCTTGATCCAGGCCGGCGGCCGCGCAAGGCCGCTCCAGGTAGCACCGGTCTTGGGATCAAAATATTTGGGCGCCAGCTTTCCCTGGGCTGGTGGGGCAATCGGTGTCGGCGACTTGCGTCGGAAATCGATGCCGGCGTCCAGGAGCATTCTGACGGCTGGAGACTCGTCGGAGGCGCTAGTCGCGACCGACGCCTCCTTTTGGGCACCTTTTGCCACGCCACCATTCTTTGCCAGCGTACCTACGCGTCCGGCTGGGACCGGGCCGCGTAGCTCGTCGGCCGTAATGTCGAAACGCGCCATCTCCGCGAGAATTCTCTTGATGGCGTCATTGCGCTCATCAATGCGCGCTTCCTGTGCTTCCTGTTGCAATTCCAGAATCTGTGCCTGAATCTCTTCGTAAGACCTTTTTGCCATGGCGCTACTCCTCGTTGGCTTTATGTGGCGGAATTATAAGTCTCCGCCGCGGAGTCGGCGCACCATGGGCTACGCCCGGAGAAGCTTTCGAGAGCGGGGCGAGATTACGCGGCAGGACCGCCGACGAGATCGTTGAGTGCGTGAGATTCGAATAGTGGTCGATACCCGCTCGGGAGGGAGCGTGCACCGGTGTATTGGCCAGAGCTTTCGGAGTCGACCGGACTTTCGACGTCGTAACCGGGCGTCGCCGCGTTGCTGATGCTGTCGCTCGTCCGCCGAGCCTAATGCCGATGATATTGTTTGACCTGCACCATCCTGCAGCACCGGTAGCACGTCTTACACGTCGCCCGATTTTTACACACCTATAATTGGACAGCGGCGAACGTCTACAAAATCTATGCATATCGTTGTTTTATCATCGTTTCTGGATGCGTTCATAACCTGGTTTCAATGAAAAAGAATGACGGCATAACTCGCTTGCAGGCTGGATCCGCTTCAGGTTGGAGAGACCAGTACCCCCCGTTTATGCTCCCTCGGACCCTTTTACGCTATAACCAGCGAAGAGCCCCGTCTGGTAGGCCAGCTCCAGCGCGTTAGCAACGCCCGAGACCCGCAGCATCCGGATATCCACCAGTTTTTTCCCAGTTATGATTCTACCGCCCATCATTACCTCCTGCTTTCGGCATTAACTCAAATAGGTGCTGAGAATGTCGTTAGCCGCGGCCCGCACCCAATCCTGTTCCGCGCGACAAGTCAATTTGGACCGCTTCGTCTTCACCTGTTCGGCCCGACTGACGCTGTGGCCCACCAACAAGCCAAAGTCGTAGGCGCGCTCAAGGGCTTTAGCAAGACTCGATATCCGGACGAGCCGAATGTCTGTCGTGACTTTGCCTGACTCCGTTAGATAGTTAATCCCGAGTTCCTCGCTGGCGATTGCTAGTAGCGGATCCCAGTGAACTTCGTTGCCAACTCTTTCAACCACGATGACCTCCTGCGTTGTGCCTCTTGCCTTACCATCTGTAAGATTACATGCGTGGCACAAACGCAAGAGCGACGTTCCGTCGCATCTGATCCAGTAGTCACTTAATATGTTGAATTGTCAATGTATTGGAGGATGCGACAACAATATAAGTGGAAACGATACGGGAGATAATCGGCTCAAAAGCCTTGCGCACCTGGCCTCCTTCGAGTTGCGAGGCGGACCGGTCTAGCGGAAGGATTGTCGCGTCAGGGCGTCTTGACCGGCGCTCGCCAGGGCGCCGGATTGGCCCAGAATGCGCCGCGCGTATGGTTCTGGCCAGGCCGCTGAGGCTGAGCCGGCCGCTTGAGCGTCATTGCACCGGCGCGGTCGAGCGAGATGTCGCGGCCGCTTTCGCCAAGCAGCTTGATCACTTCAGCGAGCGTGCCATCGGCCCGCCATTGGTCGAAACGGCGACGGCAAGTCGGCGACGAGGGGTAGCGGCCCGGCAACGCGTTGCAGCTCTTGCCCGTCGAGAGCAGCCATAACACGGCGTTGACTACCGCGCGCGCTTCGATGCGTCGTCGACCACGTGGTGCGCTCTGCGTCGGTTCCTCATAGAACAGCTGCTCGATTAGCGCCCACTCGTCGTCTGTCAAATCTTCAACCGCCATCTTGTTCACTCCTTTAGCGAAACTATCTCCAGCGCCGCGCCCGGCCGAGCGAACCTGCGAATGCTACGTAGCGACATAGCAGTACCCCGACATCATCATCGGGTGAAGTGGCAACAAACTTGAGCACCCCATGCAGCATCAGACCTATGCCGGTCCAGATAAGTGAAATAGCGAAACGAGGAATACCGCGGTCAGTACAGCGGTCGACGTGTCGGGGTGGACATAGCCACGCGCGAGGAATTGCGCATCGCATTTACCTTGCAGAGCTGCGTCGGTCAAACGAACTCATACTTACCGCTCCAACTTTAACGGCAATTTTCCCGAAATCTGGAGGGCATGCGGGTCCGATCTATCCTTTCAGATTGTTATCACACCCTTATTCGTTGATTTATCTCCTTCAAGCTAGAAGTCCCCGTGGAATCTGGGAGAGACACCGCACTTTCTCCTTTCTGTCTTACAACGGGACACCGAGTCCCCGAGCTGTAGCATAATCAGCCATCAGCGGTTGATTTCGGCTATTCCCCAGCATCGCCGTCACCCCATCTATTTGGGATGCCGCGCCCCCGTGCTCAAGGCGCATATCGTTGCTATATCAATCGGATTCGATATTCCCCACGATATTCTCGCCAGACCGGACCAACCACGCAGGTCTCTTGGACACCAACATTCAGGGAGTTTTGTAATGGAAAGAGAAGTAGTAGTTGTCAGCGGTGTGCGTACCGCCATCGGTAAATTTGGCGGCAGCCTGAAAGACATTCCGACGACCGAACTCGGAGCGCTCGTTGTGCGCGAAGTCCTCGCGCGTGCGGGGGTTGCCGGTGACCAGGTTGGACACGTCGTTTTCGGCAATGTCATCCCGACCGAACCCAAGGATCTCTATCTCTCGCGGGTCGCTGCCATTAACGGTGGGATCGCCGAATCAACCCCTGCCCTCACCGTGAACCGCCTGTGCGGTTCCGGCCTGCAGGCGATCATCTCCGCAGCACAATCCATCCTTCTCGGCGACGCCGAAGTAGCCATCGGTGGCGGCGCCGAGAACATGAGCCGCGCGCCCTATATCTCCACGGACGCGCGATTCGGCTCCCGCATGGGTGACAGTCGACTGATCGACATGGTGCTTGGCGCGCTAAACGACCCGTTCGAAACGGTCCACATGGGCGTCACCGCTGAAAACGTGGCGCAGAAATTCTGCATCACGCGCGAGCAGCAGGACGCACTGGCCCTGGAATCGCACCGTCGCGCGGCGCACGCGATCGCCGAGGGCCGGTTCAAGGAACAGATCCTCGCGATCAAGCGCAAGGTCAAGGGCAAGGAAGTCGTGTTCGATACCGATGAGCACGTGCGCACAGAAATCGACCCGGCCGAACTCGCTGCCATGCACACTGTCTTCAAGAAGGAAAACGGCACCGTCACGGCCGGTAACGCATCGGGTATCAACGACGCCGCGGCCGCCGTCCTGATGATGGACCGGCAAGCCGCCGAGCGGCGTGGCATCAAGCCGATGGCACGACTGGTGTCTTACGCACACGCAGGTGTCGATCCGCGCTACATGGGCATTGGCCCCGTGCCGGCAACCCGGATCGCGCTCGACCGTGCGGGCTTGCAGATCGGCGACATTGACGTCATCGAAGCGAACGAGGCATTTGCCGCGCAGGCTTGCGCCGTCACGCAGGAGTTGCAGCTCGACCCTGCCAAGGTCAACCCTAATGGATCAGGCATCTCGCTCGGACACCCGATCGGCGCGACGGGCGCACTGATCACCGTCAAGGCGCTGTATGAACTGAAGCGCACGGCAGGCCGTTACGCGCTCGTCACGATGTGTATTGGAGGCGGTCAGGGCATTGCGGCCATCTTCGAAAACATCCAGTAAGTGAATTCCTCCAGATGAAAATCGAAGGTGTAGGCATCGTCGGCGCGGGCGCGATGGGCAATGGCATCGCCCAGACCGCTGCCGTGGCCGGCCTGAACGTGGTCATGATCGACGTGACCGAAGCGGCCCTGTCCAAGGGCGTGGCGACCCTGATCAGCAGCCTCGGGCGGTTGGTCTCAAAGGGGAAGCTGGACGCGAACGCACGCGCGGCCTCCCTCGCCCGGATCGAGACATCGACCGACTATCAGCGGCTCGTCGACGTCGACCTTGTGATCGAAGCCGCCACCGAAAACAACGATTTAAAGGTCCGCATCCTCAAGCAGATCGAAGCCGTGGCTCGACCCG
Source organism: Paraburkholderia sp. CI3 (assembly GCF_050436505.1). NCBI lineage: Bacteria > Pseudomonadati > Pseudomonadota > Betaproteobacteria > Burkholderiales > Burkholderiaceae > Paraburkholderia > Paraburkholderia sp. CI3. The sequence continues at coordinate 43,331 of NZ_JBNDMI010000002.1, forward strand.
ACGCCATCATCGCGTCGAATACCTCGTCGATCTCGATCACGGCGCTGGGCGCGACACTCGCTGATCCGTCGCGGTTTATCGGCATGCACTTCTTCAATCCGGTGCCGATGATGCCGCTCGTCGAGATTATCCGTGGCGTGCGCACGAGCCAAGCGGTCGCCGAGGCAATCCGCGAGTTGACCGTACGGTTTGACAAAACGCCCATCGGAGTCAAGAACTCATCTGGGTTCGTGGTCAACCGGATTCTCGTGCCGATGATCAATGAAGCCTTCTTCGTGCTGGCCGAAGGCGTCGCCACCCCCGACGAAATCGACGCCGGCATGAAGCTTGGGGCCAATCACCCGATCGGCCCGCTCGCGCTGGCCGACCTCGTTGGCCTCGATGTCGTTCTGTCGGTGCTGGACGTGTTCCTCAAAGACTTCGGCGATCCGAAGTACCGTGCCTGCCCGCTGTTGCGCGAACTGGTTGCGGCCGGCCGCCTCGGTCGAAAGACCGGCCACGGTGTCTACAGCTACGGGTAACCACACCAGCCGGTTTTCCCAACAAGCCAGAAGTTGAAATTACAACCAGCCGTTAGCTCCGGCAACACACCAATTAGCGCCCCCACTGCCACTTGTCCGCTTTGCCCGGACAGCCTCTTCCCCCGAGACCATTCCGTTGAGCGAGTCTCAACCGAGTGGTCCCCACATTCGGTCGCCCTCGTGCAGTTGCGCTTCAGTGGGTGCACAGAAAAACGGCCTGCAACCACGAGGATTGCAGGCCTGTTCCGACACACTGGATCGCTATGAGCAGGCATTCACTTGTTGCACGCACCCGCCTTGCCGACCAGGCTTTGCTCGTGCGCAGCGGCCTCGTCAATCAGGATGGGTGCAGCAAGACTCATCGAATGGATACCAAGGACGGACACGTACTGCAAGACAGCGGTGATCTCCTCCCGGGTCGCGCCGAGTTCCAGTGCCCTGCGGATATGACGTCGCACCCCGGGTCCATACATGTGCGTGCAAGACGCATCAACGGCGATAGCGAGAAACTCGACTGTCTTCGCATCAAGCACGCCCGAGGTGATCGGAGCCATCGCCATGACCATGAATTTCTCTGTCCATGCGGCATCGAGTTCCGCAAAGGGTTCCCAGTTCGGATTCCAGTTGCCGGTCGCGCGCAGGGCATCACAAACCGGTGTGGCTGTTGCTTCGTTGAATGTCATCGACATACTCTCCTGTACGGGATCAACACGTGTCGCACGAAGCCCCTGCCTGCACCGCTTCCGTGTCACGCTATGACCTCCAGTCTATGGAGCAGCCCTCTGCGTCGCTTGACATTGTGGGTCACTTGCTTATCCTTTTGGGCCACCCCGGGAAGACCCCGATGCCGAAACTCGTTCGCAGCGCCAGCCTGACGCAGTACGCTGAAACCGCGCGCGCGGCAGGACTCGACCCATATCGCCTGATGGCAGAAGTGGGGCTGCCTGCTGCCAGCCTTACCGAGTCCGACCTCAAGATTCCGGCCGACCGGGTCGCGTTGCTGCTCGAACTCTCCGCGCTGCGAAGCGGCATTGAAGCGTTCGGGCTGACCATGGCTCAGACGCGGCGCGCATCCAATCTGGGCCCGCTTGCGCTCTACGTGCGCGACGAGCCCACACTGCGCCACGCGCTTAACGCTGCCGCGCGCTTTCGCCATCTTCATAACGAAGCACTGTTCATCGCGATCGAGGAAGAAGGTGACGTCGCAATCATCCGTGAGGAACTGCTGAGCGGCGCGGTCGTGCCGGTACGGCAGGTGACCGAACTGGCCGTCGCCGTCATGGTGCGCCTGCTGCGCTTCTTCCTCGGTGACGACTGGCAACCGAAGACGATCTGCTTTACTCACGAAGCACCCCGCAGTCGTGCTATTCATGCTCGCGTCCTGGGGAGCGGAGTCAAGTTTGGCCAGCCGTTTTCGGGCATCGTTTGTGACGTCCGTGACCTCGACCTGCCTCTTCCGTCCGCCGACCCGGTGATGGGCCGATATGTCCGGCGATATCTCGGCAGTGTGGATACGGAGTCTGATGTACCACTGTCGGATGAGGTCCGCAAGCTGGTGTTTCTCTTCCTGCCGTCCGGGCGCAGTTCGAACGACACTATCGCGCGCCAGCTCGGCATGAGCCGTCGAACCATGCACCGCCATCTGGTAAAGGAAGGCGTGAGCTACCTGTCGATCCTCGATGCCGTACGGGGGGAACTCGTGCTGAGATACCTGGAGCGTCGAGAACGTCCGCTGTCGGAAATATCGGGCCTGCTTGGCTTTTCCGAGCCGAGCGCCTTTACGCGTTGGTTCAGGATGAAGTTCGGCTGCTCCCCCACTGAATTTCGCGAGACCAAAGCGCGGTAATATCATGCCCAGGACTCGCATTGTGCAGAGTCAACCATTTAGTTGAATTACTTAACAACAAAACAAGGAGGAGCAGCATGGTTGGCGGACCCGGCAATCCAATGAGGGCTAGTGGAACTCTCGGTTCAGAATTGATGGTGATCTGTATCGATGTACAGTCTCGTGTCGTCTACGCCAATTCGGCCTATCAACGCGTGACGGGGTACACGAACCAGGAACTCCAGACAATGCCGCCAGCAGAGCGGCTCAAAGACGTACCATTGCAAGTCGTGGTGGACTTCGCTACCGCACTGCGTAGTGGTAAGCCCTGGACGGGCGTCGTCAACGTTTCCTGCAGGAATGGAGTGGATTACTGGAGCCGCATGAATGCGTCGCCGCTGCTCTCGCACGGCCAGCATATCGGCTTCTTGCTGGTGCTTGAGAAGGCCTCCGCTGAGGAGATCAGCAGGACCGAGGCGCAGTATCGCGTAGTAAGGTCCGGTCGGCAGAAATTCGGGTGGAAGCAGGGGCGCCTCGCGCGCATGAGCCTTCTGGGAAGAGCGACCAGCAGCATTCGCGCGCTCGGTCTCAGACGGCACATCTGGGGCGCGGTTACTGCTTTGGGATTGATCGAAACCGCAGGGCTGCTTGCGTTGAATGGCGAGGTGACTTCCCTGTCATTCTGGGCGGCCTTGTGCGGGCTACTGGCGGCCACCGTCGCGGTGGGTGCCTATCTGTTGCGCGCCATCGTTGCGCCTTTGCGAGAAGTGGTCCAGTTTGCAACAGAGATCTCCGCGGGTGATCTGAGCGCCGAGTTCGGCAGCCCGCGTAGCGATGAGATTGGCGATGTTGTGCGCACACTGAACCGGGTGAGCATCAACATGCGGGCCACCATCATGGACGTACGCGACGGCGTGCACGCGATGCAGCAGGCGACGGCAGGGATTGCATCGGGCACGCTCGATCTCTCGTCGCGCACTGAGACGCAGGCGGCCAGCCTCGAGCAGACTGCGGCCTCGATGGAAGAGGTCAACGCCACCGTCAGAAACAATGCGGAGACCGCGCGGCAGGCTAGCGAACTGGCGGCACGGACCCGGGACACCGCGCAGGCGGGCGGGAAGGTGGTGGGCGAAGTGATATCTACCATGAAGGAAATCACGCAAGCGAGCAGAAGGATTGGCGACATCGTGTCCGTCATCGACGGCATCGCCTTCCAGACCAATATTCTCGCCCTGAATGCGGCAGTTGAAGCGGCCCGTGCGGGCGAGGCAGGACGCAGTTTTGCGGTGGTCGCGGGCGAGGTCAGGGTGCTCGCGCAACGCAGTGCGCAGGCGGCCACGGAGATCAAGGCGCTGATCGCCGATAGCGTGGGTCAGATCGACGAAGGCGCGCGGCTGGTCGATTCGGCAGGCGAGACGATTGAAGATATCGTGTCGCAGGTGGAGGCGATGACGGATCTGGTCGGTCAGATCGCGACCGCGTCGTTCGAGCAGTCGGGAGCCATCGGGCAGGTGAGTCAGGCGGTCGAGCAACTCGACGACGTGACGCAGGAGAATGCTGCGCTGGTGCAAGAAAACACCTCAGCGGCCGAGAGGTTGAATTCGCAAAGCGACAGACTGGTCGAGACGCTTTGCGTCTTCACGCTATTGCGCGCCGAGACCAACGCGCTGTTGTTGCGATCCCGCGCCGGGGGAGCAACCACAGCGCCGGCGCCGGCAAAGATCGCGACCGGACGGCCCGCGGCGCGACAAATGGAGGCTCGCGCTGTGTAGATGTAAGCCAAATGTTCTGCCTATGGGAAGACTCCTGTTAGCGGCGACAAGGACTTGCCCGGCAACCAGCCGGGCGAGTGCCGCGAGAAAATAGCTGAACTGGCAGGAGTCGGCGTCGCGGTGTACCGCGTGAGAAACGCGTTCTCTCAAGCGGAGGCCACCGAGGCCGCCGCCGATATAGCGATCACGCCGCCCGCTGGTAGTACAGGTTTTGCGGATGGCGAGCCTGGGCAAAGAAGAACCAGCGCTCGGCAAGAAGGCCGACGTACTGAATCACGCACGCATCAAGGAGCAGCTTCGCGGACATCGGATGCAACGCTTGCGCGAGCAGTCCGAGGGGCATTAGAAATGCACTCGCGAGGAAGCCCCACTTTACCCAGCACATCGTTGCATCGGTCTGGCCGTGAAAGAACTCGCGCAGATTAAAGGCGCTTGCCGTAAAGCCGCGCGAAATCTGTGTGAGCTTCTCGGCCTTGATGCCCGTCGCGCTTTGCAGCGTCGAACGTGGATGCAAGCGCTCATTGCGCGCCAGTGAGGCGACACGGCTCACGCAACCCGCCACCGTCAGGACACAAGCCGCGACCGCCAAAGCCGGCACGATGTCAGGTGCCAGCCGTGCAGCACAGGCGGTGGCAATCGTAAGGCCCGATGCACAGCCGAGCAGTACGAAATTGACCAGCGTGAGCGGCGTCGCCCATTCCTGAAGGAAGCGCAGGCACTGATAGATCATGGCGGTGCACACGAAAAGGGCTACGCTCGCAAGAACTGCAATCGCACCGATCGTGATCGACCAGGGCGTGTCCAGCCAGTGCGCCAGACCGTACAGGAACGTGGCCGCGAGAAACACGGGCAGCGCCAGGCACTCGCGCGAAAGCCACGACGTGCGCCACATGGCGACTGCGCGCCACGCACGTTCCGGATGACCCAGATGGAAGAACGCAGCGACCAGCCCCAGAACGCCGAGCACGAGCGCAAGGCCGGTGCCGCAGACGTAGAACTGCTGCGGCACATGGAACAGCGCCGACGATTCCGGATGCATCCGCATGAACAGCTCGACGCCGAACAGCGCGATGAGCAGCCCCTGCCCGGCACCGGAAAGCGTGGTCAGAAAAACTACGGAAAATGCTGGTCTCATTCAAAACTCCTGCGTCGCTGCGGGCCGCACGCGCGCAAACACCGACTTCACTCGCGTAGCAAGCGCAGCCAGGTTCAGCTTGCCCGAGTCCATCTGTTTCCCGAGCGCCTTCTCGCGCGCCATCGCGGGTGTGCCGCGCTGAATCGCAAAGTCAACGAGGTTGATGGGCTCACCGTATTCGATCGCGTCAGCAGGTGAGCTCGCGGACTCCTCGCTCTTGCATCCGCACGAGCCGCTGCCGCAACTGCTTGCGGTCTTCTGACGGGGCAGGTAGTGGTTGGACGGCTTCGTCCCCCACTCCGGCATCAGCTGGTAGCCGCCGCGCGCCTCGATCGCCTTCGAGGCGTCAGACTCGGGATCGTGAATATCACCGAAGATGCGCGCGGAGGTCGGGCAAGCCAGCACGCATGCCGGCTTGCGATCGCGCTCGGGCAATGCCTCGTTGTAGATGCGGTCCGCGCACAGCGTGCACTTCGTCATCTCCTTGCGCTCCTCGTCGAGCTCGCGCGCGCCGTACGGGCAGGCCCACGAGCAGTACTTGCAGCCGATGCACTTGTCATAGTCGACCAGCACGAGCCCGTCTTCCTTGCGCTTGAAGCTCGCCCCGGTCGGGCACACCGGTACGCACGGCGGGTCTTCACAGTGAAGGCACGACTTCGGGAAGTGGATCGTGTCGGCATTCGGAAACTCGCCCGCTTCGTAGGTCTGCACCCGGTTGAAGAAGGTGCCGGACGGATCGGCGTCGTACGGACGCACATCCGAGAGGCTCCCCGCCTGCCCGGAGGTGTTCCACTCCTTGCAGCTCGTCACGCATGCGTGGCATCCCACACAGACGTTCAGGTCAATCACCAGCGCCATTTGCGTCATATCAGGGTCCTCCTTACTTTCGCTTCACCGAATTGCGCAGACGCTCCGCGAACTTGCCGCTGCCCGCGAAATACGCCTGAACCTTCGCCACCGGTCCAGTGGAACCCGGCAGCGGCTGCATCGGCTTGAACTGCGGCAGCGTGTGGTCGGCGTCCGCCTCGGCGGGATAGACGCGCACGCGCACGTCGTACCACGCGGCCTGTCCCGTGATCGGGTCGGAGTTCGAGAAGCGCCGCTCGCTGTCCCCGTCAGGCAGTTCTTCGGTGATCAGGTGGTTCAGCAGAAAACCCCGTTGCGACTCATTGGCATCGGGCCCGAGATTCCACGCGCCCGCCGCCTTGCCAATCGCATTCCATGTCCACACCGTGCCCGGCTCAACAGTCTCGCTGTAGCGCGCCATACACCGGACCTTCCCCCATTGGGACTCGGCGTAGATCCAGCCGCCGTCCTCGATACCGTTTTCCTGCGCCATGCGCGGATTCATGTAGAGATAGTTCTCGCCGTGGATCTGTCGCAGCCACGCGTTCTGCGAGTCCCACGAGTGGTACATCGCCATGGGGCGTTGCGTCACCGCGGCGAGCGGATAACGCTCAAGGTCGGTGGCGCCAAGCTCGAGCGGTGCGTACCAGAACGGCAGCGGATCGAAATAGTTTTCGACACGAGCGCGCAGGTGTTCGGGCGGCTGCCGCCCCGCCGTCCTGCCTTGCGCGGCAAGGCGGAATTTCTGCATCACATCCGAATAGAGCTGAATGATGATCGGCTCGCCGAACTTGCGGAACCCCTTTTCGACCGCGAACTTCATGTACGGCCCGTTGACGTTGCGCATGTACTGCATTTCTTCGGGCAGCGTGTAGTGGAAGACGCAGTTGTTCTTCGCGTACTCCTCCCACTGCCTGGGATTGGGCTCACCCACGAGCGCCTTGTCGCCATCCTTGCCACGCCAGCCGATCAGGAAGCCGACACCCGAATCCGGCGCGGTCTGGAAGTTGACGATGAAGTCCGGATAGTCCTTGAACTTGCGGTTGCCGTCGGCTGTTGTGAACGCAGGCAGCTTCAGCCGGCTCGCCAGTTCGACGAGCACCTCCTGGAACGGCCGACACTCTCCGGTTGGCGCAAGCACGGGCACACGCACGGAATCCACCGGACCGTCGAACTCCGAAATCGGCCGGTCAAGCATGGACATCGCGTCGTGCCGCTCGAGGTAGGTCGTGTCCGGCAGGATCAGATCGGCGAAGGCCGTCATCTCCGACTGGAACGCGTCACACACGACCAGGAACGGGATCTTGTACTGCCCGTCAGGCCTGCGGTCGACCAGCATCTTGCGGACCTCGCTGGTGTTCATCGACGAGTTCCAGGCCATGTTGGCCATGAAGATCAGCAGCGTGTCGATCGGGTACGGGTCGCCACGCCATGCGTTCGTGATGACGTTGTGCATCAGGCCATGCACGGCGAGCGGGTATTCCCACGAGAAGGCCTTGTCGATGCGAACCGGCTCGCCCGCCTCGTCGATGAAGAGGTCGCCGGGTGCAGCGGGCCAGCCGAGCGGCCCGGCAGGAAGCGGGGTATTCGGCTTGACGTCGTTCGGGCTGTTGGGCGGTTTCGCCGACGGCGGTACCGCGCGCGGATACGGTGACTTGTGGCGAAATCCACCCGGCCGGTCGATGGTGCCGAGCAACGACATCAGCACGGCCAGCGCGCGGATCGACTGGAAGCCGTTCGAGTGCGCGGCGAGCCCACGCATTGCATGGAACGCGACCGGATTGCCCGTCACGGTTTCGTGCTTCACGCCCCACGAATCGGTCCACGGAATGGGCAGCGTGATCTTGTGGTCGCGCGCGGTCTGCGCCATTTCGCGCGCAATGCGCCGGATCGTCTCTGCCGGGATACCGGTAATGCCCTCCGCCCACTCAGGCGTCGTGTACGCGACACGCTTGCGCAGCATCGAGAAGGACGGTGAGACCGGACTGCCGTCGGGCAACGCATAGTGCCCGTCAAGCGCCGGCTCTGCACCGGGGGCATGGTGGACGACCGCCTGCTGGGTATGAACATCCCACCACATATGGTTCTGCGGATACAGCGGGTTGACTTCGGGCGCCGACGGATCCTTGACGAACAGCCCAAAAGAATCACTGTCGGCCCGCATATCGAGCAACTCGCCGGCGTTGGTGTATCGCTTGACGAATTCATGGTCGAACGAGTCGGTCCTTATCATTTCGTGGATCAGCGCCATGAACAGCGCCCCATCCGTACCGGGACGAATCGGCACCCACTCGTCGGCAATTGCCGCATAGCCGGTGCGGATCGGATTAATCGCGATGAAGCGGCCGCCTGCGCGCTTGAACTTCGAGAGGGCGATCTTGAGCGGATTCGAGTGGTGGTCCTCGGCCGTTCCGATCATGATGAACAGTTTCGCGTGATCGAGGTCCGGGCCGCCGAACTCCCAGAACGAACCGCCGATCGTGTAGATCATGCCCGCAGCCATGTTCGCCGAGCAGAAGCCGCCGTGGGCCGCGTAGTTGGGCGTGCCGAATTGCTTCGCGAACAGGCCCGTGAGCGCCTGCATCTGGTCGCGTCCGGTAAAAAGGGCGAACTTCTTCGGGTCGGTCGCGCGCAGATGCGCAAGGCGCCTCTCGATCATGTCGAGCGCCACCTCCCACGAGACGGGCTCGAACTGCGCGGTGCCCCGCTCCGCGCCAGGCTTTCGCATCAGCGGTTGCGTCAGGCGCGCCGGTGAATACTGCTTCATGATCCCCGACGAACCCTTGGCGCAGATGACGCCCTGGTTCAACGGGTGTTCCGGGTTGCCGTCGATGTAGCGCACCTCCCCGTCGCGCATGTGGACGCGGATGCCACAGCGGCACGCACACATGTAACAGGTCGTGGTTTTGACATCGAGCTTTTCGTCTTGCTGGCGGGCGCCTTGCTCCATCCGAGCCTCCATTCGTTGGCGTGTCCGGACAAACGTTCAACGCGGTCCGGTCAACCCTGTATGGTAAACGCACGTGGTAGATATCACAACTTTGTAGTTGTGATATCTTCTATCGGATGCGCCGATAGTTCCACGTTGCATCGACGCACACGGCCGCTGTGCGCGGACCGGGAAAACCTCGGGTTGTACCTAGTTGCGCCATCAACTATTTCACCTAAAAATTCCATTTCTCTATCCTGGGGCCGGGTCTTTCGATCTGGCCGCGATCCGGGTTACGCCGGCTTCCTGCCGCCTTGGGCCAAATATGTCCGGCTCCACGCTTTTCAGACGCCCTTGGTCAAACGTCGACTCCGGCGATTGGACGCATCGCCGTCACCGTGGCCATCACCTCGGAAAACACGGACCTCGTCGCCGAAAACTGCTGCAGCCAAGCGTGATCAATCGAATCTGGGAAAGATCGATCACAACGAAGAGTCAATAATGGGTTTGATCCTGCTAATTGCCGGCGTACTGACAACCAGTGCTGCGGGCTACCACTACGTGGCCTATCCCGATCGCGATGTCGCGATCCAGGCGGCCTATTACCTCGGCCAGTCGGCCGGCATGGGAAACGAGGACTCTCAGGTCAAGTTCGATGAACGCTTCCATGGCGACAAGGACGCGCGTCTCGCATATGAGCACGGGATGAAGAGCGTCGAGCCCCCGAGCAAGGCTCGCGTCGACATCCAATAAAGCGGGGCGACTCGCCTGGGCTTTCTGCATAGACTTGTTCTATGCCCGAGCGGGCCTACCCCACCTCAGATGTTCGTTACTTCAATCGCTCGCCGCTTTTACCTCGATGAGCAGATCCTTCGCAGCTACGCGGTCACCCGGCAATACGTGCACCGCAACGATTTCGCAGTCACGTTCGGCCGCGATGTGCGTCTCCATCTTCATCGCCTCCAGGGCGACCAGCGTGCTACCGGCTGAGACGCGCTGCCCGGGTTGAACCGAGACGGTCACAATCGAACCCGGCATGGGCGCTGCGATATGCAGTGGATTGGCTGGATCGGCAACCGGCCGGCTCGTACGCGCCGGCCCCGCCAGCACGGTACTGCGCTGCTCGATGACGGCCGTGCGTGACTGTCCGTTCAATTCGAACTGGACCTTGACCATGCCCTCGTCGACATCGGCGTGCTGTCCCTGCAGCGACACGAGCAGTGTCTTGCCCGCGTCGATATCCACCGCGACTTCTTCCTGCGGCTGCAGGCCGTACAGGAACGCCGGCGTGGGCAACACGGAGGTGTCGCTGTACGCGCGCAGGTGTGCGTGGTAGTCGGCCGTCTGCTTCGGATACATCAGGTACGAAGCGAGCTGTCTGTCATCGAGCGGGTGTTCGCAGGCAGCCTCGCCTTGCGCGCGCGCCACGTCCAGATCGACTGGCGGAAGCTGATCGCCGGGCCGATATGGCGCGGGCGGATTGCCCCGCAAGACCTTACTCGACAACTCCGCCGGAAAGCCGTCGGGCGGGAAGCCGAGTTCCCCTTTGAACAGCGACACGACCGATTCGGGGAAAGCGATATCCTTCGCCGGATCGCACACGTCAGTCGCGCTCAGATCGTTGGCCACCATCATCAGTGCCATGTCGCCGACCACCTTCGAGGTCGGCGTCACCTTGACGATATCGCCGAAGATCCGGTTGACGTCCGCGTAGGCGCGCGACACCTCCGTCCAGCGATGTTCGATCCCGAGCGAACGAGCCTGTTCGCGCAGGTTCGTGTACTGCCCCCCCGGCATCTCGTGACGGTAAACGTCCGCCGTGCCGGCCCTGATCTCCGATTCGAACGGCGCGTAGTAGCGACGCACACCTTCCCAGTACATCGACGCTTCGTGCAACCGATCGAGACTGAGCCCGGGATCGCGCTCGCTGCCTGCCAGCGCAGCCGCAATGCTCGATAGGTTCGGTTGCGAAGTGAGGCCGCTCATCGCATCGAGCGCGCCGTCGACTGCATCGCAGCCGGCATTGATCGCGGCGAGTGCCGAAGCGGCCGAAATACCGCTGGTGTCGTGCGTATGGAAGTGAACAGGCAAACCGGTCTCTTCCTTGAGCGCCTTCACGAGCGTGGCGGCAGCCTGTGGACGGCAGATGCCCGCCATGTCCTTGATGCCGAGAATGTGCACGCCGGCGCGCTGGAGTTCCCGTGCGATGCCGACGTAATACTTCAGGTCATACTTCGAGCGGGACGAGTCGAACAGATCACCCGTGTAGCAGATCGCTCCTTCACACAGGGCCCCGCTCTCACCCACCGCATCGATGGCCACACGCATGTTGCGCACCCAGTTCAGCGAATCGAAGACCCGGAACAGGTCGACGCCGGCACTCGCTGCCTGGCGGACGAAGAAGCTCACGACATTGTCTGCGTAGTTCGTATAGCCTACTGCGTTCGAGCCGCGCAGCAGCATCTGGAAAAGGATGTTGGGCACCCGTTCACGCAACTGCGCGAGGCGTTCCCACGGGTCTTCCTTGAGGAAGCGCAGCGCGACGTCAAACGTCGCGCCGCCCCAGCACTCCATCGAGAAGAGCTGCGCAAGCTCGCGGGCATAGAACGGCGCGATCGGCAGCATGTCGCCGGTACGCATGCGCGTGGCGAACAGCGACTGGTGCGCATCGCGCATCGTCGTATCGGTCAGCAGTACCTGCTTCTGGTCCAGCATCCAGCGCGCGAACCTTTCGGCTCCAAGTTCGCGCAGGCGGTCTCGCGTACCCGCGGGCAATGGGCCTGCCGTGTCCACTGCGGGCATCACCGGCCTCGACAGCGGCAACGCAGGCAGTGCACGGCCGCTCATTTCCGGATGCCCGTTGACGCTCACCTCCCCGAGGTAACGCAGCAACTTGGTCGCACGGTCACGACGTTTCGTGAAGGCGAGCAGTTCGGGCGTCAGGTCGATGAAGCGCGTGTTGACATCGCCTCGTCCAAAGGCCGGATGATTGATGACGTTCTCGAGGAACTGCAGATTCGACGCGACACCGCGAATGCGGAATTCGCGCAGCGCGCGGTCCATCCGCCGGATCGATTCGGCGGCCGTCGGCGCCCACGTGGTGACCTTGACCAACAGCGAATCGTAGTACGGCGTGATCACCGCGCCACCATACGCAGTGCCGGCGTCCAGCCGCACGCCGAAGCCTGCCGCGCTGCGGTAAGCGGTCAGCCGCCCATAGTCGGGCAGAAAGCCATTGTCGGGGTCCTCGGTTGTGATCCGGCATTGAAGCGCATGCCCGTTCAGCGGAATCTCCGCCTGAACCGGTACTCCGGCGGCACGTTTGCTGATAGCACCATCGTGATCCAGCGTGTCTTCGGCGAGGCCGATCCTGCCGCCTTCGGAAACGCGAATCTGCGCCTTGACGATGTCGACTCCGGTGATCATCTCGGTGACCGTGTGCTCCACCTGGATGCGCGGGTTGACTTCGATGAAGTAGAACTTGCCCGAGTCCGCATCCATCAGGAACTCCACCGTGCCGGCATGCGTGTAGCCGACCGCCCGCATCAGGCTTAGCGCCGATTCGCACAGCCCGGCGCGGCCTGCCTGATCGAGATACGGCGCGGGTGCCCGCTCCACGACTTTCTGGTTACGCCGCTGCACCGTACAGTCGCGTTCGTAGAGATGCACGAGGTTACCGTGCGTGTCTCCGAGCACCTGCACCTCGACATGGCGTGCGTTGCGCACCAGCTTTTCCACATACACTTCGTCGTTGCCGAATGCAGCGAGCGCTTCCCTTCGGGCCGCGGCAAGCGCTGTCTCGAGATCCTGCTCGCTTTCCAGCACCCGCATGCCTCGCCCGCCACCGCCCCAGCTTGCCTTGAGCATCAGCGGGTAGCCCACTCCCGCCGCAAGACGTTTGCATTCGTCGAGATCGCGTGGCAAAGGGTCCGTCGCGGGCATCACCGGCACGCCGGCAGCGATCGCCGCGTTACGCGCCGCCACCTTGTTGCCGAGCACGCGCATGACTTCCGGGGAGGGGCCGCACCAGCGTATGCCGGCGTCGATCACAGCCTGCGCAAAATCGGGATTCTCCGAGAGGAAACCGTAACCCGGATGAATGGCGTCGACCTTCGCTTGCCTCGCTATCCGCAGGATGTCGTCAATATCGAGGTAGGCCGCGAGCGGCTTTTTGCCCTCACCCACCAGGTAGCTCTCATCAGCCTTGAAACGATGAAGGGCGAGTCGGTCTTCCTTCGAATAGATGGCCACCGTACGGATGTCCATCTCAGCGGCCGCTCGCATCACACGGATCGCGATCTCGGAGCGGTTGGCGATCAACAGGGATTTGATCGGAAGGTAGTTCATGATAGGCAGGGACTCGTATGGGGTCGCGACGCCTGGCGAACCAAGGCGTCGCAAACGGACAGCAGTTGCGCCAGCCGTCAGAGACGGCCGAAGGAAAAGCGCCTGAAGGCACTCATCGAAGGCTAGCCCCTGGACAGGACCGCGTTCGCCGGAAACCTCCATAGGCAAGTGGATTTCCGTCGCCCGGAAAAGGGCGGGCGACCGGGCAGTTCAAATGTTGTGAGATCTACGTTGGTCCCGACGCAGGGTCCGATCCAGCCAGGACAAACCGTAATTGCGCCCCGTTTCAGTCAAGACTGGCAAACGGCACGTGCGAATCCATCCAGTCGTAGTGACCGTGTGCCGTCGCCCACGCCCAGTTCGAGACGGGGTGAGAGGCAACCTTGCGACTCTCGTCATGCGAGCGGCCGTCTTGCATCCGCTCTTTCACATCATGCTCGGCGTGTAGCGGTTGTCTCCCGTTTGCTCCGTGGTTCATTCTGATCCTTACCCTCTGAAATTGATGGCATGCACGCCCGACCTGTCCATGAGGAAGGATCCGGTCGGCGCGCCCTCGAACGCTCGCCAACTGACCCGCGCGCGAATCCTCGCCATAGGAGCAAGGAACGGACCAAGCTGTCCTTCGGTTGAAATACCATTGATTTTTATCGACGTTTTCCAAAAACGGATCAACCTGCCGGTTTCAACATTGAATGATCAGGTTTCACTTGTGCACGCCGCATTGCTTCGAAAGACTTCCTTACTTCTGTCGCGCAACGACGACAATTGTGGCGAGAGAGATCCAATGGCTAGTTGCTTTATCAACTTTATGTAAGCCGGGGACGACGGATGGCGGGCGGTGCCGCGGCAAAGTACGGTCGCATTGCCCATCCAACCAACTGACCCGATTTCCGTCCGACATGCCAGTCAAACCTCGCGCCACATCGCCTTCGGGCGCGACGCGGCGCAACCGTTAGGGCTACGCTGATTAAGTCCTTTTCGCTCCCCGCAAAGCCTTGTCGCTACGTGCGCATTTGCGAAAATCAGGTACTTATTCAGCGTTGCCTTAGCGCATTTTTAGACGCTCTGCCTGACGAACGGTATGAATTGCTTCGTCTGTTCCTTTGCGCTTTTTCACGATCTCGTTGAGGTCGAAGGTAGTGGCCTTGCCGACCCTCGGAAGGCAATCGCTAACCCATGACTCTGCCGCGGCCCATCCCGCGTCCCGCAAGGCGCGAAAAAACTCGCTGCACGGCGTAATGCCGTTCAGTTAAGGTCTCTTTTAAGGACTCGAGCGGTATAACGAAACGGTCGGGATTTGACGGTTCGAGCGCAACTGCGCCCGGACCGTTTCTCATTGGGAAGTTGCCTGAGCCGCTCACGCAGGCGCTTGAGCAGCGCAGGCAGTTTGCCGTACGAGCGCGTCACGGCCGCCCATGTCATCTCGTACTGAATGGTGTGGAACGCGCGGATGAAGCTCACTTCATCGGGTGCATGTCCGGGCGCAAGTGCGGCTTTGGCCATCTCCAGACGTATCAGGTTATAGGCGATCAGCGCGCCCCAGAATTCCTGGTAGACGCCTTCCACGGTCTGACTGCGAAGGGTCAGCTCCATGCCCAGCATCGACTGCTTCAACTCGTGGTAGCGGGTCTCGATCTGCCAGCGACGCTCGTAGCACGACACAATGTCGGCAGCCTTGAAACGTCTTCGGTCAGTCAGGGACGTCGCTACCCTCTCCCGACGCAGATGCGATACATCCGCGAAGTTGTTGCGGGACGACCTAACCCATGACGCCGTTGACCTAAGTCGCGCCAACCACGGTGCCGGCAGGCCGAGAAAGCAAGGTGCGTGTCCGGCGGTTGAATGGTCGCTTAGCGGGCGCATGCCACTGCTATGTGTCCGGTTACCGGTCGGGGCGAATGACGCCTCTTGGCCGAACCCGGAAGTACGCGACTTCGCCAGTTCCCTCCTTATTCCACGCTGCTGTCGTCCGCCGTAGAGGCTTATCAGGCGAAGTTTACAGCTTCGCGTCCGCCTCGTGGCCGATGCCCCGACTCCCCCCAGGCCGCTGAACGACGCGGCGGATCCGTAGCCGGCGTCATCACGATCACACGCCGCACTTGGAAACGACTTCTACATGCTTGTGATGGAAGGCGCGCCCGGCACGCGTCCCTCCGAACTGTCGCTGGTTGAGCGGCCCCACGTGTGCCTCTCTATGCACGTCAAAGGCGCTATCCTCGATAGCTACAATGCGTAGCATGCCCGCTCTTCTGCTCATCACGTGGATTTCTGATCGATCTAAGCAAAGATATGGAGTGAGATGCGATGGCAAATCTGCTTGAATCGAATCCGGCTCCGGGCGCACCTGGCAATCCGCTGAACTGGAGCCGCGCGGACAAAGACGCCGTCGGCACGGCGTACTCGCTGTCGAGCCAGGTCTGGTACACGACAGCAGGCGGCATCCTCACGGAAATCTACTTCCCGGATGTCGACACCCCTCAGGTACGAGACTTCCAGCTGATCATTACCGACGGGTCGACCTTCTATCACGACGCGCAGAAGGACTTCGACCATCGATGCGAATGGCCGGAGCCGCCCGCCTTATCCTGCCGGCTCACATCCGAGGCGAAAGGGCAACCCTACACCGTCGTGCAGGACGTGATCGCCGAGAAGGGTTCGGCCTGCGTGCTGGTTCGCACGACCCTGCAGGGGGACCAGGATTTCCTTAAAAAACTGCACGTCTATGCCTTGTTGACACCTCACATGGCGGGATACGGCGCTGGCAACACCGCGCATCGCGTCAGCACCGCAAATGGCGATCGCCTGGTCGCGACGCGTGACCATTACTGGCTCGCGCTGGGCGCCGACTCCGGCTTCGGCACGACGAGTTGCGGCTTCGTCGGAGTGAACGATGGCTGGACCGACATCATCGCAAACAAGCGCTTGCCGGTCTGGAACTACGACGCAGCAAAGGACGGATACGTCGCCGTGACGGCAGAGATCAACCGCGCAGGGCAGAATCAATTCGTTCTGGCACTGGCGTTTTGCGTCGACGAACCGACGCCGATTACACAGAGCACGCCCAACAAGGCGCTGACCGCCGTATCCGAGGCGCTGGCCTACCCCTTCGACGGACCCGCCGACACATACAGCCACAAGCAAGCGTTCATCCAGGGCTGGAACGACGCTGTTCGCGACCCGTTCCAGCCCAAGGCGAACATTACGGGCGATGGCAATGCGCTTTTCAACATGAGCCGCAACGTGTTGCTCGCGCATGAGGACAAGACGGCCGACGGCGCACTGGTGGCTTCATTGAGCATCCCGTGGGGACAGACGATGCGGGACCTCGCTGCCGGCTACCACATGGTCTGGCCGCGTGACATGTGCCAAAGCGCACTCGCGCTGCTGGCCGCGGGCGCGCAGGATGCGCCCCTACGCGGGCTGATGTTTCTCGCTGCGTCGCAATTGGCGGATGGTAGCTTTCCGCAAAAGTTTTTCATTGACGGCGAGCCTTGGCGGGATAATGCCTCGCAGCTCGACGAATATTCCTTTCCAATCATTCTGGCCTATCACTTGAGCGAAGCCGGTCTGCTGCGTCAGTTCGATCCCACCGGCATGGTGCTGGCCGCAGCAGGCGCATTGATCAAGAACGGCCCCATGACTCAGCAGGAACGATGGGAAGAACTCGAAGGATACTCCCCTTCGACACTGGCATCGAACATCGCGGCGCTAGTCTGTGCGGCTACTAAATGGGCGGACGCCAGCACCGCCCAGTTCCTGCTCGAATACGCGGATTTTCTGGAATCGCATCTAGAGACATGGTGCGTCGCTGCGGAAGGCTCACCGGTTCCTGGCGTGACGCAGCACTACATTCGAATCTTGCCGACGCACGTCAATGGCGTCTTCAATTTTCCAGAAAATCCAGATACCGCCCAAGTAACCGTCTGGAAGAAAGACTACAACGCAAACACCATCGTGGACGCGGGTTTTCTCGAACTGGTGCGCTATGGCATTCGCGCCGCGAACGATCCGATCATCGTCAACTCGGTCAAGGTAGTCGATGCAGTAATCAGAAAAATTCTGCCGCAGGGGCCTGCCTTTTACCGATACAACCACGACGGTTATGGTCAAGGCAATCTCGGCGAGGACTGGTACGACGGCGCTACCTTCGGCGTTGGTCGCCCCTGGCCGCTGCTCACTGGCGAACGCGGTCATTACGAATTGGCCGCTGGTGGCGACTCCACATCCTACATCCGCGCTCTCGAGGCGTTCGCCGGAACGCGCGGCCTGCTTCCCGAGCAAGTGTGGGATCTGCCCGATCTGGCAGACCCGCCCTTCGTCACTGGCGGGCCGACTGGCTCTGCCATGCCGCTCGCGTGGGCCCACGCCGAATACATCAAGCTCGTTCGCTCCGCTTCGGACGGTCAGGTCTTTAACCACCTGAAAGTCGTCGCCGATCGTTATCAGTCTCAGCCCGGCCAGGCGCCGCGCGCTCGCAGCAATATCGAAATCTGGAACTTCAACCGCCCGCTGCCGTCGATTCCGGCCGCCACGACAATTCGGATCCCTTTGGCTGCGCCTTTCCGCCTGCGCTGGACGATCGACGACTGGGCCACGTCGGAGGACAGCGAAGCCACCGCAACGGCGCTCGGCATCTACTACGTCGATCTGGTCACGCAAGCAGCCCAGGCCGGTTCATCGCTTGCATTCACCTTCTTCTGGACCTCGAGTCAGACGTGGCAAGGGCAGAATTTTTCCGTCGCCCTCCAATCCTAAGCGATGCGTCGCCAACGGCAGACAATTGCTTCTGTCATGGAGAAACGCACGACTTCATCTGGCTTGCGATGGGCGCCGCGTCGCTCAGGGTCATGTTTTTCAGGTTCAAAGCTTTCCGCTTGCTCGCTTCACACGCTTTTGTCAGCGATACATCGCCTCGTACGGAGGATAGTGGAACACCCCGTGGGGCCCGGCGGGGAGGTTACGAAAGTGCGATCATTTTGCGGCTTCGAACAGGGCGACGAGATGCGCCTGCATCGATTCCCGGCATCCTGGGAAGCCGTCCATGAACTCCATGACGCTGGAGATCCGCACGTAGGTACGCGGGTCATCGAACTGTTTGATATTCCCTTTGACGAGCAGCAGGTCCCAAGAGGGCTCGGTGGTGTCGAGGGCCAGATAGAACGCGCCGATGTGGTCTCCGTCCAGGAGCACAGCGCTCATTCGCCGAGTAGGCTTTGCTGGACAAACTCCGCCGCGCATCCGGTCGCCCATAGTCCACCGAACGACTGACGCGTGGAACGGGTGAACGACGCGGTGACGCTCAGGCGCGCAATCAATTAGGCCAGCGCGGTCCAAATGCTCACGTTACCGGGAGGGGATTCAAAAATTCCCCGTCGGCTCAGCAATGGCCAATTGTGCGCGGTTATTCCTGATCGCAATGCACCTTGAAGTGCGTTAGCACGGCGGCCCCAAACGCATTGCTTATCGCAACATCGGCGGCGTCGCGACCGTATGCCATCAAAACGCGCCCGATGCGCGGTGCGTTGTTACGCGGATCGAAGGTTTGCCAGCTACCCCCTACGTAGGCCTCAAACCACGCCGCGAAATCCATCGGCGCTGCGACAGGGGGCAAACCGACATCGCTGATATAACCGGTGCAGTAGCGAGCCGGAATATTCATGGCGCGGCATAGCGTGATGCCCAGATGGGCGAAGTCCCGGCAGACGCCTCTTCGTTCGCGGTAAACGTCCGCTGCGGTTTTGGTCGGCCGCGCGTGCCGGTAATCAAATGCGATATGCCGGTGCACGAAGTCGCAGATTGCGAGAACAGTCTCGCGGCCCGGCGCGCACTGTCCAAAAACCTTCCACGCGACGTCGACCATCAAATCGGTTTCACAATAGCGGCTACCCAATAGGAAAACGAGCGTATCGTCGGGCAACTGCTCGACTGGATGGCCCCAACCGTCTTTCGGACGCGTTTCCATCGCATTTGGCACATTCAGAAGCGCGGTCGTGCTCAAGCCAACACGCCCGGCGGGCGCGACTATCCGCGTGCACAGGTTGCCGAACAAGTCGCGGTACTGCCTCGTCGCCACCGGCGGATCGGTAACGAGCAGATCTGCCTCGACAATATCCTTTGCATGCGAAAAGTGCGTGTTCAGCATCAGCATCATCGGCGTCGGTTGTGAGCACTCGTACGACAGTTCGTATCCGACGCGAAGCTTCATATATTTATCCTGTTCGTCTGATCCCGGAGGTTGGGGCTGGCAACTCAAAGGCGTGCGGCCCGAGACAGCCACAACAGATGATCCCACGACGCCGGGCGTCACGCTCGCATTCAAAAACAATCGCCGCTACCTGGCCTGAGCGGCCCTATGGTCTGTTGAAATGAAATGAACGCCGTCTCCCGGTGAGAGATTGGGCCTGACGCCAATGCTCTCAACGGCGACGACCGTCGTGCGTGCGACGTCGAACGCAGCTAGTGACCGTACTCGGCGGGACGAGTGAGTGTGTCGAGGCGGCGAAACAGGAATGGAATCAGCCAGTCGGGCCAAGCAGCAGGTCGATTGCGGCTTGACCGGCGACTTCCCCAACCAGGTAGGCCCATCGTTCAGTAAAAGGGCCGTTGCGCAGCGCGATCCGGCCCCCCCGCGCGCCGAGCACTTCGAGGTTGGTACCGCCTTTGATCTGGACAGTCACGTTGAACGTGTCCTCCGCAGCCGGAGTCAACTCGACGTGAATCTCGAAGCCACGATAGGTGATCATTCGTTGCATGAAAGGCTCCATGTCGTTATCGGAGACTAACACGCGAACGTTGCATGGTTCACACGGCTACAGGCGCTGATCCCGTACGAGGTCGGTAACCGGCGTCGTAATTCTGCTTGCAGAGGCGTTCGAGACGGCAATTGCCTATTGGTTGAACTGCTCCCCGAGTACTGATGGTCCTGACAGACGTGCCAAGCGTCGGGAAGGGACCGGGTGCCGCGAGATGCGTTCTTTCCGGCTGACACGAGATGGTCATACGCGGTGGCGCGCAGCCGTTAGCACTCAACGTAAGAGCGACCTGTGGTCCGCACCGGTCTCACGGTTCCGATCCTATAAATCCAGCCAATTCCTCGGGTTTTCCCAGGGGGAATGCTTCCTTAATGTGATCGAGAAAGGCGGAAACGCGAGGGCTTAGCAAGCGCCGCGAAGGATAAAGCGCCCATAGTGCGATGTCAGGGCCATCCAGATCACCCCAATGCGTAAACCTGCCGGCTGCGATGTCATGGCTCACAAGCGACAGCGGCAGGCTAGCGGCACCCACGCCGAGACGGACCGTATTGCGGACCATGATCAACGACGACAGGTAAGCAACCGGCTTGATCGATATGCGCGATTTTCCCTTCAGGCCTGTGACATCCCACGAAGCAATCCGATCATGCCCTCCGCGAAGGACAGCCGGAACACTCGACTCGTCCGCCGGTCGCGCCAAGCCCGGGTTAGCCACGACGACCAGCCGGTCGCGCAGGAACACCCGGCCGATCAGGCTCTCGTCAGGATCGGGGTTGACCCGAATCACCAGGTCGTACCCTTCCTCGACCATATCGACGGGGCGATCTTCCGTCGTCACTTCCAGTCGAATCTCCGGATATTTGAGCGCGAACGTGGCGACCAGCTTACCCATTGCGAGCTGAGAAAAGAGCGCCGGCGCGCTGATGCGCAATCGACCGCGCGGTTGTTCGCTACCGGATGTGATGGCAGCGGCGCTCTCGGTAAGCTCGGCAAGGAGCGCACCGGTCCGCTCGTAAAGGGCACGTCCTTCCTGCGTGAGTTTCAATCCGCGCGGGGTCTCCATCTGGTCAGAGCTTCTTGGCCGTGCGGTTGCCTACGGCGGGGACGATCCCGCCCAATTCGAGCAGAATCTGGTGAACTTCCTGCCAAAGTGGATGGCGTATGAAATGCGCCTGATGGCCGAGCGCTACGTCAGCGACGGCATGGTGCCGGAGGTCGGCGATGTCGAGCGACTCGTCAGCATTCTGGGCCGCCCGCTGCACTCGTACCGCGACTTCGCCACCGGGCTCGCTGGCTGAGCTTCGAACCCCCGTCCTTGGCTGAGCAATATTAGACGAGGATTGGAACGGCATCGGAACGGGGTGTCCTGGAGGCGGACGTCAGTGTCCCACGGGTGCGAATGAGCTACTGCGCCCGATATTCGGGCGAGCTAAGTACGAGCCCTGATCGCGTCGGGTTCCTTCGGCACCTCGTCGCCTGGCCGGAAATCGGCGGCTTTCATGTTCTCGTGCAGATGGACAACGGACGACGTGCCCGGAATCTGCACGATGTGCGGGGATCGATGTAGCAGCTACGTGAGCGCGACGTACATCGGCGTCGCATTCGATCGTCTATTCCTGGCCCGTCACTGCCTCACGCGATCGGCATATGTCGTTAAGGTTTATTCGACGCCTGCCGACATGACGCCGCTTCGCGACACGTTGCAAACGTTCTGCCGGCCAGCTACCGACCTTTCGGTTGCGGCTTCAGACAGGTGGACATTAACTACTCGCAATCCGGTTCCTTGTCATTCTGCGCACTTATCAGCGCGACGGAGAATGCGAGCGCCTCAAGGGCGGTCAATTACGCTTTGCTCGATCTGGCGCCGACGTTCCATTTGGCGCGATCTGGGCATCGACGCAGAACGAGATGAAGGCCTGCACCTTTGCTGCCAGGTGCCTTCGCGACGGGTAGAGCGCATAAAGAGGGAAACGTTCATCCGGCCAGTCCGGAAACAGATCGACAAGGTCTCGCTGTGCAAGCAGAATTTCCGTCCCGATCGACATGACCTGGGCGATTCCTGCGCCCGCTACGCAAGCGTTGAGCATCGTGCCAACATCCGACACAAGCAGCCGACCGGAAACCGGAATGCTGACGACTTCCTTGCCTCGATGGAACTCCCATTCGAAAGGGCGCCCCAATAATGGATTGTAGAAAAGTATGCGTTCGCAATTGACGACGTCGCCCGGACATTCTGGCCTGTGCTGGCGCTTGGCAACACCTCGGCGTTCACCCTAGCCCTACTTTCATTGGGGAGGACCGTCCTGTCAATCCTGATCTATCATCAGGGCTGTCCGCCGGCGAGCGGACCGCTCCCCTGACTTCGCTCGAACTTCATGCCTGTCTGCTGCACATCGTGGGGCCGGGAACCTTGTTCATGCGCTTCCCAGACTTCGCGAGTACCGCGTCCGACGAGCACATGGTTTGCCGTGTCCCTTGACCGAGAGGGCGAGTCAGCGCTTCGACCTGCCGTTCAAAGGGGAAAAACCGAATGAAGAATCTCCTTGCGAACGATGGCTGGCGGGGGATGCACGCAACCAGAACGACCAACGGGATCGTTCAATCGCGCTCCGTTGCCGCGATCCTGTTCGCCGGCGCTATCAGCATAGCGATCGCGACCTGGGTATGCTTTCGCTTGGGAGCCGGCGTCGCGGTAGTTGGGTTCGTCTACCTGATCGAGGTCTTGCTGGTGTCACTGATGGGCAGCCTCGTTTCATCGGTAGCTATCTCGGTGATCGCTGTTGGTTGCCTCAACTTTTTCTTTACACAGCCACTATTTGCCTTCCGGGTAGATGCCCGGCAGGACATCGTAGTGTTGACCGCCTTTTTTGTGACATCGTTCGTCGTCACCTTTCTCGTGCATAGGACTCGCCAACTGGCAGCGGTCCATCGTGAGCAGGCACAGCTTCTCGACCTTACCCACGACAGCGTGGTAGCTCGCGATATGGACGATGTAATTACCTACTGGAACAGCGGCGCGGAAGCGCTTTATGGGTGGAAGAAACACGAGGCGCTCGGCCACGTTGCCGACCGTCTGCTTCACACGCGTTTTCCTGCAGCACTCGAGGACATCAAAAAAACTTTGATTGAAACGGGCCGTTGGGAAGGCGAGATCGTCAATACCCGGCGCGACGGGTCGGAAGCCGCAGTGGCCAGCCGTTGGGCCCTGGTGCGAGACGAACAGGGGCGACCGATCGCGACCCTCGAAACGGGCACCGACATCACCGAGCGCAAGCGGGTCGAAGAGGCGCTGCAACAGGTGTCTCGTTTGACGTCGATCGGCGAATTGGGCGCGTCGGTGGCCCACGAAATCGCCCAGCCTCTCGCAGCGGTCGCCACCCATGGTGCCGCGTGCCTGCGATGGATTGACCGGGACGTACCCGACCTTGAAAAAGTGCGAGCCTCCGTGCAACGCATACTTACTGATGTACAACGCGCGTCCGAGATCGTCAGGCGCGTCCGCATGCTCGCAAAGCGGATCGCCCCTGAGATGACGCGACTGGAAATCAACGAGCTGATCAGTGACGTCACGGTACTGCTCCAGCGCGAGGTCTTGAAGCACAATGTAGCACTGCGCGCGACGCTTGCTTCGAAACTGCCGGCGGTGCTTGGCGATCGGATCCAACTGGCACAAGTCATCACGAATCTGATTACAAACGGTATCCAGGCAATGAGCACGATCGAAGACCGGCCGCGCGAACTGACGATCAAGTCGTGGCGCAGCGACGACGGCTATGTGATCGTCTCGGTGCAAGATTCCGGGACAGGAATTGACCTGCAGCACGCCGATCGGCTATTCGAACCGTTCTTCACTACGAAGCCCGAAGGTATGGGTGTGGGGCTTTCTATTTGCCGTTCGATTATCGATGCCCATGGTGGGCGGGTTTGGGCAGAGAACAATGCCGGATACGGCGCGACTTTTCAGTTCACTATTCCCGTGATCGGCGATAGCGGATCGGGGGAATAAAGCGACCTGCTGCCGCCGCACGCTGCCCGATCGGCAACCGACCGCTATGGCCGATGATGGGTCCAACAAAATGTTGGACGAAACGTCCCTTAACTGAGCGAAGCGGATCTTCGAATGTCCGCCCGGATCGCTGAGCGAACGACATTTGATGGGCCGAAAACCGCCCCAAAAGAAATATCGGCAAGTCAACCCTTCTTTCGTCGTTCGATTTCTTGTTTCACACGTTCGATTTCAAGCCGTTTAGCTTCCTTTGTTCCCCATCGTGGCGCTCTGTTCTGGGTGGCTTCGGCGGCTGCACGAATGCGTGCTTTGGCAGCAAGTTGATTGGCTCTGCGTTCGTCCAGCTCCCTCATTTTGGCCGCTTGCCGTTCGGCGAAGCGTTCAGCCGCGATGGGTGTGGTTCGTTCAGGTAGTCCAGCAAGGACCACAAGCTTGTCGATATTGTCCCAGGTGCTGATCCAGCCGTCGTTGTAGGCAAACTCGCTAATCAACGGGAGGTTGAGTGCCGTGTAGATCGGGACCCACTTTTCTTCTTCGCCCTGGCGGCGACGCACAGCGAGTTTGGGATTGAACTGGTGCCGCCCGGTGGATACGCGCAGGAACAGGGATCTATTGTAGGCATAGTCTCTGTCGATTTCGTTCCTCGCCAGCACGCCAGAAAGATGCTGGCGCTTGTTGCGCTCAGGCCGCGCGATGTTAGCGGGTAAGTGTTGCCAGGCATCGAGGATGATTTGGGTCTGGAACGCGCTGTCTGTATTGCCTCGTATCTTGCTGAATCGTGCCTTGAACAATACCCACAGGGTCTGGAACAGAAAGTATTCAGACAGATGCCGGTCGATGCGGACCAAGCGATCGCCCGCTCTGACATCAATGCAGGGCGGAGCCAGGCATTCATAGATTGCCGCCAGCGGGCCAGCAGCAAACTTTGCATCGCCAAATGCCTGACGCAAAGCCCAGTGCAGGGCATTGTGACCATAGTGATCGACGGCATCGCGGTCGGCACCGCGCTCCAGCAGGGCTTCCACCAGCGCCACATTTCCTGCAGCAGCCGCGGCCATCAGCGGCGTCTGGTTCATTGGCAGACGATGATCGACGCCATGCTGGTCACACTGCCTGAGGATGTCCTTGAAGCGGTTGGCGAAGAAAGGGACGTAGCTCTTGCGGGCGAACACCGCGCGCTGCTGATCAAAGGTTCGTGCCTGCTCGAATTTCGCCTCAACTGCCAGCCACTCGGCGAGCTGCGGTTCATCGAAGCAGGTGGCATAGTCAAAGAGTTGCTGCTTGCCCTTGTTGCCCGGAGACTGCTCGCGGAAGACCTTGATCAGCAGTTCCCTGACCTTGGCCTCATCGAACACCGGCCACGGCACCGGGACCTGCTTCAAGATGGTGCGGCGGATGGCCTCCGCCTGCTCCTGCTTGCCCTGCAGTTCAAGTTTGCGTGCTTCCTTCTGCCAGTCTTCGAGCGTGGATTGCCTGGCCTCGATCCTGGTCTGGCCGACGATCAGATCCAGCAACCCGAACAGATCATGCCCTGTGTCCGACTCGATCATGTAGATGTTCTTGATGGCGCGCGTCAGCGCTACATACAGGGCATTGACGAAGAATTTATAGACTTCGAGCGACTTGTCACTCTTGTCTTTAGCGCGTTTGTAATCCAGTGTCTCGACCGCCAGATCGGTCTTGGCGATGCCCTCGACAATGTCGTTGAACTCGCCCCGGTGATCCGAGATGAAACGGTAGAGCACGATGTTCTCGTATTCGAGACCCTTGGCTTCGTGGATCGAGAACAACAGCGGCGTGGCAAAGTGCTTGCGGGCGTCGGCCTTGTCCTCATCGCGCATTACCAGGACGGCGAACTGGGCGGATTGGCGAATCTTCTGGTCCAGTTCGCGCTTGGTGGCGTCCTTGTCGGGTATCAGCGTAACCTGGCCGGTCTCGCCGCCGACGGCCTGGACCAGGAAGTTGCTCTCCCGGTCGATGGAGCCGAAGCGCCGCTGCTTGATCTTGAGCAACTGATT
Organism: Paraburkholderia sp. CI3; assembly: GCF_050436505.1. Classification (NCBI taxonomy): domain Bacteria; kingdom Pseudomonadati; phylum Pseudomonadota; class Betaproteobacteria; order Burkholderiales; family Burkholderiaceae; genus Paraburkholderia; species Paraburkholderia sp. CI3. Next base: position 69,482 of record NZ_JBNDMI010000002.1, read on the forward strand.
GGCGACGCGAGTGGCCTCCAGGCCGTTGCGAAAGTTGGCCATTAGCACGCGTAATTCCTGCCGCTCGGCCAGTTTCGGGTCTTTCCAGAACAGGCTCTTGACTTGGCTCCAGGAAAAAAAATTGGGATGGACAATCTGGTTGGAATCCCCGCAGAGCATGAAATGGCCAGGCTTCTTGATGGTTTTCAGCACGAGCGCGAGTTGCACGGTGGTGATGTCCTGCACCTCGTCAATAACCACGAAGTCGTAGCGCGGCGCAGCCAGCGCTTGCCAGTCCTGGGCGACCAGATTCAGGTCGTAGAGCTTTGCCTCGACCAGCCAGGCGCGATACTTCTCAAACAGATTGTAGAGTTGGTCGCGCCGTTCTACGGGAAAGATCGATTGACGCACCCCCAGTGCTTGATACTCGTCGCGCGAAAGGACACCGCCCGACCCGGCGGCAATCACGCCGCGAATCTCCTCGAAAGCCTGGTGGGCATCGACATCCTTGAAGTTCTGCCGTATACGCGAGTACCAGCTTGCAAAGTCGCGCCAGCTAGCCTCGCGTCCTGCCGGAACGCGGATCGACTCGACAAACTCCCGGTAGGACAGAAATACGGCATCCTGAGCGCCATGCTCGAAACCGTTGGCGTAATAAAGGTCGCGGGCGCTCTGCGCCAGGAAGGCGGAGTGAGTGACGTAGAGGACCTCACCTTCGGCATGCTTGAGCTTTTCAAGCGTCAGTGCGGTCTTGCCGCTGCCAGCGCTGCCGACGACAACCAAGGGAGGTGGCTGTCGGTAAATGGTCTCCTGCGTGTCATCAAACGAGATCGGTTTGTCGAGCAGGTGAATGCCGGTACGCTCGGGATGAAGGTAGCGTAGAGCTTGCGCCTCCCTGATGGCGTCATCAGCGCTGATGTCTGGAATTTTGCTCTCGTCAATCGCCGCGCCGCGCAGGAAACGTGACTTATCGTAGGCGTGATTGGCGATCACTTCCAGCATCAGTGCGCAGACTTCATCCCCGTGGCGCACCAGCGAGAACAACAGCCGGTCGGCGTCATCCAGCTTCGCCCGGTAGAACTTGCCGTGGCTCAGATTGGCGAGCTTCTTGACTTGGGCAGCCCGGAAGTCGTGGCGGGCGATGGCCGCGGACACCTTGTCGTAGCTGGCCTTGACGCGTGAAGTGTCGAGGCCTGTGTATTCGAGAATCTTCATGAGGCGATGAGGACAAGTGCACGAACAAGAATTCTCTCATGGCCGCCTGGCCTGCCAACCTCTATAGCAAGCTTTCCGGTCATTCCTGAACGGCAGTTATCCGACCTGGACCGGACGCCCTACGACAGGGTATTTCCTCATGCTGAATGACTGGTTCGGGCCGTCTACTGCCCGATACGCTTTGGCTCATGTCGACCCGCAAGGGCCGGTCGCCTTTCTCCATAACGGTCGTCCAAGCTATGTGCGGAACTGTTTAGCTGGTACGCGACCAGCTTTCAGATATCGCAACGACCTGGCAACAAATTCGCATTCGCCCATGGACTTGCCTGGCGCCAGGCGCAGTGGCGTCACAGGAAGGAGCAAGGCGGACGCATCTCGCTGAGCCATCCCTGGAATGCACCAAGCTTCCCGCCGCACGACCGCTCAGACAGGCGTGTAGATCGCCAACTTTAGTGCAGGGTCATCGTTCGCCTGAAACGTCGTGTATTCGTAGCGCTGCGTGCCTCGCTGCGGGTGCGCGAGCACTTTCTGGCCGGCCACACTGCTGCGGATGTCATGCGCGTCCCACCACCGCGCGAACTCCCGGCTACGGGAACGCACGCGCTCGACCAGTTCGATAAACGCCGGATCGTCGGCATGGAGATCGTGGGTCGCGCGAAAGAGCGCAATCATTCGACGGGCTTCATCGGACCAGGTGGCCCCGAAGAGCCGCCGCGATTCCGGCTCGATAAACATGAAGACCAGGATGTTGCGGTCCGCTTCGGCGAAACGGTCGAAACCCAGGAGGTCCGCAGCGGCGGTGTTCCACGTCAGGATGTCCCAGCGCCTGCCGGTTACGTACGCCGGCACATCAAGGCGCGCGACCAGACGTTCGATCGCCGGAGGGACGCTCTCGCGCGTGAACGCGACCCGATCGCCGTTGCCCGCGAGCGCCCGCAAATGTGCTGTTTCGACCTTGCCGAGGCGCAGGGCGCGAGCGAGCGCGTCGAGGGTGGTATCGGACGGCCTGACGGTTCGGCCCTGCTCGAGCCGTACATACCAGTCCACGCCGATGCCCGCCAGTTCCGCCACTTCCTCCCGTCGCAGGCCCGGTGTGCGGCGGCGCCGATCGTCGTTGAGTCCGACCGCGTCCGGACTCAGTTTTTCCCTGCGTGAGCGCAGGAAATCGCCAAATTCGTTTCGACTCGATGTCGTCATGATTGTCGTTTCCGCCTTGGGAGGCACGCTGAAGTCCTAGGATAGTGCTAGGCCTTGTTACGAATGCTACGCCTGCCAGAATGGTCTCGTCCAATCACCCTGACCGGAGACTGACAATGAAAGCTGCGATTCTGAAGACGCTCGGCATGCCACTCGAGATTGAACACATGCCGGCCCCCTTGATCGGCACAGGCGAGGTCATTGTCGATGTCGCCGCCGCCCCCGTGCTGCCCTACGCGAACGAAGTCTTCAGCGGCGAACGCCGATACCCAATTGACCTGCCCATGGTTCCCGGCTGCGGTGCGATTGGTCGCGTGCGTGCTATTGGCCCGGACGCCACGCATCTGAAGCCGGGTGACTGGGTGTTCTGCGATCCGACCGTGCGCTCGCGCGACGACGCCCTGATCCCCGACATCGCCCTACAGGGCTGGAGCGCGCGCGGGGACGGCGGCAAACGTCTGCAACGGCATTTTCACGATGGCCCCTTCGCCGAACAGGTACGAGTGCCGACGGAAAACGCCGTTCGCATCGGGGAGATCGCTCCGGCCGATGTCGCCCGGTGGTGTGCGCTCAATGTCATGCTGGTGCCCTACGGCGGACTGCTCGCAGCTGGTTTGCAGGCAGGTGAGACGTTGCTCGTGAGCGGCGCGACAGGCAACTTCGGCAGCGCGTGCGTCGCCGTCGCCCTCGCGATGGGCGCGCGCTGCGTGGTCGCGCCGGGACGCAACGAACGGGCCCTCGCGGATCTGGAACGCCGCTTCGGCGAGCGCATCCGGACCGTGAAGCTTTCGGGTCGTGAAGAAGAGGACCGCGAACGGATGCGGCTGGCGGCGCCCTGTCCGATCGATTGCGTGATTGATCTGATGCCGCCGTCGGTTAGCACGACCACGGTGCGCGCGGCGGTCACGACCGTCCGCGCTTATGGACGAGTCGTGCTGATGGGTGGCGTCGGCATGCTCGGCGGCGAAGGGCTTGACCTGCCTTATGCGTGGATCATGCGCAACGACATCACGATACGCGGCAAATGGATGTATCCGCCCGCAGCAGTGACGCGCATGACGGGCTTGATCCGTGCCGGGCTGCTGGATCTCGGCCACTTTGACGTCACAACCTTCCCCCTTGATGACGCTAACGACGCGGTGGCTCACGCAGCTGCGAACGGCGGCCCATACAGGATGACGGTGATCCGTCCTTAGACGGCGGACTCTCGCCTCACGCCGGACATACTTTGTCGACGATTCAGCCCCCAATGTCGAGTGACCGGTCATGTTTAAGACACTATGACTTTCCGTGAGGTAGAGGCTGGCCCGCCGTGAGGAATCAAACGCGGGTTAGCATCGCTGCCAGAGCCGCACGGTGTGGACGGTGCCACACCCGGCGATTTCCCGCACGGAGGCCAGCATGGAACACGATAGCACGCTGTACGTAGGACTCGACGTTCACAAGGATTCGATCACTGTCGCCTATGCGTTCGGCACGGGCGAGGTCGAACTGCTCGGCAAGACCGGTACGACGAAGACGGATATCGATCGCCTGTGCAAGCGTCTTCAATCGAAAGCGCGACACGTACGCGTTGTTTACGAGGCAGGACCATGTGGCTACGGCCTTTACCGGAAACTGGTCCAGAAAGGATTCGACTGCATGGTGTGCGCGCCGTCATTGATTCCCAGAAAGCCCGGCGAGCGCGTCAAGACGGATCGGCGCGATGCGGTCAAGCTTGTGCGGTCCTTACGGGCCGGTGACCTGTCAGCTGTGTACGTGCCGACCGTCGAGGACGAGGCATTTCGCGACCTCGCCCGCGCATGGATGACGGCCAAAGACGATTTGAGGCAGGCGCGGCAGCGGCTCAAGTCGTTCCTGCTCGCGCACGATGTACGCTATGCCGGTCATGCCGACTGGGGACCAGCTCACCGACGCTGGGTGAGCCAGTATGCGTTCGGTAGCGAATGGCAACAGTTCGCGTTCGAGGAACTTCGGCGTACGATCGAAGATCGGCTCGCGCAATGCCAGCGTGTTGAAGCCGCCTTGCGTGAGGCAGTGACAAACTGGCGGTTCTATCCGGCCGTCCTGGGTCTGCAGGCCATGCGCGGTGTGCAGTTCACCACGGCCGTTGGAATGCTTGCCGAACTCGGCGATCTGTCACGCTTTGAGCATCCGCGTCAATTGATGGCATGGCTCGGCGTCGTCCCGTCAGAACACTCATCGGGTGACAAGCGACGGCAGGGAAGCATCACCAAGACCGGCAATAGCTACGCCAGAAAGTTGCTCGTGGAGGCGGCCTGGAGCTATCGGCATCCGGCACGTGTAAGCGCCGACATTCAGTGTCGGCATGAAGGCATTCCCAAGGCCATCATCGATCGCGCCTGGGACGCGCAGGTTCGACTATGTCGCCGATACCGGAGGCTGGCCGCGCGTGGCAAGAATGCCAATACGACGGTCGTGGCCGTCGCCCGTGAACTGTCAGGTTTCATCTGGGACATCGGGCGCCTGGCGATGTCGCTCGCATTACCTTATCGCAGAGAGGCAACCTGATTACGAAGCACCACGTCGCTCACCCCATAGATCCACGAGTTTCCTGAAGGCGGCGTAGCCCGGCTACTCGAGTAACCCGCGGCACAACCCCGCAACGGATATCACCCGACTTGCGGCTTAAGAATGCGGCAGGCTCATGAGACGGTCCATGTAATGCGGTAACCAACCCGCGGATATCAGGATGATCCACCGTCGAGATTTACTGCTACGCCGCCCTCAGGGAATTCATTTGCGCATGAGAAGACTGCAAACCACACAATCCGATTGACACGGAAAGTCATATCGGATTGTAGGATGCCTGCCCTCGACCACGGATATGAGCGCACGCCACAGGCGCATGCGGGCAGGCGTCGTACAAACCTAAACAAAGGCGGACGTTGCTTCATCGGCGTAGGCCGACCGGATCGGGCGGTAGATGGCCCAAGAGCGGTCGGTCGACATCGACGTCCGGAACGTTGGCAATCGATGCGCACCCGTATTCGGATGGAGCGTTCCCATGCGGATTCTCGTTGCTGTCCTGTGCTCTCGCTGGTCAGCGAGCTTTGCTGTTACTGCCTACGATGTACATATCGTTCTTAAAGCGTTTTGGGCCGAAGAGTCGCAGCCCCAATTCATCTTGGCAGAGTGACAGAGCGACCTTGGCGGTGGCAACGAGGTCCACCTCGTCCAACGCGACGACGATTAGGGCAATCGTTTGGAGACAGCCATGCATTTCGACTACCAACAATTCCACATCGACGCGTCACCTCTTGATGAAGGCGGCCGCTATTACGCTCGCGCAAAGATCTACCGGCGCGCCTCGGCGAGTGGCGATGCCGTCGAGGTAAAGTATTCGGGCGACCTCGGCGATTACCCCTCCGACGCGGATGCTATTGAGGCGGCGCAGCGTTGGGCGATTCAGTGGTGCGACGAGAACTCCGCTTAGGCTTCACTATCCAGGTCCAGGCTGTCCCGGAGTATTCGCCGCACCCACCAGACATCCAGTTCGGGGGCACGCGTCAGGCGAGAGCGATACGTGCAGCAAGGGCTGACAACGGCCCTCACGACCGGTCCTGCTGAACCCCGGCAAAAGAAGCGGCGCATAATGCACACACCCCTTTGTCAGGACGATGGAGGTAGATGTGACAACTTTTGCTATCGACGCCGTTCGCATCAACCCGACGAACGACAGGTTTACCCATGTGCGTTGGGCTCCCGTCGATCCGTCGACGCGTGAATGGCTGTCCCCCCCTGCGATTGTGGAGGTGGCCGAAGTCGTCGCCGCGATCCGTCGGGGCGATGTTGTTTGGTCCCTTTTTACGCTTGGTGGCACACGGTATCTCGGGCCAAAAATTGTGTCTGTCTCTCACACCGACGGACACGCCGGCATCGACACGGACGTCCCTGGCGATCATGTCGAAAAATGCATTGACGATTTGCCGCACCTTTGACGGCATACCTTTGGGGCCGTCGGCGATCGGACTGTGAAAGGTCTGGACGGGTCGGTAAGACTCGTTGATGGACAGAGAGAGCTGACATTCGCCGACGCCAGTTTGTAAAAGTCAGCAAAGCGATGCGCGACAGCCGCACCAATTTGATCGGCGAACGTCGGCTTAGGCCGATGACCCACCAGTAGCCTTTCCGCGACGAAAGTCCGCTTCACTCTTCAAAGAGCCATTGATGCTTCGACATGCCGGAAGTCGGCTCTGGGTCGGCAAGACTCATCCATCCATCCATGACTTAGCTGACATTCATCGGCACCGGGTTGCGAAGGTCAGCAAAGCGACCTGCTGCCGCACGCTGCCCGATCGGCAATCGACCGCTATGGCCGAAGTGTACGCGACGGTTATCAGGCAGGTCTTCTGGAGAACCAGCCATGCGGATGACGGCTTTGAGGATAAGGGGACCGGATTCGCCCGATGAGAGGTGCGCCAAAAAGCGGGCGCACGAGCCGGGACGTAGCATTGCTTCGCACGGCTAGCGTCGGTCGCGCTCGATTTCAGTCTGTTCTGGGCTGCTTCATACGGACCAACCGCGCGCCTGGTCGCGTCGCTCGGAAAATATCGAGGGTACAAGGCAGGGAGATACTCTCCGTACCATAACTTAGACGCCCACATCCTGACGACACGCCTGAATATGAGCGGTGGCGACCGCGCGCTAAACTGGGTGTGTGCTATCGAAAAGTTCGGTGGGTCGAGCGCAAGACGATGAAATTCACCCGAATGATGGTCGGCCTCGCCGTCGCGTACATGACCGTGTTAGCCGGAGTCGCCATCTTGCAGGATCGTTTTCTCTACTTCCCTCAGAAGGCTGCAATCGAGGAGGTCACCTCCGGTGGACTGCGCGCCTGGCCGACACCTGAGGCGTTCAGGGGCCTCGTGGCGGAGCCGGCCGGGTCCGCGCGCGCCACGGTCATCGTCTTTCATGGCAACGCGGGGCATGCCGGCCATCGCTCGTTCTATGCGGCAGCACTCACCCGGCTCGGGCTGCGCGTGATTCTCGCCGAATATCCAGGCTACGGGCCGCGCGGCGGGGCGTTAGGCGAAGCGAGTTTTGTCGACGATGCTCAACAAACCATCGCGCTCGCACATCGCCTCTATGGAGCGCCGCTGCTGCTCATCGGCGAATCGCTTGGGGCCGGCGTGGTCGCTGCGGCCGGCTCGCGTGAACGCGACAAGATCGCAGGCATGATGCTCGTCACGCCATGGGATCGGCTCGAGCACGTCGCCGCTTACCACTATCCGTGGCTGCCCGTGAGGTGGCTGCTGCGCGACCGATACGACAGCGTGACCCATCTGGCGTCGTTCGACCGCCCGATTCTCGTCGTGGTTGCGGAACGCGACAGCATCGTCCCTACGCGCTACGGCGAGGCGCTTTACAACTCGCTGTCCGCACCGAGAAAACTCGTGGTGGTGAAGGCGGCTGACCATAACGACTGGATTGGCCACGTCGACGAAACCTGGTGGCGGGAGGCGACCGACTTCCTGCTTACGCCTTTGCATTGAAATATGAAGACGCCACCGGTCCCGTCCAACTCGGAGCGCATCTATGTTCTCGACGCGAAGAACAGGCCTGTCGAGGTGTTCGACCACGGCGCGTGGTCGCACTGGATGACGGAAAACGAACTGGTCTTCCGCCGCACACTGCTGGACGACTACGGTGTAACGGTCACGACCCGCTTCCGTGGTGTGTCCAAACCGAAAACCGGGGAGGCTTTGCTGTTCGTGACGCGCGTCGCCGGAATGCAGGCGCAAGACAACAGGAGCTACGGAGCAAGTACGCTTGATGAGGCGCTGGAGCAGCATGAGCGCATCGTGCAGAAAATCCTCCGGATAATGACAGGGCGGTGACCATCACAGCACGACGATTCTGCGCAACCGTAACCCCAGGAAGTCGCCGGATGGATCTGGTGCAAACGGCGCAAGCGAATCGGTTAGAGTGTCCTGCTGAACGAATAGAGAGCCGTCGTGGCGTGTCGATGAAACGTACCTGAAGATCCGCGGCAGGTGGGTGTAGCTCTGCCGGGCGGTGGATCGGGCCGGCCAGACAGTTGACTTCATGCTACGTGCAAAGCGCGACGTGAAGGCGGCCAAAGCCTTTTTCAGGAAAGCTCTCAAACATCAGGGCAAGCCGCCGAAGACCATCTCATTGGATGGCTATGCCGCCTCACAACGCGCGCGAACGGACGAACGGCCCAGCTGAGCCGCCTACTGAGAACGATAGCCGGTCGACAGCGCACCTCAATCCCACCGCTCGTCACGCACCTGGACGACGCCCGCCTCGATCCGCACCGGAAACGCCGCCACATCCTCATATGCCGGCGGCGCCAGCACCTTTCCGGTCCTGATGCAAAATCGTGCACCGTGGCGCGGACAGACGACCACGTCGCCTTCCACCACACCGCCAGTCAGGATGCCGCCGTCGTGCGGGCAGACATCCTCGATTGCATAACAGGTGCCGTCGACGTTGAACACAGCAACCTGCGCGCCATCGACCTCGACGCTGCGAACAGACCCGGCCGGAAAATCCCCGATCGCAGCGACATCGACCCAGTCGGACATGTCAAAGCATCCCCAATTGCAGGCGCGCCGCATCCGACATCCGGTCTCTCGACCACGGCGGATCCCACACCAGTTCAACGTGCACGTCGTTCACTCCGCTCGCCGAGAACACCGCATCCTCCACCGTCGCCGGGAAGGTCTGCGCGACCGGGCAGCCGGGCGCGGTCAGCGTCATGCGGATCCCAACGCGGCCTTCGGCTTCGTCCACGTCAAGACCATAAACAAGCCCCAAATCGTAGATGTTGACCGGAATCTCCGGGTCGAACACGGTGCGCAGTGCATCGATCACGCGTTCTTCAAGACCTTCTGTTGTCGTGCCACTCCCGGGTTGTGCGGCCTCAGCGCGCTTCAGCCAGTCGAATGTGCTCATCGTCTGCCTCACTCTGTCGAAACGGGGCGATCCTCGTCGTGCAGCGCGGCGTGGAGCGTATGCCAGGCCAGCGTCGCGCACTTCACACGCTCGGGAAATTCACGTACACCGGACAGCACCGCCAGCTTGCCCATCTCCGGCGCGGCTGTCGCCTGCCCTGCAGCGGGTGTTGTCACCATGTCGTGAAAGCGCCCGAACAGCGCTTCGGCCTCTGCTTCCGTTTTGCCTTTCAGCGCCTCGGTCATCAGCGACGCTGATGCTGTCGCAATTGCACAGCCCGCGCCTTCGAAACTCGCTTCTTTGACGATGCCGTCCTCGATTCGCAGATAAAGCGTAATCCTGTCGCCGCACAGCGGGTTATAGCCCTCAGCCGTGTGATTGGCACCGGACAGTCCATGACAGTTACGCGGCCGCCGGTAGTGGTCGAAGATGACTTCCTGATACAGGTCGCGCAGATCGCTCATTTTTCGAATATCTCCCTGACCTTTCCGAGACCTTCGATCAGCGCGTCGATATCCTGGTGCGTGTTGTAGAGGGCGAGCGACGCACGTACGGTCGCCGGTACGCCGAAGCGCTGCATCACCGGCATCGCGCAATGATGGCCCGCACGCACCGCGATGCCGTGATGATCGAGAATCGTGCCGACATCATGGGCATGCACGCCGTCGAGCACGAACGACAGAATGCCTGCCTTGTCGCGTGCGCTACCGATAAAACGCAAGCCCGGTATCACCCGCAGGGCGGCCGTCGCATAGGCGAGCAGTTCGTTCTCGTGTGCGGCGATGACTTCCATGCCGATGCTGTCGACATAGTCGAGCGCCGCGCCCAGCGCAATCGCGCCGGCAATGTTCGGCGTACCCGCTTCGAACTTCCACGGAATCGCGTTGTATTCCGTTTTCTCGAACGTTACCGATCGGATCATGTCGCCGCCGCCCTGCCATGGCGGCATCGCTTCAAGCAGTGCGGCCTTGGCGTATAGCACGCCAATGCCAGTCGGTCCGTACACCTTATGCCCGGACAACGCGTAGAAATCGCAATCTATCGCGCGGACGTCGACCGGCAGATGCGTGATTGCCTGTGCACCATCCAGCAGCACCGGCACGCCCCGCGCGTGTGCCGCTGCAACGATGCGCTCCACCGGATTGATGCTGCCGAGCGCGTTGGCCAGATGAGTCATCGCGACCAGCCGCGTACGTTCACTCAACAAACGCTCGTACGCGCCGGCATCGAGCGCGCCCATATCGTCGATCGGCACGACTTTCAGCGCCGCGCCCGTCTGCTCGCAGACGAGCTGCCACGGCACAATGTTCGAATGGTGCTCCATCGCGCTAATCAGGATTTCGTCGCCGGGCTTGATCTGCGGGCGAGCATAACTCTGGGCGACGAGATTGATCGCTTCGGTCGTGCCACGCACGAACACGATCTCCTCCGGACGCTGCGCATTGATGAAGCGTGCAATCTTCGCGCGTGCGGCCTCGAATGAATCGGTCGCGCGCTGCGACAGCAGATGCACGCCGCGGTGCACATTCGCGTTGCTATGCCGGTAGTAAGCGTTTTCCGCGTAGATGACCGAGGCAGGCTTTTGCGTCGTGGCGCCATTGTCGAGATAGACCAATGGCCGGCCATGCACGCGCTCGCCCAGAATCGGAAAATCGGCTCGCCAGTGCTCGACATTGCGCGGATCGGGCGTCTGCATCTGTTCGATCGGCTTCATAGCAGCTCCCTGATGCGCTCGCCTTCCGGGGTGCGCACGAACAGCAGGTTTTCGAGCCGGCCACGCAGCGAATCGATGCGCACACCTTCGACTATGTCGCGCGCAAATGCGTATGTCAGTAGCGCCCGTGCCATGCGCTCTTCGACACCTCGTGCACGTAAATAGAACAGCTGGTTGTCGTCCAGTTGACCGACCGTCGCGCCGTGTGTGCATTTCACGTCGTCGGCGTAGATCTCGAGTTGCGGCTTCGTGTCGATTTCCGCATCGCGTGACAGCAGCAGGTTGTGATTCGCCTGATGCGTGTCCGTTTGCTGTGCATCGCGATGCACGATGACGCGCCCGTTGAACACGCCGCGCGCTGCGCCGTCGAGCACCCCGCGGTAATGTTCGCGACTCGTGCCATGCGGCTCTGTGTGATCGATGCGCGTGTGGTGATCGACGTGCTGCCGGCCCCCGACGAAATAGAGACCGTTCAACGTCGCTTGCGCGTTCGCGGCGTTCAGGCTTGTGCCGATACCAGTGCGCGACAATGCGGCGCCGAACGCGAACGCATGTGAGGTAAAACAGCTGCCCCGTTGCTGCGCAGCGGCGACCGACGCGATATGAAAAGCCTTCGGGCCCTCTTGCTGCAACCGGTAGTGCTGCACGTCCGCCTGCTCGCCTGCGACGATGCGGGTAACCGCATTGGTCCAGTACGCGTCGCCGCTCAGCCCTACAAAATGCTCGACGATCGTGCAGCCCGAGCGTGCTCCTGCAAGCACGACATTGAACGGCTGCACCGCAAGACCCGCTTCGTCGGTCAGGAACAGGATCTGCAGCGGTTGATCGATGACCTCGCCAGGCGGCAGCACGATGGCAAACCCATCCGTCATAAACGCCGTATTTAGCGCGGCAAAGCCATCTGAATACGCCTGCGAGGCGAATGCCGATTCCAGTTGTTGTGGCATTTCTCTCAACGCCCGGGTGAGCGAGCCCACAAATACCCCGTGTGGCAAACCATTCAGTTTCGACGGCCGCGGCACATGCCGACCGTTGACAAAGACCAGTCGATGCGCGGCAGGGTCCAGCTTGAGTTCATCGATGACGTGCCGCACGTGGCTATCGTCCGTGCGTTGTGCCTTGAAATGCCAGGGACGCTTGCCAATCGCCGACACGTTCGTGTATTTCCAGTCCTCGTGCCGCGTGGTCGGCAAACCCAGCGCGTCGAACTGGTCGAACGCGCTTCGGCGCGCGGCACGCAGCCATGGAAACTCAACGCCGGGCAACGTCTTTGCGAGTTGCCCAAACTGATGGAAATAGTCGAGAGATTCGTTTTTCATGGATGCCCCGCACTTTCCTGGCTTGCTGTATTTTCTGGTTGCACCGCTTCATCGTCGATCCAACCATAGCCTTTACGCTCCAGCTCCAGCGCCAGTTCACGGGACCCCGACTTCACGATCCGGCCATTCGCCAGCACATGCACGCGATCCGGCACGACGTAGTCCAATAGCCGCTGATAGTGCGTCACGAGCACGATCGCCCGTTCTGGACTGCGCATGCTGTTGACGCCCTGCGCGACAATCTGCAATGCGTCGATGTCGAGTCCGGAATCCGTTTCGTCGAGAATGGCGAGCCGGGGCTCCAGCACGACCAACTGCAGAATCTCGTTGCGTTTCTTCTCTCCGCCGGAAAACCCTTCGTTCACGGCGCGATACAGCAGACTTTCGTCCATCCGCATCAGCGTCATCCTCTCCTTGACCCGTTGCAGAAACTCCATCGCATCGAACTCCGGCTCGCCACGATACCGCCGCTGCGCATTCAGCGCCGCCTTCAGCAGATAAACGTTGCTCACGCCGGGTATCTCGACGGGATACTGGAACGCGAGAAACAGTCCTTGGTGTGCGCGCTCCTCGGGTGCGAGCGCCAGCAGGTCGCGGCCGAGATACGAGACCTCGCCGCCCGTGACAGCAAAGTCCTCGCGGCCGGCCAGCACCTGGGCAAGCGTGCTCTTGCCCGATCCGTTTGGACCCATGATCGCGTGCACCTCGCCAGCCCTTACATCCAGATCGATGCCACGCAGAATTTTCTTGCCGTCGACTTCGACCTGCAGATTGCTGATTTCAAGCATGGTCCGAATCCCTCGCGAATCGCTGTGTTTACCCCACGGCGCCTTCCAGGCTGACGCCGAGCAGCTTTTGTGCCTCGACTGCAAACTCCATCGGCAGCTCCTTGAAGACCTCCTTGCAGAAGCCGTTCACGATCATCGACACCGCATCTTCCGGCGACAACCCACGCTGCCGGCAATAGAACAACTGGTCTTCGCCGATGCGTGATGTCGATGCTTCGTGTTCGACCTTCGCGGTCGGATTCTTGACCTCGATGTAGGGGAATGTGTGAGCGCTGCAACGGTTTCCGAGCAAAAGCGAATCGCACTGCGTGTAGTTGCGCGCGCCTTCCGCCGCACGGCCGACCTTCACGAGACCGCGATACGCGTTCTTTCCGCGGCCCGCCGAGATGCCTTTCGACAGAATCGTGCTGCGCGTATTGCGGCCGACGTGAACCATCTTCGTCCCGGTATCGGCCTGTTGATAGTGGTTGGTCAGTGCCACCGAATAGAACTCACCGACCGAGTTATCGCCCTGCAGGATCACGCTCGGATACTTCCACGTAATCGCCGAACCGGTTTCCACCTGAGTCCATGAAATCTTCGAATTGGCCTCGCGGCAGTCGCCACGTTTGGTCACGAAATTGTAGATGCCGCCCTTGCCCGACGCATCGCCCGGATACCAGTTCTGCACGGTCGAATAGCGGATCTGTGCACCTTCCAGCGCGACCAGTTCGACCACAGCGGCATGCAGTTGGTTTTCGTCGCGCATCGGCGCGGTGCAGCCTTCCAGATAGCTCACGTACGCGCCTTTGTCCGCGACGATCAGCGTGCGCTCGAACTGCCCGGTGTTCTGGGCGTTGATACGAAAGTAGGTCGACAGTTCCATCGGGCAGCGCACGCCCGGCGGGATGTAGCAGAACGACCCATCGCTGAACACGGCGGAATTAAGCGCAGCGAAGAAATTGTCGGTGTGCGGCACGACCGAGCCGAGATACTTTCGCACCAGTTCGGGATGATGCTGTACGGCATCCGAGAATGAACAGAACACAATGCCGAGTTCCGCCAGCTTTTCGCGGAACGTAGTCGCTACCGACACGCTGTCGAATACCGCATCCACCGCTACGCCCGCCAGCAGTTCGCGCTCCCTCAGCGGCACACCCAGCTTTTCGTAGGTACGCAGCAGTTCCGGGTCGACTTCATCGAGACTCTTCGGACGATTCTTCTGCGTCATCGGCGCGGAATAATAGATGATGTTCTGATAATCGATCGGCGGGTGTTCGACCGTCGCCCAATGCGGCTCGGTCATCGTGAGCCAGTGGCGATAGGCCGCGAGTCGCCATTCGAGCATGAACGCCGGCTCGTCTTTCTTCACCGAAATGAGCCGGACCACGTCCTCGCTCAGCCCGCGCGGAAGCGCATCGGCCTGCAGATCAGTCACGAAACCGTGCTGGTATTCGCGTCTGATCAGTTCATCGAAACCGGTTGCGGATGCGCTCATGTGTGGCCTCGGTCAATCGACTTGCGCGCAGGCGTCGCGCCCGCGCGATGGGTGGAGATACTACGCGCGCGGATCGCGCTGATATCGACTGCGCGCAAGGTGGGGCCCGCCATGTCCGCCAACGTGACCTGCTGCAACGCTTCGTAAATCAGGCGATTGACCTTCTGCCAGTTGGCGCGCACCGCGCACGCCGCCTCCTGGATACACAGGCCTGGCGTAGTGCTGCATTCGGTCATCCCGATCGGGCCGTCGACGACGGCGATCACCTCCGCCAGCGTGATCCGCGCGGGCGGCCGCGGCAGCAGGTAGCCGCCGTTTGTGCCGCGCAGCGACTCCACGACACCACCGCGCGTCAGGACTTTCAGCACCTTTGACACCGTTGGCCCCGCGACGCCGGTCGCCGCAGCAATGCTGCTTGCGCTGTGGACGGCATCGGGATCGCGCGCCATCGCAGTCATGATCACCGTGCCGTAATCGGCAAGTTTGCTCATGCGCAACATCGGAACATCTCCCGTTTTAATCAGGACCCTTTTGGTCCAGATTACATCGAAACGAAAACCGCACGTTTGGAGTGAGCGACACTGTCCTGGGTGGGGATTCCTGGCCACGTCGCGAATCGCTTTCCGTTTCGGGAGAAGTATTTCGCGAACGGCCCAACGCCGATTCCATTCTAGACCTGTATATATAACCTTGTCAGTGTATTGGTCTTCGTGACAGACCGCTCTGGCGAGCCACGCTCCATCGACTGCGAATACCCACTCGCCCGACGAGACATCAATTGTTTGATATCCAGAATATCGAAAACTGATTTAAAAGCCGGAATCCGCGTGAAGGATGCGCGATGTGCATCGCCTATCTCGGGAGAGGCCCGCCGCATAGTACTTTGGGCTGTTGTGGCATCCGGACCCAGTGGGGCTACTGCCCGATCTTTTCTGGTGATTGTGGTCGTGTGGAGTGTTGAGCAGGTGCGCGGACTGAATGTCGAACGCGTCCATTGCCCTCGGCCTACGTGTTCAGCGCATGCGCTAACGATGACGGCCCCTTTCGTCCGTGCCTGCATGAGATTGCCCTTCAAGGCGTCCAGGCAATTAACAATTTTGCGCCGATAAATTCTGATTATTTCATTTTCATAAAAAGTAGTTTACAAGGTAGGCGCTTACCATAAATTACTATTTAATTACAGATGCATTACGAATTGAAAGAACGCGCGAACTTATAGCGCCCAACCGACAAACGAAGGAGGTAGTAACCATGAAACCCTTCGTTAAACTCGCTGCCTTTGTGGCTGCCATCGCCTTCGCTGCGCCGATTACGGTTTTTGCCGCCGCAAACGTCGCAGCAAACCATCCACTGACCCGCGCGGAAGTCCGTGAGCAGTTGGTTGAGATCGAAGCGGCGGGCTACAACCCGGCCCGTGCGGACCCGCGCGGATATCCGGCGGACATACAGGCTGCTGAAGCCAAGGTTGCTGCCCACCACGGGGTCCCGTCCGGAGTAAGCGGCAGTCACCCAGTGACCGTCGTGGCAGTCAGTGAAGAAGTGATTGAGATCGATAGCGCTGGCAACACTTCCGGAGTGGGTGGCGTCCTGATAGAAAGCCCGTAGTAGTTCCACCACCCACATATCGTGGGATTCATTGCTGGGCGCGTTCAAACAGTGATTTCGACGTTTGGCGCTGCAACCGCCACCCCCGCGCCACCTGTCTCATCCGTTTCAGGGCGTCAGGACTGACGCCAGGTACAAAGCTGGTCGAGACCTGCCCGTGCCTGGTCAACACCCTTCGCGGACGAAACTGAAAGCCCAGAAATGTGAAGGTCACATTCGGGTAGGTTTGGGTGCGACTTCTGTCCTTGCAATACACGATCTTTGACTTTTCAGAATGCATCGTCAGCTCACACTCCGTCAGCGCGAGCCGCTCGATCGTTAGCGGCTCCTGCAAATGCGCACGGATGTATTCCTCCACCCGTCGTACATAAAACGGCGCAAGCGGTCTGCGCTCGCGCGTCATGCCGCTTCGTACGCTGTTCGGTTGACCGTAGATAAGCGCGTTCAGTAGTGTCGACTCGAACTGCTCAAATGCGAGTGGATTGCGCAGCGGATGCGCCTCCGTACTCATGATTTCCGCGAGCATCGGCAGCAACTGCATCAGGCACACCCCTGTGCCGACGTCAGTGCGAATCCTGGCTCGAATTCGATTGCCCCACCCGCCGCGTCGCCGAAATGACGCTGTGCATGACGCTCGAGCACATCGGGCTCGATACGCAGGATGGCCTGCGGGCAAGCTTCGCCCCACCGCATGCGCAGCGCCAGCGTCGGCGACACCAGCGAGCCGGCGAGCGTCCATATTGAAGTGGACCTGCGCGTAGGCGAGCTCGTACAGTTTGCGCTGCTCGTCGGAAGGGCAGCCGTCACCGATCAACGCTCGGCTCGCATCCATCCCGCTGCATAGGGTATCTACCGAACATTTCATGCTTGCGTTGTCAGGATACCTGATATCAAATACGGAACTATCGCGACGGACAGGCGCGTCTTCCAGGACGCGTTTTATTTTGTTCTTTATATCAGCCTGCCTGATATTGAATCAGCGGTGATCGGCGCCAGTATCCCCGTCACGCTCATCGCTGCAATCGCCTGAAACCGAAGATCCCTCAACCGCAGTTCAACAAAAAAACATACAACTGGTCTGGAGACATCACCATGCAATTGAAGTCGACTCACGTTCTCATGTTCGGTGCGCTATGCGCGCTGAGCACTGGAGCCTTTGCGCAATCGAGCGTCACGTTGTATGGCATCGTGGACACGGGGATCGAGTATGTCTCGCACGCGAACGCGAAGGGCGACAGCGTCTTTCGCATGCCATCCGTTACCGGAGAGTTCCCATCACGCTGGGGGCTGCGCGGCAACGAAGATCTAGGCGGCGGCTACAGCGCTGTCTTCACGCTCGAAAGCGGCTTTAACGTGCGCGACGGCAGTTCTGGACAGGGCGGGAGGCTGTTTGGACGCCAGGCATTCGTTGGCATGAAAAGCCCGTATGGAACGCTCGCGTTCGGCCGTCAGTACACGATGACCTATCTTGCGGTTCAGGGCGCCGACATCATCGGTCCGGACATTTACGGCATGGGCTCCCTGGATGCCTATGTGCCCAACGCACGCGCCGACAACTCCATCACGTATCTTGGCTCGTACAAGGGCTTTACGCTGGGCGCGGGCTATTCATTCGGACGGGACGCGGCGGGTACCGGCAACTCGCCGGGACAAGGAACCTGTACCGGCTCGGTTCCAGGCCACGCCACGGAATGCCGCGACTGGTCCGCAATGCTCAAGTACGACTCTCAATATTTCGGCGCGGCTGCGTCGTACGAGGAGCAACGCGGCGGCGCGACCGCAGCCGCCAACTTCTTCGACGGAATTGCGCCGACACCTCTCATCAACGCCGCGGACAAGGACGCCCGTACCCAACTGAGCGCCTATGCGCAGTACGCAGGCGCGAAGATCGGCGCAGGTTGGATTGGACGCCGCGTAGTGACCCAGTCGCCGACAGTACCGAATATCCGTTCGGATCTGTTCTTCCTCGGCGCTTCGTACATGGTCACGCCTGCGTTCCTCCTCGATGGCGAAGTGTTTCGGATCATCAATAGCGACCACGATACCCGCGCCACGATGGGAACGTTACGCACCACCTATCTTCTGAGCAAGCGTTCGTCGGTCTATGCGCAGGCTGCGTATCTCGCGAACAGCGCGAAGGCGCGCTATTCGGTCAGCGGTGGCGGCGGTGGGACCACACCAGGCGCGGGCATGGGTCAAACGGGCGTGATGGTCGGCATTAAACACATGTTCTGATAGGGGGCGAGAATGAAACGAACTTCAATTGCTATGTGCGTATCGGCAGTGTCCGCGATGCTGGCGGCCTGCGGCGGCGGTTCCGACTCGCTCTCCACCAGTGCGACACAATTGCCTCGGCTTTCCGCAGCACAACCCGCGACGCTGTCAGGAAACTGCAGCGCGCTCGCCGCCAGGTTGACGTTTGCGGCCACGACGTTCACGTCCGTTACCGACGTGCCGGCCGGAACGCTCACGGTGGCGGGAAAGTCCGTGCCCGAACATTGCGTGATCGAAGGGAAAATGAATCAACGCACGAGCGCCGTTGACGGCCAAACTTATGCGATTGGTTTTGAAATGCGGCTACCCCTCGCGTGGAATGGTCGCTTTTTCTATCAGGCCAACGGTGGTCTCGACGGTAATGTGACACCGGCGACGGGGGTGCTCAGTGGCGGGGGCCCGCTGAACAACGCTCTAAACATGGGCTTCGCCGTGATCAGTTCGGATGCAGGTCATTCAGGGTCGCAAAACCCGCTGTTTGGTCTCGATCCCCAGGCGCGCCTCGATTATGGCTATAACGCCGTTGCTACGCTCACGCCAATGGCCAGGCAGGTGATCAAGTTGGCCTATGGCAAGGGCCCCGACCGCAGCTACTTCGAAGGTTGCTCGAACGGCGGCCGTCATGCGATGGTGGCGGCAGCCAGGTCTTTCGCGGATTACGACGGCATCATTGCCGGCGACCCCGGCTTTCATTTGCCAAAGGCGGCGATCGGGCAGATGTGGAGCGCACAACAGCTAGCTACCGTCGCGACCGCCAAAACGTCGGCCGGAATTGCCGATATCACCACCGGCTTGACGACTGCTGAAAGGCAGCTCATCGCGTCGAAGGTCATCGCGAAGTGCGATTCGCTGGATGGTGTAGCGGACGGGATGGTGCAAGACATTAAAGCGTGCCAGGCGAGCTTCGACCTGGCCACGGACGTACCGACATGTTCGAGCAATGGGCGCGACGGCACCTGTCTTACGGCGGCTCAAAAGCAAGCCGTTGGAAATATTTTTTCTGGGGCGAAAAATAGCGCTGGCACTGCGCTCTATGCGAGCTTTCCGTATGACGTCGGTGTCAACGGATCAGGCTGGGCCGCGTGGAAGCAAGGCAATTCGATCAGCCTTGACCCGGCCGCGGCGGCCTTCGTATTTACGTCGCCGCCGCAGAGCGCTTCGCTGCTCAGCTCCATCGGCGCCTACGCTCTGAACTTCAACATGGACAGTGACGCGCCGAAGATCTTCGCAACGAGCGGTGTCTATGCCGAGACTTCGTGGTCATTCATGACCCCGCCGAACGAGACTGATTTGAGCGGTCTGAGGAGCCGGGGCGCGAAGTTGATCGTCTATCACGGGACGAGCGATCCAGTGTTCTCGTCGAACGATACGACCGACTGGTATCAGCGCTTGTCCACGGCTAGTGGCGGTGACGCGAGCAATTTCGCCCGGCTCTTCACGGTAGCAGGGATGAACCACTGCAGCGGCGGTCCGACGGCCGATCAGTTCGACATGCTGACGCCTATGGTGGCATGGGTCGAGCAAGGGCAAGCGCCGAACCGGGTCATCGCAACGGCTCGCGACACGACCAACGCGATACCGAATAGCGAGGTGCCGACTAGCTGGGGTGCCGGGCGCACGCGTCCGCTCTGCGCGTATCCGAAGGTGGCCCGCTATACCAGCGGAGACGTGAACTCGGCAAGCAGTTTCACTTGCAGCTAAGCCACTGACCGTGCAAGGGGGGCGAAGATGTGAACGCTCCCCCACTACGCCGAGGAAACGTTAGGCCCCCTCACCGCCCGCGATCGCTTTGAGCCGCCGATAAAGCGTGCGCTCGCTCAATCCCAGCTGCGCGGCGAGCTCACTGCGTTTTCCACGGAATTGCGCCGCTGCGCGCGCGAGTTCCGCATCGGTCAGCTTGCGCGGCAAGCCTACGCCCACGGCCAGCGAATCCTGACCACCGCCGGAAGCCCTGTCGCTGACCGCCTGCGGCAAGTGTTCGGCGCGGATCACGCCACCGTCGGCGAGCAGGTTGGCGCGCTCGAGCACGTTGCGCAATTCGCGGATGTTGCCGGGCCACGCATAGGCGCGCAACTGCGCCATCGCGTCCGCGGAAATCGACGCTTTATGCGACGATCCGGCGCGCGCCGACGCAATGCGCCGCAGGATCGAATCCGCGAGCAGCGCGATGTCGTCGACACGCTCGCGCACCGCGGACAAATGAATTGGAAACGCGCAGCCGCGCTCGCGGCCACCGGTTCGCTGACGGGATTGATGACGGGGATGCTCGGTGTCGGCGGCGGCTTCATCATCGTGCCGATGATGCGCAAGCTGACGGACGTGTCGATGCACGGTATCGTCGCGACTTCGCTGATGGTGATCGCACTCGTCGGCAGTGGCGGCGTTCTCGCGACGGCCACGCACGGCGCAACGCTTCCACTCGAAGTCGCGTTGTGGTTCACTGGCGCCACCGCCGCCGGTATGCTCAGCGGCCGGCTTGCATCGCATCACATCGCCGCGCGTCAGGTGCAACTGGGCTTTGCGAGCATCCTCGTCTGCGTGGCGCTCGGCCTGCTGGTCAAAGCGGCGCTGATGTAAGCGCTGCCGCTTCCCTCCAACTCACACGACAGTCAACCTGAACGATGATCGATCTCGACCATTTCACCCCGATCGCGTCCCTGTGCGGAGGCCTGCTGATCGGCGCCGTGGCTGCGGCGATGGTGCTTTTGCTGGGCCGCATCGCCGGAATCAGCGGGATAGTCGGCGGCCTGCTGCGCTGGACCAGGCGAGACGGCGCATGGCGCGTCGCCTTCGTTGCCGGGCTGGTCGCTGCCGCGGTAATCGCGCGCGCGGTCGGTGCGCCCGTCGCGATCACCGTCGACGCGTCGTGGCCGGCCGTGATCGCGGCCGGCTTTCTGGTCGGCATCGGCACCCGCTATGGCAGCGGTTGCACGAGCGGACACGGCGTGTGCGGCATTTCACGCGGCGCCACGCGCTCGCTCGTAGCGACGGCGACGTTCATGGCGGCCGGCTTCGTCACCGTCTATATCATGCGACATCTTCTCGGAGCCTAGGATGGCAACAGTCGTTTCATTCGTATGCGGGCTGCTGTTCGGCTTCGGCCTGCTGTTGTCGGGCATGGCCAACCCCGCCAAAGTGTTGGGCTTCCTCGATTTCGCAGGACGCTGGGACCCGTCGCTCGCGTTCGTGATGATCGGCGCGGTGGCTGTCGCAGCAATCGGCTTCGCGATCGCGAAGCGCCGCGGCAAGTCGCTGCTCGGATTGCCGATGCAGATTCCCGCGTCAACGCACGTCACGCGAAGGCTGATGGTGGGCAGCCTCGCGTTCGGCGTCGGTTGGGGAATTGCAGGGTTCTGTCCCGGCCCGGCGTTCGTTGCGCTCGGACTCGGGTCGGTGAAAGCGTGGGTGTTCGTGGCGGCGATGATCGCGGGAATGGCGGTCTTCGAGTCGTTGGAACGGCGCAGACAGGCGGCCTTGGCGACTACCCCTTAACCTGGCCTTAAGGCGCGGTCGTGTACGATCTGTTTCGACTGAATCCAACTCACAGGCTCCCCTATGCAAGTCTCCCCTGAACACCGCTATGACATCGTCGCACGTTTGCTCCATTGGCTCGTCGTCGGGCTGGTTGCCGCGCAGTTCGTGATCGGCTGGACGATGCCGGACGTGCACCGCGATACCGTGCCGGACGGCGAAATCGCCTGGCACCTTGGCGTCGGCACCGCGCTGCTCGCAGCGATGGTGTCGCGGGTGCTGTGGCGCGTGACTCATCGGTCGCCGCCGGACAACCTGCCGCCGCTGTTTCGCGCCGCTTCGAAGCTCACGCACCTCGCGCTGTATGTGCTGCTGGTGCTGGTGCCGCTGCTCGGCTGGATCAACGCTTCGTCGCGCACGTGGACGGTCCGCCTCGCCGGACTTGCTTCGTTGCCCTCACTGTCGGCACCGGGTTCGTCATTCGGACATGCGATGGGCGATGTTCACGGCGTCCTCGCTTGGGTTCTATTCGGCGTGATCTGCCTGCATATCGCAGCGGCGATGTTTCATCAGTTCGTCGCCGGCGACCGCGTTCTGCAGCGCATGAAGATCTAGCGGTAGTTCGAGCGCTGCCTACATTTGCCCGTCAAACAGGGCAAAGCTGCGTGGCATGTCACGCGGGCGGACAGTTTCCCGAACTGACGCCGTACGGTCGAATGTTCAAGCTGAACGGATATACCTTCGGCGAACGTACGATTCCAGTGGCCGTGATGGCGATGCTCGACGTGACCAGGACGAGGCTCAACCATGATGCCAACGGCAATATCATCTCTCCCAAAGACGGTCTGCCGATTTTCGATTCAGCCAGCATCTTCCTCGCCGGCAAGATCACCCACAGAATCGGTGCGTTCACGCAATTTACCTACTCGAACTACGACCATCAGGGAAGCGACGGAAGCTGGATCGGCCACTGGGCATCGGACAACATGGATTTCCGTTGTGTCGACAGGATCATTGGGAACGCAAGCGACCTGATTCTCGGCGAAGCTGGCGGCCCAACCACGGGTGTTCAAGGACCATCGTCGCCCAATCTCGCCTCGTGACATTCGGGGCTTATCGGCCAGTACGTGCCCGTCCCGCCGGAAACCAGCGTGGAAGCATCGCGATCAGGACGTCGTCTTTAAGGAAGGCATGATGAAAAATAGCCGCGAATGCGTGCAACCCCGCAAGCCACATAATGGCGTCGCCGAGCCACGCGTGCAGCGATGCGAGGGCTGAGCCTGCTCCATGCGAGCTACTGAGTAAAGGCGGAATATCGTAACCGCCGATCAGCGTCAGCGGATGCCCTTCGAGCCACGCGCCCGAGATGGCGGTAAGCGGTAGCGCGAGGAGAAGCAGATACAGCATCCATCGAACGGTTGTTGCCATCACAGCCATCCAGCGAGAAACCGGAGGTGTCTCGGGACGCGCGTCGTATGCTCGCCACAGCAGGCGGATGAGGGTGAGCGCGAACACGCATAAACCCAAAGTCTCGTGCAGTCGCCGGTCGAACTCGTGCACCGAAGAGTAGACGCGCTGTTCAGATCCGCCGGGCCCGTACATGAACGTCACGAGCACGACAATTGCCGTGCACCAGTGGAGGAATTGGGCAATCGAACCGTAGCGTGTGGCAGAGCTTTTCACTATAGCGCTCCCGATGTGTGCCCATCGACGAACGGTAGGCACGACCGCGACACGGCAAGCCAGTGGATAACACACACAGATGCATCGTATCGTGACGTGGCATGCATGGCTGGCCGGACGCTGGCGTATTGGATTCGTGAATGGATTCTACGCGCAAACTCCTGGCGAAATCTCAAGCTGATGGCGGCTCACGTTTCAAATCTTCTCCGTCCAGCCAGGCGGCGCGGTATGCACCCGGTCGTGTGGCTCTTGCAAAGTCATTCTCAAGTTCTTCGTATTGCTGCCGATATCACCATCGAGGAGACAATAGCCCGGTTACCGCGCGCAGTAACCGGTAAAAGATGCTGACGCACAGCCACGCCGCCGTCGAGTATCAATGTTATGTACTCGTGCGCGCGCTGATTCTTGACCGATGCAATATATTTCGAGTTTAGGCATCGCCGGCATTATTGGCCGGTGGAGGCGGCGACATGGCGTCGACCGGCAACTGATCATTACCGTCGCACTGGTGTTGACTGGCCTCGTCATTTTCGCTCTCGGCATTGGTTACACGCTTATATCGCATGAGCGGTCCGACGCGGAGCGCATTCACGCTCTGCGTGCCCGCGACGACATCGAGACGCTGCAGGCAGTGAACATCCGGGCGAACGCCGATTTCCTGGTGGGGCTCGACAGTGCACGGGTGGCATCTTTCGCGTGGCCAGTGCAGCGGGTAGTTTCGGCCGCCACCAGTTTCGACCGCCTGGAACAAAGTTACGCCAGCGACCCGCGAAGCCAACTGATGGTAAGGCACGTGCGCGGTGAGACGGCTCGCTGGGCGTGGCTTCTTGCCGACATCGCGGTACATGCGCGCGTGGCGGATGGCCGCGCGTCGGTCGACAGCCCGGCGCTGCTCGAAGCGAACCGTATGCTGGCGAACATCGTCACCCAACTGGTGACTCTCCGCGACGCGCAGACCGCTTCCCTGAGGGCTGCATCCGACAGCGCGGCGCGCCACCTGGTGATAGAGCGGACCGTGCTTGCAATAACGGCGCTGGCGGCATGTTTTCTCCTTTGCTATGCGTTGGTTGCTCACTATCGCGCCCGTCTCGCACGGCAGCGCGCGCGGGTCATTGCTTCAGAAAGCGAGCGCCGGTTTCGTCGGTACTTTTATCATCATCCACTTCCAATGTTGATTTTCGACGTCGAGACGCTATCGATTCTCGCTGCGAACCGGGCCGCCGCATCGCAATACGGACGCACGCGCCGTGAGCTGTGTTCGCTCGACATGGCCTCTCTGTATGCGAACGCCGACTTGCCGTCATTTCTGCACGATCTGCACGCGCTGCTGGCCGCGGCTACCACGAACGGCTCGGCCGGCGTATGCCGGCATCGACACAGCGACGGCACGCCCGTGTACGTGGAGCTGTCGTATCACTTCCTCACCTATGCCCGCCGTCGGGCGTGCTTCATTACGGCCGTCGACGTAACGGAGCGCAAGCACGCCGAGCTCGCGTTATTGCTGCGAAGCCGTGCACTCGACGCAATTGGCAACGGCGTGCTCATCACCCGACCCGATCCGAGCGGCGACGTGGTCGAATACGCGAACCCGGCATTCGAGAAAATAACCGGCTATGAGTGCCCGCAGATCGCAGATCATTCCGCGCGGCCGGAAACACCTGGATTGTGGAAACAGATCAGTACCGCTATTGCCGAGAAACGCGAGGCAACCACGCTCACGAAAAGCCGACGCGCGAACGGAACAGAGTTCTGGTATCAGCTGTACGTGGCACCGGTGAGCGACGAGGCGGAAAAGGTTACGCATCACATCAGCGTGGTGAGCGACCTGACGGAACTCATTGAATCGCGCGATCTACTGGTCAGGCAGGCACGTCGCGATGCGCTGACGGATTTGCCGAACCGCGTGACGCTGCGTGAACTGATTGACACGGTGATTCTCGATGGTCACGAATTCGCGTTGCTGTTCATCGACCTCGATCATTTCAAGGACATCAACGACAGCCTGGGCCACGGCGCAGGCGATCGCCTGTTGCAGGAAGTTGCGCGGCGGTTGTCGACATCGGTCGGAACGGATGGCGTGGTGACGCGATATGGCGGCGACGAGTTCGTGACGATGTTGAAGGGTTCAACCGACGATGGCGAACTCTCCGCGCTGTTGACGCGCGTGACGCAAGCGCTGGACAAGCCAGTGCAAATCGACGACATGCAACTGCGGGTCCGGATGAGCATCGGGGTCAGCTGCTATCCGCAAGACGGCACGGACTGCGAAACTCTGCTGAAACACGCCGACCTTGCGATGTATCGCGTCAAGGCAGGCGGGCGTAACGGCGTCGAGCGATTTGCCCCTTTGCTCGCGCATGCGGCGACTCAGCGCATCGCGCTATCGCACAAGCTACGCAACGCCGTCGAGCAGAACGGCTTTGAGCTCGCGTACCAGCCGCAAGTGGACATACGCAGCTACCGGCTGACTGGAGTCGAGGCGCTCATCCGATGGCACGACGCGGACTTCGGCACGGTCAGCCCAACGACGTTTATACCCCTGGCCGAAGACATCGGTTTGATTGCGTCAATCGGAGAATGGGTACTGCAAACTGCCTGTGCACAGTCAAAGCGCTGGGAGGAAGTGCTGCCGGAGCTGCGCATGTCGGTCAACGTGTCGCCCAGCCAGCTTACTTCGAGTGATTTCGGCGCCGTCGTGCGTCGTGCTCTGGCCGCGTCACAATTGGCCGCGGACCGGCTCGAACTGGAGATTACCGAAGGAGGCCTGGTTGCACCGGGCGCCCTGCCCACCCTGCGCGCCCTGCACGACATTGGCGTGTCCATAGCGATCGACGACTTTGGCGCCGGTTACTCGAGCCTGGCTTACCTGCGCAGCTTTCACGCGGACCGTCTGAAGATCGACATGTCGTTCATCCGCGGCATTGGCAGCAGTCTTGCGGATGAGACGATTATCGGTGCGATCATCGCACTCGCCCGCAATCTGCGTTTCGAAGTCGTCGCGGAAGGCGTCGAACGAGCCGAACAATTGGCTTTCCTTGCCGAGGCCGGCTGCGAGATCGTTCAGGGATACTACTTCGCCGCGCCACAGCCAGCGGCGAATATTCCGGCCTACGCGGCGAGCCTGATGAGCGAGCTGCAAAGTGGCTCGTCTTGAGAGCCCCCGGCGCGACGACTTCACTTTATTTGTGCGACGCCAATGAGCGGCGCCTCGCCGCTCATTGGTGCGTCGTCTTTAACGCGGATCCGACAGCGTCTGATTAAGCGTCTGCCCAGCGATGATCACGTTCTGCAACGTAATGTCGTGCACGTTGTAGAGGTAGATCGGACCCGGCGTGCTGGCGCTCGCGGGGCCTGCGGCCACAGGCGTGCCGAAGTCGCAGTTGGAAATCGTCACTCCCGTGATTGCCGGTACGGTCGGCGCAGGCGCCGGACCGTTGTAATCGAACGCAACTGGACCTTGTGCAACGATGGCCTGGAAACAGGAGCTGGTTGTACTGCCCAATGTCACGTTCGAAGCATTGACGTTCGTGATGTTGACGTTGTCAATGAGTGCGGGGCGTGTGCGAATCGCATCGGCGGCAGGCTGGTAATCGCAATCGAACGTGATCAGGCCGCCTTGAGACGCAGACGGGTTGGCGGCTGTTGCGGTGGCCACACCGATGGGCACGGTGCCGTTGATCGGACTGCCCGTCAGCATCTTGCTGCCGTAGCCTCCACCCGTCAGGCTCACGCCGTGCGGGAGCGTGACGCCATTCACGTAGAAGTTCTTGACGTAGCCTCCACGGTTCATGTTCGTCTTGATACGGATCGCGATGTTCAGCGAATTCGTTGCCCAGAACTGATTGAGCATGGTCAGATTGCGCGCGTAGATGTTCTGCACGCCGCCACCCATCTCGCTGCCGAGCGTAATGCCGCCGTGACCGCTATTCATCATGCAGTTCTGGATCACATGGTTCTGCGCGGGTCCGTACTCCGTGTCGAGATCCTTGCCTGACTTGATCGCGATGCAGTCGTCGCCGGTGTTGAACGTTACGCTGTCGCACAGCACCGTGTTGCAGGCGTCGGGGTCGAAGCCGTCGTTGTTCGGTCCGATACTGTCGGCTGTCACGCCACGGATCACGACGTTCGTGCAGTCCGTCGGATGATGCTGCCAGAACGGCGTGTTGTTGGTTCGGTAGTTTTCCATCAGCACGTTCGTGCAACCGATGAACTCAACCATACACGGCCGCAGATAGTGGCCGAGACCAAAGATTCGCTGCGCGACCGGCACGCCCGCTTCGGAGAGCGCCGGCAGGTAGTTCTGGTCTTGCTGCCACGGCGTAGCCGGATTGGTCAATAGCGTGTAGAGCGAGGCCGAAATGGTGGGGGCGACCACCATCAGATCGACGTTGTTCGGATTCGTATAGGCCTGGGACGGCGTGGTCGACCCCGCGCAGCCGTATGCGCCGCTGGAACCCTTGTAGGTCCACCAGCAAGTGCTGGTGTTTCCGCTTCCGGCGAACGGCGTCATCGCCTGACCGTTCAGCACCGAGGTCGGGCCTTCGCCAGTCACCGCGATGTTGTTCGCATTTCGCGCGTACACGGGCGAGCCGAAGTTCAGGCAGTCGTTCGCCTGCCAGCGGCTGTAGTAAAGATTGCCGTTGGCGCCGCAGTTGACCGGACCGTCCTTCGCATAGTCGCCGGGATTCGGGCTGAAATAGATCGTGCAGTTCGCGCTCAGATGGAGGTTGACGTTGCTCTGCAGCACGATGGGACCCGCGCAATACCACGTGCCCGCCGGCACCACGACCCGGCCGCCACCGGCTGCACTGCAGGCCGCGATTGCCGCGAGGAAAGCGGGACGTGAATCGAACGATCCCGGTGCGTTGGTCGCGCCGGCCCCCGTACTCAGGGGCGATGAACTGCCGGTGTAGGGGTTGGCCTGGGCAATGACCGCGCACGGTTGCGCACCATACTGTTCGACCTGGAAATCGACGGCCGGGAACGCGCTCTGCGTGATCTTCTGCAGCGCATTAATGATGTTCGTCGCTGAGCCGTTGGGACCCCAGATCGGGTCGGCCGCAGCCGTTGACGGCGTGCTCCCCGTCGCTGGCGTGGAACTACTGCTTCCGCCTGCCGCGGCAGCGGAAACTCCGCTGCCGCCGCCGCAAGCCTGCAGGAGTACGCTGCCGGCGAGCGCGCCTCCGAGGCCAATGAAGCCACGGCGCGAAATGCGCAAGGTGTCGCCCGTTGCGGGCGCATTTTTATCAAGATCGCACGACAGCTTGGACATGGAGTCCCCTCCGGACAAATAGTTGTAGGCGCACGAGAGAATCGTCATCGCGCATGTTGTATGACAAGTCTAAAGAGTAAAGACAAGACGCGGGTCCGTACACATGGAGGAAACCCTTACCAAATGTTTCCTCCATACCATTCGCGAGGCGTGAACTTGGTTCGGGTTGCTTTGGAAAACTCGCGCAGGCGCTTCGACTAGAATAATTTCGACGTGCGGCTCCGGATTCGATGCACCACACCCGTTAATAGGTATCGCCATGAACGACGGAAGGCTCATATTGCATGCGCGACATCGGGTTGAGGGCGGCGGCCTGCTGGTCGCCGCAGCCTGCTGCCAGGCTGCCAATAGGCACAGCGCTTTGCATATAAGCGATCGATGAAATCGCGATCCGCCGCCTGCACTGCTGTCCTGATGATCGCAACGTGCATTGCGGGCATCATGCAGACCTCACCAGTAGCGGCACAGGCATGGCGCGACCTCGCGCCGCAACCCGCACCGCAGGCGCCGCGAAGCGCGTCGTCACCCTCCTCCCCGGAAGCGCAGGCCGAGTCCGCACGGATCGCTGTCGAGCGGCTTGCCGGGCTCATCTTCGAACCGGCCGGTGCGTCCGCGGCGGCATCGCCGAGGCAGCAAGGTCGTATCGTCGCGCAAGGATTGCCCGTACTCGACGCCGCCTTCCTGCAGAGCTTCGCCACGGACCTCGACAAGCCGCTGACCTTCGGCCGCCTCGCCGAGATACGCCGCGCCGTGGTCGCGCGTTATCGGGCTGCGGGAAAGCCGCTCGTCGACGTCTACGTGCCGGAACAGGACGTGAGCTCGGGTGTCGTGCGTATCGCCATTGCCGAATTCAAACTGGGTCGGGTTCATGCCAGCGGCAACACCTACTTTTCGAGCAGGCTTCTCGAACGTGAAATGCCGCTCGAGCCCGGCGGACCGGTCCTGCAATCGGCGGTCTCGAAGGGACTTGCGGTGCTCAACGCGAATCCTTATCGACGGGTCGATGCTGTTTTTGCGCCCGGTGAGGCCGCCGACACGACCGACGTCGTGTTGCAAACCGAAGACCGGCTGCCGCTTCGCGTAAGCGCGGGTTACGACAATGAAGGCGTGCAGGAGCTCGGCCGTGATCGGTTCTTTGCAGGCATAGGCTACGGCAACCTGCTTGGTCTCGATCAGCAGATCGCCTATCAATTCACGGCCAGCAACGATTTTTTCAGCGGCAATCCGAATATCGAAGGCCGCCCGAACCGCGCCCGCTTCACCGCGCACGCGCTGAACTACACGGCGCCGCTGCCTTGGCTCGACAGTATCGAGTTGTTCGGCGTCTACGCGCAGAGCACGCCACGGTTGCCCGACACCTATGGGCAAACGGGCATTTCTGCGCAGCTCAGCTTTCGCTACGACTTGCGTCTGCCGACCATCACGGACACGACACAGTTGATCCAGATCGGATACGACTTCAAGCGCAGCAACAACGATCTGGAATTTGGCGGCTCCCAGGTTTTCAACTCGAATACGCACATACATCAGTTCGTGTTGTCTTACGACATCAGCAAACCGACCGAGGCTGGCACGGCGCACGCCGCGGCGACACTCGTCGCCAGTCCGGGCGGACTGGATGGCAACAATCAGGATTCGGCATTTAACGCCGCGCGGCAGGGCGCGACGGCCCGCTACATCTATATGCAGTTGACTGCGTCTCGTGCCACCGCGCTTGGGGCTGGCTTCACGCTGATCACGAACGGAACGTTCCAGTGGACGCCGAACACGTTATTACCGAGCGAGGAGATGGGGCTCGGCGGGGAGTCCAGTGTGCGAGGCTACGACCCATACGTCACGCTGGGCGATCGCGGCTGGAACATTCAGACCGAGGTGCGCACGCCTGCGATCTCGCTCGGCGCGAGCAACGCAGTCGTGCAACCCTTTGTGTTTTTCGATGCGGGCCGCGTATGGAGCACGATCGACCAGCCAGCCGAAAATAACCCCGGTCTGCTCGCGGGCGTCGGCGCGGGCGTGCGCGTCCAATGGTCGAGATTCGTGGATTTGCGCTGCACCTATGGCGCGCCATTACGCTCGGCGACACCAAATGGTTCGAAGGCGCCGATCGTGCTCTTGTACGTGTCGGTCGGAACGTGAGCCGTCGGTAGATGCCCCATGTTCGACACGGCCCGCCGCCGTATCTGCCTTCATTGCGCCGTCAGCCGGCCGAGTCCGAGCCCTGCTCGGGCTCCCAACCGCGCGCGGCGGCGAGACAGGCGCGGACTTCTTCATCGGTCGTCTGGTCGAAATTCACATAGAACCCGCCGATCCCCATCAACCAGTCGGGCTGCAGCACGCTCACGAACGCGTGCGCGATTCCTTCGAATGCCGTGCACGCATCGGATTGCGACACCGGGACCGCCACCACGATCCGAGCGGGATGTCTGCTGCGGAGTGCGTCGAGCGCCGCATGCATCGATGCCCCCGTCGCGATGCCGTCGTCGACCACGATCACCGTCTTGCCCTGTACTGGCACCGGCGGGCATTCCCCACGGTA
This sequence comes from Paraburkholderia sp. CI3, assembly GCF_050436505.1. NCBI lineage: Bacteria > Pseudomonadati > Pseudomonadota > Betaproteobacteria > Burkholderiales > Burkholderiaceae > Paraburkholderia > Paraburkholderia sp. CI3. Next base: position 100,954 of record NZ_JBNDMI010000002.1, read on the forward strand.
CGCCAGTTCCCTGCGCGCGAGTTCGGCTGTTTCGCGCGCGATCACGTCGGCCAATTGGGCGTCACTGATTTGCAGTTCGCGAAGCACCGACCTTTCCAGATGAAGGGCGCCCCCCGTCGCGATCGCGCCCATCGCCAGTTCCTCGTCTTGCGGCGCCCCAAGCTTTCTGACGACGAGAACGTCGAGCTTCGCATGCAATGCCTGTGCGACTTCGAACGCGACAGGAACGCCGCCGCGCGGCAGAGCCAGCACCACCAGATCGCCGCGACCCTGATAGTCGCGCAGTGCGTGGGCCAGTTGTCTGCCAGCGTCGGCGCGGTCGCGAAACAGGTTGCCCATCGCTTTTCCTCCCGCAACGTCGGTGCGAGTTGCCAGACCCACTATGCCATCAATCGGCCGCATCAAGCGTCCTCCTGAACGGAGAAGTTTTCACGGGTCTCGCCGGCGATGCCGATACCTCACCGCTTCCGAAGCACGTGCCCGAGAACCCCGGGGCGCCATCCGACGAAAACCCCGGCACGAATGCGAACTCGTCCTTGACCGTGATCAGAAAATCACGGTTGTAGCGCGATGGCGCGAAGATCGTCCCCGGGTTCGAGTACAGCCCAATAATCGATGCGTAGCGGCGGACCATTGTTGATTTGCATCAAGCATCAAGCCCGCCCTCCGCTGTCCAAGCGACGGTGAAGACGTCCTTGTCGATGCGCCACCTGGGGAATTCGCACTGCCGACTGCGATGCGGCGGTGAATTACCGGTCACCCGCTCCACGAACGTCGCGTCAAAACGCAACGCTGAACGCTGTCACGAATTCGTCGAGCCGCGCGCGATCGAGCCCGTCGATACCGGCGGCAGCGACCCTGCCGTTTCCTCCGAACTTCCTGCAAAGGACATCGGCGCCTCGCGGACAATCGAGCGGAGCCCGTACGCTCGCCGTGTATCGGCCATCGGCGCCGGCCGTCAGCACCGCGTGCGCTCGCGCCGGGTCGCGTCGCGCGACGAGATTGGCGAAATCGCCTCGCACGCGCCGCGCCCACGCCGCGTCGGGAAGAATGTGCAGCGTTCCATTGGCGAGCCGCCGCGTTACCGCGAGTCCCAAGGCCAGTTCGAGGTCTTCCGTTCGTCGCGCCTGCAGTTCGGGCAGCACGCCGGTCGACGCAATGAACTCGAGCGGATCCGAATAGGGTTGAATGGCGCGATACATCTCGACAGGATCAACGGCAAGATCGACGACGCTGTCCCCGTAGGCGTTGTAGTTGATCGCTTCGCCGAGTTCGCGCAGTTTGCGCTCATCGGACGAGTTCACCGCGCACGCACTGGCGGCCCGATGCGCCGCCCGGTGCAGGTTGTCGCCATAGGCCGCGACCACCGCCCATCGCGTGTACCGGCCTTGAAGATGGCGGTCCACGATCAGCGCAGTGCACCTATCCGGTGACATATCGATATGCGTCGTCAGCAGCGCGTGTGCGGGGATGGGACCGGGGAAATGATGATCGAAATAGTCGATCTTTACACCAAGATCCAGCAACGCCATGAGTGGCTCGCGGTTCGAGTCGAGCGAAATATCCAGCACGGTCACGCTGTCGCCCGGCTGCGCGTTCGCGCGTTGCAGAAGCGTTACCTCGCGCTTGGCTCCCGTGATCAGGATGGTGTCGGCAGGCTCGGCGAGCCGCAACTGATGCAGCGCGCAGATGCCGTCGGCATCGCCATTGAAAATATCGAATTGCTTCATCCGCTGCTCCACCGGCGCGTTGCTGACACGATCGCACGCGGCTCGACTATGGTCAAACGGTGACCCACGCCCCATTTCGTATGGAAGCGTACAGGCAGTTGCCGACCGACTGACGATGCCCGGCTACCGCCTCGTTGATTCAGATCAAGCCGGGTTACCATACTCGATGGCTTAAATGAGTAGACGATTCCGGCTCGCGCGCAAGGCGGGCGCCGGCCGTCCCACCACGCGGAGGTCAACCGTGCCGAATGAGACGCTCGTGCTTCACCATGACGCCCGGCAATGGCTGCTCGATGGCGTCAATGCGCTCGCCGAGGCCGTCAAGGTCATGCCTGGTTTCGGCGGCCGCAGCGTGATGGTCGAACGCGCGCCCGGCGTGGCGCTCGTCGCGAATTCCGGCCCGGTTGTCGCGGGCTCGGTCGACTTGAGCGGTCGCCACGAAGAAATGGGCGCGCAGCTGCCCGCGAGGTGGAGTCCGGCATGAGTTCGCCACGGAGCCGCAAGCTTTCTTCACCACGCGCCAATGCAGGCATGCGCGGCATCCAGCATCTCGCCAACCGGGTCCGCGCCGCGCGCCGCAGCGTGCGCGGACTCGACGCGACGCTGCGCAGGCCGGGCACGTACCGTCATCCGGCCGGCAGGATCGTCCGGGTCGAAACGCACATATCCGTCGTGTATCTCGCCGGGCGCTTCGCGTACAAGATCATCAAACCCGTCGCACCGGGTTTCGCGGACTTTACCGCCACCGCGACGCGCGAGCGCTGCTGCGAAGCCCAGCTCCGTCTGAACCGGCCGCTCGCGCAAGGTATTTACGCCGGCGTGCTGCCGATTGCGCGCCGCGCCGGCGTGCTGACATTCGGGGACGGCGGCGTGACCGTCGATCACGCGGTCAAGATGCGCCGCTTCGACGAGGCGATGCTCTTTTCGAGTCTCGCGGCGAAGGGAGCACTGACGCCGCGCGACATCGACGGCGCGGCGAAGCGGCTCGCCGACTATCACCTGAGGGCGCCCCGCAACGCGCCGTCGTCGCGCTACGGGAGCGCCACGCTGGTTCGAATGCAGATCGAAACGATCAACGCGGCGCTGCTGGCCAATTGCAGCCATCCCGCGCTGCCCGGCATTGCCGCGTGGTGCGCGCGACAGCTCGACCAACTCGCGCCGCTGATCGAGCGGCGCCGCGCCGAGGGTTTCGTGCGGGCCTGCCATGGCGATCTGCATCTGGACAACGTGGTTCGCTGGCGCGGCGCAATCGCGATGTTCGACTGTATCGACTTCGACGATGCGCTACGCTGGATCGACGTCGCAGCGGACGTCGCGTTTCTCGTGATGGACCTGTGCGCGCGAGCGGAGCCCCGTCTGGCCAATCGACTGTTGAACCGTTGGCTGGAAACGTCGGGCGATTATGCGGCGCTGTCGCTGATGCCTTTGTACGTCGCCTATCGCGCGCTGGTGCGGGCGTGGGTCGCGTGCCTGAAAGCGGGATACGTAGCGGGCCGCAACGTCGCCATCCCGGATCCGGCCCTGCGCTACCTCGAGGTGGCACGCGCGCAAACGCAGAAGCCGGGACCCGTTTTGCTGCTGTGTCATGGCTACTCCGGTTCGGGGAAATCGGTCGCGAGCCGGGCCCTTGCGGACCTGTGCGGCGCGGTGCGAGTGTCGAGCGATGCCGAACGCAAGCGTCTGCGGCCGGCGCCCGACGCGCAAACCTCGCTTGGCGCCGAACACTACACGCCAGCTGCGCGTCACGCGATCTACGACCACCTTCTTCGACTCGCGCACCGCGTGCTGCAAAGCGGCCACAGCGCGATCGTCGACGCGACCTTTCTCGAGTTCCATCACCGCGACACGTTTTTCGCGCTCGCCCAACGGCTTGGCGTACCGGCTCGCATTCTCGACTTTCGTGCCGAACCAACGGTGCTCGCGCAACGCGTCGAAGCGCGCCGGCATGGTCCGCGCGATCTATCCGACGCCGACACCGCGACGCTCGCGCGTCAACTCGCGAGCGCCGACGCACTGACGCCGGCGGAACAGGCGTTGACCTTGTCATTCGACACCGCGGTACCGATGGCGGCGTTCGACTCTCCCGCGTTCTGGCGACCCGTCTTGCACTGATGCAGTCAGCGCCGTTTGCGACCCGCTGATCATGTTCCGACGCGAAGCGGGGTCATTGATCTGCGCGCGTGATCGAAGTCGCGTCCGCGTCGACCACGGCTGGCCGAAGTGACATCTCACACAAACGGCCCGACTGCCCGCCACGGATAGCGGATAGTGGATCGTGAACGAGACGCCGATCGCGAGACGGTTGGAGCCAGCGGTCACGAAATGCCGTTCGGATTGATCGGCGTGCGCGAACACGCGCCGATGCTCGGCGACTCCATGCGGATCGATACAGCGCAAAGCGCCGATTTCGCGATTGCGGTCAGGTTTCCCTGGCAATGGATGCAACCGGGAGAGATCACCCCATGATCAAGGTGTTGCTGGCCGACGACCACACGCTCGTACGCGACGGACTGCGCCATATCCTGCAGCAGGCGAGCGGCTTCGAAGTGGCCGGCGAAGCTTGCGACAGCGCGACGCAGGCCCACGTGCTCGTGCTCGACCTGTCGATGCCGGGGCGCAATGGCATTGAACTGATCAAGCAGATCAAGGAGGAAAAACCCGGCCTGCGGATTCTGGTGCTGACGATGCACGCCGAGCAACAATACGCGGTGCGAGCGTTCAAGGCGGGCGCGTCCGGCTATCTGACCAAGGAAAGCGCGAGCGCGGAACGGGTCGACGCGGTGACGAAAGTCGCGTCAGGAGGCGTTTATGTAAGCCTCGCGATGGCCGAACGCTTTGCCCAGAACCTGAACGAGCCTGCCGACGCGCTGCCGCACCAGCGGCTGTCCGATCGCGAATTCGACGTGTTCCGGCGCCTGGTCGAAGGCGAGAGCATCACCGAGATCGCCAACGAACTATGCGTCAGCGTGAAGACGATCAGCACGCACAAGACGCGCATCCTCGAAAAAATGCAGATGCCGAACGAGAACGGCCTGGTTCGCTATGCGATCCGCCATAAGCTGTTCGACGACGAAAACGACCTGTAGCGCTTCTCCGCTGCGAGACCCGCGCAAAGCGTACGCGAGACATCTGAAACGTCGACCTGCCACAAACCTGCCACGGTACCCGGCGACACGATGACGACACGAACCGCGTGCTCGCGGGAACGATCCGAAAGGAGACTTCGAGATGAAGGATGCCGCCCAACATGACGCGTGGGAAATCGGCGAACCGCACTTCCACGCCTCCACGCCACTGGAACAGCAGTTGCGCTTTGCGCTGCATTATGCGGTGCTCGCGCCGTCGAATCACAACACGCAACCGTGGCGGTTCATCGTCGACGGCGAGACCGTACAGATCTGCGCCGACCGCATGCGCGCGCTTCCCGTGGTCGATCCTTTCGATCGCGAACTTCTGATGAGCTGCGGCGCGGCGTTGCTCAATCTTCGCGTGGCGCTGTGCCGTCTCGGTCTCGCTTATGCGATCACCCTGTTTCCATCGGAAGCCGACCCCGACATCGTGGCGCTCGTGCGCGTGTCGCGCGACGGGCCTCGCGATCCCCACCTGCACGAACTCTTCGACGCGCTGACGGCGCGCGTGACGACGCGTGCGCCGTTCGTCGACGAAGCCGTTCCGGCGGCACTGCAACGCAAGCTCAGCGACGCCTGCGACGACGAGGGTGCGATTGCCTGTTGCGTGGAGCAAACGACCGCGCGCGAGGCGCTGGCGCAACTGATCGCCGACGCCGATCACGCGCAGTTCGCGGACCCACGCTTCCGGCGCGAGCTCGCCAGCTGGATCCACCCGCGCCGGCGCGACGATGGCATGCCGGCTTACGGTACCGCTGTCCGAGCATTGCTCGACTTCGCGGCGCCGCTCGTCGGCCTGGCCGTCCGCGTATTCGATGTGGGCGCGGGACAGCCCGCTACGCATCAGCACCTCGTGCAAGGCTCGCCGCTGATGGTCGGCATCGCCACGATGCGCGACGACCGCGAGGCATGGCTCGCGGCGGGACAGGCGCTCGAGCGGATGCTGCTGGTCGCGGCATCCGCGGGACTGACCGCTTCCTACCTGAACCAGCCGATCGAAGTGGACCCGCTGCGCGAGCGGCTCCGGACGCTGCTGGGAACGGAGGCGATTCCGCAGCTTCTGCTCCGCGTCGGCCGCGGCCCGCGCGTCAGTCATGCGCCGAGGCGGCCGCTGGCCGATGTGGTGTCCTGACACGCGTGAGTCCGGGCACGCGTGGAAACGGTACCGATGGGCCCGTGATGAAGGTCGCGCGACAGCCAGACCAACGCGGGCATGGGCGATCCGACCGAAGAATCGCCATGTCATGCGCTACCCTAATGCCGCCACATGCTGCATGAACTGGACCTCAGCACTTCGCGATGGCCGCGCTTGAGCGAACGCGGCCAGCAACAATATCAAGCGGAAAAGCAGCGCGTTGCCTCACCTCAATGTCGGTTCGCGGGCTACACCGTTACCACGATCTTTCCGAACTGCCCGTTGGTTTCGAGGTAGCGGTGCGCGTCGACGATCTCGTCGAACCCAAAGGTGCGATCGATGACCGGCTTCAGCGAGCCGCTCTCGAGCCCCTTGAGCACGAACTCCACCGCAGCCTTTCGGCGCGTTGGGTCGCCACTCGTCAGCCAGATGTTGTGCGCCTTCACGGAAATCATTTTGGCGATCATCGGCAGCACGGGCAGCGTCGTGGCACGTTCGTCTAGCGCGCCGTACAGATACGCGATCCCCTGGAAGGACAGTGCCGAGACCAGTTTCGCGAAGTTCGGGCCGCCGACCGGATCGAAAGCGACGCGAGCCCCCTTTCCATCCGTGATCCGCATGATCGCTTCGACAAGGTCCGACTCGTCCGTCACGACCACGTGTGCGGCACCCGCGTCGAGCAACTGCTGTCGCTTGCCAGCATGGCGCGTGACCGCGATCGACGTCGCCCCCGCGTAATTCGCTAGCTGGATCGCTGCCAGTCCAACGCTGCTCGAAGCGGCCGGTATGACGACATAGTCGCCGGCGCCCACCTTCGCATCTTCGATCAGCGCGCCATATGCGGTGACGAACATCATCCACACCGACGCGGCCTCGGCGAAGGAAAGAGATTTCGGGTGCCTGACGACTGCATGGTCCGGCACGATGATGACTTCGCCGTAGGTGAAGTACTGATTCATCGAGAACGACGGGATCACATTGACCTCGTCTCCGGGCGCGAAACCGCCGACGCCCTCGCCCACCACGTCGACGATGCCGGCCGCCTCGTACCCGAGCCCGGCCGGAAAGCGGACGGGCTCGATGTACCGGTCGGTGCGCCACATCGATTCCGCGCGATTGAGACCGATCGCTTTCACGTTGATGCGAACTTCACCGCGGCCGGGGCCGCGGACCGATTCGTCGACGAATCGAAGCACTTCGGGCCCACCGGCCTCGGCAAACCTGACGGTCCGTGACATCACTACCTCCTGGATGGATTGCTGGCAGAGCACTGCGAAAATTACCACGTCGTTCCCGCGAGGGAATTCGACTGATAAGCGGGGAAATCCGAACAGTGCTTTTCGTCGTCGCCCCAGAACGCCGCCTCGCACAAAGAGGGTCGATCGAAAACTACGCGGTGGACGGATTTTCGCTGGTCATTCGCCTGATGATCGCAAGCAGTTCTTCGACAGCGACGGGTTTGACGAGATGACTATCACACCCCGCTCCCGCTGAGCGAGCCACGTCCTCGGGCTGTCCGTAGCCCGACACGGCGACGATTTCAAGGCGCTTGCCGGCCGCCTGACGATCCCTCAGCCGACGCGCAACCTCATAGCCACTGATTCCCGGCAGACCAAGATCAAGGAAAACGATCTGCGGCTCGAAGGCAGCGGCGATCTGAAGCGCTTCTTCCCCGCTGTGTGCGGTGCGCACATCGTGCGCGTCGAGAATCATTGCGAGCGACAGCGCGGCATCGCTGTTATCGTCGACGATCAGAACACGCAATGGGTCGGGCGGCGGTCGACCTGCTTCGGCACCGTCCTTCGCCTGCTGGTTGCTGCCCTGGCAAACGGGTAGACGTATTTCGAATTCACTGCCTCTGTTCTTGCCTTCGCTCCTGGCGACAATGGTCCCGCCGTGCATCTCGGTCAGCGTCTTGCACACCGAGAGCCCGATCCCAAGACCGCCCCTGGACGGCTCGCCGTGGCAGGAACCCTGTACGAACAGATCGAACACGTGAGGCAGTGCGTCGCCCGAAATACCCGTGCCCGTGTCCGACACGGTAACGGATACCTCCTGACCGACGAGCGTCGCGCATACGACGATCCGGCCACCCTCGTCGGTGTATTTGATCGCGTTATCCAGCAGATTGGAAAATGTCTGGGTGATCCGCGCCGGGTCACCGTGGACGTACACTGGGTGCGCGAGCGGCGGACGCACGATGTCGTGATGCCGCTGCAACGCAGCCGGCATCGTGATCTCGAGAGCGTGGTCGAGTGCCAGCCTGATATCGAAGACCTCGCGCTTCAACTCGATCTTGCCGGTGGTGATCCTCGATACATCGAGCAGGTCGTCGATCAGATGCGACAGGTGGCCGGTCTGGCGTTCGATCACATTGCGCAGCCACTCACGTTTGGCGGGATCGGCTCCCGCGCCGTGGCCCAGCAGATGCGCGGCGTTGCGCACGGGCGCCAACGGGTTGCGCAGCTCGTGCGCGAGTGTGGCCAGAAAGATGTCCTTGCGGCGATCGGCGTCCTGCAATTTCGCCTCCGCGTCGGTCCGCTCCGTCACGTCGCACAAGCTGCCAATGAACGTGTAATCGTCCTGCTGAACGGGCGGACGCAGATACCCGAACATTTCGACGGTCCTGAGCGCGCGGTCGGTTACGCGGTGCAGCCGGAACGCGACATGCACCGGCTCGCCGGAGACCAGCCGGGACTGAAAATGGCATTTCAGCAGTTCGACATCGTCGGGATGAACGACCGACGTCATGAACTCGGTTTCCGTCAACGGCCCCCTCTCCTCGGGCTGCCCGGTGATGTCGTACATCTGGCGGTTTTCCCACACGCCTTGTCGCGAGGCGCCACACCACTCGAAGATGCCGATGCCGGCCGCGCTCGTCGCGACACGCAGCCGCTCCTCCGTGAGCTTCAGCGCAGTCAGCGCCGTGTGCAGGCTGTCCTGCGCCGCCGCCACCTCGGCGGCCTGACGTTGCATTTGCGCCTCGATGGCGTTTTCGATCATCGCGCGAAACGTGCGCTCGACGATGTCGTGTGCCCGTATGTGAACGTCGATGGAAGCCGCAACCGGACCGAAATACGCGCGGATCTCGTCTTTCAGAAAGCGCTGCATCAGATCGATGTTGCGAAACAGATCCGTGACCCGCCAGCCCTCTGGCCAGAACCTGCCGGGATGCGCGACAGCCACATGCGCGGATAGTGACGCGTCGCTCTCGGCGACCAGCAGGGCAGCGCATACTTCGGCCAGCATATAGGCGAAACAGCCCATGAGTCCCTGCCCGCTGTCCGCATCGGTGTGCGCTCCCTGCTCCGAGGTCTCGGCGATCCAGCGATGCATCAGTTGCTCACGGGTACGCCCCAGCCTGCGCGCCAGCCCGTTTAGCGTGATCGCGCCTCGGGAATCCAGATCGAGATGCCGATTCATCCAGGTACCCCCGGACGCAAGCTGTGAGCCCGCGATGCCGTCCCGGCACACCGGCTTGTGTCAGTCAACCTCTTTGCCATGGACCGTTTTAGTAGGTTACGCAGCGCGCGACTATAAATAGTATCGCAGCATCCAGGGCGATCCGCCATGGCATGCGGGACAGGACGAACCATTGAAAAGTCGACGTTTCCGACGCAAGTATCCTCGCGTGCGCGTAAGATTGCCGGGAACGCGATGAAGACGCGAAGGAGCCATGGCGATGGAGGAACCCCGGAACCCGACGCGACAGAACGGCCCCAAGGTCGCGTTTGCCCTGCAAGGCGGCGGTTCGCACGGCGCCTTCACGTGGGGTGTGCTCGACCGTCTGCTGGAGGCTTCGTCGCAGGCAACCCCGCTCGATATCGCGGCGATCAGCGGCGCAAGCGCGGGCGGAATCAATGCGACGCTGTGCGCGGCGGGTCTCGCAACCAGCGGCGCACCGAAAGCACGCGACATGCTGCGCGCCTTCTGGGAAGCGGTATCGCGCGCCGGTGCGCTAGCGGGCAACGCGCTCCTCGGCTTTTCCGAACCCGGCCCATTCGGCGGCTGGAATATCGACTGGAATCCCGCCGCCATCATGCTGGAGGCCGTGGGACTCGTCACTTCGCCTTACGGCAATCCGTTTTACCGCGATCCGCTCGGGCCGTTGATTCGTTCCGCCCTCCCCGAACAGGATCTCGCCGCGCTCAATACCACGCGCGATGGCCCGCAACTGTTCATTTGCGCAACCGACGTACGAACCAACCAACGCGCAATTTTCACCCGCCCCGAGATTTCCATTGACGTATTGCGCGCTTCCGCATGCCTGCCGAGCGAGTTTCGCACCATCAGCGTGGGCGGCATACCGTACTGGGATGGCGGCTATCTGGGCAACCCCCCATTGGCACCGTTGATCGCCCATGCCCAGGACCTGATTCTCGTTCTCGCGAATCCGTTCGTGCGCCACGACATGCCGCCTAAAGACGCGCGCGGCATTCTCGACCGGCTCAATGAAATCGGTTTCAACGCGTCCGTCGTACTGGAGATCAACGCGATCGAAGCGGTCAACCGTGTGCTCGACTCGGTCGGCGAGGAAGCGGCGCGCAAAAGCCGCTTCAAGCCCGTCAGGTTTCACCTGATTCGCGACGACGATTTTCTCGCGAAGTTCGGTTTTGTTTCCAAGAGCAGCACGTCCTGGTCATTGCTCAAAACGCTCTTCGAGCGTGGCCGCGAAGTGGCGAACGTATGGCTCGAGAACGACTACGCGAAACTCGGGCAAGCGTCCTCGCTCGACGTCAAGGGTTCGTTGCTCGATCCGACGCTCAAGCACAGCGGCAACGCGAGCGCGCGACGAAACTGAAAAGGACGATTTCCATGCCGCGCACCGCATCGAGAGCGCTAGCGACGGCTTCGACGTCGGTCTGGAACCGATCCGCCATCGCGCGCACGTTAGCCGGACTGATCGCGTGTCCAGCCGCGGCTCCAGGCTTGCGGCAGTAGTCTCAATCGCCTGCCCGCGAGATGACCCTCGCGATGGCCTCCGCAGCCGTCGCAACGTTGTTGTCATTGAGCGCGGCGACGCACATGCGCCCGGACCGGATCAAGTAGACGCCGTGCCGTTCGCGCAGCGTGTCGACCTGGTCTGCCGACAACCCGGTGTACGTGAACATACCGCGCTGCTCGAGGTAGCGCGCGAGCATCGTGTCCGGCACCTTGCCGCGCAGGCGTTCATGGATCTCCGCACGCATACGCATGATGCGCCGGCACATCGATGCAAGCTCTTGTTGCCATGATTGCCGCATTGCCGGTGTTGTCAGCACGCGCGCTACGATCTTTGCGCCGTGCGTCGGCGGATTGCTGTAGTTCGCGCGCACAGCGCTCGTCAATTGACCCAATACGCGCCCGGCAACATCCGGCGACTCGCAAATCACCGACAGTCCGCCGCACCGCTCGCCATACAGCGAGAAGTTCTTCGAGAATGAATTGGCCACCAACGCCGGCACGTTCTGGCGCACGAGTTCACGAATCGCAAATGCGTCCGCGTCGATGCCCGCGCCGAAGCCCTGATACGCCATGTCGATGAATGGCAGCAGGGTCCGCTTCCTGATGACCTCGATCAGTTGCACCCATTGCGCGTCGTTCAGATCGACGCCCGTCGGGTTGTGACAGCACGCGTGCAACAGGACGACGCTGCGCGCCGGCAGCGCGTCGATGGCCGATAGCATCTCTTCGAACTTGAGCCCGCCGCTCGATTCGTCGTAGTACGGGTACGTGTCGACTTCGAATCCAGCGCGCTCGAAGATGAAACGGTGGTTTTCCCACGTCGGATCGCTGACCCATACCCGTGAGCCCGCAAAATAGCGCTTGATGAAATCCGCACCGACCTTGAGCGCGCCCGAGCCGCCCAAGGTCTGCACAGTCGCGATGCGCCCCTCGGTACGTGCGGGCGAGTCGTCGCCGAACAGCAACGATTGCACGGCATCGCGGTAGTGGGCGAAGCCCGCCATCGGCAGGTACGGCTTTGGACCGAGCTCGGCAAGCAGTTGTCCTTCGGCCTCGCGTACGGCTTGCATCACCGGTAAGCGGCCTCGATCGTCGTAATAGATGCCGATGCTCAGATTGACCTTATGGTCGCGCGAATCCTTCGCGAAGTTCTCGTTCAAGGTGAGGATCGGGTCGCCCGCATAGGCATCGATGTGTTCAAACATGCTGGTTCCCTGGATTAGGCCAAAAGATTGCAAAAGCGCGGTGCCTAGCGCATCGGCACGCCAACCGGTACCGAGGCGCCCGCGCGTCGATTGCGCAAGCGATAGCCGACGCCCAGCGCAACGAGCCAAACGGGGATCAGGTAGACCGACATGCGCAGATCCGGTATCAGCCACATCACCACCAGGATGCCGCCGAGGAACACCAGACACAGATAGTTGGTAAGCGGATAGCCCAGGCTGCGGAATACGGTCGTCTCACCGGTTCGCGCTTTCGCGCTGCGAAAGCGCAAATGAATGATGCTGATCATTGCCCAGTTGATGATGAGCGCCGAGACGACGAGCCCCATCAGCAGTTCAAATGCCTTGCCGGGCATCAGGTAGTTGATCACCACGCAGGTGGCCGTCGCCACGGCGGAAACACCCAGCGCGACGAGCGGAATCCCGCGGGCGTTCACCTTCAGCAGAGCGCGCGGCGCATTGCCCTGGCCTGCGAGGCCGTAAAGCATGCGGCTGTTGCAGTAGACGCCGCTGTTGTACACCGACAGCGCGGCGGTGAGCACCACCGCATTGAGCACGTTGGCGACGAAGTTGCTATTCATCGCGTGAAAGATCAGCACGAACGGACTACCGCCCGTAACGACTTTTTCCCACGGATACAGCGACAGCAGCACGCCGAGTGCGCCGACGTAGAAAATCAGGATCCGGTAGATCACCTGGTTGGTCGCGCGCGGGATGGTGTGCGAAGGATCTTCCGCCTCGGCGGCCGTAATGCCGACGAGTTCCAGTCCACCGAACGAGAACATGATGACAGCCATCGCCATCACGAGACCCGACACGCCGTGCGGAAAGAAGCCGCCGTGGCGCCAGAGATTGGCCACGCCCGCGTCAGGGCCTGCGTGGCCCGAAATCAACAGGTAGCCGCCGAAGCCGATCATGCCGACGATCGCCGCGACCTTGACGATCGAGAACCAGAACTCGAGCTCGCCGTACGACTTCACGCTGGTGAGGTTGATCGCGTTGATGACGCAGAAGCAGACGAGCGCGGAGACCCACGTGGGCAGACCGGGCCACCAGTACTGCATGTAGATGCCAACGGCCGACAGTTCTGCCATTGACACGAGAACGTACAGCACCCAGTAGTTCCAGCCGGACACGAAGCCCGAGAATTGGCCGCAGTATTTGCCTGCGAAGTAGCTGAAGGATCCCGCCACCGGCTCGTCGACGACCATTTCGCCGAGTTGCCGCATGATGAAGAAGGCGACGATGCCCGCGATCGCGTACCCGAGCAACACGGACGGTCCTGCCGTCTTGATGGTCTGCGCGATGCCGAGAAAGAGGCCGGTGCCGATTGCGCCTCCTAGCGCGATCAACTGAATGTGACGATTCTTCAGGCCGCGCTGTAGCGTGCCCTGTTGCTGGTGTGCCACGATGTTGTCTCCTGTGTCCTGCGGTTGGTTCTGGACGCCACGCCTCGCTTTTCGCCTGCTCTGGTCGAGAGCTATCAACGGGGTTGTACGCGCGTCAAACCTTCAGCGTGCCCCGCTCGATCTGATCGCGTTCGAGCGACTCGAACAGCGCCTTGAAATTGCCTTCGCCGAAACCTTCATCACCCTTGCGCTGGATGAATTCGAAAAAGACAGGGCCAAGCAGCGGCTTGGAAAAAATCTGCAGCAGCAGGCGCGGCGACCCGTCTGCCGTCGTTCCGTCGAGGAGGATGCCGCGCGATTGCAATTCGCCCACCGCTTGACCGTGGCCCGGCAAGCGCGTCTCGAGCGCATCGTAGTAGTAGCTGTTGGGCCCCGTCATCAGCGGCACGCCTGCCATCTGCAGATTGTCGATAACCGTTATCAGATCGTCCGTCAGGAACGCGATGTGTTGAATGCCCTCGCCATTGAAGGCCATCAGGAATTCCTCGATCTGCCCGCTCCCCTTGCCAGATTCCTCGTTCAGTGGAATGCGGATCTTGCCGTCCGGCGCCGTCATCGCCTTCGACGTGAGACCCGTGTATTCGCCCTCGATGTCGAAGTAGCGTAGCTCACGGAAGTTGAACAGAGTCTCGTAGAAGTTGGCCCAATACGTCATGCGGCCGCGATAGACGTTGTGCGTGAGGTGGTCGACGAGGCGCAAGCCATGACCGGCCGGCCGCCGCTCGACACCTTCGATGAACTCGAAATCGATGTCGTAGATCGACTTGCCGTCTTCGAAGCGGTCGATCAGATAAAGCGGTGCGCCGCCAATGCCTTTGATTGCCGGCAATCTCAGCTCCATTGGACCGGTTGCGATTTCGATCGGCTGAGCCCCTAGCGACAGCGCGCGGGCGTAGGCCTTGTGCGAATCCTTCACGCGAAATGCCATGCCGCACGCACTCGGGCCATGCTCGGCGGCAAAGTAAGCGGCCGCACTGTTGCGCTCGCGATTGACGATGAAGTTGATTTCGCCCTGGCGGTAAAGCAGCACGTCCTTCGAACGGTGGCGAGCCACCAGAGTGAAGCCCATCTGCTCGAACAGCGGTTCAAGGACATTGGGTACGGGCGAGGCAAATTCAACGAATTCGAAGCCCATCAGTTGCATTGGATTGTCAAACAGGTCGGCCATGATCTCTCAGGTTCAGCAGAGGGTGAATGATTGGTGGCGAGCAACCGGCACCGAGTGGCGCTGGGTGTCGGAACAATGAAAGAAAATTTCTCCAATCGCCACGCAGGCAGCGTCCTCGGACCACTCTCTCAACGCATTAGCCGGAGGCCTCGCAGCGACATCTGGATTCAGTGTAAGTTTTTATCGACGCAATTGGATTTCCTTGCAGACGCAGACAAACCCTGATTTGTGCATTAACATTTCATTTCACTGGCGAATGGGGAAATAAAAGTGCATACAATCGACATCGACCGTATCGACGTGCGTTTACTGGAGATTCTTCAGTCCCAGGGGCGCATCTCCAATCTCGAACTTGCGGAGGCGATCAAACTGTCGCCCGCGCAAACGCTGAGGCGGCATCGCCGGCTCGAGGAAATGGGTGTGATCAAATGCTACGAGACGCGGCTCGACGCGCAGCTACTGGGCTTTGGCGTAGTGGCCTTCATCCAGGTGACGATGGAGCGAGGCCATGTCCGCGACCTGTCGAAGTTCAAGCGAATGATCTCGGAACTCACCCAGGTTCAGGAATGCTTCGTCGTAACGGGTGATATCGATTACATGCTCAAGGTCGTGGCGCAAGACCTGAAAGCGCTGTCGGAGTTTCTGCTGGATACGCTGATGCGCATTCCGGGCGTGAGCGGAGTCAAGTCCAGCGTTTGCCTCGATGAAATCAAATGTACGGGCGCTGTCCCGTTGGCGGCCTAGCCCGCTGAGCGCGAGCGTCGCCCGTCACATTCCGGTGCTGCCCACTCTTATGAATCGACTCGGAAACGGTACTGACGATCAACGAAAACAAACGGTCCATTTCACCTTCGATCTCGCTGCCGCTGAACGGATCGCGATTGGCGCCGAACGCCTCGTGTTGATGTTCGCGAACAATGGTCTGCACCGCCCGCCGCGCGACTGGGTATTGCATGTGATTGCTCCTGAAGGTCACAGCTCCCAGGCGATGCAGAGCGAGGCACTAGTTCACCCTCCCGACCGACCGCAATACCGAGCGTCCTTGCGCAGTCAGACGCCCTCGCGCGTATCCAGACGCGAGCTTTTCCAGAAATACAAGTTGGCGCTCGCACAACGCGTCGAGATCGCCGGGATCGAAATTTTCTGGACGGGGGTTTGTCTCGAGAAGCATGAGCGTTGCGATCTCATGTGGGCTAAGCATCGTCGTCTCCCTGGCTCTGATGTTCCATGCATCATGGTCCTTCCTCGAAGGATAGATGCTCATCAAAACGTGTCGACGCGCATTTTGTCGCATACCTCGATGCCCGAATCCGGCTTCCCGGGGGCAGGTCGAAGCCTCAGCATGCCGCCACGCTTCGTGTAGGACCTTCCGCCCCGATAGAGCCCAACCGCCCCGCAACACGGTCGATAGCCACGAGATGACTGAGTGCCTGACAGAACGTCTCGTCGAGACTGCGCTCCGCATCCAGCGCGACCACGCCGTTGACCTCGAACACGGCGCGGTAGGCCGCCACCTGACGCGTCAGAAAGCTCATCGGCGGCGGCTGGTCGTTCTCGTCGTTCCTTGCCCGCACGCGACGGTGTGAAGTCGCGCCGGAAACGTTCAGACCAAAGGCGACGTCGGGACGCAGCAAATGACCAGCGATGCTGCGGAGCACAGGCGCAGTCTCAGCGGGATCGGAACGCGTGCCGATTTCAGCCTGAGAGGTGAACACGTAGCGGTCGCAGAAAACGACGTCGCCGCGTTCCAGTGCCGGTATGACCGTGTCGGTCAGATGCTGGACGAGGTCTCCCATGATGGACAGCAGAATGCCCAGCATGTCGACGCGCCGTCGGTTTGCGTCGAGTCCGGAACCGGCGCTCGATGTATGCCAGTGGCTGTCCACCATATCCCGGAACAGCGCATCTTTGCGGATCCTACGGGTCGGCGTAAACGTCGTCACGCAGTTGAGCCCCGCACGCGTGCACGCGCTTTCGAGCCTTTCCATCAGTGACGACTTCCCCGCCCCATCCACACCGCACAACGTGACCAGAACCCCCGGATAAGCATGCGGTTTGAGCTCGAGCGTTTCGAAGACACCATTCGACATGAAATCACCTCAGACCATAACTTCCCGAGACTCCGCGAGCATCTCGTCAGGGGCCTCGATCGGCGCGAGGACCGCGGTGAAGTGCTTGAGCATCGACGGTGCCGAGACGATGCGCATTCCCCGGATCGCATCGCGTCGTTGGTAGACCCGGATCAACGCGGCGGCAGCCGCCGCGAGGTGGCTATCGGTGTAGACGCGGCGAGGAATGGCCAGCCTCAGCAGTTCCAGCCTCGGGGCGCTGACAGTGCCCGTCGACGGATCTTCTTTCAGGAACGCCAACGAGCCCAGACCGACGGCGCGCACGCCGCCCTCCAGATAAAGCTCGGCAGCCAGCGCCTCGGCCGGGAACTGCGAGCGCGGCAGGTGCGGCAGGAAGGCGGCCGCATCGACGTACACCGCGTGTCCACCGGTCGGCCTCAGTATCGGAACGCCACCGGCAAGCAGTGTGTCCCCTAGCCGTTCGACCTGACCTACGCGGTGTTGCAGGTATCGGTCGTCGACCATCTCGCGCAGACCGATCGCGAGTGCCTCGAGATCGCGGCCCGCCATCCCTCCGTAGGTGACGAAACCTTCGTGCAGCACGAGCAGCGGCACGACCTGCTCATAGAGCGTGCGCGACCGTGTCGCGAGCAAGCCGCCGATGTTGACCAGCGCGTCCTTCTTGCAGCTGAACGTGCAGCCCTCGGCATAGGAAAACTGCTCCTTCAGAATTTCCGCCACGGACCGGTTCGCATAGCCGCTCTCGCGCTGCTGGATGAAGTAAGCATTCTCCGCGCAGCGCGCCGCATCGAAGTAGACCGGAATCGCAAACTCATCGGCCAACGCCCTCACCGCGCGCAGGTTCGCCATCGATACCGGCTGGCCGCCGCCCGCGTTGTTCGTCAGCGAGACCATGATCAGCGGAATATTGTCGCGCCCTTCGCTTTCGATCACGTTGCGCAGCTTCTGCACATCCACGTCGCCCTTGAACGGGTGCTCGACAGCGGGCTGATAGCCGATTTCGGCGACGCACGGTATCGCGGTCCCGCCGGCAATCGATACGTGTGCCTCGGTCGAATCGAACGGCGCGTTGAATGGCACCACCTGGCCTGGGCGCACGAGGGTCCGGAACAGGAAGTGCTCGGCCGGCCGGCCCTGATGGGTTGGCAATACGTAGTCGAAGCCGAGCATGTCCCGCACGGCCTGCGTCAACTTCGTGAAACTGCGGGAACCGGCATATGATTCGTCGCCGGTCATGATGCCTGCCCACTGGTTCGCGCTCATCGCGGAGGTGCCGCTGTCCGTCATCAGATCGATGTAGACGTCGTCTGCTTCGAGGCGAAAGACGTTGTACCCGGCGGCGACAAGCCGCGCCTGCCGTTGCTCGCGGTCGATCAGCCTGATCGGCTCGACCATCTTGATCCTGTACGGCTCAGGCTGGCTGTTTTCTAAAAGCATGCACTCCTCCTGGGTTGAAAGTACGCAGGCCACTGGATGACTGGCCGCTTCGGGCATCGCACACCGCATCAGGCACTTTGCTCGATCGGCACAACCTCGATCGGTGCCCGATCCGCATCGCCGCCGGCCGCGGACGTGCGGTGACAACCGCGAGCGTCGTGGGCCGCTTCGAAGCGTTTCTCGATCCGGTTCAGGATCGACCAATACGCGCCCCGTTCGCCTTGCGCGATCGCTTCGACCAGCGCGTCGTTCGCGTTGTAGTTGAACAGACTCGCATTGGTCCCGAAGAACCGCCGATCATGGCCGATCAGATCGGCAATGAATTGCTGCGGGTCCGGGCCCAATGCGGTCGGCAGATAGAACACCGGATGCAGCAGATGGTCGTTGCCTTCGATATGGCCGTGAAGATTCGGATTTCCGACGTGCAGGCCTTCGCGGCGAATCATCTGCTCGAGCTCGGTGCCGGGGAAAATCCTCAGCCCGACCGTCACCGAAACGCGCTCCGGATCGACCCGCTTGATGAACTCGATCGTCTCGCGCGCGGTTTCCTGCGTCTCGCCGGGGGCGCCGAACAGCAGCTCGATGATGTGCTCGAGGCCGTGGCGCTTCGCCGTATTGACCGCATGCTCGATGTCGTGGGCGCTAAAGGTGCGGCGCAGTATCTTCAGCATCGTTTCGCTGGCGGTGTCGACGCCGAAGTTCATGCCGACGCAACCGGCTGCTTTCATCGCGGCCGCGAGTTCATCGGGAAACGGCCGCGGCATCCCGTACGCATACCACTGGATTTTGCCGGCGAGCCCGTGCCGGATGATGGCCGCGCACAGCGCAAGAGGATGCGCGACGCTCAGATTGAATTCCGAGTCGTTGATGTGAAAGACGTTGACCCCGCGTTCTTCGAGCGATGCCATCTCGGCGACGACATCATCGGGTTCGCGCATGCGCACCGTGCGGCCTTTGATCAGCGGCTCGACGCAATAGATGCAGGAGCGATTGCAACCGCGCTTCGTTTCGATGCCGATCTGGCCGCCTTTGGCGAAGTAGTGGGGGTTGTCGACCAGCTCGCGTTTGTGAGGCCCGATGCCGGCCAGCGGTCCGCATGCGTTCGGGGCGAGCGGCGTAGCGCGCACCCCGGCCGTATCGCGGTAGACCACGCCGGGTATGTGCGTGAAACTCCTGCCTTCTTCGAGGCAGGTCAGCAGCTCGGGAAAGCTGAATTCGCCTTCCCTGACGATGCCGAAGTCGGCGTCGAGGTAAGCAAGCAGTTTTTCCGGCATCACCGAGTAGCCCGCGCCGCCCATCACGACCGGAACCGCGCGCGCGCGCCGAAGCAACGCGACGATGTCCCTGATTCTGTCGAGAAAGCTGTAGCCGCTGGAAAAATAGACGTCGTCGGTATTTCGCAGCGTCACCCCCCAGTAATCCGGCGCGGCGGTGCGGCAGTGCGCGGCAATGGCCGCCGCGCAATCGTCGGAGAAGCAGAGGTCGAGCAAATCGAGCTCGAACCCGGCTCGCTCCATCGGCGCCGACAGGTAGTCGAATGCAATCGGCGCGATCGCCGGTTTAATCTGGTTCGTGTTCACGAAGGTGACGCGCTTGGCCATGTTCGATCGGTCTCAGTGGAAAGGTTCGCGAGGGCTCGCAGGAATGCGCCTAGACGGCGACGTCGATGGACATCTTCTGGCCCGCGCGGGCCACCGTCATCTCACTCATGAATTCACCGAACCGATGCATCATCACCGCCGCGAGGTGCTTCGCCTTGTCCTCGCAGTCGGAGAATGCATAGAAGCCCGGACCCGCGCTGCTCATCCCCGCGTACACCGCGCCCTCGCGTTGCATCGTCTCGTCGAACTCACGCATCACGTCGGTCCGGAAAATGCCTTCGAGCACCTTCATGTTGCTCATGCTGTTGAGTTCCCAGCCGTGCTTCAGAAACGCGAACAGGTCGTTGCGATGCAGTGCCGGCCGCAACTTCTGCTCGATGAAGTTGCGCCACGCGATGCCGTAGCGCTTCTGCCACTCGACAAAATGCGTCGGCACGAAGCCCGCCTCGGTGGTGCCGGACATGTCCGCGCCTTCGCCATGGGCGCGCAGCGCTTCGGTCGATAGCGTGTCGTAGTTGCCAACGGCGGTGGTCACCCACAGGTTTTCCGAACTCAGGTTGCCGAGGAAACGGCCGTTGCCGTGCTTCTCGTCGACCCAGACCAGACCGCCGAAGAACAGGCACGCTTCGCCGACGCCGGTCTCCAGTCCGAAATACACGTGCTCGTCATCCTTCGCGGTCTCGACGTAGTTGCGGGTGATCATTTCCCACATGTCGTGCGGCGAAAACGGTGAGCCGAACAACGCGTTCAAGCCGGCGAGCGTCGCGGTATTGAACGAGACATTCGAGCCGAAGCCGCTGTGCTGGTGCTGGATGCTGCGCACCCGATCGACGCGGATGTCGTCACGTGCGTAGCCGACGGCTCGCTTGAACAACTCGAGCATGTGCCGCCCGCTCGGGACGTCGCAGCCGCCCTCGCCGTTGGTCGTCTTCGTGACGGTGATCCGGTGTCCGACCGTGCTCGTCGATACGCCGAGTCCGCCGCCGCCGAAGCCGGGCGCCATTTGCATAAAGTCGAATACCGCGAAGTGAAGGCGCCCTGGCACCGAGACCTCGGCACGATCGTAGCTCGGTACCGCGTCGCGCTCCCAGTGCGGCAGCACAGTCAGATTCGCACCCGGCAGGAACTGCCCCGCTTTCGCCTTCCATGCCTGATTCATTGCTCTACCTCCATCCTCGTGAGTATTCCCAAGCGATACGCTTCGCGACCATCAATGCGCACCACTCACTGTTCGCGCTCCTGGCGCACGGTTCGTGCCAGGCACGCTCTTGCAGCGCGACGTGAGTCCTCGTCAGAAGCAATGACGCAAGCGGGCAGCCAGATTTCAAAGGGCAGCGCGATACATGCGCACGTTTAGATGTTTGGACGTCGGCATGCGTACCGGGCCGGTATCGAATGTCCCGCAGTCGATCTGCAACCAACAGATGCGCTTCACCTGTTGGCCCGGCACCGACATCCAGCAGGCCGCGACGGGCTCGCCCCGAACGTGCGTCGGCAAATCGCAGACTCCGCTTCAATCGGCGCGAAACCCGCGCGGCCTTTTGAGATCTGGGCACTTCGGTCCGTTCTTGCAGGGAATGAGGACGACCTTCGTGCTGCCGACGCACGACTGGCATGAACCCTGCAAAAAGCATCCACAGCTGGTGGCCGACCTGCCTTGATTCCTCTTTGCCGTAGCCGAACCCGAATCGCGAGGCACCGGTCGATTGCCACTCGTGACTCGCCCTCTTGATCTTTGCCGGGAGCCGCAGATGACAGCAACCTTGAAGGACGACGCGCTGGCGCGACGCCACATCGATTGGCCGCGCGCCTTGCGGGCGATCAAGGCATTGAGGGCGAACGTAGACGATATTCAGCATGCCTACGAAGTGATGATCGCGCTCGACGGCGGCCAGATGGAGGCGATGTACCAGCGTTTTCTCGGCGAGCCCGGCGCCGGCGCGCTGCTTGCCGAGCAGCCGTCACTGCTCGGCACGCTCGCGGATTCCGACACGCTGCTGCGCTTGCCGCCGGGATCGTTCGGCCGCGCTTACATGGCGATGATGGAGCACAGCGGCTACAGCGCCGATGGTCTGCTGCAGGCGAGCCGACTTGCCGCGGGCCTCGAAGAAATCCTCCCCGGCCCGGACCGTCAGTGGTTCATCGAGCGCACCGGTTGCATTCATGACCTGCTGCACGTGTTGACGGGCTATGGCCAGGACTGGGCCGGCGAGACCTCGCTTCTCGCATTCGACTGCGGGCTCGAACCGATGCGCGCGCGCATCGTCGGTCTGCTCGGCACCGCGCTAACCGCGCCGTGGTGGCCGAACTTCTGGGTCCATCGCTTTCTGCGCCGCGCGTGGCTGCGTGGCAAGCGCGCGCGCATTCCCCTTTCCTACCGCTGGGAAGAAGCGTTGCAGCGGCCACTCGAAGCCGTCCGCGCGGAACTGGCTATCGAGCCTGTCGCGCTCGCGCATCCACAGGGCATCCTGGCCGGCGGCCAGACACTGCCGTGGCGCTACGCCGCGTCGAGCAACGCGTGACCGGAAGGGGATCCAGCATGGCCAGCACATCGAAAAATGCGTCGACGCGCAACACCGTATTCGGAGTCGTACGCACGCAGTTACTGCGCGTCTGCCGCGAGCATCAGCGTGACTTCAACACTGAGATTCACCTCGACAGTTCGCTGATCGCCGATCTTGGCCTCGACTCGCTGTCGCTCGTCGAAGCCGTGGTCGCAATCGAGCAGGCGTTTGGCATCGAGCGTCTGCCTCTGGAAGCGTTGAACGAAGAACGCGCCGAAGCGCATTTCACGGTCGGCTCGCTAGTGGACCTGTGCATCCGGCACGCGGCGGTCCGTATAGACGCCAATGAGGGGATGCGCACATGAGCTCGCGCCTTTCGCTGGTCACCCCGCATCCGAGACGTGGCCGGCTTGCCGCCGCGGCAGCCGCTTTCGGCAACACGCTCGGCCGCTTGCCTCTGGCGGCCGAGGCGGTGCCGATCGCCGGCGCGTTCGTCTGCTCGCTGCTGCTATACGGACGGATAGCCGGCGTCGCCATTGAACCGGGCTGGCGCTTGCTGGCCGGTCTTGCGTCGTTTTTTTTGCTGTTCGTCCAGCTTCGCCTGATCGACGACCTCGACGACCTCGAACGCGACTGTCCCGTCGGGCACGCGCTGTTGGCGCGACGCGAGGCGCGACGCACAGGCCTCGTCGCCAGCCTCGCGGCAAGCGCGATCCTGCTCGTTGCGCTGAACACCGGCATGGGGCACGCGAGGACGGCCGCCGCTGCCGCCACCGCACTGGCCTTCGCTGCGCCGTTCGTCTTCAAGCGGCTGCTCCCGACCCACCCGCTGCTGTGCCTACCCGTTTTCGAGGGCGCGCCCTTCGCCATCTTCATGTACGGCTTTTTCTTGTGGCGCGACGTTGCTGGGCGCGAACTGAGCTTCTACGTCGTGGTGTGCGTAGCGGGTTCGATGTGGACCGGCTACGAGTTCTGGAAGTTCTCGCGCAAGGTCGGCACCACCGCACTGCAGCCCTATCTCCTGTCGGCGCGCGCCATTCGGGTCACGCTGAATGCCCTGCTGATTCTGGCGCTCGGCATCAACGTGTCGCTCTCGCGCCTGGCAAGCCTGTCGCAAACGTATTCGATCTATGCCGCAACGCTGCCGCTCGTATGGCTCGTGTGGCTCAACGCGAGCTGGCCGGGCCCCGCGAGCAGACCGGGCCGGCCACGCTGGGCTGGCACCCGCTTCATCGTCGCCGTCGAGCTCGGACTGCTGGCCGGGCTTCTCCTCAAATGACACGCAACCCTGGATGGTCACCCACGATGGATAAGCACGTTCTCGTCACCGGTGCGCGAGGTCTGTTGGGCGCCGAAGTGATCGCCCGGCTGACGGCAATGGGGTACCCGGTCGTCGCATTCTTGCGCTCCGATGGACCGGTTGTCCGCAACGACGGCACACCGCTCGCTGCAACACCGTACGGCGGCCACACGCCCGCTGCCGGAACCTTCGCATGTGTGCGGGGCGACGTCGCCGAGCCCCGGCTTGGGCTCGATCCACACACCTACGAGGCACTGCGCGCGGCAACGGGCGCGATCGTCCACTGTGCCGCGCTAACCAGCTTCGGGCGCAAGCCCGAGGTCTACGACGCGATCAACTTTCGCGGCACCGAGCGCATCGTCGAGTTCGCGCAAGGTAGCGGCGACGCGCCGATTCCGCTGCTCTACGTGAGCACCGCCTATGTCTGCGGCGAGCGCCCCGGCGTGTTCAGCGAGGACGATCTCGAGCTCGGTCAGCGTCTGGGCAACCCGTATGAGCAGAGCAAGTACCGCGCGGAACAGTCGGTGCGAGCGGCGATGCGCAGCGGTCTGCCGGCCGCGGTGCTGCGCCCGTCGATCATCGTCGGCGACTCGGCGAGCGGCGTGATCCGCAAGTTCGACACGCTGTACACCGTCGTGCGCCTGACGGCCGCGGGACTCGTGCGCACGATGCCGGGCGACTACGGCGCGACGCTGAACATCGTGCCGATCGACTGGGTCGCGGACTGCGTCGTCGAAGCGCTGGCGAAGTTTCCGCTCGTGCGCGGACGCACGCTGCATCTGACCTCGGGCACGCCGACGACGCTGCGCGAAATCAATGACGTCTGCGCGGAGTTTCCCTCGTTTCACGTGCCTCGCTATGTGCCGCGGCATGTCTTCGACGCCGCCGCGATGAAACCGCTCGAGCGGCGTTACTACGACGAGGTCGTGAAACTGTACGAGTCGTACCTGACGCGCCAGGTGCGCTTTGCACGCGACGCGACCGCCGCGATCCTGCCGGCCCTGCCTCGCGCGACGGGCAAAACGCTGCTGCGCAGGATCTTTCGTTACGGGATCGCGGCGGGCTACTTCGTGCCGCGCACGGCTTGACGCTCAGGGAGCCTAATTATGTTGATGACTGATCCGATGCTCGCCGAGCTCTGGCAAAAAGCGCGGGCCGCGCTCGGCGCCCAGTTCGAACAGCGGGCACCGAGCGCCGTGTTTCTCGAAGGCTCGATCGCCGAAGGCTTTGGCAACGAGCGCTCCGACGTCGACTTCGTCGCGATCGTCGATAGCGGGCTGGAGCCAGCCACGATGCCGTACATCCTGTTCATCGACGGCCGCCGCGTCGAGGTCAGGTTGCTGAGTCCGGCGCGGCTGCGCCGCGAACTCGCGCAGGTTCGCGCAGCGCTCGGCAAAGGCCGGCGCGCGGTCGCGCGTCTGTCGTGGAATCTGCTCGAACGGTGCCAGCGCTTTATCGGCGCGCTGCCGATCGACAACCCGGCGTTGATCGAGACGCTGCAAGCGGAGCTTGGTCGCGAGGCGCTCTGCGAGGCGGTGGCGCTCTGGTTCGAGGATTTCGCGCGTCAGACCGGCCGTTATGCGGTGGCGATGTTCGCGCTCGGCGAGCCCGACTACGCACGCGCCTGGATCAGGACCGCCGCGTTTCATGCGGCGAAGAGTCACGTGGCGCGCCTCGGCGAGTGCTACATGAGCCCGAAATGGCTGTCGCTGCAACTCGAACGCGCGTCCGTCGACGCCGGCCGCGTCGGCCGTCTGTGGAGCCTGCTGCACGCGCCGCGCGAGCATGGCGCCGAAAGCGGGTTCCTCGCGGCGGGGGTCGCGCTGATCCGCGAGTTCGGCGTCAACGGTGTGAGCCTCATGGCCGACAACGTGCTGATTGGCCCCGGCAAGGACACGACGACCTGGCAGATCGGCGAACGGGTCCACGTGCTGCGAGGTAGCGACGTCTTTGCGCTCGACGACGAAGCGGCCGAGGCCTGGCGAGCGATCACCTTCGACACGCCATGCACGGCCATCGCCAGCCGTGGTGACGCGCAAGCGGCGAGCCGGCAGCGCGCGCTGATCGCGGACTTCAGCCGGCTGGGTCTCGTCAGCCTGCGCTGGAAGGGCAGCGGAGAAATCCACGCACGTCAGCAGGCGACGTCGATGCCGGCGTCGCGCGCGCCGTTGATTTCGATCGACGGCGCGCGCCTCGCGGGCGGCCGCGCGAGCGGTGCCCAGTTGCTGCCGATGCCCGCCGGGCGCTTCGCCGAAGCGGGTCTCGAGATCATCTGGGCCAACATCGGTCTCGAGAACGCGCGCGAGGATGCCCAGGGCGCACTCCAGCGCGGCCAATGGAAGGTGCTCGAGTACGCGCTGCAACGGATGATGCAGACCGCCTGCATGGTCACGCTCGGCGCGCATGGCGTGACGCCGCAGTCGACGATGGAAGAAGCGACGCTCGACGCGATCCGGTTGCTACCTCTCGATGCGGCGCTGATCGACGGCATCCGCGAACTCGAACAGTGCTCGATCGGATCGGCTCGCGATGCACAGCGTTACGTCGCGCTCGCCGATGAACTCGCGCAGCGTCTGCGCGACCTCGGCGGCGACCCGCAGTTTCCGGCGAGCTTCGATACGGCGTCGGGCTGGCGCGGGACGATCCACGCCGCCTACGACTGGATCAACCTCGGCGCGCATCTGCACGCGCGCTTCCCGCAGACCGCTCACGGCGGGCGCGGTACAGCCGAGGAAGCAAGAGACCTGCTCGCTTCGTCGAGCACCTGAGCAACGGGGACCTCAATGACTTTCGACACCATTACGCACGCACGCGGCAAATTCGAATCGGCCGAAAACTGCGCCGCCCCGACAGCATCGCCACGCCTGATCCTGACCGCGGCGAGTCCGGCCGAAACGATCGAGCGGCTCGCCGGCAACAAGGGACGATCGCTCCATCGGCTTGCGAACCTCGGCGTGGCGGTGCCGCACTGGGCGATTCTCGGCACCGACTGCTTCGCGGAGTTCCGCCGCGACGGCGGCCTCGATCAGACCATCGCCGCGCTATTGCGCGACTTCACGCCTGCGAACGCCGCCGCGATCGCGAGCGCGATCCGCGAGGCCGTGCTGACGTGCGACATCAGCGCCGCGTTGCGCGCCGACATCGCACGCGCGCACGACATCATTGGAGACGGCCCCCTCGCGGTGCGCTCGTCCGGCATCGAAGAAGACAGCGCCAGCTTCTCGTTCGCAGGCCAGTTCGACACGTTCCTCGACGTCCGCGGGCTCGACTCGACGCTCGAACACGTACGCCGGTGCTGGGCTTCCGCGTATTCCGAGCGCTCGCTGCGCTACCGGCATCAGCACGGACTCGATATCGCCGGCGCCGGTATGGCCGTGATCCTGCAGCGTCTCGTTCAGGCGGACACGAGCGGCGTCGTGTTCACGATCAACCCGGCCAACGGCAACCGCGACGAGCTCGTGCTGAGCGCCGTCTACGGGCTCGGCGAGGGACTCGTGTCGGGCGCGGTCGACGCCGACACGATCACCGTGGACCGCCACACCGGACAGCCCAGGCAGGTGGTGATCGGTGAAAAACACGAGCGTCATGACGGCCGCCACATCCGCGAGGTGCCGGCCGCGCTGCGCAACGCAGCGGCCCTCTCTAACGACGAGATCGAGCGCGTCGTCGCGGCAGCCCGCACGCTCGAAAGCGAGCTCGGCGAGCCGCTCGATATCGAATGGTGTATCGCGGAGCACCAGCTGTGGATTCTGCAGGCGCGCCCCGTGACCACGCCGATCGCACCGGCCCCATCGCGGACCGGCGAATTTCAGCTGTGGGACAACTCCAACATCGTCGAGAACTATCCCGGCGTGACGACGCAACTGACCTTCACCTTCGCGCAGCACGTCTATGCGCAGGTGTTCCGCGAGTTCTGCCGGCTGCTCGCGATTCCGCACAAGCAGCGACGCGAGATGGATGGCTTCCTCGGCTCGACGCTCGCGTTCCTGAACGGGCGCGTGTACTACAACCTGCTGCACTGGTACAAGCTTTCCGGGCTCGCGCCGTTCCAAAACCTCGGGCGCAAAATGATGGAAGTCCAGATGGGCGTCGACGAGCCGCTCGATCTGGCGAGCTTCGCCGCGCTGATCGCGCCGTACAAGACCGGCTCGCGCGCCGGACTCGCCTGCATCCGGGCCTTGAGCGGCACGAAGTTCGCGTGGCACTTCGCGCGTCTCGTGCGCAACGTCGAGTGCTTCCGCGCGTTTTTCTATCCGGTCTACGACGAGTTCAACGCGCTCGACTATCGCTCGCTTCCCGCCGACGCCGTCTATGCGCACTACTGCCGCTTCGAGCAGGCGCTGCTAGCACGCTGGGGCATGATGATCGTGCTCGAGTCGGCGATCGGGCTCAGTTACGGCGTCGTCCGGCGGCTGATCAAGCGGTGGATGCCCGGTGCGCCCGACTGGCTCGAAGTGGCGGTGATCGGTGGCATGGACGACATCGAGTCGATCGAGCCGGTCCGCAGGCTGACCGCGATTGCGCAAGCCGTGCGGGCGAAGCCTCAGGTCGAAGCGCTGATCCGCAACACGCCGTCTGCCGTTGCGTATGCGGCGCTGCGCGGATGCGGCGCGCCCGAGATCGTCGCCGACATCGAGCGCTACCTCGCCGACTTCGCGTACCGCAGCAACAACGAACTGAAGCTCGAAGAGCCCGATCTGCGCGAAGACCCGGGCGTGCTGTTCGATATGTTGAAGGCCGCGCTCGCGCATGGTGCCGCGTCGATCGATCGCAGCGCCACCGAAGCGCACATCGATGCGTTGTTGCGTGAGCGGCTCAATCCGCTGCAGCGCTGGATTTTTGCACGCGCGCGCGGCCGCGTGCGCGCCGCGATCCGGGCGCGCGAGACCGTGCGCTTTTGCCGTTCGCGCGCGTTCGGGGTCGCGCGCCGGATGTTCCGCGCAATCGGCGAGGGTCTTGCCGCCGACGGCGTGCTGGCGACGGGCCGCGACATCTTCCATCTGCGCCTCGAGGAAATTCGCGGGTGCTTCGAAGGCACCGTCTCCCACCGCGAACTGCGCCCGCTCATCGAGCAGCGCAAGCGCGACGATGCCAGCTATCGCGACATGGCTGACCTGCCGCCACGCTTCGTCACGCATGGCCCGGTGGCGGCCTGGCTCAGCAACCCGGCGAACCTCGCCGCGTTGCGCGCGGCGCCTGCCCACGCGGCCGGCGCGACGCTGCGCGGCACGCCCTGCTCGCCGGGCTTCGCCGAAGGACGGGCGAAGGTGGTGCGCGAAGCGAACGAGTTCGACGGCGGCATCCTCGTCACCTATCGGACCGACCCCGGCTGGGTGCCCGTATTCGCGTCGGCGACCGGGCTGCTGATCGAGCGTGGCAGTCCGTTGACCCACGCCGCGATCGTCGCCCGCGAAATCGGCATCCCGACCGTCGTCCAGATTCCGGGCCTCACCACGCGCGTGCAGTCGGGCATGCAGCTCAAGGTCGATGGCCATAGCGGCGTGATCGAACTGCCCGAGCCGACCTGACATGAATTGACCGCCCGTTGACCACTGAAACCGCCCCTGAAGGAAACCACCATGTACCGCCTGCTCAACGATCGTCGCGACCTGCCGCATCTGCGGCTCTACCTCCAGTGCGCGCTGATATTCATTCCCGCCGCAGCCGTGCTGTTTGGGCTCGGCCGCTTTCCCTGGTGGTTAGGCGTTGCATACGTGCTCGTCTGGAACGCGTTCGGCGACCGTTTCACGATGAGCTACCACTGCACGCTGCATCGGCGGCTCTTCAGGAAGCAGTACCGGGCGCTCGAGATCCTGCTCGACTGGGTGCTATGTCCGTTCTTCGGTCAGACGCCGGGCACGTTCTATGTCCATCACATGGGCATGCATCACATCGACGACAACCTGCCACGCGACCTGAGCTCCACGATGCGGTTTCAGCGCGATAGCGTCATCGGTTTTCTGCACTACTACCTGCGCTTCGCCGCGCTGGTGCCGCTCGATCTGTCCGTCTATCTGTGGCGCTCGCGCAATACGAAGCTGATCAGGCAACTGCTCGTGGGTGAGGTCGCGTTCTACGCGGCGGTTGCCGCCGCCGCGTACTGGAACCTGCGGGCGACGCTCGTCGTGTTCGTGTTTCCGTTCGTGTTCGTGCGGCTGATGATGATGATCGGCAACTGGGTCCAGCACGCGTTCATCGACCCCGATCAACCTGACAACCCGTACACGAGCAGCACCAATACGATCGACTCGCGTTTCAATGCGCGCGTCTTCAACGCCGGCTATCACATCTACCACCACGTCCGCAAAGGCACGCACTTCAGCGAGCTCACGAAGGAATTCGCGGCGAACCTCGAGAAGTACGGTCGCGAGGACGCGGTCGTGTTCGATCGCATCGACATCGCGCAGATCTGGCTGCTGCTCGTCACGCGCCAGCACCGCAAGCTCGCCACGCATTTCGTGCGCTTGCCGGGCGCGCCGGTGCGCAGCGACGACGAGGTGATCGCGCTGCTGCGTCGCCGTCTGCAGCCGATCCGCGACTGGACGCCCGCTGCTTCGCTCGATCACTGAATCTCGATTACCTGACCGGGGACCTGTCACCATGAACCAGACGCTAGTCGATGCCGTTGCAGCGCTGCCGCGCGGCGACGCTCGAGGCCTTCGCTTCGTCTCCACGCACGGCGACGAGCACTACTATCCTTACGAGGCGCTCGAGCGCGAGGCGCGCAACCACGCGAAAAAGCTCGTGGCGCTGGGGCTGAACAAGGGCGAGCGCGTCGCGCTCGTGATCCTCGACCCGGAAGCGTTCATCCTGAGCTTCCTCGGCGCCTCGTTCGCCGGTCTCGTCCCGGTACCGATATTTCCGCGCGGAAGCCTGAACTTCAGGACCCGCACACGTTACGCCGAAACCGTCAGTCACATCGTGCGCTCGGCAGGCGCCCGGATGCTGCTCACGTCGAACTCGACAAGAGAGACCATCGAGGACGTGCTCGCCGTCGACACCGGCCTCGAACGTGTCGTGACCATTGAAGCGCTGCTCGACGGCGAGCCGCCCGCGTGCGATTTGCCCACGCTGCATCCCGATGACCTGTGCTTCCTGCAATACACGTCGGGCAGCACGTCGCTGCCGAAAGGCGTGATGGTCACGCATCGCAATCTGGTCGCGAATGCGACAGCGTTCCTCGGACCCCGCGGCATCGATCTGCGCGAGCAGGACGTCTATGTCAGCTGGCTGCCGCTGCACCACGACATGGGGCTCATCAGCGTGCTCGGCGCGCTGATCTGCGACTTGCCGTGCGTACTGCTGGCAACCGAAGCGTTCGTGCGCCGGCCCGGCCTCTGGATGGAGGCGATCACGAAATACCGCGGCACCATCAGCTTCGCGCCGAACTTCGCGTACGCGCTCGCCGCTCGCCGTAGCCGCGACCAGGACCTCGAAGGCCTCGATCTGCGGCGGCTGCGCGTCGCCGGCTGCGGTGCCGAGCCGATCAACGCGCAAGCGCTGCGCCAGTTCTGCGCGCGCTTCGAGCCGGCCGGTTTTCGTGCCGAAGCGCTGCTGCCGTGCTACGGGATGGCCGAAGCAACACTCGCGATCACGTTTCACGACCACGGCCAGCCGCTCGTCACCGACGTCGTCTATGCGGCCGCGCTGGGGCTTGGTCGAGCGATACCGGCTGCGCGTGATAACGGCTTACGCACGATCGAACTGGTCGGCTGCGGCCATTGCTTTCCCGGCCACGAGTTACGGATCGTCGACGAATCCGGGCGCGCGTTGCCCGAACGCTGCGTCGGCGAAATCGTCACGCGCGGGCCCAGCATCACCGTGGGCTATTACGGCCAGGCCGACGCGAGCGCCGACGCGTACCGCGACGGCTGGCTGCAGACCGGCGATCTCGGCTACCTCGCCGGCGACCAGCTCTATATCTGCGGCCGCAGCAAGGACCTGATCGTCATTCACGGCTCGAACCTCTATCCGCAGGACATCGAATGGGCGGTGGCCGAGTTGCCGAGCGTGCAAAGCCGCGGTGTCATCGCGTTCAGCGTGATGCGCGACGGCGACGAGACACTGGTCGTCTGTGCCGAGGGCAAGCCGGCGGAGGCCACGGCGCTGCGGCGTGCGATCGCGCAGAAGGTCGCCGAATGCGCGGGCCTGCAGGTCGGTCACGTTGCGATCGTGCAGGCGGGCAGCTTGCCGCGGACCTCGAGCGGCAAGGTGCAGCGCCGCCGGACCAAGGCACAGTTCGAAGCCGGCGAGCTGGAGGAACACTCGTGAGCATGCGCTGGCGCGAGATCATGCTGACGCTGTCGGGCGCGCTCACGCTCGCCGCCTGTCACGCGAAAGAAGCCGAGGTGAAGCTGCCGCGCCCGGTCATCGCCGTGGTCGTGCATCGGGACAGCAAGCCCGTGCTCGCGACGCTGCCGGGCGAAGTCAACGCACGCTATGCGACGCCGCTGTCGTTTCGCATCGCGGGCAAGCTGATCGAGCGGAAGGTGCGGCTCGGCGATACGGTCACGGCCGGCCAGGCGATCGCGCGGCTCGATGCCGACGACGCGCAACGCAGCCTCGCGAGCGCGCAGGCCCAATTGATGGCGGCGCAGCATCGGCTCACCTTCGCCGAGCAGCAACTCGATCGCGACCGGGCGCAGGCGCAGGAACAGCTGATCTCGACAGCGCAGCTGGAGCAGACCCAGGATGCGTATGTGGCGGCCGCCGCGCAGCGCGATCAGGCGCTACAACAGTTCGCGCTGCTGCAGAATCAGACGCAGTACACGGTCCTCACGGCGGACCATGCCGGCGTCATCACCGCCGAAGACGCCGATACCGGGCAGAACGTCGCGGCGGGACAAGCGGTCTACCATCTCGCCTGGTCCGGCGAGGTCGATATTCTCTGCGACGTGCCCGAGAGTCTGCTGAACGCGCTGGCGATCGGCAGCGCGGCCAGCGTCTCGCTGCCGGCCGCCACGGGCAGACGCTTCACGGCACACGTGCGGGAGCTGTCGCCGGCCGCGGACCCCGGTAGCCGCACCTATCGCGCGAAACTGACGCTCGATGCGCCAGGCCCCGAGGTCCGCCTCGGCATGACGGCCACCGTCACGTTCGCCGCGGCCGGCGAGGCGCAAGCGGACGACCCGATCACGCTGCCCGCGAGCGCGCTCTTTCACGACGGCAACGCGCCGGCCGTCTGGGTCGTTCGGCCGGGCGACCAGGCGCTGGAACTGCGCCGGGTTCAGGTTGGCCGCTACGACGACCGCACGATCTCGGTCGCGCGAGGCCTCAACGACGGCGAGCGCGTCGTGCTGCAAGGGGTGCATACCGTCAGCGCCGGCGAAACCGTGCGCGCGGTAGCGCCGTTGCATCCCGAGGACTTCGCATCATGAGAGCGCCGTTCGGCCAGGGGCCCGACGGAGCGGGCGGACCCGGCGGACCCGGTGGAACGGGCGGACCGCGGCGGCCGGCAGCGGACGATAGCGGCCGCTTCAATCTGTCCGCGTGGGCGATCCGTAACCAGGCGCTGGTCATCTTCGCCGTCGTGCTCGCGACGCTGTTCGGCGGGCTCGCCTATTCCCGGCTCGGACAATCCGAGGACCCGCCGTTCACGTTCCGCGCGATGGTGATCCGGACCTTCTGGCCCGGCGCGACCGCACGCCAGGTCGAGGAACAGGTGACCGACCGGATCGGCCGCAAGCTCCAGGAAACGCCTCATCTCGACTATCTGCGCAGCTACTCGCGTCCCGGCGAATCGCTGATCGTCTTTACGATGAAAGACTCCGCGCCGGTGAACCAAGTGCGCGAGACGTGGTACCAGGTACGCAAGAAAATGGCCGACATCGCGGATACGCTTCCGCCCGGCGTGCGGGGGCCGTACTTCGACGACGAGTTCGGCGACGTCTACACGAACATCTATACGCTCGCCGGCGACGGGTTCTCGCCGGCGCAATTGCACGACTATGCCGACGAACTGCGCGGCGTGCTGCTGCGCGTGCCCGGGGTCGCGAAAGTCGATTATTTCGGCGACCCCGACGAGCACATCACGATCGAGATTCCCAACGCGCAATTGACGCGGCTCAGTATCACGCCACAACAGCTCGCGCGGGCGATCAACGCGCAAAACGCGGTCACGCCGAGCGGCACGCTGACCACCGCGTTCGACCGCGTGTACGTGCGTCCGAGCGGCCAGTTCACCGACCTGAAGGCGATGGCCGACACGCTGATCGACATCAATCACCGCCTGGTTCGTCTCGGTGACATTGCCACGATCAGGCGCGGCTACGACGATCCGCCGGTCTCGCAGGTTCGCACCGGCGGCCGCGCGGTGCTCGCCATCGGCATCACGATGCAGGCTGGCGGCGATGTGATTCAGCTCGGCAAGCGGCTCGATGCGCAGACAGCGGAATTGCGTGCGCGTCTGCCCGCGGGGCTCGAACTCGTCGAGGTGTCGAGCATGCCGCACGCGGTCTCGCATTCGGTCAACGGTTTTCTGCGGGCCGCCGCCGAAGCGATCGTGATCGTGCTGGCCGTGAGCCTCATCTCACTGGGCTGGCGCGCCGGCGTGGTGGTGGCGATCTCGATTCCGGTCGTGCTCGCGGTCACCGCGCTATGCATGAACGGCTTCGACATCGGCCTGCACAAGATCTCGCTCGGCACGCTGGTCCTCGCGCTGGGCCTGCTCGTCGACGATGCGATCATCGCGGTCGAGATGATGGCCGTGAAGCTCGAGCAGGGCTGGGGCCGCGCGAGGGCCGCGGCGTTCGCCTACAGCAGTACCGCATTTCCGATGCTGACGGGAACCCTCGTCACGGTGGCGGGATTCCTGCCGATCGCGCTGGCGAAATCGGCCACCGGCGAATACACGCGCTCGATCTTTCAGGTGTCCGCGATTGCGCTGATCGCTTCGTGGTTCGCGGCGGTCATGCTGATTCCGTTGCTCGGCTATCACCTGCTACCCGAACGTAAGGGCACGACCGCACGCGAGACGCCTCGGCGCGCGCTTCGCAAGCTCCGCCGGCGCGACGACGCGCAGACGCGCCGGACCCCGGTGGCGGCGCCGCGCGCCACCCGCTTTCATGACCGCCTGCGCGACTGCATCGCGTGGTGCGTGAAGCGGCGCCTCGTCGTGCTCGGCGTCACGGCCGCCTTGTTCGTTGCCGCGTTGGCCGGCTTCGCGCTCGTGCCGCAACAGTTCTTCCCGAGCTCCGAGCGGCCCGAACTGCTCGTCGACATGCGGCTGCCCGAAGGCGCGTCGTTCGAAGCGACGCTGCGCGAAGCCGCGCGCCTCGAAAAGACGCTGGCAGGCCGGCCCGAGATCGATCATCTGGTCGACTTCGTCGGCACGGGCGCACCGCGCTTCTACCTGCCGCTCGACGTGCAGTTGCCCCAGCCCAACTTCGCGCAGCTCGTGATCACCGCGAAGTCCGTCGACGATCGCGCAAAGCTCGAACGCTGGCTCGCGAGCACGCTGCAAAACAGCTTTCCCGCCGTGCGCGCGCGCGTTTCGCCGCTCCAGACGGGCCCCTCGGTCGGCTATCCGGTGCAGTTTCGCGTCAGCGGAAGCGACCTCGCCACCGTGCGGGAGATCGCGGAAAAGGTCGCGGCGACGATGAAAGCCGATGCCCGCACAACGGGCGTCCATTTCGACTGGGACGAACCCGGCGAACGCTCGGTGCGCTTCGAGATCGACCAGCAGAAGGCGCGCGAGCTCGGCGTCACGTCGGAAGACGTGGCGAGCTTCCTCGCAATGACGCTGTCGGGCTATACGTTCACGCAGTACCGGGTCCGCGACCGCTTGATCAGTGTCGATCTGCGTGCGCCCCAGCGCGAGCGGGTCGACCCCGACGAGATCGTGAACCTCGCGATGCCGACGCCGAACGGCCCGGTGGCGCTCGGCGCGCTCGCCCACCTCAACAACGAGCTCGAATACGCGGTGATCTGGGACCGCGACCGTCAACCGACGATCACGGTCCAGGCCGACGTGCGCGGCAACGCGTTGGATATCGACGTGACCCAGGCGATCGATCGGACGCTCGCGCCGCTACGCGCGTCGCTGCCGATCGGCTACCGGATCGAGACCGGCGGCGCCGGCGAGATCAGCGGCAAGGCGCAGGCGTCGGTGATCGCGCAGCTTCCGCTGATGCTCGTCGTGGTGCTGACGCTGCTGATGATTCAACTGCGCAGCTTCGCACGCGTGCTGATGGTCGTACTCACCGCGCCGCTCGGGCTCATCGGCGTGGTCGCCGCACTGCTGCTGTTCGGCAAGCCGTTCGGCTTCGTGGCGATGCTCGGCGTCATTGCGATGTCCGGCATCATCATGCGCAACTCGGTGATTCTGGTCGATCAGATCGAACGCAATATCGCCGCGGGCCAGGGGCGCTTCGATGCGATCGTGGGTGCCACGGTCCGGCGCTTCCGCCCGATCATGCTGACCGCGGCGGCAGCCGTGCTCGCGCTGATCCCACTGCTGCATTCGGCCTTCTTCGGACCGATGGCGACCGCACTGATGGGCGGCATCACGGGCGCCACCGTGCTGACGCTGTTCTTCGTTCCCGCGCTGTACGCGACCGCGTTCAAGGTGCGGCACTTCGAACGCGGTGTGCGAACCGCGACCCCGACAATCGAATATACGTGGAGCTGATCGTGGGCACAGACTGCAACCCCGTCGACGGGCCGGCGCTCGCGAGCGCGCCGCATTTCGCCGGCGCACCGGGTCGAGCGCGGGCAGCGGCGATCCATGGTTGGCGCGCGGCGTTCGGCGCGGCCGCGACGATCGCGCTTGGCGCATGCTCGTTCGGTCCAAACGGCGAGCCGCCCGCGATGCCCTCTCCCGCCCATTACGGCGTCGAGCCTCAGCCCGCGCAAACGGTCGCCGCGCTCGGTGTCGCGCAGCATTTCACCGCCGGCGCGCAACCTGTGCCGCAATGGTGGCGGCTGTTCGAATCGACAGCGTTGAATGACCTCGTCGAAGAAGGTCTGCGCAACAGCCCGACGCTCGCTGCCGCCGACAAGCACCTGGCCGCGGCACACGAACAACTACGGGCGCAGATCGGCGCCTCGCTGCTGCCGTCGGTCGATCTGGTCGGGCAGGCCTCGCGCGGACGCGATCTCGGCATTCCGGTCCCCGGCGGCCCGAATACACTGCTTTACAACGAGTTCATCGGCGTAGTCCAGGCGCAATATACGTTCGACCTGTTCGGCGCGGCGCGTAAAGCCAACGCGGCCCGATCAGCGCGTGTCGAGATCGACGCGTATCAACGCGAAGCCGCGCGCCGCGCATTGGCCACCAACATCGTCACGGCGACGATCGCGGCAGCGATGTTGCGCGCCGAGATCGACGCGACCGAGCGATTGATCGCGCTTGCGGGCGATCAGGCTCACGATACCGAACGGCATTACGAACTCGGATCGCTGACGCGCGGCGACGTGTCGACTGCGCGGCAAAGCATCGCCGCGCTCGAGGTCAGCGTGGCCGATCTGCGGCAACGGCTGACGGTGACGAGACATGCGCTTGCGGTGCTGCTCGGCCGCACGCCCGACGCGGCGCCGCCCGAGCCCGAGCTGGCGAGCCTGCACTTGCCGCAGGACCTGCCCGTCGTGCTGCCATCGGACCTGTTGCGCGCGCGGCCCGATATCGCGGCCGCCGAGTCGGCGCTGAAAGCCGCCGCAGACGACGTCGGCGTCGCGACGGCACAGCTGTTTCCGAGCCTGACGCTGAACGCCTCGATGGGACAAGGCGGCTTCAACTGGCCGCTCGCGCTGTCGGGCGCAGGCGCGATCTGGAGCATCGCCGCGACGATGTCGCAAGCGCTTTTTCATGGCGGCGCGCTCGTCGCACAGCGGCGCGCGGCAATCGACACCTACGAGGCCGCCGTGTTCGAGTACAAGCAGACCGTGCTGGCGGCGTTCGAAAACGTCGCGGACACGCTTGCGTCGCTCGAACACGACGCGCAGGCGCTCGACGCCGCGAGCGGCGCTGCCCGTGAGGCACGCGAGGCGTTCGACGATGCCACGTCGCGTCACCGGCTCGGCGCGCTGCCCGCTGCATCCGCCCGCGGCGGCGAGCAGCAGTACGAAGCAGCGAGGCTCGAAGAAATCCGCCTGATCGGCCGGCGCCTGGCCGATACGGCGACGCTGTTTCAGGCGATGGGCGAGCTGCCGGCGGGCAGCAGCCAGACACCTGACCATCTGGCCGGCAAGTGATCGGCCCGCTGCTGCCGACGGCGCCCGCTTGCGTTCAGCCGGCGCGTCCGCGCGGAACGCCCACAAGGTAAGTCAGACCGATCGGCGAGCCCTGCACCGGCAGCGTGCCGATGTCCCATTCGAAGCTCTGCTGGTCCGGGATACTCGCCACCATCTCACGCAATTCGTCGGGGTTGTAGATGCGCAGCATCGACACGATGCCGTCGAACAGACACAGCAGCGGGATAGCCGGCAGCACATAAGTGAGCGCTAGTCGCGACCAGCGAAACGGTCGGATCAGCGGAGTCAGCGCGAGCATCATCAGCGGCATCGCCAGGATGAACACGACACCGAGCAGCCGGTGGTCGGCACCCTCGACGATGACGATCGCGCGGCGCTTCGTCACCGCGTCGGCGAGGATCGCCCGCGCATCGTCCGGCCGAAAATGGTGGAAAGCGTTGAACATCGTGCGCACACCGTCGAATCCCGATGGCACGTCCATCGCGTCCACCGGTTCGCTCACATAGGTGACGCGGCCGGCTGCCCCGGCGGATACGCGCTCGTACGCGGCGCGATTGGGATAGAAGTCGGTCAGCTGCACCGTCACGCGTCCGGACTGCGCGAGCAACGGTGCAAGCGTCTGCCACGGGCCGCCCCCGCCCGAGCACAGATCGACGATCCGGTCGTTGCCGACCCGCCGCATCGCTTCGCGCAGCTTACCCGCGATGACGTTGAAGCCCTTGAGGGTATTCGCCAGGAAATGCAGCCAGTCCGTGCCGCCGTCACGGATCGCCCGTGGGCACCACGGCTGGTCTTCGATTTCGAGCAGATGCAGGCGTCGCATGATCACGCGGGCAACCGAGGTAACTGAAAACCGGCGGATTTCATAACGTGCCCTGGCAGTGTGCAACCGGGTAGACAGAGAAGGCCTGCACGCCAGGGCCTGTCAGCCTTGGCTGAGCGGCAACTTACTACCAAAGTTAAACGAGTCAACGTGTGGGCTTCTTAACGACGTCAGTCGACTATACGCTGAGCCGCGCCGGTGACGTTAGCGGTTCGCATCCTGCATAATGACCACGCATGAGGACTTACCCGCATCATCCGCCGGACGGCGGCCGGGAGACGAGCGATGCAAAACGACAGACCGCCGCCGCGGCGGGTGACATATGAGAAAGGGATCCGGATCGGCGGCCCCGGCTGGTTCGGCCGGTTGCTGACCATCGCCCTGAGCGCGATCCTGTTCGTGGTGGCCGCGATGCTGTCGATCGTGCTGTTCGCCGTGCTGTTCGCGGTCGGCACGATCGTCGTCGGGTATCTGTGGTGGAAGATGCGCGCGTTGCGCCGGCAGACGGTCGCGAATGGCGACGACGCCCGCACCATCGACATGGAGGTCGTCCACAAGGACCCGCCCGACGACGATTCCGCGCCACGCTGAGGATCGGCTACGCGCGTGCCTCAAGCCGCAAGGGCCGCTTCGACCGCGCTTACGTAATTGCGAAAGCCGGCCTGCTGCAACGCCTCTCGCAGTCGCAGCAGTTCATGTCGCGTGGCTTCGCTGGGCGGCGCCTGAAGCGCGAGTGCAAGCGCACGGCCACGCGCCGCGAAAAGCTCGGACCACGGCAACGGTTCGCGCTGTGTATAGGCCTCGAGTGCGTCCACGTAGTGCAGCATGCCAGCAGGATCGCCCGCCCCCAGCATCGCTTCGATGGCGTCGCGGTAAAACCACAGGTGATTGTGGCCGACCGCGCCGAGGCGCAACAGCGCCTCGCCTTCAGCCAGTAGCCGCGTACGCTCGTCTTCGTCGTCAACCGCGCGGCTCAGTGCGCTCAAGGCCTTTGGCCCGGAAAACTGAGTCCCTACCTCGCGTGAGATGGCGAGTGCTTCGCGCAGCGCCACCACTGCTTCACTACGGCATCCTTCGTCCAGTAACAGGCGGCCCTGCATCTCCAGATTCTGCGCTTCGAAGCGGCGCGCACCCAATTGCCGGATCACACGCATTTCCTGCACCAGATGCTTGCTGGCCGCCTGCGCATCGCCCAGTTCCTGGCAGGCGAACACCCCCAGCGTCTCCCCCAGCAATTGCGCGCGAGGCTGCCCGATCAACTCGGCGGCGCGGGCGGCGGCGCTTGCGTCCTCGCGAGCCTGACCTGCGTCGTTCAGATAAATGCGGCTGAAGCCCTGCATCGACAGATTGGCGACCTCGATGCGGCCGAACCCGTGTTCGCGGCTCATCGCGACGCATTCGCTGAAATGATGGAACGCGGTCCGCATGCGCCCCTGCGCATACGCCGCATCCGCCAGGCCACCGAGCGCGCGAGCCTCTGCCTCGGGCAGACCGAGGCGCCGCGCGTAGCCAAGACCGCGCTCATGCTCGGCGCTGCAGGCGTCGATCTTGCCGAGCGGAAAGAGAATGTTGCCGCGCAGATGATGGAGGCTTGCAAGCTCGGCCAGCCGGTTGTCTCGCTCCGCGATCTTTTGCGCTTGCGCGAGTAAGCCGAGTGCTTCGTCGAGACCCTCGCTGACACGCAGACCCTCCGCGAGCCCGAGTTGGCAGTCGCATCGGGCGGCGTCGTCGGTGGCGGCGGCGAGTGCAGTGCGGTACGTCACGATCGATCCTGCGATGTCGCCCAGGTCGCGCTGAAGTTCGCCCTTGCAGCAGCTCAGTGCATGGCGGTCCGCGTCCGACTGCGCGATTTCGATGCCGCGCTCGGCCAGCCGCAGCGCGGCTTCGAAACGATGGGCGGCACGCTGTGCGGCCGCCGCGCCCAGGTAGGCGTGCGGCGCGTGCTCGTCTTCGGCGCGGTCGAGGTGCTGGGCGTACAGCGTGACATCGCTTTGTGCGAACCATTCGGCCGCGCGCAGATGAAGTTCACGGCGGCGCGCGCGCAACAACGTCGAGTAAGCGCTCTCCTGGATCAATGCGTGGGCGAACAGGAAGTCGTCGCCTTCCGGCAGCACGAGTGCATTGACGAGCAGGCCGTCGCAGGCGTAGCCAGGATCGTCCACGAGCTCTCGCAGCAGCGCGAGGTCGAAACGCTGACCGATCACGGCGGCCGCCTGGAACGCCAGGCGGTCACGGGGCGCGAGCCGGTCCATCCGCGCGAGCACGAGACTGCGGATCGACGCGGGCACGTTGCCGCCGCTGCCTTCTTCAGCGTTGCGCAGCAGTTGTTCGAGAAACAACGGATTGCCGCCCGCGCGCTCGATGCAGGCGAGCGCGACGCGCTGGGTCGCATCGATGAAATTGCCCGCCAGGCTCAGGGCCTCGTCCTTGCGAAGCGGTCCGAGATCGATCGTCGCGAACGGGGTGTCGCGGCAACGTGCGCGCCAGCCTGCATCGATCGGATCGCCTTCCACACGCGAAGTCGTGACCAGCAGGCCCGTGCCGTTGGCAATGCCTGACGCGAACGCCGACAGGTAGCCGATGACTTCGGAATCGGCCCAATGCAGGTCTTCGACGACGATGAGCGTCGCCGCATGGGCGCAAGCGTCCTCGGTCAGCCTCACGGCGAGCGCCTGCTTGCCGCGCTTGCGCGCGCCGTGGTCCATGGCCTCGTAGATGGTTTGCCATTCGGCGGCCTGCGGGAGATCGAGGAAGTCGTGCAGAAACACGATCTGCTCGGCCTTGACGATACCTTGGGTCGCGACCTGCGCGGCGGCGGCCTGCCGCGCTTCACTCGATGCACCGGCCGGTAAGCCGAGCAGGCTTCCAATGATGGTTCGCACCGGATCCTGGCCCTTGCCGACGCCGAAATCGAGCACGAGGCTCCGATGGAGCGTGAAGCCCTGTGTCTGCGCATGGCGGCGCATCTCGTCGACGAGCCGCGTCTTGCCGATCCCGGCTTCGCCCCGCACATGAACGACATGCCCTGCTCGCCTTGCCATGCACGCATGAAGGATGCCGTGAAACTGTTCGAGCTCGGCTTCGCGTCCGACGAAGCGGCTGCGGCTCGTCCTGACGGGCTCGCTGCCAAGCGCGACGAGCCGCCATGCCCGCACCGGCGTGTCGATGCCCTTGAAGCGCCGCTCGCCGATTGCTTCGCAACTGGCGGCGTCGCCGAGCGTGCGCGCTGCGTCGTCGGATATCCAGGTTTCGCCGGCGGCCGCGGTTGCCACGAGCCGAGCGGCCAGGTTCACCGGATCGCCATGCACGGTGTAGTCCTGCGCGTCGGCGCGGCCCAGCGCGCCCGCGATGACCTCGCCGCTCGCAATGCCGATGTGCGCCTGCAACGGCCGCCCGGTCTGCGCGGCCAGCCGCGCCAGGCCGTCGTGAATGTCGAGAGCGGCACGGGCCGCGCGCAGCGTGTCCGTCTCGTGCGAGCGGGGCGCGCCGAACAGCGCCATCACCGCGTCGCCGATGTGCTTGTCGATCGTGCCGCCATAGGCGAGCACGATCCCGTCGACCAACGCCGTGTAGCGTCCGATCAGCGCGCGCAAGTCTTCGGGATCGAGCGAGCGCGACAGCATCGTGTAGCCGCAGAGATCGGCGAACAGAATCGTGACCTGCCTGCGCTCGTCCGCGGGCACCTCGTTGTCGGCGGACGTCTGGGGCGGTAGCGGCGCGGCCGCCGTTAGGGCGCCTGCCGCCGCGGCCAGAATGCGCTTACGGTGGCCGAGCGACTGTACCCCCAGCTCTTTCAGGTCCACGTCGGTCAGTTGCCCGAGCAGCGACATGTCGATGTCGTTTGCCGCGAACGCGTGGGCGTACTGCTCGAGCCCGAGGTCCCGCAGCCATTTCTCGATATCCATGTTCGTCGCCCCGCCTCCGATGCGTGGCCCCGCGGGCAAAAGCTCAGACGAATCGCGCGGCTGCCGGCCGCGGTGTGAACGGCCCGGAGTTGCATGTCCTTTGCGTGGAGTTCGCCAGGTACGGGGCCGATGAATAACCAGTGTAGGTGTCCGATAAGCACGCTGCATCGCGTTTGACAGCCGTTCGAGCCGCGCAGGATACTGGCTGGCGCGCCTCACGGCGCCCTTGCATTCGACCGGGAATCCACGTGAAGCCGGGCAAGACCGTTTCCGTTTCCGTCTCCGAGATTCCGCTGCGCTCGCGTTTGGCGGGTCTGCCAGGCGACGTGGCGGCGGGCGCCGTTTCGACGCTCGTCATGCTGTGCTATGCGATGAGCCTCGGCACGATGATCTTTAGCGCCGATCTTGCCCGCTACGCGATGCTGG
This sequence comes from Paraburkholderia sp. CI3, assembly GCF_050436505.1. Taxonomy (NCBI): domain Bacteria; kingdom Pseudomonadati; phylum Pseudomonadota; class Betaproteobacteria; order Burkholderiales; family Burkholderiaceae; genus Paraburkholderia; species Paraburkholderia sp. CI3. The sequence continues at coordinate 143,967 of NZ_JBNDMI010000002.1, forward strand.
GCGTGCCCACCGCGCTCGTGAGCTGCGTCGTCACGGCGCTCGTGATCGCCTTGACGAGTTCGATGCGCGTCAACATTGGCGGCCCCGACAGCAACGCCGCCGCCTTTCTCGCCGGCGTGGCGGCGGGGGTGGCCAGCAGCGTGCGCGCGGACGGCGGTTCACCGCAGACGCTGATCCTCACTGTGCTGATCGCCATCGCGCTCTGTTCGCTCATGACGGGCATCGTGCTCTATGCGATCGGCTCGTCGAAGCGCAGCCGCTCCTTGCAGTTCCTGCCCTATCCGGTACTCGGCGGATTTCTCGCGGGCACGGGCTACCTGCTGCTCGCCGGGGCGTTCCGCGTGCTGACGGGCCAGCCGCTGCAGTGGCACACGCTCGCGTTGCTCGCGCACCTTCACTGGCTCACATGGGTTCCGGCGCTGGTGGTGGGCGTGCTGGCCACGGTGCTGATGCGCACTTGGCAGCACATTGCCGCGCTGCCGCTCACGCTGGCCTTCGGCGTCGTGCTTTTCTACGTTCTGCTGCAGGTTGCCGGAGTTTCGATCGACGACGCGCGCGGCATGGGTCTGCTGCTGCCGCGCGTCGAGCTGCACCTATCCGGGCTGCCGGAGTTGCACCTGGCCGCGAGGCTCGGACAGGGCGGCATCGACTGGTCGGCGGTCGGCGCGCATCTTCCCGAGAGTCTGGTGGTGACCTCGGTGTCGGCCGTGACGATCCTGATGAATTCAACGGCGATCGGCGCGGCCACCGGGGAGGACGTCGACCTCAATCGCGAGATGCGCGCCGCCGGCCTCGCCAATCTCGCGAGCGGACTGCTGGGCGGGATGGTCGGCTACCAGTCGTTCAATCGCTCGATGCTCAACGCACGGGTGGGCGCGACGAGCCGGGTGGCGGGCGTGTTCGCCTCGCTCGCGTGTGTGGTCGTGCTCGCCACTTCGCCGGGCATCGTGGCGCTCTTTCCGGTGCCGGTGCTGGTCGGCCTTCAGCTCTTCATGGGGCTGCGCTTGCTCGTGCATTGGCTCGCGGGCGCCTGGACCAAGCTCAACTGGTATGAGTATCTGCTCGTGCCCGTAATTCTCGGCACTATGGCGGCGTACGGCGTGATCGTCGGCGTAGGGGTGGGCGTCGTTGCAGCGTGTGTGATGTTCACGCTGCTCTACGGTCGGGTCGGCTGCATACGCATGGAGTTCGACCTGCGCGCGCGGACCTCGAATGTTGAGCGCAGCATCGAAGACACCCAGGCTCTGCGCGCAATCGGCCCCCAGGTATGCGGAATGTGCCTGCAAGGGTTTCTCTTCTTCGGCACGGCCAATTCGATTCTGCAGCGCCTTCGCGAGCGATTCGGCGCCGGGAATCCGTCGCAGGTCCGCTTCGTCGTGCTCGATTTTGCGGCGACACATGGCATGGATGCATCCGTATCCATCAGCTTCGTCAAACTCAGGCAGCTCTGCGCCGCAAGAAGCGTGGACCTCGTGTTGACCGCGCTGCCGCCGCGCTCGCGCGATCTGCTCGTGAAGACCGGCACGCTCAATCTGAAGAGAAGATCCATGAATTCGATACGCTCGATGCGGGTCTCGAATGGATCGAAGACAAACTGCTCGCGTCGAACTCGCTCGCGATCGCGCATGGGGGCGATCTGCGGGCGATGCTCGAGCCGCATTTCACGACCGGCGCGTTGAACGGCTTGATCGCGTGTCTGGAGGTGCAGGATCTGCTTTCGGGGCAGGCGCTGTTTCGTCATCGCGAGCCGGGCGACGCGCTGTATTTCGTCGAGCAAGGACGTGTCGCGATCTCGCTGCCGCTCGGCGATGGCCGCTCGGCGCGTCTGCGCTCGTTCGGCCCGGGCACGGTCGTGGGGGAAATGGCGGTGTACACGCAGCAACAGCGCAGCGCGGATGTGATTGCCGAGGCACCGACGCGCGTGTACCGCCTGTCGATCTCCCGGCTGCTCGAACTCGAACAGCAGGATCCGGCGACGGCACAACAGTTGCATCGGTTTCTCGTGAAGACCATTGCGTTGCGTCTTGCCGTGGCCGATGAGGCACTACGCGCGGCTTTATAAGCGGCAGCGCCCCTGACCGGCGGCGCCCCCAACCCGTCACCACGTCCCGCTGAATGCCTGCTGTACCTTGACGGGATCGGTCACGCCGTTGGCCACCAGCAATTGCGTCAGCAATCGCGCCTTCTGCGGATTCAGATCGAGCGATGCGACGAATCCGCGCTTGTCGTCGTCCACCTCGACGTTGCGGTTCACGAACCCCGACACCAGGCGCGTCGAGCGAACCACCACGATGCCTTTTGCCGCCGCGCGGTCGAGCGCCGCGAGGGCTTCCTTCGACATGTCACCATCGCCTTCGCCGGCGACGACGATGCCCTTCGCGCCATCGGCGATCGCATGATCGATCTGGCGGCCATCCATGTTGCTATGCGCGTAGACGATATCGACGCGCGGCAATTGCCCACTCGCGGGCAGGCTCAGCGCAGCGCGCGTCGATTGCACCGCCGGCATCACGAAGCGCACGCTCGCCGGATCGACATAACCGATCGCGCCGGCATTCGGCGACGCGAACGCCTGTACCGCCGTGGTATTGGTCTTGGTGATCCAGCGCGGCGCGTGAATCTGGTCGTTCATCACGACCATCACGCCTCGGCCACGCGACTGCGGGCTCGCCGCCACTTCGACGGCTTCGTACAGATTGCCGGGACCGTCGGCGCTCGCGGAACCGCCCGGTCGCATCGAGCCGACCAGCACCACCGGCTTGTCGGAGCGCAGCACGTTGCTCAGGAAGAACGCCGTTTCCTCGATCGTATCGGTGCCGTGCGTAATCACGATGGCGTCGGCCTCGTTCCGCTCGAAGACCTCGTCGATCCGCCGCGCAAGCTGCAACCAGATCTTGTCGTTCATGTCCTGCGAGCCGACGTTCGAGATCTGCTCCGCGCTGATGCTCGCGAGCTTCTCGATGCCCGGCACGCCGCGCACCAGTTCCTGCCCCTTCACGTTGCCCGAGTTGTAGCCGATCGCCGAACGGGGATCGGCGGTTCCCGAGATCGTGCCGCCGGTGGCCAGCACCAGAACACGCGGCGTTGCCGTGACAGCGCTTGCCTGTTGCGATGGCGCGTCGGCAGCCTGTGCGCAGGTACCCGCGGCAAGTGCCGCGATCAGCAGTGCCGCCGAACCGCACAGCCGCCTTGCTTTTCGATCGATCGTGTTGCCGTTCATCTTTCTCTCCTCCATCGTTTAAAAGAGTCGCGTGCGTATGCACGCGACCTGTGACCGGAACAACCTTCGTCGCTCACGCCGCCGACGACATCTTTCTTGGTTGCGTCAGCATGGCGGGTTGAAGAATCTCGTCGAGCTGCGCCTGACTCAACAGCCCTTTGTCGATCACGATCTGCGCGACGCTTTTGCCCGACGCAAGCGCTTCCTTCGCGACTTCGGTCGAGTGCGTATAGCCGATGTACGGGTTCAGCGCGGTCACGATGCCGATCGAGCTCTCGACGATCGCGCGCAGCCGCTCGCGATTCGCGGTAATGCCGTCGACGCATTTCGACGCGAGCGTGAGGCACCCTGCGCGTAAATGCGCGACGCTCTTGAACAGGCTGTGCGCAATGATGGGCTCGAACGCGTTGAGCTGGAGCTGCCCCGCTTCGGCGGCGAAGCTCACCGTCACATCGTTGCCGATGACTTCGAACGCGATCTGGTTGACGACCTCCGGAATCACCGGATTCACCTTGCCCGGCATGATGCTCGAACCCGCCTGCACCGGCGGCAGGCTGATTTCGCCGAGGCCCGCGCGAGGACCGCTCGAAAGCAGGCGAAGATCGTTGCAGGTCTTGGAGAGTTTTACGGCGACGCGCTTCAGTACGCCGGAGAGTTGCACGAACGAACCGACATCCTGCGTCGCTTCGATCAGATTCGGCGACGTGGTCAACGCGATACCGGTTATTTCCCTCAAGTGCCTGCATGCAAGCTGCGCGTATTCCGGATGTGTATTGATGCCGGTGCCGATCGCCGTCGCGCCGAGATTGATCTCGCAGATGAGCTGGGCCGCTTCCTTCAGCCGCTCTTCGTCTTCGTCGAGCATCACAGCGAAGGTGCTGAACTCCTGGCCGAGCGTCATCGGTACGGCGTCCTGAAGCTGCGTGCGGCCCATCTTCAGGTCGTTGCCGAATTCCACCGCCTTGCGTTCGAACGATGCGCGCAACACGCCCATCGCGTCGACCAGTTGCATGATGCCCGCGTACGTGGCGATCTTGAGCGCGGTCGGATAGACGTCGTTGGTGCTCTGGCCGAGATTCACGTCCTCGTTCGGATGGAGAACCGCGTATTCGCCGCGCTGTTGCCCGAGATGTTCGAGCGCGAGATTGGCGATGACCTCGTTCGCGTTCATGTTGGTCGACGTGCCCGCGCCGCCCTGAATCACGTCGGCGACGAAATGCTCGTGCGCGGTGCCTGAGCGCACTTGCCTGCATGCGTGCACGATGGCCTGCATCTTCACTGCGCTCAATAGGCCGAGATCGTAATTCGCGAGCGCGGCGGCCTCTTTCACGCTCGCCAGTGCGTTGACGAGGTTCGGATACACGCAGATCGGAATACCCGTGATGGGAAAGTTTTGCAGCGCGCGCAGCGTGTGTACGCCGTAGTACGCGGTCGCGGGCACGGCGAGATCGCCGAGAAGGTCGTGTTCGATACGTTCGGTCGGTGCAAGCATGATTACCTCTCAGGTTCTGAAATCGACAGGCGAGCGGGGTCATCCGGCACACCTCGTGTGCAGGTCCGTCGCATTGACTGGGTGATGCGGTTGGGTTATCGAGGCGGCGCTGTCGCGCAGGCGACACACTGCTTCGCGAGCACGTCGGTCGGATCGACCACGCTCACGCGCGCGCCGTTCGCGCCGATCACATACGGCTCGCGAATCAGCAGCGGCAGTTCCGTGCAGCCGAGAACGATCACTTCGACGCCGTCGGCGATAAGCCCGTCGATCGCCGCGGCGAGGTCTTGCTGGCACTGCCCCGCCGTGAATCCGGCCTTCACGCCTTCCGTGCCGTAGATCGCGTCCATCACGCGCGCCTGCAGCGCGGGTGCCGGGACGACCTGCCGCAAGCCGTGCGATTCGAGCGCCTTTTCGTAGACGCCGCTCGCGAGCGTGCCGGAAGTCGCGAGCACGCCGACCGAGCGCAGCGCGGGAAACGACTCGCGCAGATAACGCACCGTCACCGTCAGCATATTGATGATCGGCACGCCGAGATAAGGCTGTATCCGCTCGACGAAGGCATGCGCCGTATTGCACGGGATCGCGATCAGATCCGCGCCGCCCGTTTCGAGTTTCTTGCAGGTCGCATAGAGCGAGATGGTCGGGTCGGGTCCATCGCCGATCAGATTCTCCGTGCGATCCGGGATCTGCGGGTTCTGCTCGACGAGCAGCTTGATGTGGTCCTGATCGCGCCGCGCGGGCGTCGCGCGCACGATCTTGTGAATGAAATCGACGGTGGCCGCCGGACCCACGCCGCCCACCACGCCGACCTTGAAGATCGTCTCGGGCGTGTGGTACTGGCCGGACACCACGTACTGCGCATAAGCCAGGTTCGAATCGACGAGCGGCACGCGCAACGCACCGAGTTCGTCCGCGACCAGCGCGATCTCGGTGAGCCCCGGCACGATGACGTTGGCGCCCTGTTCGATCAGGTCCTCGCACGCCGCCCGCAGCAACTCGGCCGGACGGCCACGCAGATTGCCGCTCGTCACGCCATCCTCGCCATAAACGGCCTCGGTGACGAAATCGATGCCGTCGCCGATGCGCGGGTGGATCACTTCGAACTCGGGCGCCGCGAAGTACTTCTCGAACAGGCGCCTGCGCCGCGTATGCGCCGACGCGAGCACGCCCACGCGGCGCACCGCGGGAAATCTTCTGCGCACGTGGCTGCGCACCGCATCGATCATGTCGACGATCTGCAGCGGCGAATTGGCCTTCAGTTCGTCGATGAACGTGTGACTCAGGAAGCACGGCAGCACGACCGTCGTCACGCCGCGCTTCTCGAAGCTGCTGATCAGATCGAAGATGTACAGCTTGCGCTGCGTCAACGTCTCGCTGTCGGCATTGGCGCTGCGAAACGGCTGCTGCTCGAAGATCGCATCGAAGTGCTCGGCGTCGCGCGTGGCCGGCGTCGATTTGATCAGTTTGAAGAACACGTCCGCGCTCGCGAGCGGGCCGAGCCCGCCCACCACACCGAACTTGCGCGCGCTCGTGGCAGACGTTGCGTCGATGCCGCTCATTTCGTCTCGCCTTCGAGCCGGCCGAACGAAGCCGTCGCCATCGCCGTGCGGCGTTCCTGCCGCGTCACGCGCTGGCCCTCCCACTTCGCGATGGCTGCCGTCGCGATGCTGTTGCCGATCACGTTGGTCGCCGTGCGCCCCATGTCGAGAATCTGGTCGATCGCGAGCACCAGCACGACGCCCGATGGCGGCAAATGGAACATCGGCGCCACGGCCGCGACGACCACCACCGAGCCGCGCGCGACACCCGCCATGCCTTTGCTGCTCACCATCAGCACGAGCAGCATCACGATCTGCGTGCCGATCGGCATGTCGATGCCGAACGCCTGCGCGATGAAGATCGCGGCGAAGGCCTGATACATCATCGAGCCGTCGAGATTGAACGCATAGCCGAGCGGCAACGTGAAGCCGACCACTTTCTTGTCGACGCCGAATTCCTCCAGCTTCTCCGTCAGGCGCGGATACGCCGCCTCGCTGCTCGCGGTGGAGAACGCCAGCATCGCGGGTTCGCGGATCGCCTTGAGCAAAGCCCAGACAGGCTTGCCGAGAAACGCGTAGCCGGCGAGGATCAGCGCCGCCCACAGCAGCGCGAGCCCCGTATAGAAGCTGGCGACGAGCTTGCCGTACGTCGTCAGCACGTCGAGGCCATGCACCGTGATCGCCGATGCCAGCGCGCCGAACACACCGACGGGCGCGAGACGCATCACATAGTCGGTCAGTTTCAGCATGGTGGGCACGAGCCCTTCGACGCCCGCGATCAGCGGCGCGACGCGCGGGTCGGACTTGATCACGCTGAGCACGATGCCGAACATCACCGAGAACACGAGGATCTGCAGGATATCGTTGCGCGCCATCGCATCGACGATGCTGGTGGGGAACGCGTGTGTGACGAAGTCCTTGAAGTTCAGGCTCGACGTGTTGAGGCCGGTGGCCACGTCAGCGCTCGTCTGGGACATGTGCAAGCCCGCGCCCGGTTGCAGCAGATTCGCGAGCACGAGGCCGAGCGCGAGTGAGAACAGCGACGCGCACAGGAACCACGCGATCGAGCGCAGACCGATGCGGCGCACGTCGCTCGTGCCTTCCATGCCGGCGAGACCTGACACGAGCGTGGCGAACACCAGCGGCGCAATGATCATCTTCACGAGCCGCAGGAAGATATCGGTGACGATGGAAAAGTAGCCTGCGATCTCCTTCGCCTGCGCGGCATCGGCCGCCGTGCGATGGCAGACATAACCGACGGCCACGCCGAGCAGCATGCCGGCGAGGATGTAGAGGGTAAGCCGATTCTTCATGTGTCTCCGTCCTGAGATTATTTGTGACTGGACGGAATTCTAGAGACGGCAGAAAAGACGTGAATGCTAGTGTTGCATACGGCTATGCAAGTTTCGCATAACGCGGGATAACCCTAGCGGCGCTATTCGGCTGACCCCGACGAGGCCCGCAGATGCCGCCACAGCGTATCGAGCAGTTCAGTGCGGTTCGTGAGGTCGCGATACACGCGCAACTCCAGCTCCAGTTGCCATTCGGAGCGGCCGGCGGCGACAAGCTGGCCGCTGTCGAGTTCGGCGGCGATCGAGCTCTTCGGCAGCCAGGCGACACCCTCGCCTTCCAGCACGAGCTTCTTCACGACCTCGGCCATGTCGGATTCATAGTGAAGATGCAAGGCGGGCGACGCTTTGCTCTGCTCCATCAGCAACGCGAAGCAGCGCCCAAAGTAGCTCGTCTCCGTATAGGCGATGAACGGCATCGGATGTTCGATCACGCCGGGCAGACGGTACACGTGCGCAAGCCGCTGATTGGGCCTGCATACCGGCATGAAAGTATCGACGCCCACGGTCACGCATTCATACCTGGTCGGATCGAGATGCAACGGCAGCTGCGGATGGTGATAAGCGAACATCAGCTCGCAGTTGCCGTTGACCAGCATCAGTATCGAATCGTGCACGTTCGCCGGAATCACGCGCGCGCGCACTTCGCCGACATGCTTGGACAGCGTGCGCAGCCACGCGGGCAGGAAGTTGAGCGCGATCGTGTGGCCGGCTGCGATCTGCAGGCTCGTGCCGGCGATGCGCTGTTCGGTGCGAATGATGGCGCGCGTGTCGAACAGCTTGTCGAGGATGTCTTCGGCCGCGTCACGAAACAGTTGCCCTGCCGGGGTCAGGGTCGGCGGAAAGCCGCTGCGATCGACGAGATCGGCGCCGACCCACTGTTCGAGCGACTGGATCCGTCTGCTGAAACCCGACTGCGTGACGTTGCGAAACTCCGCCGCCCGGGAAAAGCTCTGATAGCGGGCGAGCGCGATGAAGTCTTCGATCCACTTGATTTCCATCAGCCATCGGTCTCCGGTCCGGCGACGAATGGACTCGCCGATGCGCCCGCAATTCTACGCTTGGCCGTGCCGCCCGCTGACTATGGGACCGGCGTCAAACCGCTATGCACAGGTACTTGATCACAAGGTAATCATCGATCCCGTAGTGCGAGCCCTCCCTGCCGAGACCCGACTGCTTCACGCCGCCAAAGGGCGCGACTTCATTAGAAATCAGGCCGGTATTGATGCCCACCATTCCATATTCGAGTTGCTCCGCCACGCGCCAGATGCGGCCGATATCGCGGCTGTAGAAGTAGGCGGCCAGGCCGAACTCGGTGTCGTTGGCGAGCCTCACCACTTCTTCGTCGCTGGAGAAACGGAACAGCGGCGCGAGCGGGCCGAACGTCTCGTCTTTCGCCACAGCCATCTGCGCTGTGACGTCGGTCAGCACCGTGGGCTCGAAAAAGCCGTGGCCGAGCGCGTGGCGCTTGCCGCCGGTGGCGAGCGTCGCCCCTTTGCCGAGCGCATCGGCGATGTGCGCTTCGATCTTGCTGAGCGCGGCGTCGTTGATCAGCGGACCCAGCGTGACGCCGCCCTCCATGCCGTGCCCGACCTTCAGGGCTTCGACTGCCGTAGCCAGCTTCGCCGCGAACGCGCCGTACACCCGCTCATGCACGTAGAAGCGATTCGTGCACACGCACGTTTGTCCGTTGTTGCGGTACTTCGATGCAATCGCGCCTTCCACCGCGGCGTCGAGATCGGCGTCGTCGAATACGATAAATGGTGCATTGCCGCCCAGTTCGAGCGTGACCTTCTTCACCGTGGGCGCGCTTTGCGCCATCAGCAGTCTGCCCACCCCCGTCGATCCGGTGAACGACAGCTTGCGAACCACGGGACTACTCGTCATCGCGCCGCCGATCGCCTTCGGCTCGCCGGTCACGATGTTGAGCACGCCCCTGGGCACGCCGGCCCGCTCGGCCAGAACCGCGAGCGCGAGCGCGGAGAACGGGGTGGCTTCGGCGGGCTTCACGACGATCGGGCAGCCCGCCGCGAGCGCCGGGCCCACCTTGCGGGTAATCATTGCGTTCGGAAAATTCCACGGCGTGATCGCGGCGCACACGCCGATCGGCTCCTTGATGACGACGAGCCGCTTGTCCGACGCCGGCGTCGCGAGCGTGTCGCCGGCCACGCGTTTGCCTTCCTCGGCGAACCATTCGATGAACGATGCGCCATAAGCGATTTCGCCTTTCGCTTCCGCGAGCGGCTTGCCCTGTTCCGCGGTCAGGATCAGCGCAAGGTCATCGGCGTGCTCGATCATCAGCTCGTACCAGCGGCGCATCACGCCCGCACGCTCCTTGGCCGTGCGGGCTCGCCATGCTGGCCATGCGGCGTTGGCCGCATCGATTGCCCGCATCGTTTCGGCTTCTCCCATCAAAGGCACGCTGCCGAGCGCTGCGCCCGTTGCCGGGTCCGACACGTCGAAACTCGCGCCCGAGTCGGCGGGGCACCATTGCCCATCGATATAAGCCTGATTGCGCAGAAGCGCCGCGTCCTTCAATAGGGTCTTCAATTCCACGTTACTTTCCTTCGATACGCAAAATGCGGTTGATGCCGCCTTCCACCCGCCGGTCAATTGGAAACGCGGGTTAGCCCGCCTGACGCCACACCGCCTGCTCGGGCCCGTCCGCCAGCAGCTTGCGGGCGATTTCGGCCACTCTGTGCACATGCGCAATCGCGGCCTTGCGCGCGGCGGCGGTATCGCGAGCCTCGATGGCCGACAGGATCCGGTGCATCTCGTCGACGGCCTGACGGCCGCGGTCGTCGGAAGCGATCGTCAGCGCTCTCAAGCGGTTGATGCGCGCGGTCAACGACTGCACGATTTCCCAGGCCACATGCTTTTTGCCGCTGATGAACATGCGTTCGTAGAAGGCCGAAGTGAGCGCTCTGACGGCCTGATGATCCTGCGCTTCGAAGGCCGTCTGGATCTGGTCGATGAATGCAGCGAGATCCGCGATCGTGTGCTCGTCGGCATGCTGCGCGCATGCCATCGCCGCCTCGCCTTCGAGCAGCGCGCGAATTTCGTAAATCTCCGCCGCCGTATCGAAGTCGAGCACGGCGACGATCGGCCCCTGGTTCGGTATCGAGTCGACGAGCCCTTCCGTTTCCAGATGCCGCAACACCTCGCGCACCACGGTGCGGCTCACGCCGAGAATCTCGCACAGCGTGCGCTCGACGAGCCGCTCGCCGGGATGGAAATGGGCCTCCAGGATCGCCGTGCGCATTTTCTCGAGCGCGAGTTCGCGCAAGGTGGCCGTAGGGCGTTGAACCTTCAGCGATGGCAGTGCGCCGCTCATGGCAGCCGCCGTCATGCTTGGGAGAACAGGCGCACATCGCGCGCGTCCCAGTCGACGAGCGCCTGGGTGCCGATCGCGATGCCGCTGTCGTGGCGATGCGCGGCCGGCATCCGGATCGAGATTTCCTGCTGCCACGGCGTCGCCACCGCGTAGTGCATCGCGTCGCCGAGATACGTGATATCACGCACCGTCACAGGCAGGCCGCTGGTGCCGTTCACCCCGCTTGCACGTTGCAGCGTGCTGATGCGCATCTGTTCAGGGCGGATCATCAAGGTGCCGTCGTCGCCTGCGGTCAGCCCGGGATTGAAGGCGTCCGAGGCGATCTCATGACCGTTCGGAAACACGCCGTTCATGCGGCCTTCGCTATTCTTCGTGACCTTCACCGGCAAGAAATTCGAATTGCCGATGAAGCTCGCGACAAAGCGCGACTCGGGGTTCGCGTAAAGCTCCTCACCGGTGCCCACCTGCTCGATGCGGCCTTTGTTGAACACCGCGATGCGGTCGGACAGGCGCAGCGCCTCTTCCTGGTCGTGCGTGACGTAGAGGATCGTCACGCCCGTCTCCTGGTGGATGCGGCGCAATTCGAGCTGGATTTCCTCGCGCAGCTTCTTGTCGAGCGCGGACAGCGGCTCGTCCATCAGCAGCACCGGCGGATCGTAGGCCAGCGCGCGCGCGATCGCCACGCGTTGCTGTTGCCCGCCCGACAGCTGCGCGGGCATCCGGTCGCGGCACTCGGACAGATGCAAGAGCTTGAGCATCTTGTCGACCTTTGCTTTGATTTCGGCTTCGGGGCGGCGGCGCACGCGCAGCGGAAACGCCACGTTCTCGCCTACTGTCAGATGCGGGAACAGCGTGTAGCGCTGAAACACCATGCCGATGTTGCGCTTGTTCGGCGCGACCGCCAGCAGCGGCTTGCCGTCGAGCAGCACGCGGCCATCGGTAGGCTCCTGGAAGCCCGCGACGATATACAGTGTCGTGCTCTTGCCCGAACCGGACGGTCCGAGAAACGTCATGAATTCGCCCTTGCGCACATCGAGAGAAACCTGGTCGATGGCGACGACATCGTCGTAGGTCTTGCGCAGACGCTGGATTTGCAGGAGTGCAGTCATGGCTTGCTTACCTCGGTTAGCGCGCGCGGCGCAGTACGGCGCCCGCCAGCATCAATACGGTCGTCAATGCGACCAGCAGTGAGGACGCCGCCGCAACGACGGGCGTCAGGTCCTGCCGCAGCGTCGACCAGATACGCACGGGCAGCGTTTGCAGAGTCGGGCTCGACATGAAGATCGACACCACGACTTCATCCCACGACGCGAGAAACGCGAAGATCGCGGCGGCGAACAGACCGAGCCGGATCGCGGGAAGGGTCACGCGCAGCTTCACGGTGAGCGGCGACGCGCCACAGATCAGCGCGGCATCTTCGAGCGCCGTATCGAAGCTCACCAGCGAGTTGCTGATGGAGATGATCGAGAACGGCAGCGCGATGATCAGATGACCGAGCACAAAGCCGGTCATCGTGCCGTTCAGGCCGATGCGCAGAAAGAACGCGTACAGCGCGACGGCCAGAACGACGACCGGCAGCACCATCGGTGTCAGGAAGAAGCCTTTCACCGCCTCGCGGCCGCGGAACTTGCCGCGCACCAGCGCAAGCGACGCAAGAAAACCGAGCAACACCGACAGAGCCATCACGATCACTGCCAGCTTCGCGCTCGTGAGCAGCGAGTCGATCCAGCCCGGGTCCGTGAAAAGCTGCCGATACCACTCCAGCGTCCAGCCCGGCGACGGGAAGATCAGCCACTGCGAATCGCCGAACGACAGCGCGACGATGAACACGATCGGCAGCAACAGAAACAGTGCGACGGCCGCGCCTATGGCCACCAGCGCCCAGCGTAGCCCACCGAGACGATCGAAATCGAGCAACATGTCAACGTCCTCCCTGAATTGCGCGCGCACTGCCGGTGAAGCGCAATTGCAACGCATAGAGCACGAGCGTCACGCTCAGCAGTACGAAAGCGGCGGCACCGGCCAGGCCCCAGTTCAGCAGTTCCTGCACGAGCTGTGCGATGAGTTCGGCGAGCATCATGTAAGACGGACCGCCGAGCAGCGCCGGCGTGACGAAATAGCCGAGCGCCATCACGAATACCATCAGCGCGCCGGAAGCCACGCCCGGCATCGCGAGCGGCACGAGGATGCGCCAGAACGCCTGCCAGCGGCTCGCGCCGCAGACCGCGGCGGCGCGCAGCGTCGACGGGTCGATGCCGCGCAGCGTCGCGTGCAGCGGCATCACGAGGAACGGCAGCATGATGTACGTCATGCCGATCGTCACGCCGGTGAGGTTGTTCACGAGCGCGAGCGGCTCGTGAATCAGGCCGATCGCCATCAGCGCGCGGTTGATCGGACCCGTGCCCTGCAACAGCACCATCCAGGCGAAAGTCCGTGCGAGCAGGTTGGTCCACATCGACAGCAGCAGGATCGCGAATAGCACAGCGCTGAGCCTGCGCGGCGCGATCGCGAGCAGCCACGCCATCGGAAAGCCCACCAGCACCGTGACGAGCGTCACGACCGTCGCGACGAGGAAGGTATTGCCGAAGACACGCAGATACGTGGTCGAACCAATCAGCTGCTGATAGTTCTCCAGTCCCAGGGTCGGCTCGAGCACGCTGCGCAACAGCAGCGACAGTACCGGGAGCAGGAAGAAGATCAGCAGCAGCAGCATGGCCGGCGTCAGCAGCCAGATGCTGCGCCAGTCGCGCCGCTTGCGCGCGGCCATCGCGGGCGGATGCGCGACGGTACTCATTACGTTGGGCATGATGTCTCCTGCTCGGTGTCTCTCTGCACGCCGGTTCACTGCGCGGCGCTCGGCTCTAACCTCGGTCCGTGCCGGTTATTTCGATTGCCACGCGTACCAGCGCTTCGCAATCGCGTCACGGTTGTCGGCCCAGTACTTCATGTCGAGATTGATTTGCGAGTCCTTGTACTGGTCAGGCAGCGTCTTCGCCATCGCGGCCGGCATCAGCGCGGCCGACTTCACGTTGATCGGCGCGTACCCCGTCTCGGCGGCGAATTTCGCCTGCGCCTGCGGGCTCGTGGCGGCCGCCAGATACTTCATCGCTTCCGCGCGATGCTTCGCGCCCTTCGGAATCACGAGCATGTCGGCGGCGGTCAGGTTCTGGTTCCACGAAATGGCCACCGGCACACCGGTCTGCGCGAGCGCGTGCAATCGCCCGTTCCAGAACATCCCGATCGGCGCTTCACCCGACGCGAGCAGCTGCTGCGACTGCGCGCCGCCGCTCCACCAGACGATGTCGCCCTTGATCGTGTCGAGCTTCCTGAATGCGCGGTCGAGGTCGAGCGGGTAGAGCTTGTTCGGCGGCACGCCATCGGCAAGCAGCGCGATTTCCAGCACGCCCGGCGCCGACCACTTGTAGAACGTGCGCTTGCCGGGGAATTTCTTCGTGTCGAACAGATCTGCCCACGTCTGCGGCTGCGCGCCCGTGTACTTCGACTTGTTGTAGCCGAGCACGAACGAGTAATAGAAGCTGCCCACTGCGTCGGGAGTTGCAAAGCGCGGGTCCAGTTCGTCCTTCTTGACGACCGAGTAGTCGATCGGCTCGATCAGGTCGGCCTTTTGCGCAGCGTATGCAAAGTCGCCTTCCACATCGACGACGTCCCAGCTCACGTTGCCGCTATCGACCATCGCCTTCAGCTTGCCGTAGTCGGTCGGGCCATCCATCAACACGGTGATGCCGCTCGCCTGCGTGAACGGCTGCGCCCAGTTCTTCTGTTGCGACGACTGCGTGGTGCCGCCCCAGCTGGTAAACACGATCGGGTCTGCCGCGAGTGCGGGCGCTGCCGCGAGCGTCGTCGCGCAAGCAACGAACAACGGCGCGATAAACGGGATGCTTCTGCTGCTCATGTCTGTCTCCGGGATGCGGTTGGGTGTTGCCTGGTCGGTCCAGCGGCGAGAAAACGCGCCGGCTTCATCTTTGTAAGTTGCGGGTTGCAGCACTTCGATGCCTGGTTGCCGCGGTGCCGCGCTCTCATTGAGCGAGGCCGAGCGGCTGCACGGTGCCGGCTTCGCAATCGCCGACATAAATGCCGAACGCGTCCTGTCTGCGTTCGCGCTCATAGCGTTCGAGCATCGAGCACACGGCGGCGTCGCTCACTTCGTCCCACGGAATCTGGGACAGCGGCACGATGCGCACGCTGCTGTCGAGCCACGGCGAGCCGTTGGGAATCACGCGGCCGCGATAGTAGATTTGCACGCCGGGCTCCTTGCCGCTGCCGTCCTCGAACACCGCGAATAGAAAGTCGAGATGCACGCGCAGGCCCAGCTTGGCGAGCACGCCGTGCAGGCTCGCGGGGTCGCTGGCCGGTTCGAGCTTGAGGCCCGTTGGCAGCCCCAAGCCTTTGCCCGTGTCGACGAGCACGAGCCCGTCGCGATGCTCGAGGATGGCGCCGACTCTCGCGCGCGCACCGGCCGCGGCCAGCGCGTCCTGCGACAGGCTGAAGTTCACGTACGCGCCGCGGCAATAGCCAAGCGGCGACGAGCTCGTTTGCACGAAGTCCACCACGCGACCGATCAGGATGATGTGATCGCCCGCATCGACCACTTCATGCGTCGTGCAGTCGAAGCTCGCCGCCGCGCCGTCCATCACCGGCGCGCCCGTTTTGCGCGTGCTCCATGGCACTTGCGCGAACTTGTCCGTGGCCTTCGATGCGAACACGCCCGACACCTGCTTCTGGTCTTCGGCGAGCACGCTCACCGCGAAGCGGCGGGTATCCGAGAACACCGCATAACTCGCCGCCGTCTTCGCGATGCACACGAGAATCAGCGGCGGATCGAGCGACACCGACGTGAACGAGTTCGCCGTGAAGCCGCGCGGCGAGCCGTCTGCCTGGATCGTCGTGACGACGGTCACGCCCGTCACGAATGCGCCGAGCGCGCGACGAAATTCGGCGATATCGAAAGCGGGTACCGCCCTTGGGGCGGTGATCGACTCAGCCATGGCGTTCTCCGGTTGGTACTGCGGTAGTTGTCACGTTCGTTGCTGCATTCGTCCCCTGCCCCGGCGAAGCTTCGACAAGGAACGCGAGCAGGCTTGCGTTCACGCGCTCCGGGTCGGTGACGTTCATCATGTGGCGCGCGTTCGCGATGACTTCGGCGTGGCCGCGTGGTGCCGCTGCCGCCATCGCCCGCGACATCTGCGCGCTCGAATTCAGATCGCGCTCGCCCGTCAGAAATAGCGCGGGAACAGCGAGACTCGCGAGACGCCCGACATGCGCGTCGTCCGAGCATGCGAACAGACGGTAGGTGCGCACGTAGCCCACCGGATCGACGGCAAGCAGCAGCGCACGCACCGCCCGCGCGGCCTGCGTCAGGTGTCCTGGAATGGGATCGCCGAACCAGCGCGACAGCGTTCCGTCCACCCCAGTGTCGGCGGGCGCATCGCTCAGCAAGGCCGCGCGCGTCATCACCGCCTCGCGCTGTGCCGGCGTGCGGTCGTACACCGCGTTCAACGCGACGACGCTCAGCGTGCGCTCGGGGTGGGTCAGCGCGAATTCGAGCGCGACTAACGCGCCCATCGAATGCCCCACCACGTGCGCGCGGTCGATCTGCAGTGCGTCGAGCAGCGACGCGAGCTGCGCCGCGTATTCGTCGAGCGTGGGCTCCGCGCTCGGCAGCACGCTGTCGCCGTGCCCCAGCATGTCGTACACAACGACGCGAAACGATTCGGATAGCGCATCGATCTGCGGCGCCCACACGCTCTGATTCATGCCCACGCCGTGGATCAGCACGACGGTTTCGGGGGCGGCGTCCGATTGCGGCGCGTACACGCTGTAGCAGGTGCCCGCGGTTCGACCCCGCTGGCCATGCGAAGTCGCGCGCGTCGGCGACAGATCGGGCTTCATCAGACACGCTCCAGATGGCGATGCGGACCGCAGCCAGGCAGCGTGCACGCTTCCAACGTCATAGGGTTCTCCTTTCAGGCTTCGAGCCGCAAATCACAATCGATGAGATTATGGTATTCCATATTATTGCCCTCAACAATGTCCAACGTATTATGGAATACCATGATATTGCGGAGAGTTGCGCTGGCACGCTTTGGGCTACGCGCGTGTTTGCCCGGTCAAACAGACCAAAGAAAAGGCCGCCGGCATGTGCCGGCGGCCTTGATGGGGAGGGCTACAGACGGGCTCAGGCGTCGCCGGCCGCCTCGTTCTGCGAGGCAAGAACCGTCAAGGCCAGTTCCGACACCCGCTTGATATGCGCGAACGACGCTGCGGCAGCCGCGTCGCCGTCGCGCCGCTCGATCGCATCGAGCAGCAGGTTCATTTCGCGGTTCGAGTCGCTGCCTCGCCCCGGCGTCGCGATGGTCAACGCGCGCAGGCGATTGATGCGTGCGTTGAGCGACGTGACGACCGCCAGCGACACCTGCTTGTTCGCGGCTTCGAAAAGCATCTCGTAGAAGCGCTCGGTGAACTCCAGCACGCGCGGCAGATCGCGTTTCTCGAACGCATCTTCGATGATCGCGCGGATCTCGCGCAGTTGCCGCACCACTTCAGGGGTGGCACCCTCGGCGCAGGCACGCGCGGCGTTCGCTTCGAGAAGCCCGCGCAATTCATAAATCTCGCCGACTTGGGCGGGGTCGAGGCGTGCAACGATCGGTCCTTGCCGCGCGACGATCTCGACCAGTCCTTCGGTCTCCAGATGCCGCAGCACCTCGCGCACGACGGTTCGGCTCACGCCAAGCTCGTCGCACAGCGTGCGTTCGACGAGGCGCGTGCCCGGCCGGAAATATCCCTGGACTATCGCGGCGCGCAGTTTGTCGAGCGTGAGCTCACGCAAGGTTTTGACATTGCGGTCGATTTTGAGGTCTTGCATAGGCGGCAGTGGGACGATGGACGAAGGCCCGCACACAGGGGCGGGCGTGGGATGCCATATTATGACTTATCTGACATCCAGGCTTGCACGCAAGGGCAAAATCAGCCGCCCAGGCCCTCGACGATCGTGATCTGGGCCCGGCAATGTCCATCGCGCTTCTGTTTGGCGGCCTGATACTCGGGCGAGTGATAGCAATCGAGCGCCGTTTGCATGTCCTTGAACTGGATCACGACGTGCCGTTCGAACGACTCGCCTTCCAGAACCTCCGCAGCACCCCCGCGCGCGAGAAACACGGCGCCGTACCTGTTGAACGCGTGTGGTGCGATGTCCGTGTAGTCCTTGTATTTCGCGGCGTCAAGCACGCTCACGTGGGCGATCCAATATGCAGTCATATCTCCTCCGTCTAAATCCAGAATGGTTTGCGCAATGCCTGCCGCTTCGCGGATGGTCTGACGAACCGCGCGCCACGTCTTTTGGGCGTCGAAGATCGTCATCAAATCCTTCGCAAAAACGCCCTGGTTCCCCACCGGACGCGGCTCGCAGCGACGCCCTGGGTTAACACTCATGGCATGCCGTAAGATGGTATACCACAATGCCTCACACATCCAACCCACTCAGGAAGTTGCCATGAGCGTGATTCGCAAATCCATCCTCCATGTCGAGACCGTCTTCGTCGACGGCGACAAGGCCGCCGCCAAGCCGCTGAAAATGATCGGCGCGGCCGCCGTGATCAAGAACCCGTGGGCGGGCCGCGGCTATGTGGAAGACCTGTCGCCGGAGATTCGCGCGCTCGCGCCGCAACTGAGCGAGCACCTGACCAGGCTGATCATCGACGAAGCCGGTTCGGGCGAAGCGGTCGAAGCGTTCGGCAAGAGCGCCATCGTCGGCCTTGCGGGTGAGATCGAACATGCGTCCGCGCTGATCCACACGCTGCACTTCGGCAACACGTATCGGTCG
Source organism: Paraburkholderia sp. CI3 (assembly GCF_050436505.1). Taxonomy (NCBI): domain Bacteria; kingdom Pseudomonadati; phylum Pseudomonadota; class Betaproteobacteria; order Burkholderiales; family Burkholderiaceae; genus Paraburkholderia; species Paraburkholderia sp. CI3. Next base: position 162,743 of record NZ_JBNDMI010000002.1, read on the forward strand.
GCCGTCGGTGCGAAGTCGTATCTGGCGTTCAACAACACGCGCGGCCCCGCCAACGCGCCGCTGCTGATTCCGATGATGGACAAGAACGACGAAGGCCGCCGTTCGCACTACCTGACGCTGCAGTTTGCGATTGCGGACGCGCCGGCCGCGGACGAACTCGTGATCGCGATTGGCGCCGCCACCGGTGGCCGTCCGCATCACCGCATCGGCGATCGCTACAAAGACCTCGCAGAGCTCGGAAATGACCTCAAGAACCCTGCGGCTGTCAAATAAGCGCGTCGCGCACTATCTGGAGAAGGGCACCGGCGAACCGCTGGTCCTGATCCACGGCGTGGGCATGCAGGCGCTGGCCTGGTATCCGCAAATCGAAGACCTGTCGCCCGAATTCCGGGTGATCTCGGTCGATATGCCGGGCCACGGTCGAAGCGATCCGCTCGAGCCGGGCGCCGGCTTGCCGCAGTTCGTCGAGTGGGCAGCGAGTTTCATCGAGGCGCTGGACTTGGGCTCCGTCAATCTGGCCGGCCATTCGATGGGCTCGCTGATCGCCGCGGGCGTCGCGCTCACGCGCGCCGATCTGGTCAAGCGCGTCGCCGTGTTGAACGGCGTGTATCGGCGCACCGCGCAAGCGCGTGACGCCGTGCTGCATCGCGCGGCCGGACTGCGCTCGGGCGCCATCGATGTTGCAACGCCGTTGCAGCGCTGGTTCACGGCCGAGGAGTCGCAACGGGTTGCCGCGCTACGGGTCGAGTCGTGGCTGAAGTCGGTGAACCTCTGTGGCTACGCGACCGCCTACACGGCCTTCGCGAACGGCGACGACGTGTATGCCGACGGCTGGAACACGATCGCCTGCCCTGCCCTCGTGCTCACCGGTACCGACGATCCGAACTCGACGCCGGCGATGGCCAGACAGATGGCGCAAGCCGCCCATCACGGCCGCGCCGTCGTGATCGAGAACGAGCGCCACATGGTGAATCTGACCGCTCCTCAGGAAGTCAATCGCGCGCTGCGCGTCTGGTTGCAGACGGCGCCGCAGGCGGAAAACCACGAAGTGGAAGTGTGAAATGAGCCAACAGACGAGCCAGGTAGCCAGCCTGGAAGCAGCGAGACTCAACATGCGCGAGCTGCGCGACGCATTCGGTGCATTCATGACCGGCGTGACGATCGTGACCACCGCCGGTGACGACGGCAAGCCGCTCGGCTTCACCGCCAATTCGTTTTCGTCGGTTTCGCTCGACCCCGCGTTGCTACTGGTGAGCATCGCGAAGACGTCGAGCAACTACCAGACGTTTTCCAGCACCGGGCATTTCGCGATCAACATTCTCGCGGAAGGGCAAAAAGATCTGTCCAACACGTTCGCGCGACCGAGCCACGATCGCTTCGCCAACCTGGGCTGGCACCTGAGCCAAAACCGCAACCCGCTGCTCGACGATGTCAGCGCGTGGTTCGACTGCACGACGCACGCGGTGATCGACGCGGGCGACCATGCGCTGATCGTCGGCAAGGTCGAGGCGTTCCATTCGGCCGGATACGCGGGCCTCGGCTACTACCGCGGCGGCTATTTCACGCCGGCCAGGGTGTCGGCCGAGGTCATCGCGGGCCCGAAGGTCATCGTCAGCGCGATCATCGCGCGCGACGACAAAGTGCTGCTCGTGAAAACAGCAGACGACAAATGGGGACTCCCGTCGAAGGAGATCGGCAAGGAAGGCGCCGACAAAGCACTCGCCGAGATCTTCGGCAAGTACCGGCCCGACGCATCGGCAAGCTTCATCTATTCGGCCTACAACAACACCGAAACCCACTACCAGTACATCTCGTTCCTGTGCAGCGCGCCGGACGAACTCGCCGCTTCGGGTGACGCCTCGGGCAAATTCATCAGCCTCGACGACATCGAGACCGAAGCGTTGCAGGACAGCACATTGGCCAGCATGCTCCACCGCTACCGCAAGGAAAGCCAGTTGAAGAGCTACGGGTTGTATTTCGGCGACCATAGCAACGGCACAGTCCGCCCGCTTCATTCCTGAAAGGTCCACATCATGCGATTTTCCCTCTTCGTTCACATGGAGCGCGTCTCCGAGCACACCAGTCAGAAGCAGTTGTATGACGAAATGATCGAACTTTGCCAGATTGCCGATCGCGGCGGCATGCACGCCGTCTGGACCGGCGAGCACCACGGCATGGACTTCACGATCGCGCCGAATCCGTTCATCAACCTCGCGGACCTCGCGAACAAGACGAAGAACGTGAGGCTCGGCACCGGCACGGTGGTGGCGCCGTTCTGGCATCCGATCAAGCTCGCCGGCGAAGCCGCGATGACCGACATCATTTCGAACGGCCGCCTCGAGTTGGGCATCGCGCGCGGCGCGTATTCGTTCGAATACGAACGCCTCCATCCGGGGCTCGACGCGTGGGGCGCGGGTCAATGCATGCGCGAACTGATTCCGGCCGTGAAAAGGCTCTGGGAAGGCGACTACGCGCACGAAGGCGAGTTCTGGAAATTCCCTTCCACGACCTCTTCACCGCGGCCGCTGCAGCGCCCGCACCCGCCGATCTGGGTGGCCGCGCGCGACCCGAACAGCCACGAGTTCGCGGTGTCCAACGGCTGTAACGTGCAGGTGACGCCGCTGCATCTGGGCGACGAAGAGGTCGAGAAGCTGGTTGGCCACTTCAACGCCGCGTGCGAGAAGTTCAGCAACATGCCGCGCCCGCAGATCATGCTGCTGCGTCACACCTATGTCGCGAGCAGCGAGGACGACGCGCAGATCGCGGCCGACGAAGTGAACACGTTCTACAACTACTTCGGTGCGTGGTTCAAGAACGAGAGACCGGTAAGCCGCGGCATGATCAAGACGCTGAGCCCGCAAGAGATCGCCGCTCATCCGTTCTACACGCCCGCGGCGATGCGCAAGAACAACGTGATCGGCACACCCGGGGAAGTGATTGCGCGCCTGCAGGCATACGAGGCGCTCGGCTTCGACGAGTACTCGTTCTGGATCGATACCGGCATGAGCTTCGAGCGCAAGAAGGCGTCCCTCGAACGCATGATCAACGACGTGATGCCTGCGTTCAAGTAAGGGGCTGACTCCATGGATTCTCATTTTCAGCTGTATATCGACGGACAGTTCGAACCCGGCGCCGCCACGTTCGCGAGCGTGAACCCGGCCACCGGCCAAGCGTGGGCCCAGATGCCCGAAGCGCGCACGGAGCAGGTCAACCGCGCGGTCGAGGCGGCCAAGCGCGCGCTCACCGATTCCGCATGGGCCGGCCTCACCGCCTCGGCGCGCGGCAAGCTGCTCTACAAGCTGGCCGGGGTCGTCGAAAAGGCTGCGTCGCGACTCGCTGAAATTGAAACGAACGACACCGGCAAGATCATTCGCGAGACGTCCAGCCAGATCGCTTACGTCGCCGAGTACTATCGCTACTACGCGGGGATCGCCGACAAGCTCGAAGGGAGCAGCATTCCCGTCGACAAGCCGGACATGCAGGTCTGGCTGGAACGGCAGCCCGTCGGCGTGGTCGCCGCCATCGTTCCATGGAACAGCCAGCTGTTTCTATCCGCCGTCAAGCTCGGGCCGGCGCTCGCCGCCGGTTGCACGGTCGTGCTCAAGGCTTCCGAGGAAGCGCCGGGTCCGCTGCTCGAATTCGCGAAGCTCGTGCACGAGGCCGGCTTCCCGCCGGGCGTCGTCAACGTGATTACCGGCTTCGGGCCGGAATGCGGCGCGGTCCTCAGCAGCCATCCGAAGGTCGACAAGGTCGCCTTCACGGGCGGCCCGGAAACTGCGCGGCACATCGTCTCGAACACGTCGAACAACCTCGCGAAGGTATCGCTGGAACTAGGCGGCAAGTCGCCCTTCATCGTGTTCGCCGATACTGACATTCAGAGCGCCGTGAACGCGCAGGTCGCGGCCATTTTCGCGGCGAGCGGGCAAAGCTGCGTGGCGGGCTCGCGGCTGCTGATCGAAGCCTCCCTGAAAGAGCCGTTTCTCGCACTGCTCGTGGAGCGCGTGTCGCGCATACGCGTGGGTTCACCCAACGAGATGACGACCGAATACGGGCCGCTTTGCACCGAGAGGCAACTGCGCAACATCGAGAAGGTCGTCGCGAACTCAGTGCGCCAGGGCGCCAGGGTGCTCGCCGGCGGCAAGGCGCTGGAGCGCGACGGCTACTATTACGCGCCGACGATTCTCGACTGCACCGGCGTGAGCAACGCGGACAGCATCACGACGGAGCTGTTCGGGCCGGTGCTTTCGGTGGATACGTTCGCCACGGAGCAGGAAGCGGTCGAGAAGGCGAACAGCACCGCCTACGGCCTCGCCGCGGGCATTTTCACCACCAACCTGACTCGCGCGCATCGCGTTTCGAGGCGCGTGCGCTCGGGGATCGTCTGGATCAACACCTATCGCGCTGTGTCGCCGCTCGTGCCGTTCGGCGGCTTCGGTCTTTCCGGCCACGGTCGCGAAGGCGGCATGGCCGCCGCGCTCGAATACACGACGACGAAGTCGGTATGGCTGCGCACCTCGGACGAGCCGATCGGCGATCCGTTCGTGATGCGTTGAGCTCAGCGCGCGGTCCGCGCTCATTGTCACGAGCAACGGGCCGCGATCCATTCCCCCGCTGCACCGTTTCAAAGCCGTAGAGGGCAACGCTGTGTCACGTCTATCGAACGTGGCATGGCGCAGCCTGTGTAGTAAAGATGGAGACACTATGAAAAACCAGTCGAACGACAACAGCGTTCTGACCATTGAAAGCAACTCGATCGAGTACGTCGCTCCCGCGGATCGGCATGGCAATCCCGTCGATCTATTCACCCTGTGGTTCTGCACGAACGTCGCGCCGCTTGCGGTGATTTCCGGTGCGACTTCGGTACTGGTCTTTCACCTCGACGTGGTGAGCGCGATTCTCGCGATCGCCGCTGGCCAGTTGTTCGGCGCCATTTTCCATGCGCTGACCTCCGCGCAAGGTCCTCTCGTCGGCGTGCCGCAGATGATTCAAAGCCGCGCCCAGTTCGGCCGTTACGGCTCCCTGCTCGTGGTCGGTTTCACCACGCTGATTTATCTCGGTTTCTTCGTCTCGAACATCATTCTCGCGGGCAAGACGCTGCACACCGCTGCCCCCGCGGTGCCCGTGGCGGTCGGCACGGTGCTCGGCGCGATTCTCGCCACGCTGGTCGGCGTAATCGGCTATCACTTCATCCACCGCTTCAACAAGGTGGGCGCATGGTTCATGGGCAGCGCGCTGCTGATCGGCATGATCATGATGGCGCCTGGTCTCGACGCGCGGATTTTCCAGCAAGGCCATTTCGATGTGTCGAACTGGTTCGCGATGTTTGGACTGTGCGCCGTTTGGCAAATCAGCTTTGCGCCCTACACGTCCGACTATTCGCGATACCTTCCGGCCACCACCGGCTTCGCGAAGACCTTCGCGTTCACGTATTTCGGCACGTCGCTCGGCACGATCTTCGCGTTCCTGTTCGGCGTACTGGCGATCAGCACCAGCCACGCCACCGATGCGATGGAAGCCATCCGCGCGCAAACCGGCCTGTTCGGCTACGTTCTGATCTTGCTGTTCCTGGTCAATATCATCGGCCACAACGGCATGAATCTGTATGGCGGAGTGTTGTCGTTCATTACCGCCGCGCAAACGTTCCGTCCGAACTGGGTGCCGTGCCGCAACGTTCGCATCGTCGTGTCGGCGGTGCTGCTGGTTTCGTCTACCGTCACCGCGTTGTGGGCTTCGAGCAACTTTATCGCGATCTTCCTGACCGCGATCTTCGCGATGCGTATCGTGCTCGCGCCCTGGGTAGCGATCAATCTGGTCGACTTCTACCTGATCAGCAACCGGCGCTACCGCGTGTCCGAGATCATCAGCAGTAACGGTGGCGTGTACGGCTCGTTCAATTTCAAGGCCATCGGGATTTACATCTTCGGCATTGCGATTCAGGTCCCGTTCATGGAAGAGAGCTTCTTCCACGGTCCGTGGGCATCGATCATGGGCGGTGCGGACGTCTCCTGGATCGTCGGACTGGTGGCGACGGCAGTGACCTACTACCTGTTTGGATCGAACGACGGTTCGCGCTCCCGCCACACTGCTCCGGCAGGTGTTGCCGCTTCCGAATGAGCGGACCCAGCTCTATTCGCTCAACAGAACGCCATATCCCGGCGACTTCGCGGCGATGGAAAACCAATCGGCGCTGCCGAGCCGTATCGCCGATGCGAACGACCCAACATCCCCGCCCTCCCTACGAGCCCATTGCGCGTCGCCATGCTCGCGACGCGCGCCATCCCATCAACGATCCCGTCACGCCGGCGAGCTTTCGGTGTTCAGCTTTGACACCAAACCCGTCTTCTCGTCGTAGCGGTAGCCTTGTTTCTCGAGGTGAGCGTTGATCGTTTCGACGACCACTTGCTGCTGAATCTCCTTGCGCAGCAATGCATGCTCCGGCTTGATCTGGCCCAGTTCAGCGGCAAGCCGGCGGCTCAATGTCGCTTCACCTGCGCCACGGGCAAGGACGACGACCATTTTTTCATTCGCCTGAGCCAGTTGCTGCTTCAGTGCGTTCGAGTAGTCGGACCATTTCCTGACTGTCTCCCGCGCTTCGGCAATCGCGGCGGCATGCGCGTCCGCGTCGCGCGTCATCTGCGCCTTCAATGCCTCGAGCTGCTGAGAGTCGGCAGTCACCGGCGACGCCGACTCCAGGCCCGCGACGTTCTCGCTCGCCACCGCGCTTTCGGCCAGTTCGGCCGCGCGCTGCTGCTCCGCGTCGGCACGCTCCTGCGCCTCCGACAAGCTGGCCGACAGTCTCGCGATTTCGGAGGCGCCCGCGTCACGCTCATCGGTCAGGCTGGCGATCTGCGTCTGGACATTCTGCAATTCAAGTGCGGCGGCATTGCGTTCAGCCTGCGCGCCCGCGACCTCTTCCCGGCGGGCCGCGTGCGCTTCCTGCTCGGCCTGCAGCTCCGCGCGAATCGCTTCGAGCTCGCTTTGAAGACGAGCGACCGCTTCGGAATGCGCCGCTTCCAGCCCCGCACGCTCCGTTTCGTCGGCCGGCGTTTCGACGACTGACCCAGCCGACTCGTTCGCCACCTCGCCCTCGCCCGCGGCGTCGGTCTCCTCGTGCGAAACCGCTCGGCGCTCTGCGGCCAGTTCCGCGCTCTGCAGTTCCGCTTCGAGGAGCGAAACGCGCTCAGCAAGTTCCTGCGCGCGCTTCTCCGCCGCGTCGGTCCGTTGCACGGCGAGCGCAATGTCCTCTTCGAGACCGGCGACTGCGTCGACTTTCTCGTCGTAGGCGCTCGTCATCTTATCCAGTTGGACTTGCAGCGCATCGAGTTCCTGGACGGTGGTTTGCAGTTCCGCAAGCGCGTCGTCGCGCTCGTCGCTGGCATCCTCGACACGCTGGCGCATCGCGGCGAGGCGTCGCGCCACTGCGCGTTCAGCTTCATCCTGCGCTGAGCTCCACAGCCGGTCGAGCGCATCGCGCATGGTGTCGGTCACGGCTTCCGGCAACGCAGGACGTTCGACGACCTGCGGCACCCGCGGGGCGCGCGTTTCACGCCACTTGCGCAATGCCGCTGCCACCGCGACCACCGAGCCTGTATGGACTTCGGACCAGATGGCTACCGGAGACACCTTCTCGCCCTCTTCGGCCATCCGGTTTGCGATTTCAGCGACGAGTTCGTCCGTGATCGTAATGTTGCTTGACATGCCTGCCTCGACAAAGTGCACGTGGTGACGAATACCGTTTCGTCGTTCGGGAGGCGGCCCCGCGCTGGGACTCGCCTCGCATACCTACGAATTGTCGAGTACTTCCCCGGCGGTCAATCGTTCGAAAAGCCGAGGTTACGGGGAGGTATTCGTCGGATTGCGCCACCAAAGGTCCGGCACACATGCATTCAGAGCTTCCCGGCGATCCGATCCGCGTGATACGACGACCGCACGAGCGGCCCCGACACCACTTCCATGAACCCCATCTTCAAACCTTCGTCGCGTAGCATGTCGAACGTCGCGGGCGGCACGTATCGCCGCACCGCCATGTGAAACCGCGACGGCGCGAGATACTGGCCGATCGTCAGCACGTCGACGTCATGGGCACGCAGATCGCGCATCGTCGCGAGCAGTTCGCTGTCGGTCTCGCCGAGCCCGGCCATCAGGCCGGATTTGGTCAACACCGTCGCGTTCTGGCGTTTCGCGCGCGATAGCAGTTCGAGCGAGCCGAGGTAGTCCGCGCCGGCCCGTGCCGCCCGATACAGCGACGGCACCGTCTCGATGTTGTGATTAAAAACGTCTGGCCACGCCACGGACAGAGCATCGAGCGCGCGGTCGATTCGCCCGCGAAAATCCGGCGTCAGGATTTCCACGCGAATGCCCGGCACGCGCTCGCGCACGAGCGCAATACAACGCGCGAAGTGCGCGGCGGCGCCGTCGCGCAGATCGTCGCGGTCCACCGATGTAATCACGACGTAGCGCAGCCCGAGCGCCGCGACGGCGTCGGCAAGCCGCGCGGGCTCGTCGTCGTCGAGCGCTTGCGGCCGTCCGTGCGCGACGTCGCAGAACGCACAGCGCCGCGTGCAGATCCCTCCCATGATCATGAATGTCGCGGTGCGCTGCGCGAAACACTCGCCGATGTTCGGACACATCGCCTCTTCGCAGACCGAATGCAAGCTGTGCTCGCGCAGCACCGCCGCCATGCCCGCGACGGTTTCGCTCATCATCGGCCGCGCGTGCAGCCAGGGCGGCTTCGGCAATACGGTCGAATGGTCCGCCGGCACGATCTTCACCGGAATGCGGGCGAGCTTGTCGCGGTTGCGCTTGCCATGCTGGCCAAGCGCCGTGAGGCTGTCGGTATGAGGAGCGGCGTCCATCGCGGTTATCCGAAGAACTCGTTGAGCAGGCGGTTCACCTCCGATGCAGCCTCCATCTGCACCATGTGTCCTTTGCCGTCGATCACGTGCACACGCACCTGAGCGGGCAGCCCCTGCGCGTGCGCGGCAGGAATGATCTGGTCCTGCGCCCCCCAGATCACCAGCGTGCGAGGCGCGAGCGTGTCGAGCCGCTCGCGATAGACGCGGCTTTGCACCCCGCCTTCGAACGCGGACGCGGCAATCTTGCGAAGCGCGACGCTGTACCGGCGCATCGCGCGGCTGGGCATCGTCGGGCCGCATCGCACATAAGCGGCATCGCGATCGCCCGTCTGAGTCTGCCACTGTGCAGACAGCGTCCGATTCCCACGCCCTCACCCGCAGAGTGAAATCTTTTCGCAGTTCGTCCATCGCGAGCGAAAAGACTCTATTTCGGCACAACCCTGCTCCCATGCGCAGTTTGTGCCGACAGACAGGCATGACTTGCCGGACTCAGTGATCGGTCGCAACGAGAGACCACCCACGACCGCGCATCGAATGTCCTGAACGGCTCACGCGACGCACTCGCGACCCGAAGGACTCCCCAACTTCTCTCCGGATTCCTTGCGGGCCGCCTCGCGGCAGCTCGCGCTATTGTCATGATTGCGCGACGTCAATTTCTTGGTTGTCTCACTGCGCTCGGCGGAAGCGTCGTCTTGAGCGCGTGCGGCGGTGGTGGCGGTAGTGGTGGTGATAGCGGTACTGCGGATGCCGGCGGCTCTTCCACGGGCAATTCCACGAACCCGTCGAGCACGACGGCGGCACCCTCTACGGGCACGGCAACCTCCGGTATCGCGACCTCGACGGGCACGACCAGCTCCGGTATTACGACTTCGACTAGCGGCACGACGACGGTGGCGAACGGCTCGTCGCCGACCGCCTCGACTGGAACGGCCTCCACCGGTACGTCCGGCTCGACCTCGGGCGACAGTTCTGGCGCTCCATCGGACCCGAACTCGGGGTCACCCGGCAACGCTTCGAACGCTTCGCCACAGAACACGACCATCCCCCCGGCGACGGTGATTATCGACAGCCAGAACGCGTCGTGGACCCTGGTCGGCGGATCTGTCTACAGGAACGGTGTCGCGGCGGGCAACACCTACAACGTCTCGTTGATACTCTGGTACGGGGGTACGATCTATCACGAGGGAACCGGCGGCCAATTTTACGGATGGAATGGTTCGGGATGGCAGTCGTGCAATGACCCACGTTTGGGCGGCACCTCCGTCGACGGCACCATGATCCCGCCCGCGTCGTATCTGATCGACAAGGTCGGCGCGATATGGACCGTCGTGAACGGTGTCGTGTACCGCAATCGGAGTGCCGTCGGCACAATGTCGAATGCTGCGCTTCTGCTGTGGTACGGCGGCAAGTTCTGGGCACAATCGACCGGCGGTCAGTTCTACGTGTGCGCCGATGCGGATGAATGGTTGCCGTGCAACGATCCGCGCATCGCGACCGCGGCGCCGGCCGGCTCGTTTCACGGTATCAACGGGCATTACGATTATTTGTATTCGACGTCGCAGCTCGTGTCGATCATGCAAGCCCTGGGCTGCTCGACGTACCGGCTCAGCTGTACCGACTACGCACCGCAACTCGCCGCGGTCGTGGCGTTGGCACAAGCATTCCAGCCAGCAGGCTTGACCCTTTTCGTGCTGATCGATGCCGGCATCTACGACGGTAACGGCAACCTGTTCACGAGCGAATCGGCGGCCTACACACGCGGCTTCAATTGCGCGGTAACTGTCGCGACGGCGTTGCAACCCCACGGCGTGACCCTGTACGAATGCGGCAACGAACTGACGCGCGCGGACGGGATCATTCTCGACCCCACCAACGCAGGAACGAGCGTCGTCGACTTCAACAATACGAACTGCCCGCTGATGCGCGGCGTGATGCGCGGCATGATCGACGGGGTCAAGTCGGTGCAGGCGGATGCTAAATGCGGCGTCAACTTTTGCGTCGCGGACACCGGCGCATCCGACGCTCTGTGGGATGGCAAGCAGCCCGATGGCACGAGCGACCATCCGACCGTCAGGTGGGACTTGACTACGTGGCACAACTACGAGGTGTACGGCGACATCTTCGATATCGGCTCCGACGGGTCCGGCCCGGGCTTCGATTTGCCCACCTATTGCAAGGCCCGATATGGCGTCCCCTTCGTGATCTCGGAATGGAACACAGGACCGGAGAAGACCGAGGAGTACCGGGCCAACTACATCACGTCGCGCCTGCTCACTTACTATCAGGCGAGAAAGACGAAGAACATTCAATCGGCGATGTACTACGAGCTCGATAGCGGGGACGCAACTTACGGTCTGGTGATCAACGGCACGGCGCTTGGGCTTCCGTACAATGCGTTCGCGAGTTTTGTCGCGAGCCATCCCGATAGCTGAGCGTCCGCACTCGCTGAGTCCGCGCGCTGCCTACGGTCGATCCGACCTGCGTGAGACGTTGACGGATAACCCGTCCCGGCCGAGACCGCGATAGGTCTTGTAGCCCGGGGCGACGAGTTGCGAGTCAGGCGACCTCTGTTGCAACGCGGCTGTGTCCGTGCATCACGTTACGCCCACAGCCGCATCGCTACAGCGCACGATTCGTGCAATCAGAAGATCAGAACTGGTGTCGCAGTCCCACGGTGACCGCGACCTGCGTGCCCGTCGACGATGGCGAGAGGGTATTGATCATCGCATCTGCGAGCACGGAATCCGCCGGCGCGCCATGAACATGCTGATAGACGCCTTCCAGGTACACGTCGGTACGCTTGCTCAACGAATAGTCGGTCTGCAGCATGACCGAATTCCATTTTGGAGAGGCTTTCGTGGCCCCCTGGTTGTAAGCACCGTCAGTGAACGTATAGGCACCGGATACGCTCCACGCAGACGTCACCGAGTAGTGTGCGTTCACCTCGTAATTGTCCAATCGCAGATTGCCGCCAAGCGGCAGATAGCTGCCGAGGCCCAGCGAGATGACGCCCGCCATGTTGTCGATCTGAGTATGGCTCCACACGAATCCGACAGTTGCGGGGCCGAACGTGTAATTGCCGCCGGCGCCCCAGATACGCTGGCGCTCCGCGATGAAGTTCGCGCTGCCGTCGCCCTGCGCGATTGCCCCATTCGGATTCGTGCCCGATACGCCGCCGCCTGCGTTATTGAACTGCAGGTACCCGCCAGCAAGATTCACTGGGCCCTGCGCATAACCTACGCTAAAGCCGTACGCGCGATTGTCAGCGAATCCTCCCGCCTTGTTGCTGAACGAATACATGCCTTCGAACGTCACGCCGGCATAGCTCGGGCTCACATACTTGACCGAGTTGTTGACGACCACGGAATCAGCCGCCAGGTTGTCGTTCTCGAACGGGTGTGCGGCGAGGTTGCCACCCCACGTGTTGCTCCCCGCGGTGATCGGTCCGAGCTGGTCGTTCAGTACATCGAACTGGCGGCCCAACGTCACGGTGCCGAGATTGTCGCTTTGCAACCCGACCCAGGCCTGAGAACCGAAGGCGTCACCCGGAAAGGCCTGGCTACCGTTGTTTAGATTGAAGCCCTGCTCGAGTTTGAAGATCGTACGAACACCACCTCCCAGATCTTCAGTACCCTTGAGGCCAAACACCGTATTCTGCGTGGAGCTGGTCGCCATTTGCCAATTGCTATGACCGGCCTGATTGTTGGTATAGATGAGTCCCGTGTCGATAAGACCGTACAGGGTCACGCTGTTTTGCGCATACGCGGAAACCGAAAATACGCCGAGGACCCCGATTGCCAGCAAGGTTTTTTTCATTTCTTTATGCCCCATTTGCGATTACAGAAAAATAGAACAGCTTTTTCTTAATTGGAGTTCCATCCCGGGACATTCCACCTGGGATGGTCAGCTCGCGCCGATCTGCTTCTAAATCGAAATGTGCTTTCCAATCGCATCAAACAAGCAGAATGGCCACTAGCTGACCGGCGGTCGCAATCACGATCGCCAGATCAACCGGATTGGCCAGAAGAAATCCGAGAAAATCTGAATCGACGGCGCGCGTGCGCCACATCCCGACAAAGCCGACCGACAGAATCAGTCCGAATAAAAAGTCGAATCCGAATCCTGCGGCGAGCCATCTGTTATGCCTGACGACATGTTCGGCGAATGCGAACATTGCCAAAAAGGCGATTTGCGATATGAGAACAACCAGTACGACAACACGCTGCTGATTATTCTTTTTCATCGGCTGGCGGAAATCCGGTTGCTCGAACCCGGCACGACCTCCTCGCTCGTCTGGCCGAACTTCGGCAGTACGGGCGCGTACCTGGCAGACACCCGTATGCTCTCAAGTACGAAGGGTGCTCCGACTTCTGTCGCGGCCTGGCCGCTGTAAGCGCCAGGCCCCAACCCAAGGCACGCAGGCGCCCTGCCCCGCATGGCAGCGATGCCGGCAGGTACGCGGCACCCCAAAGGAGGGGCGGTGACCGTCGTACCCGCTCCATCCGCGGCGCAACCGTTATTCGACCGCCTCGCCATGCAGCACCAGGTCCAGTCCTTCGCGCTCTTCTTCCTCGGCGACACGCAACCCCATCACTGCGTCGATTGCCTTGAGCAGAACAAACGAGACCACCCCGCTGTAGATCAGCGTCGTCGCGACACCCTTGAGTTGCAGCATCACGTCACCGTCCGCGCCGCCGATGTCCTTGACCGCGAACACGCCGGTCAGCAGCGCACCGACGATCCCGCCCACGCAGTGCACGCCGAACGCGTCGAGCGAATCGTCGTAACCGAGCTTGTGCTTGAGCCACGTGGCCGCCCAGAAGCAGACCACACCCGCGACGATACCGATCACGAGCGCCCCGAGCGTGCCGACGAAGCCCGACGCCGGCGTAATCGCCACCAGACCCGCGACCGCGCCCGACACGATACCGAGCACCGACGGCTTGCCCTTGGCTGCCCATTCGGCGAACATCCACGCGAGCGCCGCCGCGGCGGTCGCCACCTGCGTCGCGAACATCGCGAAGCCGGCGCGGCCATCCGCTGCCACGGCCGAACCCGCGTTGAAGCCGAACCAGCCGACCCACAGCATCGCGCCACCGATCAGCGTGAGCGTCAGGTTGTGCGGCGCCATCGCTTCCTTGCCATAGCCGACGCGCTTGCCGAGCACCAGACAGCAGACCAGACCCGCGATACCGGCGTTGATGTGCACCACCGTGCCGCCCGCGAAGTCGAGGATGCCCGCGCTAGCCAGCCAGCCGCTCGGCTCCCATACCATGTGTGCGATCGGCGAGTAGACGATGATCGACCACAGCGTCATGAACACCAGCATCGCCGAGAACTTCATGCGGTCCGCGAACGCACCGGTGATCAGCGCCGGCGTGATGATCGCGAAGGTCATCTGATAGACGAAGTAGACCGTCTCGGGGATCGTCGGCGCGAGGTGGCTGACGGTCAGCGTCGTGGCCTTGTCGCCCTTGATGTAGTTCATGCCCGTCATGAACACGCGCGAGAAGCCGCCGATGAACGAGCTGCCCGGCGTGAACGCGAGGCTGTAGCCGACCACGGTCCAGACGATCGTCACGACACAGGTGATCGCGAAGCTTTGCATCAGCGTCGCGAGCACGTTCTTCTTGCGGACCATGCCGCCGTAGAACAGCGCGAGACCCGGGATCGTCATGAACAGCACCAGCGCGGTGGAGGTCAGCATCCACGCGGTGTCGCCGGAGTTGATCTTCGATGAATCGACCGAGAACGGTGCGGTTGGGGCGGCCGGTGCCGATGCAGCGGCATCCGCCGCGGCGGGTGCCGCTGGAGCCGCGGACGCTTGCGCGACCGGTACGGAGGCGGCCGCGGGCGCCGAGGCGTCTTGCGCGAATGCGGAGCCCAGCCCGCCGGCGAGCAATGAGCCGGCCATCAACAACGTCATCAACAGTTTGCGCATCTCTCTTTCCTCTTATCCCAGTGTTTTTTTATAGGGCGTCGGCGCCGGTCTCGCCGGTGCGGATCCGGATCACCTGTTCGATCGACGTCACGAAGATCTTCCCGTCACCAATCTTTCCGGTACGCGCCGCACGCTCGATCGCCTCGATAGCCTGATCGACGATGTCGTCCGGGACGGCGACCTCGATCTTCACTTTCGGCAGGAAATCGACGACGTATTCCGCGCCCCGATACAGTTCGGTGTGCCCTTTCTGACGCCCAAAACCCTTGACCTCCGTAACCGTGATTCCAGAGACGCCAAGCGATGACAAGGCTTCTCGAGCCTCATCAAGCTTGAATGGCTTGATGACCGCACTGATTAGTTTCAATTTGCCTCTCCGTTGACCGTCGATCCCGATGTTGGCCGCGAATGACCGTGGCTCAGCGCGGAGACGTTCAAAGCAACTGTCATGCCATTCGCACGGCAGGTACTGGAGCGGGGAGTTATCGAAGGAGCCGCGCTTCGGGTCCTATGGCGCTCAGATGGATATTGTGAGGAACGGAGCGGGATTGGGCAGCTGACCTGTCAGAAGGCTTCTTAGCGGAATGCGGCGGACGGACTGAATGTACCCAGGCACCATGTGCGAGCGCGTTCCCCTGTCGTCCGTCCAATCGCGGGCATGCGTGCACGGTTCTGCCGCTTGTCATTACATATTCATTAATCGAAGCTTCCAGGTTTCCACTCGCACGCCCGACGCTCGCGAGCGTTCAAGAGGTCGAGCGCAACTCCGCCGTGATAACGTGCAAAGACATCGCAACTCGAACAGGAACAGACCAGGATAATTTCGCATGTTTTCGTTGGGGTTAATGACTTTGACCGTGCGTTGAAATTCTATTCGGCCGTCATGAGCGAGTTGGGACATCGACTGAAGTTTTGCGAGCCAGATAAACCGTGGGCTGGTTGGATGGCTGAGGGTATGCCGCGCCCGCTCTTCGTTATCGGCAGGCCATATGATGGCAACGCAGCAGAACACGGAAACGGTCAAATGGTGGCATTGCTTGCGCCTGATCGTCGTTCAGTCGACAACGCATACGCTAGCGCGCTGGCAAACTCAGGTTCTTGCGAAGGTCCTCCCGGCTTGCGAGCACACTATCACCCGGACTATTACGGGGCGTACTTCCGCGACCCGGAGGGAAACAGGATTTGCGTTTGTTGTCACGATCCCGTGACTCCGTAGCATTCGCAAAGCCCCGAACACGCTATACACCGGCCTATTTTCGAAGCGGTACCCGCTTCGACTTGAAAATTGCCGTCGAGGTGGCGCGAGCGGTCGAGGGGATCGGGTCGGTTACTGTTCAGTGAACCTAACATTCGGTTGACTTCCTGAGGCATTCGTTACCCCCGATGATCCCGTCGAGGGCTTCCATTCAGCAAGTCAGTCGTTAGCCGAGGTAATCTTGAGGAACGGCCTGAGTTCAGGATTTGAGAGAGCGAGAAGATTGAGCGTCGCCCCGCCGAACCGACGCGCGAACTCATCGTCCAGCGTATTGTTGTAGTCGGCCACCGGCAGTTCTAAAGGAAACTGTCGCGTGGTAACCGCCAGCACCTTTTCAACGTCAAGCGTATAGGAGACCAGTGCCTGCTTTTCCTCGGACCACATGACCACGACACATCGCTTTTGGGGGTGAGTTGCCATTCAATATCCTCTGCATCGTTGATAGTTCTGAAATGCTCTCTGCGAGCACACATCCATGAATCTCTGCCCACCCATTGCCATCCGATAGGCAGTTCTTCACTCCGTTGTATAGAGCCTTGGCGATCTCATGGTCGTCCATCCTGTGCATATGAAAAGCGGTTTTCACTCCGGCCGAGCATATCGCGTAACTCGTATGACTGATGCGACACCAGCACGGATGGGCTATGTTGTAGCCACGCTGCGCGCGCTTCTTCCATGGCCTGCACAGTGTCGTCGTGTGCTTCGCGAGGTACGCTCGCCGGCAATGCAAAGTGGAACCACCGGTCCACGTCAAACAGCCAGGGAGACTCGATGTGAAGGTAGAACGATCTGCAAAGGCTGATCGAGAAGAAACGTCCGTGTCGCCTATCATGGGCGCCGCGATAAGAGCCCAGGGAGAGTGAATGCATAGTGCCTCACAGTCAGTCAAGGAGGCCCGATTGTGCAACAAGGCACCATCTCAAAAAACCCCGAATTAAAGCGTGTTAGGAACTCCGATTGAGAGCTGGTGTCCTGGCGGGATGAAAAGAGCAGACTGAAAAGGTTATCCGACTGATGCGTCGGATGAGAAATGAAGTTTCGCGGCGCCGTGCGGCGGCCGGTCGCGAGAGCGAGCCACGCGCACGTGCTTTGGAAAAACGCTCTAAAGAATACTGTCCAACGCCTTGGCGAGCCTGGCGACCACACCTTCGACGTCATGCAGTTTGTCCAGGCCAAATAATCCGACGCGGAAGGTTTTGAAGTCTTCTGGCTCGTCGCATTGAAGGGGAACACCGGCCGCGATCTGCAAGCCGGCATCGGCGAATTTCTTGCCGGATCGTATGCCGTCATCGTCCGTATAGCAGACCACGACGCCAGGAGCCTGAAAACCTTCAGCCGCCACGCTTTTGAAACCTTTGTCACTCATGAGCGAGCGAATGCGCTTGCCGAGTTCAAGCTGCTCGGCTCTGACTTTCTCGAAGCCATATGCCTCGGTTTCCTTCATGACGTCGCGCAGCGTCGCGAGACTGTCCGTGGGCATCGTGGCGTGATACGCGAACCCGCCGTTCTCGTAGGCTTCCATGATCTGCAGCCATTTCCCAAGATCACAAGCGAAACTGGTGCTGGTCGTTGCGTCGATTCTTTCGCGGGCGAGAGGGCTGAGCATGACCATTGCGCAGCAGGGTGAAGCGCTCCATCCTTTTTGCGGTGCGCTGATCAGGACATCGATGCCGCTGGCCTGCATGTCCACCCAGATCGTACCGGAGGCGATGCAATCCAGTACAAACATGCCGCCGACGGCATGCACCGCGTCGGACACCGCGCGCAAGTAGGCATCAGGCAGCATCATCCCGGATGCGGTTTCGACATGCGGCGCAAAGACCAGATCCGGCTTGTTTTCCTTGATCGCAGCGACGACCTCTTCGATCGGAGCCGGTGCATATGCGGCCTGCCTACCTCGTTCGACCGGACGCGCCTTCAACACCACCGATTCAGACGGAATGTCGCCCATGTCGAAAATCTGCGACCAGCGGAAACTGAACCAGCCATTGCGGATGACCAGACACTTCCTGTTCGTCGCGAACTGCCGGGCGACGGCTTCCATGCCGAAAGTCCCGCTGCCCGGGACAATAACGGCCGACTTCGCGTTGTAGATTTTTTTCAGGGCGCCGGAAATATCGCGTACGACTCCTTGAAAGAGCTGCGACATGTGATTGATTGATCGGTCGGTGTAGACGACCGAATATTCGAGGAGTCCATCGCGGTCGACATCGGGAAGTAAACCTGGCACGTTCGCCTCCGGTAATTGACGAGTAAAAGAATCGAAAACAGATTCTAACGAAAGCTGCCTGCAACGGCATCGGCCGAGACGCCCCCGCCCTTATTCGATCGCAGTCGCCCCCAAAGGTGGCGCCGCTCGCCTCCTTCCGACTGCTTCTCAGGGGAAGATCGGTGTCGTGGGCTCCGCGCCCTCGATATCGGCCTTCGGAAAATGCTGCGCGACCATCTGCTCGATCTCCTGTTCGCGCGATCCAGGCACGTCGGCCATGATCAGGAGCTGGCCGTCACGGATGGCGTCCCGAAAGCGCTCGAGTCGTGCATTCGGTTCGGCGACGCCGATCATCGCGGCCGTCCAGGCCCCGAAGCCGGCACCCGCCAACGTCAATGCGATGACGGCTCCGCCCGCAATAACGAGCTCCGCGGGAGGATACGCCAGCGCCACGAGGCCGACGAGCGCTCCGGTCGCACCGCCGAGCGCCACGCCTCGTTCGAGCGAGTGCACGACGTCGCTGCTCTGCAGCAAAGTTGCCTCGGGTAACTGTTCGAGTGCGACGCTGTGATTCGCGAGAACATGGATATGTCGCCATGTGATCCGCGTCCGCAGCAAGTCGTCTACGATCGCCTTCGCCGTCGTCGTGTCAGATGTGAGGAAATAAAGACGTCTCATCTCGACCCTCCATCAATCAAGCCGTCCTCAAACGGGACGATGCCGTTCATCGTACGCCTGCGGCAGGCAAAAGTTGGCTCCGGGCAGGCGCGTGCCGTGTTTGGATGGCTGGTCGCTGCTGTATGCCAGCTTACAAATTCGGAAAACTTCTCGTGGAGACATAGGGTTGAGCAAAAACCTGCTGCCAGACTATTTCGCGTAGTTCCGGCAACCATGCAGGTTTGCGGTCCACATTACGTTAGGTTCTAAACGGAGGCAAACGATGACACGCGTTCGCGTTGCGGGCTTCACCATTTCGCTCGACGGATACGGTGCAGGCCCGAATCAAGACATCAACAATCCGCTCGGCGTTGGCGGGACGGAACTGCATCAGTGGCTAGTCCCAACACACACGTTCCAGCAAGCCTTGTTCGGCAAGGACGGCGGTACGACCGGGGTTGACGATGATTTCGCCGCCCGCGGCTTTCAGAATGTCGGGGCCTGGATTCTTGGGCGGAACATGTTCGGACCCATTCGTGGGGACTGGCCGGACACAAACTGGAAAGGCTGGTGGGGAGACAATCCACCGTATCACGTTCCAGTCTTCATCTTGACCCATCACGCTCGTCCCCCCATCGAGATGGCAGGCGGCACGACGTTCCACTTCATAACAGGAGGCATTCGCGAGGCGCTCGACCGTGCACGCGAGGCCGCTGCCGGAATGGACGTGCGCATTGGCGGTGGGCCGGACACAATTCAGCAGTATCTTCGCGAGGGCCTCATCGATGATCTGCACATTGCCGTCGCGCCGGTCCTGCTCGGCCGGGGAGAATCGCTGTTCGAAGGGGTCGACTTGCGGGCTCTGGGATACGAATGCGTTGAATTCGTAGCGTCGGAGAAGGCCACGCATGTCGTCCTAAGGCGCCAAGGGCACACGGACGCCTAACCACTCGCTGAAGGCCGACGCCCCTGACGGGCCGCGGCCTTGGCTCGCGCGTTGAGTGGACCGGTCTTGTACCGCATACTTCAGTGAATCACACCACCGAAAGGATCGACATGGTTGCTGACCTTGCACGCTCCTGGTTGACCTGGAGCGCGCCTGCAGCCGCTGCGCAGGCCTCCGGTCGCCCGCTCGTGGCGCTGGAATCGACCATCATCGCCCACGGCATGCCCTACCCGGAGAACGTTCGCACTGCGCGCGAAGTGGAAGCCTTGATCCGTGACGCGGGTGCCGAGCCGGCGACTATTGCGCTGATCGATGGGCGAATCCACATCGGCCTTTCGGATGACGAGTTGGAAACGATCGGCCGATCGGACCACGTACATAAGGTCAGCCGCCGCGACCTGCCGGCCGTGCTGGCCGACGGCGGGCTGGGCGCCACGACCGTGGCTGGCGCGATGATATGTGCGGCGTTGGCCGGCATCGAGGTCTTCGTCACCGGAGGCATTGGCGGCGTACACCGAGGCGCGCATGAAACCTTTGACATCTCGGCCGATCTGCAGGAACTGGCGAAGACCTCGGTGGCGGTGATCTGTGCCGGTGCGAAGTCCATCCTGGACATCGGGCTCACATTGGAATACCTGGAAACCCACGGCGTGCCGGTGCTCAGTTGCGAACAGGACAATTTTGCGGCGTTCTACACGCGTGACAGCGGCTTTCGCGCGGGCTTCAGGCTGGACGACGCGGAGGAACAGGCACGGTTCATTCGCACCAAGTGGGACCTGGGCCTCGACGGCGGTGTGGTGCTGAGCACTCCGGTGCCGGAAGCCGCAGCGATGTCGTTCGAAGAGATCGACGCGCTGACCCAGCAGGCGCTCGACGAGGCCGCTGCACAAGGAATCACTGGCAAGGCCGTCACCCCCTTCCTGCTGGCGCGCATCAAGGCGTTGACAGGCGGGCGCAGCCTGGCGACAAACATCGCGCTCGTGAAACACAACGCCGAGGTCGGCGCAAGGCTGGCGCTAGCGTTGGCACGCTCACAGCCCAGGACAGGCGCGGTGTAGCCTCACTGCCGTTTCGCGCGGCTGGTGATTTCCTTGACGGCCACCGCGCTCATTTCGAGCCAGTGCCGAAGCTGCCGCCGCCCGGGGCGCAGGGCTCCACGAAGCCAGCCCCGTGCTATCTTTGACGGATTCGACACCTTCCTCTCAGGAGGGCTCGTGGACGTCGCCGCGTGGCTGCACAGCCTCGGAATGGAGCGGTATGAACCGGTGTTTCGCGAGAACGCCATCGACGCCGACGTGCTTCGCGATCTCACCGCGGACGATCTGAAAGAACTGGGTATTGCGTCGGTTGGTCATCGCCGCAAACTGCTCGATGCCTTGACTGAATTGCGGGCGCGAACCGGGCCCCGGCGTAGCGCCGCGAGCCCAGGCGAGGCGAAAGGCGAACGACGGCAGGTCGCCGTCCTGTTCGCCGATCTGTGTGGCTTCACGCGGATGAGCCGTGAAGTCGACGCGGAGGAAGTACTCGCCGTTCTCGATCGCTACTTCGAGCAGGTTGACCGCACCATCGAGCAGCATGGCGGGCACGTCGACAAGCACGTCGGCGACTGCGTCATGGCAGTATTCGGCGCGCCGGTCTCGCATGGCAATGATGTCGAACGCGCCGTGCGGGCGGCACTCGCGATCAGGGATGGGATGCCCGACCTGTCGCGTGCGCTCGGCCGCCCGGTCTGCGTGCATATCGGCATAGCCGGCGGCGAAGTCGTCGCAAGCGGCACCGGTAGCGCGACTCACAGGGAATACACCGTCACCGGCGACACGGTCAACCTCGCCTCGCGTCTCACCGATGCGGCTGAGCCGGGGAAGATCCTGATCTCGGAAAGCGTGCGACGCCCGCTGGCTGACCGGCTGGACTGTGTCGAACGCGGCGCGCTGTCGGTCAAAGGCTTCGCGCAAGCGGTCACGGCGTGGTGTATCGCCGGCTTTCGGCGCTCACGCTCGAGCCGGCCGTTCGTCGGCCGGCATCACGAGATGCGCCAGTTTCGATCCGTGCTCCATTCGTGCCGCGACACCGGAGGCGGACGCACCGTTCTGCTGCGCGGTGAGGCCGGGATCGGCAAAACACGCCTGGTCGAGGAATTCGAACGCGAGGCACGGGACGCAGGATTCCTTTCTCATACTGGCCTCGTGCTCGACTTCGGTGCGTCAACCGGACGTGGCGCAATCCAGTCTCTCGTGCGCGGCCTGTTGGCAGCCGACGGCTCAACTCACGGAGCTGCGAGCGCCACTGGCGTCGAGCACGCGCACGCCAGCGGTTTGATCGACGCTGGCGACGCACTCTTTCTCGAAGATCTGGTCGATTTGCCGATGGGGTTCGAGGACCGGGCAGTCTACGACGCCATGGACAATGAAATGCGCGTTCGCGGCCGACGCAACGCCCTGACCCGGCTTGTCCAACGCGCGAGCCGCCAGCAACCTCGGGTACTGGTCGTCGAGGATATTCACTGGTCGGACGAAACGACGCTTCGCGACCTCGCCGGACTATCAGAAACGATGGCGGGATGTCCAGCCGTACTCGTGCTGACAGTGCGGACGCACGGCGATTCGAGTGAAGAGCCGTGGCGCGTGGCGACCAGCGGACCGTATTCGCTGATCGATCTGGGTCCGCTGAGCGCCGGCGACGCGCATGCGATGGCCAGATCGTTTCCCGGGGCGCAGGCAGGTCTGGCGGGACGCTGCATCGAACGGGCGGCGGGCAATCCGCTGTTTCTCGAGCAGTTGCTGAACGATGCGCAGGACGGCGAAGGGACCGGCGTGCCGGGGTCGGTGCGAAGCCTCGTACGGGCGCGGCTCGATCGGCTTGATCCCGCCGATAAGACAGTGCTGCAGGCTGCCTCGGTGCTCGGCCAGTTGTTCGAGAAGGAGGCGGTCGATTTTCTCGTCGATGGCGCTGGCGCCGATGCGGATGCCGGCGTTGCGCTGGAACCGCTTGTGATCGGTCTGCTGTTACGACGTCAAGGCAGCGGATTCATCTTCCATCACGCACTGATTCGCGACGCCATTTATGACGGGCTGCTGAAAAGCCGGCGCCGCGATTTGCATCGTCGCGCCGCACAGTGGTACGGCGAGCGCGACCTCGTCCTGCGAGCCGAACATCTCGATCGCGCGGGAGAACCCGGGGCAGCGCTCGCCTATTGCGAAGCAGCGCGCTCGCAGGCGTCGGGGCACCGCCATGAAGCCGCGCTCCGGCTTGTCGGACGAGGGCTCGATCTCGCGGATCAACGTAGCGACCGCGCCGCACTCGAGTGTCTACATGGCAACGTCCTGCATGACCTCGGCGACATGAAGTCGGCACTTCATGCATTCGAAATCGCCCTCGAATATGCGACGACGGACGCGGAGCGTTGCCGTGCATGGATCGGGCGGGCCACTGTGAAGCGGATCATCGACGATCTCGACGGTGCATGGGCCGACCTCGACTCCGCCGCTGAAGCCTCCCAAGGCCTGTTGCGCGAAGAGGCGCGCATTCACTTCCTGCGCGGCAATCTGTGTTTTCCCCGCGGCGATATCGACGGCTGCGTGCGTGAGCACGGGCGCAGCCTTGCCCTCGCGCGCGACGCGTGTGATCCCGAACAGGAGGCGGCCGCACTCGGCGGCCTTGGCGATGGCGAGTACATGCGCGGCCGGATGATCAGCGCCCACGCGGCCTTCAGCCGCTGCATCGAACTCTGCCAATGCCATGGCTTCGGACGGATCGAGGTGGCCAACCTTCCGATGCGGGCGATCACGACGTGGTTTATCGGCGAAGCCGCGCGCGCGCTCGACGCCGCGCTTGCCAGCGTCGCCGCAGCGCAGAAGGTGGGGCATCCCCGCGCGCTCGCCGTCGCCCATCACGCTGCCTGGCACTGCCTGCACGATCGCGCGGAGTGGGATCGTGCGTGGGAGCACGTCGCTCCTGCGCTACAGTGCGCGCGCGAGCTGAAATCAAGGCGCTTCGAAGGTGAAGCGCTCGCGTTTCGCGCGGAATTGCATCGGGTCGCCGGCCGTCCGCGCGAAGCGCGCGCCGATATCGAAGCGGCGCTGTCGATCAGCCGGGAGACCGGCATGAACTACCTGGGCCCCGCTTATCTCGGCGTGCTCGCGCGCATGACGGACGACCCGTTGTCTTCGCACAGGCGCTCGCGGAAGGCGAAGCTTTGCTCGCGGCCGGAGCGGTGAGCCACAACCACTTTCTGTTTCGACGTGATGCGATAGATGCATGCATCGACCGCAAACGCTGGGATGCGGCCGCGCACCATGCTGCGGCCCTTGAAGACTACGCACGCCGCGAGCCATCGCCCTTTTCCGGATTTTTCGTGGCGCGCGCACGGGCGCTTGTCTCGTATGGAACCGGCAATCGCGATCCGGCATCGCTGAAGGAACTCCAGCGGCTACGGCAGGAGGGCAGCGGCCTGGGTTTCCTTTATGCGCTCCAGGCGATCGAGGCCGCGCTTTCGGGCGAGGCCGATAGAGGAGGATAGGGTCGCCGCGCTCACTCCTGTTGACGCCGTCCAACCATCACCGTATCTTGCAATCCAAGGTAAAGCGACATGACACGGCAGTTGTGTCTGACTGTTTTCCGTTGACCTGGCCACGACGATGAACATTGACGATCGGCTTCTCGAGAGCAAAATGATCGCGATCGAGCAGGCGAGATCATGGAGTCCGCGCGTCATTTCCAAGCTCGAGACTCTGATCAGGAGCGGCGACGAGCTGTCCGTCTACCGGGTCAATCCGCTGGCGTTTGCGCGAGATCGCGGCATAAGCGAGGCTGAATGCATTGACCTCTTTCTTCATGCGGCGCGATACGGATTGTTCGAGATGAACTGGGACGTTCTTTGTCCGCAGTCGGGAATGGTCCTCCACAGCTTCGGATCATTGCGCACTCTCAAGACCCATTACGTCTGTGGGCTATGCGACGTTACGGGCGAAACCGACCTCGACGATTTCATCCAGGTCACGTTTTCAATATCGCCCGAACTTCGGAGGTTGACGTTCCACGATCCCGAATCGCTTTCCGTTGAAGATTTCCACTGGAAATTGCGATTTAACGGTGACGGTCGGTTCGCCGGCCAGCGAGTCCGGTTTCTCGACTTCTTGCGGGGGCTCGTGCGCGGCCTCACGTTCCTGCCGCCAGGTTCGACGACGACCCTGCAGGCTGTGCTTGGCCCCGGTGCCTTGACGGGTGTGAATGTCGAGACACAAGCCGCTCTCATTGTTCCGATCGCTGGTGAGGCCGCTACCTCGCCGACACTGGTGCAGGTCGGTTATGACGGTCAACGGTTTGCCCCGGCGCTCTCCGTTGTGCCGCCTGGGCCTGTCGTCATTCAAGTAAGGAATACCGGGAGCACGCGCGGGTCGCTGCTCTTGATCAATTGGCCTCCAGAGGTCGTCGCTCAGGCCATCAAGCCGCCGCTCGAATTCGAACCGTATCTCTCCGGAGGGGCGCTGGTGGCGCGACAGACCTTCCGGCGCCTGTTCCGCTCGGAGAACGTTGACGAGAAGGAAGGCCTTGGGATTCGGCAAGTGACGTTCGTTTTCACGGATCTCAAGGGTTCGACGGCCATGTACGAACGCATCGGTGATCTGAATGCGTACGGCCTCGTCAGACAGCATTTCGCCTTGCTTGAGATGATCGCACAACGGTATTCCGGCGCTATCGTAAAGACGATTGGCGACGCTGTGATGGCCGTCTTTTGTCGACCAACGGACGCAGTCTCCGCGTCGTTGAGTATCGTGGAGGAAATCGGGCGCTTCAATCGCGAACGTGGAGAACCGGCGATCATCCTGAAGATCGGAGCACATTGCGGGCCGTCGATTGCGGTGACACTGAACGACAATCTCGATTATTTCGGCCAGGCCGTCAACGTCGCCGCGCGCGTGCAGTCTCTCGCCGACGCCGGGGAGATTTGCATTTCGGAAGCGCTCTATAGTGCGCCTGGGGTCCGCGACCTCCTTGGTGGCCGCACTGTCGTCGAATTTGAGGCTCCGCTTCGCGGCCTCCAGGGCAGGGCAAGCGTGTATCGCATCGTGTCCGGGTGGTGACGGCTTACGGCGCCGATCTTGCCTCCTCTTGGGGCTACTCTTGTTTGCTCAACGTCGAACCCGACAGGTGCCGAGATGGAGAAGGACGACGCAGCCGGTTTGCTCCCTATGCACGGCGTTCAGCCGCGTTCCGAGGAAACGCTCGATCCGGACGATTGGACTGCGCTGCGGACACTCTCGCACCGCATCGTCGACGATGCGGTCGACTACCTGCGCGACGTGCGCAGCCGGCCAGTGTGGCGAAGCATGCCCGAGAGCGCCAAGGCCTCGTTCGAGCAGGCGCTGCCACGCTCGGCGTCATCGGCGGAAAGTATTTATCACGAGCTTGGCGAGAATTTGATGCCCTATCCACTGGGCAACGTACATCCTCGCTTCTGGTCCTGGTATATGGGGGCAAGCAACTTCACCGGCGCACTGGGAGACTTCCTGGCGGCAATTCAAGGTTCCAACCTGGGTGGCGGCAATCATGCGGCGGCTTCGATGGATCAGCAGGTCGTCAACTGGTGCAAGGACATGGTTGGCTTTCCAGTTTCCGCCAGCGGCACATTGGTCAGCGGCGGCTCGATGGCAAATATCATTGCCCTGACAGTGGCACGCAATGCGAAGGCTGGAATCGACGTGCGCGAGCATGGTGTAGCCGCCATCGACCGACCGTTGCGATTTTATGGCTCGGATCAGATGCATAGCTGCCATCGTAAGGCGATGGAGTCGCTAGGCCTGGGAAACGCGGCGTTGCGGCGGATCCCGACAGACGCGGCGCTGAGAATCGACGTCGCCGCTCTGCGGATTGCGATCGCAGAGGACCGGTCAGCGGGATTTCAGCCTGCTTGCGTGATCGCAACGGCGGGGACAGTCAATACAGGTGCGATCGACGATCTGATGGCGCTGGCGGATCTGGCCGCTGAAGAGAACGTCTGGTTACACGTAGACGGATGCATCGGCGCGCTGCTTGCGATCGCACCCGACAATTCATATCGCGTCGCGGGCATTGCACGCGCTGATTCAATCGCCCTCGATCCTCACAAGTGGCTGCACGCTCCGTTTGAGGTCGGCTGCGCCCTCGTTCGCGACGCTGCGGCGCATCGAGGCGCATTCGCGGTGACACCGGAATACCTGCAACCAACAGCGCGCGGAATTGCTTCGGCCCCCTGGCTCTACGAGTATGGATTGCAGACGTCCAGAGGTTTCCGTGCGCTGAAAGTCTGGATGGCTCTAAAAGAGCATGGAGTCGAGAAGTTCGGCCGTCTGATCGACCAAAACATCGCGCAGGCTCGCTACCTCAGTGACCTCATCGACTCCGAGCGACACCTCGAGTTGGTCGTGCCAACCAACATCAACATCGTATGCTTCAGATATCGACCGGAGGAGATGGAAGAGGCAGCATTGAAGGCTCTCAACATCGAGATCATGTTGCAGCTTCAGGAAGCTGGCATCGCGGCCTTGTCCGACACAACGGTGCACGGCGTGCATTGCCTCAGGGTCGCGATATGCAACCACCGAACCCGCAAGGACGACCTGGATCTGCTGGTCAAAGAAATCGTTCGACACGGACAGCGGATTTTGCAAGGTTGGCAGAACCCAAAGGAGCCGGCATGAACATAAGCAATGCGAGCAGAATAATCGGCGCAATGTTAATTGCGGCCATCGCGAGTGGCGCGGCCTATGCGAACGCGCAACAAGGTATGAGCGCGACGGCCGGCGCGGTCGCACAAAGGGTGGCGGCCTCAAGCTCGCCGCCTCGACCCAGGCCGGATACTTCGATAGTTCGTGACGTTCGCCGCGCCCTCAGGCGTGTACCGGATATGGATGATTCAGAGATTCACATCAGGGCGAGCCACGGCGTCGTCACGCTCACCGGATCGGTGCCGGAAAGCTGGCAGATCTCGCGCGCTGGCAATGCAGCAAGATCAGTGCTGGGAGTCAAGTCGGTGACGAACAGATTGACAGTGCGAAAGAGCGATGCAGCAAGCATTGAGCAACGTCTCGCGGCATCGGCCGGATAGGCTCGATGTTGATCTCATCACTTCGGCGTAGACGATAGGATCCGAAAGGCCTGTACTACGCGATGGTCGGCAACTACCCGAGCTTCATCTACAACTCGGCGGTGCTGAAGAGCCCGCCCAAAACCTACGCAGACCTGCTCGCGCCGCAGTTCAGGCAGAAGATCCAGTACTCGACGCCGGGACAGGCCGGCCGCGAATTGATCCGGATGGGCGATATCGTCGAAGCGATGCTGTGCGCGAGCGTGCCGGTGCTGATCGCAAACGACCGGCGCGCGGTGAACGAGATCGCGGCCCGCGACGATGCTGTGGATATGCTGCACGATGCGATCAAAAGCTACGTCACCGAGGTGACGCGCGAGCCACTTGACGACGAAGACCGGCGCTGGGCCTCGGCGATCATGACCTCCGTGATCAATCTTGAGCATATCGGCGATATCGTCGACAAGAATCTGATGGAGCTGGCGCAGAAAAAGATCAAAGCGCAGGTGAGCTTTTCGGCTGAAGGCGCCGAGGATCTGCGCGCGCTGCACCAGTTAGTGATCGACGGTTTTCACCGTGCTCAGGCGCTGCTCGTGTCGGGAAGGATGCAGACTGCGGCGCAGTTGCTGGAGGACAAACAGGCGCTGCGGCGTCTCGAACGCGCCGCGCGGGATTCTCATCTCGACCGCCTGCGCGAGGGCAAGCCCGACAGCATCGCGTCAAGCTCATTGCATCTCGACCTGCTGCGCGACCTCGTGCGGATCCAGTCGCACATCTGTGCCCTCGCTTATCCGCTGCTCGAGCGCGAGGCAGCTATCGATGGCGATGCGCAGGTCGCATGAGGCAAAACACGACGCTATCGAGCGACGACATTCGCTGCGTCTCGAGCATACTGCGTGGGCGGCAGCCCGACATGACGCGTGAACGCGACGCTGAATGCGCTCGCCGAGCCGTAACCGACACGCTCCGCGATCACCGCGATGCTGACTTCGTTCCGGCGCAGCAGGCTCCTGGCGACGGCCATGCGCCACGACAACAGATACTCCATCGGTGCCACACCGACTGCGCGGCTGAATCGATCGAAGAATGAGGACCGTGAAAGCGCGGCGGTTTTTGCGAGTTGTGCGATCGTCCAGGGCTTGTGCGGACTCTCGTGCATATGACGGATGGCGAGCGCGAGACGGGCGTCGGCGAGGCCGCGGACGAGTCCGGGCGACGCCCCCGTCCCCGTGGCTCGCAACGCTTCAATGAAGAGCACCTCGAGCAGTCGCGCCAGCACGACCTCGCGCGCGGGCCGCTGCGCGCGCGATTCTTCCCTCACGAGCTTGACGAGCGTCGCCAGCCTGGGTTCACCGCGCACGTGCGCGAGCTTGGGCAAGAGCGAGACAAGCAAGGCCGCATCCGGCGAACCGAACTCGCAGAGGCCCGCAAGCCATTGGGCATCTGGCGCGACCGATGCATCGCCGAAACGAAAGCTGCCGTCGGGCAGTGCCGCGGGCGCGATATCGGAGACGTCGTCATCGTCGGGCGGGTTGATGCTCGTCATCGTGAAGCTAAAAACTTCAGGCACGAGCACGAAGTCATCGGCCTGAAGAATGAGCGGCTCGCAACCATTGACGGATAGACGGAAGGAACCTTCGAGCACCACGCAATAGAACGGCTGGCCGACTTCCGTGCGGCTCGCGCGCCAGCGCCCGGCGCCGCTCAGCACTTTCGAGAACGTGGGCGTCGGCTTCAGCAATGTGACGATTTCGGCGAGCGGGTCGATCATGATCGGACGATTTCGAATGAAACCTGGACGCTCAATTGTAGCGAGTCCGGGTGGTCAGGACTTATTGTGTTGGGACTGTCACCAACCACAGGATTCGACATGAAGACCGTCTTGATTACCGGTTGCTCGTCCGGCTTTGGCCTCGAAATCGCGCGTTATTTTCTGGCTCGCGACTGGCGCGTTATCGCCACGATGCGCGCGCCACGCGAAGACGTCTTGCCGCGCTCCGATCGTCTTTCGATTCTCGCCCTCGACGTGAAGGACCCGCAAAGCATTCGCGCCGTCATCGATGCCGCCGGTCCGATCGACGTGCTCGTCAACAATGCGGGTATCGGTTTTCTGAACGCGCTCGAAGGAACGCCGATGGACACCGTGCGCGATATCTTCGAGACCAACACGCTCGGTACCATCGCGATGGCGCAGGCCGTGTTGCCGCAGTTCCGCGAGCGCCGCGAAGGTGTGATCATCAATGTGACGTCGACCGTCACCTGCAGACCGCTGCATTTGCTGTCGGTCTACACCGCGAGCAAGTCCGCGGTCAACGCATTCAGCGAATCGCTCGCGCTCGAACTGGAGCAGTTCAATGTGCGCGTGCGTGTCGTGCTGCCGGGACGCGCGCCTTCCACCCGCTTCGGCGAGAACGCGCAGGCACGTATGAAAGACGGATTCGCCGAGCCGTACGGCGCGCTCGTGGAGCAGATTTTCGCAAACTGGCAGAAAGAAACGGCCGTCACGCACGCATCGGATGTCGCCGAAGCGGTTTGGCTCGCAGCGACCGATTCATCGAGCCCGTTCCACATCCCCGCCGGCGAGGACGCTGTCGAGTGGTACAACGCGGCCGCTAAATAGCACGAGTAAAAATCGCGGAGGTGAGAGCCTCGGGCCTCAGACCTGGCCGATGCCGCCGTCATTCATCAAATCCGCGCCCGTCATATAGGAACTCTGTTCGGAGGCGAGAAAGAGCGCCGCGCTGGCCATCTCCTCGGCGCGGGCGAGTCGACCAATCGGGACCATGCTCTTGTACATGCTCACCAGATCCTCGCGTGTCGCCGACTGGGAGTCGAGAATCGGGGTGTCGGTGACACCGGGGCTAAGCATGTTGACCCGAATGCCGCGATCCTTGAATTCGGCGGCCCAGGTGCGGGCATAGGAACGCAACGCGGCCTTGGTCGCCGCGTAGGCGGTATGACCAGGGATGCCCATGACGTGCATGGCCGACGAAACCAGGATGATCGACCCGCCACCTGTCATCATCGGCAGCAGCTTCTGCACCAGAAATACCGGGCCGCGCGCCATGAGGTTGAATGCCTTGTCGAAATGCTCGGGCGTGATGGTGTCGATCGAAACCTGCTCGGTAAAGCCCGCGTTCGACACGATGATGTCGACGACACCTTTTTCGTCCCTGACTGCCGCAGCGACACGGTCGAGGTCATCGAGATTCGCGGCGTCGGCCTGAAGCGCGGTAACGTTGCGTCCGAGCAGTTTGACGGCCTCGTCGAGCTGGCCTTGGCGCCGACCGAAGATACAGACGTGAGCACCTTCGGCGACGAATCGCCTGGCGATCGCCAGGCCGATACCCGTCGTTCCGCCGCTAATAACCGCGATCTTCCCTATGAGAGTAGACATTGAAGCTTCTGCCTGTTGGTGAATGGAAGTGACATCGTAATTGCGGCCACTGCGAATGATAATCGGCGGATTTATCATAAGATCCATTCATTGAGAGAATAGATCGCACGAGAGAAATACGATGGATCGGTTTCACGAATTGAACGCCTTCTTCGCCGTTGTTGAAGCGGGTGGCTTTTCCGCCGCGGCGCGCAGAACCGGCGAGTCACAGTCCGCGATCAGTAAGTCGATCGGCGCGCTGGAAAGGCGCCTGGGCGTGCTGCTATTCAACCGAAGCACACGCAGCGTAACCCTGACGGATCAGGGGCAGAAATACTACGAACGCACCAAGCCGTTGCTGGACGAGATTGAGGTGGCCGACAGCGAACTGACCAGCAGCACGCTGGATGTCTCAGGGCTTGTCCGGATCGCCTCTGCCTCTACGTTCGGTCGCCTGCACGTTCTTCCGCTCATTCCCGAGCTGCTGTCGCGCTATCCTGGTCTGCGGGTCGATCTCGTGTTGTCGGATTTCGTACGCGATATGGTCGAGGATCGAATCGATCTCGCGATTCGAGTGGGCGCCGTCAACGATCCGGATTCGGTCGTGAAGCGGATTGCCAGCACCCCGCTGGTCTGCGTCGGATCGCGTCGCTATTTCGAGCAATACGGTGTACCGAAGGATCCTACCGAACTCGCCAATCACAATTGCCTGCTCTACGGCGGTCTGATGGAGTCGGCAAACTGGCCGTTTCATGGGCCACGAGGCCGATTCAGCGTACCGGTGCGAGGCAACCTGTCGTCGAATAGCGTCGAGACAATACGATCGGCCGTGCTCGCGGGTGTGGGAATCGGCCTCTTCGCGAAGCTCTCGCTCGCCGACGAACTCAAGCATCCCGACATTGTGACCGTGCTAGACGACTTCATTCGCGACGTACGCGATGTGAGTATCGTCTGGCCGAGGCGTCGTTTCGTGCCTGCGCGCGTGCGCCGGGTGACTGACTATTTTGCGGCTGCGCTGCCGCAGCGCTTGTAGGAGCGACGTCCGTGAACTAAAAGCTGGCTGGCGGCACTGCGTGCGTCTGAATCAGCCGATTCCGGCGCGCACTTCAAACGCCGTCCGTCACGCAATGTTCGCAAGCTGCGCGCGTCGAGTGCCTGCGTCGTTCGACATCGATTCGCGTACGCGGCGCGCGAATTCCTGCGCCGCGGGCTGAACCGTTGCAGGCAATCGCAGGCAGATCGCGAACGGAGGCAGCGCAGGCAAGCCGGTTGCTTGAGGCGTGAGCGTTTCCAGATCGGCCGGCACCGTGGAGACGAGCCAGGTCGCGATCGCGAGGCCCGCGCGTACCGTCGCAGCGGTCGCCTCGATGTTGCCGCTCTCGAACACCGTGCGCCACGCAATGCCCTCGTCTGCGAGCGCGCCGAGCACCACCGGTCGGAACGCACAACGCTCGTCCACCATCGACAGCGGCAACGGCCGCTTCTGCCACGCGTCGCTGCCGCGCCCATTGACCCACACCAAGGGCTCGACGCGGACCACTTCGCCTTCGGCTTCGCTCGCGACGTATTCGGCCAACGACACGTCAACGCGACCGCTATTCACCGCTTCGCTCAGCTCTGGCGACGCCGCGCACACCAACGAAATTTCGACGTGCGGATGCGCCTCGGCGAATGCCTTCAGCGCCGGCCCGAGCCGCATCACGAGATCGTATGGCACCCCCACACGCAGGGCGCCGCGCAACGGCTGGCCGGTCATGTCGGCCCAGATTTCGTCGTTCAGCCGCAGCAGCTTGCGCGCATTCACAAGAAACTGCTCGCCCTGGCGCGACAGCTCCAGCTTGCGCATCTTGCGCACGAACAGAAGGCAATCCAGTACGTCTTCGAGACGCTTCACCTGCTGGCTCACGGCGCCTTGCGTCATGTGCAGCAGATTCGCGGCGACCGTCATGCTGCCGCTATCGGCGACGGCAACGAAGGTACGGATCAGATCGAGGTCGAGGTTTCGGCTCATCTATGCATTATGCGGCGTAATGTACCGCATCAATATTATTAGCTTTCACGTTGCTTTGACGATCCGTACAGTGCGAATTCACTGATCCGAATGTGCACCGATGACCTCGATTCTGCCGCTCCTGCTCTTCGTCGCCGTCGCGACCGTGACGCCCGGCGGCGCGACCACGCTCGCCGCCGCCTCAGGCGCACGCTTCGGCTTCGTACGCTCGATACCACTGATGCTCGGCATCGCTATGGGCCTCGCCTTGCTCGCTGCGCTCGCCGCACTCGGGCTTGGCGGTCTGCTTCTCACGCTGCCGTCGCTGCAAACGGCGGTGAGGACACTCGGCTCCGCGTATCTGCTGTGGCTCGCGTGGCGCATCGCGCGCAGCGGGCCGCCAAACGCGAGCAATGGCCCCGTGCGCCCGGTTTCGCTCGTCAACGGTTTCCTGCTGCTCTGGCTCAACCCGAAAGGCTGGGCGATGACGGTTGGCGCGGCGGCATCTTTCGCGCTGCTCGCAAACAATCCGAACCGCCTCGCGATGCTGCTCGGTGCAGCGTTCGGGGTGACTGCGTGCGCGTCGCTCGCGCTGTGGTGTGCGCTCGGCGTGCTATTCGCGCGGCTGTTTCGGACGCCGCGCCACTGGCGCATTCTCAATCTCGCGATGGGTGTGCTGCTCGCCGCATCCCTCATTCCGACCTGGAGATAAGCATGTCTTCCCATCCGTTCGCCGAATCGTTCGACCTTGAAGCCGCGTTCGCCGATGTGTCGGATCATTGGTCGCCGAAAGTTGTCGCACAGGTCAACGATCAGTACGTGAAGGTCGCGAAAGTGCGCGGGCAGCTCGTGTGGCACGACCACGAGCACGAGGAATGCTGGATCGTGCTGATCGAGCCCGTGCAGATAAAGCATACGGGGAACGTACAATTACCGTTGAAGAGGACGATCCAAAGGCGATAGATCGGAGCTGTTCATAGTGTTCCCTCCGTCTTCCTGGGTTTAGAACCGGTTGATTGACTTGTGGCGGCCAGACCCTTTCGCCATCCAAAGCGAAATGGTGCTCAGTGCAGTTTGACGTGCGGCGCGGTGCTTCGACGGAGCCGATGCGCGAGGGTATTGACGATCATGCGTGCATATCCATGCAGCGCTGCAACGTGCATCCGATACAGCGACAAATACATGAAGCGAGCAAGCAGTCCGTCCACGAGCATGCTGCCGCCGATAAGACCTCCCATCAGACTCCCTACCGCATTCGCGTGTCCGAGCGACACTAGCGAGCCGAGATCGCGATAGGCAAACTCCGGAAGCTTTTGCCCCTCGATGCGTCGCCCAAGTGCCTTGACTAAAAACGATGCCTGCTGATGAGCCGCCTGGGCGCGCGGTGGAACATTGCGCTCGAAACCCAACCATGGACAGGCCGCGCAATCGCCGAATGCGAATATATGGTCGTCAAGATCCGTTTGAAGCGTGCGACGCACACTGAGTTGCCCCAGATGATTGACGGTCAGCCCATCGAGCGTTGAAAGCACCGCGGGTGCCTTGATGCCCGCGGCCCACACCGTGAGATCCGCACGTATCGTCTTGCCGTTTTTCGTGCGGATGAGTCCGGGCGCGACCTCCGCGACCCGCTCGTCGACCATCAACTTGACATTGAGTTTGCCCAGCAGTCCGGCAGCTGCGGTGGACACGCGTTCTTTCAACGCCGGCAGAATCCGCGGCCCAGCTTCAATGAGCACGATCCCGACGTCGTGTGTGGGGTCGAGCCGATGCAAGCCGTATGATGAAAGTACCTTCGCCGTATTGCGCAATTCGGCGGACAATTCCACGCCCGTAGCGCCCCCGCCAACGATCGCGACCTGGACACGAGGCGCGTGATCGACGGGCACTCCACATGCACTCCGCTCACCGGCGTCTCGTTGTTGTTCGGCGCGAATGCAAGCTGCAATCAGGCGCTTTCTGAAGCGTTCCGCTTGAGCGACGTTGTCAAGCGCGAGAGAATTTTCCGCCGCGCCCGGCACGCCGAAGTAGTGCGTTGTACTGCCGATGGCAAGAATCAACGAGTCGTACCCGATTCGGCGCGGCGGTACCAGTTCGGCTCCGTCGTCATCGAGCAGTGGCGAAAGCAGGACCTGCCTCGAGCCACGATCCAGTCCGACAAGTTCGCCCTGGATGAACTGGAAGCCGTGCCACTGGGCTTGCGCGGCGTACGCCAGTTCCTGTGCGAATGGGTCCAGACTTCCTGCTGCGACCTCGTGCAACAGGGGCTTCCAGATATGCGTCGGGTTGCGGTCGATCAACGTAATGGAGGCACGTTGCGCCCCGCTTCGCCGACCACCATAACGATCGCCTAGCCTCGTTGCGAGTTCGATGCCACCCGCCCCTCCTCCCACGATCACAAAACGATGCATGCAGATTCTCCCTGGACGACGACGCGCGGTACGGAAATCCAACACAACGGTTGAGAACAACTATTGCAGAAGCCCGACGGCAGGAAAATCTCATAGTTCTGATGGTTGCCTTCAGGTTTTCTGATTGAGAGATCTCCTACTGACCTCGCCCTCAACGGCGTACTCGCACTGTCTGGAAACCCCTCCAGGTTCACACGCACGATGCCCGAGACCCGACGCGCGACTTCACTTCGGCGCAGTCGGCTCGCCGCGATGGCCAGGCGCTCGAACGTACTGCTGAACGCAGTTCGGCGCCCTTCCGCTCGGTGTGGTCGTCAAAGGGATGATCGTAGGTGCCGCGCTGACGGCTGGGGGTCGTTCTTCGCCAGATCTGTGGTGATCAGGATGAAGCCATCGACGTTCACACTTTTGGTCGATGGATTGATGCTGTCGGCAGGTATCTCATCGTTGTGGGCCTCAATGGCACGACGTCTTTATTCTCCAATGCGCTTGAAGCTGGCGTAGTAATCGTCGGTGTAATAGCACTCGCCGGTTTGCTTGCGCGGCCCACCACATACGATCCGACGCTGCCCGCGATCCGTCGCGCCTGGTGTGCGAACCGTATAAGTGTGGTAGTAACCGCGCGGATGCTTCGGCAGCAAAGCCGCACTGTTACGAAACAAGACGCCGTCATCGCTAAACGGGAAGGGGCCGCCCGCTTTGATCAGTCGCAGAGTTTCGGCCGCCTCCGCCGGCAACTGCGCCTTGGTGACGGTGACCAGCGCGCCCGTTCCTTGGGCGCCTGATGCAGCGGTTGCATCGCTCGCACCCTGTGCTGGCTGAACCGGCGCCGAGCTCGCGGATGCGCCCGATGCCTCGGTGGCGCTTTGCGGTCCCTGCTTGCCGCATCCGCCGAAGATCGCGCTCAATGCGACGATGCAGGAGACAGCCCACGCTCTCTTCACGAAACGGTTCTCCCTTCGTTGACCAGCACCCGACGACCTGGATAGACGTAAAGGTATCGCTAATGACGGAGCGAATCAACGTTCGATCGGAAATAGTCTGCGCGCGATCGGAATCCAGCCGTTTCCCCTATCGCGAACATTCGTCGCATGCGGCGAAAAGGGCCTGCGTATAAGATAAATCAACAGCTAGTTGCCGTTTGGAGCAGTCATGAAGCGGACCATCAGGATCGAATCAGATCAAGTCGACACATCGCCGCGCATCGCTCTGTGGGCGCTCTGATTCAGGCCTTTCTATCTGGCCGGTGCTCTGTTCGGCAGTATTGCCGCGGCGGCGGCCATTCATGGGCTACGGCTCAGCGGATGGCGTTCGTGGCGCGTCGGCTATCGGCCTATCCTCCTGATCCTCCATATGGCCTACGCGGGAATTCCCTTGGGCTTCGTGATGTTGGCACTCGCCGCGCCAGGCGTCGTCGCGCATTCGGTCGCGATTCATACGTTCACGGTCGGCGTCATCGGATGCGCGATCATCGCAATGATCACGCGCACCGCGCGCGGACATACCGGACGCGAACTCGTGGCCGGTAGGGTCGAGACCGCTTGCTACGGCCTCTTCATTCTGGCGACTTTGATCCGGGTACTCGGCCCGTGGCTCGCGCCACAGTTCACGATGGCCTGGATATACGCATCCGGTCTATGCTGGGCGGCCGCGCTGGTTCTCTACTGCGTCCGATACGCCGCGTGGCTTTTCCTCTGCTCGGACGATGCCGGCTTCCTGACCGGCGCCAATGTTGCGATCAACGGCGGCCAGCACATGCAGTAACAGTAGCGCGACGCCCGCGCCAGCCGGTTCGTGCAGGGACACCGCACGAACCGGCCTGAACTGCTTACGCAACACCCCTATGCTTCCTCGAGAGGAACGTGTCATGAGTGAAACCCTGGATAGGCCAGGTCATCGGAGGTGCTCACACTGCCGAGGTTGCGATTTCCCATCTCGAACGGGTCCTGTCAGCGGTGCCGCAAAATCTTTGTTCAGCGGTGTCTACTGGCGCGCACGGGTTCAGCAACTGAGCGCTACACGAGGGCTGACTTCGTCGCAGCGAGCAAGGCTCGTGAGGCTACTTAAGTCTCTTCCATGGTCGGTTCGGCGCGAAGATCCATCGTAGACCCGTGCCTGCATGCGCGCGAGAATCGTGGTTTAAAGATGGTTTCCACGCCTGCAGCGGAGTACGAAATGGACGACCCCTATGATCTTCAGCGCTTCCTCGATGCGCAAGAGCCGGTCTACGACCAGGTATGCGATGAACTGAGGCACGGACGTAAGCGAAGCCACTGGATGTGGTTCGTGTTTCCTCAAATCGAGGGGCTCGGAACCAGCGCAATGGCTCAGCGATTCGCGCTTTCGTCGCTGGACGAAGCGCAAGCCTATCTGCGCCACCCGATACTCGGCCCACGGCTGCGCGAAACGACGCACCTGGTCAACCTCGTTAGCGACCGCTCCGTCGAGGAAATATTCGGGTATCCGGATGACCTGAAGTTTCGCTCGTCGGTCACCTTGTTCGCGCGCGCCACGAACGACAACGACGTATTCGTCGAAGCTTTGCGCAAGTATTTCGGCGGAGAAGCCGATCCGCGGACCCTCCAGTTGCTCTAGACCATTTTGGTAGCGGTCCCGCGCACGCGGGGCGCAGCGGACCGCGCAATTCCGCTCCCGGTGCAGTGCGTGGTCACTGCCCGCTCACATCGGCTGCACGGGATCGAAAGAGCAGCAGGTGATCCGTGCCGGATTCGGACAGCCAGACCTCGCCCGGACGACCCATCATCTGACGCACGTTCGCGTGGTCACGCGGCAGCCGCAACACATCGAACCGCTCGGCACGCGGATCGAAGCGCACTAGCGCATTAGCGCTCCATTCGCTGAGCCAGACGATGTCCTGGTCGTCGACGAATATTGCATACGCGTGCGGATCGTTGCCGGGCAGTCGCCATTCCCGCCAATGATGCGTGCCAGGATCGTACACGCCGACTTTTCCGGCGTTCCACTCGCTGACCCAGATGCGCCCCCTGGAATCGGCCCAGACGCGGCGCGCGCCCTGATTCGACGTTGGTGGCTCGATGACCTGTGCCGCGCCCGTCGTCGGGTCGATGCGACCAACGTAATTTCCCGCCAGCGAAGCGAAATACAGATCCCCGGAGCGGGTCACGCAGATACCGTAGGGCCCGGCGCCGCGTGGGGCATCAAAGACGCGCATGCGCGATCGCTGCGGATCGAGTTCGCCGTAGATACCACTTTGCCCCGTAAACCACAGATGCCCCTGTTTGTCGAACACGGCGGTATTCAGATTGGCATCTGGCCGGTCCTTGGGGAGCGGAAAACGCGTGACGGCGAGCGTCTTCGGATCGATACGCACGATGGCGTTCTGGCCGCCGTCAGTGACCCACGCCGCACGATCGGGGCCGACGATCACGCCATGTGGCGCCGATCCGGCGCCGAGCGCGATCATGTCGGTTTTGCCGCTGCGCGGGTCCAGCCGCCCGACCGCTCCCCGCGCCTGCGCGGTGTACCACACGGTGCCGTCATGCGCCGGTGCGACGTCATGCGGTGCGCTGCCGGCCGGGACGGCGAAGCTCTCGAACGACGGCGGCTGTGCTTGAGCCTGCGCGAGGCCAAGGTTGTCTGTGCTGATCGCGCAAGCGATGGCGTAAAGAGCCAGGGCAATCGCAGACCGGGCAGTCGATTGCGGGGCAAGCTTCGGAAAATGTTTGAAGTCCAAGCGGGCAAATTCCATCATCGCACGAAGTCGCTCGAGCGCCGCATGCCCCGGATGGATCGCGAACATCCACCAAAGAAGCCCCACAAGTAACAGGAGAGGAATCAGCATGGGTGGTCTCCATCGCTGCTTGTGCCAGCTAACGTATCACGAATGCCACTTGCCAAGGTCAACCCGACGTTTCAATGCCTGGCGGCGCGCTACGCGTCTGCCTTCAGCCGATCTCGACCGCCGTCTTCCCTGCCTGCCGACGCTCCTCTAGCGCGGCGTGCGCTTCCTCGACGTTGTCGAAAGTGCGATTCGCCGGGATATTCGTTGCCGGGTTTGCGTGCAATGGAACCCGCACCAGGGTAAATACAGATTCGATCGCTCAAAAAGCTTTATAGAATGGCTAATATTAGCAAGGAGCAATACTGCTTGCTATAGATTAATAAAAGACATCCCGCAGAACCCGGAGACGCCATGCAGATCGACTACCAAACGATGCGGTTCGACTACGAGCGAGCCGCCGACCACGATGCCGGTGCACCGCTCACCTATCCGGTCGTGGTGATCGGCGCTGGCCCGGTCGGGTTGTCAGCGGCCATCGATCTGGCCCAGCAGGGCGTTCGCACCGTGCTGCTCGACAATGACGACACGCTGTCGAGCGGTTCGCGCGCAATCTGTTTTGCGAAGCGGACGCTGGAAATTTTCGATCGGCTCGGCTGCGGCAAGCAGATGGTCGACAAAGGCGTGAGCTGGAACGTCGGCAAGGTGTTCCTGCAGGATGAACTGATCTATACGTTCAACCTGCTGCCCGAGACAGGCCACGCGCGCCCGGCATTCATCAATCTGCAGCAGTACTACGTCGAGGGCTATCTGGTAGACGAGGCGAAGCGAACCGCGAATCTGCAGATGCGCTGGAAAAGCAATGTGATCGGTGTGACCCAGCAAGACGACCATGTCGAGTTGCGGGTCGAAACGCCCGACGGCATTTATCCGATGCGCGCGCAATACGTGGTCGCCGCCGACGGCGCGCGCAGCGCGGTGCGCAAGGCGCTCGGTCTCGACAGTCATGGTCGCACCTTCAGGGACCGCTTCCTGATCGCGGATGTGAAAATGAAGGCGCCGTTTCCGACCGAACGCTGGTTCTGGTTCGATCCGCCCTTCCATCGCAATCAATCCGTACTGCTGCACAGGCAGCCCGACAACGTCTGGCGCATCGATTTCCAGCTCGGCTGGGACGCCGATCCGGTCGCCGAAAAACAGCCTGAAAAAGTAATTCCGCGCGTGAAAGCGCTGCTCGGCGACGATGCCGGGTTCGAGCTCGAATGGGTCAGCGTCTACACGTTTTCGTGTTTGCGGATGGACAGTTTCCGGCATGGCCGCGTGCTGTTCGCGGGCGATTCGGCGCATGGCGTGTCGCCGTTCGGCGCGCGCGGCGCGAATAGCGGCGTGCAGGATGCCGACAATCTCGCCTGGAAGCTGCGGCTCGTCGTCAACGGCGACGCGCCGCCGGCGCTGCTCGATACCTATGCATCCGAGCGCGAGTATGCGGCGGACGAAAACATCCTGAACTCATCGCGCGCCACCGACTTCATCACGCCGAAAAGCGCGGTTTCGCGGATGTTCCGCGATGCCACGCTTAAGCTCGCGAAAGAGTGTCCGTTCGCGCGGCGCATCGTCAACAGCGGCCGTCTGTCGGTGCCGGCGGTTCTGCGCGACTCGCCGCTGAACACGCCCGACGCCGACGCGTTCTCCGGTGCGATGGTGCCCGGCGCGGCCAGCACCGACGCGCCGGTCAGGCTCGCTGGCGAAGACGCCTGGTTCCTGAATCAAACCGGACATGGCGGCTTCACGGGCGTGCACTTCTGCGGCCCGGGAGACGACCTGACGAAATGCGCCGAACGGCTTCGCGCGCTCGCATGCCTCGCGGTGCCGGTTCACCCGTTGATCGTCGTGCCGCGTGGCGCGGCCGCGACCGCGCTGCCGGAGATGCCTCACGTCACGGTGATCGAGGACGTCGAAGGCATCGTCACGCATCGCTTCGACGCGCGGCCCGGCACCTTTTATCTGCTGCGTCCGGACCAGCACGTCTGCGCGCGCTGGCGCGCCCTCGACACCGCCTCCGTCGCCCAGGCCGTGGATCGCGCAACCTGCAACGGATAACCATCATGACCAAGCTGAACATCGAAACGAATATGGCCGATCCCGATGCGTTCTATGAAAAGCTCATCGACGCGCACAATGGACTGACCGACGAGCAAAGCCATTTCATGAACGCAAAGCTCGTGCTGCTGCTCGCGAACCACATCGGCGATGCCGACGTGCTGCTCGAAGCGCTGGCGCTGGCGCGCGCGGATTGACGACCCAGGCTCAGCGCCCGATCCAGCCGAACCGCCACGACAGCCGTCGTGTCGTGGCGAGCAGCCTCTGTGCGGTCGTGCCGTGCGTGCTGAAATCAAAGCCGCCCGACGGACCGATCAGCGCGACCACCAGACTGACGCTGCCCATATGATCGAACACGGGCGCGGCCAACGCGCCGATGCCCGGCACCGGCGCATCGAGTGCGTCATCGATGCCGTCGCTCACAACCTTCGCACGACGTGCCAGATAGGCCGGGGCCAACGACGGCGGGCCCTTTTTCGGCGCCACGAGCACTTCCGCCACCGGCGCGCCCGCGAGTCTGATCGATTCCTGCGACAACAGCCCGACCAGTACGTCGTCCGCAAGATGCGCGGCGAACACGCGCCCTATCGCCGTGTTGACGAGCGACATCACGGTGCCCACGCGCAGGCTCACGTGTTGTGGTCTCGCCGATTCTTCGAAGCGGATTACCGTAGGACCCAAAGGTCCAAGAATCGCCACCGCGACGCTCATGCCGGACTCCGCCGCAAGCGTGACGATCTCCGGTTCGGCATCGCGAATCGGCGACATGCGCTGCAATGCGATCAGGCCGAGCTCCATGCCGAGCGGTCCCGCACTGAAAAGACCGGCGTCGTCGCGGCTCAGCAAGCCGACCTTGAGCAGACTCACCAGATGCGGAAACGCCTTGGCGGCGGGCATATCGGCGGCCGCGGCCAGATCGCGCAGCGACAGCGGACGGCCGGCGGCAACGAGTGCCAGCAGGAGTTCGCCTGTGTTGTCGAGCGCGCTGATTCCGCGCTGAGCTTTCGTGTCGTTGAGTTGGGGCGTGTTCGCGTCGGACGCGTCCGGGGTTTCGATCTGCATGATTCTCAGTTGGGTGTGACCAGCGCTTCGGTGATACGTCGGGAAGTTTCGAGCAACTGACGCGCGACCACACCATCCCACCCGACTTCGATCGAGCCCGACGAGCCGATCGCCGTCAACGCGAGTTGCATCCGTTGATCGCCATCGAACACCGGCACGCTCAGACTGCTGATGCCCGGACTCGGCGCATCGATTCCTCGCTCGATGCCGCGCGCGCGGATCTCATCGAAGCGTTTGCGCCACTCCGTGCTAGTCGGCCCTTTGGCGGCGCGGCCGCGCACCGGCGTCGGGTCCGCCGAATGCGCCTGGCTTCGCGCCATTTGCGCGACCTGCTCGGCAGCGCAGAACGCGCAGAATACGCGGCCCGTCGATGTCGCTTCGAGCGACATCACCGTGCCGATGTGCAGATTGACATGCAGCGGCGCACCGCTGCGCTCGTATCGGACGATGGTCGGCCCCTGCACGCCCGCCACGCAGATCGCCACGCTAAGACCGATCCGCTCCGCGAGCGAAGCCGCGTGGGCAGCCGCGATGCGATAGACCGGTTGCTGTTCGATATGCATGAGGCCAAGCCGCAACGACAGCGGCCCCGGCTCGTAGTTGCCGGTCAGGGCATCGCGCTTGACGAGGCCGAGGCGCGTCAGGCTCACGAGATAGGTATGCGCCTGCGCCGACGACAGTTGCGCCTCGCCGGCCAGTTCGGTCAGCCCGAGCGGTTCGCGCTGTCGCGCCAGCGCCTGCAGCAGACGTCCGCCGACCTCGACGCTCTGAATCCCCCGCTGTTTCTTTTCGCTTGTCGTATCAGCCATCGTGTTGTCCGCCCTTGACCCGAAGGAGATTCGGCCCGTCCGCTGTCGCCCGTGGAAGGCCTAGATGGTATCCGATCGGACCGTGCGGACCAACCAACGGAGTTTACCCTAGCTTAGTGAATGACAAGGTATTTTGTCATTGACAAATATCAGCGTGACGACGACTATTAGTCATCCCCCAACGAGTCGTGAGACGGAGACAGACATGGCGAAGGCTTTCGCATCCCAGGCCGACCTGGAAGAGAAGAAGATCACGTGGACCCAATTGTCGGAAAACGCGTATGCGTATACGGCCGAAGGCGACCCTAACTCGGGCGTGATCATCGGCGACGACGGCGTGCTGATCGTCGACACCACCGCCACGCCGGCCATGGCGCAAGACCTGATCGCGAAGATCCGCAGCGTCACCGACAAACCGATCAAATACGTCGTGCTCTCGCACTATCACGCGGTGCGTGTGCTGGGTGCGTCGGCGTACTTCAAGGAAGGCGCGCAGCAGGTGATCGCCAGCCGCGGCACCTACGAAATGATCGTCGAGCGCGGCGAAGCCGATAT
Organism: Paraburkholderia sp. CI3; assembly: GCF_050436505.1. Lineage (NCBI taxonomy): Bacteria > Pseudomonadati > Pseudomonadota > Betaproteobacteria > Burkholderiales > Burkholderiaceae > Paraburkholderia > Paraburkholderia sp. CI3. The sequence goes on from NZ_JBNDMI010000002.1 coordinate 206,734, forward strand.
GAAGTCGGAGATCGAACGCTTCCCGCGTCTTTTTGCAGGCGTCGAAACGGTGCCCGGCCTGACGTGGCCGACGCTGGTGTTCGAAAAGGAAATGACGCTGTTTCTCGGCAAGCTCGAAGTGCGCATCGCGCATCTCGGCTCGGGCCACACGAAGGGTGACACGGTCGTCTGGCTGCCGTCGCAGAAGGTGCTGTTCTCCGGCGACCTGGTCGAGTATGAAGCGGCCTGCTATTGCGGCGACGCGCAACTCGAACAATGGCCGACGACGCTCGAAGCACTGCGCGCCCTGAACGCGGAGAAGCTGGTGCCGGGTCGCGGCCCCGCGCTACTGTCGCCGGCGGAAGTGAACAAGGGCCTCGATTATACGAAAGACTTCGTCACCATGCTGCTGCAGGCGGGCCGTGACGCATTCAAGGACAAGCTCGATCTGAAGGGCGCGATGGCGCTCACGCGCAAGGCAATGGACCCGAAGTTCGGCAACGTCTTCATCTACGAGCATTGCCTGCCGTTCGACGTGTCGCGAGCCTACGACGAAGCGAGCGGCATCAGCCATCCGCGCATCTGGACCGCGCAGCGCGACAAGGAAATGTGGGACGCGCTGCAGAATTGATCGCACCACGCACTCGGGAAAGGCCGTCCGGTCTTTCCTCTTTTCCGTTCAAACCATGAAGGCGCGCTAGACGCCTCGGGCGCGCTCGTCTTCGCACAGGCGCGCTCCGCACCTGGAGCGAGACATGCAGCATTCCCTCGATGGCAACGCCATTGGCCACGCCGCGCCCGTCGCGAGCGACGATTCGATGTTCAGGAAGGTCGCATGGCGCATCGTGCCGTTTCTGTTTCTTTGCTATGTCGTGTCGTTTCTGGACCGGATCAACATCGGCTTCGCGCAATTGCAGATGAAGCATGATCTCGGCTTCAGCGACGCGATGTACGGACTCGGCGCAGCCGTGTTCTACGTCGGCTACGTGCTGTGCGAGGTGCCGAGCAACATCCTGTTGGCCAAATACGGCGCGCGTAAAACCTTCATGCGGATCATGCTGCTGTGGGGCATCGCGTCGATGTGCATGATGTTCGTGTCGAAGCCCGCGCACTTTTACGTTCTGCGCTTTATGCTGGGCGTTTTCGAGGCGGGCTTTTTCCCGGGCATCGTGCTATATCTGACGTATTGGTTTCCCGCCAGCCGGCGCGCCGCCGTGATCTCAGTATTTTTCGCGGGCGTGGCGGTCGCGGGCGTGCTCGGCGGACTTTTCTCCGGCTGGATCATGCGCGACATGAGCGGCGTGCTGAACCTGTTCGGATGGCAGTGGATGTTTGCGATCGAAGGCGCACCCGCTGTGATTCTCGGATTGCTCTCGTGGCGCTATCTGGTCGACAAGCCGCACGAGGCACGCTGGCTCACGCAGGACGAAAAAGAGCGACTCGTCGCGCTTTGCGCGCAAGGCCAGTCGAAAGACCACCGGCATGACAGTCGCAGCTTCGCCGCCGCGTTGCTCAATCCGCGCGTCTATCTGTTCGCGTTCATCTATTTTTCGCTGACCTGTGCGTCGCTGACGCTTAATTTCTGGATGCCGTTGATGATCCGCGATTTTGGGGTTCAGGATGTCGTGGCGGTGAGTCTTTATACCGTGGTGCCGAATGCGATCGGTGCGGTGGGTCTGATTCTGATTGCGCGCCGCTCGGATCGAACTGGGGAACGGCGTAAGCATTTTGCTTTCTGCACGGTAGGCGGGGGTCTCGCGCTCGCGGCGCTTACGCTGCATCTGAGCAGCTTTCCTGCGATGCTGGCTATCCTGTCGCTCGCTGCCGTGTTGATTTTCGCGGCGCTGCCGATCTTTTGGGCGGTGCCTACCAGCTATCTGTCCGGGAAAGCGGCTGCGTCGGGGATCGCGTTTATTAGCAGTATTGGGATTACGAGCGGGATCGTCAGTCCGTGGGTGATCGGTCAGATTCGCACGACGACGGGGAGTATGGATCTTGCCGTTTATCTTCTTGCGGGGCTGCTTGTGGTTAGTGGGGTCGCTTTGATGGTCGGCGTTAAGGGGGCGTGATGCGACGGTAATGTCGCCTATGCCGAGTCGTGGTGGTGTCGCTTGCCCGCGTAATCTGCCTTTAAATGGCCCCGGCGAAGCGGGGCTGCGATTTCACGCTCTACCAATTTGCCATATCAAGCAAATCCTTTAAAAACTGATTTTGCGCTTTGCGAAGATTGTAGATGCACTCCTCTCGCAAAGCTGAAAACATCGATCCATCGTGTTCCGTTTTCCACTTTGCCCCGGCATTACGTGGTAATTCGCAGTACCTCACGGATGCATCTTGCGTTTCCATGTACTCGTCGAGCAACTTCGCATGGACGTTGCCGTTCCGCATGGTCGCACGCAACTTGTTATAGATAAATTTGCTCTGGACCGTCAGGTCTTTCTGTAACTCGGAATAGCATTCGGCGTCACCGTAACCGCCCCCCAAATGCTGCAGGCAATCCGAGTTCGACTTAGCGACCGCAAGACTAGAAAATAATACACCCGAGATAAAAAAACTACCATGATCCTAATGAGATGCATCGTAAACTCCTGAGACAAATAAACGAGCTTCGGCAATCCGGCGATTCTTGACGCCACGATTCGTTCCCACCCGATACGTCAGTATATAATCATCATGGCCTGAACCCCTCTGTTACTTGATGACCTTTGTACACGCCATTCAACACCCCTGACTCCCATACAGCGGTAAAAGACAACCCATCCGGGCTAACATGCCACGGCTTGCCAATCCTGGCCGACTGGAGAATTACAAGTGAGTTCGGGTTTGTATCTGTCAGTGCTGCTCCCAGTGCATCAGGCATTACGCCTCCCTGTGACCGATAAAAAGGTGAATAGATCGCGCGCCCTCTGTCTGATAGCGCTTGGTGCGTCCCTGCAAATCGGTAATGCCGTGAACAAGTTCGCCCGATGGAAGTCGGGCGGTGTAATACGTATCAGGGAGTGCGTGACCTCCGGCATCTGTTAACGTGAACCGCTGATCGAAACGATTCCGGGAGCGTCCGCGACAATCGCACGCCCATGCGTAACCGAGGGCTTCGGCCATTTCGTAACCGTTTGAATACGACTTCAGCCTGTCGAACGGAAACCATTCGCCGGTTTCGGCGTTCAGTGCCATTGCGGACGGCATTGGCGGGAAGTTTGAGTAGATTGAATAGGTGATACGGCAAAGTTGGCACTCTTCGTTGCCCCCGGTTTCATTCTGTTTCTGTTGTTCCATCTGGCCTCCTCTGATTCTCCAGAACAAACCCGACGAATTAACCATCGAAAGCAGTCACGGTCAACACCTTTAAATTGAGATTTAAACTTTTTGACAAATATTTACAATGATTCCGGGCATTTCATTTCCAGGCGTGTCCTACCGGTAGCGCGGCCGAATAAAACAGTCGGCATTCCTATCTCGTTATTAAATTGACAGTTGTTGACGCTGTTCTTTGACCCGGCGCGTCAATTCCGACGCTTTCGCATGTCGCGCTCGATGTTTTTCTTGATCTCACCGTGTTCCTGGTATTTGCGGCGCGGCGTCACTGCGCCTTCGGCGCCGAAAGTCGACGTGAAGCGGGCGGCTATGGCTGCGGCTTCGGGTAATCTGCTCGTGTCCGACTACTCGAAGTACCGCACGGTCCGACTACACAAACTTGCGACGCCCGAGTCGTTCGCTCTCGTCGTCACGGACAACTGACTAGCGACGGGCCGCCACCGAGCTGCATCTCGCATCCGCTGAATAGCCGACATCCCGCTTTCAGCCGCAGCCCCTGAAACCCAATACTTCGCTACTGCCGCGCCGTCGCAGCCCCGCCCTCCTCCGGCGCCGATGCCGAAACATCCATCTTTGCACCACCCGCTCAGAAAGCCCGCCAACGGCAATGGCGAATGGCAGCGGTATATGTTCATCGATCATCTGCACTCCCCGTCCGGCATGCAGCTCGTCGGCGACACGCTCTATGTCGCCGATACCGATGCGATCCTGAAGTTTCCGTACAAGACGGGCGAAACCAGTATCAGCGAGCGCGGCGTCGAATTCGCCGATCTCCCCGATACGATCAACCATCACTGGACCAAAGCCCTGCTCGCCAGTCGCGATGGCAAGAAGCTCTATGTGGGCGTCGGCTCCAACAGCAATGTCGGCGAGAACGGGCTGGAGGTCGAGTACCGGCGCGCGGACGTACTCGAAGTCGATACGGCGACGGGCGCAAGCCGCATTTACGCGGCGGGCATTCGCAATCCGACCGGCCTGCAGTGGGAACCAACGACGGGCCGGCTCTGGGCCATCGCGAACGAGCGCGATGAGATCGGCCCCGATCTCGTGCCCGACTATCTGACGTCGGTGAAGGAGAATGCTTTCTACGGCTGGCCGTACAGCTATTACGGCCAGCACGTCGATCCGCGTGCTCAACCGCAGCGTCCCGACCTCGTCGCGAAGGCGATTGCCCCAGACTTCTCGATCGGCTCGCATGTCGCGCCGCCAGGACTGACCTTCTATACCGGCAACAGCCCGCCCTCGCACTATCGCGGCGGCGCGTTCATCGGTGCGCATGGCAGTTGGGACCGCTCGCCGTTGAGCGGTTATGTGGTGTCGTACGTGACGTTCGAGAACGGCAAGCCCGCCGGCGCGCCGAAAGACGTCGCCATGGGCTTTATGTCGCCGGATCAGAAGGAGTTGTATGGCGCACCCGTGGGCGTCGCCCAGGATCGCGACGGCGGCCTACTGATCGCCGATGACGTCGGCAACACGGCGTGGCGCGTGACGGGCGCGGGCGGCTGATGCGCGCATCGCGATCGCCTGCCGCGTGGATGCACCGTTGCGGACACCGCGACCCAGTGATGACTTCCCCGGCGATCCACTGGTCCAACCGGCGGCGCTTGCTGATCATGCTCGTGCTGAGCGGATCGGCAATGTGGTATGCCGACGACCGTGCGCCTGCCCGACGTGCAGGTGCCGGGCACCGAACAGCTGTCGCGTTTCGGCAGCAAGTACGCGGACGAGCCGGGCTCCGATAATCTCGCGGGCGTGAAATCGCCAGCCGTCGACGCGATCCTGCGCAAGGTGCTGGGCGCGCAAACGCGCGAGCAGCTCGTCGACGCGACCCACGCGCTCGACCGGGTACTGATGAACGGCTATTGCGTGATTCCGCACTGGTATTCCGCGGTTCATCGCATCGCGTACCGGAACAGCCTCGCCTATCCGGCGAAGCTGCCGCTTTACTTCGCCGCCGACGAATGGGTACTGTCGACGTGGTGGCAGAAGACGGCTGGACCGAATCTTGCGCGTCCTCCATGATTGGAGGAACACGATCATGACCAGACTACTCTTTGCAATCATCATATCGGCCGGCCTGGCGGGCTGCGTCGTCGCCCCGCCGCCGCCCAGCTATGGCTACGGTTATGAGCCAGCGCCCGCCTATGGCTATGCCCCCGGGTATTACGTCGCGCCCTCCGTGAGCCTCGGCATCGGCATTGGCGGCTACTGGGGTGGCCATGGGGGCCATTGGCACGGTCATTGAAACAGCCGTTCCCGAAAGTCCACGAGCGCTCTACCGAACCAGGGTAAACATCCATCCTCCCACGAAGCACTTCAAAATGGTTGGTGTACGGAGTATATTCGCGTTCAGCAGATATCTACTGAACGGAGGAGGACGTCATGCAATTTCATCTCAACGGTTTCCGGGTCGGCGATCCGACGATCGAGCCAGTCATCAGCAATGCGCATGCGGCGCAGATGCCCGAGACGGTCGACGTGCTGATCGTCGGCAGCGGCCCTGCCGGCCTCGTACTGGCGGCGCAGCTGTCGCAATTCCCGTCGATCAGCACGCGCGTCGTCGAGCGTCGCGACGGACCGTTGCAGATGGGACAGGCCGATGGCGTGGCGTGCCGTACCGTCGAGATGTTCAATGCGTTTGGCCTCAGTGACCGCCTGCTGCAAGAAGCCTATTGGGTCAATGAAACAGTATTCTGGCGACCCGATGCAAATGACCGCGGCGCGATCAGTCGTACCGGCCGAGTTCAGGATACCGAAACAGGCCTTTCGGAATTTCCGCACGTCATCGTCAATCAGGCCCGCATCCAGGAATATCTGCTCGACGTGATGCGCCGCTCCGCGCGACGGATCGAACCGGACTACGGCCTCGAAGTGGTCGACGTTCAGCGCGACGATACGCACGAATACCCGGTGCTGGTCACGCTGCGCCATACCGATCCCGCGCGGCTCGACGAGACGATGTCCGTGCGTGCGCGCTATGTCGTCGGTTGCGACGGCGCTCGCAGCCGCGTACGCACCGCCATCGGACAAACGCTGCGCGGTGACGCGGCCAACCATGCGTGGGGCGTGATGGATGCGCTGGCGGTCAGCGACTTTCCGGACATCCGGCTGAAAGCGGCGATTCAGTCCGCTAGCAGGGGCAACCTGCTGATCATTCCGCGTGAAGGCGGATATCTGGTCCGCTTCTACGTCGACCTCGGCGATGTCACCCCGGAGAACCGCGACAGCATCAAGCAGGTCACGGTCGATCGCATCATCGAGACGGCGCAGCGCATCCTCCATCCCTATACGCTCGACGTAAAAGAAGTGGCGTGGTTCTCGGTCTATGAGGTCGGGCAGCGCCTCACCGACCGCTTCGACGATGCCATCGCCGCCGACGGCACTTCGCGCGAGCCTCGCGTGTTCATCGCGGGCGACGCCTGCCACACGCATAGCGCCAAAGCGGGTCAGGGCATGAACGTGTCGATGCAGGACGGCTTCAATCTCGGCTGGAAGCTCGGCGCGGTGCTGGAGGGCCGCAGCGACGCCGCTCTGATGCGCACGTATTCGGACGAGCGCCAACCTATTGCGCAGGAGCTGATCGATTTCGACAAGGAATGGTCGGCGATGATGGCCGCGCCGCCGAAGGATCCGAACCGGCCCGAGGCGGGCGGCGTCGATCCCGCGGAGCTTCAGGCGTACTTCGTTCGCGCTGGCCGCTACACGGCTGGCGTCGCAACGCGTTACCGGCCGGCCACCCTGACCGGTGAAGCGACGCATCAGGCGCTCGCCAAAGGCTTTGCGATCGGTACGCGCTTTCACTCGTCGCCTGTCGTTCGCCTCGCTGATGCAAAACCGGTCCATCTAGGGCATGCCGCGCAAGCGGACGGCCGCTGGCGCCTGTACGCTTTCGCGGACGCGTCGCGTCGTGCGCTGGATGCGCTGTGCGAGCATCTCGACAAGTCGCCCGATTCCGTTTTGAGGCTCTTCACGCCGAAGGACGCCGACATGGACAGCGTTCTCGATCTGCGCGCGGTGCTGCAACAGCCGCATCGCGAAGTCCGCCTCGAAGACGTCCCCGCCCTCCTGCTGCCGCGCAAGGGTCGCCACGGCCTCATCGACTACGAAAAGGCATTTACGAGCGACGCGACGACTGATATCTTCGACGAGCGCGGCATCGATCGCGAACAAGGTGCACTCGTCGTGGTACGTCCCGATCAATACGTGGCCCATGTTCTCCCATTGAATGCGTATGCGGAGTTGAACGCCTTCTTTCGGCCCATCTTTCGCGTGCGTTAAACCACAACGAAACCCAAACCTCCGAAATTGCCGATCAAACCCGAAGACGCCGGCGCGCTCCCCAAATTTACTGGCAGCCTGGTGCGCCGTGCCCAACAGCGCCATGCAGCGGTCTGGCTGAGCGAGGTTTCCGCGGAGATCACGAGCGTGCAGTACGCGGCGCTCGAGGTCTTGCACGAGACGCCTGGCGTCAGTCAGCGACAACTCGGAGACAAACTCGACGTGGATCGTTCGACGATTGCCGATCTCGTTGCACGCATGGTGCGCAATGGCCAGATCGAGCGCGCGGATGATCCTGTCGACAAGCGCAGTTATGTGCTGTTTCTCACCACTGCCGGTAAGAAGCAGCTCTCGGCCTTGCGTCCGCGCGTCGAGCAGGTCGAGCGCGTTCTCACTGAAAGGCTGACGGCAAGCGAATTGGCGCAGTTGCGCCGGCTGCTTTCGGCACTGTTGCCGCCGCGGGCTTGATGCGCTTGCTCCTGAAGACCGCCTGCCGTCGCGGTCTGCCAGACAGCGCCTCCATTTCGGCTCCCATAGCCCCCTCCCCGCCGCCGCCGCCTGGTTAGAACCGGGTGCCTTTCCAGAACAAATGACGGACGACGCACGCGAGCCCGCACATCTGTTCCGGCACGCAACCTGAACTTCGCCGCGGCGGAGCAATCGCTCGGCGCTCGCGTGATTGCCGATGCAAGCGGCGTAGTCGGCAATCGGGCGTTCTACTTCTCGTCGCAGAGTTATGCGGCGAACAATCCCGACGTGGTCCGGATCGTGATCGAAGAACTCGACAAGGTCGATCAGTGGGGCAAGCAGAACAAGGATCAGCTCGCCAGCGAACTCGCGCAGCTATGGGGTCTGCCGAAGCAGGTCGTGGACGTGGCGGTGCAGCGTCAGCAGTTCGGCACGCAGCCGATTACCCGCGCGATTCTCGGCGAGCAGCAACAGATCGCCGATACGTTCCTCGATCTCAGCCTGATTCCGAAGCACGTCGACGTGCTGAAGGCGGCGCCTTCGAATCTCGCGTAGGCGTATGGGCGGCGGAACGACGCCGCACCCGCGTCAACGCTCGGAGAGCGGCCGCGTTGGCGCAGCCTGTTGCCCCTGCGGGGCGTCGCTGTGCTCCGTCATACGCCGCACCGAACTCACGCTGGCCGCGATCAACGCGAGCGCCGCGGCAATGCCGGCAATCAACGTGAGGTGCTGGCCATGCACGAGTCCGAACACGATGGACACCGCCACCGCGCCGCTCGACTGGCCGAGCAGACGACCCATCGATTGCAAACCGGACGCGCCGCCGCTGCGATGCCGCGGCGCACTGCCGATGATCACGCGGTTGTTCGGCGACTGAAAGATACCGAAGCCGAGGCCGCAGACCGCGAGCCGCCACACGATGTCGAAGCGCGTCGCCGTCTCGCCGAGCTGGCAGAGCATCGCGAGTCCGCACCCGAACACGACGAGCCCGACGCTGCTGATGCGTCCCGGCGCCCACCGATCGGACAGCCGGCCCGCGACCGGTGCGATCAACGCGGTCACGAGCGGCCACGGCGTCATCAGAATGCCGGTCTGTGTTTCCGACAGCTTCAGCGTCTGCTCGAAGTAGAACGGCAGCACGATGTACGCCATCGTCTGCGCCGCGAACGAGCAGATCGACGTCGCCATCGACAGTGAAAACACCGGCATGCGCAGCAGGTCGATGGGCAGCATCGGTGTCGCGAGCCGGCTTTCGCGTCGCACGAACAGCACGCCGGCCACCAAGGCGATCGCGACCATCACGGCGCCGCGCTGCGTCGCGCCCGCCTGGTTGAATGCCGCGAGACCGGAGATCAGCAGGCCGAATGTGAGCGCGTTGAGCAGGACGCTCAGGCCGCTCAGGCGAGCCCCCGAGGTCGGCGTCGCGGGCAACGTGCGCGCGCCGATCGACGGCGCCAGCACGCCGAGCGGCACGTTGACGAGGAACAGCCACTGCCAGTGCGCGACCGACAGAATCGCCGACGCGATACTCGGCCCTGCCGCCGACGAAACGGCCACCACCAGCGACGAATAACCGACGCCGACGCCAAGCCGTGCCTTCGGGAAAACGAAGCGCACCAGCGCGATATTCACGCTCATGATGCCGGCCGCGCCGAAGCCCTGAAACACGCGAGCGACCGCAAGCACCAGCAGCGTGTGCGCATTCGCGCAGGCGAACGACGCCAGCGTGAAAAGCGCGAGTCCGTAGCAGTAGACCCGCTTGTAGCCGAGGCTGTCCCCTAGCACCGCGAGCGGCAGCAAGGACACCGTGATCGCCAGCTGATACGCGTTGACGACCCAGATCGCGTTTGCGGGCGACACCGCGAGGTCGTTGCTGATGGTGGGCAGCGCGACGTTGACGATCGAGGTGTCGAGCACCGACATCGTCATCGCGATGGCGATCGCGATGTACGCAAACGCACGTTGGGGATTGGGCAGGCCGTCGGTCATGGTGCAAGCGGGTCGAAAGAAAATGCGCGGGCGACTGCGTGCGGCGCGGGCGCCGTCGCGGGTGCATTGTTGCAACTCCGACTCGCGGGAGCAAGGTTGCACTCGATACCGGAATGATGGCCACCCGGCTTGTCTCCCCGGGGTCTTGCGATTCGCGAGCGCGTGCATACGCGCGCTCGTCAGGCATGACACGTGCAACACCTGAATCGGGACAAAGTTGACGTTACTGCGCCACACGTTGTAAGTCTGTAGGGATCGTCGCCGCTATCGGCGCCGGCGAAGCACGCATGGAAACGAAACGCCCTTTTTTCACGATCGGCCACTCGACGCGTCCGTTGCAGGAATTCGTGGACTTACTGAAAGGCGAGCAGATCGCCTTGCTCGTCGACGTGCGCAGCATCCCGCGCTCGCGGACCAACCCGCAGTTCAATCGCGACACGCTGCCCGCCTCGCTCGCACCGGAACATATCGACTACATGCATCTCGCCGCGCTCGGCGGACGCCGCAGCAGGCGCAAGGTTGACGCGCCGTCGCCGAATGCGTACTGGACGCATCCGGCCTTTCGCAACTATGCCGACTATGCAATGAGCGACGCGTTCCGCGAGGGACTGGCGCAACTTCTGACGCTCGGTCATGGGCAGCGCTGCGCGATCATGTGCTCGGAGGCGGTCTGGTGGCGCTGCCACCGGCGTATCATTACGGACTATCTGCTGATGCACGATGAAACCGTGCTGCACATCATGGACGCGCATCACACGAACGCCGCCACGATGACGCCGGGCGCCGAGCCCCAGGCCGACGGCACGCTGATCTATCCGGCTCAGGCGCAGAACTGAGCCGACTCACGACACGACTGCGCACCAGTCACCTCGCACCGCTTTATGGCTGTTACCACCAAACGTCCGTCGAAACTCGACACGTCGCTCGACACCCTGCTTCGCGACATCCGCGCCTGCACGCTGTGCGCACCCATGCTGCCGCACGCGCCCCGCCCCGTGCTCGCGGCGTCCACGCGGGCGCGTATTCTGATCATCGGACAAGCGCCAGGCGCGCGCGTGCATGCGTCGGGGGTGCCGTGGAGCGACACGAGCGGCGCGCGTCTGCGGACATGGCTCGGCGTCGACGACACGACCTTCTACGACGCTTCCAGATTCGCCATCGTGCCCATCGGCTTCTGTTTTCCGGGCCGCGGCGCGAGCGGCGACCTGCCGCCTCGGCCCGAGTGCGCCGGCCGTTGGCACCGCGAATTGCTCGCGCAAATGCGTTCGGTGAAATTGACGCTGCTGATCGGACAATACGCGCAGCGCTTTGGCCTCGGCGACGCGTTTGGCCCGACCTCGACCGAAACGCTCGTCAGGTGGGCCGAGTTTGGACCGCATGTGATGCCGCTGCCGCATCCGTCGCCGCGCAATATCGCGTGGTTCAAGCGCAATGCCTGGTTCGAGGGCGCGGTGCTGCCGACGTTGCGCGAGCACGTGGCGACGGTGTTGGCGGGCGGCGAGCTTTGAGCGCCGCGCACCCATCCGCGCGATCAGCCGCTCGTGGTAAACACGCATCCTGACCCGGCGTCCCAATCTTCGGAACGGTTACGGGTATACATGGATTAGGAGTCGCAACCGCACTGCACTAACATTTTTGCGGTACCGCACGGCTCGTATCGAGCGCTTCCGAATCGGGGTTGCACGTCCCACGCCAAACTCTCGCGCTGCCCCGCGAACTCCCGGTGCCGTCCAGCATCTGCACGCAATCGACGCAACGTCGACCACATCGACCAATGAAGACAAGAACCGGAGGATCAGATGGCACAGCAACGGGATGACGATCAGAAAGACAGCGGCAACGGTTTCAGCACGGCGCGGCGGGGGCTGATGCAGGGCGCGGGACTCGGCGCAGCGCTTTCGCTGATGGGCGCGCTAGGCGGCGCGGGCGGTCTGATCGGCACCGCGCAGGCAGCGCAGACGGCTTTTCCGTCGCACAAGAAGTGGAGGATCGTGTTCGTCAATCACGTCACCACCAACCCGTTCTTCGTGCCCACGCAGTACGGCATTCAGGATGCCTGCTCACTGCTCAACATGGATTATCAGTGGACCGGCTCGGCCACGTCCGATGCCGGCGAAATGGTCCGCGCCGTGAACTCGGCGATTGCCGCGAAGGCCGACGCCATCGCGGTGCCGATCGTCGATCCGAGCGCTTTCGACAAGCCCATCCTGGCCGCGCTCGACGCCGGAATTCCGGTGTTCGCGTACAACGCCGACGCGCCGCGCGGCAAGAAGAATCCGCGCCTCGCGTATATCGGCCAGGACTTGTATCTGTCGGGCTATCAGATGGGCGAGCGCATCGTCAGTCTGATCGACAGCGGCATGGTCGGGCTGTTCATCGCCACGCCGGGGCAGCTCAACATCCAGCCGCGTCTGGACGGTGCGAGCGACGCCATCAAGAAGTCCGGCAAGAAGATCGACATCCAGACCGTGGCCACGGGCGCGACCGTCAACGAGGAGCTGTCGAAGATCAAGGCGTTCTACCTGGGCCACCAGGACCTGAAAGGCATGTTCGCGGTGGATGCGGGCAGCACGCAGGGCGTCGCGCAGGTGATGAAAGAGTCGAACCTGCCGTCCAAAGGCGTGCACGGCGGCGGCTTCGACCTGCTGCCGACCACGATCCAGCTGATCCACGAAGGTTTCCTCGACTTCACCATCGATCAGCAGCCCTACGTCCAGGGTTTCTATACGGTGATGGAGGCGTTCGTGTTCCTCAGCTCCGGCGGCCTCGTCGGCCCGGCCGAAATCAACACCGGCCTGAAATTCGTGACGAAGGATAACGTCGAGCCGTACCTGAATACCTCGACGCGCTTTGAAGGCAAGACCGACAAGGAGCAAATCGTTCCGAGATCCGGCCCAATCAAGTCCTGATGAATACAGTGAACGAAACCAGCAACACCGAAGCGGTCCGCGCGCCCCGGCGCGCGGGTGTTTCCTTCGCGTCTCAATGGGCGGCCGAGCTGCGCATCCTGCTCGTGGCCGTGCTGCTGGCCGCCTACTTCGAATTCGCGAACCACGATTTCCTGCTCACCAACGCGAGCCTCGTCAACCTGTCGCAGTTCATCGCGCCGGTGGCGATCATCGCGTTCGGCGAAATCATGTTGATGATCGGCGGCGACATCGATCTGTCGGCGGGCATGGTGTTCGCGTTCGCGCCATTCATGATGGTGTTCGCGAATGACGCGGGCGCGCCGATGTGGCTCGCCGTGATCGCGGGGCTCGTGGCCGCGGGAATCGTCGGCTTCGTGAACGGGGCGGTGTCGGTTTGGCTGCGGCTGCCCTCGTTCGTTACGACGCTCGGCACGCTCTTTCTGATCAACGGTATCACGCTCACGATCTCGCGCGGCACACCCGCCGCCACGCCGGGATCGCCCACCTTCGCCGGGTTCATGGGCGCGTGGGGCTACAGCGAGATCATCTGGACCCTGGTGATCGCGGCCGCGATGCACGTGCTGTTGCGACATACACGCTGGGGCCTGCATACGCAGGCCGCGGGTGCGAATCCGCTCGGCGCGAGCGAGGCCGGCATACATGTGAAGCGACTGCGCCTCGGCAACTTCGTCCTCGCCGCGGTGCTGGCGGGCTTCACCGGCATGCTCGAAGCCTTTCGCATTACCTCGATCGACCCGCAGGCCGGCGGCAACCAGATCATGTTCCTTGCCGTGGCCGCCGCCGTGATCGGCGGCACGCCGCTCACGGGCGGCTCGGGCACCATCGTGGGCGGCCTCATCGGCGCAGCGGTGCTCGGTATTCTGAACGACGGCTTTACACTGATCGGTATCAACGCGTTTACGTTCAACATCATTCTTGGCGCCGCGATTCTGGCGGCGATGATCTTCAACATCCACGTCGGGCGCATTCGCCGCAAGGGTGGACGATGATGGACCAATCGCAAACCTCCTCCGCGGGCGCCAATGCCACGGCCGCTGCGCGCAGCGCGCCGAACGCCCCGCTCGCGCTGCGCGGCGACAGCCTCGTCAAACGCTTCGGCGCGGTGACGGCGCTCGACGGCGTCTCGCTCACGCTCGGCAAGGGCGAGATCCTCGGCATACTCGGCGACAACGGCGCGGGCAAGTCCACGCTCGTGAAGATCCTCACGGGCTTTCATCAGCAAACGAGCGGCACGCTCCACATCGACGGCGAGGAGACGCTGTTGCGCTCGGTCGATCATGCGCGTTCGCTCGGCATCGAATGCGTGTATCAGGATCTCGCGCTCGCGAATTCGCTGAGTATTTACCACAACATGTTCCTGAACCGCGAAATCGTGCGGCGCGGGCCGTTCAGGCTGCTCGACCACAAACGGATGCGCGAGCGCGCGGCGCAATGCCTCGACGATATCGGCGTGCACGTGCCTTCGGTGGATTTGCCCGTGGAGCGTCTTTCGGGCGGCCAGCGCCAGGCGATCGCCGTGGCGCGCGCCGTGCATTCGAACGCGAAAATCCTGTTGCTCGACGAACCGCTCGCCGCGATGGGCGCGCGCGAGGCGGGACTCATCATCGACCTTCTGATGCGCTTGAAGGAAAAAGGCGGCCTCTCGATCATCATGATCATGCACAACTATGCGCAGACGCTCGATATCGCGGATCGCATCATGTTGATGCAGCGAGGGCGCGTGACCTACGAGCAACAGAGCGCGCTGACTTCGGTGGCGGAGCTGATGGACATCGTGCAGCGGGAATACCGGGCCATGCGCGCCGGCGGCGCACAGTGAGCCCGCCACGGCCCGCGACACCGCGCAACTCAAATCAGAAATCGATCTTCGTGTTCACGCTGACCATGCGCGGATCGCCTGGCGCGATCTAGTCCGAGTACTGGAACATCCAGTAGCGGCGATTCGTGATGTTGTCGATCGCCGCGCGCAGCGTCACGTCGTATCCACCGATGCGTGTCAGATGGTTCGCCCCGATGTTTACGATCATGTGCTTCATCGACGGCCTACCGAATCAGCGGACCGTCATTGCGATTCAGGAGGCGCTGCGATGCTTCGACAATGTGGAGTGGTGACGGGCGCCGTCGTTCACTCGCAACGCACTCTGCGCCGATACCGTTATATGTTCATCGTATGAGAGCCGCAGGACGAGAAACATGATCATCGGCGACACCGGCGAAAGATGCCGCAGAAATGACCCGTAGTCCGGTTCGAAAATAGCTTGCGTTGACAGGAAACTGACCAGAAAACAAAAACAAAGCGTCTCGAATCGGCCCACCGGAAATAGCGCCGCCGCGGAGCGATAACGCACAAACACAGTCACAAAAGTGAAAAACACGCCAATGCCGCCCAGCATTTGCAGCGGAGAACCCGACGTAATCAACCGCACCGGCAAAACGAAGGTCGCCAGCGTGATGGCGACGTTCGCCACGCCAATGAACATACCACTGCCTGGAATGAACTGTACGATCATCGACCCCACTTCCTCCGGGTCCCGCCACTCATTGGCGTTCTGCCTCGCGAAATCCAGTGATTCGCCATAGGCCTTCTGGAACACGAAGGCGACCATCACAAACATGGCCAGCGCGAAAAAGATCAATGAAACCGGCCTTCTGAAGCCGTTTGGCGCGAAATAAAGAAACACGGTTGCGGCCAGTGTAAGGCCCCAGTACGATCTGAAGTACACGGCTACCAGCGCTGCCAGGACGACAAACAAAACCAATATCGCACGCGACGAGTTGTAAAACAGCATCAAAAGAACCAGAACCGAAATGATGATTTCTTTCGATGGAACGCCGATATAGACGGTCTGATTGGCGAGCCAGAAGGCAACCAGAAAGAACTCGGCCGGTTTTAGCGAAGTGACACCGGAACGCCAGATGGCGACAAACATGCCGATAGTCGATGCGAGAAATCCTATCAAAGAAATGGAGAAACTCTGGAGACCGAAAAAGTTGAACAGCCACGCGAGATTGTCAAATGAGTCGCCAAACGCCCTGAAAGCGGTGACGGTCTTCATCCGGTCGAAGATCACCAGTTCATCGAACAGAAAACGCGCCGGCAACGTGCTGTCGTGAAACGCGGAGATCGCATAAAGCGCGATGAACAGAATGAACCAGACCGCGGCCGACACGCCTGGACTCGCATTCCTGCCGATGATGCCGGGGAGTTTTACAATGCGCATTCTCTTTCCCTGAACAAGTGAGCGACTCGCCTCGCGGTGGAGGAGCTAGCCTTGCAGCGTCGCTGATTTTTGAGCGCAGAGATCACTGCGCTTCAAAACTAGGTTGGCGATTCAAATAAGCGTCCGGCTCCTTGCCGATCTTGAGCGCCTGGTAAGTACCCGCACTTGCCACGATCGTTCCGCAGACGCTGAGCAGAAGAAGCGAGTGGATGAACCCGACGCCGAGGAATTGAGCCGTCGCAAAGATCAGAAAGATCGATACGGCATTGACTGCTTGAATCATCAAGTCGATCTTCAGCCGGTTCGCGACAATGAATACCTGAGCCATCGAGCCATAGATCGCCATCGTGATGAAATAGGGAACAAAGATCAGGTACACAGACATCGACGGTTCCCATTCGTCGCCCATCTTCATGTGGATAATGAGGCTAAGGCCTGCATAGCACGCTGCCACCAGAGAAATGCTGATAAGCGTCAGCATAGTAAAAAACTGTTTCGAGGGATTCACTCTGTCTTTTATGTGGCCGTCGAAATAATCGATCAGATCGCGGCGGAAGACGGCGCCCAAACTTTGCGACAAGAGGGACGCAGGGAAGTACCCCACACGATACGCCAGCGCAAAGATGCCGGCTTCACGATGATCGAAGATCATCGGCATCAAAATGGCGGACGCATAGATCACGAATGAATTCAGCGTAGTGGTCGGCACACCAAATTTTGCATACTGGATCTGAAGTGCGGAGAACCTGATGAAGGCCAACGGGATCATCCGGCGCGCCGAGTAAAGGCAGATCGCGGCGGGCACAACGGTCGAGGCCAGAAAAATCCAGCTATAGATATTGAATACGGTGGTGCCTGTGCACTCCCCTTTCGAAAACTTCATCATGCAGACGAAGTAGACCGCGAACGCGGCATTAGGGAAGAACCGGATCGTCGCGATTTGCGCGTACTTTCTTTCGGTGGTGAGTGCTCCGCACAACGCCTGTTGCAGGAACACGCCAAGTGCCAGACCGATAACAGGTATGTATTCCGTATGCCCGGCCGCTGCCGTGGCCACCACGAGCGCCACGCCGATCCCTATGGCGACCGCACTGGAACTCGTCATTGCGCGCACGGCCTGGGCCTTGTCCGCCGCCATGCACGCAACCTCCAGACGCAAGCCGATCACCGACCCGATAAAAAGACCACCGGCCATGAGCTGGCTGAAATACCCGAGAGCCGTCGGCCCGCAGAACTTCCCGATCAATAGAATCGAAACGAAATTGAGCGCCTGACTCAGTACGACTCCAGCGATACTGACGATCGAATGTTTGATATTCACAATTTATCTACGTCGAAGTCCGGGTGAATTTTTCATCGCTCTACACGACGATGGTTGTCGTCTGAAGGCTAGCCTTTCTGCGTCTTTCCGCTGGCGGGCAATGCGTCGAGATAGGAAGCACTGCGATAGAGGCCTGCGCGCGCGCCCAGACTATAGCGATAGACATCCGTATCGATCGCGTTGAAGATCACACCCTTCACCCGGGCATTCGCCTGCTTGAGCTGCTTGGTGGCCTCCAGCACCTGCGCAATGGAAGTGGTCTCGAAGCGGGTCACCAGCAGCACGGTGCCGCAGCTATCCGCAAGCGCGGTCGCGTCGGATACGGCGAGCACCGGCGGCGTGTCGATCAGCACGATGTCGTATTCGCTCGTCTTCGCGAGGAATTGCTGCATGCGTTCGCTCACCAGAAGCTCGGCCGGGTTCTCCGGTATCGCTCCGCGCGCAACGAAGTCGAGGCCCGGACGCACGTCACGCATGATCACCGGGCCGGACGTCACGTCCGACGTCAGATAGTCAGCCAGGCCGGGGGTCGAGTCGAGACCAAAGTATTGCTCGAGATGACCTTTGCGCAGGTCCGCGTCGATCAGCAACACCCGCTTGCCGGCCGCCGATACGACCGCCGCCAGATTCGCCGAAAGGAACGACTTGCCCACCTGTTCGGTCGGCCCCGTCAGCAGCACGCGATTGTCGCCCGATTCCGATTCCAGCATGGCAAAATGAAGCGCGGTTCTGAGTCGGCGCAGGCTTTCAATCGACGGGTCGCGCGGAAACTCGCTCGCCAGCAGGAACTTCTCGCCAGCGGGCAGCTTCGGCGTCTTGCCGATTCGCGCGACTTTCGCCTGCGACAGCGGCACGCTCGCATAGACGTTCAGGCCCGTTTGCTCCTCGATCTCCTGCGCGTCGGTCACGCCCCGATACAGCGCCGTACGCCCGAACGCCGCACCCACGCCCAGAATCAGGCCGCCCAACGCAGCATAGATAATCACCAGAAGCTTGTTCGGCTTGATCGGCTCTTTCGGCACCACCGGGTTATCGATCAACCGCACCGTTCCAACCTTGCCGGCGCGAACCAGTCTGAGCTGTTGCATGTTGTTCAGCATGCCGACGTAAAGCTCGTTGTTCACGTTCATGTCACGGGTCAGGCGCACCGCATTCTGCTCCAGGTCCGGCAACGCCTGTTCCTGCTGCGACAAGCTTCCGATCCTGCTGCTCAGCATGCCGATCTGCTGATCGATCGCCTGGATCGCGGGATGACCCGGCGCGTAGATCGCGCCCATCTCCGCGCGCTTCTGCTTCAGTTCGAGCAGGCTGCGCTGCGTGGCTACGCTTTGATCCAGATAGGCCTTGCCCTGCTCACTCAGATTGAACACGCCCATGCGGTTGCGCATGTCGTTATAGCGTCCCTCGGCGCGCTCCAGGTCGCTCTTGAGTTGCGGCAACTGCTCGCTCAGGAACGCAAGCGACTTCTCGGCTTCCGCCGCCTTGCGCTTCAGATTCTGGTCAACATACGCATTGCCGATTTCGGCGAGCGTGCTGGCCGTCAGCAGCCGCTCAGAGCCCGTCAGCGACGCGCCGATGATGCCGCTGTCTTTACCCTTCTGCGAGACCGTCAGCCGGTTTTGCAGGCTTTCCACCGTCTTGTCGCGCGACTGTCTCTCCAGAATGAATTGCGTGCCCGGCTTTGCGTTCAGCGAATCGACCTGCAGCGTGATCGCGCCATCGGCCAGTTTCGTGTCGAGCTTTTCGCCCACGCGACCCTCGATCGGCTCGCTGAGATCCGACTGCTCCAGCCGGTAGCGTTCGCCCTCCAGAACCGTCAGAACGAACTTCTCGCCTTCGAATGCTTCCGGGACGTCGAAGCTGGACACCTTGATCGCTTCATCGCCCCATGCATATCCGCCAAATCCAAAGATACCTGGCTCGGAAAGACTCCGGGCTTGCCGGCCCAACCAGTCTCCGATCAATGGAAAGCGCCTGGGCTTTGCGCTGACGTCGAGGTGCAGATCGTCAACGGCTTTTCCGACCACCATTCTCGACTGCAGGATTTCCATTTCAGCCGTCGCCTCTGTTTTGACGTCGAACATGCTGGAGACGTCGCCCAGTGGGCTTTTTGAATTGCTGGTCGGAATGCTGTCTTCAACCTGCACGAGAATATCGGCCTGGTACACCGACGGCGCGATAAACGCGTAGGCCACGCCCACGGCGAGCACGCCGCCGGCGATTCCACCGACCAGCCAACGGTTGGCCATTAGAACGTCGAAATAACGCGAAAGACTTACATCGTTATTCCGGAGCACGGCTGCATTCGTAAGCAGAGAGTTCTGATTCATCGAAACCCCAGGGCGGGTGTACGAAAAGGGTGGAAGCTCGATTTCATGTGCAGGCGATGCGGCGTTGCCAGATCTCGCTTTTTGTCACGGGACGGCATCATTTTGGGTGCGGGCGCTGCGCGCGTCAGTTCGGTGTGCAACGCAATCTGTCAACAATTCCTCTGCTTTGCGCGCCACTAACTTCAGAATAATCGTCTTACCGTACAAAGATAAGACTGCCTAATTCTCCACTGAACCACTGTTTCCCCGCAGTAGATTCTTCGGTGGAAAATTAGCGTATATTTCACACTAACTAGTATCCCAGACTATCTGAAGACGGTCATCACCTCCGTACGCTAACGCACATCGCTTTTGTGACCGTGACGGCACAATCCCATTCAACGCCGTTAGCTTGGGATGCATATGAAACAATTGATGCGTGAGATATTCACACGCGCGCTGCTTTTCAGTGGAACCCCCGCGGCGATTCGAGCCTTTCTCTGGCGCGATCGCACCGCGATTCTGCTCTATCACGATCCGTCGCCCGCCACGCTCGAGGCTCATTTTGAGTACCTGAAAGACAAGGTCGAGTTCGTGCCGTTGTCGCAGGCAAATTCGCGAGGTAGTGGTCGCCCGCGCGTGGCCGTCACGTTTGACGACGGCCATATCGGCAATGCAAATCTGCTGCCCGTATTCATCAAGTACGGGGTGTACCCGACCATTTACATCTGCAGCAGTGTCGTGGCGCACGATCGTACTCACTGGTTCCTGCATCCTGTCGCGAGGGATGCAGGTGTGAAGCGGCTGATTCGCATGAAAAACCACGAGCGCCTGGCTGAACTCGACGCGCGAGGCTTTCGTCAGGACTTGCCAGACCCATCGGCGACGATTAGTGGCCTCAGCGCCGCCCATATTGAAGAGATGCGCCCCTATGTCGACTTTCAGTCTCACACACGCTATCACCCGACACTAACCTTCTGTGACGATGACGAATGCTTTGAAGAGCTTGCGCTATCAAAGTCGGAGGTAGAACGGATCATCGGTAAGCCTTGCGAGCATTTCGCGTATCCCTATGGCATTTATGGTCCGCGCGAAGTCGAGCTGCTGAAGGCCGCCGGCTACAAGACCGCACGCACGACCGACGTGGGCTGGAATGACGAAGGGAGCGACCCGTTCCGACTCAAGGCGTTCGACATTGACGATGACTCTTCCGTGTCGTGGTTCGCCGCGCAGCTCACGGGCCTGACGTTGGTGCCGCGCTATCTGCGACTGGGACGCGTCAGGCGCCTGGCTCAGCGCATCTTTAGCAGACCACGTGCATTGAACCAGGCGTAGAAAGCACAGCGCCGCCGTGACAGCTCGCGCAGCGGCGTACGACACCGTCGTGCACCGCGCTGCATCCAACCCAGGGCGGCGAATCGTCACGATAAGGTATTCGCTAATAAAAAAACTATCGCGCGCGATCTCGGCTTCGAGCAGAACAAGCGGTCAACGTTCGAGCACCTGTCAATCAAAGGCGCAACCGGACCGCCAGTGCATTATTCCTAACGGCCTTATTGTTCCTTATCTCCACGGTTAAAAAGGAAGGCGGCATGCGTAAAATCTTCATCACGTCTCCGGGTACCGCCAATTATCCGGAAATTACTGCCTATCAAAACTATTTTAAAGCGCGCGGCGTGGATGTGGTGGTCGGAACAATCAGCGATTACCGCGCCCTCGATAACAAACGAGATTTCGTGTTGTGGGAAATCATGGGTTTTTATCCGAACCGGTTTGAATCCGACTTTGTCATCCATGACTACCGTTCTCTCTCCGTTGGCGGCTGGCCGGCGATGAAAGACGTCGCGAAGCGGTATTTAAATTGCCAGCCGAATCTGCGGATCTTTCAGAACAAACGGCAACAGGAGATCATGGGTTTCGGTCACGGCGTACCCAGTGTGATCCTGCCCATGGGCGTGCCGAACTGGATCTTCGAGGTACAGGATGGCGGTCAGACCGAAAAGAAAGCTGATTTCTGTTATATCGGCGAAATGAGCGTCGAGCGGGGCTTCGATCGCGTGCTGGAAGCATTTATAAACAACTTTCAGAAGCGCGACGTCTCCCTCCTCCTGGTGGGAAAACCGGACCCGCGCATCTACGAAAGATTTTCGAATGCAAAAAATATCATTTTCACTGGGCCGTTGCCGCAGCGTGAGGCGCTGAAGCACGTGGTCGAATCCGATGTTGCGGTGTGCTATTTCCCCTATCACCGGCCGCACTGCTATCAAACGCCGACCAAGCTGCTCGAGTATGCTGCGCTCGGCAAGAAAATCGTGTGCAACGACTCGCCGTCGAATATCAGATGCTGTGAAGAGATGGGCATCCATAGTGTGATCACCACGGCGAACATCTTTGACGGAATCGATGAAGACGCCGCGCGCGGTGCGACAGCAAATCGTCGGACGGACTTCGCAGACCTCATTTGGGACCGGGTGATAGAGCAGTCCAACGTCGCCACATTTCTACCAACGGATATCAAGCTAACCAACGCTTGACCAATCCATTGACGTGCGACATTTCAACGAATGCGACTCGAACTGCCCTTGGTAGCACTGAGTCAGCCGAAGAGACGACATTTGAACGGTGGCAATGACATGCAGATATTCATTCTTCACCCCGGCAAGGCGAATTATCCTGAGATAGACGCCTACACGAAGTATTTTGTGAGAAACGACTGTAAGGTAACGTCAGGGACACTGGATGATTACAAAAAAGTCAAGAATCCGGAGGAGTACATTCTCTGGTGCATCATGGGCTTTTACCCCAGGATCCCTGCAGCAAAATACGTTATCCACGATTACCGCTCGCTGTCTGTCGGGCGTAACAGTGCGCTAAAGGACAGCATCAAGAAAACGTTTCAACCACGGCCCGATCTTCGAATATTTCAGAACGACTCAATGAGTGCAGTCATGGGCTTCCGCGACGGCGTAGATACCGTTTTCCTGCCGATGGGCGTACCAGATTGGATTTTCACGACGGATGCTGACCGCAACCAGGCGCTTCCGTCGGGAACGTATTGTTATCTGGGCGAGATAACGCGGGAACGCGGCTTTGTCGGCTTCATCAGGGACTTCCTGGCCGCCAAGCGCGACTCGGATACCCTCGTTCTGATTGGGCCTGTTGAAAAGGAAATCTCCGACGCATATCTTCGATCGCCCGGCATCCTGTTCACGGGACGTCTTGCGCAACGCGATGCCCTCGCGGTGGTTCGCAACTGCGAGATTGCTATTTCAACCATCCCGTACAAGCGTCCGTACGACGTGCAGACGCCGACCAAGCTTCTGGAATATGCTGCGCTCGGCAAAAGAATCATCTGCAATGACTCGCCTTCGAATCTGAACGCCGCCGCCAAGTTTGGAATTCAATGTAAAGTAACGGGCCCAGAGGTATTCTCTAGCATCTGCAATTTCCACGGCGATATGGTGCCGAAAAATGACCCCTCCACGCTGCTGCATTTGCGGTGGACAGATATAATCGCCGCCTCGGGCGTGGAGCGATATCTCGCGCGGCTCTAAAAATTAAAATGGTTTGCGCGATGACACGCGCAATCCATTTCTCAAAAGTCAGTCTCGTCGCGATCGGCGTTCCGTGAACGTTGGTTACGGAGTGGTGCTTCGATTCTTGCCGCGCCCCATCGGCACGTCCGGGCCAGTTCTTCGCCCGTCCCGACTGCCCGAATCGATGAAGAGTTGATGCTCACGCGCGTGAAGAGGCTTTTGTCCGCTACTCTTCACTTCGGCAAGAGCACTGTATGCAATCGGTCCCAGACGACGGCTTGCTGCAAATCGCGCAGTCTGCGCAAGCAACCGAAACCGGCGCCGCGTCGCCTCTTCGCCGGAAAATCGCGCTAAGCCCCGCCGCGCAGCTTCACGTAGTCACTCGCTCAGCACCGAACGGCCCTGGCGAATGCTTCTCAACTGGGCCGAATAAAGCAGCGCGATGTTGTTGAAGAAACGATCTTCACTGAATCTGTTGTGCGCTTCCTCCTGCGCGCGCCGCAATAAACCTTCACGAAATTTATCCTCGGCTATCATCTTCCGGATCAGCGAAGTCGCTTCTGCAGCCGTCCGATAAAGAACGCCGGTCGAATTGTGACGAATGGTGTCTATATTGCCGGGACAATCTGACGCCACAACGGGTGTGCCGAGCGTCATTGCTTCAATCAGAGAAATTGGCATTCCCTCCCAGGAAGCTGTCGACAAATAGATATCCGCTTGCGCCACAGCCGCGATTACGTCAGCACGCGTAAGCCAACCGGTCACACGCACGCCGGCGTCCTCGAGCGTCCTCCTGAGATCTGCGTCGCCGTCGCCGATCCATACGAACTCGACGCCGTCCCGATCAAACGAGCATGCAATCTCCGCGAACAATCGCGGATTCTTTTGCACACGAATGCCGCCGACAGTCACAATTTTTTGCCTTTTCGTCGATCCGACTTTTCCGGCGCTTTCCAAACGATTGTTGCCCTGGACACTGACAGCCCGATCGATCGCGTTCTCGACCAGTACTGCATCTCGCCGAAGATAGCGGCGAATAGCGGCGCATTCACTCTCGGAGCAGCCAACGTATGTGCAGTTCTTCACACACGCAAGCAACTCCAACGCGGCGAAACAGTATCGCTTCAACCTGCCTATGTCTCGCCGTACGAAAGAGATACAGTGCGGGCTATAAAGAAGCGCCGTTGACGGCAACGCAAACAAGGTCGACATTCGTCCCAGGAAACCTGCGAATGACGAGTGCAGATGGACGATATCCGGGTTCAATTCGATGAGTTGTTGGCGCAAGACAGACATGATCCGTGCCAATGATGGCCCTTTCATCTGCAGATGCTGCAGGACGACGTCAGAGTGAAACATCGCGCGCAAATTCTTCGGTGTTTCCTCGCGCTCCGAATAGATCACATACACCTCGTGACCTTCCTTGGCGAGGCGCGTCGCAAGCGTGCTCACAACTGCAAGCGTTCCTGTAGCAGTCGATTCGATTACGTGGACCACTCTCATAACATGTTTCTCGTGAATTGCGCAGCAATAGCGGAACACATCCCCGATCGGTCACCGCGATCGGGACGACATGCAATCTACGACAGGGAAAGGATCTCAGCCGGCTCAGTAGGCGCCGTCTTTCGCGAACACCACTTTGACGGTTCTCAGAAGGATCGACATATCGAATGTCAGCGAGCGGTTCATTGCGTACTTAACATCGAGCGAAACCCGCGTCGGATAGTCCACATCGTTGCGGCCGCTGACCTGCCATAAGCCTGTCATTCCCGGCTTCAGCGCGAGGTAGTAACGAACATCGCGGCCATATCGCACCAGCTCCTTCTGCACGATAGGACGGGGGCCCACCAGGCTCATATCGCCGCGCAGCACGTTCCATAGTTGCGGCAACTCATCGAGGCTCGTCTTGCGCAGAATGCGGCCAACCGGCGTCACACGAATATCGTTTTTAAGCTTGAAATCGCGGTCCCATTCCGCACGAGCCTGCGGATCGGTTGCGAGCAGTTTGGCGAGAACTTCATCCGAGTTCTTCACCATGGAGCGGAACTTCAGGCACTTGAAAGTACGTCCTCCTCGGCCAATTCTCGGATGACCATATACGGCGTTTCCGTGATCGCTCATGACTGCCAGCGCAATTATCAGAAGAACCGGGAAGAGCAGGATGAGTAGAACCGACGCCCCGCAAACGTCCATCGTTCTCTTCACTGCGTCGTCCCACCTTGCGACGAAGAGGTTCTCGCTTTGCGGGTTCGAGTCATCCAGGGCGACCTGTTTTGAGTTCGCCTCAAGGCACGCCTCTTCCAGTTTCGGATCCGCGGTGGCGTTGGATTCGAACATACTATCTCCTCAGTTCGGAAACTCGTGGGAAACGATGCCGGCGTAGGCACCCTGCGCTTGCAAAACAGATTTTGGTGTGGAAGTGAATCGTTTAGTGAAGCTAATTTCATTGATTCACTGACGAGTCACGACGAGCGTAACATCTCACTTAAAGACCGAATGTTAGCAATAGCGCATAAAGTCGCCATCGTACAGTTCGATCGCGACACGTCGCCCTTCATCAGGTGCACCAACAGTTCTTCTGCCAATCAAATACGCAGAATTCGAATCATGGCTTCGTTCTTTGATTGGTCTTATCGCCAGGTATCACTCGTAAATATCATGACAAAGCGTTCAGGTCAGACGCATACTTTTATCAGACGTGTAATCGTTCTGTCGAAATCTCGTGATTTCGAATTTGTCTAAAGAGAGACGACAGTTTTCATCTTTAGGAAAAAAGAAAATTTGATGAAGGAACAACTTGTGTAATGACTGACCGCGGCAAGGTCTATGCGATGACTCGCGCTGCACATCGAAGTCGAAAGTATCCCGGCTCGGCACTACGAATCGATGTGCGTTCCCGTACATGATCGGACGATCCGCTCATTGCGGAGTTCCACGCGAAGACTTCGAGATATGCCGACAAGCGTGGCGCAACCGGCGTCGGAAATCTGATAGTGAGGCATTGCGTCACACAACAAACTTCAGCTGGGACTGATGCCGAACAAGGGGGCGCATCCTTAGGAAGATTGAGTCGCTCTGTTCTGAAGTGTAGTGTCTGTGCGGGACTCTGACGTCGACACGGTATTCGACGCGCGTGTTCGACATATCCGTGCCGTCAATGCGGTCGCTTCAACAATTGATGTTCATCGGCACACTTAACTTTGACGTTTTCGGAACCAATTCCAGGCGACAGCATTTATAGTTGAGAAATGAAACTCACACTTCTCTCTTTATTCGCCGTCTTAACACTTTTGTGTGGGCAGCCGATGTCGGCCTTCGCGAAGAACGGTCGCGCCAAGACAACGAACGCGACTACCGCCACTGCTCAGCAACTCGCGGCGCTGCAGCCGCCGCCCACCGGAAGCGGAAATGACCGTTTTGCAATGGACGTGAACTGCAATCTCTGGAGTGCGGATCAGACGGCGCTGAACGAATGCTCAAAGGACCTGGATCTGATTGCCGGATTGGGCGTCGGTACGGTTCGCCTCGGCGTTTCGTGGGACTTCATGACGCTGGCCGACGGCAGCACGCTGGACCCCAGCAAAGTGGCCTTTCTGAAGTCGCTTCTGAACGCCGCGCGCACGCGCGGCATGAAGATTCTTTTCCAGGTGGGCATGTACGCGCCGTCTAGCGCATACCAATGCCCGGCCACCAAAAATCCGCCGACCGCATCGTCACCGAGACTCGACTTCTGCGACGCGACGTTCACGAAGTATCTCGGCTCGCTCATGGACGTCGTTCTGCCCTTTACGGCTGACATCGAACTGTTCAATGAGACCAACTGGTCGTTCTCCGCTTCGGACCCGTCTTACGGCGATCCGAACGGTATCTCCGGATACATTCTGAATCGCAGCAAGACGCTCTATTCGGAAGCCAGGCAGATCCTGAACACGAAAAGCCAGTCGGGCTACAAAACGGTTCTGCACACTCAGGGCATCTCGTACTTCTACAACTCGGCGTACCCGAATAACGGCTGGAAACCGCCCGCGGGCAGCGAACTGATCCAGGCGACCGACTACATCAAGGCAATGGGTAACAACACGAAGAGTGTTTCCAGCCCGTTGAACGTCGAGATCGACGTCGTCGACGTTCATCCGTACTTCAGCAGCGCCGACTACCAAACGCTGATGCAGTCGTTCAAGACGACCGTTTCGAATCTGGTTGCTAGCGGTCCCAAGCCGATCTGGATCACGGAAACCAACAACGGGGCGACCCGTACGGACGCCGGACAACTCGCGGCATTCAATCAGTTGAAGGTGCTGATGGACAACGGTTCGGTGGCAAAGGCGTTCTGGTATGTCGTGCGTAACGGCGATCCGAGCAACGGGGAAGGCGACGGCTATTCGATCTACGATTACAACCGTAACCTGATTTGTCCGCAGCTTGCCGCCGCTATTCGGGCCTACACCGCGAGCATCCCGCGAGCGCAGCGATTCCTATCGGGTCCCTACCTGACCCCGGTCCAGTGAAGGCGTCTAATTGCAATCGATGAGATAAACGCGAACGCCGACTCCGCCGTTTGCGTCATTTTGCTGTTCTGCCCTGCTCCAACGTGCTTGATGGTGTTGCAAAGAGGAAGCAGCGGACATCCGCAATGACGGATGAATCATAAGAGGGCGATGAGACTAATTATCCTCCTTTGATCCTCTCGCGCGCGCAACGCAAAGCGCACACGCGAAGACCCCAATCGCCACGCCGATCAGCAGACAGGCGGCATGCGTCAAGAAAGTTACCATCTTCCACTCCCTTTACGACCACATCGAATTTTGAGAAGTTGAACAGCACGATGTCATCGGTGGCGTAGCTATGGCTTGAGATCTTCCCTAGCGGCACCGGACAGTGTGATGAAGGTGATCCAAAGTCCGGCAGAGATTGACAAGGGCGCAATGTCCCGCTTGCGGATGGATGCCGACCTAATAATCGAACTCACTATACCACGGGTTTAGCCACGCTTTCGGCGCCAAACTTCAGAATGGCAAGCGCATTGCATCGCCAGCGGCGCGCGGGTTCAGAAGACCGTGACGTACGAAAATAGCCGACGCGGTAGGAGAGCGCGAAGCTGCCGGCGTCGCGATGGACGAATATCATCAGCATCAAAATGGCAGACGCCGGCCGGCACAAACAGAGAGGTCGGAAAGATCCCGCCATAGATGAAGACGCCGGTGCCCGTGCGCTCAGCTTTCAAAAGCGCCATCAGGCAGAAGAAGTGCCCGGCGAACGCAGTGATCGATAAGAAACGGACCGTGGCGATCTTCGTGTACTCCCTTTCGCTGGTCAGCGCTTCACCCAGAGTCTGTTGCAGAAACACGCCGACTGCGAGGGCGATCACCGGAATCGAATCGGAGGGGCCGGAAATGATCGTGGCCACCAAGCGCGGGCCGATCGGTATGGCGACGGCGCTGGAACTCGTCATTGCACGCATGGCCTGGGCCTTGTCCGCCGCCATGCACGCAACCTCCAGACGCAAGCCGATTAACGAGCGGATAAAACGCACCCGAGAGCCGTCGGCCCGCAGAACTTCCCGATCCATAGAATCGAAACGAAATTGAGCGCCTGACTCAGTACAACTCCAGCGACACTGACGAATGAGTCTTTGATATCCGCCAATCATCCACGCCGAACGTCGGCTGATTTTTCATCGCCATTCCTGACGACGGCCCTCGCGCCGTGAAGGCTAGTCTTTCTGCGTCTTTCCGCTGGCGGGCAATGCATCGAGATAGGAAGCACTGCGATAGAGGTCTGCGCGCGCGCCCAGACTATAGCGATAGACATCCGTATCGATCCCGTTGAAGATCACGCCCTTCACCCGGGCATTCGCCTGCTTGAGCTGCGCGGTCGCCTCCACCACCTGCGCAATGGAAGTGGTCTCGAAGCGGGTCACCAGCAACACGGTGCCGCAGCTATCCGCAAGCGCGGTCGCGTCGGATACGGCGAGCACCGGCGGCGTGTCGATCAGCACGATGTCGTATTCGCTCGTCTTCGCGAGGAATTGCTGCATGCGTTCGCTCACCAGAAGCTCGGCCGGGTTCTCCGGTATCGCTCCGCGCGCAACGAAGTCGAGGCCCGGACGCACGTCACGCATGATCACCGGGCCGGACGTCACGTCCGACGACAGATAGTCAGCCAGGCCGGGGGTCGAGTCGAGACCAAAGTATTGCTCGAGATGACCTTTGCGCAGGTCCGCGTCGATCAGCAACACCCGCTTGCCGGCCGCCGATACGACCGCCGCCAGATTCGCCGAAAGGAACGACTTGCCCACCTGTTCGGTCGGCCCCGTCAGCAGCACGCGATTGTCGCCCGATTCCGATTCCAGCATGGCAAAATGAAGCGCGGTTCTGAGTCGGCGCAGGCTTTCAATCGACGGGTCGCGCGGAAACTCGCTCGCCAGCAGGAACTTCTCGCCAGCGGGCAGCTTCGGCGTCTTGCCGATTCGCGCGACTTTCGCCTGCGACAGCGGCACGCTCGCATAGACGTTCAGGCCCGTTTGCTCCTCGATCTCCTGCGCGTCGGTCACGCCCCGATACAGCGCCGTACGCCCGAACGCCGCACCCACGCCCAGAATCAGGCCGCCCAACGCAGCATAGATAATCACCAGAAGCTTGTTCGGCTTGATCGGCTCTTTCGGCACCACCGGGTTATCGATCAACCGCACCGTTCCAACCTTGCCGGCGCGAACCAGTCTGAGCTGTTGCATGTTGTTCAGCATGCCGACGTAAAGCTCGTTGTTCACGTTCATGTCACGGGTCAGGCGCACCGCATTCTGCTCCAGGTCCGGCAACGCCTGTTCCTGCTGCGACAAGCTTCCGATCTTGCTGCTCAGCATGCCGATCTGCTGATCGATCGCCTGGATCGCGGGATGACCCGGCGCGTAGATCGCGCCCATCTCCGCGCGCTTCTGCTTCAGTTCGAGCAGGCTGCGCTGCGTGGCTACGCTTTGATCCAGATAGGCCTTGCCCTGCTCACTCAGATTGAACACGCCCATGCGGTTGCGCATGTCGTTATAGCGTCCCTCGGCGCGCTCCAGGTCGCTCTTGAGTTGCGGCAGCTGCTCGCTCAGGAACGCAAGCGACTTCTCGGCTTCCGCCGCCTTGCGCTTCAGATTCTGGTCAACATACGCATTGCCGATTTCGGCGAGCGTGCTGGCCGTCAGCAGCCGCTCAGAGCCCGTCAGCGACGCGCCGATGATGCCGCTGTCTTTACCCTTCTGCGAGACCGTCAGCCGGTTTTGCAGGCTTTCCACCGTCTTGTCGCGCGACTGTCTCTCCAGAATGAATTGCGTGCCCGGCTTTGCGTTCAGCGAATCGACCTGCAGCGTGATCGCGCCATCGGGCAGTTTCGTGTCGAGCTTTTCGCCCACGCGACCCTCGATCGGCTCGCTGAGATCCGACTGCTCCAGCCGGTAGCGTTCGCCCTCCAGAACCGTCAGAACGAACTTCTCGCCTTCGAATGCTTCCGGGACGTCGAAGCTGGACACCTTGATCGCTTCATCGCCCCATGCATATCCGCCAAATCCAAAGATACCTGGCTCGGAAAGACTCCGGGCTTGCCGGCCCAACCAGTCTCCGATCAATGGAAAGCGCCTGGGCTTTGCGCTGATGTCGAGGTGCAGATCGTCGACCGCTTTTCCGACCACCATTCTCGACTGCAGGATTTCCATCTCAGCCGTCGCCTCTGTTTTGACGTCGAACATGCTGGAGACGTCGCCCAGCGGGCTTTTTGAATTGCTGCTCGGAATGCTGTCTTCAACCTGCACGAGAATATCGGCCTGGTACACCGACGGCGCGATAAACGCGTAGGCCACGCCCACGGCGAGCACGCCGCCGGCGATTCCACCGACCAGCCAACGGTTGGCCATTAGAACGTCGAAATAACGCGAAAGACTTACATCGTTATTCCGGAGCACGGCTGCATTCGTAAGCAGAGAGTTCTGATTCATCGAAACCCCAGGGCGGGTGTACGAAAAGGGTGGAAGCTCGATTTAATGTGCAGGCGATGCGGCGTTGCCAGATCTCGCTTTTTGTCACGGCTGAAATCGGACGCACAGGCCGAGTACGTCAGTCCTGCTCGCAACGCACCCGGAGAGGAAATCCCTATGATCTACCCCCCGCCGCGTGCTCGAAATAAATCGTCTTATCGTCTAAAAGAGACTTCCGCCAGATCTGGCGCAGACTTCTAATTTTTTCGCATCCGATATATTTCGCCTGCAAACAGAAATCGAGTTATTCATAGCAGACGTCATCGCAGCCTATCCGACGGCTTGCCGCACCTCCGTACGCTGCCGCACATCCGCATTTTTCGCACCAACTGGGTCTTGCGCAATTGCGATGTGACTATTTCGATCATTTCGAACAAGCGCCCGTATAGCGTGAAAACACCGACAAAAGCTGGCGGAGCAAACGGCACCGAATTCGCGCAACCGCACGCAAAGGTGCTAGCGCTTCGTCACGAAATGCCAGAGCGCCGCACACTCGGTCTCGGATATCCGGTAGTGAGGCATGGCTTTGCGCAACATCACGTTGACCGGGTCGATGCCTTCCCTCAGCGCCCTGCAGAACGTTGCCTGATCGTAACTGCTCGCCGGACCGTCCCTTCGACTCTTCGCAGGAAACAGGTTGCCGGCGGTCAAGGGTGGTGCGAATGCGTCGCCCGAGCCGGTTTGCGAATGGCAGTTCGCGCAACGCGTGGTCGAGCCGGGCAACAGACGATCGTCGTCGCGCAATTGCGCCTCAACCGAATGCTGCCCGTTGAAGATCGAACACCCGAGATCGTTCGACTCACAAAGCGGCGCGCCATGCGCGACATACGTGATGTTCGCCAGCACCAGCACCAGCGCCAGTGCACGCGCCGCGGTTCGCCGTGACCGTAACGCCATCACTGGATCTGCACCGTGCGCGAAACGCTCGGCACGCCCTTCGCGTTCAGGCCAAACAGCATGTAGTAGCCAGGTACGACGACACCCGGATCGGAAGGAATATTGATCAGATATTCGCCCGCCGTTCCTACCGTGAAAGTCACGGGTACTCGCCGCTGCTCGTTGTTGACCGCGTGGGTCGACGAAGACATGCGCATCAACGCAAAGGCCTTGATGCCACTGCTGCCCGTTACGGCGATCGATGTCCCGAGCTGTGCCGTAGTGGGCGCGGCTGTGAGGGTCGGTCGTGTTGCCGCCGAGCCGTCCGCGTTGAGCAGGTACGGCGGCGTCAGTATTTCGAGGTTCGTATGGTTTGTCGAGCAGGTTCCGCACAGTCCACCGCCACCACTCAGTACGCGACCGTCCGACAACAGCAGTGCGATGCTGTGATAGTTACGCGGCACGGCTTGCGGCGGGAGCACCGAGAAAGTCTTGGTGGTAGGGTCCCACAACTCTGGCGCCAGCACGGCGGTGTCGTCCGAAAACGTTATCGGGAACGCCTCTCCACCCAGGACTACCACCTGACCGTTCGGCAAGACCACGCTGGTGTTGAAGGCGCGGCGGTAATTCATCGGCGTAAGCGTTTGAGTCACCGCGGTGCCGCTGCTGATGTCGATTAGCGTGGCGTCCGCAGTCGCGTTGGCATACTCGTAGCTCGGCGCACCGCCTACAGCCAGGATCTTGCCGATATCGTACATAACGGCGTTGCCGTTCATCGCATCGGCATCGCTGCCCCGGTTGCCGGCAGGCGTCACGCTGCCCGCGCCGGCGGTATCGAACCAGTGCATGGCAACGCTCGGACCAGCGTGGAAGACTCGCCCATTTGCCGCCGCAAACAGCCATGCATGATTGTCGGAGCGGAAAATGCCAGCCGCGTCGTTCGTGAGGATGTAGTCGGCGAGAATGGCGCTATTGACCTGCCAACCCGTACTCGGTGACCAGGTTTCGCCGGTCTTGCCGCCCTCGCCTCCGTTCCACGAGCCGCCCACCAGGAATACGTTGCCATTGCTCAACGTTACGCTGCCGTGGTAGGCGCGCGGAATAGTCATTAGAGGACCCGACGTCCATTTTCCAGTCGAAGGCGTGTAGAAACTCGTCGCGTCGCTGCTCGAGCCACCAGTGACGTAAATACGGCCATCCGGAAGATTGACGATGCCTGGGCAGAACATATCGTGGCCGGTATTCGTCACGAGAACCTGTTTGCTCGTGCCGGTAGTCGGGTTAAAGATTGCGGTGTATGTGTTGCCGGGGGTCACTTCGCCAGACGTAAAGTCCAGCTTCTGGTCGGAGGACCACACTACCACGTTGCCATCGGGCAGATTCGCCGCAGCTGCCGGCACGATCGACAGGTTATAGGGTGTAGTCCACTTCGCCGGCAATGTTTTCGCGGTCATGCCGCTGATCTGCCACGTCTGCAGAGCGGCTCCGCTGCAAGGCTGCTGCGTGATCTTCGAGCCCTGCGCCGTGAGGCTGGCAGCAGCCAGACACAGGTGACTCTGCGACGCGACGATTGCAAAGCCGCCACCTTGCGGGATCAGTTGAAAGCTTTGATTCGCCTGGCCATTGCAGGTCCACTGGTCCGCCCCAGCGCCGGCATCCATGCTGACACCGTAGATGTCGAGGCAAAGGTTGCTGTTGACGTTGACGAACTGATAAAGCCCATTGTTCTGCGTTAGTGTCCAGTGCTGGTTATTCCCGCCATTGCACGTCCACTCGATAACCGAGGCGCCAGGCGTCTTCGATTCAGCGTTCACGTCGGCGCACAAGGTCGTGCCGTTGACGGTGAGCGTGCTCGATGTCTGCGCGTCGGCAGCTGTGGAGAACATCGAAAGCGCCGCCATGAATGTGATCAGCAGCAACGCTTTCACGCACCTGTCGAACAATTGCGAGAGGATCCTAAACGATCGGTTTTGTGACATAGCCTCAGTCCAGTAGGTTACACATGCCCTAATGCGCCCAGTACATCGCAAATTTGATCCGCGCGAGGCAGGTCGTCACTTCGCCAGCGCAACATTGCATTCGCATCGAAGCAGTAGATTTGGGTCGAGTGATCGGCAATGTTGCCGAGTGGCAGGGTGCTGCCCGAAAGCGCTCTGCGCATCCGGTCGACGTCCTGCAACGTCGGCGTGGCCGCCCGCCATTCGGGTCCGGCCTGGAAGCGCATGAGCCATGCGTGCAGCGCGGGCGGCGAGTCGGAAAGCGGATCGATTCCGATTGACACCAACTGAACGGGGTAGCGGTGCTGTAACTGCGAAATCCGTTGCTGAACGGTGCTGAACAGCGCACCCTGCAAAGGACAAACGGAAGTGCATCCTGTGTAAATCGTCTGCAACGCAGTCACTTTCTGACGCAACAGGTCGGTTAGCAACCGTTTCTGGCCGCTTTGATCGACCAGCCAGAAGTCGTCGAGACGAATAGGCGGTGTGACGAGTCCTACGCTTGCGTGCTGCGCGTATAGCGGAAAAGAAACGCCTGCTAACGCCGCGGCCGATACGCCACGCAACAGCGCGCGACGCCCCGGACTTCGGACCGGCGCGCACGCACGCAACGCCGCGCGAGTCAGCGCGTGTTGATGGAACATGACTATGATCTCCCGCAACGTGTAATGGCTCGCAGAACCATTCGTCGCCATCTTTTATTGCGTGTTACCCGCGCGATAATGCGCACGAGTCGCGCGACGGCTACGTTCGCTTTCTAATTTCGAATTAACGGCATTCGGGAGCGTAGCAGAGAACCTTCCGGAAAATGACAGCGTCAGGCCCGCGACTTGCTCCGCTTTGTGAGGTCGGACACATAACAATGAAACTTCAAAAACTGGGTGCTTTAGAAAGCCCGAGCAGAACCCTATGTCGTCCTGAGATTCGTCGTGAGGCGGCGGAAATGGCGAAGTCGCGAAAATGGATT
The DNA here is from genome assembly GCF_050436505.1 of Paraburkholderia sp. CI3. Lineage (NCBI taxonomy): Bacteria > Pseudomonadati > Pseudomonadota > Betaproteobacteria > Burkholderiales > Burkholderiaceae > Paraburkholderia > Paraburkholderia sp. CI3. Next base: position 241,934 of record NZ_JBNDMI010000002.1, read on the forward strand.
GCGCGCTCAAACGTGACGGCAAGACGCGTCAGGCAGGCGGACCAGGTCGGCCTGGCCGAAGAGACTCGGCTGACCGTTACCGAACTGCCAAGCCCTGCTCCTACAACGAAGGGGTTGCCCAACAAGGTCTCAGCATCGGCACGATGGCAAGTCCGCGGTGGCGAATAGCAAGCAGCGCCGGTGTTCTGGCGGCTTCGAGTTTCGCCGCGACCACGGCGAGCCATTGCGCGTGTTTCGCTGGCGATGATATGCAGGTTCCGCGCGCCTGGCTCCCGACCGTCTCCTTGTTCCAAAGCACAAAGTCAAACCGTGGCAAAATTCGCATTCCGCGATTTATTTGATGCGAGCGGTGCGGCGCATATAAATGCCTCGGCAGCATTATTTTTCTTTCTAAAACCATACCGGAACATTTAATTGTCATTTAATTAGGTCCCGAGCCATCCGATAAGAACCATACATTGACGGAAATTAAAGCACCCCGACTGTCTAAAAGCGACAAGTAACAATTTTGTAACGGTTTTTTTGTTTTTTTGTGAATCTCGAACTCGGGCGTGAGAACGCGTCTGGATAAGCGTGGGAAGGGAGGAGGGACACGTTACCGATAGGATCACATAGCACAAATTTCGTTGTTACGCTTAGTTACGTCCGATGGGGAAAGAATTGTTCCAATTCTGTATCATTCGTATTCATCAGATCACTCAGGGAAAACCTTGTCGATTTTAATTCAATTGGAAAAACTTCGCAATTTGCGACGAATTACCGAATCTTCCGATTGAAAATGATGAAAGCGGGTTTTCAGTAGGTCGCATTAAATCTGAAGATTAAGCGCGATTAGTGCCCCACGCGAGTGCGGCAGCGGGCGGCTCTTGAAAAAAGCCGGTCATTATTCAGTTCTACTTCGTGTTGTTGCGTATTTTTTCGTGGCGACGTCCTTATCACGCGAACGTTGTTCGTTTTAGCGGCCAGGTTCCATCGGCCTGATAGACAGATGTCCTTCTTCAGCAGACTCTCTCCAAGACTAAAACCGTCATTTCGTCGGCTTCCCCAGATCGCAAAAACTGCTTCGGCGCTTGCATTTATCGCAGGCGTACTAAGCCTTGCAGGTTGTGGCGGTGAAACAAGCGATGATGGCAGCACCGCGTCCGTGACCGCCAACTCCCTGCCTGCCGACACAGTCGCGAACGCGGCTACAGATCCGTACAGCAACGGCGTAGTGCCCCCCGACAATGGCTCTCCGCCGGTTCAGGCGAACGGTCAGCCTTATAACCGCGCCCTGGTGCAACGGGCGGGACAAGGCGATTGAACCGTTTCGCGACGATCGATACGAAACCCGCATATCTCGTGCAAGAGCATTTTCAATCGTGATGTCAGCGACCGTTGACTCACGCGTTTGACGTGTTTGCGTTACGTATGCCATCGCTTCAGGCACTGATGGTCATCGGCAAACGTAATTCCAACGTTCTCGGCCCATCCCCGGTCAGTAGCAATTTATAGCTAAGCCATGAAACTCAGACTCTACTCACTGTTCGCCGTTTTAGCCCTGTTGTGCGGGCAATCGATGCCAGCGTTCTCCCAGACGACTTCGACCGCCGCCACCGCCAAGCAACTCGCGGCGCTGCAGCCGCCGCCCACCGGAAGCGGAAATGACCGTTTTGCAATGGACGTGAACTGCAATCTCTGGAGTGCGGATCAGACGGCGCTGAACGAATGCTCAAAGGACCTGGATCTGATTGCCGGATTGGGCGTCGGTACGGTTCGCCTCGGCGTTTCGTGGGACTTCATGACGCTGGCCGACGGCAGCACGCTGGACCCCAACAAAGTGGCCTTTCTGAAGTCGCTTCTGAACGCCGCGCGCACGCGCGGCATGAAGATTCTTTTCCAGGTGGGCATGTACGCGCCGTCTAGCGCATACCAATGCCCGGCCACCAAAAATCCGCCGACCGCATCGTCACCGCGACTCGACTTCTGCGACGCGACGTTCACGAAGTATCTCGGCTCGCTCATGGACGTCGTTCTGCCCTTTACGGCTGACATCGAACTGTTCAATGAGACCAACTGGTCGTTCTCCGCTTCGGACCCGTCTTACGGCGATCCGAACGGTATCTCCGGATACATTCTGAATCGCAGCAAGACGCTCTATTCGGAAGCCAGGCAGATCCTGAACACGAAAAGCCAGTCGGGCTACAAAACGGTTCTGCACACTCAGGGCATCTCGTACTTCTACAACTCGGCGTACCCGAATAACGGCTGGAAACCGCCCGCGGGCAGCGAGCTGATCCAGGCGACCGACTACATCAAGGCAATGGGTAACAACACGAAGAGTGCTTCCAGCCCGTTGAACACCACGATCGATGTCGTCGACGTTCACCCCTACTTCGGCAGCGCCGAATACGACATGATGGTGCAGGCATTCATGACCACGGTGTCGAACCTCGTCAGCAGTGGCGCGAAGCCGATCTGGCTGACCGAGACCAACAATGGCACCAACGGTACGGACGCCGGACAAACGGCCGCATTCAACCAGTTGAAGGTTCTGATGAACAACGGTTCGGTGGCAAAGGCGTTCTGGTATGTCGTGCGTAACGGCGATCCGAGCAATGGCGAAGGCGACGGCTATTCGATCTACGACTACAACCGTAACCTGATTCGTCCGCAGCTGGCAGCCGCGATTCAGGCCTACACGGCGACCATTCCGCGTTCGCAACGCTTCCTGTCCGGCTCTTACCTGACTGCGATCAAGTAAGCCTGCCTGCTGTAACCCATGAATGAACGGAGCGCCGACTATGGCGCTCCTTCTTTTTTCCGTTTTGGTCGGGTTGACAGGACCGCATCCAGTTTGAGCGCGCAGCGAAATTCCCGAGGCCGAGCTTCGCGAGGATGAACTGGCACTGTGCCAATGCGTTGCGTCAAACTCGTCGCTGCCGTAATCGAAGGAGCAGACACGGCAAACAACGCCGCGCCACCCGAGAGTCGAGAAACGCCCGATCCAGATTCGCCCTGCGTCCGGTCGCGCACGCCAGGCGGCATATTCGCCCGACAGCGGACGAGTCCGCTCAGCGGCGCGTCTTTCTGCTTTTCTTCGGCTTCGGTGGGGTGAGTGCGGCGCTCCAGAATGTGGAGGTCGCGCGTTTGGCTGCCGCTGTCGTTCTTACCCGCGCTGAGTTGGCGACGGTATTGGCGCCGCTTAACCACATGCTCAGGAACGGGTTCTTCTTCGTCCACGGATTCTTCATGTCGGCCTCGATTGAACGGGACGTCGAGCGGGCGCGCTACCGATAGGTCGACGCGCTCGTTCTGCGCGTCGGTGTCGCGGCGAAAGCGGGCAAGCAATGGCTATTCCCGAACATTCGTAGCCTCTTCGCGCCATCTACCGCATCGCTCGCCCAGCAGGACGTTGCGGTAAGAAAATCACGCAGAGCGCCATGAACGAACACAGAATCACCGACGCATAGAGTCGGCTGATCTCGAGCCCACCTTGAGAAATGGGTTTGTCGAGCAGGTCCCCCAAGGTCGCGCCAAGCGGACGCGTCAGGATGAACGCCGCCCAGAATATAGCGGTCCGTGACAGCCGCGACCAGTAATAAAGCGCACCGACGATCAGCAGCCCCCCACCGAAGATCAAAGCGCCGTACTCATAGCCAAGCCCCAGACCGCCTCGGTCCGATCCCGCCACCCAATCGCCCAAGGCCGTACCCAGCGTCTGCGAAAAGAGGATCGTCACCCAATAGAACCACTCGGCTTTGGGCGTGGTTATGCTCTGCACCGCCACCGTACCTTCCGATTTGTACCAGACGCCCAGGCTCGCAAGCAGAAGCGCGAAGACGATGACTACACCGCCCGGATAGCCGACTCCCACCGAACGATCGAAGAAGTCGGCCAGCGTGGTACCGAGCGTGGTCGTTGCAACGATGGTCGCCCAATAGAGCGAGGCATTGAACCGCTCCGCCCTGATCTGCCCTGCGACCAGCCCAATAAAAATAACCGCAAAAATCGCGGTGCCGATCAGATAACCCAATTTGAGCGACATGGTCACCCAATCGCCGCCCGTTTCGCCAAGCGTCGTGGCGGCGATTTTGATGATCCAGAAGCCCAGCGTGATCTGCGGGACTTTACTGAGTGCATGCGCGCGAGTTTGCGACGGGTTGCTATTCATGTGACGTGCTCACTATTCTCATGGCTTGAACATAGGCTCAACCATCGCAGAGCAACCCTTAACAGCACCTTAAGCATCCCGCCGAATCATGTGGTCAGATTTTCCTGCGCCAATAACGGGGCGGTAACTCCGAGTCCCTTCAACGCAGTTCCAGCCACATCGGCTGATGATCGGACGAGCGGCTGTGCTGATCGACATCGCACGATGCAATGCGTGCGCTCAGGTCTTCCGTGACGAAAACGAAATCGCACGCGAATGGTCCGTCGGGCCATTGCTCGTGATCGTATAGGCCGACCGTCGCGGCACGCGGCTCGCCTGGGTGCGCGCGGGCCCACGCATCGACGAACGCCGGAGCGTCGGTGATCGGTTCGAGCATTCGGCAAAAGGCGGTGTCTTCGAATGCGCTGTTGAAGTCTCCGCACAAAATCGCGCTGACCGGGCGCGCCGTATCGGCAAACGGACTGTCCGGCTTTTCGCCACGCGCGGGAGCGCGCGCGTGAGCGCACGCCTCCTGATGCAACTCGCGCAGTCTTGCCACTTGTGCGAGCCGCTGTTTCTCCGAATAGAACTCGAGGTGCGTGCTGATGACTCGGAGCGGACCGACGTCGGCTTCGAGCACCGCTTCGAGCGCGACGCGCAGCATCGACGGCTTGGCGGGGTCCGCGGGCCACGGCAGAGAATGGCGCAGCACCTGACGAACCGGCAAACGGGTCACGATGGCATTGCCGAACTGCCGCCGATGACGGCTCGCGCCCAACGAGGGCAGATCGGAGCCGATCGCATCGAGCACGGTCATCTCCGGCAGCAGAGCGGCAAGTTCGGCGAACTGATCGGACGATGGCGCGCCTTTCAGTCCGCCGGCCGCCGGTTCTTCGTTGAAGCCGCGCGTGACTTCCTGCAGACACAGGACGTCGAAGTCGCACAACGCGCGTGCTTCCCGCACGATCCGTCCGAGGTCGACGCGGCCGTCGACGCCGCATCCCCACTGAATGTTCCAGTCGACCAGTTTCATGACGGCCTCCTTGAAAGATCCGGCTACAGTGTATCGCCGCATCCTGCGCGGTGACTCAGCGCTGGACAGGACGAGCGCATTTCAATCACACGCCTCCCCTTGTTATGAGCGTCCACAGGGTCACTGAAAGTTAGCGATGAAATTGCGCGGTAAAAATTGTCAGTGAAAGTAAGCGCCAAAAAATGCCGTGCATGCGATGAATTATGCTGACCCTCATCCGCGACCGGCTCAATTTCTTTAGAAAACAATGAATAGCTTCGATTTGTCCATCGAAACATATCTGTCCAACATACACTTCGGCCATTTCGCGACTCTATCCATCCAGGCCATCGACAACCTGTACACCTTCAAAGGCCTCGTACTCATTCCCGTGCTGTGGTGGATGTGGTTTCAGCAAGACGAGTGCCGCGAATGGCGGCGAGAAATGGTTCTCGCGACGCTTGTCAGCGGCATCGTGGCGCTCTTCGTCGGAAGACTGCTGACTCACTGGTTGCCATTCAGGGTGCGCCCCGTCTACGACACCGAACTGCATCTGCGCTTTGCCAGCGGCGAAATCAAGGACGCAGTGCTGACCAACTGGAGTTCCTTCCCGAGCGATCACGCGATGCTATGGATGGCGGTGGCCACCGGCATCTTCCTGATGTCGCGGCGCGTCGGCGTGCTGGCGCTTCTCTATACTGCGCTGTTCATTTGCCTTCCGCGCGCCTATCTCGGCTTTCACTATCCGACCGATTTGCTGGTGGGCACCGCGGTGGGAATCGTGATTACATTGGTGATGACGCGGGATGCGATCCGCGTACGCTACGCGACGCCGGTGCTGCGATGGACCGAACGCCACCCGGCGCCCGCAGCGACGCTGGCCTTTGTTCTGTGCCTCCAGCTCGTCACGCAGTTCGACGAACTGCGCAAGCTGGCGAGTGGCGTAATGAAACACCTATGATGGCGGCGATGGTTGCTCCCAGGTTTGTTCTCGTGCGACGGCGGCTGACAGCGACAGCGACAGCGAAAGCTACGCGGACACCTGAACGTAACGCGCTTCGTTCAGATCCGCGAGAAGCGTCGGACCTGTCGGTCGCCAGCCCAAACGCGCCTGCGTCTGCGCGCTCGATGCCGGCATATCGAGCGCGGCGAACATCGCCATCCATCCGAAGTACGCCTGCGCCTCGTCGCGCGCGATCGAGACGACCGGCAACTTCAGGCCGTGTCCGAGCGCCTCGGCGATCTCGCGGGCGCTAACGCCTTCTTCGCCGACCGCGTGATAGCGCGCACCGCGTTCGCCCTTCTCGATCGCGAGCCGGTACAGCCGCACGACATCCGACAGATGCCCCGCCGGCCAGCGGTTGCGTCCCTCCTCCACATATGCGCACACGCCTTTCTCCCGCGCGATCTGGATGAGCGGCGTGATGAGGCCTTGCCGGTACGGGTTATGCACTTGCGGCAAGCGCATCACCGACACGTTGACGCCCGCCTCCAGCTGCACGTTGCCGGCCAGCTCCGAGCCGATGCGCGGGTTCGGGTGACTGGTGTTGAACACCTCTTCGGTGGCCGGCTGCGCGTTATCGCGGCTGCCGACGCCCGTGCCCGACGTGATCAGAAGCGGCCGATCCGAGCCGGCCAGCGCCGAGCCCAGTGCAGCGATAGCACGCTTGTCCTTCTCGCAGTTCTCCACGAAGTGCGAGAAATCGTGGTCGAAAGCAAGGTGAACGACGGCGTCCGCCTTCGCGGCGCCGCTGCGCAGGCTGTCGGTCTCTTCGAGCGTGCCGCGATGGACCTCCGCACCGGCTGCGCTGAGAGCCTGCGCGCCCTGATCGGACCGGGTCATGCCGATGACCTGATGCCCGGCGTGGATAAGTTCGGGCACCAAAGCCGAGCCGATAAACCCGGTTGCGCCCGTCAGAAAGATTCGCATGGTCAAGTCTCCAGAATAGCCACCGACGCACTATGCGATCATTCACTATGCTATTGAAGTAGTGAGCTTATCCCGGTAAAGCGACTAACAGGTTAATCATCCCAGTGAACACCGCCCAAACCCTCGGGGACTTTCTGCGCAGCCGCCGCACGCGGCTCGATCCGGCCAGCTTCGGCTTCTCGGGCCGCAGGCGCACGCCCGGATTGCGCCGGGAAGAAGTGGCGCAGCGCGCGAATATCAGCTCGACGTGGTACACGTGGCTCGAGCAGGGCCGCGGCGGCGCGCCATCCGCCGCGGTGCTCGAGCGCATCTGCGCGGCGCTGATGCTGACGAATACCGAGCGCGAACATCTTTTCATGCTGGGCCTCGGACTCCCCCCGGAAGTGCGCTACCGGTCCACCGACGCAGTGGACCCGCGCTTGCAACGCGTGCTCGATTCACTCGATGCCAGCCCGTCGATCATCAAGACCGCGACGTGGGACGTCGTCGCGTGGAATCGCGCCGCAGCCGTGGTGCTGACCGACTACAGCGCGCTGCCGCCGGGCCAGCGCAACATCCTGCGCTTCCTGTTCGGCGATCCGGCCGTCCGGGCAAAACAGCACGACTGGGAGAGTGTCGCGCGCTTCGTCGTGGGGACGTTCCGAGCGGACGTTGCTCGCGCGGGGCTCGCTTCCGAGGTGGGCGATCTGGTCGACGATCTGTGTCGCACGAGCCCGGACTTCGAACGCATGTGGCGCGAAAACCAGGTATTCGGCCACAGCGAAGGACACCACGTTAAGCGCCTGCTGCATCCTGCGTTCGGGACCGTCGAAATGGAGTATTCGCTGTTCGCCGTCGATGGTCGGCCAGACCTGAGCATGCTCGTGTACACGCCGCTCGACGCGCGAATCGCGGCGCGCATCCGCAGTACCGTTTCATCGATGGATGAGAGTGCCAGCGCCGCGCCTTTGACCGCTGCGTGATCGGCTTTGACGCTCGAGCGCGAGCGCGGCCGCCGGATCGCACTCGGGCGACTCCGCAATTGCTCGTGGAAACCAATGAGGTTGAAGCACCTTGGGGGACAACTACCGAACTGCATCGTTCGGCCCGTTAATTGGCCGCACGGCATCGGACAAGCTTCGCGTAAGAATCACGATGACCGCCTCGCTGGCGGCAAGCCAGTTGGCGCCCTCCACGAAGGTTTCGCCGATGCGCGTACTCACCGTCGATAGCAACACCATGCCCGGGCGCGACTGCACGGTGGCATCTTCGACGCCCATGTTCAGCGCGATGAAAAGGCGTTGATTGCCGTATCGCCGTTCATAGGTCAGCACGTCGCCGTCAGCAACGACGTTCTCGATCGTGCCCCGCACGAGCGCGGCGTTGCTGCGGCGCAGGCTCAGCAGGCGCCGATAGAGCGACAACATGCTCGACATGTCGCCGTGCTGTTCGCGCACGCTCGTCGCCGTCGCAATCGGCAACCACGATTTGCCGTCCGTAAAGCCCGCATTCGCCAGCGAGCCATCCCATTGCATAGGCGTGCGCTCGGGATCGCGCCCCTGGCAAATGCCCGGTTGCCGGAGTTCCGCCGGGTCCTGGATCTCATCTGACGCGATATAGCCATCCGGCATGCCGATCTCATCGCCGTAGTAGAGCGTCGGCGTCCCTCGGAGCGTCAACAGCAGCACAGCGGCCACCCGCGCCTGCGCCGCGCCGACGCGCGATGCAACGCGCGGATTGTCGTGGTTTCCCAGCACCCAGTTCGGCCACCCGTATTCGGGCAACGCGATGTCGTAATCCCGGATCATGCGGGCGATGTTCTGCGCGACCCATCTCGCGTTGAGCAGCTGGAAATTGAATGGCATGTGCACACCTTCGCCGTTCACGCCGTAATACTTCACCAGTTGCGGGACAGTCAGGTAGATTTCGCCGATCAGCACGCGCTCGCCGTACTCGTCCAGTGTGGCTCGCATCGAGCGGACGATTTCATGCACTTCCGGCTGATCCTCCGTGTAACTTTGCAAGAGCCGATGATGTTCCGGCTCGCCGGGCCGATAGCCGGGATTGGGCGGATTGTCGCGAAACCGCGCGTCCTTGATCAACAGCCACAGCACGTCCACGCGGAAGCCGTCCACCCCGCGATCCAGCCAGAATCGCAGCACTTGATCCATCGCGCGGCGTACTTGCGGGTTTCTCCAGTTCAGATCAGGCTGCTCCCACAGAAACGCGTGATAGTAGTACTGTCCCGTCACCTCGTCCCACTCCCACGCCGAGCCTCCCATGCGGCTCAACCAGTTGTTCGGCGGCCCGCCATCGGGCGCGGGATCGCGCCACAGATACCAGTCCCGTTTCGGATCGGCCCGTGACGAGCGGCTTTCCTCGAACCACGGATGCCGGCTCGACGAATGGTTCGGCACGAAATCGAGCAGCACCTTGAGCCCAAGCCGATGTGCGTGGCCCATCAATTGCTGGAACCCGTCCAGAGTGCCGAATATCGGATCGATGTTGCAGTAGTCCGCGACGTCATAGCCAAAGTCGGCCATGGGCGACGGGTAGATGGGGGAGATCCACACCGCATCGACGCCTAGCGCCGCGACATATTCAAGCCGCGCGCTGATGCCGGGTAGATCGCCGATGCCATCGCCGTTACTGTCCTGAAACGAGCGCGGATAGATCTGATAGATCACGCCGCGTTGCCACCACGCAAGCTCCGACATTGCAATTCCTCTTGGCGATCGATCGTTTTGGCGCTATGCGCGGAACCTATGCTCAATGACCTCTGGTACAAGAACGCGATCATTTATTGCCTCTCGGTAGGCACCTTCATGGATGCGAATGGCGACGGCGTCGGCGACTTCCAGGGCCTGATGCGCAGGCTCGATTACCTGCAAGGGCTTGGCATGACGACGATCTGGCTGATGCCCTTCCACCCCTCGCCCGGACGCGATAACGGTTACGACGTTTGCGACTATTACAACGTCGACCCGAAGTACGGCACGCTCGGCGATTTCGCCGAGCTTACGCATGCGTGCGCCGAGCGGGGCTTGCGCGTCATCATCGATCTGGTGGTCAATCACACGTCCGACCAGCATCCGTGGTTCCTGGAAGCACGCAGCGATCCCGCTTCGAAGTATCGCGACTGGTATGTCTGGTCGGACGACAAACCGCCCGATGCGCAACGTGGCGTCGCGTTTCCGGGCGTGCAGAAGTCGACCTGGAGTTTCGACAAGCGGGCGAGACGCTGGTACTTTCATCGTTTCTATGATTTTCAACCGGACCTGAATACATCGAATCCGCATGTGCAGGCGGAATTGCTGAAGATCATGGGCTTCTGGATCCAGCTGGGGGTTTCCGGATTCCGCATGGACGCGGTGCCCTTCGTCATCGCGACGAAGGGCCCGAAGGTGCGCCGCCCCGTCGAGCAATATGACATGTTGCGAACGTTTCGCGAGTTTCTGCAGTGGCGCGAGGGCGATGCGATCATTCTGGCCGAAGCCAACGTGCCGCCCAAAACCGACCTCCAATACTTCGGCGACGAGGGCGAGCGCCTGCCGATGATGTTCAACTTCCGGGTCAATCAAAACACGTTCTACACGCTCGCGACGGGCAACACGAAGCCGTTGAAGGACGCGCTCCTTGCGACGAAGCCACGGCCGCCGAGCGCGCAATGGGGGGTGTTTCTGCGCAATCACGACGAACTCGATCTGGGCCGGCTGACGCCCGCTCAGCGCGCGGCAGTGTTCGCCGCGTTCGCTCCGGACCCCGACATGCAGCTGTATGGGCGCGGCATCCGCCGCAGACTTGCGCCGATGCTGTCGGGCGACAGACGCCGCCTTGAACTTGCCTACAGCCTGATGTTGAGTTTGCCCGGCACGCCCGTGTTCCGGTACGGCGATGAAATCGGCATGGGCGACGACCTGCGCCTGCCCGAGCGCCAATGTGCGCGCACGCCGATGCAATGGTCGGGCGAGCCGCAAGGCGGCTTTACCAGTCATTCAAACCCGCCCGTCCCGACGATCTGCGGCGGGGCTTATGGCTTCGAGCGGGTCAACGTGGCGAAGCAGCGACGCGATCCCGATTCGTTTCTCAACTGGACGGAGCGGATGATTCGCATGCGCAAGGAAGTACCGGAAATCAGCTGGGGGGACTTCGAAGTGCTGCCTACCTCGCGAAACAATGTGCTCGCGCTCAGTTATCAGTGGCGTAACAACTCCGTGCTGTTTCTGCATAATTTCCGCGCCGAAGCGTGTACCGTCGAATTCCGCCTAAGCTCCGACGAACCGGGTAGACAGTCGCTGATCAATCTTCTGTCCGACGACCACAGCGAGTCCGACGATGGCCGCCGCCACGCGGTGGTGCTCGAGCCGTTCGGCTACCGATGGTATCGGGTGGGCGGCCTCGGCTATCTGCTCAGGCGGACCGAGGTCTAGCTGACGAGTCGCGATCGTGCCTTCGGTCGGACCGGGTATCGGGTATCGCGGGGCGACACGGTTAAACTGATACGATCGCGTGCTTCTGGTCGTTCGCGGACTCACGCGACTTGTCGACTCACGCGAATGTTCAGCCTGCTCGACTCATCGGATACGCAATCGAATAAAGGGATGTCATGGCAAAGGATGAAATAGTCTGGGGAATTTTGGGCGCCGCAAAGATCAACGACAAGGTGGTCGTGCCCATGCACAACGCGCCGAAGTGTCGGGTGAAAGGCATCGCGTCACGCTCTCCGGAGAAGGCGCGGGAAGCCGCGGCCAGGTATGGTCTGGCTGTCGCATACGATAGTTACGAGGCGCTCCTCGCGGACCCGGAAATCGACGCGGTCTATATTCCATTACCCAATCATCTCCACGTGGAATGGACGATCAAATCGGTCGAGGCGGGCAAGCACGTCCTGTGTGAGAAGCCGATCAGCCTGGACGCTCAACAGGTTGAACGGCTGATCGCCGCGCGCGACAAGAACGGCCGATACATCCAGGAAGCGTTCATGGTTCGCACGCATCCGCAATGGTTGAAGGTGCGGACCTTGATCGACGAAGGCGCGATCGGCGAATTGCGGGCAGTGACCGGCGGTTTCACCTATCACAACACGAACGAACACAATATCCGCAACAAGAGCGAGCTAGGTGGCGGCGGTCTGCTCGATATTGGTTGTTATCCGATCACGACGTCGCGCTTCACTATCGGGCGTGAGCCACGGCGCGTAGTTGCGCTGGTGGAGCAGGATCCGACCTTCAAAGTGGACCGGCTCGGCTCCGTGCTGATGGACTTCGATGGCGTGCAGGCGAGTTTCTTTTACTCGACTCAGACCTATCCGTACCAGCGGATGCAATTTCACGGTACCAAGGGGCGAATCGAAGTCGAAATTCCATTCAATGCACCAAACGATCGACCGACGCGCCTGCTAATCAGTGAGCACAATAGCGACGGTGTCGCGACTGATCGCTGGCTGGAGCTTGCGGTGTGCGATCAATATGGCGTAGCCGCCGCCACGTTCGCGGAGGCGATCCTGAGTGGGGGCCCGCAGGCTATTCCGCTAGAAGATGCGCGCGCGAATATGCGGGTGATCGATGCCGTGTTCCGCTCGGCTCAATCGGGCGCGTGGGAGAGCATCGCCCAAGGTTGACGTGCAACGCTTGCACTTGCCGCGCTGTTCGACGCGCGGCAAGTGCCCAGTTGTCCGCTTTCGCAAAGCCATAGGCTATGGCGAGCGAAAGTGGTCTTTACCTGGCCGGCGCGGTGACATCGCAGTCGCCGCCGTGGGCACCGCTGCCAGTGTTTTTCAGCGTAAGCACGAGTCTGCTACCTCTGTTTGCCGTCATGATCTGACCATAGCTAACCGTGGGAATGAACTGGATATCCGGCGCAACCGCCACTGGGGGATTTCTCGCTCCGTCGACGGTCAGGTCGAGTTCCACGGTGATAGAGTCGATTGCAGCGCCCAGATCCTGCTTCCGGCCGGCCTGATCTTTGCGGAAATTGCACAGGCCCTGGAGAACCTGCTCGAGGGCAGTCGGGATATCGACCGGCTTGCCCGGCGCGATCGGAGGCGTGTTACAGCCGACGATCATGAACGGCAAGGTGCAAAGCGCTACGTATCGGCAGGCTCGCATCAGCTTCCCCGCTTGATCTGGTGGACGTGGTGTCTGCCATCCCCTGCTGTCGCTGGTTCAGTGCCCAGCTGGCGCACGCGAACGCAAACGCTCAATACTTGATATTCCTGGCCGCCTGACGGCCGTTCTGCTTGGTTTGCCGCTTGTCCTGCCGGCATTGCGAATTGCTCTTCTGGTCCGTGGCCCGGCACTCCTGCTTCGTGTGGCGGGAACCCTGGCGTGTCTCCTGGCGAACGTCACGTCCGGCGCGACGCTGCTGAGCCTGTTCGGTTGCCCAGGAGCTTCCCGCGCAAGCCATCACGAACACAGCCGTGACCGCGACCGCGAACTCCCGGCTCCATGAAAACATGGTGACCTCCCTGACAGATTGAACACGAGTGTGCCGACTTTGTACAAGGGTGCCACGCGTGGCTGTCGCGTCAATCGGACCAAGGTCTTAGGGTCTGTTTACATATGGAACGCACGTGCGAATGCCCGCTATCGGCCGCAGGGCAAGGAGTAAGGAGCGCTGCGTGGCCGCGCCACGTGAGCGACGCACGACGCCGCCCTGCGGCCGATAGCGGGCATTCCCCTGGAATGAAATTCAGAACTGGGGTTGCCGCGAGAAGGGCCGCTCGCTGCGTCATGCTCCTTGCGAATACGTCGAGTATTCGCGGCGTCGCAATCCTTGCGAGCGGCCCTTCTCGCGGCAACGCACGTGCGTTCCATATGTAAACAGACCCTAGGGCCTTCGCGTCGTGCGCGATCCACATGCGGCGCGCTTCGTTTTCCCAGGCGGGTCCGAACAGCCGCCGTGCTTCCGGTTCGATGAACATGAAAACGAGGATGTTGCGGTCCGCTCAACGAAGCGGTACCCCACGCGGCGGCGAACGGCGGTCCATTCAGAATGACCGTGAACCAGCCGTAGCCAGCGATTCAGCGAACGCTCACTCGTCCGCCAAAAAATTTGGATGACTTGTGCGGATCTGATCGATCTGACTCAGCGTCCCCGACAGATGCTTGCGTAGCGCTGCCTGCGCCGCCTCGACATCGCCTTTGTCGATCGCATCGACGATCTCGGTGTGATCGCGCACGACCGCTATCGTCTTGCCCTCCACCGGCAGATTCAGGCGCCGCAGCCGGTCGATATGGCCGCTCAACCTACGCACCAGATCCCATAGCTGCGGCACGCCGGCCGCCTCGTACATCTGCCGATGAAACGCCTGATCGAGCAGCGAGAACTGCTCGTAGTTCTTCAGGTCGAGCACTTCCGTTTGCCGCGCGATCGTCAGGCGCAGTTCAGCGATCAGCGTGGCGTCGCGCTGCTGCGCGAGCGTGCGCACCACTTCGAGTTCAATCGAGCGGCGCAGGAAATGCGCCTGCAGCGCGGACGTCACGTTGATCTGACTGACGACCGTCGCGTGCTGCGGATAGATGTCGACGAGACCTTCCTCGCCGAGCTTCATCAGCGCGTCGCGCACCGGCGTCTGGCTGAGCCCGTAGCGGTTCGCCAGCTCGGTGCGCGACAGCACCGTACCCGGCGTGAGTTCGAGGGAAAGGATCATTTCGCGCAGTCGTTCGAATACTTGCGGCGCGGCGTGGCGGGAGCGGTCGAGCCGGGTTACCGTCGACGAATGAGCATGGTTTTTCATGGCAGAAAACTGAAGCATGGAAGCAGGCGTGACCCGGCATGGCGGTCCGCTGAGGCACTAGTACTATAGCCGACGTGCGCCCCTTCCAGCGGGCTTGCGAGCGGAATTCCGCGAACAGTGCACATGGGTACTTACCCCAGTAACGCACTAATACATTAGTGCTTTACCATCCGTCCCATCAAACTCTTCTTGTGCCGAATGCCATCATGACTCGCGACATCACCATCACGCAGGTGCGCATCACCCCGATCGCCTTCCGCGACGGCCCGCTGCTCAACGCCGCCGGAATCCACGAACCTTGGGCGCTGCGCGCCATCGTCGAGCTGGAGACGAGCGACGGCCGCGTCGGCATCTCCGAGACCTATGGCGACGAACCGATGCTGCGCGTGCTCGAACAGGCGAAGCCGCTGGTGACCGGCCTGTCGCCGTTCGACCTCAATCGGATGGAAGAGCGCGTGCGAGCGTCGATCAAGGCGAGCCCGGGCGCGGTCGAATTCGAACTCGCGCCGGGCTCGCACTCGGCGAAGAACGCGCCGAAAGTCATCAGCACGCTCGAAGTCGCGATGCTCGATCTGCAAGGGCAGATCGTCGGCGCGCCGATCGTCGATCTGCTCGGCGGCAAGGTGCGCGACGCCGTGCCCTACAGCGCCTATCTGTTCTTCAAATACGCCGAGCACGTCGACAAGCCCTATGCGCCCGACGCCTGGGGCGAAGGCCTGAGCCCCGAGCAGATCGTCGCGCAGGCGCGGCGAATGATCGAGCTGTATGGCTTCCAGAGCATCAAGCTGAAGGGCGGCGTGTTCGAACCGGCACACGAAATCGCCTGCATGCGCGCGCTGCATCAGGCGTTCCCCGGCGTGCCGCTGCGCCTCGACCCGAACGCCAACTGGACGCTCGAAACGAGCATCGCCGCCGCCCCTGAACTCGACGAGCTGCTCGAGTACTACGAAGACCCGTGCCCGGGTCTCGAAGGGATGGCCGAACTGGCGAAGCACACGCGCCTGCCGCTCGCGACCAACATGGTCATCACGACGATGGAAGATTTCCAGCGCGGCGCCGAGATGGGTTCGGTCAAGGTCCTGCTGTCGGATCACCACTACTGGGGCGGCCTGCGCGCGACGCAGATGCTCGCGCGCATGTGCAAGCTGTGGGATCTCGGCATGTCGATGCACTCGAACTCGCACCTCGGCATCAGCCTGATGGCGATGACGCACGTCGCGGCAAGCATCCCCAACCTGACCTATGCGTGCGACACGCATTATCCGTGGCAGGAGGAAGAAGTCATCAAGGGCGGCCGCGTGGAGTTCGACAACGGCTCGGTGCGCGTGCCCACCACGCCGGGCCTCGGCGTCGAGCTCGACCGCGAGCGGCTCGCCGAACTGTATGCGCAGTATCTGTCGTGCGGCGTGCGCAATCGCGATGACCTCTCGCAGATGCGCAAGTACGAGCCGGGCTTCACCGGCAAGAATCCGCGCTTTTAGCTCCCGCTTCCAATCCGCGCCTACGAGGCCCGCGACGCGCAACGCGCGTCGCCATCGAAGGAGACAACCCCATGAGTAGCCCGATTGCCGACACGGCGCGGCCCGAGCGCGCCAGCGCGCTGGCGAGCGCGGTGCGCAAGATCAAATGGCGCGTGCTGCCGCTGTTCGTCGTGATGTTCATCGTCAACTACATCGACCGCGTGAACATCGGCTTCGTGCGCCAGCATCTGAGCGCCGATCTGGGCATCGGGGCGGCGGCCTATGGGCTCGGCGCGGGGCTCTTCTTCATCAGCTACGCGATCTTCGAAGTGCCGTCGAACATCCTGCTGCAGCGCTACGGCGCGAAGCTGTGGCTCGCGCGCATCATGCTCACGTGGGGGCTGGCCGCGGCCGGCATGGCGTTCGTGCGCGGCGAAACGTCGTTCTACGCGATGCGGCTCCTGCTCGGCGCGGCCGAAGCGGGCTTCTTTCCCGGCGTCATCTACTACTTCACGCAATGGCTGCCGAGCAACGAGCGCGGCAAGGCGATGGCGATCTTCCTGAGCGGCTCGGCGCTCGCGTCGGTGCTGTCCGGGCCGATCTCCGGCGGCCTGATGCTGATCGAAGGCGCGGGGCTGCGCGGCTGGCAGTGGATGTTCATCATCGAAGGCATGTTCTCGGTCGTGCTCGCGGGCTTCATCCTGCTGTGGCTCGACTCGAAGCCGCGCGACGCCGCGTGGCTCACCCGCGCCGAGCAGGACGCCTTGCTCGATGCGGTCGGCGAGGAGCAACGCCAGCGCGCCGCCGCGCACCCGGTCAAGCCATCGATAGGCGCGCTGCTGCGCGATCCGCAAATCCTGATCTTTTGCCTGATCTACTTCGCGGTATCGCTGACCATCTACGGCGCGACCTTCTGGCTGCCCAGCATCATCCGCAAGATGGGCCATTTCAACGATTTCCAGGTCGGCCTGTACAACTCGATTCCGTGGCTGATCTCGATCGCGGCGATGTATCTGTTCGCGATGCTCGCGGCGCGCTTCAAGTTCCAGCAGGCGTGGGTCGCGTGCGCGCTGCTGATCGCCGCGGTCGGCATGTATGCGGCCGGCCAGGGCGGCCCGGTGTTTTCGTTCGTCGCGATCTGCTTTGCTGCGATCGGCTTCAAGGCCGCCTCGTCACTGTTCTGGGTGATCCCGCAGGGCTATCTCGACGCGCGGATTTCCGCCGCAGTGCTGGCGCTGATCAACTCGATCGGCAACCTCGGCGGCTTCGTCGCGCCAGCGGACTTCGGCTTCCTCGAACAGAAGACCGGCTCGATCGAGGGCGGCCTCACTGGACTCGCGGTGATGTCGGTGGTGGCCGCCGGGGTCGTGTTCTTCTCCCGCATGAGCCCGCGCGAAGGAATGCCCGCCTCCGCGCATTGACTGCATCGAACAACCGTATAGACACTATTTCCAGAAACCTTAGGAGACACGATGAAAACGATAGAAGCCACGACGGCCGTCGCATGCACGGCCGTCGGACGATACCGATGGACCATCTGCGCGATGATCTTCGCCGCGACGACGATCAACTACATGGATCGTCAGATGCTCGGGCTGCTCGCGCCGCTGCTGCAAAAGGATATCGGCTGGAGCCAGGTGCAGTACGCGCAGACCGTGATGGTGTTTACGGTCGCCTATGCGGTGGGTCTCGCGATCTTCGGCCGCATCGCGGATCGCGTCAGCACGAAGAAGGTCTACGGCAGCGCGATGGCGCTGTGGAGTCTCGCGGCGATGCTCCACGCGGTGGCATCGACCGTGCCGGGCTTCGCGGCCGTGCGCGGTCTGCTCGGCTTCAGCGAGGCGGCCAATTTTCCGGTTGCGATCCGCACTACCGCCACGTGGTTTCCGAAGAAGGAACGCGCGCTAGCGACGGGCTTCTGGAACATGGGCGCGACGATCGGCGGCATCGTGGCGCCGGCCTTCGTGCCGATCGCTGCCGTGATGTGGGGCTGGCGCGCGACGTTCATCGCGGGCGGCGCGACCGGTTTCATCTGGTTGGCGGTGTGGATGCTGGTTTATCGGCAGCCTTCGGAGCATCCGTTGGTGTCGAAGGAAGAACTCGACTACATCAATGCGGATCGCGAGGAAGTCGTCGAGCAGAAAGTCAGCTGGTTGTCGGTGCTCAAGTACCGCGAAACGTGGGCGTTTGTCTTCGGCAAGCTGCTGACCGATCCGGTGTGGTGGTTCTATCTGTTCTGGCTGCCCAAGTGGCTCAATGAGTCGCGCCATATCGACATCGGCAACATGGGCCTGCCGCTGATCGCTATCTATACGATGTCATCGGTCGGCAGCGTGGCGGGGGGCTGGCTGTCGTCGCGTTTGATGGCGCGCACCAACAGGCCGAATTTCGCGCGCAAGCTCACGATGCTCATTTGTGCATTGTGCGTGGTGCCGATCGCAACGTTGTCGTATTTCCAGAGCCTGTGGTGGGCGGTCTTCGCCGTTGGTCTCGCGGCAGCGGCGCACCAGGGCTGGTCGGCAAACCTCGTCACGACGGTCGGCGACGTGTTTCCGAAGCGCCTGGTCGGCACGGTGGTCGGTATTGGCGGCGTGGCGGGGATGGTCGGTTCGTTCTTCTTTTCTGGCGTGATCGGCGAGACCTTGCAGCGCACCGGGCAGTATTGGGCGCTCTTTACGGTCGGCGCGTCGGCGTATCTGGTTGCGCTGGGCATCATTCATCTGTTGATGCCGCGGATGACGGCGGTTAAGTTGCGCGATTGACGTGCCGCTGGCG
The DNA here is from genome assembly GCF_050436505.1 of Paraburkholderia sp. CI3. Taxonomy (NCBI): domain Bacteria; kingdom Pseudomonadati; phylum Pseudomonadota; class Betaproteobacteria; order Burkholderiales; family Burkholderiaceae; genus Paraburkholderia; species Paraburkholderia sp. CI3. The sequence goes on from NZ_JBNDMI010000002.1 coordinate 260,960, forward strand.
GGTGAAAGGGCGAGGGGACGTGGCACGGATAACTGGCGTCCCCTGCCCTTGCAACGATGCTTCCTGCCGAACTTTTGGAGCGCGAGCGCAACGAAGAAGTGTCAGAAGCAACGCGCGAGCATCTGCTGCATACTCTCGACGCGCTATCCCGCATCAGCGAAATCCTTGAACCCTGAGACTTCGCCCGCCCCAACGCCATCGCCACGAGAGGCCTTATGACCATCGATCCCTCCGTCGTCGCCGCATTCACGCCCACGGGCAAGCTGCGCGCGTCGATCAATCTCGGCAATCCAATCCTGGCCAATCGTCACGCCGACTCCGGCGAGCCGTTCGGCGTATCGGTCGATCTCACGCGCGCGTTCGCCGCGAAACTCGGCGTCGAACTGGAGTTGGTCGTCTTCGATACGGCCGGCAAATCGGTGCAGGCCGTCGGCGAGGAGCGCGCGGATTTCGGCTTCTTCGCGATCGATCCGTTGCGCGGCGAGACGATTGCGTTCACGGCGCCGTATGTGTTGATCGAAGGCTTCTACCTGGTGCGCGACGACTCGCCGGTACGCTCGAATCAGGATGTGGATCAGGCGCACAACCGGGTCGTCGTCGGCCAAGGCAGTGCGTACGATCTGTTTCTGACGCGCGAGCTGAAATCCGCGCAAATCGTGCGCGCGCCGAGCTCGCCGAGCGTCGTGCCGACGTTTATCGAGCAGCATCTGGAAGTGGCGGCAGGCGTGAAGCAGCAACTCGAGGCCGATGCGAAGCAAACTCCCGGTCTGCGGCTGCTAGACGAGCGCTTCATGGTGATCCGGCAGGCGATGGGTGTGCCGAAGAGCCGCGGCGAAGCGGCGGCTCACGCGCTGCGTTCGTTTGTCGAAGAGATGAAGGCCTCAGGTTTTGTGGCGCAATCGCTCGCGCGGCACAAGATCGCGGGAGCGTCGGTTGCGCCTGCGGCGTAGCGGGCCGCTCGAACCCGACACCGCGTAGCTTTCGAAGCTGCTGGCATAGCAGATACGCGGGGCCGCGCGATGCTTCGGCGCGGCCCCGCCACCACCTTCAGCGACGCTCAAACGAGCGTAGTCTGCACATCCACCTTACCGCGCAACGCCTTCGAATACGGGCAGGTCAGATGCGCTCGCTCGATCAAGGCGTGCGCCACGTCACGCTCGACACCGGGAAGACTGACGAACAGCCGCGCCTGAAGGAAATAAGCGCCATCGGTGGTGCCGAGATCGATCTCCGCATCGACGCTGGTATCGGCCGGCAACGACAGATGCAACGCGCGCGCCGATCAGCAGGAACCAGACCGGTTCGTCCTTCATGGCGGAATCGCGAGCCCGCGCGGCGACGGTGGCAGCCGGGCCGCGTCGCCGCTAGCGCGCACTGCTCGCGCCATGCTGGCGGCACTGTCCGTGCTGAACCGCGGCCTGGTTCGCGCGCCCCGCGTGTTCACGGTTCGCCTGGTCGCGGCTCAACTTGCCGGGCGCCTTGCGCGCAGACGACGCCACTGGCAACACCCAACCTCGCGGCGATGGCAAGGCGCTGTACAACCTTGTTCATGAGCGACCCCTCGGTTCGGACCAGCTGGAATGCCCTGTCCGTTCCGTTGCAAGCCGCGTTCCTCGCCTGAGGCGTGAGCGTGCCGACCGCCCTCACACACCGAACGGAAAAGTCCCCGCCGCGTGGTTCTTTTCGTCGGCGGAAACGGGCAGCGCGCTCACCGCGCTCGTGCGATCGAACCACACGAACGCATCGAACTGCTCGGCCAGCGACGCTTCCGCGTAATGGCTATACCGCTCGGTCCCGGGACGGTAGATGACGCCGATGAAGCGCTCCAATAGCGGCGCGCGCAGCCGTTCGCGCAGCGTGTCGTGCATGCCGGGCCGCAGGTCGAGCAGGAAGCGCGGGAGACCCGTGCCGTGCATGCTGAATTCGACGCTGCCCTCGAGCGATGGCTGCACGGTTTTGACCTCCATCGGTCCGCCCCAATCGCTCGCCGCGGCGACCGTGCCGCTGTGCGTGCCAAACCCGATCAGCGCCGCCGCGTCGCCGAACTGCGCGCGACACAACTGGCCGAGATTGATCTCGTCCTGCATGCGGCCCATCTGCGTGGCGCTCGCGTCGCCGATATGCGAGTTGTGCGCCCACACGACCAGACGCGCCTGCGGCCCGCGGCTGTCGAGCGTATGACGCAGCGTGTCGAACATATGCGTGTCGCGCAGATTCCAGCTTTGCGGCCCGCCGTAGTACATCGCGCGATAGTAGTGCTCGGCGACCGCCACGAGCCGCGCGTTCTGCGCCGCGTCGAGGAAGCGCTCGCCGTCTTCGCGCGCATGGTCGAGCCGGCTTTTCAGCAGATCGCCGAGTTGCGCGACCACGTGTTCTTCGCACTGCGCGTAGCCGCCGCTCAACGCGGCGCGTCCATACACGGCCGGATCTTTCTGCCACGGACTGAGGCACCCATAACGCTCGCGAGCGGTGCGCGCCGCGGCAGCATCGACGCTGTCGAGATAGCGCAATACCGCGTCGATCGATTCGGAAAGGCTGTAGATATCGAGCCCGTAAAAGCGCGTTTCGCGCTCGGGGTGCGCGGCGTTGTGCGAGCGCAGCCACGCGACCAAGCCCATGAAGTCGGTGTTGCGCCACATCCAGGTCGGAAAGCGGCGAAACGGTCGGGACCGCCCGCCGGGCATCGGCCGATCGCGCACATGCCGGTCGACGATCGCGGCGTCGGGCCAGTCGGCCTCGACCGCGATCATCGAAAAGCCGTGCTGCTCGACGAGGCGCCGCGTGATCGCCGCGCGTGCGCGGTAGAACTCCGACGTGCCGTGACTGGCCTCGCCGAGCAGCACGACGCGATGTCCGGCGAAGCGGTCGAAAAATGCCGCGAATTCCGCGGAATCGATGTCGGGCAACGGTTCGGCCGCGTCGCAAATCGCGAGTTCGAGTGCGGCCGGCGTAGGCGCGGCCGGCGTAGGTGCGGCCGGCGTAGGCGTGAGCGGGATGGGCGTGGATGCGGGCCGCAAATCCGCGCGCGGCGCGCCGCCTGGCTCCGGCCAGCCATCGTCGCCGACGAGCGGCACGAAGCGCACGTCGCCGAACGCATGTTCGTCGTAGTCGTGTTCGTTGCGCCGCACGATCTTCACGAGCCGCTGACGGCTCTGACTGCTGCCGACCGGCATCACGAGCCGTCCGCCCACGGCGAGTTGCATGCGCAGCGCTCGCGGCACACGCGGTCCCCCCGCCGCCGCGATGATCGCGTTATAGGGCGCATGCGCGACAAGACCTGCGGTGCCGTCGCCAACATGCACTTCGACGTTCTCGTAGCCGAGCCGCTGCAAGCGCTCGCGCGCGCCCTCGGCGAGGCTCGCGTCGCGTTCGATGGAATCCACCCGGCCGGCGATCTCCGCGGCGATCGCGGCCGCATAGCCGGAGCCCGTGCCAATGTCGAGCACGCGATCGCCGGGCTGCAACTCGGCGGCCGCGAGCATCTTCGCGACGATGTACGGCTGCGAGATCGACTGCTCGCCGCCGATCGGCAGCGGCGTATCGTCATACGCGAATTCGCGCAGATCGGATGGCACGAATGCCTCGCGCGGCACGCGCCGCATCGCCTCGATCACGTAGTCGTCGCGCACGCCGCGTTGCACGATCTGCCGTTCGACCATCCATGCGCGCGCTTCGTCGAAATCGCTCATCGCCGCCTCCTCGCGAATGCGCGGCGCTGCGCGCGCCACGCATTGCGACGAGGCCGCGCGCGAGTCCGCTGCTCTTTCACGCTTCAGCAATGAGCATACCGCCGGCAGGTGCTCGTGGCGATGCGCGAAACGTGAAGCGCGCCCGGACCGATCTTTGCTGCGCGCTTCTCGGGAGCGATTGCACGAACAAAATGCCGTCCGAATCCGTCGCACAACCAAAGCGAAAATCATGAACATTCCCATGCAGGTCGTGTCCTTCCTCAGCTCGCGAGGTCTGAAGCTCGCGACCGCCGAATCCTGCACCGGCGGCCAGATCGCGTCGTATCTGGCGAGCGTGCCGGGTAGCGGCGCGTGTCTCGATGTCGGCTTCGTCAGCTACTCGCCATCGGGCAAAGCAGGCTTTCTCGGCGTGCGGCAAAGCACGATGAAGCAATACGGGCTTACCAGCGAAGCGGTCGCGCGCGAAATGGCCGAGGGCGCGCTGCGCCAGGAAGGCTGCTGCGCGGACATCGCGGTATCGAACACGGGGCTCGCCGATAGCGGCGCGCATGGCGGCTCCGCTGACGATCCGCCACCAGGCACGCAATGCTTCGCGTGGTCGTTCCGACGGCGCGGCAATGAGTTCACCACCTTCGCCGAGACGCGGCGCTTTTCGGGCGACCGCAACGACGTGCGGTCGGCCGCCGCGCTGTATGCGCTGTCGCGCGTCGAGCATTATTTCGATCAACTCCCGCGCGTCGAGCGGGACCACTGATGAGAGAGCGCGACACGCCACCAACGCGCATTGCCGGTGGCACCGACGCCATCGCCGGCGTCGGTGTAAAGGGGCGGCGCTCGCTTATCCGGCGCGCGGCCGCGTGGCGCGCTTCGGCGGTTCCATGTCATCGTCCGACATTTCCTGCAGTTGCTCTTCGGGCGCGATGCGCGAGCCGCGCTCGCGCTCCGCGGACTGATCGGTCGGCTCCTGCGGCACGGCAGCGTCGTCGGCCGCGCCTTCCGCCTCGATCTGCCGGCGCGCTTCTTCCCAATGGTCGTCGGCTCTCCCTTCCGGCGACGGATCGTTTTCCCAGATCTGGTACGCCCGCGTGCGAATGCGGGCTTCGAGTTCCTTGTCCATAAGTGCTTCTCCGTGAACGTGAGCGATGCCGCGGTACGGCGCCACATGCACCGTGCCCGAATGACGGCGAGCCACAGGCTAGCAAGCGTTGTTCCGCGCGGCGCGCGTTCGTTCGATGGCACCCCGCTATTCGACGAGCCAATCAAATCAGCGCGCCGCCGGACTGGTGCTCGAGGAAGGCGACGTCGACGACGTCAGAACGAAAACGGCGGGCGCACAGATCCACCGCGTGCCAGTCGTGAACCAGGGCAAGCGTTTGAAGGGGATCGTGTCGCCAAGCGATATCGGGGCGGGCCGCGCGCTCACGCCTCGGGACAGGCAAGGTCGGCCGCGACGATTCGCGCACCGTACTCCTCGGCGGCGAGCCGCGCTTCCTCGATACTGTTGAACGGACCGACTTCGGGCGCGCCATCGAACGGGAACAGACGGCGGCCATCCACTTTACGGCTCACCAGCAGATCGGCATAGAATCGCCCATCGGCGCTGCGGCGCGCGGTGACGTAGATGGAAAAGTCGTCGCTTGAGGCGACCCCTGCCGCCAGATACTGCGTCAGTTTCAGCTTTCTCCTTGACATGGCTCTCCCCTGCTTCATCAGGCGATCCTGTTGTACCCTCCTGAAATCGATGTTAATGGACATGTAACAGGGTGCGCACGTCCGTAAGTGTCGACTTATAGACATGACTGTCGCAGCGACGTTTTAAACGAATCAGTGCGAGCGCCGCGCGCAAATTCAAGACTCCCATCAGGTCTTGTCGCCGACCGCGCGACTGCCCGCCTCGTCCAGCCTGGCTTGCAGCATTTGCTTGCGCGCCGCGACCTTTTCACCGAGCGCGGCGAGATCGCAGCCGGTGCGCCGCAACGCCGGAAAGAGTTCGCCTTCCTCTTCCTCGACGTGATGCCGCACGAGCTCGGACATGACCTTGAACGTCGCGTCGAAGCCTTTGTCGCCCGGCTTCAGCGTCTCGAACTTCGCGATCAGCGTTTTCACCAGAAAATGCTCGACGTAGGCTTCATCGACATCGAGCTTGTCGTCGTCGGGCAGCGCCTGTTGCGCGGCTGGATACAACAGCTCTTCCTCGATGATCGTATGCATCGTCAGCTCTTCGCACGCGCGCTGCGCCAGCGCGGCTTTGGCTTCGAGCGTGTCGCGTTCGTCGCCGCGCGATTTGCCGAAGGCGTCGAAGAGTTTTCCCACGGCGCGGTGATCGACCTCGGTCATGCCTACTCGGCCGCATCGCTCGACGACGGCCGCAAGGTCGATGCCGAGGACTCGTTGCGCAAGGCGCTGCGTGCGCTGCGCGAGCGCGAAATGTTCAGCCTGGAGCTTGGCCAATTTCGCCAGGACAGGAGACACCGCGGCGCAACAGCGCGAGGAGGACAACGCGCGGCGCCACGCGGCCGAACTCCTGCATTCCATGCTGCTGGAAATATAAGTCCAATGCGAGATAATGGGTGTCTGGCCCAGCAGGAAATGGGCTCGTTGCCCTATAAAAATCCACCGCTGGACTATCCTTTTCCAAGAAGGGACGCGCAGCCATGTCAAAAAAGCGAGGGCAGTCTCTGCCTAGCCAGGCACACTATCCGATCGTCGGTATCGGCGCATCGGCGGGGGGGCTCAACGCGCTGACGGAATTCTTCGAGGCGCTGCCCGCGCACACGTCGATGGCCTTCGTAGTGGTCGTTCACCTGTCGCCGGATCACGAAAGCAATCTGGCCTCGCTGCTGCAGAAAGTCACCGGCATGCCGGTGCAACAGGTCACGAGCCCCACGCCAATCGAATCGGATCACGTTTATCTGGTCGCGCCCTCGTTCGAGATGATCATGGTCGACGGCTACCTGCGCGTCACGCAGAAGCAGTCCGAGGAAGGACGCCGGGCGAGCATCGATCTGTTCTTCCGCACGCTCGCGGAGGCGCACCGCGAACGCGCGATCGGCATCGTGATGTCGGGCGCGGGCTCGGATGGCTCGGTCGGCCTGTCGCGTATCAAGGAAATGGGCGGCATTACGCTCGTGCAGGACCCTTCCGAGGCCGAATACGACAGCATGCCGCGCAGCGCGATCGCGACCGGCATGTCCGACTTCGTGATGACCGCGGCCGAGATGCCGCAACGGCTGATGGATCTGTGGTCCACCGCGCGGGAAATCCATTTGCCGGCCGCGCAGGCGGAAGAGCCCGACGAAGACACGGTCAACGAGTCGGCGGAACGCGCGTTGCGCGAGATCATGGTGATCCTGCGCACCCGCACCGCGCACGACTTCCGCCATTACAAGCGGGCTACGGTCCTGCGCCGCATCGAACGCCGGCTACAGGTCAACGGCATCACCGAGCTGCAGGCGTATCGCGACTATTTGCATCTGCATCCCGAAGAAACCCAGGCGCTGCTGCAGGACATGCTGATCAGCGTCACCAATTTCTTCCGTGACAAGGAAGCGTTCGACGTGCTCGAGCGGGAGGTGTTGCCGCCCCTGTTCGAACAGCGCGGCGAGCAGGGCCGTATCCGCGTTTGGTCGGTGGGCTGCGCGACCGGCGAGGAAGCGTATTCGCTGGCCATGCTGATGCAGGAGCGCTCGATAAAGTCACACGAGGGCGTGTCGTTTCAGGTATTCGCGACCGACATCGACGAGCGCGCCATTTCGTTCGCACGCACCGGTCTGTACCCGGACTCGGTCTTCGCCGACCTGACGCCGGCGCGCATCCGCCAGTTCTTCACGAAGGACGCCGCGCACTTCCGGATCAAGAAGGAACTGCGCGAACGCATGCTGTTCGCGCACCATAACGTGCTGAGCGATCCGCCGTTCTCGCGGCTCGACATGATCTGCTGCCGCAACCTGCTGATCTACCTCGACCGCGAAGCGCAGATCGAAATTCTGCGGATGTTCCACTTCGCGCTGCGGCCCAGCGGCGTGCTGTTTCTCGGCAGCTCGGAATCGGCCGACAGCGTGAGCTCGATGTTCACCGTGGTCGACAAGCGCAACCGCATCTATCGCGCGAACATGGCCGTGCGCGGCGACACGCCGGTGCCGATGGCGATTTCGGGCACGATGAGATCGCGGCCCGTGGTGACCACGGTGCAGCCGACAGGGCGCCGGCGCTTCTCGTTCGGCGATCTGCATCAGCGGCTCGTCGAGCAATATGCGCCGCCCAGCGTGCTGGTGAGCCGCGAATCCGAAATCGTTCATCTGTCCGATCGCGCTGGCCGTTTTCTGCAATATTCCGGCGGCGAGCCGTCGCATAACATCGTGGCCGCCGTGCGCCCGGAACTGCGGCTCGAACTGCGCACCGCGATCTATCAGGCCTTGCACACGAACCGCAGTGTCGAAGCGCGCCGGGTACACATCGAACGCGATGGCCGTTCGTACTTCGTCAACATGACCGCGCGGCCGGTGCACGATCCGGAAGCGAACGCGGACTTCGTGCTGGTGCTGTTCGACGAGGTCGAGGACAGCACGGCCAACGCGGAAACGGCCTCGGCCGACGTGCAGAAAGACCCGATCATCAGCCAGCTCGAACGCGAGCTGCAACGCACGAAGGAACAGTTGCAGTCCACGATCGAGCAGTCGGAAACCTCGACCGAGGAGCTGAAGGCGTCGAACGAGGAATTGCAGGCGATCAACGAGGAACTGCGCTCGGCGACCGAGGAACTCGAAACCAGCAAGGAAGAGCTGCAATCGATCAACGAGGAGCTGACCACGGTCAACGCGGAACTGAAGTCGAAGGTCGAGGAAACCGGCAAGATCAACGACGACTTGCACAACCTGATCGCCGCGAACGACATCGGCACGATCTTCGTCGACCGCAACTTCTGCATCAAGCGCTATACGCCGCGCGCAACCGACGTCTTCAGCATCATTCCATCGGACATCGGCCGCTCGCTGCTCGACATCACGCACCGGCTCGAATACGACAGGCTCGCCGACGACGCGGCCGAAGCGTTCGACTCGCTACGCCTGATCGAGCGCGAGCTGAAGAGCAACGACGGGCGCTGGTATCTTGCGCGCTTCGTGCCCTACCGCACGACGGAAGACCGCATCGACGGCGCGGTGCTGTCGTTCATCGACATCACCGACCGCCGTCAGGCGGAAGACCGGCTGCGCGAAGGCGAGCGGCGCATGCGCATCGTCGCGGAGGGCACCAAGGACTACGCGATCATCACGTTCGACGATAACGGCGTGATCACTAGCTGGAACGCGGGCGCGGAACGGATTTTCGGCTATTCGGAAGCCGAAATGATCGGCCAGTCCGCCGACATCCTGTACACCGACGAGGACCGCACCGGCAACGTTGCGCAACGCGAGTTCGCCGAAGCGCGTCTGAACGGCCGCGCCGAAGAGGAGTGCTGGCATCTGCGCAAGGACGGCACGCGCTTTTTCGCGAGCGGCGTGCTGTCCCGTCTCGACGAACCGGGCATCAGCGGCTTTGCGAAGATCACGCGCGATCTCGGCGAATATGTGAACGAACCGACCTCGGGACGCGGCACCCATGTCGAAACGCTGCGCGCGGCGAGCGAGCGAGACGCGCAGCGGCGCCGCGACGAATTTCTCGCGATCGTGTCGCACGAGCTCAAGCATCCGCTGAACCTGATTTCGGCCAGCGCCGAGCTCATCGCGCGCGCGCCGGAAGCGCGGCAGAACCTGAACGTGTCGCGCGCGACCGATACGATCCGCCGCACCGTGATGGGCCAGGCGCAAATCATCGACGATCTGCTCGACATTTCGCGCGTGCGCACGGGCAAGCTGTCGGTCGTGCGCACCGTAGTGGACATGCGCGAGATCGTGCAGCGCGTGTGCAGCGCGGTGCAGGACGATGCCGCGCAACGCGGCATCACGCTCAGCGTCGAGATGACCGATGCGCCCGTGATCGTTCACGCGGACCTCACGCGGATCGAGCAGATCGTGTGGAATCTGATCAGCAATGCGCTGAAGTTCACGCAGCGCGGTTCGATCCAGGTGTCGTTGCAGGTCAACGATCACGCCGAGGCCGTGCTGCGCGTCAGCGATACCGGCATCGGCATCGAGGCGTCGCTGCTGCCGCATATCTTCGAGATGTTCCAGCAGAGCCGCGATCCGGGCTCGCGCCGCGGGGGCCTCGGCATCGGCCTCGCGCTGGTGCGTGATCTGGTCAACCTGCACGGCGGCGCGGTGCGTGCGGAGTCGGACGGCGTCGGCCGCGGTGCAACGTTCACGGTGACCCTGCCCACCCACCGGCTCGCCACCCGCACGAGCGCGGGTATCGAAGTCACCGCCGAGCCGTTGAAAGGCACGCGCATCCTGATGGTCGACGACGACGCCGCGACCGTCGAAACCTTCAAGCTGCTGCTGGAAAGCGAGGGCGCCGAAGTGCGGACCGCGACGAGCGGCGAGGAAGCGTTGACGATCATCAACGGCAACGCGCCCGATATCATCCTGTCCGACATCGGCATGCCGGGTATGGACGGTATGGAGTTCATCGGCAAGCTGCGCGGTATGCCGGCGATGAAGTCCGTGATCTGTATCGCGGTCAGCGGCTTCGGCCAGCAGGCGGACGTCAGCGCGGCCGAAGACGCGGGCTTCGACGCGCACCTGAAAAAGCCGGTGGTTCTCGAAGACCTGATGAGTATTTTCGCGCGGCTACGCGGCTGAACCAGCGGCTTGACGGGGCGCAACGGGTCTATCCGTTGCTTTGCGACGACGACGCGTTGCGCGACGCGACCCTCGCAACGGCCGCGTTGACCTCGATCTGTGGCTGCCTGTCGCCGAACGGCGGTTCCACCGACAACACGGTCGCACTCGTCGAAGCGCGCTATCCGAGCGTTCGCGTCGTCGAATGCAACGGCAATCTCGGCGCGGCAGGCCGCAACCACGCGGTCGCGTGCGTCGAGACCGACTATGTCGCGTTCTGCGATGACGACACCTGGTGGGGCCCGGGCTCGCTCGAACGCGCGGTGCAATTGCTCGATGCATGGCCGCGCGTCGGCGTGCTGAATGCGCGCGTCGCGGTCGGCGCGGACAACACGACGGATCCGACCTGTCCGTTGATGCGCGCAAGCCCGCTCGGCCGTGTCGGTCTGCCGGGGCCCTCCTTGATCGGCTTGATGGCGGGGCGCGTGCGTGTTTCGCGCGGCGCTGTATCGCGAGATCGGCGGCTATGAGCCGCGTCTTTTCATCGGCGGTGAGGAAACACTCGTTTCGCTCGACGTGCTCGCGTCGGGACATGCGATCGTCTACTGCGAGCAGTCGACGCTCCATCACCATCCGTCGCCGGTGCGCGACAGCGCGTTGCGCCGTCGCGTGCTCGCGCGCAACGCCGCGTGGGTCGCGTGGCTGCGTCTGCCGTTGGGCGAAGCGTTGAGCGCGACTCTGCGCGCCCTCGACGTATTCGCGCGGGAAGGCACGCTGATGCGCGACGGCACCGAATTACTGGCCGGGCTGGCGTGGACCGTGCGAGAACGCCGGGTGGTCCCCCGGTCGATCCTCGCGATGCGCGACCGCGTGCGCGCGGCCGAGCGCAATCTCGACGCGTCCGCAACGACGACTGTTGGTGGCAAGTTCGACGCGCCGATCTGAGACCTCGCTCAGACCTGAATCGCGCGCATCATGATCGCGGCAACGCCGTGTCCGTGCGCGACGGCGGCTGCGCGAGCCGCCGGATCGCAGCGATCAGTTCTGCGGGCGCCACGGGCTTGTGCAAGTGCGCGTCGAAACCCGCGGTGCGCGCGCGCTGTTCGTCGAGTGCGTCCGTGTAGCCGGTCAGCGCGATCGCGGGCAGTGGCCCGCCGCGTATCGACGGCCGCCCGCCTTCCAGTGCGCGCAAACGGCTCAGCACGTCATAGCCATCTTCGCCGGCCAGCATCAGATCGCAGAGCAGCACATCCGGCCATTGCGCCGGGTCCGTCGCGCGCAGCCAGTCCAGCGCTTCGGTGCCCGCTGCACATAGCCGTACGCGTGCGCCGCTCGTGCTCAGCACCGCTTCGAGCGCGTCGCGCGCTTCTTCCTGGTCGTCGATCGCGAGCACGAAGAGGCCATCGAGCGGAGCGGACTCCGCCGATCGGTCCCGAGCTCAACGCGGCCGAGATAATCGCGAGGCGATCCGCAGGGCAATCGACCAGCTCGACGCTCAGCGACTCGCGTCCGCCTGCGTTGTTCACGTGGGCGGACCAGCCGCACACTTGCGCACGATGTTCGATCAGGCTTTTCCAGACCTCGACGACTCGCAGTGATCCCGGGCTCCGGCACGCAATTTCTACACGGCTGGCGTGTCCGCGCGAATGCGCATCACGGTCTGACGCGACGTGCCGAAGCGCCGCGCGACCTCGCTGACCGACTGTCCCCTGCCGAGCGATTGCAGCACGCGTTGACGCTGCTGCTCGGAAAGCGACGGCGGCCTGCCCGTGTGCTTGCCGCTCGCGCGAACGGCCGCGAGACTGTCGCGGCTGCGCAGGCTGCGGCACGCGGCGTCGAGCCGCACCAGCGCGCGCAATGCCTTCACCGCCGAGGGCTCGGGGCGCCCGGCCAGATCGGTATGGCCGACTTCGACGCAACGCAGCGCCACGCCGGCCTTCCGGCACTGCATCACGGTGGCGAGGATGTCGCGCGCGTTGCAGCCGAGAGCGGCCAGCTCGAGCACGACGAGCGTGTCGCGCGGCGCGATTCGTCGGATCAGACTTTGCAGCTCGGGGCGGTCGCGCGCCTGCGCATAGGTTGGCAGATCTTCGACCACGACCCGCGCGAGCGTGACCATGTAGCCGGCCTTGTCGAGCCGGATCAGCGCCTGCTCGTGCCGAACCGCATCGTGCGCGCCGAACAGATAGATGTGTAGTTTTTCCACTTCGCCTTCGTAGTGACGATCCGCCATTAGCGGCGCTATTACGTCGGGGTTCCGGTTTTTTCGAGCGACGACGTCTGGACACGCCGTCACTCATCGCGCTCAGGGCTGCCGCTGGCCGCCCTGATGCGTCGGAGGAGTCTGGTTCTGTTGCTGCTGTCCGCTGTCGCGGCCGGGCTGCGCCGGATTCGACGGCTGACGATTCGAATTCTTGTCCGAAGTCATGACGCTCTCCTACGTGAGATTGCGGGTGACCGTGGCTAACCGCGGCCGTCGTGATCAACGCGCAACCAGCGTTCCCGGTCCTGCCCGCGCCAGAGCGTTGCGGCGCGGGCATGCAAGCGCCTGGCTATGACGCTTCCGCTGGCGATGCGAGCAGCCCGGTGGAGGAATTTTCAAAGTGTATCAATCGCGTTGAACGTCCAATACGGTTGGCGTCGGTATTGGCGCGATTGAACTGTCATTGCGTGGGCGGTGGAGGCGCGGCAAGTGACGGCCGCGCATCGGGAACCGCAATCGGGGACGACCGCGGAATCCGTCTGACGGGAAGGCATGTAGCGCCCTGCTCAAAGCTCGGCGCCAGAGCGGCCATGCAGATACGAGCCGACACGAAGAACGCGACGGCTCGCTCGCCTCTTTACTGAAGCCGGCCGCGCATCGTCATCGTTATCCGTTCTATTACTACCATCGAAGCTCCCCGTGCCGGACAACCGGCGTCCGGGCTTACGCCCTTCCCTTGTGGGCATTATGCGGTGACAACATCGCTTCGTTTTACGCATCCAGACCGAGTGCATGACTTCAGCAGCCCGCATCCCGGTCCTGGCGAGCAACAATATGATTGCTGTGTTCCGCAGCGGCTGAAACGTCGCAGCGTCGACCCGCACTTGATGAGCCGTTCCACATCATCGTTCGTCAGGCTGGCTGGAAGCGTCGCGTGACGCCATCTCCGGATTCGAGGTAGTGCTTCCTCGAGACCGGACGGCACAAGACCCATCACGGTGAGAAACCGCAGCATCGCGCGCAGCGCGACGATTGGCGAATTCGATGGTCGGCGCCTCTTGCTCGAAAGTTCGCGGTGCAGATATCCGCGGAGATCTTCGATTTACAGGTCTAGCCAAGCCAGCCTGACGCGCCACGAAACGTCGGCGTGCCATGTTCAGTAACCTGGCGGAGGCGCCGTATCGTGGGCCGGCGGCGGAGGCGTCGCTTCGTCGTGCGTCCGATACACATTGGCGGCGCTGCGCGGGACCGGCACACGCTCGCCATTTGCGTACATGCACTGAACGTACGCCTGGTCGTAGCGGTGTTGAAGGCTGGCGGCCGAGCTTTGCGCCATGCCGGCGCCGATCATGCTGCCGCCGAGCAGACCTGCGCCTGCGCCGACCGCTGCGCCGCGGCGGCCGTTGAACGCCGCACCGGCCGCCGCCCCGAGCGCGGTGCCGACGACCGTACCGCCGAGGGCGCCTGTCGCTGCGGCCTGTTGGGTGCTCACGCCGCCGGTCTGCTGGGAAGCAAATTGCTGGCAAGTCGCGTCGTCGGCGCGGAATTGATCGAAGGACTTGCCCGTGCCGGGCAGGGCCATCACTGTGGGACCTGTCGGCATGCCAGCACAGCCGTCGAGCGCGATGATGCAGCTCAGGCTGACCGCGGCGGTGACTAGCGCGGATACGCCCCGTTTCGTGCGCATTGCCAGAGAGAGGGAATTCATTTTGCTCATGTCATTTCGGCCCGGTTGGCCTCACCGGCACTTCCACCCAGCCGCTCGAACACCCCTTCACGTACGGGTAATATTTTTTTGTCACCGGGCAATACCACCAGGTACCCGACGGCGGACTCGTCTGCGTTTTTTCGACGTAGACGGTGCTCGGGGTTGGCTGGACCGACTGGACGACGACTGGGGCGGGCGCAGCGTAGTAGACGACGGGGGGCGCCATCATCATGGGGGGCGGGATACCCACAAGGACACCGACGCGCACATGCGCTTGCGCGGTGCTATTCAGGCATACGGCCGTAGTCGCGATCAGCGCAAGCAAAACTATCCTGAATCTCACAAACTTTCTCCTATTCGATGAAGCGGGCCTGCCGCGATCCGGCGCAAAACGGTAAGGCCATGGCGCAAAAAACCGAACGGGTTCAACCTGGCGAATTCCGCTGCGCGACAAAAAAGGGAATCTCGTTGGTGCTGGTTGAAGTGAATCCCCGCGTGGCCGAACCTGGTGATTCCGGGGCCGGCCGACCCCGAAGGCAGATTCCCGACATCTACGCCTTCCGCTGAACCTCGCGTCCGAAGGGGGTACGCCGACGTCGCTATGGAAAGCCAGACAAGGCTGCGGCTTGCCCCGCCGTGATGTCCAATCAACTTTCGTTGTAGATAGAACGATACGAGGCCAGTTGAGCCATCGCCGGTACCCCCGAAACTGCGGAGCCCAGTTTCACGCCACCGCGCCCACTGAACGCCTGCTGTTGAGCCGCCACGCTCGCCAGCGCCGCGTGGATGTTCGCCGGATAGTGTGCGTCACCGTTGGGGTGGTCAGAGCCCGCTAGCTGCAGTCGGATGACTTCTTCGTGCACTAGCTCACGCGTCAGAGGACCATTGCCCTGAGCAGAGGTGGCCGTGGGGAGAGCGATGACTGACACGACAGTGAGAACGGGCATGAACGCTTTAGCCATGATGAAGCTTCCAGTCTCGAGCGCCAGGAACAACAGACGCCGGGTTAGCGAAACAACGACCAGGCAAGGTCTTGAAGTCCGTGTGCCCGTTCCGTTGAGGTCCGTCATCTTCTTATCGTTTGATTACAAATAGTTCTCTTCAATACATTGTTTCCGAGCTTGCAACGTCGAGAGGCATCTATCCGCGCGCAACGGTCGCGAAACGACAGGGCGCCGTACCGAACGGCGATCTCGGGGCTCGGAGCCCTCGTGCTGCGACGTGCATTTGATGAAGGCCGCCCAACCGACGTAATTTGCGAGCGGACGGCGAATGTATAGGCGCGTCAAGAACCGATACGCTTGGATAACTCGGGGTCTACCTTGTCCGGCCAACGATTCGCGAGCCACCCAACCTCCATGTTCATGAAATGGCAACTCACAATTGCGCGCGTCGAATAACGACGCGCTGTCGATATACTGCAACCCACATCTGACACAGCATGTGCTCAGTTTTGCGGTGGATACCGGCTCCGTTATTTACAAAGGATTAGCCAGCACAACGATTCACGTTCAAGCGCTGACAATCGGACCTCGGCGCAAAAGCAGCCGCTACCCTTCCTTTAACCCATAGGAGTCTTCAATGAAAAAGTGGTTTGCCGCGCTGCTGATTTTATTCGCAGCGAGTTCGCATGCAGCCGGCGATTCCTCGATGAACGCAACGATTGAAAGCGTCGCAGGTACGAATCAACTCGGCGGACTCGTAGTGCTACGGTCAGCGGACAGCAAGTGCCGTTACTACGGTGTACTGCAGCAGACTGCGCGTGCGCCGCGTGGCATGGCAGAGCGCATCGCTGCAGTGACCCAGGACGGAAAAGTCTATGACTGGATGACAGTTATCAGTTACTCGGAATGCCTGCAAGCGAACGGAACCTACACCAAGGAACGTGTTTCGCTGGATTCGCCCGGCGGAAAGCGGTTCCGGGTGGGCGATAGCGTAGAGCTGCGATCACCGGTGTAACGAGGGCCAGCAAACCACCGATAACGGCTTTTACCAGTCCCATGAGCGCGGGAAATCACGTCGACGACTATCTATTCTCGCTGATTGCAGACAGGACACGGAGCTCTACCGGACCGGAATTGCGATCGGTGGGTTCCTGGTTCGAGATGATATCGCTCGTACTTCGGACGACGACGGTTCGAGAGATCGACAGCGGTATTTCTGCAGCACGTAGTCGCTTCAGGATTGCAAATAGCAGATCGCTTCTGGTATCCCCGGCGATTCTCGGGCTACCGACATAGCCGGTAACAGTCAATGTCATACCGTCAGGCGTCAACTGGCTAAAGATCACCGATGGCGCGGGACGATCGAGAACCGATGGGTGATCCAGGTAAGCTTGCAGAAGAACATCGCGCACCTGCTCCGGATCGACGTCCAGCGCAAAAGTAAGGGCCAGTGTGACAACCCCCTGCGTTTTGTTTCCCATTGTCACGTTGCGCACATTCTGAGAAATCAGGTGCGAATTGGGAACGATCACCGTTGATCTGTCTGCGAGTTGTATTTCGGTCGCACGTACACTGATGCGCCGGATATCGCCTTCAATGCCGGTGATACTGATCATGTCGCCTACTTTGACCGGCCGTTCAGCAAGCAATATCAGCCCGGAAATGAAGTTTTTAACGATTTCCTGCAGACCAAAGCCGATGCCTACCGACAATGCGCTGACGATCCACGCCAGGTTATGCCATTTCACGCCGAGTACGGACAAGGTTTGCAGCGCGACGAGGACATAGCAGACGTTGGCGAAGACCGTCACCAGCGACGCACGCATACCCGAACTCATTTGCGTCTTGGGCAGAAACTCGGCGTCCAGCCATTTGCGCATGAGCCCAACCAGATACAGGCATACTGCACAGGTAAAGATAGCGCTGAAGATATGGGCGGGAACGATATTGAGCGCATGTAATCGCTCGCCACCGAGTACGTCGAGAATGCTATCGACCAGATCTCGCGGCGTTGTCCCGAGGCCGCCCGTAAGCAGTGCAATGACTGCGGCGAGCATCAATGCGCTGCGAAGAATGGCGGAGAGTACCGTTGCCACCTGTTCGAGATGAACATCTTGCAGCCCGAATAGATGCCTGATTGTTTTGCCGCTGGCGTGGCATGGCGAAAATACGGTTTCGCAAACATCATGAGCGAGCTTCGTCAGCAGATAAACGCTGCTCAGTACGAGATCGAACCAGACCAGTTCGTAAGTCAGGAACCGCGCGAACGAAACATAACCACAGAGCAATGCAATCAGAGAAGCTCCGACGGCAAGGCTGACGGCGGCATGAATAATGCCAGCGAGGGTAGAACGCGCCTCAGGCGATTCTCCGGCAGCGGCGAGCGCAGTGAGTACCCGGTTTGCGCGTAAAAGCGACATCCCGATGGTCAGAGCGACCACCAATGCCACCACGCCGCGAGTAAAGAGCGTAAGTTGCACGCTGGTATCGACGGCCCGGTTGATCTGCTCGATGGCTCCTGAAAACAGCAGCAGTGCGGCCAGTGTCCATGGGAAAGGGCGTAGCGCGCGAGCGACGGGATCCGCGATGGCCGGCAACCGCCATGACGGATGTCGTGTGCAAAGCAATGCCCGGCCGAGAGCAGCGACCAGCGCGCAGGTCACAACATGTTTGATGATTTCGCTGGCGAAGCTTTGCAGCGCAGGAGGCAGCGCCTGCTGACGGGTCAACGCGAAGTAGAGCAGATCAATGGCACATATGGTGGTCACCAAAGACGCGACGACGGTCGAGATCGCCATCACGCTGCGCCGTATCCGGCCTTCTGGAAGGCGGCGTAGGCAGAACCGTTCTGATGCTCTGTCAAGAAGCCGTGTTCCGATCGTTGCAACGGCCAGGGCGAGCAGCACAAGCAGGGCGGTTGCAACCCGCTGCCCCGGTTGCCATGTCGTTTGAATCTGCCTGTCGATCTGCGCCTTGAAGTCTCGCAGACGTTGATAGTCAGCCGTGTCCGGGTGGAGCGCCGACGCCCAGAACGCGGCGCTGACTACGCTGTCGGAACGAAGAGCCAGTTGATCTTTCAGATGGTTTTGCAGCAGTCGCGTGATCTGGGCGCTCAGGTTGGCAAGGTTCTCCTTGATCGTTGCCGCCTGCTTGAGTTCGGCATCGAGTTGCAATTGCTGAGCAGCGAGAACGCTGCGCTGTTGGGCGACCGCGGGAGTTTCCGCGGCGGATTCGGAAGCGGGTGCTGTTCCGAGTACGTCGAGCTGGGCATGCGTTTTCGCGCGATCGGGCTCCAGCGACGTGGTTATCAGCCTGTCGACGTCTTCGGCGACGCGCCGGCTCAATGCGTCCAGCTCGGACAGCTGCGCATCGCTTGTTGCCGTCGAAGCACGCTGCCGGATCTGGTCCTGTTTTTCCTGAAGCGCACCGAGCCTTTGTAATGCCTCGGAGCCCGCGCCCATGGATGGCGAAGAATCAGCAGGAGCATCTATGCTAAGGGGTGGCAGCGTCGCTGCGTTGGCGGCAACCGGAATCAGGCCGAACATCGTCAGCGCGATAAGGTGAAAAATGACTGCAACTATTTGTCGCGCGGCGCAAGCGCGGCGAAGAGTATGCATTTGAGAGATCTGGCTCATGCACGCGATACCTAGGTAAGCGGTGTTGCATTCGGTCGCGGCCGGGCGTGAAATGAGGGAGCCGCACTGCGGTAGGAGAGCAAGCTTAATGAATCATACGTGATCATAATATCATATATGATAGTAACGGCAAATATGAAAGGTGGTGCACGGTCAGCGCTTGGCCCGCTGATTTGCGACGGCGGCCGCTTGAGCATCGGCGTGCGCTATCCAGTTTGTGCGAGAAACGTTCGGTATAGTGGGACGTTGAAAGATGGAAGCTGATCCTGGATGCTTTTTACAAGGCTTCCCGCGATATCGGGCTCCCGACTAATTGGCATCTATCAAACCATCGTTTCCTGGACTCACGGGTAGGCGCGCAGGCAACGCGGCAATGGAGGAGCATCGACATGGAACAGAGCAACGCATTGCCGGATTCGATCCGAGCAGCGATTGAGGCGCACGGCGGTGCAGCGCGATGGGCCGAACTGGCGGAGATCGAGGCGACGGTTTCCGCCTGCGGCCTTCTGTTCACCGCAAAGCGACGGCCAATACTGCGACAAGTGCAGGTTCGCGCGTCGACACACGAGCCTCGTTTCGCTTTCAACGATTTTCCGCATGTTGGCGAAACGAGTGAACTTCAAGGAGAAGAACTTGTTCGCGTCGTCGGGCGAGACGGGGCTATCCTGGCTCGCCGCGACGGACCGCGAACAGCATTTCGTGGCTGGCGACGGCAAATCTACTGGGACGACCTCGACTTTGTCTATTTCGGCGCCTACGCGTTCTGGAACTATCTGACAGCACCTTTCTTATTCTTGCGCGGCGGCTTTACGTTCCAAGAACTTCCGCCACTGGCGACTTCGGCCGGGATATGGCCAAGAATCCGGGCGACCTTTCCCAGCGACATTCCAACGCACAGCCGGGTCCAGGATTTCTATTTCGATAGGCAACATCGCCTTTGCAGGATCGATTACACCGCCATGGTTATCGGCCGCTGGGCGCGGGCCGCTCACATCTGCGAGGACTTTCGCGAATTCGATGGATTCCTGATACCGACTCGCAGGACGGTGAAGCCGCTGCCGGTTGGCAATGCTCCATTGCCAGTTCCGACTCTCGTCGCGATCGAGGTCCACGATTTTCGACCAAGGCCTTCTGATTGACGCCAGTCCAATCGGCCGCGGCGACTGACGAAGCGAGGCGGCCGCGCTCAGGCTCGTGGGATTGCATTTGGCCGGCAACCCGGGCAGCGTGTCAAGGCCGACAAGCTCGCGCCAAAAGTTCTGACACTCGTTGCGATGGGACAGTCGTATCGCGAGATTGGACAGAGGCTTTCCATTAGCAAGAATACGGTGCTTGCCATCGTAAAAAGGGCGCGCGCCGACGAACAGGGAGAATGTATGAAGCAAGATGCATTGCTCGCGCTGCCGCTGACTGACACGGAGATCGAGCAACTCGATGATTTCCTGATCAGCGATTCGGCTCCGGAAGAGGCGATGGATGTCTCGATGATGGATGGTTTCATGACCGCGCTCGCATCGAGTCCGAACCTCGTCATGCCTACCACGATGCTGCGCTGGATCTGGGATCCAGAGCAAGGCGTGGACCAACCCGCGTTCGCGAACGCCGAAGATGCCGACCGCATCGTCGGCCTGATCATCCGGCACTGGAATGATGTCAATGCCACGCTGCGCGAGACGCCCTGCGCGTATGAACCCCTGGTCCTTGAGCGTGACGGGGATGACGGCCGGGCGCTGTCGATCATCGACGAGTGGTGTGTCGGGTATTACAAGGGCATCACGCTGGATCAGGCAACGTGGTCGCCCTTGATGGCGCAGCACCCTGAATGGTTCACGGTGATCCTGTTGTACGGCACCGAGGCCGGCTGGGATGAGCTCAGGAGACGCAAGGACGGTCTCGACCAGCATCAGGCCTTCGCGGACTCCCTGGCAGACTCGGTACTCCGCATCCATCACTTCTGGATACAGCAGGTCCTACCGACAGTGCCGCACTCGCGCAGGCATTGAACACGATCGACAGCGACGACGGCCAGAAGCATGGGCGCAAGATTGCGGCATTGCGCAATGAGCTCGTGGTACTTGACGTGTCTGGATTCCATGGCGGGTTCCCTCACTGACGGGTTGGCGGCACTCACGATGCCGTGGCCCGAACGCGCGGTGCGCGGGCCTTTTGGGGCTGCGACTCGAGCGCGGTTGTCGCGCCGAGCACTGACCGGATGGCGCGCAGCGCCTCTTCCTGCGCGGGTGTCGGCGGGATGCGCAGCACCCGCCGGTCGGCCAGCAGCTTGTCGAGCAAGGTCAGGAGCCGGTTTCGGTCTTCCGGGCTGGCGAGCAGATCGGGCAACGTCTGGATAGCCTGTTGCGGCTCAAAAGTCGCGATGAGTTCCTGCTCCCCGCGAATGCGCCGCCAGTCGGCAGGAGGCAAATGCGGCAGGTCGTCGGCGTATTCATCGACCAGTTGCTTGACTGTCTCGATGCGCGATAGCGGCAGCGGCTCGCCCTTTGGCGCGAGCAGGAACGCGGTGCGCGCGACCGCCTCGTTGTAGCCGCCCTGCCTTAGCGAGGCGAGCGCCGCCTGGACGAACGGCAGGCTGCGAGGATCGGCGGCGGCGGAGGTGCCGGCCCCATGCTCGCCGAGGCGGTCCGGGTCGTACATTGCGAAAAGATTCGCGTAGATGGAGAAGAACAGTGCTTCGATGCTGGCGTCTCTTACCGCCCGGAACTGATCGAGCGAGGCGCTGATCAGTTCTGAGCCGCGCTGCTCCACCTTGCGCCAGGGTTCGAGGTCGCTCGATGGCTGCCGGCTGGCTCTGACAGCATCGGCCATCGGACGCAGCGCGGCCACCCACGGATTCAGGTCCGAGAATGCCCAGCGCTGAAGACGCAACGGATGAAAATCGCGCAGCAACCGCGCGGTCATCTCGCTCGACGCATGCTGCACAAAGGGTTGAACGAACAGCTCGTAGGCTCGCTGGTTGAACTCCGACACCACCGCCACGGCCTTGAACGGCTTTTCGTCCTCGCGCCGCAACTCGTTGAAATGCTCGACGGCTTCTTCCAGCCGGTGCTCGGTGAGCGAGACCTCGTATTCCGTTTTGCCGTCTGCGCCCTTTCCCTCCTTGATCGACATGCCGTAGAGGCCCGGCGCGAGCGTCTCGATTGTCTCCAGCACGTTGAAGATTTGCGTGTATTCCTTCTTCGCCACCTTGCCGGAAACAAAGATGCCGAGATGGCCGACGTCCTCGTGCATCAGGGCGACGATGACCTGGCCGCGCGCCTTGATCTCCTCGGTGCTGCTGTAAATGTCAGCGACCCAGTTGAACGCCTGTTGCGGCGGCGTGATGTTGTCGCCCATCGATGCGAAAAGGATGATGGGCGAGCGGATGGCACGCAGATCGAAGGATTTGCCCGACGGGCCGGACACTTCGCCGGACCACAGCTTGTTGCCGATGAAGAGGTTACGGGTGATCCACTCGATCTCTTCCCGGTTCATCAGGTAGTAGCTGCCCCACCACCGCTCGAACTCGATAAAGCGCGCCGGTTCCGTATCGATGTTGGCGAACACGTTGTAGTACTTGTCCCAGAACGTGTTGGCGGGGTTCAAATACTCGAAGTTGTTCACGAGATGCGCGCCGTCGAACTTGCCGTTGCCAAGATCGGCCGCCAGGGACGAGAGCCACGTGCCGCCCAGAATGCCTCCGGCATAACGCATTGGATTGGGCACCTCGCTCTCGCTCCACGCCCCGCTCCAGTAAGACATGGGCGCGCCGTTGACCAGGATAGGACCGGTGTCTTCCGGCGACGAACTGGCAAGCATCATCGCGGCCCAGCCGCCTTGGCAATTTCCGACGATCGCGGGCTTTGGGCTGTCTGAATGCAGTTCGCGCACCTTCCGTACGAACTGCTGCTCGGCCGCGCACACGTCGAGCAGGGTCTGGCCGGGCTCTGGCTCCTGGAAGAACACAACAAAATAGACGGGATGACCGGCGCGCAGGGCAACGCCGACCTGCGAATCGTCCTTGAAGCCCCCGATGCCGGGACCGTGCCCGGCGCGCGGATCGATGATCAGATACGGGCGCTTCTTCACGTCGACCACAACACCTTCCGGCGGCCGTATCGACAGCAGAGCGTAGTTGACGGGCCGCTCAAAGTGCCTCGCGTCGAGCACTGTGTCATAGTCGAAATGCAACGCCGGCTTGATCCCGGCCTTGTTACGCTCGATGAACTCGTTGCCGCGTTGACGCAAGGCATCCCAGAACAGGACGGAGCGCTGCGCGAAATCGGCCGTATAGTGCCAGGCACCCCATGGTGTGAACTGCGCCAGGTTGGCAATGGTGAGCGCGGACGTGCCGTCGCCCCCCTTGATTGCGTCGCTCGTCCTCTGCCCGAACCGTTGCCGGGCCTCTTCCAGGCGATTGTGCAACAGGCGCAGGATTTTCAATGCAATCTCGTGATTGCGTGTCAGCTGTGAAACCTGGTCCATCTGATGAATCTCCTTAAACGAAGCAACTTAACCCGGCACAACTGCTCATTCCGTTGCCTGGTTGCAGAGAAGCTTGGATGCCGCCTGGATTACGGGCAGCATCAAGCACAAACAATCCTTCAAGTGACAACTATGTCATTTCACGCTGCGTCGCCATCTGGGCGCCCCTTACCTCGACCTACTGCGCTTCTTCCTGAATCATCGGCGCTTCGTGCGCAGCCGCCGGGCCGAGCGTCAAGGCAAAAGTCCGGGTGAGTTGATGACGGGGCGGGACCACCCGCACTGGCTCACGATGCTGGGACTCGGACCGCTTCAACCGCGGCAAGTCCGAGCGCGGGAGGTCGATACCCAGGACATCCAAATCCATCGGGATACTAACCACAACGTACTTTGTCGCCCCTTTCGTCAAACGCCCCCTATCGCGGCACACGTCGCACGCAGGCGTTCTTTCATGCTTCGACCACATGCGGCAGCAATGCGGCGCCACCTAATCAGCAGCGGAAGGTCCCATGCCCTGTTCGAAGAACTCCGCGGTATGGTCGATAAACGCCCTGACTTTCGCGGGCAACAGTGCGCGTCCGATGTAGGCCAGACGGACCTCGGCCACATTATCGGCGATCTCGAAGTCTTCCAGCAGACGAACGAGCCGTCCGGCCTTTATGTCCTGCTCAACAAGGGCGATTGGAAGCAGACCAATACCGAATCCTTCGAGTACGATGTCGCGATTGAATATGGGATTGTTCGACGCAATTTCGTAGCTGATCGGGACCGCGATGTTTTCCTGATCCATTCGAAAGGTGACGCATGGTTTGTGCATCGAAGGAGGGACCGTGACGAACACATGGTCGGCCAGGTCAGCCGGATGCCGGGGCCGAGGACGCCTGCCCAGATAAGCTTCCGTTGTGACAATGACCAGCGGCAACCGCTGGAGCAGCCGCGTCACAGCCAGATCCGTCGCCAGCATGAAAGGCAGGACGATACCCAGATCGTAACCGTCGGCCGTCAGGTCCACGGGCCGCTCGGTCAATGTGATATCCAGGGTGACGTTCGGATGCTTGCGTTTAAAGGACGCAATCAGCGGTGCGAGCCACGTCAATGCGGTGGTCGCATGTGCGACCAGTCGCAGTACGCCCGCCGGCAGTCGACCGTGGCCCGCCGCACTGGCTTCCAGGCAATCAAGGTCATCCAGGATGCGACAACATCCATCGTAAAAGCGCTCCGCGGCTTCCGTCAGCGAAAACTGTCGGGTCGAGCGATGGAAAAGTCGCGCGCCCAGGCGCTCTTCCAGCGATGCGATCGCCCGCGAAACGACCGATGGCGAGAGATCCATCATTTCCCCGGCACGTCTGAAGTGTTTGACTTCGACGATAGTCCGGAACAGGCGCAAGCTTTCAATGTATTCCATGGTTCACGTTCCATCTGCTATCTGACGACTTGTGTAGATATCCTTGATATCAGTCCTGTTCGTGGACCTTTACCGCACCGCACGCTGTGGAACATAGTCCAATGCCGTGCAACCGCGACCAGGGGTACTGTCCGGTCACGTCTTGCGCGCGTGGATGCGCCTGGTGTCACCGCCGCACATGAAAGCGCTGAGCATTCTGCCGTAAAGACACCAGAGAACCGAATCACATCAGGTCGGCTGTTCTGTCAGGCTAACGCTTCTCGCACAGATCATTGCGTGAGCATTAGCCGGTGTGGGCCCAGTGAGGCGCGGCCTGTAGATGGCATCTCCGACTTCGATTAGCCGACCGGTCAGCGCACAGATGCCTGGCACCCGCGCGACGACTTCGCACCATGTCTGGTATCCATAGTGTCCGGAGCGCGCATCGCACCATGAAACGATCAGTGTTTGCGCGGTCGGTTGGTCGAGTACCCGTATGATTGGCTTGCTGGTCGAAGCGATCGACTGTCGAACAGAGGAACCGTTCAAGGCAGATCCGTGCGCGGTGGCTCGTTCGTTAAGTCTCCAATCGCCAAGCCTTGTGACGGTCATACTCCACGGATCAACAGCGCGATTCATAACCCGGCTCCCTCCGTGCAAGCTCGAACGCTTGCGCTTCGCGTGAGCGCTGCCCACCATAGCTGCTCCCTTCCGTCGATAATTACCGGTCCGATTGCGTCGGCAAAGACCTTTTTGATGTCTTTGCCCCTGCGAACATAGTCACGCTTTCATGAACGGCGCCTACCCGAAAAACACCGTGGCCCCGGCAAGTCCCCTGGGTCGGGGAGATCGTTCTTCGAGGCTTTACCGGTATGCTGCTGCCGGGCCCAAAGTCCTATGCGTGCGCTGCCCCCGTGCCGCCATGTGCGTTTTCGCAAGTGGCAGCCAGGACGCAGCGGGCCGCCTCGACCAGGACTGCATATCGGCAGCAACGCGTGCAAAATCGCTCGCCGCCGGGGACCCAGGAAATGCATCGACGACACAGCGCGAAAGCTCTGCCGCTTGCGCGATACACGGATCGATTGAGATGCAGCCTGCCTTGAGAACCGAGACAGCCAGATAATCGCGGGCAATGGCTCCGAGACTTTCCAGCAGCGCGTGAGTGTCCGCTTCACCCTCGAACAGATTCACAATGATGCGGAATTCCTCGATGCCCTGTGCGAGACGCAGGCGCTTCATGCAAACGTAAGTGTCTTCTACTGCAGCGGCCGACAGGTGCATGACGACGATGACGTGGTGGGCTTGCAACGCAAGTGGTGAAAACGCGCCGTTGCCAGCAAGCGCGGCATCGATCAGCACGATGTTCGGCGGGCTCGTGAGCACCGCGTCGTACTGCAGGCCAGCGAAGTTTTCGTGATCCGTATGGCCGGTGCCAGTCGAGTGGATCTGACGTCGACCACGGTCAACGGCCAGCACGCGCGGCAAGTTGCGATGTATCGCGGGAGCGAACACGCCTGCGGCGTGAATGTCTTGAAGCATTGTGCTCGCCGACCGCGCGCCAGGACATTCGTCCACCACCAGCACGTCCATACCCTGTCTGGTCAGCGCCATCGCGAGGTTGACAACGGCAGTTGTACGGCCGACTCCTTTCGAGCCGCCTGTGACAGCGACCACACGCGTAGCACTTTTGGCGAACATCTGGCGCAACCCGAGCGCCTGTCCGGAGACTATATCCTTCACTGATTCCCCCACGTATCGAGACCTCCGCGCCCATCACGAGTAGCGTTGACGGCCCGCGCGCCGTCAGTCATAACGACTTTCGGATCGCACGTTTCATCGACGCGTGCATTGTACGCCTTCGCGTCACTACTGACAATGCAATCATATATGGTCTATGTGTCAGATATGAGTGACAGATGCAAAAAACGCGAACGGCGGGTTGGCCCCGAACTCATCTGGTTCTTTCTTGCACGTTGGGAATTGAAATGCTGCGCGCTGCCTGAAAATGGAGGTAGCGGTACGTCTAGCCGGCTACAGCAAGGCTTGACGCCGTGCCTTTCGGGTCGTCTCGATCAACAGCCGAAGGCGCTTGGGGTGCGCCAATGTGCTGTTGTGGCGAGCGGGGGTGGAGTGACACCTGTCGATGCCTCCGACTGATGCCCGCGGTAACTTATCGAGCGGTTGCGTTGCCTTGGCGACAGCTCGGCGCCGCCATGCCGCGTTCACTCGGACGGGGCTGCCGCGGGAATTGGGCTGTGCCAGTCCATTCAGTCATATGAGTCGCGATGGTGCGCCCACGGGTACGTCCGGGCGATGATTGTCGTAGACTGTTTCTTCCGGCTGTCGCGACAACACGCACGAAAAAAATCCGGCAAGCACTGTCTGAAGCACCTTGTCGCTCACCGTTTGCGGACTGCACATCCTGAAGAACTGCACGCCCTCGCACAGGCTCACCAGGCCAACCGCGAGAGCCTCGGCCTGCAGGGGCAACGGCCTGCCGTTGCGCTCCGAAAGCATGCAGATGTGCGCGCTGATCTGTTCCAGCTTCTCCTGCCGGAAGGCGTTAATGCGCTCCCGAAACGGGGTGTCCCGGCACGCGAGCAACTGGGCCTCGACCCAAAGTGGAAAGCAATCGTGTTCAACGAAAGATTGGCTGTAGTACGCGATGGCGCGGTCCTTCATTTCATCGGGCGTGCCGCCCCTCTCCATCATCGCCAGGAGATTCGTCCGCGCCCTATCGTCGTCGCGGCGCAACAACCTGATCAGCAGATCCGGCTTGCCGCCGAAGTTTGAGTAGAACGCGCCGCGCGTATAGCCAGCCGCCTCAGCGATGTCCTCCACGCTTGTCGCGGCGAATCCCTTTCTAACGAACATCTTCCGCGCAGCCTCAAGCAGGCATTCGCGCGTCTGCTCTCTGCGCTGTGCCCGTGTCAGGCGTTCCCGCTTCATGGCATAAAGTACCGGTCAGGCCGACATCTGCGGTGCCGCCAGATCGGCATGCTTGTCAGATGACGGGTTTCGCAATGATCCGTCGACGCCCGATCAGGCCGCCTCGTGGTTTATGTGACATTAGACTCATATCTGATTTTACTGTCAATAGCGACGACGAAATCTGACAAACGTGAGGAAAAATCGGAACCGCCATACCGCGCACTGGTATTCCGGACCAAGGCATCCAGACGCCCTTCGGAAAAGCGCAGAGGCGCGCCGCGCGGGGACGTCATGAGCTCCCTCGTCCGATTGGAAGATCTTCGGGCGATAGCGTGCGGCCTTGAGTCGGCCGGCGACTGCATACGTCGCCCATCCTGAAGCGTGAGCGGTCCGCCCGTCTCATGCCAAGCAGCTTCGTTGCGGTGCCCATGATCACGCGACTTCCATACCGTTTGTCGACTGTGCGAGGCTGAGCTCCCCAAGGTAAACGCTTTCGCCCAATTCGCATTTGCGCCAGGCGCTGCCGAGGGCATGACGTATTTCGACCCTGTAAAGACCGCTTCCCTTGGTGAGACCACCGAAGCGGAAATCGCCGAAGCCGTCAGAGACAGTCTCCGCCACCTTCTGATCGCCGAGGTAAAGGGCTACGACCGCACCCGTGACGCACTCGACCACATCTCCCATCCGCGCGCTGACGCTTCCGCCGATGAAGCAGGTTTCCCAGCGCTCGAGGTCGCTGTACCACACGCGCGGTTTCGTGCCCAGGTTAGGCCGCAAGACCTTGAGCCCCTCGCGCTGGGCCTTCTCGGCCATCGCCGCGTCATCGAGCTTGACCGTCTCGAAGACGTCGGTGGGGCACGACTGCTGGCAACGCGGCTGCGGCCAGCCCTGGTCGAGTAGATGGGCATCGAAAATCCAGGTCTGCGGCAGTTGCAGCTCATCGTTCCAGACGATCGCCTTGTACGGGCAGGACTTCACGATGTCCTTGCGGCCTCGAGCCTTGTCCGGATCGATGATGACGACGCCGTCGGCGCGCTTGCGAATGGCGTCGCCGCCCACCCGCATGCAAGGCGCTTCGTCGCAGTGGTTGCACATGACCGGCAGATACGTGGTCTCGACCATATGCGAGTCGCCCTGGACGCGGCGCAGGATCCGGATGGGGCTGTCGGCATTGGCGGCGGCGGGCGCGGCATAACCGGGGAAGTCGTTGCCGACGTGCTCGTCCCGCGCGGCGATCACGCAGTTCTGGCAGTTCTCGCAACGCCCCACTTTGATAATCAGGTTCCACTTGCTCATTCGAAATTCCTCACGCGGCGCGACCGAGCATGAACGCTTCGGTGCCTAGCCACTTCTCGACCTGCACCAGGCAGGAATTTGGGCTCATGCTGCTCGTGCCGGCGGTTTGAGGCCGGTCAGGGGTGAGCATGTTCATGCAACCGCCAATCTCGACGCACTCGCCGTCTATTTCGACCAGCTGAAATTCGGCGCTCGCCTCATACGACTTGACCACTCCCGCGCTAACCAGCGGCGAGACGTCGGCCGCGCAGATCACTGCGCCGCGGTCGTTGTACACCTTGACGAGGTCGCGGTGGGCAATGCCTCGAATGGCCGCGTCGGCCGGACCTAGCCTCAGCAGCCAGAAGCGATGGCCACCAATCAGCGCGCGATGGTCATCGATGCTGTTGACCGAGGAGTTCTTGCCATCACAATGGGTATGGAAGCTGTAACGGCTGTGAGTGGCGATCAACTGCAGCGGATAACGCTGAGCCAGGTCCGAACGCAGCCCCTCCCAGGACGGGATGTATCGGTTGAGCGGTGGTCGCTCGGGATTGTCCGCAGTGTGCCGCTTCATCAACTCGGGCACGAACTCCAGCTTGCCGCTCGGCGTCTGCAGGCCCATGCCGAATTTTTCGGCGAACTGCGACGGCAGCGGATGGGGTTCCTGCAGGTCCTTGCGCCGTCCCTCCGCGAACCAGCGCATGTCCACCGGATGGCGCAACTCGGGCTTCTCGGCCGGCACGACGAAATAGCCCTTGCGGCAGAACTCGCGCCACGAAATGCGATCGGGCAGATCCGACGAGTCGAAGACCCGCCTGACCCAGTCCAGCTCGCTGCATCCCTCGGTGAACACCCCGCCAAGGCCCA
The DNA here is from genome assembly GCF_050436505.1 of Paraburkholderia sp. CI3. NCBI lineage: Bacteria > Pseudomonadati > Pseudomonadota > Betaproteobacteria > Burkholderiales > Burkholderiaceae > Paraburkholderia > Paraburkholderia sp. CI3. Next base: position 290,794 of record NZ_JBNDMI010000002.1, read on the forward strand.
GCCGGGTCAGGATGGCAGTGAAGATGTCGTAGTCGGAACGGGACTCGCCCAAAGGCTCGATGCACTTGTGCTGCAGCGTCATCACGCGATGATTGACCGTGCTAAACCCATGGTGGGCGTAGCCGCCGGAATTCGCCCATTCGCCGATGTCCCAGCGCTCCAGCGCGGTGCACGCCGGCAGGATGATGTCGGCGAACTGGGCCTCGCCCTCCATCCAGATCGACTGGTTGACCACGAACTCGATGCTCGGGTGCCGGTAGGCTTCAGCCCAGCGTCCGGAATTCGTCACCGTGCTGAAGGCGGATCCGCCGTAGCGGTAGATCATGTGGATCGGCGAATACCCGGGCATGGGGTAGCTGAACGGCGCGAACTGGGCTTCCTGGGACATGCCGTCCCAGAGGTAGCCCGTCGCATGGCCGTTGATGATGGCGTCGGGCAATTGCTGCCGCGGGACCATTTGCTTGACCGGATTCATGGACAGAATGTGCGGCATGCGCTGGTAATTGTTCACCGCATTGGCGGTCCACGCCAGGTCGCCGGATATGCCGCCGTCCGCGTAGCCGGGGAAATAGAAATGGAGGTCGTGGGGCACGCCGGCCTCGAGGCAGCCGAAATTGACCCCCGGCTTACCCCAGCCCTGCATCGCCATCATCATGATCATGCAGCGCGCCCATTGCGCTCCGGTCGCGCCGCGGCCCGCGCCGCCGAATCCCGCGCCGGTCATCCCGACCGCGAGATGGACCTTCCTGTTCCCCCATCGGCGCGCAAGCGCACGGACGTCCTTGGCGGGCACGCCGGTTTCGCCCTCCTGCCACTCGGGCGTCTTGGGAACGCCGTCGGATTCGCCCAGAAGATAGGCCCTCCACTCGTCGAAACCGGTCGTGCGGGTGGCGATGTAATCCTCGTCGTACAGGCCCTCCACGGCCCACACGTACATGATGGCGGTGGCGAGAGCAGCATCGGTTTGCGGTCGGACCGGAATCCAGCGCCCGCCCAGCAACTGCGCGGTGGGGTTGCAGTGTGGGTCGATATGAACGAACTCAATGCCGAGTTCCTTGGCCCACAGGCGCCGCGGAGTCCCCTCGAATCCCGCATAGGCCCCGTTGGTACTTTCGGGGTCGCAGGACCAGAACACGATCATGTCGGCTTCCTTCAGGCAATCCTCGACGCCACCATAGCCGGATGGCACGCCGACGCGCATCGAGTTGCCGAAATGATGCATGGCACCCCAGTACCAGCCTTCCCAGCTATCCGGATTGGCCGCGACCCGGGTAAAGCCGATCAGGTTGGCAAAGCGCGTCAGCGCGCTGAGGTAGTAACCGACGTTGCCCCACTGGTGATGGGACGACATCGGGAAGGTGATGGAACCGGGACCGTGAACGCGCTTCTGCCGGTTGATTTCCCTGGCGACAATGTCCAGGGCCTCGTCCCAACTGATACGCACATAGCCGGATTTGCCCCGGTTCTGGGGATTGCGTTCGCCGTCAGGGTCGAAGTCGACCCGCTTCATGGGGTGAAGGATGCGCTTGTCGGAATAGACCAGCGACTTGAGCGTCAACGCGTGGGGCGCGACCAGGCCACGCCGTGGCGGGCTGAAACGGCGGCCGCGCGCCTCGATCACATAACTTGGCGCATCCGTGCTGTCCAGCTCGATGGGCGTCACCCGAACGACGCGGCCATCCTTGACGTAGACGAACAGAGGCCCGCCGTTGGTGCAGGTGGTGTAGCGGCGGGTGCCGTCGCGCAAAGGCGTGCCCATCGGCAGGCCGACGGTCCGCATCATGCTCAGGGTCTGCATTAGCCAAACCAACAGTTCGTCCTCGCCCTCGGTGACCACCTTGAAGTTCTTGGCAGCGTGGATGATTTCGCCCTGGTCCGGATTGGGAGAAAAGAACTTCAGGGCGGTGGCGACATCCTTGAAGATCATGCTCACGTCGGGCCGCGGTCGCCTGCCGGCGCTGGACCGAACACGTCCGTTCTTTAACCTGATGACGCGACCGATGCTTTGATCCGCAAGTCCGATCCAGGCCACGAGATCGCGCTCCTTCAGGCGATCACGATAAGCGGGAAAGCGGCGTGCCGTCAGGTCAAGAACCTTGGGCAAAGCAAAAAGAATAGTCTTGAGGACCTGTCGTTTCATTGTTCGATCCAAAGGGAAGCGGGGTGCGCTAGCGGTGGCATGACGTCGCGGACCGCAGCCAGGCCCGGGGCGCGAAAAATAACGTTGTCGATGTGTTCGATGGGCATTCAGATCTCTCGATCGGTGCATTAACGAGTCGTACGCGCTAGAACGTGTAGGCGACGTTCAGGAAGACGCTCAGGGGATCGAGCCGGAGCGTCGATTTGGAAACGATCTGCGTTCCAGTCGCGGTGTGTCCGTCTAACGTAAGGTGGGTCTTCACCGGCATATAGTTCACAGAGGTTCCGACAGACCAGTGTTTTGTAATGGCGTAACTTGCCCCGATATCGAATACCGGATTCCACGATGAACTGAGTGTTGCGTGTGCCGAACCACCTGAACCAACGCTATCAGTGACAAACTGGCTATTGGTTATCCGAACCTGGGTGAACCACGTATAGTTCACGCCGAGCCCCATGAACGGACGGAATTTCGATTCGGCTGAAAACAGGTGGTATCGAAGTTCGATGGCTGGCGGCATTGGCCTCGTCGAGCCGAGGTTGCCATACTTCTCCAGCGTCCCATCGCCAACCAGATTTACTGTCAATGGCAGTCCCAAAAGCATAGCGACGCCAATGTTGTCCGTGACGTAGTACTCGGTGGTAATTCCCACCGTATTCGTTGACGTCGCATGCCCCCCGCTACCGGCTAGTTGGCGATTCACCGTTTCGCCGCCAATACTCTCCACGGTGAGTGGCGTTGCGTCGCCCTGTGGCGCGATGTGAAGCCATCCTGTGGACAGCGTAATGCTTCCCGCCGACTGGGCGTTTGCATTGTCGGTAAGCGCAGCCGAGCAGAGGCAAGCCGCCATACCGGCAGAGCTGACCATTCGCCTGTAATTCCTCAAGTGTCTTCTCCTGTCTCGTTGCCCGGGCATTTTTGTGAACCCGTGGCGCTTCCTGTGGAACCGATGCGGCGCTCCGTCTGGGGTCGTTGCGTCGTTCCTCATAGGCTTCGACCGCTTATCAGGTCCGCCGGTTATGTCTGATTAGGTGGTTTTACTAAATGACATGAAACAGGCACGAATGTTTAGAACACTGCTACTGCCTCGTACACGTTATGTGGAAATACGCTTTCGCGTTATCCTTACCATCCTTTCTATTCTTCGTACCTCCTGGTGTCGAGACTTTAATCCGTCCAATTATTCGTTCTCTGCCTTTGGAATAACTGCTGGTACAGCATGCCTCCATCGCCCTGCACGCTAGTAAGCGCGCATCGCCAAACGTTCAGTCTCGGGCGGGAATACGCACCACGCACCGTCGGGGTGCCGGAAGAAAAATAACCCAACCGGTCCTGTCGGCAGCAGTAGCTCGATATGCACATAGGGTCTCTGGTTTGAGCCGGCACGACCGAACCGGGTAATCCGAACCGCACTCGCCGATATTGGCCCGAGCCATTTTTCAACAAGCGAACGCAAGGACCTTTCTGAAGCAGTATTCATCTTCTTTCCTCCAAACCGACGCGAGCGTTTAACTCATGACACTGGCGTTTGAAACGCCGCATCGAGCCGCGTGCGCGTGACTGAGCGCCCCCGCTGATGTCAGGCTCCTATCACCTTGGCCTGCTGTGCGTCTCTATCGCCGCTGGTACATCAACATTGCTCTTTCCGTGATGGCCGCGCGGCAACCGAAAGCGAAAATGCGAACGGAAAGCGCCCGAGCGCGGAAGTCGCCAATGCTTCGAGCGCGGGGTCGGGAAGTTCGACGTGAAGCGAAAGCCCGCGCGAAGTATCTTCAATGATCCTAACGGTTGCTCCCTCGACGCCAGCCTCCACGAGTGCCGACTGTAACGCGTCTACCGTTTCGCGCTGTTTCAGCGCCGGCTTGAAAATCTTGCCCACGCCTGTCAACGGCATCGCATCCAGGATTCTGATCCGTTTAGGCAGTGCCGCGCGCTCGCCTATCTCGAGTCGCACGAACTCGGCGAGTTCGTCCTCAGTCGCGGTTGCACCCGGTTTGAGCTGGACATAGGCAATCGGCAACTCTCCGGCGTGTGCATCGGGACGACCGACCGCCGCCGCGATGTTGACGGCGGGATGGCGATAGAGCGGTTCCTCGATCGCTGCCGGATCGATGTTGTGACCGCCACGAATGATCACTTCCTTTTTGCGACCAGTAAGCCAGAAATAACCATCGACATCGCATCGACCGAGGTCGCCGGTATTGAGCCAGCACCTGCCATCGCCGAGATCCAGCCAGAGCCCCTTGTTCTGCTCGGGCACGATATACCCGAGGAAAATGTTCGGGCCGGAAATAGTCAGCAGGCCGACCTCATCGATCTCGCAATCCCGTACATATCGCCCGTCAGCGTCGACGATGACGGCTTTCATCGCCTGGCCCGGAATGCGGAGCCCGATTGAGCCCAGCCTGCGCTCCCCCAGCGGCGGATTGGCGCTGCTCACGCAGGTCCCCTCGGTCAGGCCATAGCCCTCGAGAATCCGGATGCGCGTCCTTTCCTGAAAGGTCCGGAGAACTTCGACCGGCATGGGAGCCGCACCGCACAGTCCGTACTCCAGCGAACTCACATCGTGCTCGGCGACAGGAATATCGAGTAACGCCGCATAAAGCGTCGGGACACCGCTGAAGAAATTGATGCGGTGATGCTCGACGATTTCCCAGAAACGTTTGACAACGCCATCGCCGCGATAGCCTTGTGGCGTGCCGAGCACGACCTGGGCGCCTTTGGAAAAAGGCAGGAGACCCGTTGCCATGACGGCATTCACGTGGAAGAGTGGCAGTCCGCAGAAAAGCGTCTTGCCTGGCCCGACGCTGTCGCCGAAGAATTGACCCGTGCTCCAGGCATTCGCCACCTCATTGCCGTGGCGGCGCATCGCAATTTTCGGCAGGCCGGTCGTCCCGCCCGTACAGAAGTACGACGACACGTCGTCGGCGCCAAAGTGCCGCGCGCCTTGAAGTGCCGTTCCCGACTCCTGCGCGATGGCAACGCCGAAGTCGTGGATCTCGATATGCGCAGGAACCGCGCCCCGCACGCCGCCCTCGCCGTGCAGCCTTGAGCACTCGTTACGCTGCAGCATCCGCGTCGCGGACTGTTTTGAACCCGTCACACGTTCGGCCGGATTCACGAGCACCAGATTCTTCAGCGAAGAAACCTTGTGCAGCACCGCTTGTACCTTTTGCCAAAGATCAGTTCCGGGAAACGGCGCCAGCGTTACCAGCACGCTGGCGCCTGCAGCGTTGAGGAGTTGGCCGATGGCTTCCTGCTCGAGCAATGGATTGATCGCGCAGACAATTCCGGCGGCCTCCCCACCCCAGATCACGAAGTGCGTTTCAGGGAGGTTGGGCAGAACATATGCGACGACTGAGTCGCGTTGTACTCCGAGGCGCGAGAACATGTTCGCGGTGCGCGTGATATCTCGGACGAGTTCACTATACGTCCAGCACTCGGCGTTCCGATAGTCGTCGGCCGTTGCAAAGAACGAAAGTGCCGGTGCCGATGGATTAATCGCCGCGCCCCGGCAGATCATCTCGTAGGTGCTCGACGGGAGATCCGCCGGCAGCCCTTGCGTTTCGATGGCAAGGACTTCGTCTACGTTTGCGATGCCTTTCATGCTGCCTCTTCCACAACGACGTTATGCTGCACGCCCAGATCGATCGAGCGATCGTAGCTGACGATATGCGCCTCCACGACGTCCCCCACCTTCAGGTACTGCGGCCTTTCCGCCTGCATCTTCAGGAAAAGACGCCATTTTTCCGCTTCAGGCAGCTGCGCCGCGGCGCGTTGCTTTTCGGGCGATGGAATGCTCAGTGCACAGCCAGATGGCGTGCCCGTCGCGAGCAGGTCACCGATGCGCAGATCATGCACGCCGGAAAGCTCCGTCAAGGTCTCTGCCGGTCCATGGACGAGACCCGCCGTCGTGTCATTCTGGCGGACGGTTCCATTGACCGTCAGTGTCAGCACGAGCTCCTTCAACTTCGGAATATCATGTTTCTCAAGGAGGCAAAGATAAGGGCCGACAGGGCCAAACGTGCGGTAGCTCTTGCCCTTGTAGAACTGCATCTGCGGAATCTGGATATCGCGCGCGGAGTAGTCGTTGACGATCACGGCGCCAGCAATGTAGTCATGCAGGTTCTCGTCGGTGACCGTTTCGCGGGACGTGACGTCGCGTTTGAGCACAAGACCGAGTTCGATCTCGTAGTCGAGGAACTGCACCTCCCTAGGCTTCACGACGGGCGAGTCGGCAGGAACGATGCAGCTCGTCGCCTTCGTGAAGATCATGTTGAATTTCTTCACATCCGGGTCCATGCCCGAGTCGATCATATGCTGGCGATAATTCGCGCCCTGGCAGATGAACTGCTGGTTGGCGGTCACGGGCGACAACCATTGCACATCCGATTCGGGAATCGGAGAACCGTCCAGTACCGCCAGCCGTTCGACGGGATTGGCTTCAATAAACTCGGCGGTCGACTTGAATTCGCCTTGAATCGGCGTGATGGCGCCATTGGCGACTACGCCCCACTGGGCGCGGCCATCATGAAGGTAATGCAGAACGTGAAGTGCCATTTATCGATCTCCGGATTCGATGAAAGTGGGGTGGTTCAGGCGAAAAGCTTCGCCAACGTGCGCAGCTTGCTCAACGTCAGGTCGGGGCTGCGGCGCAGGTTTCTGAAAAGTGCCACGACGCTCGCGGGTGTGAACCTGGGCTTCGTGAAGCTGCGTGGCATCGTCGGTCCCCATTGCGCCATCGCTTCGCGGCTCACGGCATGGACACCCGTCGGCGCGTCCGCCGTAAAGAGGTCGCCGTCGCAATAGTGCTCGTGCTTGTCTCCCCACGGATCCTGCCAGTAGTCGAACACCTGGCTGCCCAGGATATGTCGGCCGATCCCCCATGCGTGCGTCCAACCTTTGTCGCGCAGAATGCGTTGGCCCATGCCAACCGCGTCGGCGTCAACGACTTCGTACGCGCTATGGCTGTAGGTGGGCACGAAGCCTTGTGCAAGCGCGAGCGTATGGTGATCGGCTGGCTTGTCGCCGAGATCGAGCCGCATGAACGCGACGGCGGGCGAACCATCGGGAAGCACCTGCACATCGCTGGGGATGAGGCCGAAATGCCGCGTATACCACGCGCAGGTTTCCTGGTAGTCGACGAGTTCGAGCACGACGTGTCCGAGCCGGATAATTTCCGGCGCGCCTTCGGGCGGTCGCTGCGTCCCGTTGATCCGGACCGTCGCATCCACGGAGTTGAACGGCAAGGGTGGCCGATGAGACAACGTCGAAGCTGGCTGCTGGCCCCATATCGCGTCGACGCGAAAGCCTGAAGGATCGGTCAGCCGTACCGTATAGCCGCCGCCGGGCAGGGGCGAGCGTTCGACGTCCGAGGCGCCCGGCAGTTTTGCAAGTGCATCAAGCTCGGCCCTGTTATCGACCTGTAGCCCAAAACCAACGAACCGGGATTTCGAGGCCTTCCGGACGACATAGCAGAAGTGTGAAGCACCCGTTCCCCGCAGCAGCAGAAGCGCTTCACCGCGCGATACCGTTCGGAGCCCGAAGTCACTGAGAAATTGCTCGGCTTTTTCGAGATCTGGCCGGTCGAATATCAGATAGGCCAACGCCGACGCTTTCGTCGTAGGATCGGGGTGACGGGCTGGTTGTACAGTGGTCAGGTTCATGGCGATAAGAGATCACACGGTGTGAATGGGGTTTCGAGATGGCATGCGGCTTCGCGATCACTGCATGACCCAGCAGTGCTGACCTAGCAAGGAAAGACTCTCGCGCACGAGCCGCGACGCATCGGTCGCCGGGCCATCGTGAACGACGGTCTTGTCGGGCCGCACCACGGCGGCCCAACCAACCGGTACGAGACGCGGAAGGAACACACCGTCGAGGTCCTCCCAGCTGTCATGCCGAGCGAGATGCGGCCGCTCTCCACGGTGTGCGATCTGCACAGTGCTTCCGCCGGCGCGCGCGAAGGCTGCTGCCTCAGAAGAATCAAGCGAGGCTCGGGCATCTGTGCCAAATCCAATCAGCACCAGACCCTGCCCGAACACCTCGTCGCTCGGACGCGCCTTGCCATCCGAACCGCGTACCCGCCCCTGCCCAATGACTGCGCCGCGCACAAGCTTCGTCGGCGAGCGGCCTTTGACAAACACACCTCTTCTAGTTGTTTTTTTCGGCTGGATCTGCGATTCCTCGGGCTGCGCGCGGAGCGGGAGCACCGGTGGCGACAATTGCATTAGCCCATGAGCCCACAAGGCAATGCCGCCATTGCGCGGCGTGACGAGCTTTCTCATGAACCTTGCGAGCTTTGTGATCGCCTTCTCGTGGGGCCGCCTCTCCTCGCCGTAAGTGTCGAGAATGCGTGAATCCGCTCGCCCCTGCACCACCCATGCAAGCTTCCAGCACAGGTTGGCGGCATCTCGCAGTCCCGCGGCCAACCCTCGGCCGACGGATGGAGGCCCAATGTGCGCGGCGTCGCCCGCGAAGAACACACGCCCCCGGCTGAATGCATTAAGGGTTCGCGTTCGGAAGCGATACACCGCCTTGCGCTCGATCATCGAGTCTTCCGGGTTGCCCGATGGAGCGACCATCTCGCGTATGCGGACCTCAGCTTTCATGTTCTCGTGGCGCGCGTCCGGCTGCAGCATGAACTTCCAGCGCTCACGCCCGCTGCGACCGGCCATGCACCGGTTTGGCCGACGGTGATCGGAGATGAACTCGATATCATCGGCTGGGCGCGAAAGATGCCGCGCAGCGGCAACGAGCCATTCCTCGGCAAATGTCTTACCCCAGAAGTGCGGCCCGATAGTCTGCCGAACCAGTGAATACGCCCCGTCTGCACCGACCACGTAGCGCGCCCGGACGATGTGAGGGCGGCCGTGATCAAGCTCCAGCGACACGAGCACATGGTCGCCTTCTTCCGTGAAGCTCCCCAGTTCGACACCTGGCGCGATATGCACACAGTCGTATTTCTCGAGCCGGGCCCGCAGGCACCGCTCGAGTTCGTGCTGGTACAACGTGACGGGCTTCTGATAGCCATCCAGGCGGCTCGCCGAACTGATTTGGCCGACCTGCCCCAGCATGGGCGTTCTCATCCGCACATATGGAATGGTGCTGGTCTCGAAATCGTGCTCCCCAATGCCCGCAAGCTGAAGGACGCGCAGCGCGTCGTTATCCAGCTCGATTGCCTGGCGCGCGATGGAAACCTCGGTCGACTTGTCGACAATCAATACATGCACGCCGTAGCGCGCCAGTAGATTGGCAATCGTTGCACCGACAGGTCCGCAACCCACCAGTAAGACGTCAACCACCGACGGTAATGCGCCAATCGGCGGACGAACCTGTTCATGCCGGCTCCACGGCGCGGCGCCGTCCTTTGCTGCTGTCTCCACAGTCACTCCAGATGTTGTCTGTTGTACTTGTATGTAAGGCCGGCCTTCGGGTCGCCTTTAATGACATTAAAGTCATTCATGAGCGTTTTGTCAACCTAGACATTACGATCTATACTTAGGCATAACCAAGCTTGGATCCATCATGCCGAACACTACGAAGCGTCCTACCCGTGCGGCGCCAATCGCCCCGGTTGCCATTCCCGAACAACGCGAGCCGCGCGGTGCGCGTCGCAAGCGCGAGACGCGTGCCCGTCTGCTCGACGCCGCCCTCAGACTGATGGCCGAAAAAGGCATGGAGGGCGTGGCGATCAATGAAATCACCGAAGCCGCTGATGTCGGCTTTGGCTCGTTCTACAACCACTTTGAATCGAAGGAGGCGATTTACGCGACGCTTGTCGACGAGGTGTTCGAGGATTTCGCTAACATGATGGATCGCCTCGCCGCTGGCCTTTCCGACCCGGCCGAGGTGATCGCTGTCGCCGTGCGTCATACGGTCCTGCGTGCGCAGCAAGACCCCGTGTGGGGACGTTTCCTGGTACGTGAAGGGTTTATTCCGACGCATGCGATGAGCCGCGGACTGGGCCAGCGGCTGCTGCGCGACATTGTGAATGGCATTGCCGTGAAGCGCTTTGTGGTCGCCGACCCGTTCATCGGATTTCTTGCGGTAGCCGGTACGGTCCTCTGTGCAATCGCCGCCGAGCTGAACTTCGTCGCACCGGGCGCGCCCGCGGCAAGCGTACTCAAGGAGCTTGGCTTCAGCGGGGAGCACTTCCCTGAGCGTACTGCAGCAGTGCTGCTGCAGACACTCGGACTCAAGCGCGCGGAGGCGGAGAAGATTGCAGCGCGTCCGCTGCCGGTCGTGGAGGAGACTGTCGACGCCGATTGAATCAAGAGGTCCGGCGCCATCGGTCTGATCGGCCTGAAGTCAGCCGGGTGCGGCCCGGCGGAGAAGCCCGGTCGGGCCGCTAGCGATTAAACTCAATCACCTGCTAAAGCCTCGACGCTAGCAATCAGCTCGCGCTCCTTGTCGGCGTGATGCACCAATTCCTGTATCGGTTCAGCCTGCTAGAGCCGGGCATAACAACGCCGAACTTCTCGTACTCGCAGGGATGCGCGCCGGTGCAACGGCGGACACGCTAGGCGCCGCCGAAAATTCCCGGACGACTTCGCCAATTTGAGTGCCTATCCTTCTCACTGCGATTCGATGGCCGTTGACGAGTGCATCGTAGCCGGCCGATACGGGCTGGCTGACTATGCTGCGGCAGGTCAATGTTCGTGAGTCGTTCGACTTGCGTACACTCCAGGTGACGTCAAGCAGCGCGTGTGAGCCCGGCCACGATTCAAAACGCTGCACGTCGACGGAGACCTGATACGTGCGAGCGTCCTCGGCGTGACCAGACCGGTACGTGTCGGGGCCGCCCGCCTGTCGAGTCGCGGCCGCGAGCAGCGCATTGCGGATCTCGTCTGCAAGCGGCGATGCCCAGCGCTCGTCTTCCAGAATCCTGACGCGCGCCGCATCGACCTGTACGACGAGCTGGCTCCTTGCCACTGAAACCGGCACCTTCACCATGCGCATGTCGATCCGGAAGGCCGGACTGACCGTAACGTTTGCGCCCGTCGGTTCGCTGTCAGTGCCGAGTGTATAGAAGCGGGCCGGCGGGGAAGCACAGGCGCTCAGCGCGGCCAGACCCATGACGGTCGCAATACGGGCCATCGCGCGCCACACGCGGGATTGGATCAGTTTCATCGTTGGTCTCCTTTCTTGCCGAACAGGAGCGCCTGGGGATGACGTTCCAGATAATCGGCGAGCGCATTGAGGGATTGCAGGGTGCGCGTCAGTTCCTGCATCGCATCCTGGATGTCCGACTGCAGGGGCGCGGTCTGCCGGAGCGTCGTTTCGGCGGTACTGAAGGTTTTCTGCGCGGCCGCCAGTGTGTCGCGGGCTTGCGGAACGATCTCTGTGTCCATGTGCCCGAACAGCTTGTTGGCGTTTTCAAGTGCGCCGTTAAGATTGGCTCCGATCTTGTCGAACGGCACCTGATTCAGCTTCCTCGCAATATCGGCAATCTGCACCTGAAGTTCGTCAAGGGTGTTAGGCACAGTCGGCAGTTCAATAGGATTGCGATGAACATCGACGCTCGCCCGAGGCGCTTTCGGAAACATGTCGAGCGCCACGAATAGCTGGCCTGTCAGCAGGTTGCCGGTTCGCAACTGACCGCGCATTCCCTCCATGACGAGGTTTTGCAGCAACTCATGACCACCCTGCGAGTTCGGAGCCGGTAGCGCTTCGTTGGAGCGCCGGCTGAGCCGGTCGGGATACAGCGCCAGCGATACCTTCATGCTGAAACTCTTCTCCTTTTCGTTATATTCGATACCGATGTCCGTCACCTGCCCCAGCGCGATGCCTCGAAGGTCGACGGGAGCACCGACAGACAGGCCGCGCAGCGACTGGTTGAACCGCATCACGACATTGAGCGGCGCGCCATCGGGCTCGCGCATCGCGTCGGACTCGTCCGATGCGAGTCGGAACGCCGCCTTGTCAGCGGCCGGTTGTCCGGCGTCCTGACCCGGCGGCGACTGGAACGCCAGGCCTCCGACGACCACCGTCGCCAGAGATTGCGTATTGAGCTTCAATCCATTCGAATCGAGACGGAGGTCAACACCGCTTGCGTGCCACCACCGTGTATTGGTGCCGACATACTGGTCAAACGGGGCATTGACGAAAACATTGACGATGACGCCGGTGCCATGCGGATCCAACGAGAAGCCGACCACCTGGCCTACCTGGACGCGATGGTAGAAGATCGGCGCGCCGATATCGACGGACCCCAATGAGTCGCCCCTCAGCGTATATTGATGCCCCGGCTGCCCGGACGTGACGATCGGCGGACTTTCGAGGCCGACAAATGCGGTTTGCCTTTCCGAAGACCGCCCGACGTCGACACCGATATACGCGCCGGAGAGCAGCGTACCGAGGCCCGAGATGCCGTTAGCGCCCACGCGCGGGCGAACCACCCAGAAGCGTGTGCCGCGGCTTGCGAATTTTTCTGCCTGTTTGGTCAGCTCGATCGTGACGATGACGTGCTGCAGGTCCTTTGACAGCGCGACCGCCTGTACCGAACCGATCTCCACGTCCTTGTATTTGACCTTCGTTTTGCCCGCCTCCATGCCCTCAGCGTTGCTGAAGGTGACCGTCACTGTCGGTCCCTTGTCGGTGACGGATTTGACTACCAGCGCCACACCGATCAGCGCACAGATGAGCGGCACTAACCAGATGAGGGAGGGAATCCAGCGTTTTCGCGGCTTGATGTCAGGTCTGGGTGGCGTGGGAAGATGCATCGCTCGAAGAGTAGTTCGCAAATATGAGGTTATTTAGGAGTGCGGACGCCGCTAGAACGGTATTCGTTCATCGCCGTGAACCACGCGCTGGCCCGCAGCGGACGTTGTCCCAGATCAGCCGCGGATCGAATTGATGCGACGCGAGCATGGTGAGAATCACCACCGCGCCGAAAGCGAGCGCGCCCGGACCGGCAGTGACAACCGCAAACGAACCGAAATGCACCAGCGCGACCGTCAGGGCGACAACGAAGATATCGAGCATCGACCACCGGCCAACGCACTCGACGAGCCGATGCAGCTTCGCGCGTTCGAGCGGCTGCCAGTCCGGACTGCGACGGGCCGCTACGATCTGCAGCGTGAGAATGGCGAGTTTGAGCATCGGCACCACGACGCTGGCTACGAACACGACGACGGCGAGCGGCCAGTCGCCTGAAGTCCAGAAGTACGCCACGCCGCCGAGGATCGTGTCGTCCTCCGAGTGGCCGAGGGATGACGCGTGCATGATCGGCAACAGATTCGCGGGTATGTAGGCGAGCGCGGCGGCAAGAACCAGACTCGACGTGCGCGTCACGCTATCGGGATGGCGCGTGTGCAGCACCGATTCGCACCGCGAGCAGCGCTGCTCTGACGACGCCGCGATGTGCTTCTGCACCAGTCCACAGGTATGACAGGCTATGAGCCCGGCGCTGCGCGCCGTCATATGCGCCGCCGGCGCGGGCTTCAGGCCGAAGAACGTCGGGGCTCGCGCGGTGCACCTGCGCTTCACTCTGGTCCAGCGGATCTCAGCGGGTTGTCGAAACTTTATTTCGTCCCGCGTCGACCAGAGCACGCGCGGGTCGAAAGTGGCGAGAAACGCCAACATCAACGTGAGTGCACCGAATGCAAACAGTCCTGGCCCAGGGATCACCTGCGCCATGCTGACCATTTTCACGATCGTGATGACCACGCCGAGCATGAACACTTCGATCATGCCCCATGGACGGATGAGCTGCACGACGCGAAGCATTCGATTGAAATGACGTACTACCTTGCCAAGGCGCAGCGGAATGAGCACATAGAGAAGGGCGAGGAGTTCGATGAGCGGAAACAGGATCGCCGAGCAAAAGACCATCGTTGCGACGATGCGCATGTGCCCCGTCCACAACGAGCGCACCGCGCCGAATAGCGTCGCCTCCGACGTCATACCGTTGGTCTGCAGTTGTATAACCGGGAAAGCCTGCGCAATACAGAATGTGATCAAAGCTGCAACGGTGAGCGCACCAATCCGGTCGAGGGGCACGCTCGCTCCCTGCGTTCCTTCCAGGCCCGCACGGCAACGCGAGCAGTTCGCAGTCTGGCCGCCCCGCAGCAGAGGCTTGCGAAACAGCAGATCGCACTCATGACAGGCGATCAGTTTCTTATATTCCATACAGGGAACTGGACAACCTGAAGTTCTGGCGCGTTCGATGCACGTGAAGTCCGGCTTGACCTTCCCGTGCGTGGGCGCATTCTGATTTCGGATAGGAAACGACTGCTCCGATACCCGCCGGTACAGTCGAGGAAGAGCGGCCTGATCGGCAGGTCGCTCTTCCCGTCTTCATCGACACGCGATCATTGCGCCGACGCTGTTTGCGGCTGGCCCGGCGGCAGTTCGCCCATCGCCTGGAACAGTGCGACGGTATCGTTCATGCGCTGGCTTGCCGCGCGCACGGCGCCGATCTGTGCGTTGAGAAAGCGCTGCTCGCTGGCATACTGTGCCGTTGACGGCAGCGAACCCATGCGGCGGCGCGACGCGGTATCGTCGAATCCCGCCTGCGCTGCCTGTGCCGCTGCTTCAGTCGACGCGAGTGTCTGTGCGTCGTTATCCAGCGCCGCAAGCGAATCCGCGACATTCTGGAACGCCGACAGAACGGTGGACTTGTAGTTCAGCACGGCCGCATCGTAAGCATCGATCGACGCCTTGCGGTGCGCGAACAGCGCGCCGCCATGGAAAATCGGCTGCGACAGGCTCGCACCAATGGCCCACAGCCCGCCCGCGCCCGAGAGAACCGCCGGCCAGCTAAAGCCGCCGCGGCCCATCGAGGCCGTCAGCGACAGGCTCGGAAAGAGCTGCGCGGTCGCAGCGCCGACATCGGCGGCAGCGGCCTTCACGGCGGCGTCGGCTGCCTGTACGTCGGGACGCGAACGCAGCAGGTCCGACGGCACCACGACGGGCACGTGTTCGGGCAACGTCAGGCTGTCGAGGTCGGGAACGGCCGGGGCGTTGTCCGGCGTGCGGCCCATCAGCACCGCGAGCGCATGGATGGTTGTGGCGCGCTGCTGGCGTAACGCAGGAAGACTCGCCGCAGCCGAAGCCGCATCCTGCGTCGACGCAAGCGCCTGCGCACGCGAGACCGAGCCGAGTGCGTAGCGATGCTGGTCCTCGTCCGCGGCCGTCCTGGCCACGGCAACGAGCCGTTCGGTGAGCGCGATCTGGCGATCGAGTGCCGCCACGCTGATGGTCGTACCGACGATGTTTGCCGCCAGCGCGCGCCGCGCCGCCTCCAGTTGATACGCCTGCACGTCTACGCGAGCGGCGCTGGCCGCATTCGCCGAACGCGTCGCACCGAACAGGTCAAAGGTGTAGGACGCGAGAACCTGTCCGGCAAAAAAGTTATAGCGAACCTCGCTGGGGCCAATGCCGGGCACAAGCGGTGAACGCCCGCGATCGACTTGTGCGGCACCATCGATTGAAGGCAGCGTCGATGCGCCGACCTGGGCGCGCAACTCCTGCTGCGCGGCTGCGAGCGTCCGCTGCGCAGCCCCGAGCGTGGGGCTGTTGCGCAAGCCTTCCTCGACCAGTGCACTCAGCGCGTCCGACCGGTAAAGCTGCCACCATTGCGGAACGCCCACTGCGCCGATATCGAACTGCTGCGCCACGCCGCCCGCTGCGACGGTCCTGGCCGGCTGTGCCTCGGCACCGTAGTGCGCAGGCGAAGGCATCGCCGGGGGCGCGCCGTTCGGGCCGAACGTGCAGGCCGTCAGTGCGATGGCCACAGCCACGGCCATCACGGATGTCTTGTAGGCGAAGCTCATCATCAAACCTCCATCTGCTCGGCGACGACCGGTTGCGTTCCGCGCTCGTCGTGCCGGACCCTGAAGCACGCGGCGTACAGCGCGGGCAGGAAGAACACGGTCAGTACCGTCGCAATCGTGATACCGCCCATCAGTGCGGTCGCCATCGGACCGAAGAAGCCCGAGCGCAGCAGCGGAATCAGCGCGAGGACGGCGGCGGCGGCAGTCAGCATGATCGGCCTGAAACGCCTTATCGTTGCGCCGATAATCGCGTCGAAGCGCGGCTGCCCTGCCGCGATATCCTGATCGATCTGGTCGACCAGAATCACGGAGTTGCGCATGATGATGCCGAACATGGCAATCACGCCCAGCAGCGCGACGAAGCCGAAGGGCTTGCCGAACAGCAGCAGCGCGGCCACGACGCCAATCAGGCCGAGCGGCGCGGTCAGCACGACGATGAAGGTCCGCGCGAAGTTCTTGAGCTGGATCATCAGCAACAGCAGCACGGCGATGATCATCAACGGCATTTCGGCATTGATCGACGTCTGGCCCTTCACGCTTTCTTCGACCGCGCCGCCCACCTGAATGCGATAGCCGACCGGCAGCTTGGCGGTTTCCGCCGCGAGCGCACGTTCGATGTCGTGGGTCACGTCGATGCCCTGCGCGTCGCCGCGCACGTCCGCCTGCACCGTGATGGTCGGCTGACGGTCACGTTGCCAGATGACGCCGTACTCGAGCGTATTGCGCACGTGGCCGAGCGAACCGAGCGGCACCGGGCCGTTGGGTGTCGGAATCGCGAGACTGGTCAGCTGCGCCGGATTGACACGTTCGCTCTTTGGCGCACGCAGATCGACGTTGATCAGCTTGTCGCGCTCGCGGTACTGCGTCACCGTGTAGCCCGATAGCGTCATCGCGAGGAAGTTCGACACGTCTTCCGACGTGACGCCAAGCTGGCGCGCGCGGTTCTGATCGATCTCGAACGAGATCGAGCGCTCCGCCGGCTCGTCCCAGTCGAACTGGACGTTGCGCGTGCGGGGATCGGCGCGGACCTTGTCCGACACCGTCTGCGCAATCGATCGGACGGTCGCGATATCGTCGCCGCTCACCCGGAATTTGATCGGGAAGCCGACCGGCGGACCATTCTCGAGCCGGGAGACGCGCGCTCGCACGCCGGAGAAATCCTTCTCGAGCATGCCGTCGAGCCAACGCATCAGTTCCTCGCGGTTTTCCACGCTTTTTGCGGTAATCACGAACTGCGCGAAATTCGGCTGTTGAAGCTGCTGGTCGAGCGTCAGGTAAAAACGCGGCGCGCCGGTGCCGACGAAGTCGACGAAGTGGTCGATCTCGGCTTTGCCGTCGAGCACCTTTTCCAGGCGCTTCGCTTCACGCAGCGTCGCTTCGAACGAGGCGCCTTCCGGCAATCGCAGATCGACCAGCAGTTCCGGCCGTTCCGAGTTCGGGAAGAACTGCTGCGGCACGCGCGTGAAGGCCAGCATGGAAATCGCGAAAAGCACGACGGTGACGCCGAGCACGACCCAGCGACGCTCGACGCACCACGCAACCCATCCCGACAGGTGCCGGTAGAAGCCGGTGTTGCCGATTTCATGCGGATCATGGTGCGCACCGCCGGGTTGAGGCTTGCGTTCCGGCAGCAGGTGATAACCCAGCAACGGCACCAGCACGACGGCCGCGACCCACGAAACGATCAGCGCGATGGCCGACACTTCGAAGATCGAACGCGTGTATTCGCCCGTGCTCGATTTGGCGAGCGCAATCGGCAGGAAGCCGCATACGGTGACGAGCGTGCCTGTGAGCATCGGAAACGCCGTGCTGGTATACGCGAACGCTGCCGAGCGCGCCCGGCTCCAGCCTTGCTCCAGCTTCACCGCCATCATTTCGACGGCGATGATCGCGTCGTCGACGAGCAGGCCCAGCGCGAGCACGAGCGTACCGAGCGAAACCTTGTCCAACCCGATATTGAACATGTGCATGCACAGTGCCGTCACCGCCAGCACGACCGGAATCGTGATCACGACGACCATGCCGGTGCGCAAGCCGAGCGAGACGAGGCTCACGACCAGCACGATCGCCACCGCTTCGCCAACCGATCTCACGAACTCATCCACCGAGTGCTTGACCGCGTGCGGCATGCTCGAAACCGCCGTGAGTTTCAGACCCGCCGGCAACGTGGCCTGCAGTTCGGCGGCTTTTGCGTCGAGCGCCTTGCCGAGGTCGATCACGTCGCCGCCCTTTTGCATCGTCACGCCGATGCCGAGCACCGCCTGGCCGCCGACGCGCATCTGGGTCGCCGGGGGGTCGTCATAACCGCGCGTGATCTTCGCGATGTCGCCCAGCCGGAACGTGCGCTTGTTGATGGTGATCAGCATGTCGGAGAGCGCCTGCACATCCTTGAGCGCGCCGCTCGGCCGCACGAACACGCGGTCGTCCGCAGTCGTGATGGTGCCGACGGGCGCCACGGCATTCTGTGCGTCGATCGCCTGCGCGAGCTGTTGCGGCGTGATCGAAAGCCGCGTGAGCTGCGCATTCGATATCTCGACGAAGATGTGCTGATCGGGGTCGCCAAAATAATCGACCTTCGC
The DNA here is from genome assembly GCF_050436505.1 of Paraburkholderia sp. CI3. Taxonomy (NCBI): domain Bacteria; kingdom Pseudomonadati; phylum Pseudomonadota; class Betaproteobacteria; order Burkholderiales; family Burkholderiaceae; genus Paraburkholderia; species Paraburkholderia sp. CI3. Next base: position 309,291 of record NZ_JBNDMI010000002.1, read on the forward strand.
CACACCGGGTATGCGCAGCAGGACTGTGCGCAGCTTGTCAGCGTAGTCGTGCAGTTGCGCCGGCGAAAAGCCGTCGCCTTCAAGCGCATAGATGTTGGTGTAGACGTCACCGAATTCGTCGTTGAAAAACGGGCCGACGGTTCCCTTCGGCAGCGTCGCGGCAATGTCGCCGACCTTCTTGCGCACCTGATACCAGGTGTCCGGCACTTCCTTGACGGGCGCGGAGTCCTTCATGGCGAAGAAGATCATCGACTCGCCAGGCCGCGAGTAGCTCTTGATGTAGTCGATGTTCGGCGCGGCCTGTAGCTGGCGGCCGATCCGGTCCGTGATCTGTTCCTGCACGTCGCGCGCAGTCGCACCAGGCCAGTAGGTCTTGATCACCATCGTGCGGAAGGTGAACGGCGGATCCTCCGACTGCGCGAGTTTCGTATAGCCGATCACGCCGAAAAGCGTGGCGAGCCCGATCAGAAAGATCACGAGCTGCTGATGACGCAGCGCCCAGGCGGAAAGATTGAAGCTGCCTTCGCCAGACTTGTCTGCCCCGGAAGACGGGACAGGCGCGCTCTCGCGCACGGGTTCTTGGTCACGGGAGTTCATGACGGGAAATCCTCCCGATGCAGGGGCGCCACCACCTGCACGTGCTGGCCCGTGCTAACGGCGTGCACACCCTGCACCACGACGCGGTCGCCGTCGTGGAGGCCCGATGCGATGGAGACCGTGCGCTCGTCGTATCGCTGCACCGTCACAGGACGCAGCTCGAGTGTGTCGGTGCCGGTACGCACCACCCAGACAGCGGGGTTCTCGCCCTGATGAAAGAGCGCCGTCACCGGCACAGTGAACGGCTGTGCGCCCGACGCGTCACCGACGACATCGAACGCAACGGTGGCCGTCATGCCGAGGCGCACTGCAGGGCTGGGCGCGTTCAGGGTGAGCTTGACGCGCCAGGTGCGGCTTTGCGGATCCGCGCTAGGCGACACCTCGCGCACGCGGGCCTCGAAGGTCTTGCCGGGTAGCGCCGGCAGCGTTACGCGCGCCATGCTGCCGACTGTCAGCGAGCTCAGCGTGCGCTCGGGCGCGTCGCAGACGATATCCACGTCGCCCGTCCAGTCGAGGTGATAGATGGATTGGGTTGCCTGAACGTTCTGGCCCGTGTCGGCGTCCTCCGAGGTAATCACGCCGTCGTGATCCGCAGTCAGCGTCGCATAGCGCAGATTGTCCGAGGCGAGCGCCATCTGGGCGAGCGCCGAGTTGCGCTGCGCAACAGCGGATGCGTACGCGTCCTGCGTCTGTTCGAGCTGCGCCGGTGCAATCAGGTTTGCCTGCGCCTGCGCCTGATCGCGATCGAGCTGCTGCTTCGCGTAGACGAACCGGTGTTCGGCGGCATCGAGCTGCGCTCGCGCGTTGGCCAGGTTACTGCGCAGATCGGTCGGGTCAAGCAGCGCAACAACCTGTCCCGCCTTGACGGCGTCGCCGAGGCGAACGCGCCGTTCGATGATCTTGCCGCCCACTCTGAACGAAAGCGCCGTGGAGTAGCGCGCCTGCACCTGAGCCGGCAGCGACGCACTTGCCGTGCGCCCGTCAGCGTGGACGGCCAGGGCGACCACGGGCTTCGGCTCTGGAGCGGCGGCTTCGCGCTGGTGGCATGCCGTGAGCATGACCGCGCAGCAAGCCGCAAGCACCATGCGTGCGCACTGCGGAGATTGGACGAGGGAAGGTAAGAAGCGACGCGCAGGCGCCTGCGCGATAGGGCCGGAATGTTTCACGATGTTCACAAGACGGGTGATAACCCTGGTAAGAAAGTTTCCCGATGCCGTGCAAACCCGAGTGCCAGCAAGCACGGTTCGCTATCAGCGCGGACGCATAAAACAAGCTTCGTTGATACGTTAGTCCTACTTATCGACGTGCATGTCGGTACTTGCCATCTCGATGTGCCTCCACGCAACCAGTACGTGGGGCAGCGCCCGTTCATGCCTAACGCCCGGTGATCTGCGGGTCTGTCAGTTCCGGCCGAGGACTTGAGATCGACCGCTAACGGAATTTTTTCGCTCCGTCGGCATCGTTGGGTCCTTCGTACGTCCGGTTGTCGGCGTCGAGGGTGAGATTAGACCCAATACTGAGTATATTGTCAACTATGACATAAAAATCTAGAATACGGATATCGAATATCACGACTACGAAGCCGACATGCCACAAGCCCCCACATCGCGCGCGAGCCGCGGACGCTCTCTCAAGGCGCCAAGTGCGTCCCGCGACGCGATCAATCGAAGCTATCCGCGCGGTGCCCGTCGCAAACGCGAGACGCGCGCGCGCCTGCTCGACGCTGCGCTGAAACTGGTGGCGGCCAAGGGTTTGAGCTCCGTCACCATTAACGAAATCACCGAGGCAGCCGACGTCGGGTTCGGCTCCTTCTATAACCACTTCGAATCCAAGGAAGGCATCTTCACGGCGCTCATCGAATGGCTGTTCGAGGAATTTGCGGATACGCTCGATCGCCTCGCCGCGGGGTTGTCCGATCCAGCGGAAGTGATCGCCGTCTCAGTCCGTCACACGCTCCTGCGGGCCTACCGCGAGCCAGTGTGGGGGCAACTTCTCATTCGCGAAGGTTTGTCGCCGCGCCTGCTCAGCAGGGGTCTCGGCCTGCGCCTGCTGCGCGATAGCGAGAAGGGCATTTCAGAAAGGCGCTTTGTGATCGCGGACCGGCTCATGTCCGTTATCACCGTGATTGGCACGGTGCTCGCGGGAATTGCCGCAGAACTGCAACTGGCCAACTCATCGAAGCGGACCGTTCGTGCGCGAAAGGTGCTTCGCTCGAAGGAGGACAAGTTTGCCCAGCGAACCGCCGCCATTGTGTTGCAGGCGTTCGGTCTCACACGTGTAGAGGCCGAGCGGATCGCGCGACGTCCACTGCCCACCGTTCCCGATGCTCCGACCTTGCCGTGACAGTGCAACTAGCGCGGCGTTTCCGCGCCATCGCAGGTGCGGCCGCCCGGTGCGGTGTCGGGTTGGTGGGTGGGCGGGGCGGGTGCCCGGACATCGAATCGGGCGATCGCGATGCCGGTCAGCCCTGGTAAAGCGCACTCGCGAGATAGCGGCGGCGCAGTTCCCGCAATGCCGATGCGAGGATGGCGCTGACCGGCAACGCGAGCAGCACGCCGAAGAATCCGAACAGCCGCCCAAAGGCCAGCAACGCAAAGATGACCGCGAGCGGATGAAGACCGATGCGCTCGCCAACCAGTCTCGGCAACAGCACAAAGCTTTCGAGAATCTGGCCGACGCCATACACCGCGACCACCACGGCCAGGCCATACCAGTCACCGAATTGCAGCAGCGCCGCCAGCAGCGCGAACGCGAGGCCGGTCGCAAAGCCGATGTAAGGGACGAATACTGCAAGCGCGCTAAACAGGCCGACGGGCACCGCCAGATCCAACCCTGCAATCGTCAGCACAGTCGGGTAGAACACGGCGAGCACTGCAATCACCAGCAATTGCCCGCGCAGATACTGCGACATCATGCGATCGATCTCTCCGACGAATTCCCGTGTCTTGCCGAGCCAGCGCCGCGGCACGAAGCTCGCCATGCGCGCGAACGCCTCGTGCCTGTCGTAGAGCAGATAGAACAGGACGAGTGGCATCAGCACCGCATTGCTCACGACATTGATCATCACGTTGCTGCTGGTGCGCAGGTACTGCCATACGGCAAGCATCGCGCCCTGCCCGTCCGCTTTGAGACGGGCCGCCAGCACCTCGCGGATATTCGTCACATCGAGCGAATAATCCAGTCCCAGAAAAGCCAGACGCGGCTTCAGCCATCCATCGAGTTTTGCGACGATAAATGGAATTTGCCTGATGAGTTCCGGCCCTTCCTTCTGGACAACTACGCACATGAGCAGCATGACGAGTGCGACGGACAGAGCGAACAAAGACATCATCACCAGCGCCGCAAGGCCGCGCGGAATGCGATGGCGTACCAGCCACTCCACGCCCGGCTGCAAAATGTATGCGACGAGCGCACCGAGCAGAAACGGCGTGAGAACGGCACGCAGGTTCCACAGCAACACGCCGGCCGCTAACGCGACGGCGCCCCAAAACAGAGATTGACGATGGTATACAGTCATAAGCGCCCCCACTGGGCGAGTGATCGAGTGGCTTTCGTCGTTGGGCCGAAGCATCGGCGGAAGTATCCGTCTTAACCGCAGGCGCCGGCGATGCCGGGTCGCCGCGCGGCGCATCCGTCAGATCGGCGTCGCGCCGCTAGCCGCGCTGTGGGTACGCCTGTCATCACCGTGCTGGCGCGACGGGTCTTGCGGCGTCGCCGGTTTGCTGGTGCCTGTCTGCGATTGGCCGCCGGGTTGCCCGGTGACTTCGATCCACAATGGAAGCGCCATCGGATCGGGCGGCGACATCATTGCCGGTGCTTGCATCGCGGGAACGACAATCGCGATGACGCGCGGCGTGGGCATCACGGTCGTGGAACAACCGCAGACCGTCGCAGCAAGCGGGAACGAGCACAGCAAGGCGAAAAAGAAGCGCGGTCGGCGCGTCATTCCTGCCACCGATGCAGCGAATCGTTCAGGTCTGGTTGAGCAGTCATGGGTGACATCTCCACGGTTGATTCAGCGTGCGCTGGGATTGCGGCGACTCGCCTACAGCAACTTCGCGGACGGGCCACTATGTGATAATCTTATCACATTCGCGCGATCGGTCAATATTGATTCTAGAGATCGAGCCGCGCTGCATCCGCCATCGGCGGTACGCCGTGCGCTGCGCTGCCGGTCCGACCCCCGGCCAGTTCGCAGACGCGCAGCGGGCTCAGTGCGTCAGGACGCTCGGGTGCGCGGCGAGGCGCTCGACCTCGAGTAGCGCCTGACCAAGCACATCAATAGCTCCATTCGTGGTGGAGGCCGTAGCAGCGCTGCGCAACGCGTGCTGAACGATTTCGTGAATGACGTCCGTGTTCGATGAACCGGCGTGGAACGTAAGTTGGTGTGCCATAAGTATTCCTGCGTAAAAACGAAGCCTGTTTAATGTGGACGCAGTATAAGCAAAGCGCGCCGCCATTCGACGCGCGCAATTATGAGTTGCGAGATCTTCAATACACGGTTTGCGTGAATCGCGAATCGCTGACATAAGAACAGCAAGCGGACGTATTCCGATACCCACGTAGCGTCTTGTCAACGAACGGCGATGGAAGCGCGCATGCTCGACGGCTGATCTCGTTTGTGTAACGACCAGCGGATACAGTCGAAGCGAATTGCTGCGTGTCATTCAGACAGCCCGCACCGCCCTTGCCTCCGGACACACTAAAGAAGCACACACTGCTTCAGCGCAATCGGCTACAACCTTGCAGCGACGGCAACTATCCGTTGCCCCGCAGATGCTTGTAAGCCGACCGTAAGTGACTAGACTGGCACCAACGAACTGGCAAACAGCACTCATGCCTCGCCAGACCGTTGTTCCCCAAACACCGCGTCTCCTGCATCCGACGCTCGATATGGAGTCTGATCATGCCAAAGTCGAAGACCTTCATCCCCGTCCCTGTTGTCGCGTCGATCTTGTCCTTCTCGACCGCCGCATTCGCTAGCAGCAGCGGTCCGCAAACCTATGAGCAAGCGGCTGTGCAACCGGTTCAGCGTCAAACGGTCGGCTACCCTGACCACACGGGCGCCAATACACAACATGCAATGGACTTTCAGGCGGTGTTAGCCCGCGTGGAAGCCCAGCGGCAAGCGTTCCACAACTGCGGCGGGGTGACTAGTTCGTCCGCTCCCCTCCCGTCAGACAACGTAGCGTCGGGTAGCCCCGTCGACTTCAGTACCGCAACAGCGTCCTGGCGTTACAAGGCAACCTTGGCCGCGCGTTGATACGGCTCGCGGCTGCTAATCGCATCAAAATCAAGACAACCAACTGTAGAGAATTGAAATGAAAAAGACCTTCCTTGTACTGTTCGCCTTCCTTACCAGCACATCCGTGCTTGCGCAAAGCGATCTGCCGCAGCAATTGCCGTCGTAGCAGCCAGCGTCCGCCGGGCAACCGTCCACGAAGCAGCTTTCACAGGGTGGGCCGCAGCTTCCGCAACCTCCACAGCTTCCGCAACTTCCGACACAAGCGTCGACGCAACTTCCGAACCAGCTCCCGACACAAGCGTCGACGCAAGTCCCGACCCAGCTTTCGAAATAACCCCGTATGGCTGCGCAACCCGCGCAGCCATACCTGGGAGACCGGCGATTGTCGCGGCTAGCCGGATTCTGTTCATCGCCGTAGGCGCATGTGATGCACGACGGCGTTTGCCGGCGATTCGTTCATGACGTCGGCAAATCGCTGGCCGCGAGACCCTGGTTGGTTGAGCAATAGACTGCTCTCAACCCTTCCTCAGCAATTCGATGAGGCGCGGCATTTTCGCCGGCTGCCTGCGGGTTTCGGCGATCGCATGGACTGCGTGTCGCGTGCGGGGGCTGCCGACGCGATGAAACGGACGATGCCGGGTTGCCGGCAAATCGAACCACAGCCCGGAGGCAGCGATGGAATGCCATGAGCGCTTCTGGAGAAACGTTGTCCCCGAATCCGTAGGGGACGTCGCCGTATCCGAACACTATGTGGCGTCGTGCGCTGTCCTTCAATGCTGGGTAACGGACATCACGCGTTGCGGGCCGCTGGCCCGACTATGATGGAGATGGGCACGCGCTTATCATGCCCTTCACGCGCTGCCCGGGTGTAATTCGGCGGCCGGCGCAGGTAACGATGCCGGCCTCTTTGTATCTACGAAGCACTGATCACCGCGTGGCCGCCAGTACGCGCACCGGAATCGACTTCGCGCCCGGCACCTTGCTCTCTTTCGCGTAGTGCCATAGCGGCAGCAGCGGATTGCATTCCGGGTAATAGCCGCCGATGCATCCCTGCGGCACGTCGAACGGCACGACGGTCAGTCCGTCGACGTGCCGCTCGACGCCGTCGTCCGCGATCGTCTCGAGGCAGATGCGGTCGCCGTGCGCGAGTCCGCGCTTCTCCATGTCGACCCGATTCATCAGAATCACCATGCGCGAACCCTTGATGCCTCTGAAGCGGTCGTCGAGGCCATAGATGGTCGTGTTGAACTGACTGTCGCTGCGCAAGGTCATCAACCGCAGCGAATCGGGCTCACGCGCGGGCATGTCCGGATCTTCGCCGATCGAAGTCGGCACCATGAATTCGGCCTTGCCGCTTTTGGTCTTCCACTTGCGCTCCCGCGCCGGCAGCGGCCGGATCACGCCGCCGGGTGTCCACATACGCGCCTCGAAATCACCGAACATCTCGGGCCATGTCTTCGACATCTCCAGACGCACGCGCGAATAGTCGTCGCGCCATGCATCCCAGTCGACACTCGAGCGCTCGCCGAGCGTCGCCTTCGCGATGCCCGCGACGATGAACGGCTCCGAGCGGATCGTCGGCGCGGCCGGTTCGGCCATGCCACGCGAGCCATGAAAGTGCGCCGTGCTGTCTTCCATCGACACCGCCTGCGCGCCGCCCGCCTGCCGGTCGATCTCGATGCGGCTCAGACACGGCAGCAGATACGAGCGCTGGCCGTGCACCAGATGGCTGCGATTGAGCTTGGTCGCCACGTTGACGGTCAACCCGAGCGCGGCCCACGCCGGTTCGGTGCGCACCCGGTCGGGCACCGAGCGCACGAGGTTGCCGCCGAGGTTGATCATCGCGTTGACCTTGCCGTCGAGCATCGCCTCGAAGGCCTCGACGATGTTCATACCTTTCTCGCGCGGCGGCTCGAACGAAAACTGTCTGGCCAGTTGATCGAGCGGCGCGAGCTCCGGCTTTTCGGTAATGCCGACCGTGCGCTGCCCCTGCACGTTCGAATGCCCGCGCACCGGCGACGGCCCCGCGCCCGGCTTGCCGATATTGCCGCGCAGCAGCAGCAGATTGCACAGCATGCGCACGTTCTGCACGCCCATCCGATGCTGCGTGAGACCCATGCCGTAATGGATGATCACCGCGTTCGCCTTCATGTACTCGTCGGCGGCTGCCTGGAGCGCGTCGCGCGGCAATCCGCTCACTCGCTCGATGTCGTCCCAGTTCGCGTCGCGCGCGTACTGAGCGAATTGCTCGTAGCCGTTCGTATGCTCGCGGATGAAATCGACGTCGACGACGCGCGCGTCGCCCGTGCTCACCGCGCGATCGTCCGCTTCGATGACGAGCTTGCAGATGCCGAGGATCGCGGCGGTATCGCCACCCGTCTTCACCTGGTGGTATTGCGTGCTGATCTGCGTATCGCTGGGTGTGAGCATCTCCAACGCTGACTGCGGGTTTGCGAAATGCAGCAGCCCCGGCTCGCGTAGCGGATTGAACGTGATGATCGGCACGCCGCGTTTGCGCGCGTCCTGCAACTGATGCAGCATGCGCGGGCTATTGGTGCCGACGTTCTGGCCGAAGAAGAACATCAGGTCGGTCTTCTCGAAGTCGTCGAGCGAGACCGTACCGACGCCCACGCCAATCGCTTCCTTGAGGCCGACGCTGGTGCTTTCGTGGCACATGTTCGAGCTGTCGGGCAGATTGTTCGTGCCGTACATGCGCGCGAAAAGCTGCAGCATATACGAGGTTTCCAGTGAAGCGCGGCCCGACGTGTAGAACACCACGCTGGCCGGGTCCAGCGCGCGCAGTTCGGCGCCGATCGCATCGAATGCTTCCTGCCACGGCACCGGCACGTAGCGGTCGGTAGCCGGGTCGTAGCGCAGCGGCTCGGTCAACCGCCCCGCTTCCTCGAGATCGTGGTCGTGCCATTTGGCGAGCTCGCTGACCGTGTGGACCTCGAAGAAATCGGGCGTTACGCGTTTGGCCGTCAGATCCCACGCGGTCGCTTTCGCGCCGCTTTCGCAAAACTCGAACGTATGCGGATCGGCCGGCTTCGCCCACGAGCAGCTGACACACATGAAACCATCGGGCTTATTCTGATGCATCAGAACCTGGCTATCCTTCAGCGGTGCTTTTTCCTGCAGCAGGATTGTCGCCACCGCCTTGACCGACCCCCATCCGCCCGACGCGTAGGGATACGCGTCGCTTTTGTCTTCTTTGTTCATGAGTCCACCCGTTTGGCCGTAAATATCACGTCATGACGTATCAGCACATCGCGTTCCCGGCTGCGGCGCCGCGTCGCGGTACGATGTTTGCTGCGTCGCAGGCTGACTCGTCGTGCCGCAAGCCAACCGCCAACTTCATGACCGACACCTCCATCCCGCGCGACACGTCCGCCCGTCTGAACGCGATGCGCAGGACGCTGCGCGAAGTGTTCGGGATCAGCCGGCTGCGCCCCGGCCAACGGGACATCATCCGCGGCGTCATTGCGGGCGCGTTCTCGGCAACGCATCGAACTCGTCGTCGTCGATGAAGCGCACTGCGTATCGCAGTGGGGCCACGATTTTCGGCCGGCATTCCTGCGCATCGTCCGCGCGGAAGGTGCCATGCTGCTCCTCGCGCGTACCGCTGTCCGCGATCATGGGGCGCGCGTTTGCGCGCCCGAACCGGAGCCCTGCCATGAAAACGCTCGAGTACAAAATCGGTTCGCCGTGGTATCAGGCCACCCGTGCGACGCTACGCCGAGCCGTCCCATCGGGGCTGTTGGCCGGTTGCGTGTCGGCGGCGACAGCCGCGGCGGCATCCACGGACGCATCGGGCAGCCCGCTCGCGCCGATCAATGCCGTCACCCACTGCCTGTGGCCGCAACGCGCGCTGCGTGAACGCGGCTTCAGCATCCCGCATACGGTGACCGGCTTCGCGATCCATCAGGCAGCCGCGATCTTCTGGGCAATGATGTTCGAGCAACTGGTTGACCGGATGGCCGGCCCCGACCCGTCACGACGGCCCGGCGCGACCGCGGTGGCCGCGGCCACGACCGTGGCGAGCGCGTATGTGGTCGACTACAAGGTGGTGCCCAACAGGCTCACCCCTGGATTCGAGGCGCACCTGTCGCGCCGCTCGCTCGGGAACGTCTACGTGGCGCTCGGCGCGGGCCTGCTCGCGGCCGCGCTGCTGCGGCGGCCGGATCGATGAAATGCGCTCGCGCAAAAAAGTGCCACCAGCCTTCAACCGGCATGGTCGCCGCAAGCGCATTTGAGAACGATGTCCCCTGGAGTCCAAACGGAGGACAAAGGCAGTATAGGAAACGCGCCCCGCCGCGCACGATGCCTGGGCCAAGTGCAAGACGTGAGCGATCCGCGAAGCACCGGGCGCGCTTGCAAGCCTGCGAGCATCACGCCATCTGCTCCGCCGGCACCGCCACCGAACGGCCCGCGAGCGGCGCGAACTCGTCGACGTCGTGGCTGCAAAAAATCGTCAACGCGGGGCTCGCCCGCTTCGCCAGATCACGCAGGCGGCGCTGGTTGTACAGTCGCGCCGCGCGATCCTTTTCGAGCATCCAGTGATAGAAGCGCAAACCGGGTGCGCAATGCGGACGCACCGGGTCGAGCTCGCCGTTGTCGAAATAGGCGTCGCCCGCGAGCAGCAACCAGCCGCCATCGCCGTGTACCGCGACGCCCGCGTGACCATAGGTATGGCCTCGCAACGGCGGGCTCGGGCAACAGGATCTCGTCGCGCAGCTTGCTGAGGTCGATGAAACCCGCGTTGTCGTAGTCGCGGCCCTGTACGTCGGTATCGAGCGGCGCGTCGTAGAACACGATCGCGCGGAAATTCGGCTGGGTGGCGGCAGTCTGCTGCAGACGGCCGCGCATCGCATGCACCGCGCCGTTGCGCGCACCGTGAATGAACACCACGCGCCGCCGACGATCGGATAGTGCTCCGCCTTCACGAAAAGTTGAATGATCGTATAGCCGTGCGCGGCCAGAACCGGGGCCGTAGCCTTGACGATGTCCTTGGTTTTCTGCGTCAGCATTTCTTTCCTCCTGCAATAGGACGACTGGTCACCTCGCTCGTGCGCGTAAATGGTGGGGTGGAATTGTCCGATCGCGCATACCCCTTCAAGCGTATCCAGGCGACCATGCTCCTCCAACCGATGCTCGCTGTCCACAAGCTGAAGGCCATGGACACGCCCGAGCAAACGCGCGCCGCGACACGTCCAACATCGGTCGTCCGATTGCAGACGAACGTGGGCCGGTCAGGAAACGTGCCGTGCGCGCCGACACGCGCTGGGAGCGTTTCCGTCAAGGTCCGAAAAACGTGTTGCAGAATTTGCCGGCCACATTGCACGTCTGTTGACCCGAAGGCTGCACATTGGTGCGCTCGGCCGACGTCGCGCATCCACCCATCATGGCGACGGCAAATGTCATCACGAGCGTTCCGCGCAGCGCTGCCGCGCGCCGATTCTTCGCTGCGTGAGTCGCATTGCGATCACCATCGCAACGCGCGGATGCGCCGCGCTTGCGTGCATCGGTAGCGCACGAGCCTTGTCCGACATCAGGCATTTCGCCCTCCCTCAGCGATAGTCACCACGTTCATCGTGCCACGCACAAAGGGATTTCCAACGAGGGTACCCGAGCGCTGGCGCGATCACCATGCCGCCTTTTGCTATTTTGATCCAGATCAGAAGTTGACCGACTAACCGACGACGGCGCGAACTTCATTTGCACACGCTGTCATCACGACGTCACACCAACAGTCGAGCGTAGACGCAATCCGGCGCGTCGGTTCGTCGAATGTGGGTCCCGCAAACTGCGGCGCGAGAGTGGACGGGGCTGTCCACAATGCGGCTGTCTCGGACAACTCACTGCGATGTACTTTTTTTTTGCAAATGCGAGCATATGCTGAATCCGGCGTTTTCGGACATGTCATCAAGCCGGTATGACTTACTGTGAACGAAGAGTAAGCTGGAGATAACAAAACGGGGAGAGAACCTGTGAAAGCCGCGCGTAATCACAACGACGTCACAAGGAAATTGACGCACATCAGCGCGATTGTCCAGCGCCTCGAACAACTCGTTCAATGCGACCGCGTCGACTGGCAGGGCACGGGAATTGCGGCGCCGGCTTACTGGCGCGCGCGCATCGAGGCCAACGCCGAACTGCCGCCGGCGCTGCAGCCGCAAGCGCGGCTCGCTACGCTCGAAGCACGGAGCCAGCGCCGCTCGAGCGCGCAGGGCGGCAATTAGCGCCGCGCCCGTCGCGCATGATCATCGCGCACCGGCACGATCACACACTCACGCGACGAAGGACATGATGATAATGCGGACCTACGAATACCACGGGTTCACGATCGAGGTGACCGTCGAGGCGGATTTCACGTTGCGCCCCGCCGGGCGCGCGGCGGTACGCACACGCTACGCGGCGGTGGTTCACATCTATCAGGCGGGTGCTGCGGTCGCAACGTTCTCGCCGCTGCGCGTCGACATGGCGGGCAGCCGGCCGTTCGACACCGAGGCCGATGCGTTGATGGGCGGATATAGCGCGGCGCGCCGATTCGTCGACGACCTGTTCGCCCGTGCGGCGGATGCCGCGGACTCCGCGTTGAGCGCCCTCACGAGCAGCAAAGCAGTGCGCTCGCGGCAGCCGGCACCGCGTTGATCGATTGCTGGGCAGCGGGAATGGCGCATGCGGTATCCGCCGGCACCCTTTCCCTGGAGAAACGCCATGTCCAATGACGCCTCATCGCTGTCGCCGTCGATTACGTCGATGATCCGCCTCGACCATATGCACGTGCTCGCCGCTTCGCACCGATACCACGCGTCCACGCCGTGGTGGCGCAAACGCGCGATCGTCAACGGCGTGTGCGACGCGCTCGATATCCACGCGCAGCTCGAGGAGGAAATTTTCTACCCGGCGCTCGACCGCGCGCTCGGCAATGACGAGGCACTGAGAAAGAGCCGTCCCGAGCACGACGAGATGCGCGCAACGATCGCGAAGCTGCGCGGGATGGGCCCCGAAAACGCCGCCTACGACGGGCTCTTTTATCAACTGATCCGCGAAGTCGCTCATCATGTCGCCGACGAGGAAACCATCCTGCTGCCCGACGCCGAGCGCGTGCTGAACAACGAACTGCAGTCGCTCGGCGCCGCGATGACGCGCCGCCGGATGCAGTTGCTCGGAGAGCGCCCGATGGACATTGCGGTGAATGCCGCGGGCACGTTTCCGATCGCCACGCTGCTGCTGGGATCGACTGTATTGCTCGCGTTGCGGCATTGGCTGCCGAGGTCGCGTCGCGCGGCACAGACGCGGCGTCAATGGAACTAGCACGTTCTACTGACACCACGGGGCGCCGCCCGCGATCGCGCATCAACGATTCGGGCGCGATGCACCCGGCGTGCGCCCGCGCCGCTGTTTCGTCTTCGCCGGTTCACCCGGCTCGACGAGCCCGGCCGCGACGCGGCGCGCGGTTTCGGCCGCGATGTCGAGCGCGTCGTCCCATGACACGTGGCCGCACGTCCCGCGTCGCTCGAAGATCGTGTGATGCTCGCCGCCACGCTCCGTCACGACCACGACCCACTGGAAAGCGCCTTCCGAATCCCGGATGACGGTCCAGCTTACGAGGAAGTCGGCAATCTCTATCTTCTGCAGGCGCATGTCCGGCTCGCTGTCGATCCGCTTCGTCGACCGGCTCTGTCCGAATGTACACATGGCACGAGGTCCTTCGTTTTGGCCCTTCGTTCAGGGCCTAATTCTGCTACAACGTTGCCCGGCAGATTGCCGCCGGCATCGGGCTGTTTCGGTTTGTCGTTCATCACGGCTCCTTTGATCGATTCATGTGTGGGCCGAGCAAGCGCTATACCGCGTGGCCGAGCGAGAACCAGAAGCATTGGATCGCGCGCATGAGTTCGAGCCTCGTTGCTGGACCGGCAAGCTGGCCCGGCTAGAAACTCATCGCGAATCCGAACGACACCCCGTGCACGTTGCGACCGAACACATAGCGCACCATCGCGCGCGTACGGGTGACGATGACGGGATACCTGCTGCTGTCGAGTTCGAGGCCGACTCCCAGCGACGTGAGGTCGTTGAAACCCAGCACGCCTGCACTGTCGCCGAAATAGTGCGAGTAAGCGGCTTCCAGCACATAGCGGACCGGCCGGTCCAGCGCGTGCCAGCCGGTGGGCGCGCGCCAGCGCGTCCATAGGCTCACCTGCTGCGCCATGGCCGAGCCCTGAACGGCCTCCGATGAACTGCCGAAGCTGCGTAGGTAAATATCGGTTGCCCGCAGTTCGGCGTCGATTTCGTAGTTTTCGCGGTAATGCTCGTAGTCGAGCATCAGGGAGCCGCCATAGCCGTAGGCGTTCAGCGAGCCGTTTTCGAGGAACTGCAGGTTGCTGTCGGTGACATGATTGAAGAGGGTCTGCCCCACCTTCAGGTCACTCGAGACACGCCCAATCGTGCCGTTCAAGATCGGACGGAACACCAGTTCGTCCGTGATGCGGAAATCCCACCCCAGGCCGACCGTGCCACTGAAGGTGTTCCACTTCGTCGGCACCGCACGCTGCTGGGCGCCATCCGTGGCAATGAAGATCGGATCGTAGCGGCTGTAGGCGAGCGTGCCCTCCATGTACAACGGAAACGACCTGCTGAGGGTGAAGCCGCCGCCAAATTGCGTCTGCCCGAAGCCGGGATTACCCGTCAGGCCGTTGTTGACCGACAGGTTACTGGTCGTAACGTCCGGGACTGTCGTGTAGGTCATGATCGCGAGCACAGCGTCTGCGTGCTGCTTTACATTGCCGCCAATCACGGTATTGCTCGACAATTGCCTCGGCGCGACCTGTGCGTGCGAAGGGCAGGACAACAGGTTCAAGGTTAGAGCGGCACACGCCCCAAATGCGCGAAGTGACCAACACTTCCGAAGCGCCGGCATAGTCAAACAACCTCGCCATTTGTTGACGAGATTGCAGGCTCACTTGCAGGGTCATACACGGCATATCCAACGAGCATGACGCGCTCCTGTCAGTCGGCTGATCGTGTTCGTCTTCCGCGAAGTCGCCATCCCGTTGCACAAAAGCACGCGCACGCAACTGATGCAATTCCGACGGGCATTGCGCCGCTCACAGCACCTGGAAGGTCTGCGTTAGTATGTGATAGAAATACCTGAAAGGAAGTAGTACGGCAATACGGCAATCTTCAGTCGCTTGCGTGGCGTTCGGCGACGAACATCGCCGTCGACTCACGAAACCTCGCAGCCCCACTTTCGCAGGGAGCCTCGTTATGTCCACTCATTCGGTCCCGAACGACAAACCCGTCAAGATCCCCGGCCCGGATCATCCAATCACGATCGAGCACCACCACGCGCGCGTGATCGTCATGGCAGGCGGTCACGTGATTGCCGATACGCACGACGCATTGACGCTGCGCGAAGCCCGCTATCCGGCCGTGCTGTACATCCCGCGCAAGGACGTCGACATGACCCGGCTCGAACGCACGGCGCACGCCACTTATTGTCCGTACAAGGGCGAATGCGCATACTTCTCGATTCCTGCGGCCGGCGAGCGCGGCACCAACGCGGTGTGGACCTACGAGCACCCGTACGACGCTGTCGCGCCGATCCGCGAGCACCTTGCGTTCTATCCCGACCGCGTGGATTCCATCACGCAGGAGCCGGCCGCGCACTAGGCGAACGCGCGCGTCATGCCGCGTGCGGGCGCGGCGATCGCGGCGACCGGCATGGCGCGAGCGGCACGGACGGCGCCGCCGCCGCGCGGCGGCCGCTGCTCGCACCACGCAAGCTATCAATCCGAGCGGGTTTCCCTCTCGCGTTCGAAGTAACAGAATCTACCGTCACGCCTGCTCCCTCACTCGGCTTTCATGCCGGCGCCACCCAAATGGGCGCACATCCGACCGCCGGTGCCGCTCATTCTCTTTGCAGTCGGTATTCAATCCGCGCTACAGAGGTGAATCAACATGGCTGAAAAAGTTACATCGACGGAATCCGCGATGACACAGGCCGTGCTCCAGGCGATGACGGCGAACTGCGCCGGCTCGTTCAGCGCTGGCGGCGCGCTGGTCGATGATAACGGGGCTCGCGCCATTTCTGAAGGAAGCGGTGGCCGAAGACCTGAAGAACGGCGGCACGGGGCACGCGGTCGCGATGCTCGACACCCTGCTATCCGCTGCTGTGTCTGCCGGGCGTCGAGGGGCTGTCGAAAATTCGGCGCGCCTTTCTCGAAGTCACGCGCGGCCACGCAGCAAGCTGCTGACGATGCTGCCGCCGCTCTATAGTCAATCGATCAAGGTCAGGCCGGTGCAGGTAACGGATCAGGCCTTGATTCATTCACTCGGATGACGCCTGGCGATATTCGACTACCGACCGGCGAAACGGCAGGGTCTGCAATAGCCCGTGCCATTTTTATGCTTGCCGACTCGCGAAAAATCACGCGCGGAATCGAATCAGGTTCACAGCGTATGCGCGTCGAATGGATCACCCCAACCTTAACAAGACCTTAGCACCTCAGTATTGCCAAATATTAATTTCAGGTCACGCAAATGACTTCTTTACGGTTCAAATTCGTCCCGCACTACCCAAATTCGTTGTCAAACAAAAGGACGAGACATGAAACCGATCACGAAATGGAAGCGTAAGCAAAGCGCAATGTGCGCCGCCGTCGCACTGCTCGCCGGGTTGTACTCGGCAGTCGCAACAGCCGGCGACGATCACGACCACGGCCGCGATCACGATCGCGATCGCGCGTCCGTCAAGCATGTGCTGCTGATCAGCTTCGACGGTCTGCATGAGCAGGACGTCGCGCGTTGCATCGGCGCGAATACGTGCCCTAACCTGGCGCTGCTCGCGAAGTCAGGCACCACCTATACGAACGCGCACACACCGGGACTGTCGGATTCGTTTCCGGGCCTCGCCGCGCTCGTGACCGGCGGCTCGCCGAAGTCCGCGGGGCTGTTCTACGACGTCTCATACGACCGCACGCTCTATGCGCCGTCCGATACCCATTGCACGGGCCCGACCGGCTGGAATGTCGTCTTCGATGAAACGACCGGCATCGACGGCGAGAACGGCGGCGCGCTGATCCATCTCGACGGCGGCGGCGCGTTCAATCCGCAGGCGATTCCGCATGCGCTCGTCAATGGCGTCTGTACGCCCGTCTATCCGCACAACTATCTGAAGACCAACACGGTTTTCGAAGTGATCAAGGGCAACGTCAACGGCGCGCGCACCGCGTGGGCGGACAAGCACGCGTGGGGCTACGACTGGCTCAACGGACCGTCGGGCGCGGGCGTCGACGACCTTTCGCGCACCGAAATAAATTCGATCGATCCAGATACTAATACCTACTACCTCGACACGTACACGCACACGGAGAAGTTCGACAACTACCACGTGCAATCGCTGATCCACGAAATCGATGGCAAGGATTCGACAGGTCAAAAGAACGTCGCGGTGCCGACCGTGTTCGGCGCCAATTTCCAGACGCTGAGCGTCGCGCAGAAGGCCACGGTCGCGTCGGGCGGCGGCTATCTGGATGCGAGCTTCACGCCGGGTCCGCAAGTCGCCGGCGCGATCGCGTATATCGACGACGCGTTGGGACGCGTCGTGTCCGAACTGAAGCAACGCAATCTCTATTCGTCGACGGCGATCATCGTGACCGCGAAGCATGGCCAGTCGCCGACCGATCATTCGAAGCTCGTGAAGAACGGCGATACGCTGACCAAGTTGCTCGAAGCCAACAACTACCTGGATTCGGGCGGCAATATTGGGCAGGCCGCTACGAAGAGCGGCAACCTCAACGACGGCACCGGACTTGTCGGCACGGGTTTCGTCCAGACCGACGACGTCGGCCTGATCTGGCTGCGCGATCAAAGCCAGGTGTCTTCGGTCGTGAAGACGCTGAAAGCCAATCTGAGCTGCAACGCAC
This sequence comes from Paraburkholderia sp. CI3, assembly GCF_050436505.1. Classification (NCBI taxonomy): domain Bacteria; kingdom Pseudomonadati; phylum Pseudomonadota; class Betaproteobacteria; order Burkholderiales; family Burkholderiaceae; genus Paraburkholderia; species Paraburkholderia sp. CI3. The sequence goes on from NZ_JBNDMI010000002.1 coordinate 327,060, forward strand.
CCGGCATTTGCGCGGACGGCCCTCAGGCGTACATCCTGTCCGGCCCGCAACTGGCTAACCGGTTCGGCGACCCGTCGCGCGGACGTACGCCCGATATCATCGTTCAACCGAACCCGGGCGTCATCTACACGTCGAGCACGTCCAAGGACGAAGAGCATGGCGGCAACGCGCCCGACGACAGCCATCTCGGCCTCGTGATGTACGTGCCTCACACGCATCACGCCGGGCAGGTCAACGACGAGCCGGTGCTGACCACGCAGGTCGCGCCGACGATCTTGCGTCTGCTCGATCTGAAGCCTGAGCTACTGCATTCGGTCGCGATTGAAGGAACGCGTGCGCTGCCGGAATTCGATCACGAAGACTAAGCATGGCCGTAGTCCACGTATTTGAGTAGTAAGCTGCGCCGCGATCGGTGTTGGAACGATCGCGGCGCAGTCGTTTTTGCGGGGTCCAGCCGCGCGGACCTCGCGTGCCGGCCCGTGCGAGAATGGGAGCCGCCTGAATCTCGCCAATCAGGCGTGCGTCGATTGCCTGACAAGGAGCGCAATGCCATGAACGACATTGCTCTCGGATGCGTCGCGGTGTTGGGGCTGCTGTTATTCGGCCTCGGCTTGTCGGTATCGATGACGCGTTTTCGCGAACGCACCAATGCGGGCTGCGCCGACGATCCGGCCAACCTGCTGCACAAGCTGGTTCGAGCGCATGGCAATACCGCGGAATACGCGCCGTTCCTGGCGGTGCTGTTTCTTTTTCTGGGCGCGAGATCGCCGTCCGCGGTGTCCGTGTCGCTGATGGTCATCGCGACCGCGTGCCGGTGTTTGCTCGTCGTTGGACTGCTTGCATTTCCGACGATGGCGAAGCCCAATCCTTTGCGGTTGGTCGGTGCGCTTGGGACTTATGGGGCGGGGATTGGGTTGTGTCTGGCGCTAATGCGCTGAGGCAAGGTCGGGACCGACGCACAGTGGATAGATGACTTCCCGCGCTAGACCAAAAGAAAATAAGCCCCACCGTGCGGCGGCCGTTGTCCGCGGACGTCGGCAGCACCGCGTCCGGCTGGGCTGCGACGAAGAAAGGCTATTTCGTCAGCATGACGAACCCGAAGTCGATCGCGTTCTACCGCAGCATCTTTGCGTTGATGGTGCCCGCGCATGCGCCGTTGTGGCTCGATATCGCGGTCGTGGCGCTGTCGATCGGCATTTCGTGCGCGTGGTACTGCGCGATGGCGTTGCTTGCCTCGCATCCGTCGGTTCGGCGCACGCTGGTTCGGCGCAAGGCCGGGCTGGATACGGCAGCGGGTGTGCTGTTGGTGGGGGTCGGCGGGCGGATGTTGGCGGGGCGTTGAGCGACTACCGGCGCGCGAAGCGATAGCGCCTTTGCGTGATCAGGCGGACCCAGACTGCGGAGCGGCGCCGCCGCGAATCACGAGTTCCATAAAACCCGTCTGCGGATCAGGCTCCCGCGCGAACGAATAGCCCGGAACCGACACGAGCAACAACTCGACGGTCGTGCGTACCGTGCAGCCGCGCGCCACATGACCGCCGAATACCTGCCCGCGCGCATCCGCGATCGACATGTGCAGATGAGCGCCATCGGGCGAAACGGAGCCTGCGAGGGTCAATATTTCGAGGTCGCCGCGAATTTCCGTCGGCGCTTGCGCGCCAGCGAACCTCAATGCCGCAACGTGGAGGCTGCCGATGCCCTGGACGACGAAGGCCGCTTGCAGGTCGCGTTGACGAAGCGCGTCTTCGACGGCGACGCGAAGGTCGTCGCCGGGAGCGAGTCGGAGGGGATGGGCTTGCATGCCTGGGCCGGTTGAGACGCGGTGGACTCGGGGATTATGCGTGAATGAGGAAGTATCTCACAGGCGCTTGTTTATGCTGGATTCGTGCGGACTCGACGGCGAAAATATATTCAGTTTATATGTACAGTTAAACTGTACATATGCTATGTTTTCGACATGTCACGACAATCACCGTCTTCCCAATCTACCGATCTAGCCGCCCTTGCGGGCGAACTGCGCATTGCCGTGAGCAAACTGGTTCGCCGCGCGCGAGAACATTCGCAATCGAGCGACTTTACGTCGGCGCAGAAGTCGGTGCTGTTTCATCTGGAGCGCGACGGCCCAGCCACAGTTTCCGCGCTAGCGCGAGCGCAGCGCGTAAAACCCCAGTCCATGCGCATTACCGTTGCCGGTCTGGAGACGCTGGGCGTCGTCAAAGGCGAAGCGGATCCAACCGACGGACGCAAAACTCTTATCCATCTCACCCCCACGTTCAGACGAACGCTCAAGGCAAGTCGGGCGGCCAAAGAGGACTGGCTGATCGGTGCCTTGCAAGCGCAGCTATCGCCGCGAGAACAGGCCACGCTCGCCGCCGCGGTGGAACTGCTGCAGCGGCTCGCTGACTCCTGAACGTTTGCAGGTACTTCATCCGAACCGGTATCGAAACGGGCACAGCCCGCGACCTCATCGATTTACTCGATTCAAGGAGCAACTGAAATGGATTGGCCGCATGTCGTCTCTTATTTTTTCGGCGGTGTCCTGTTCGCGAATGCCGTGCCGCATTTCGTCAGCGGTGTGATGGGCGAGCCGTTTCAGAGCCCGTTCGCGAAGCCGTCCGGAAAAGGGCTGTCGTCATCGACCGTCAATGTACTGTGGGGCTTCTTCAATATGGTCGTCGGCTATCTTCTGGTTTTTCGTGTTGGCGACTTTCGAATCGAGGCAACGGGCGATGCCGTGCCATTCGGCCTCGGTATCCTGGCGATGGGCATGCTCTGTGCGCGGCTGTTCGGTCCTTTGCATGGCGGCAACATTCCGAAACGTACTTGAGCGCCTCGTAAACGGTGGTCGGCGCATGTGTCGGACCTGCGGAGTGTCCCTCACGTCGCCTTGACATGCAAGCAATCTCTTGCCTATAGTAAACGCAACAAATTACTTGCCTGTAGCCGTTCATGGCCGAGCGCCCCGACGACACCGACGTGCTATTCAAAGCCCTCGCCGATCCGAGCCGGCGCAAGCTGCTGGATGTGCTGCACGCGCACGACGGCCAGACTCTGAACGACCTGTGCGACCACCTCGACATGACGCGGCAAGGCGTCACCCAGCATCTGGGCCTGCTGGAAGCGGCTAACCTCGTCGTTACCGTACGCAGCGGGCGCGAAAAGTTGCACTTCCTCAATCCGGTGCCGCTGCAGCAGATCTACGAGCGCTGGATTGCCAAGTTCGAAAAGCCGCGCCTCAAGGCGCTCTCGACCCTGAAACGACGCCTGGAGAAAGGCAATGACTAGATCGACGTTCGTCTATGTGACCTATATCCGCACTACGCCGGAACAGTTGTGGTCGGCGCTCACCGACGCGGAGTTCATCAAGCAGTACTGGTTCGGCATGCACTGCGAAAGCGAATGGACGGCGGGCTCGTCGTGGAAACTCGTGTCGAGCGGCGGCCAGATCTTCGACGCGGGCGAGATCGTCGAGGCCGATCCGCCGCGGCGTCTGGTGATCCGCTGGCAGCACCAGATTCGTCCCGAGTTGCAGGCCGAAGGCGATTCGCGCTGCACGATGGAGCTCGAACCGAGCGGAACGGCGGTCAAGTTGACGCTCACGCATACGATCGAGCGCGATCCATCGAAATTCATCGAGGCGGTGTCGGGTGGCTGGCCGAAGATCATGTCCAACCTCAAATCGCTGCTGGAGACAGGCTCGATCGCGTTGCAGGAGGCTTATCCGGCCGATGGCGGGAGTCATGCCGGGAAGGCCTGATGCGGGGATACGCTGTAGAGCATCAGGTGTGTGGCTTCATCGTGGGGCCGAACGATGCATCTTAGGTTCGACGGTCGTCCATCCGCGAGATCACGCTGATAGAATCGTCTGCCCGACCCTCGCCCGTCTCAGGAAATCAGCATGGAAATCCAACCCTATCTGTTCTTCAATGGCCGTTGTGAGGAAGCCATTGAGTTCTATCGTTCGGCGCTCGGCGCGCAGGAGTTGCTGAAGCTGCGCGCGAAAGACGCGCCGCCCGATCCCGCTCGCCCGGTGGCGCCCGAACACGCCGACAAGATCCTGCACGCGACGCTCGTCATCGGTAACACGCACGTGCTGATGTCGGATGGCGATTGCCGCGGCGGCAATGCCGTGCATGCGGGCTTTAGCTTGTCGGTCACCGCCGACGACCAGGCGTCCGGCGAAAAATACTTCAACGCGCTGGCGGACGGCGGACAGATCACGATGCCATTCCAGCAGACCTTCTGGACCAGCGGCTTCGGCACGTTGATCGACCGCTTCGGCGTGCCCTGGATGGTCAATGTGCGGCACGAGGAGCCCACGTCATAGCATTGAAGCGGGCCGGCGTTCCATATCACACGCACACGCGAGCGCCGCTTCGCCGCGGCGCAACTACCTGTCCGTTCCGTCTTTCCATGAGTCATGTCTGCCAGGAAGGCTGCGCCTGCTGCGCGCGGTTCCGCGTCTCGTTCTATTGCGGCGAAGCCGATTCGATGACCCCGGCGGTGTGCCCGAGTTGCTGACGACACCCATCTCGCCTCATCGCGTCGCCATGCGCGGGACCGAGAGCAAGCCTGCGCGCATGGAACGGCGACCAATGCGCCGCCGCGCCTAAGCGACGCTTACTGCGTCGCGGACGCCGTGCTCGCCGGCGTGCTGTGGACCGACGCGGCGTCGCTCGCGGCGGGCGCTGCGCTCGCCGCCGCGCCCGCCTCGGCGTTCGCACGATTTGCCGCGTCGCTATCGCCCGGTGTGCCGCGCGGGCTCGCCGAATTGCTCATGACACCGCTGCTCACCTGGCCCGTCGAGATACCGCCATTCCCGGCCGTCCGCTTGCAGCCGGACGCGCCCGCCAGCAACGCAACGGCCGACAGCGCGATCAGCATGTTTGCCGAAACCTGCCGCATGATTCGCTCTCCCTGGGATGACTCGCCTCTTGCAGCGAAGCATGCGCCATGCCCAATAGCCACACCGGGCGCGCGTCTACTCGCGCGCGTACGCGGACCAGGTCGAGCAGGACTACGAGGTGTTCCGCCACGCGTGCCGCAGCGGCAAGCTGGAAGCACGCACCGACTCCGACATGGCGGCCGACTTCGTCGCCTGGACGAGCGCGGCGTGGGGCTTGCCATCGAGGCCCGGTCGTTCAAGCCCCGTCGGCCTCACCGACGACGCCGAACTCGGCGGTCGTCTTCACGTAGAACAGATGCAAACCTTCCGCGCGCAGTCGATCGAACAGCCGATCGGCTTCGTCGCTCGTCACCGCCATCACGACGGACAACGGCTGATCGGCAAGCTCGAAGAAGTGCGCGGAGTGAATGCGATGATGATGGCCGATGCCTTCGCAAGCCGGGATCAGGGTCGCGCCGCGCAGGCCGAGTTCGCTCGCGAGACGCACGAGCCAGTCGGCAAGCGGCTTGCCATGATGGCTGCGCCCCTGCTGGGTAAAGAACGTGATCTGAAAGCCGTGCATGTCGGTGCCTCCCCGATGCGGATCGCGCTGTGTGCGCAAGGCGATCCGCACGCGAGCCGGTGGCCGCATTGCGCCGTCCCCTGCCCGCTCACTTTTGTAAGCGGAAACCTGCAGCGCCGCGTGAGGCGCCGGTTGCAACCGATTCGGGCATCCCGGCTTGCCGCAGCACGGCTCAGGACGGTCATGACACAAGTCTAGGTGTCGGGCCGCGCGAGTGCCAGGTCGAAACTGGTCACGTGCGGCGCGGCCCCGGCTCACTGACCGTACACGTCGAAATCGAAATACTTTTTCGCAATGCGGTCGTAAGTGCCATCGGCTCGGATCTCGGCAATGGCTTTGTCGATCTTTTCCTGCAGATCGGTATCTTCTTTACGCAAACCAATCGCTGTGCCGCTGCCGAGCGTTTTCGCGTCGTAAAGCGGATTGCCGGCAAATCCGAAGTCCTTGCCGCGCGCGGTGCGCAAAAAGCCGATATCGGCTTGCACTGCGTTTTGCAGTGACGCGTCGATACGGCCGGCAAGCAGATCCGAATACACCAGATCCTGATCCTGATACGGCACGATCGCGGCGCCGGCCGGCTCCCAATACGTCTTCGCGTAGGTTTCCTGAATCGAGCCCTGCTCGACGCCGATGCGCTTGCCCTTCAGCGCTTCCGGCGTCGGCTCGATCGGCGAGCCTTTCTTCGCGACCAGACGCGTCGGAATGCGGAACACCTTCGACGAGAACGCGATCTGCGCCTGACGCGCGGGCGTCATCGACATCGTCGACAGCACGCCGTCGAATTTGCGGCCTTTCAGCGCGGGAATCATGCCGTCGAACGAATTCTCGATCCACACGCATTTCGCGTTGAGCCGGCGGCAGATCTCATTGCCGAGATCGATATCGAAGCCGACGAGCTTGCCGTCGGCCGCTTTCGATTCAAACGGTGGGTAGCTCGCGTCGACCCCGAACCGCACGGTCGACCAATCCTTGGCGATTGCGCTTCCGGACGAGACGGCCAGCAGCGCAATCGTCAGGGTTGCCAGCATGGCTTTCATTGTTGCTCCTTATTGGTCATTTGAAGAATTCAAACCGGCGGCACGGCGACACATGCGGACCGCGCGAAACCCGACATTCGACCGGGATCTGGTCGCCGGCGCAAATTCATTAAAAAAATCAATTTATGCAACGCGCGCATAGATTGGCGACTAGACTTCCAGATTCCGATCAGTCACAGGTGACTAAAAACGGTACGGCGCCGCTTAGAGATTCAACGTCGCGTCTTATCGCGGCAACGCAGTCTGTTTCAAAATAAATGCGCGCCGATCGGCGTCGGCTTTTCGCGCGCCATTTTATTGAACAGATCGCAATGACACTAATTCACTCGATGAGCAGCCGATAAGCGCCGCGCGGATTTACGCACACAAAACGACCACCAACGGACAACCGTGCGCCGGTTGCTTTGCCATAGGTTGTCACTTAGAATTTTCCGCAAGGCCTCCTGAGGAACCGATGACATGGCTGCGAACAACGGAAAACCGGTGTCGTCGTTCGTTCCTCGGGGAATGCCTGGCCTCTGGGTCGTCCTGTTCGTCATCTGGATGATCGCCAATGCATCGCTCGCCGTCGAACCCGCACTCGTCGGTCTCGTCATTACCTTCGTCATCGCGCGTGTCTTCGTGTCGTCGAGCGAAGCATGGCAGCGCCTACGTCTAACGCCAGGCGCACCGTATCACTTCGCCGCGTATAGCGCGACCTTCGTCGTCGAGCTCGTACGCGCCAATCTGAACGTGATGGCGCTGGTGTACTCGCCGCGTATCGACATCAAGCCGGGCATCGTCAGGGTTCGCACGCGCCTCCAAACACCGCTTGGCCGTCTCGCGCTCGCCAATTCGATTGCGCTCACGCCGGGCTCGCTCGTCATGGATATTCGGGACGACATACTATTCATTCACTTGCTCGACGTGAAGACGACCGATATCGACGAAGCGACCGAGGCACTCGTCGCACCGTTCGAAAAGCATCTGGAGAAAATCTTTGGCTGAGATCATGCTCCGGATCGCCGCCGTGCTGATCTTCTTCGCGATCCTGTTCGGCGTGATCCGTCTCGTGATCGGCAAGACCCTCGTCGACCGCATCGTCGCGATCGACATGCTGACGGTCGTCTCGCTGTCGCTGATCGCGCTGTACGCGCAAGTCTCCGGTCGTTTCGTCTATATCGACGTCGCACTTGTCTATGCACTGCTGAGCTTTCTCGCGGTGCTCGCGATTGCGCGCTTTCTCGAAAGGGGGCTGTGAGCCATGCTCGAACTGCTCCTGCTGCTGATGTGCGCGAGCATCCTCGTGAGCGGCGTACTGGCCGTCTGCCTGAAGAATCTGCTGGCCGCGATGGTGAGCTCGGGGCTCGCGAGCCTGTTCGCCGCGATAGCCTTCCTGCTGCTCGCCGCGCCCGACGTCGCGATGGCCGAAGCCGCGATCGGTTCCGGACTCGCGACCTTCATCTTTCTGTACGCGATCCGCAAAACCGGTTATCAGAAGGGCTAGCGCATGTTCGAACTGATCGGCAGCGTGTTCATCCTGGTGGGCGCCGTCTTTCTGTTCTCCGCCGGCCTCGGGCTGCTGCGCATGCCGGATGCGTACACGCGCATTCAGGCCGGCACCAAGGCGTCGACGCTCGGCAACATGCTCGTGCTGATCGGCCTCGCGTTCTATCACCCGAACTGGACCTTCCGTCTGATCCTGCTGATCTACTTCGTGCTCGTGACCAACCCGGTGTCCTCGCATGCGCTATCGCGCGCCGCCTGGCTGATCCGCACGCCGATGACCTCGTCCACGATCACCGACGCACTCGCCGACGAAGGCGGGCGCACCGCGGGGGAGGCCGAATCATGATGCGTCGCGCGTTTGCGCTGCTGACGGTGCTGCTGTTCGCGGTCGTGTTCTGGCGGCTGGTCGGCGGCTACACGGAGTTGCAGGCGCTGCGCCCGCTCGCCTGGTATTACGTCGTCAGAGGGCCGCTCGAACTCGGCGCGCCGAACATCGTGACCGGCATTCTGATCACCTTTCGCGGCTTCGATACACTCGGCGAAGTCGCGGTGCTGTTCATGGTCGCGGCGAGCGTCGGGGTGCTGCTGAAAGAGGAAAGCAACGCGACTTCCGCCGCTGCGGCGGACGAATCCGCGCCCGCGCGCCGCCCAGCCGGCGAGATCGTACATACCGGCAAGCAGGTGCTGCTGCCGATGATCCTCACCTTCGGCGGCTACGTGATCGTCAACGGCCATCTGTCGGCGGGCGGCGGTTTCCAGGGCGGCGCGATCGTCGCGTCCGCCGTGATGCTGATGCTGCTCGCGCGGCCCCGCTCGACGCTGAACGTCGCGCTGCTGAGCGTCGTCGAGTCGCTCGCCGGCGCGATCTACGTGTGCATCGGCATTCTGGGCCTCGTGCTCGCGGGCGGTTTTCTCGACCCGCGCTTTCTGCCGCGCGGCGAGTTCGGAGCGTTCTTCAGCGCCGGCGCGATCCCGCTGATTTCCACGCTGCTCGGCGTCAAGGTCGGCGCGGAGCTGAGTGTCATCATCGACCGGTTCAGAAGCTGAACGAGAAGGAGAGCGCATGAGCACGGGCATCCCGGTTTCGAAGATCCTGCTGATCACGGGCTTCTGCCTTTCCTTGATCGGCCTGTGGGGCATGCTGACCCACCGCAATATCCTGCGCATCATCATCGGCTTCGCGGTGATCGACACGGGCCTGCACATCGTGATGGTCGCTACCGGTTACGTCACGGGCGGCACCGCGCCGATCATCGACGCGGCGCTCAGCAAATCCGCCGCCGCGCACCGCGCAATCGATCCGATTCCGTCGGCACTCGTCGTCACGGCGATCGTGATCGGGCTATCGGTCACCGCCATCATGCTGTCGTTCGCGATCCGTCTTCATGCCGCCAAAAAGACGCTTTCCATCGACGCCTTCACCGAGTCGAAATGGTAGCCGCGCTGTTTCATCCGCTGCACATCTTCATTCTCGGGCTCGGCGGCGGCTTCGCCATTCCGCTGCTGTACCGGCTCGGCAAGCCATGGCTCACGCTCGGCTTTTTCATCGCGTTGTGCGGCATCGTGCTCGTTTCCGGCGTGTCGTTCTACGGCCTGCTCGACGGCGGCGACACGATCGAGGTGCTGACCGCGGGCGCGCTGCCGCCGGTGTCGATCAATCTGCGCTTCGGCCTGTGGGAAGGCTTCTTCACATTCAGCGTCAATGTGGTCGCGCTGCTCGGCGCATTGCATCTGTGGGACCGTCTGCGCGGCAACTACGCGGCGTTGCTGCTGTATCTGATTCTGGTGATGGGCATCGACGGCATGGTGATGACCCGCGACCTGTTCAACCTGTTCGTGTTTCTCGAGATCGTGTCGATCGCGACATACGGCCTGTTCGGGCTCGAGCGCACGCCCGCCGCGCTCGCCGCCGCGTTCAAGTACATCTTTGCGACCGTGATCGCGTCGACGCTCTTTCTGCTCGGCGCGGTGCTGCTCTACTACGTGAGCGGCACGCTGAACATCGACGAACTGCTGTCGCTGCGCGACCAGCTCGGCGGCCCGATCGGCACGACCGCGATCCTGCTCGTGTTCGCGAGTCTCGTGATCGAGCTGAAGCCGTTTCCGGCCAACGGCTGGGGGCTCGACGTCTACGAGACCGCGCCGAGCGGCGTCGGCGCGATGGTATCGGTCGGCGTATCGGCGGGCGTGTTTTTCGCGCTGCTGAAATTGCTGCCGCTGTTCGACGGCCTGCTGACGCTGCTCGCCGTCTCGGGCGGCGTCACATTCCTGTTCTCGAACCTGCTCGCGATCAAGCAGACGAAGCCGCAACGCTTGCTCGGCTATTCGTCGATCGGGCAGATGGCGCTGTTGATGCTGTCGCTCGCGTTGTTGCGCCAGATCGGCGCGGACGCATCGATCCCGCTCGTCGTCGGCGGGCTCTTCATCAACCATCTGTTCGCGAAGGCGGGGCTGTTCTGGCTGATCGGCGTGCTGCGGCGGCACGGCGACGATGCACGCGCGATCCTGTCGCGCAGCCCGTTGCTGATCGGCCTGCTCGGCCTCTTCATGGTCGCGATCGCGGGACTGCCGCCATTCCCCGGCTTCTGGGCGAAGTGGGAACTCGTGATGCGCCTCACCGCCGCCGACAAGCCGTACTGGATCGTGTTGATCCTGACCGGCTCGCTGCTCGAAGCGGGTTATATGTTCCACTGGTTCGTGCGCGCATTGGCTCCGTCCGACGTCGAGGCCAAAGCCCGGCCGAACATCGCCGCGCTGTTGCCGCTGTTCGGCGTCGCCGTGCTGCTGATCGCGGCGGCCTATATGGCAGCCGTGTTCTCGGGCGTCGTGTCGGCGTGGATCTTCTCGCCGCTCGCGGCGGGTGCGCTGTTCTATGCGGCCGATCGTCTGCCGGGGCGCGTGAAAGGCGTGCTCGCGGTGATCGCGATTGGATTGATCGGCAGTCTGCTCTGCGAGGGCTCGCGCGGTATCGCCGGACTGTTCGCCTGGCTGCTGCTCGCGGGCAGCCTCTTGATCGCAGCGGCGAGTCTCTATCGCGACGACGTGCGCGCCGGCTTCTATCCGATGCTCGTCGTGCTGTCGCTGTCGATTCCGGCGCTGCTGCGCTCATCCACCTCGCTCGAGTTCTTCTATAGCTGGGAAATCATCACGCTGTCGTCGTGCTTCCTGATCGCGAAGTGCCGGCGCGCGGGACCGCACGTGCTGACCTTCCTGCTGTTTTCGCTGCTGGCGGCGTTCTTCCTGCTGGCGGGCTTCGCCAACGTCGCGGCGATCGACGACAGCATCGCGCTGTCGGCGTTGATCCATTCGGGACCGGAGGCGAACCGCGCGTTCGTGCTGCTCGCGGCGGGCTTCCTGATCAAGGCCGGCGCGATCGGCGTGCACGTATGGCTGCCGGGCGCCTACACCGAAGCGGAAGACGACGTGACCGCGATGCTGTCGGCGGTGGTCAGCAAGGTCGCGATGTTCGGCCTGTTGATCGGCACCTATCTGACGATACGCTCGGAGGTCGGCCTCGAACTCGCGCACGCGATGACCTGGATAGGCATGCTGACGACCCTGTTCGGCGCGCTGATGGCGTTGCGGCAGAACGACTTCAAACGGATGCTCGCGCTGTCGAGCATGAGCCAGACCGGCTATATCGTCGCCGCGATCGGCCTGATGAGCCATCTCGGCTGGGTCACCGCGCTGTATCTGGTCGCCAATCACATGTTCGTGAAGGGCATCCTGTTCCTCGCGCTCGCAGGCGTGATCTCGCGCACCGGCACGCGCAACTTCGCCGATGTGGGCGGCCTCGCGCGCGAGATGCCGCTCACGTTCGCGATGGTCGTGATCGCGCTGGTGTCGATGTCGGGCCTGCCGCCGCTGATGGGCTTCGGCGGCAAATGGCTGCTGCTGAGCGCAATGACCGACAAGGGTTGGTACGGGCTCGCCGTGTGCGGGCTGATCGCGACCTGCGCCGGCTTTCTGTACATGCTGCGCCTGCTGAACGGCGTCTTCCTCAAACCGCGCCCGCCGCAGCGGCCGCAGGTGCGCGAAGCGCCTGTGATGCTGCTGGTGCCGCAGTTGCTGTTCGTGGTCGGTATCGTGATCCTGTCGTTCTTTCCGAAGGTGTTGCTCGAACCGGTGTCGGCCGCGATCGATCCGCAGTTCGCGGCGACACTGGTGTGGGGCGGCATGTCGCTCGAAAGCATCTACGGGTTCTGGAATCCGACGCCGGTCGTGATCGTCGTGCTGATCGTCACGGCGATCGTGTTCGGGCTCGGTGTGCTGTACTACCGCAGCCGCCGCGGCAATGCGCGCACCGCCCCGGATTTTTACCACTTCTACCGGCCGATCCTGAGCCGCACGGTGCCGCCGGTCGCGCAGATGTTCTGGCGCGGCATATCGCACTTCGCGCTCGTGGCGGCGGCTCGGATACGCCGCGTCTATACCGGCAACGGGCAGACCTACGCGCTCTATGTGCTGCTGTATTTTCTAGCGATCTATTTTGCGAGCACGGGGCTGAGTCCAGCGGGGACACCGTAAGGGTGCACCTGGCCCTGGCGCAGCGGCATGGACCGGCCCACGTGCGGCAACGATCGCCTCGGAGCCAGGCGTCGGCGAACTCAACGATCATCGAACGAGATATTCTTCCGCTACCCAGCCGTCCTTGGTCAAGCGCACGCCTTCGCGCAGTTGCATGGTGCCCGCGCCTTCGATCACGCGCGCCACCATGGGAAACACTCGCTGGAACTCAGGAGTCCTGGCAAAAGGCGCCGGGTCGATCTTATAGGTGTAGAGCACCGAGGTCCTGGTCTCCCCGTCGTGAGTCTGGGGCGGCTCCCAGCCCACCACCTTGTCCAGGGTCAGCGTGGCTACGCAAAAATCGGCGTCGTGTGTGACCGTCTTGCCGGGCGTCGCCACCACCACCGGCTTGTGCAGGTAGAACTTCTTGCCTTCGTCGGTCAGCACATACTCGCGTCCCGGCGCCTCGATCCTGGCCCCGTCCTCGCCAGTGCGCTCGACCGTCATGACGGTGCTCTTGACGAGGCCCAGCTTTTCCATCACCGGCAATTGCAGCGCATCGCGGGAATGCGTGACCACGATGTCCTGATCGGCCACGTGGATGGGCCAATCGTATTTCGCCACGCACAGGTGGCCGCGATCGGCCAGGTAGTGCGTGATGGTGTTGGTAAAGTTCTCCGCGGTAGGCTCGGCCTTGTTCTGGCAACCGCCCAGCAGGAACGACGCCGTCATGGAAACCGCAATGGCAGTGCCGCGCACCGGATTCGAAAAATGCATCATCGTGGATAGTTCAAGTATTCAAAAAGATCAATTCACGCAGCTACCGCTCGTGGGCTGGGTCGCGGGAGGCTGGTAGCCGTCGCTTAAAGTATTCAGGAAGCAGATCACGTCCTGCACGTCCTGATCCGACAGTTGCGGCGCCGAATGGACTGCACGCGGCTGCGCACCGTTCAACGCGGTGGTGCCGCCCGCGTCGGTCTGGCCCTGCCCCAGCGGCAGTTCCTCGTCGATATTGCCCTGGTAGGCGGCCGGCAGATCGTTGAACATGTTCACCGTCGCGCCCGCTGCATAGGTGGGTTGCAGCGCATAGCTCGGGTTGCTGGTCAGCTTGGTGGAATCGCCACCCGTGGACGGATACCAGTACTCGGGGTTGGTGTCGCGCGTGTTGTAGAAGCGCACCACCTGCTCCAGCGAGTGGAACACGCCGTTGTGGAAGAAGGCGCTGCGCGCGGCGACGTTGCGCAGCGTCGGCACCTTGAAGCGGCCGCAATACGGATCCGGGTTGTTCACGCCCGTAAAGGGGTCCGGGCCAGCGCCGCTGGTGGCCGAAAGCGGCGTGTGGCTGTCATAGCTGCCGTTATTGATCGGGCCGCACAGCCCCATGTCGTAGTAGCTCGCCTTCAGGTTGACCGCGATGGGGTTCGGATTGTCCGGGATCGACGTGTCGTTGCGCGGCGCACCGATCGCCTGATAGGTGAAGTCGGTCCCCAGCGCGTTCGAGCCGTTGAAGTTGGCGCCCATGAAATGGCAGGCCACGCAGCCGGCCCCGCGATCGGTATCGTTGAACAGGTTCATCCCGCGCAATTCGGCCGGCGTCAACGTGCCGCCGATCTTGTTGTTCGCATACAGGTCGAACTTGCTGGAATACGGCGCAAAGCTCGGGTCCTCATTCTGGTAGGCCTGCAGCGCGAGTCCGATGTCCTGGAACGCCGTGTCCGTATCGCCGAACACGGCCGGGCCGTACACCGCCGTGAACTGTGCGGCATACGAGGAGCTCTTTACCGCCTGCACCACCGCGTCCTTCGAGGCGTTGTTCATCTCGATGGGATTGAGCAGGGGCAGCGCCACCTGGTCGGCCAGCGTCTTGCCGCGGCCGTCCCACATGAATCCGCCGCCCGGCGCATTCGCCGTGATGCCGTCCGGGTTCGAGGCGTTGTCGTCGTAGGCGGGCGTCATGGCCTTGTAGCGCAGCGAGGGAACCGCGCGCTGGCCTTCCGATACGCCATCGGAACCCAGCTGCACCGCCAGGCTGTTGGGCGGGCCGTAGGCATACGCCGGATCGTGGCAGCTCGCGCATGCCTGGTTCTTGCCGCCGGACAGGTTCTTGTCGAAGAACATTTTCTCGCCGACCTGGGCCGCAGCGCTCAGCTTGCTCGTGGGCGCCGACCCCGTAGAGCCCGTGGAGCCCGTGGAGCCCGTGCCTGCGTCCGTCGAAGCAGACTGTGACGAGCGCCCGCCCCCGCAAGCGGCCAGTGTCGACAAGATGACATACAGCGCCCCCGCATAAACCTTGCGCATCGCTACTCCCCCGGCTTTGTTCGATAAAACAGCTGGCGGGGGAGCGGCCGAACCGCTCCCCCGCGCAGGCTACTGCTTGATGAATGGCACGCTTGTGCGTGCTTACCGTTTAGTGCTTTTTATTACTTCGTCGCCCACAGGTTCTTCTGGGTCGCGTCCGGACCAACTTGCGCCGGATCGCTCACGTCACCCGTCTGGAACTTCTGCGTGTAGCCCGCCGGAATCACGTAGGCGTGGTTCATCGGACGAACCGCGTCGTAGTGCGTGTCGGCGCTGCCAGCGTACTCAGGCAGGTTGGCGATGTTCTGCGCAATGTACGACTCCGTGTACTTCGAACGGTTGGCGTACGAGGTCGGAACAGCCGGGTCGGCCAGTTGGAACATATCCTGCACCGTGCGCACGAACGAGAAGTGGCTGTATGTGTCGCTGTCGGCGACGCCCTTCGGCGCGGCGCCCACGTCTTGCTGGTTGGTCATCAGGACGAAGATCGAGTTGCCATGGCCCTTGTTGCCGTTGCCGTACTTCGCCTGAACCGGAGTCCAGCTGCCGTCCGCGTTCTGCATCTGCGTAGCCTTGCCACCCACGTCCCAGCCGCAGCACGAGCTGCCGGCACCGTTGGACGCGCCATTGCCTTCGTCGAACATGACCACGATGGCAACGTTGCGCTGCTTGTTCTGCCACAGCGGCGAGGCCTTGATCTTCTGCACCACGGCGTTGGTGTAGTAGTCGGCGCGGGTCAGCAGCGCGTGAGCCGGAACGGTACCCGAGGCGGTCGTGCTGTCCTTACAGGTGCCGTCGCTGCCGGCGCCGTGCAGGTCATCACACTGGTCAGGCATGATGAAGTTCAGCGTACCGACGTCGCCCTTGGCCAGGTCGGTGCTGAACTGGTCGACGTTGTAGCCGGCCGGAACCTTGTAGAGCGTGGTGTTGATCAGGTCGGCCGCGTTCGTGTAGTACTGGGTACCGAAGATCGTGCGGTTGTTCGCGAAGAACTCCGGCTGGTTACGCACGTTCTGATAGGCCATGCCCGGATGGTGCTTGGTCTTGTAGAGCGAACCGGGCATGGCGAACGGCGTGCCCGTCACGGTGATGCTACCGTCCGTCTGGTTGTAGGCCTGCGATACACCCGTGTCACCGAGGCTGTCGGCGCGCGGATCCTGACCCGGGTTCATGGATTCGCTGTAGGTACGCCACGTCAGGCCCGCGCTCGAAATCTGCGTGAACAGGTTCGGCGCGTTCATGATGTTGTGGTTGGCGACGGAACCGGTGCCGTCAGTCGAGCACGTCTGGTTGGCGGCCGCCGTGTAATTGGACAGCAGCGATCCAACGGCCACGGTGGCGCCGCCGGCGGTGGTACCGATGATCGGGTCGTTCGGCGTCAGCGCGACGTGGGACGGCAGGGGCTGGCCGTCGGAAGCCGTGCCGCCGGCGAAAGCCTTGTCCGTCGGGGCGTTGGCGCCGGCGGCGGCGCAACCCCACCAGTTGTCGTCGCCGATACCGAAGTCGTCGGCGCCGCCCAGGGCGGTGTAGTTCGGCTCGGACGGGCTGCCGGTCGCGAAGTAGGTCGAGAAGTAGTTGCCGTTGGTGATCATCGAGTTGACCGCCGGCATGTACGCCGAACCCTTGACGCGGTTCGTGCTGCTGTTCTCCAGCATGATCACGAAGACGTTGTCGTAACGCGGAATCGCTTCGACGTTGAACGCAGCCTGCTGGGCTTGTGCGAAGGTGATCGCCTTGCGCGTATCCGTCGGGATGGTTTCGCCAGCAGTGATGCCGGAGACGCCGGTCAGGGTGGGGTGGCCACCGGCAACGGCCAGCGCATCGGGGTACTTGTCGCCACGATCGAGCTTCGTGGTGGCGTACGTGTAGCGGTTCGTCAGTGCGTTTTCTTCGAACAGCACCGCGTACTGCTCGGCGCCGGACAGGGTGTTGGCGTCGGCCAGGACGTCGCCGGCGGGAACCGTCACGGAGGCGTTGTTGAATGCCGGGCCGGACAGACGGGTCGACAGATTAGCCTTCTCGGTCGCGTACTTGGTGCCGTTGGCTTCGACGAGGCGCTGCACTTCGCTCGACATCGGGCTGATCACGACTTTGGTGGCGCCCTGGTCGGCGATCTGGTCGGCCGAAGCGCGCAGGATCAGGTGGCTGGCGACCTTGGCGGCCGATGCCGTGTTGGTGGCCGAGGTCGTGATGTCAGCGACGAGCGGACCCGTGGCGGTCGTGGTCAACGAGAAATGGCCGTTGCCGTCGGTCTTCGCGGAGGCTTCGCCGCTGTCGAGCACGCCGTTGCCATTGGCATCGACGAACACGGTGGCGCCAGAGTAGTAGCCGGCCTTCAAGGTCGGGTTGCCGCTCGAGCTGCCCGGGATGAAGGCGGCTGCGGCGACCACGCCCGAGTAAGTCGTGCCGGCGGTCGTGCCACCGTTGTTGTTGCTGGCAGAGGGGCTATCCGAATTTCCGCCGCAAGCTGCGAGCACGCAGGCAGCGGCAACGGACGTTAGACAAAGCGCTGGGCGCATTTTGTGATGCGATGACATTTGGGGACCCTTTGTTAGTTGTATCGGCAACCGCTTGTGTGGGGCAAGACTTAGTACAACGAGCGAATAATATGAAGGGTTTGTGTAACGCGTACGTCTGCTAACGGTAAGGATTGGAGTGTGAACCTGGCTTGGTTCTGATCACATCTTTTCGAAAAGCCGCAATGCACCGGCAAGCAACGAAGACGAAAATAAAGCTGAGAACCAACCGTCGCAGTTGTTGGGGTGCAGCGAAAATGCTCTCAATTCCCCGCTACTATTGAAAAACACTTGGAATACTTCGCGTGTGCGGTGCAGCATCCGAGTGTTGCGGTTTGGACTTTCGAGTACCGGGTGGTGGCGCATGCGCCGCGTCGGTGGGTCTGATGCGAGCACTGGTGGGGCGAGGCTGAAGAAGCGAGATGACGGGACCGCTATCCGGCGGTGGCTGAGTGCTTTGCCACGGCCTGCTGGAAGTCGCTGCAGGCGGCCCGCGTCTGGGGAGTAGTCTCGCGATAAGAGTAACGCAATGGAATACTTCGTTTACCAACGATGACTTACGTTATCGGCGAGTACAAGTGAGCCAAATACCAGCGCCGGATAACGAGGACGCGCTGCTTGCATGACGAATCACTCGTTCGTCGAATCGACCGGCAATTGCGAGTCGCTCTCTCGCAAGGGACGCTGCACGGCGCGAACGAGCCCGCTGCCGCCGCCTCCGCAGAAGAACAGATCCGCGCCGTTCGATTCGAGTCCGGAAATGCCCGCGCCGGCCGGCATCTCGACGCGCTCGAGCACCTCGCCGCTGCGCGGATCGAGATGCCGCAGCTCGCTCTCGTCACCTTCCCACGTGCCATGCCATAGCTCGCCGTCGACCCACGTGATCCCGGTCACGAAGCGATTCGATTCGATCGTGCGCAGCACCGCGCCAGTGTCCGGATCGACCTGATAGATTTTTCGTTCGGGATACTGACCGACCCACAGCGAACCTTCGGCCCATGTCAGCCCCGACTGGCCGCCGTCGCCGGGCGCCGCGATCGTCGACAGCACGCGGCCGCTCTGCGGGTCGATCTTCTGGATGCGGCCGTGCGCGATCTGGAACAGGTGTTCGCCGTCGAAGGCCGTGCCCGCGTCGGCGGCCACCGCGATCGAGCGCAGCGTCTCGCCGCTCGCCGGATCGAACGCGTCGAGCCGTTCGCCGGTCGCGATCCACACCTGTCGGCCGTCGTAGGTGACGCCATGCACTTTATCGACGCCCGTAAAGGGCCCATATTCACGGACGATTCTGGCGGCGGAGCGGTTCATGGTGGCCATCCTAATCATGAAGGGAACGGGGAAGGGAGTAACAAAGCCGTCGCGAATCCGGCGAGAGGCGGCGTCATCCAGCGGCGCGCGCGCCCCTCGCCCACTGGCTGCACCTTGCCGGCCGCAGCGAGCGAGTCGAGTGAGCGCTGCACGGTGCGCTGACTCGCGCCGAGCACGAGGGCAAGCGCGGAACTCGACCACGCTTCGCCATCCGACAGAAACGCGAGCAGCGCCGCATGCTCGCCTTCGACCGGCGGCGCCAGCACGACGACCTCGCGAGCGTGACGCGGCGCGAGCGCGAAGCCGCGCGTCGTCGCGCTGACGCTCGCGAGCGTGCCGAGCGCCGTGCGCAGCCGGCCGATCTCGACGCGCAGCCGCGCGCGATGCGATTCGTCGGCGCGTTTGGCGCGGAACGCCCGTGCGACGAGCGCGTCGCGCGGCACGTCGTCGGGCCATGCCTCGCCGAGCATGCGGGCGAGCGCAAACAGCACCGGTCGGCTCGCGAGCGCAACCGCCGCGTTCGCATCGCGGATCGCGTAGCGGCAAGCGTCGACGATCAACGCGCCGCCAGCGCGATTCGAGGTCAACAGCTTCTCGACTTCATCGAGCAGGATCGGTTCTTCTTCGCCATGCGCGATCATGCGCGCCGCCGGTTTGCCCAGTGCCACCGACGCGCTTTCGACTTCCGCGATCAACGCCGGAATGCCGGCCTCGCGTGCCGCGTGTCCGGCCCGCGCCAGCGCGGCACGGGCGGCGCTGCTGCGCAAACGCCGCAGCGCGACTCCCGCGACCACCAGTTCATGCGCGGCACGCAGTGCGGGCGGAAACGGCCGGGGATCGAGCGCGGCAAGCTTGCGCTCCGCTTCGTCGAGACGGCCGATCAGCAGCAGACGCCGCGCCGCGAGATACCGCGCATGCGCGGCATTGACGCGATCGCCGTACGCGTCGAGCGTGGCGGTCGCGGCGTCGAGTGTTTTGGCGGGCCATGCGAGATCGCGCGACGCCAGCGCGATCTCCGCTTCGGCGACCACGCATCTCGCGCGCGCCACCGCATGCTGCGCGCCGAACGCACGCGCGGCGTCGCGCACCAGCGCCTTTGCGCGCCCGAAATCGCCGAGCTGCGCCATCGCGATGCCGCGCAGCGCGAGCGCCGGCGCGTCGTCGCGTAACGCGACGTGGTCGAGCGCGCCAAGCGGATCGCCGGCCGCGAGCGCGCGCGCCGCCGCCGAAATCAGCGCGTCCACGGCGTGCGAGTCCGCGCGTAGCACGTCAATGCATCAAGTGAATCCCGCCACACTTGTCACTCCCACCCGATGGATGCCCGGCCCTAATCTAGCACGACCATCAACCGTCACCGACGCCGTCGGGCAAGGGTTCGCGCGGCGCGGCACGACTCACGGAGGTACCACGATGACTACGCATCCGATCGGAACACGCGAACAGTGGCTCGCCGCGCGACGCGCGCTGCTCGACGCGGAAAAAGCCCACACGCGACACGGCGACGAGCTCGCGCGGCAACGCCAGGCGCTGCCGTGGGTCAGGGTCGACAAGGCCTACCGCTTCGATACCGACCAAGGCAGCGCGTCGCTCGCCGATCTGTTCAAAGGACGTTCGCAGCTGCTCGTCTACCACTTCATGTTCGGCCCCGACTACAAGGCGGGCTGCCCGTCATGCTCGTCGATCGCGGACGGCTTCGCCGGCTTCGCCGTGCATCTCGCGCATCACGACGTGATGCTGACGGCGGTGTCGCGCGCGCCGCTCGACAAGCTGCAGACGTACAAGCAGCGCATGGGCTGGACGTTTCCATGGGCGTCGTCGGCAAGCGGCGATTTCAATTTCGACTTCAACGTCTCGTTCACCGAGGCACAGCAGCGCGATGGCGATATCGAGTACAACTACGCGCGCAACAGTCACGCGATGGACGTGACGCCCACGCCTGAACCGGTCGCGCAGTTCGCGGCGACCTGCGGCACCGACGCGGCCACCTATTCGCGCGACCGGCCAGGCATGAGCGCGTTCGTGCTCGAAGACGGCGTCGTCTATCACACGTACTCGACTTACGCGCGCGGTGTCGATGCGCTGTGGGGCATGTACCAGTGGCTCGATCGCGCGCCGAAGGGGCGCAACGAGACGGGCATCTGGTGGCGCCGTCACGACGAGTACGAGCGGTCATGAGCCCGCTCGTGCGCGCTGTCTGCTTGAGCGGGCAGCGCCTTGTCACACGGCGCGCGGCGCGCTCATCGCAGCGCGTGTTCGTCGGCGTCTGCGCACTGGTGTTCGGCGCGAGCGTCGCGGCGACACTGGCCCACGGCGCGTCGATGGCGGCGATGGGCGCGTTGCCGATGCCCGGCGGCTGGTCGATGTCGACGCTGTGGATGCCGACCTGCGGGCGCACGTGGGCCCGCGCCGCGGCATCGTTCATCGGCATGTGGATCGTGATGATGTCGGCGATGATGCTGCCGTCGTTGATGCCGACGCTGCTGCGCTATCGCGACGCGATCGGCTCGCGCGCAAGTGCGGAGCGACTGGCCCTGCTGACGATGCTCGTGAGTGGCGCGTATGCGGTCGTATGGACGGTGCTCGGCGTGGCCGTGTTTGCACTGGGCGCGTCGCTCGCGGCGCTCGAGTTGCGGTGGCCAGCGCTCGCGCGTTCGATGCCGCTGGCGGTCAGCGTGGTCGTATTGCTCGCGGGCGCGTTGCAGTTCAGCACATGGAAAGCCCGCCGCCTCGCCTGCAGCCGCACGACACCCAGCCTTCCCGCCGATGCGCCGAGCGCGTGGAGATACGGTCTGCGCATCGGCATCGATTGCGCCGGTTGCTGCGGGGGTCTCACGGCAATTCTGCTGGTTGTCGGCATGACGGATTTGCGCTTGATGGCCGCCGTGACGGCCGCGATTACGGCCGAGCGACTCGCGCCGGACGGCGCACTCGTCGCCCGGGCGAGCGGCGCCATAGCCGTCGCCGGCGCGGGCTTGCTGCTCATCCAGGCCCTATCAGCCGGTTGACTCATGCGCGCCAGCTGTCGCGGATCGCTTCGCAAATCGATGCTCGACGGCCTTGCTGTCTCATTATTGTTTTGCTTTCGGAAACAGTAAGTTCAGAAATTAGGTATTTACCCTACTTTCCGCTGCCCCTAGACTGTCATCACTGCTGCAAACAAACGGTTTCGCAGCCTAACAAGACAAAACCTGGAGGTAGTAAAAATGAAATCGCTCGTTCAAGCCGTCGTTATCGCCGCTATCCTCGCTGCTCCGGTTGCCGTTTTCGCTCAATCGAACCAGCCGCTGACCCGTGCGCAAGTCCGTGAAGAGCTGGCTCAGATCGAAAAAGCCGGCTACAACCCGGCACGTTCGAACCCGAACGAATATCCGTCGAACATTCAGGCTGCCGAAGCCCGCGTCGCGGCGCAAAACACCGCGGTCGGCGGCGTGACCAGCGGTTCGTCGCAGCAAGGTCACGCAGCGCAGTAAGGCGTTGCAGGTTGGAAAGTTGCTGTTGATGTAGCTGTACCTGCCGGAGCGCTCGGCTTAGCGCTCTCGCAGCTTCCCCTACTGGCCCGCCATCGCGACTGAATGCGATGGCGGGCCAGTTCCGTTTTGGGGAGCTCTGTTGTTAGTTCTGCGTCAGACCGCGCCCGGGTTGATATACGCGGTCTTCACCGACGTATAGAACTCGCGGGCGTAGGCGCCCTGCTCGCGCGGACCGTAGCTCGACCCCTTCCGTCCGCCAAACGGCACGTGATAATCGACCCCCGCCGTCGCGGTGTTGACCATCACCATGCCGGCCTGCACATGGCGGCGGAAATGACTCGCGTACTTCAGCGATGTCGTGCAGATGCCGGCCGATAACCCGAACTCGGTGCCGTTGGCAACCGCGAGCGCTTCCTGGTAGTCCTTGACCTTGATGACCGACGCCACCGGCCCGAATACCTCTTCACGGTTGATGCGCATAGCCGGGGTCGTCTCCGTGACCAGCGCCGGCGCGAGGAAATAGCCGCGCGTCGAGCCTTCGACGCGCTCGCCGCCGAACACCGTGCCGCCCTCTTCGCGCGCGATCGCCAGGTAGCGCTCGTCCTGTGCCAACTGCTTGTCGTCGACGACCGGGCCGATGTGCGTGCCGTCCGCGAGCGCATCGCCGACCTTCAGCGCGCGCATGCGCGCCTTCATGCCGTCGATGAAGCGGTCATAGATCCCCGCGGTCACGATCAGCCGGCTCGACGCCGTGCAACGCTGGCCCGTCGAGTAGAACGCGCCGTTGATGCACGCTTCGATCGCGACATTGAGATCGGCGTCGTCGAGCACGACCATCGGGTTCTTGCCGCCCATTTCCAGCTGGAATTTCTTGCCCGAATCGAAGCACTTCGCGCCGATCGCGCGGCCCGTCGAAACGGAACCGGTGAAGCTGATCGCATCGACCTCCGGCGACGACACGAGCGCCTCGCCAACCACCGAACCGCGCCCCATCACGAGGTTGATCACCCCCGCCGGCGCGCCCGCCTCGGCGATGATCTTGACCAGCTCCCACGTGCTGCCCGGCACCAGATCGGCCGGCTTGATCACGACCGTGTTGCCGTACGCAAGCGCCGGCGCGATCTTCCACGCCGGAATCGCAATCGGAAAATTCCACGGCGTAATCAGGCCGACCACGCCAACCGGCTCACGCGTCATTTCGACCGTCATGCCCGGCCGCACCGACGGCATCACTTCGCCGCCGACGCGCAGCGCTTCGCCCGCGAAGAACTTGAAGATCTGCCCGGCGCGGCCCACTTCGCCGATCGCCTCGGGCAGCGTCTTGCCCTCTTCACGCGCGAGCACCTTGCCGAGTTCCGCCTTGCGCGCGAGGATCGCGCTGCCCGCCTGGTCGAGCACGTCGAAGCGCTGCTGCGGCGTGGACAACGACCACTGCGCGAAGGCCTTGCGCGCGGCGCTGATCGCGCGATGCGTCTGCTCGGCGTCGGCTTGCGCGAATTCGCCGATCACGTCGTCGAGATTCGACGGATTGACGTTGCGCGACACGCTCGCGCCGTCGACCCACTGTCCGTCGATGTAGTTTGCGAACTGACTCATGTCCTGATTCTCCTTTCGAAAATTGCAGCGACAACTCCGGTTATTCAGCAACGAGCAGGCCACGGGCCGCGAGATTGCGATAGAGCGCGCGCACGCCGAACGTCCACGGCTCGATTTCGGTGGACAGGCGCACCGTGTTGGTCAGCGCGCCGAGTTGCGGCGTCGAGATCGTCACGCGGTCGCCGAGGTGGTGCGTGAAGCCGCCGCCGGGCGCGTCGCGATCCTTGATCGGCGAAAACATCGTGCCGAGGAACAGCATGAAGCCGTCCGGGTACTGGTGGTGGCGGCCGCAGGTCTGCGCGACGAGGTCGGCCGGGTCGCGGCTGATCTCGCTCATGTGGCTCACGCCGTCGAGCACGAAGTCGTCGTCGGCGCCTTCGACGCGCAGCGACACGCTCGCGGCGCGCACCGAGTCGAGCGAGAAGGTTTCGTCGAACAGCCGCACGAACGGACCGATCGCGCACGAGCCGTTGTTGTCCTTGCACTTGCCGAGCAACAGCGCCGAGCGGCCTTCGATGTCGCGCAGGTTCACGTCGTTGCCGAGCGTCGCGCCGACGATGCCGCCGCGGCTATTCACCGCGAGCACGATCTCCGGCTCCGGGTTGTTCCACACCGACGCGGCGAGCAGACCGACGTCCGCGCCGAAGCCGACTGCCGACATCGGCTGCGATTTCGAAAATACTTCGGCGTCCGGACCGATGCCGACTTCCATATATTGTGACCACGCATCGCGACGCTCGAGCTCGGCCTTCAGCTTCATCGCCGCTTCCGATCCCGGCTTGATCTTCGACAGATCGGTGCCGATCGTCGACGCGATCGTCTCGCGCACTTCCTTCGCCTTCGCCGGATCGCCGCCGGCCTGCTCCTCGATCACGCGCTCGATCAGGCTCACCGCGAACGTGACGCCGCAGGCCTTGATCGCCTGCACGTCGCACGGCGCGAGCACGCGCACGGCCGGTGCGCTCGCGCCCGGCAGGTTCGCCTCGATCAGCTGCGCGACCGGCCCGAGCGGCACGCCCGGCGCGCTGCGCGCAAATTGCGCGGCATCGTCGCGCTCGAACAGGTCGGCGGTAGTCGGCACGACCGCGGTGATGTCGAACACCTCGCCGCCGCGCACGACGACCACGCAAGGTCCTTCATGCTGTTCGGTCTTGCGCCACACGCGGCCGATCAGCAGTGCGTCGTTCAGATCGCCGGGAAGAAAGCTGGAGGGGAAAGTTGCGGACATGGGATGGGCTCTTTCGGATAAGTGGGAAAACGGGCAAGGCCGGGCGTCGCGTTGCGTGCGAAGCCCGGCCTTGTCACCCGCGGGTCAATGCGAATGCCGTGGGTTGCCGCGCTCGGCAATCACCTTCAGATACAGCGTCGCCGGTTCGAGGCAGCCGCCGGTCGAAAGCTGGCCCACCGTCTTGCGATACAGCTCCTGCCACGGCGTTTGCGCGGGCGGAATCTCGAAGTGCACGGTTTCGCGACGTCGCGCGAGTTCCGCTTCGTCCACCAGCACTTTGACGCTACGCGAATTCAGATCGACGCGGATGCGGTCGTTCGTGCGCAACAGCGCAAGGCCGCCGCCCACCGCCGCTTCCGGCGACATGTTCAGAATCGACGGGCTCGCCGACGTGCCGCTCTGACGGCCGTCGCCGAGCGTCGGCAGCGACGTGATGCCCTGGCGCACGAGCGCCGCCGGCGGCGCCATGTTGACGACCTCGGCGCTGCCCGGATAGCCGACCGTACCCGTGCCGCGAATCACGAGGATGCAATGCTCGTCGATTTCGAGCGACGGGTCGTTGATGCGCGCGTGATAATCCTCGGGGCCGTCGAACACGATGGCGCGCGCTTCGAAGCTGTTTTCTGCGCCTGGCTCGCTCAGGTAGGTCTTGCGGAACGCATCGCCGACCACCGACATCTTCATGATCGCGCTGTCGAAGAAGTTGCCGGACAGCACCATGAAGCCCGCGCCGTGCTTCAGCGGATCGTCGGTCGTCTTGATGACCTCGCGATCCGGCGCGGGTGCGGCGGCCGCGATTTCGCCCATCGTGCGGCCCGACACGGTCAGGCAATCCTCGTGCACGAGGCCGCCTTTCGCGAGCTCGCGCATCACGGCCGGTACGCCGCCCGCGCGATGGAAGCTCTCGCCGAGATATTCGCCGGCGGGCATGCAGTTGACGATCAGCGGCACCTGCTCGCCGACGCGCTGCCAGTCTTCGAGACTCAGCTCGACGCCCATGTGCCGCGCAATCGCGATCAGATGCGGCGGGCAGTTGGTCGACGCGCCGAGCGCCGATGCGACGACGATCGCGTTTTCGAACGCTTCTTTCGTCATGATCTTCGACGGCCGCAGGTCCTCGCGCACGAGGTCGACGATGCGCTTGCCGGTCGCGTAGGCCATCTGGCCGCGCTCGCGGTAAGCGGCTGGAATGCTCGCGCAGCCGGGCAGCGACATGCCGAGCGCTTCGGCGAGGCTGTTCATCGACAGCGCGGTGCCCATCGTGTTGCAGTGACCGATCGACGGCGACGACGCGGTAGTCAGCTCCATGAAGCCTTCGTAGTCGATCTCGCCGGCCGCCAGCAGATTGCGTGCATGCCAGATCACGGTGCCCGACCCGACGCGCTTGCCGTCGTGCCAGCCGTCGAGCATGGGGCCGCCGGACAGCACGATCGCCGGCATATCGACGGTGGCCGCCGCCATCAGGCACGCGGGCGTGGTCTTGTCGCAGCCGGTGGTCAGCACGACGCCGTCGAGCGGGAAGCCGTGCAGGATTTCGACGAGGCCCAGATACGCGAGATTGCGATCGAGCGCTGCGGTCGGCCGGCGGCTCTGCTCGGCGAGCGGATGCACCGGAAATTCCATCGGAATGCCGCCCGCGTCGCGAATACCGGCCTTCGTGCGCGCCGCGAGCTCGATGTGATGCCGGTTGCACGGCGCGAGATCGCTGCCGGTCTGCGCGATGCCGATGATCGGCCGGCCCGACTGCAGCTCTTCTCGCGTCAGACCGTAGTTCATGAAACGCTCGACGTACAGTGCCGTCATATCCGCATGCGAGGGATCGTCGAACCATTCCTGGCTGCGCAGCCGGCGCGGGGTGGATGCTGACATGATGCTTGTCTCTCTGTCTGGGTGAGGGTTTCTTATGCGTGCTCTGCGTGTTTCTGTGCCCGCGCTGTCTCGCGGCCGGGGCCGCTGTCTTCATTCGAGGCGGCCCGCGTCAGCATCGTGCGCGGCACGAGCAGGATCAGCACGCAACTGACCAGCAGACACGCACCGAGGGCGTAAGTGCCGTTGTTGATGTCGCCGGTCAAATCTTTCGCTACGGCGGTGATCATCGAACCGGTAAAGCCGGACAGATTGCCGATCGCGTTGATCATCGCGATGCCGGCCGCCGCGGCGGCGCCCGACAGCAGCTGTCCCGGGAACGTCCAGTAAATCGGCATCAGCGCAAGGATGCCGGCGGTGGCGATCGTCAGAAACGTGATCGCCCACACCACATGATGCGCCAAAGCCGCACTCATGATCAGACCGATTCCGCCGATCAGCGCGGGAATCGCCGCATGCAGGCGCCGCTCGCCGGTTTTCTTCGAATGCGCGGCGTTCGCGAGCGTCGCAATGATGGCCACGCCGTACGGGATCGCGGTCAGCAGGCCGATATGCAACGGATCCTGCACGCCGGTCGCCTTGATGATCGACGGCAGCCAGAACGCGAGGCCGTAGAAGCCGGTATTGAACGTGAGCAAAATCGCGACCAGCAGCCAGACGCGCGGATCGCGCACCGCCGAGCCGAAGCGCGCTGTCTTGTGCGCGCTTTCGCGCTGCAGATTCGCCGCGAGCAGGCTTTTCTCCTGCGGCGTGAGCCAGCGCGCGCGGTCAATACCGTCGTCGAGCGAGAAGTACACCACGAACGCGGTCAGCAGCGACGGCACGCCTTCGATCAGCAGCATCCATTGCCAGCCCTGATAGCCGAGCAGGCCGGCCGTATGGTCCATCAGCCAGCCCGACACGATGCCGCCGAGCATCAGGCTGACCGGCATTGCGATCAGAAAGCCTGACATCACGCGACTTTGGCGCTGCGACGGAAACCAGAAGTTCAGGTACAGAATCACGCCGGGGAAGAAGCCGGCCTCGCAGAGCCCGAGCAGAAAGCGCAGGATGTAGAACATCGTCGCGGTTTCGACGTGCGCGACGCGCGCGAGCGGCGCGACGAACGCGAGCGCCATCGACACGAGCCCCCACGTGAACATGATCCGCGCGATCCAGAAGCGCGCGCCGTAGCGATGCAGGAACACGTTGCTGGGCACTTCGAAGATGAAATAGCCCCAGAAGAACACGCTCGCGCCGATCGCGTACATCGTGTCGGACAGGCCGAGATCGTCGAGCATCTGCAGCTTCGCGAAGCCGACGTTCACGCGATCCAGATAAGCAACCACATAGCACAGCAACAGTACCGGCAGCAGCCGGCGCACGACCTTGCGATAGGTCCTTTCCTCGAACTCGTCGACGCGCGCGGCGGGCGCGGCGATGGCGGACGGTACAGCGGTCATTCGTTTCTCCATCAGCGTATTTTTGGTCGGAAATGCCGTTGCCTCGCGGCTCGTGCGATTTGGCACCGCCGGTTAAGTTACCGGTAACATTTCTAGCTGTGGATGTTACGCCCGGCTTACCAGCCGGACAACCGAGGGATATCCCTGATCTGTTTAATTAAGGGGAGTGCTAGTGCGCCATCTACGCGCTATCGCGTGCAATCACCGTGAAATCGATCTTCACCGCTTTCCTGCGCTGCACCTCACCCGCTTCGCAATCGGCGAGCGCCGCGAGCAGCGTTTCGCCAGCGCGCAGGCCGATGCCGTACGCGTCGACCGACACCGTCGTGATGCTCGGCTGACAGCACCACGACACCTCGAAGTTGCCGAACCCGGCGACCGCGATGTCGCCCGGCACCGACAGCCCGCGCCGGTGACACTCCATGATCGCGCCGAACGCCGACATGTCGCTCACGCACATCACGGCCTCGGTATCGGGCCACGTGTCGAGCAATGCGCCGATCGCCGGTGCGCCGTGGCTCATCGTGATCGGCGAATCGCCGAGCCGGATCACGCGCGGCTCGCCGAGGCCGAGCGCCTTGATTTCGGCGACGTAGCCGCGCATCCGGTCGTGCCCGCGCCGGTCGCGCTCGCTGGCACCCGCGATGAAGCCGATCCGCCGATAACCGCGCTCGTGCAGATGCCGGACCATCGCGCGCGCCGCCGACGAGTTCGAAAAGCCGACGACCCTATCGATTGGATCGCTGGGCAAATCCCACATTTCGACGACCGGAATGCCGGCGCGCTGCAACAGCATGCGCGTCGCCTCGGTGTGCCGGCCGCCCGTCAACGCGACGCAGCGCGGCTGGTGGCGCAGCATCGAGCGCACCAGCAGTTCTTCCTGTTCCAGACGGTAGTCCGTGTCGCCGAGCAGCAGTTGCAGACCGTGCGGGCCCAGCGCGGCATTCAGTCCGCGCACGGTGTCGGAGAAGTTCGAGCTGGACAGCGACGGCACCAGCACCGCGACGAACGCCGAGCGTCCCGACGACAGCGCGCCCGCCGCCGCATCGGCGACGTAGCCGAGTTCGTCGATGACCTTCTGCACGCGTTCGCGAGTCGCCTGCGACACGTTGCGGCCGGCGAGCACGCGCGACACGGTCATCTTCGAGACGCCAGCGCGTTCGGCAACATCGGACATGCGGGGCGGGACTGGCGGCCTGGACGTCATGATAGGTATCGGGGCGAATGCGCGAAAGTCATGGAACGCACATGATAGCGGGCCGCTCCTTGCGGAGCGACCAGGCAACGTCAGGGTTGCGTTTTGCGGCCTGTCCTGTCGCTGTGTTTTTGTCGTCTAGCGCTCGAAGCCCACCGTGCAGCGCGCCTGAGCCTGCCCCGCCACCGGCGCGCGGAACGAGAACAGCCCGCCCGCCTGCGGCTGATGCTGGCGCTCGACCGCCGTCAGTCCCTTCCATGCGGTGGACACATAGACGGTTTGCAGATCGTCGCCGCCGAACGCGAGCTTCGTCACGTTCGCGCACGGCAACGGCACCTGATCGACCAGCTCGCCCGCCGGCGAGTAACGCTCGATCCGCCAGCCGCCGAACAGCGCGATCCACACGAAGCCGTCGGCATCGACGGCCATGCCGTCGGGATGGCCGTCGCCGGAGATGGCGGCGAAGATGCGCTTGCCCGACAGCGTGCCGTCCGCGGCGACGTCGAAGGCATAAACCACGCGCCGCATCGTGTCGTTGTGATACAGCGTGCGGCCGTCCGGGCTCATCGCCGGGCCGTTCGTGATCACGTAGTCGTCGTCCTGCGCGATTGCCGCGCCTTGCTCGTTCACGCGATACAGCGTGCCGCTCGGCGCCTCTTCCGCATCGTCCATCGAGCCGAACCACAGGCGTCCCCGTGCATCGACGAAACCGTCGTTGAGGCGGTTGCCCGGCAGATGCGGTTCGACCTCGGCGAGCTTGCTGAACTCACCGCTCGCCGGATCGAAGCGATGCAAGCCGGATGGCAGCCCGCATACGAACGTGCCGTCCGCGAGCGGCGCCAGAAAACCGGGCTGGTCGGGCGCCTGCCACGTCCGCTGCTCGCCGGTCGCGACGGACAGCCGATGAATCCGGCGCCCCTTGATATCGACGAAATACACCGCGTTTTCGGCGGCCTGCCATAGCGGCCCTTCGGCCAGTTCGGCGCCGACCGCCCATACGCACGCTGGGACCGGCATGCTCATTCTCCGTACCACCCTGCGTCGACGAAGTAATCGCGGCCGGAGCAGCGTGATGCGTCGTCGGAGGCGAGGAACAGCGCCATACGCGCGACGTGCTCGGGCTCGATGCGCAGTTGCAGACATTGACTCGCGACGACCTTCGCTTCGCTCTCAGCCGATTGCCACAGCTGCATCTGCCGCGGCGTCTTCACCGCCCCGGGGATGATGCAATTCACGCGGATGCCCGAGCTGCCCAGATCACGCGCGAGACCACGCGTGAGCCCTTCGATGCCGGCCTTGGCGGTCATATAGATCGCGAGGTTCGGCAGCGCGAGATGCCACGACACCGAGCCCAGATTCAGGATTACGCCGCGCCCCGCGCGACGCATACCGTTCGCGGCGGCCTGCGCGCAGAAGAACTGGTGGCGCAGATTCACCGCGATACGGTCGTCCCAGTAACTCGCGGTGAGCTCGCCGATTTCGTGCCGGTCGTCGTTGCCGGCGTTGTTGACGAGCACGTCGATCGGGCCCACCGCATCGACGATGTCGGCGAACGTGTTTTCGATCGCGTCGACATTTTTCAGGTCGCAGCGGCGGAACAGCGGCGGATGCTTCGCGTGGCGAAGCGTTTCCTGCAGCGCGAGCGAACCGTGCTCGGCGACGTCGAGGAAGAACACGCGCGCGCCTTGCTGCGCGAAGGCCTCGACGATCGCGGCGCCGATCCCGCTGCCGCCGCCGGTCACGACGATGGTTTTGTCCGACAGACTTGGATAGGTTGCGTACGACATCAGATTTTCCACTTGTTACGAGTAGGACCACACACAGGACGGCGCTCGCCGCCCTGACCCGCCGCTTAGGCCACGATCTCGACCTCGCTCAGCATGCGCCAGTTGCGTTCGAGCGTTCTCGTCGCGGAGCCCGCGACGGCGACCGTGCCGCTCAGATGAATGTCGCGGCTCGAGCTGCCGACCAGCAGATCGAAGTCACCGGGCTCGACGATACGCTCGCCGCACGCGTCGGTGAAGTTCAGCATGTCCACCGGCAGTTTCACGCGCACACGCGCCGACGCACCGGCCGCGAGCGGCACGCGCGCAAACGCCTTCAGCTCGCGGACCGGCCGCGCGACCGACGCGTGCCGGTCGTGCACGTAGATCTGCACGATCTCGGTGCCGTCGCGCGCGCCGATGTTGTCGACCGTGAAGCTCAACTCGATCGTACCGCTTTCGATCGGCACTTCGCTATGCGCGAGCGCGAGATCGCCGTAACGGAACTGCGTATAGCCGAGACCGAAACCGAACGGATAGCGGCAGCCGAAATGGTATGCAATCGGCGTTCCCGCGCTCTTCAGACGATGGTTATACACGTACGGCACGGCGCCCGCGCTCTTCGGCACCGACAGCGGCAGACGGCCGCTGAAATTGGCGCGGCCCACCAGCAGATCGGCCAGCGCCTCGGCGCCACGCTCGCCCGGCGCGAACGCCATGATCTGCGCGGCGATGCGGTCTTCGAGGCCGCCGAGATTGTACGGACGGCCGCCCGTCATCACGACGACCGTCGGCGTGCCGCTATCGACCACTGCCTGCAGCAACGCCTGCTGCACGCCCGGCAGGTCGAGGCTGTCGGTATCGGACCCTTCGCCGACCGTGCCGGACTGGAACAGGCCCGCCAGATCGCCGACGAACACCAGCGCGACGCCCGCTTGCCGGGCGGCCTCGACCGCGGACGCGATGCCGTCGGTGTCCTTGCTGATCAGCTCGTCGCAATGCGCGTCGCCGGTCAGATCGAGCGACACGTCGCCCGGGAACACCGGCGCGCCCGCGCGGCGCTCCTTGATGATGTCGCAACCCTGCGCGTGAATGACGCGCTCGTCGCCGAACAACGCGCGCAGCGAACGCAGCGGCGTCGCGATCGAAGCAGTGGACTGCTCGCCGCTGTTGATCAGGTGCACCGGGAAGCTGTAGCCGGCGAGCAGCGCGAGCGGATCGTCGGCGGTCGGGCCGATCACCGCGATCTTTTCCGGGCCGTGCGCGTCGAGCGGCAGCACGTCGCCTTGATTGCGCAGCAGCACCGCCGATTCGAGCGCGACCTGATATGCGGTATCGCCCGCGGTCGCGCTTTTCACGTCGACGCGTTCGGGATCGACGTACGGATTCTCGAACAGGCCGAGCTGGAATTTCACGCGCAGCACGCGCGAGACGGCGGTGTCGATCGTCGCTTCGCTGATCTCGTTGCGCTCGAGCGCTTCCTTCAGATGCACCGCGCACTCGTGACCCGGCAGCTCGACGTCGAGGCCGGAGTTGAACGCGAGGGCCGCGGCCGACGCGCTGTCGCGCGCTACCGCATGATGGCTGAACAGCAGGTCAACGCCCGCGTAATCGGCGACGACGAGACCGTCGAAGCCCCATTTCTCTCGCAGCGTGTCGTGCAGCAGCGCGCGATCGCCATGACAGGGTACGCCGTCGACGTCGTGATAGGCGGGCATCACCGAGCCCGCGTTCGCGAGCTTCACGGCCATTTCGAAAGGCAGCATGAACACGTCGTTGAGCTCACGCGGACCGACATGCACCGGCGCATGATTGCGGCCGCCTTCGCTCGCCGAATGACCGACGAAATGCTTGAGCGTCGCGAGCAGATCGCGCTGTTCGCCCTGCAGGCCCTTCACGTAATGACACGCTAGCACGCCAACCAGATACGGGTCTTCGCCGAGCGTCTCCTCGGTGCGGCCCCACCGCGGGTCGCGCGACACGTCGAGCACCGGCGCGAGCCCCTGATGACAGCCGATCGAGCGTGCCTGCTCGCCGATGATCGTGCCCACTTCGCCGACCAGTTGCGGATTCCACGTCGCCGCATAGTTCAACGGCGACGGGAACAGCGTCGCGTCCTTGATCATGAGCCCGACGAGGCATTCCTCGTGTGACATCACCGGAATGCCGAGGCGCGTGTCTTCGACCATCTTGCGCTGCAGCTCGTTGAGTGCGCGTACGCCTTCTTTCGGATCGACCGTATGCGTGCCGAGCGGACGCGTGATCTGGCCGAGGCCATGCTGCAGGATCTCGTCGACCGTGATCTGGTTGGCGCTCTGCGCGAAATCGATGCTACGCGCCTTGTGATTGCCATCGGCCGACAGCTTCAGCCACGCGGCGTGAAGCTGCGCAATCTTTTCGTCGAGTGTCATGCGCGCGAGCAGATCGGCCACGCGCTCTTCCATGGCTGCCGCTGGATTGCGGTAGAGCGGGACCTCACTTTGGCGAAGCAACATCGAAAACTCCTTTTTTTATCCTGGTGTACGAAGCGCATGAAGCGCCGACAAATCCGTTGTTTCTGACAAGCGTGCGGCATCGCGTTGCTTCAGCCCGGATGCCATCCCTTCTATTTCAGATACCTTTCCAGACTTCGCAGTCCTGCTAATCGATCGAACGCAGCCGCGACTCGAATTCGCCGTGTTTGATCGACTACGGGTCGTTCGTTGCGTCTAGCGACGCAACGCAATGGGACCGCGCTTGCTCGCGTCGTGCAAGCAGCGCGATCGCAAGCGGATCAGTGCAGACGCGGCAGCGCGAAATCCTTGTCGTCGAACACGTGGCACGCGTGCGGTGCGAACGCCAGTTCGACGCGTTCGTCGTGCGTCACGCCACCGTCGCCGGGCAGCTTGGCGATCATCGTGTTGCCGTCGCGCACGCCACCGTCCACATGCACGTAGCTGTGCTCGCCCATCCGTTCGACCAGGCGCACGGCGCAGCGGATTGTCTGCACGCCGGCCTGCGCCGACGGCAGGGCAAGATGCTCCGGCCGGACGCCGAGCGTGACCTGCGAACCGACGCGCTGCCTGCGGCCGTCGACCTCGGCGCGCACGCGCTCGCCCGTGGTCAGCTCGACCTGAATGCCCTTGTCGTCGACCGCGAGCACCGTGGCCGGCATGAAGTTCATCTTCGGCGAACCAATGAAGCCCGCGACGAAACGGCTCTTCGGCCGGTGGTACAGATCGAGCGGCGCGCCGATCTGCGCGATGCTGCCGTGTTTTTCCATGTCCGCGCCGGCGTGCAGCAGCACGATCTTGTCGGCGAGCGCCATCGCTTCGATCTGGTCGTGCGTGACGTACACCGCGCTCGTGCGGTTGAACTCGCGATGCAAACGGGCGATTTCGGTGCGCGTCTGCACGCGCAGCGCGGCGTCGAGATTCGACAGCGGCTCGTCGAACAGGAACACGCCCGGCTCGCGCACGATGGCGCGCCCGATCGCCACGCGCTGGCGCTGGCCGCCGGACAGCGCAGCGGGGCGGCGTTCGAGGTAGCTGTCGAGTTGCAGCGCGGCAGCGGCGCTGCGCACCTTCTTGTCGATGGTGGCCTTATCGACCTTCGCCTGACGCAGGCCGAATGCCATGTTCTCGTACACGCTCATATGCGGATAGAGCGCGTAGTTCTGAAACACCATCGCGACCTGGCGCTTCGCGGGTTCGACGTTGTTCATCAGTTGACCGTCGATGCGCAGTTCGCCGTCGGTGATCGATTCGAGACCGGCGATCATGCGCAGCAGCGTGGACTTGCCGCAGCCCGACGGCCCGAGGAACACGCAGAATTCGTCCCGGCCGACTTCGAGGTTGGCGTCGCGGATCACCGAGTTACCGCTCGTATAGGACTTCTGTACGTTAGTGAGAGAGATGCTTGCCATATCGTTTATACGAGGTTCGGTGTGCGGGCCACTTTGGCCCACACGATTCGAGGTGAGGTGCGATGCGGATCAGCCCTTGAGCGAGCCGGCCATCATCCCCTTGATCACGCGCTCCTGACCGAACGCGTAGGCAACGATCAGCGGCAGCGACGTGAGCACGAGGACGGCCAGCATCGAGGGTATGTTCGACGCGTATTGCCCCATGAAGTCCCAAATCGCGAGCGGCAGCGTACGGTGCTCGGCCGTCGACGTGAGCATGTACGCGAAGATGAACTCGTTCCACAGACCAATGCCGTTGAAGATCGTCACGGTGGCGAGCCCCGGTGCCGAAAGCGGGAAGAAAATACGCCAGAAGATGCGGAACGGACTGCAGCCGTCGAGCTGCGCCGCTTCTTCGAGCTCGCGCGGAATCTGGCGCATGAACTCGGTCAGGATGAAGATCGACACCGGCAGACTGAGGGCCACGTAAGGGCCGAGCAGCGCGAACGCGGTGTCGTAAAGGCCGAGGTTGCGCGTGAGCAGATAGATCGGCACGAGCGTCGCATGCAGCGGCACGATCATGCCGGCGACCACCAGACCGAACAGCGTCTTGTTCAGCGAGAAGCGCAAGCGCGCAAACACGTAGGCCGCCATCGCACTGATGATGACGATCAGCAGCACCGACACGCCCACCGTGAACACGCTGTTACGGAAATAAGTGAAAAACGGCCCCTGCAGCACAGCCGCGTAGTTACCCCAATACAGGTGGCTCGGCGGCGCCCACACTGACGTCGCGAAGGTCTCTTCCTGGCTCTTGAAGCTCGATGCGACCATGAAGAGAAACGGAATCGTCGTGACGGCCAGCCAGGTCAGTGCCAGCAGAGAGGAACCCCCACGCGGGGGAAGCGTAGTTTCTTGTTCATGGTTCAGACCTCGGTTGCATAACGGCGGGTGAAGTACATCGACACCGCCGCCACCGTGATGACGATAAGGAACATCGCCGAGCCGATGGTGCTGCCGTAGCCGAGTTGAAACGAACTGAACACCGTGCGATACATGTAGGTGGCCATCACCTCGGACGAGCCTTCGGGGCCGCCACCCGTCATGACGAAGACGAGATCGAAGTAACGCAGCGACCCGAGCACGGACAGCAGCACAGCGGTGCGCACCGTGCCTTGCAGGTGCGGCAGCTTGATGCGCCAGAAAATGGTCCACTCGGATGCGCCGTCGAGGAGCGCAGCCTCGTTGACCTCGGCCGGCATCGACGAGAGGCCGGCGAGAAACAGAATCATGTAGAAAGGCGCGTTCTGCCAGATGATCACGGCGATGGTCGCAGCCAGCGAAAAATGCGGATCGCCCAGCCAGTCCATCGCGAAGCCATCAAGCCCGAAAGCCTGCAGCGCGACGTTGATCGGACCGAAATTCGGATCGTAGATTTGCTTGAACAGCACACCGATCGCCACGCTCGACATCAGCAGCGGCAGGAAATAGAGAACCTTGAGCAAGCGCGAGCCACGACCGGCCTTCTCCAGCAGCACGGCGAGCGCGAGCGCGATCGGAAGCTGGACGACGATCGACGCGACAGCAAGAATCACGTTGTTCTTCAGCGATTGCCAGAACACCATGTCGTGCGCGAGCCGCGCCCAGTTCGCGAGCCCGATATAACGGGCAGTGTTGCCGAGACCGTTCCAGTCGAGCAGCGACAGCCGCAGGCTGGAGACGAGCGGATAAAGCAGGAACACGGCCAGCAGCAGCAGCGACGGCGCAAGAAACACAACCGTGACGAGCGTTTGCGATGAAAATCTCAGCCGGCGTTCGGGTGTAGCGGAAAGTGCGATATTCACGGGCTTGTATGCCGACCGGCACCTCGCGGTGCCGGTCGGACTTTTCTTTAAGACTGGAGATCAGCCGCCCTTCTTCGAAGCGGCTTCCATTTGCTGCGCAGCAGCCTCAGGCGTCAGCGACAGACCGAACAGTGCTTGCGTCGTGTCCTTGTGCAATTCACCGAGGGCCGGCGGCAGTGCCTGGTCGTACCAGAGCTGCACGCTCGGAGCGGCGGCAAGCATTTGCTGCAGACGCTGCGTGAACGGATCGTCGATCTTGACGTTATTGACCGGCGGGAGCTTGTGGTCATCCGACGCGCGAGCCTGCATCGCCTGCTCGTCGGTCAATGCCTGGATCAGCTTGAACGCTGCGTCCGGCGTCTTGCACTCGGTCGAGATGCTGAGGAAGCCGTCGCCGACCGTGCCGATCAGGTCGCGCGGATCACCCTTGCCACCCGGCACGCTCGGGAACGCGAAGAAGTCGAGATCCTTCGAGAACGTCGGATTTTCGTTCGCGATCGTCGAAGCTTCCCAGGCGCCCATCAGCTCCATGGCAGCCTTGCCCGTGTACAACAGGCGGCGCGAGGCGCCCGAGTCGTAATCGAGACCGTTGATGCCCGGTGCGAACGCGCCAGCCTTCACGAGTTCCTGAATGCGCTTGCCGGCTTCGACGAACGCCGGATCTTCGAAGCCCTTGCCCTTGCCTTCGATCGCGTCCTTCACGACTTGCGGACCGCCGATACGGTCGACGAGGTACATGTAGTACATCGAACCGGTCCACTTGTTCTTGTTCGCGAGCGAGAACGCTGCAACGTTGTGCGACTTCAGCACTTCAACGACGTGCATCAGTTCATCCCACGTCTTCGGCGGCGTGATGCCGTACTTCCTGAAGACTTCCTTGTTGTAGAAGATCACTGCGGCCGCCGCGTTTTCGGCGGCAACACCGTAGGTCTTGCCGTCGAACGTCGTGACATTCCATGACGCTTGCATGAAGCGGCTGCGGTACGCCGGATCCTTCTCCAGGTACGGCGTGAGGTCGGCGATCTGGCCGGATTTCACGTACTCGTGCAGCCCGCCGCCGCCCCAGTTCTCGAACACGCACGGCGGCTGGTTCGCGCCGAAAGCGACCTTCAGCTTAGTCTTGTACGCCTCGTTCAGGACGTGCGAATTCTCGACCTTGTAGCCCGGAACCGCCTTTTCGAATCGATCCGACGCGTCGCGAATGATCTTGCTCGACGACGCATTGGTCTGCTGGTCCCATACCGTGATCGTTTTGGAGTCCGCCGCTACGGCGTTCGAAACAACTGCAGACAACGAAAATAGCAGCGCCGTCGCGCCGATGATGGACCGCGCTTTAAACAAAGCCGGGTACGCCATGGGTGTGTCCCCTCTTCTGGATTTATAAGAAATCACCAAAACATTAACGTTAGCCTTAACGTTAATGAATGTTAGGTCGATGCGTGAAGTAAGGCTATGCGGGATTTTACCTGGTCCCGGCGGGCTGCGACGCAACTGCCGGATAAGATGGACCGATTGTGGGAAAGCTGAAATATAAAGGGTTCTGCTAGAATAACGACTACATAAACGTTATCGCTAACGCGATTAGCGAGTCGACCCATCCAATGACCTCTCGCACACCTTCGACCCGCATGGCAAGACAGACCCCAACGCTTGAGCACGTTGCCAAGCTTGCCGGGGTGTCCCAGATGACCGCGTCGCGCGCTCTCAACGGCCGTCCAGGCGTGTCGCGCGAAACCCGCGACGAAGTCCTGAGAATCGCGTCGGACATCGGTTACGTCGTCAACCGCACCGCGCAGAAACTGTCGGGCGGCCGCAACGGCATCATCGGCATCATCACGCCGACACTCGACACGCAATTCTCCAGCGAACTGATTCTCGGCGCGGGCCGCGCGGCGCGTGGCGCGGGCTGCGAGATGCTGGTCTACACGGTGTTCGACGAAGATCGTCATACGCATCACGACCTGCTTGGGCTCATCCAGCAATTCTCCGACGGTATCCTCGCCATTCTTCCGCGCGAGTCGCTGTGCCTCGAGGCGCTCGCCACCGCGAAGGTACCGGTCGTCGTCGTCGATCAGCGCGGCACGCTGACGGGCTTCCCGTCGGTGTCGGTCGACAACTACGGCGGCGCCTGTCTCGCGGTCGAGCACCTCGCCGAGCTCGGTCACAAGCGCATCGCGTTTCTGGCCGGCGACGAAACGATCGAAGGCGTGCGCGACCGGCAACGCGGCTATCACGACACGCTGGCTCGCCTCGGCCTGCCGCGCGAAGACTCGCTGGTCGCCGCGGGCGACCTGTCGCAAATGATGGCGTTCGACGTCACGTTCGACCTGCTGAATCTCGCCGAGCCGCCCACCGCGATCTTTACGGCCAACGACCAGAGCGCGTTCGGCGTGATCGCCGCGATCCGCGAAGCAGGTCTGCGCGTGCCGGACGACATCTCGGTGATCGGCTTCGACGACATCCCGATGTCCGAGCAGTTTCACCCGGCGCTCACTACGATCCGCCAACCGTTCCAGCAAATGGCGCGCTCGGCGGTCAACACGCTGCTCGCGCAGATCGCCGGGATCGACGCCGCTTCGCAGCGCATCACGCTGCCGGCGGAACTGGTGGTGCGCGATTCCACCGGCCCAGTCCGCACCAGGCAGCGCCGCGTCCGTCACCAGATCGTTTCGACGTAAGTCGACGCGCGCACTTTCGCATCCGAAGTCACGAGCGCGCCGCCATGCGTGCGCGCGGTCGCGACGATCAGGCGTTGATGCAAGGCGAGCGTGGGCGGCAGCGTGGCCGCGCGAAACGCGATCTCGGTGTCGACCGGAATCATCCGCACGCCGTCGAGCGACAGAAACGTCGACATCCAGCTGCGCGCGTCCATCGACAGCCCGAGACTGCCGACCTTCACGAATTCCGCGATTTCGAACGCACTGATTGCCGAAATCAGGATCTCGCCGCCGGCGAGCTCCCGATCGATCGCATCGTGCGCGGCCTGGCTCAGCGCTTTCTGCCTGCCGAGCCAGCACACGAGCGCAAGCGTGTCGAGCGTGATCATTACTCGTCCTGCTCGGCAGCGACAGGCTGCAACGCGTGCTTCAGGTTGAAATGCGTAATCGACGCGCGCAGCAGTTCGAGCGGATTTTCCTGCTTGCTGCGATACGGCCGGATTTCGATGGTGGGTTGCCCGCGGTCGGTGACGACCACGGTTTCGCCCAATGCCTCGACCTGACGGAACAGCTCGCAGGCCCGGGACTTGAAAATGGCTTTAGATACTCGCTTTTCCATGACGCTCTCCACCCAGCAAAAATCCAACGGTATTTTTTGTATCGGGCCGGTGCGCCCGCAGGCGAACACCCGCGATGCGTGCCCGACATTCTTTATCAACCTTGCTCTCAGTCGTTGCTTCCCAGCGGCGACAACTACCGTAACCGCGACACAGCCTGCAACGGTCGCGCCAATTCCTGCGCGCAACCGATGCACGTTCATCTAATCAATTGGTTTTACACAGACCGCACTGGCCATACCGGGTCGTGCCGGAAAGCGGCGCGGCGCGTCTTGGCTTGCAATGTTTTGCCCCGTGTTATAGATCTTCGAATAGATGCAAACTTGCTTAACGTTACCCTTAACGTTAGCGGATGTTAATGGCGCATGTTCGCGGCCGCCATGCGGAGTTTACCTAAGCTCCGAACCACTATCCGACCCCTCGACTGGACCCTCTAAATCAAGCCCGGCAAGGAGAAAGCTCAATGCAAGGCGTCGAAAGTGCCGCGTAATATTTAATGCGAGCTGGCTAACGTCGTCGCTGCTTGCGTCAGTCTTCGTCGTTCGATGCAGGGAGCCCGGATGAAGGCTCCGCATCGAAATGCACGATCCACGCATGCAACGATTCGCGCGGCTTCTTCAGCCTGCCGCGCTGCTGCGGCTCTCGTTCGGTAGCCGGTTGCCCGCGGTTCGCGGCAGCAGCGGTTTCACCAGACGTCCGGTCAGACCGGTGCCCGGACGGATTGCT
The DNA here is from genome assembly GCF_050436505.1 of Paraburkholderia sp. CI3. NCBI lineage: Bacteria > Pseudomonadati > Pseudomonadota > Betaproteobacteria > Burkholderiales > Burkholderiaceae > Paraburkholderia > Paraburkholderia sp. CI3. The sequence continues at coordinate 367,965 of NZ_JBNDMI010000002.1, forward strand.
AGCCGCGGCCTCGCCATCGTCGTTCGCTACATTTTTCTCCATCGCACTATCCGCCATCGGTGTACCGTTGCTCACTCGCCGACATCGGCCTGTCAAACCACCGCGCCGACGTCCTCGCCGACTTCGGGTCGCGCGAGGCTCACCGCCGCGCCGTTCGCATCGAACAGCGTGACCGACGACGACGCCACCTTGATCCCGACACGCGCGCCGACCGCGTGCTGCGCGTCCTTCTTGTCGAGCTTCAGCGCGATCGCGTGCGCCATGCCATCGAGTCGAGCATGCAGGATCGAGACGTCGCCGAGATGCTCGACCAGTTCGACACGCGCGGCGAGACCTTCGTCGAGCGAGCCGATGCCCAGATGCTCGGCGCGCACCCCGAGCGTCAACTCGCCACTGACCGGCTGCGCCGGCCGGCCGGGCAGCACGATGCGCTGGCTCGCGCCGGCGAGCGCCACGACGGTTTGCGCATCGCTTCGCGACACCAGCGTCGCGGTCAGCATGTTCATCTGCGGCGAGCCGATGAAGCCGCCAACGAAGCGGTTCGCCGGCCGCTCATACAGATCGAGCGGCGCGCCGGTCTGCTCGATGCGGCCTTTGTTGAACACGACGATCTGCTGGCCCAGCGTCATCGCCTCGACCTGGTCGTGCGTGACGTAGATCATCGTCGTGCCGAGTTCGCGATGCAGCTTCGCGAGTTCGATACGCATTTGCACGCGCAGCGCAGCGTCGAGATTCGACAGCGGTTCGTCGAACAGGAACACGCGCGGCTTGCGCACGATCGCCCGCCCGATCGCGACGCGCTGGCGCTGGCCGCCCGACAGCGCCTTCGGTTTGCGCTCCAGCAGATGTGTGATCTGCAGGATCTCGGCGGCACGGCCCACCGCCTCGCGCACCTCCTTTTTCGACTTGCCCGACAGCTTCAGCGAAAAGCCCATGTTTTCCGCGACCGTCATGTGCGGGTAGAGCGCGTAGCTCTGGAACACCATCGAGATGCCGCGGGCCGTGGGCTGCAGATCGTTGACGCGTACGCCGTCGATCAGAATGTCGCCGCCCGTCACTGACTCGAGCCCCGCGATCATGCGCAGCATCGTCGACTTGCCGCAGCCCGACGGTCCCACGAACACCGTGAACTGGCCGTCCGGGATGTGCAGGTCGATGCCCTGGATCACCTGCGGTCCTTCGCCATACGTCTTCGTGACGTTGCGCAATACGAGTTCGCCCATTTGATGCCTCCTCCTCAATCCTTGTACTTTCAGACCCCGCGTGACGCTATCCCACTGCCGCACTACTGTCGCGCCACGCGAGGTTCGATGCGCCCGTCGCCGGGCGTGCGCCTCAGCGCACGGCCGCGACGCCGGCGTGTTGCGCGATCACGTCGCGATACCACAACGCGCTGTCCTTCAGCGTGCGCTCCTGGCTCGCGTAGTCGACGTAGACCATGCCGAAGCGCTTGTCGTAGCCCGACGCCCATTCGAAGTTGTCCATCAGGCTCCAGGCGAAATAGCCCGCCACGTCAACGCCCTGTTTCACCGCGTCCGACAAGGCGGCGAGATGCAGGTCGTAGAAGCGCACGCGCTCGGCGTCGTGCACGCGGCCGTTATCGAGCACGTCTTTCGCCGCGCAGCCGTTCTCGGTGATGTAGATCGGCGGCAGCTTGTAGTCGGCGTTGATGCGCGTCAGCAATTCGGTGAGACCTTGCGGATAGACTTCCCAATCCATGTCGGTGAAGCCGAGCGCGCCCGGCGGACGCTTCTCGCCCGATGCGCTCGCGAAGATCCGCGTGTAGTAGTTGACGCCGAGGAAGTCCATCGGCGTACCGATCACGTCGAAATCGCCGCTCCGGATCACGTCTTGCGGACCGTTCGCGCCATACCATTCCAGCGCCTCGGCCGGATACTCGCCCTTGAACAGCGGGTCCATGTACCAGCGCACGAACTTCGCGTATTCGAGCGACGCGGCGGCCTGATCTTCGGGCGCATCCGTCGCGCCATGCGCTGGCGACTGGTTCAGCACGATGCCGAGCGGCGCCCTCACGCCATCGGCGCGCAGTGCCTGCAACGCGAGACCGTGCGACAGCAGCAGATGGTGCGCGACATGCGCGGCCTTCTTCAGATCGGCGTTGCCCGGCGCGAAATAGCCGGTTGCGTTGCCGAGCCACGCGGTGCACCACGGTTCGTTGTGCGTCGCGATCGATGCAACGCGATCGCCGAGCACGCTGCCGATCTTGCGTGCGTAGTCCGCGAAGCGATAAGCGGTGTCGCGGCTTTCCCAACCGTTTTGCGTATGCTGCAGCGACAACGGCAGGTCCCAGTGATACAGCGTTGCGAACGGCTGGATGTCGCGCTCGAGCAAACCGTCGACGAGGCGCTCGTAAAACGCGAGGCCCTTGTCGTTGAATGCGCCGCAGCCAGTCGGCTGCACGCGCGGCCAGGCGATCGAAAAGCGATAAGCCTTGACCCCGAGTTCGGCCATCAGGTCGAGGTCTGCCTCGACCTGGTGATAGTGATCGCATGCGACATCGCCGTTCTCGCCGTTCACGACCTTGCCCGGCACGTTGCAGAACGCGTCCCAGATCGACGGGCCGCGGCCGTCCTCATGCGCTGCGCCTTCGATCTGGTAGCAACTGGTGGCGACGCCCCAGACGAAGTCTTCGTTGAATCGATACGTCGACATGGATGATGTTGTCCTGAATGGTCACGCCTGCGAGGGCGTGAAAAATGAAAGAAAGAATCTCAAGCCTTGACCGCGCCGGTCGTCAGACCGTCGATCAGACGCCGCGAGGTGAATGCGAACAGCACCAGCAACGGCAGCACCGCGACCGCGGAGCCCGCCATCACCGCGCCCCAATCCGAATTGGTCGGACTTTGCAGAATGCGCAGAGCGAGCGGCAGCGTGTACATCGACGGCGAACGCAGCACGACGAGCGCCGACAGAAAGTTGTTCCACGCCTGAATGAAGCTGATCAGTCCAAGCGTACCCAGCGCCGGTCCCAGCAGCGGCATCACGATGCTCCAGTAGATGCGGAATTCACTGCAGCCGTCGATGCGCGCTGCCTCGATCAGCTCGGACGGAATCGCCGCCGCGACGTACTGGCGCATCAGGAACACGCCGAGCGCGGCGGCCGCGCCAGGTACGTACAGCGCGCGCGGCTGATCGATCCAGCCGAGCAGGTTCATCGTCATGAAGGTCGGAATCATGCCGAGGAACGGCGGCACCAGCATCGCGGTCAGCGCGATCGCGAACAGCGTCTTCTTGAAGCGGAATTCGTACATCGCGAACGCGTAGCCGGCCATCGACGTGACGAGCAGCGTCAGCACGGTTTGCATCGTGGCCGTATAGAAGCTCCAGCCGAGATTGCGCCAGAACGGAATGTGCCGCATCAGCGAGGCCATGTTGTCGAGAAACGCGCTGCCGAACCACAGCGGGGGCGGCATCGAGAAAATCTCGGAACTCGTGTGCGTCGCGAACACGAACATGAAGTAGAACGGCGAGAACATCAGCAGCGCGCCGACCACCACGATCGCGTAGCCGATATAACGGCCCTTGTTGCTCGACGATTTCATCGCTGTGTCTCCTCGTTCATGCCGCTGCGGTGAAAGATCCTCGTGTTCAACCACATCAACGCGCCGATCGAAACGAACAGCAGCCATGCGATCGAACTCGCGGTGCCGAAATCGCCGTCGTGGAATGCGGTGCGATACATATAGACGGCCGTCGTCAGACCGGACTGGCTGGTACCCATGCCTTCGTTCGGCAGCAGGATGAACGGCTCTTCGAACAGTTGCAGCCCACCGATGATCGACAGCGTGACCGCGAAGAAAATCATCGGCTTGATCAGCGGAATCGTGATGCGGGTGAACTGTTGCCAGCCGTTCGCGCCGTCGATGCGCGCGGCCTCATAAAGGTCCTTCGGAATGGTTTGCAGCGCCGACAGATACAGCACCGTGTTCCAGCCGACATAGCGCCAGAAGATCACCACCGACACTGCCGGCTTGACGTTCTTCGGGTTATACAGCCACTCGATCGGATGCGCAGGGACGATCCAGTGCAGGCCGGGCAGCTTGCCGAGCTCGGCGATCGCGAGGTTGATCATGCCGAAGTCGGTCGAATACAGCGACGAGAAGATCAGCGCGATCGCGACGCTCGACGTGATGAACGGCAGGAAGTACAGGCCGACCACCAGGTTGCGCCAGCGGCGAAACGCGGTTTGCAGAAAGAATGCGAGCGGCAGCGCCACCAGATGCTGCGGCACGCCGGACATGATCGCCATCGACGCGGTGTTGTACAGCGACTTCCAGTACCACGGGTCGGTCAGCGTGAACGTGAAGTTCGACAGACCCACCCACTTCATGCTCGCGAGCCCCGCCGTCGCGTCCCAGCTCTGGAACGACAGGTACAGCGAAAACAGCAGCGGGAACGCCATGAATAGCGCGAACAGCAGGAAAAATGGACCGAGAAACAGGTAGGGTGCGACTTTCACCGGATCGAGCCGCGAAGTTCTGCGCGGCGCGGCGAACGGCGCGGGCGAGCTCAGCACGTCGCTCGCGCGCGCATCGCGGGCGACCTCTGGGGTCGTGGGCAGCGGGGTGTTCATCAATAGTTCCGTCCAGTCGGGCGTAGCCGGGATCGATGACCGGCCACGCTGTTTGCAGCAGACTTGCAGCGCACTGCGACACACTTCGGTCGCGGCACGCAGCGTGCCGCGACCTTGCATCGATACCGCTTAACGGCGAACCCGATGCGCGATCTGGTCCTGCGCTTCCTGGAGCGCCGTATGCACGTCTGCACCGTCGTCGACGACCTTGTCGAGCGCCGAATGCACCGCTTCCTCGGCGACCTGGTCGTACTTGCTACGCTGGATCACCGGGATGTGCGAGGCTGCGTCACGCCAGATCAGACGCGCTTTCTCGTTGCCGAGGAATGCGACCGGCTCCGCGAAAAACGTGTCGTTCTGCGCGGCAAGCAGCGCGGGGAATGCGTCGATCGAACGGAACGATGCGAGCTGCGTGTCCTGGCGCGTCGTCAGGAACTTGATCAATTCCCACGACATCGGCTTTTGCGTCGCCTTCGCCGGGATCGAGTAGAACGTGCCGCCGAACGATGCGTACGCGTTGTTCGGCAGATTGGCCGCGCGCCACAGACCCTTCGTGTCCGGGGCGATCCACGACGACAGGTGGCCACCGAGCCACGCGCCCATCATCTGCGTCGAGACGGTCCCGCGCTTGAAGCTTTCGGCCCATTCGTTCGACCAGGGCGTGATCTTCGCGTCGAGACCGAGGTCGCGTGCTTTCTTCGCGAGCTCGAACGCCTTCACGAAACGCGGCGACGTGACGACCGGATTGCCGGCCTTGTCGAAGTACACGCCATCGCCTTCCTTCATGTCGGCGCGAATGTAGATGTCCTCGATATCGCGCGATGATGCCATCAGGTACGCACCCGTCGCCTTCTTGATCTTCACGCCCGCCGCCAGGTACGAGTCCCACGACTTCGTCAGGTCGGCTTCGGTCACGCCCGCCTTGTCGAGAAGGTCCTTGCGATAGAACAGCGTGCCCGGACCGATATCGGCCGGCATGCCGACGATCGTGCCGTCCTGCGTGGTCGCCTGCGCGAACGTGTAGTTGATGAACTGGCTTTTGTACTGGCCCGCGTTATACGGCGCCTTCGACAGATCTTCGAGACCGCCGCCCGAGGCGAAGCGGCCGATAAAGCCGACCTCCACCGCCATCACGTCGGGCAGATTGGAGCTCGTCGCGAGTGCGGTGGTCATTGCGTTGTGGTGATCGGCGATCGCGAGCGACGACACCTTGATGTCGACGTCCGGATGCAGCTTCTTCCACGCCGGAAGCGCGTCCTTGATTTCCTGATCCAGCTTCGGAAAGACCGCGACCGTCAACGTGGTGTTAGCGTGCGCGCCGACTGCGGCCAGGCTGAGCAGAACGGCGGCGGCAGAGCCTGAAAAGCGGAATTTCATTACTCGTCTCCTGAAGAACCCTGTTTGAATTGCATTTGATGAATACCCGGTTGCTGCGACCTACTTCCCCTGTTGTCTTTGTTGCTGCTTTGCTTGGTGCTGCTTTGCCTGGTGCTGAATGCGCTGCTGAATTTCTGCTTGACTGCCGATACCTGAAAGCGCTTTCACGTTGAGGCGAAAAAACAGCCGCTACGTAGGCGTATCCCCCCGTTTTACCGGCGCCGTGATTCGCCGCGTGGTTTCACGCGTCACGAGCGTGAGCGGAATCGGGCTTAGCGCGATCGACTGCTTGCGGATCATCTGCACGATGCCCTGTGCGGCGAGGCGGCCGATTTCGTAAGTCGGCTGGCGGACCGTCGTCAAAGGCGGCGTCATGTACGACGATGTCGGCAAATCGTCGAAGCCGACCAGCGACACGTCGTCGGGCACCCGCACGCCGCGGCGGAACATCGCGAGGCGCGCGCCGTACGCGGTTTGATCGTTTGCGCAGAACACCGCGCTGAACGATGGATGGCGCGCCATCAGGCGCTCCATCGCTGCGACGCCGCCCGTTTCGAGGTAATCGCCCTGCTCGACGAGATCGGCATCGAAACCGATGCCCGCTTCCTCGAGCGCGGTCCGGTAGCCGACGAGGCGCTCGATCGCATCCTCGTGACTTGCCGGCCCGGCGATGAAGGCGATCTCGCGATGGCCTTGCTCGATCAGATGATGGGTCGCGTCGCGTGCGCCCTGCATGTTGTCGATCGGCAGGCCAGCGAGCGTCGCGCTGTTTTGTACCGAGCGGCCGAGTACGAGCATTGGCGCGTGCCGCGAGTAGTCGGTCAACGTCGACTCATCGAGTTGCGCGTGCAGCAAGATGATTCCATCGACGCGCCGCGCGATGAACTGCTCGAGGCGCGCCTTTTCGTCGTCGATGTTCCAGCGGCTGCTCACGAAGATCGGCGTAAAGCCCGGCTCGTACAACGACTCCTCGATGCCGCGCAGCCACTCGGCGTAAAACGGGCTCGACACCGCCTGCGTCAATACGCCGATCGTTTCGGTCCGCCCACTCGCGAGACTGCGCGCGAGCACGTTCGGCCGATAGTTGAAACGCGCGATCGCCGCTTCCACCGCCTGCTGCTTGGCGGGAAGCACGCGCGCAGAACCGTTCAGGATCCGCGATACGGTGCTCGGAGAAACACCAGCCGCGCGCGCGATGGCTTCGAGCGTCACGTTGGGCGCAGCAGGTACGTTGGATACCTTGGGCGCGCCGGGTTTATCGTTGGAGCCGTCGTGGGTCATGAGTTCTGCCTGAATCGTGTGATGAAAGCGCTTTCAGATATGAAGAGGCGCACTACGTCCGGTGATGAATTCGAAAAAAAGGAAAAAGCAGCCGATGCGACGAGGGTGGAGGAGGCGTCGCACCGGCCTCTCTATGAAAGAGAAATAAACAGTCCTTGAAACAAAGAGATCACTGCAATTGCTGATCAGGCAACCTCAACTCAGAACGAGGTCATGATCCCGGCGAACACGCCGGTCTGGCTATGACCATAGTTCGGGTTGCTGTTCGACGACGTGCCCGTCACCGCATCGAAGTTGTTGTTGCCGTACGGCCCGTTGCCGAGGTTCAGGTTCGACGTCGAGCTGTTGTGCACGTAGCCGGCTTCCGTGTACAGGAACGTGCGCTTCGACAGCGCGTACGTCGCGGCGAGCGTGAACAGCGTTGCATTGCCGTTGCCGTTGTTCGCGTTCGCGTGGTAGACCGCAGCCGTCACCTGCGTGGGCGTCGTGACTTGCCATGCGGCGCCGAACCATTCGTGGTTCACACTGGTCGGCGCGCTCACGCCGAGAGGCTGCGACGCATCGGTTACGCCCACGCTCGCGTTGGTCGCGTCAGGCGCGCTCAGGTGCTGGTAGCCCGCGTACAGCTTGACCGGACCTAGCACGTACGTGCCGCCGACAAGGGCCATCCGCGAAGCAGAGTAGACGTTGTTGAACGAGCCGTTGGCGCCGCGCACTTCGTCATAGATCACGCGGACGTCGCCGTTGCCCCACGTGTACACACCTTCGACCGCGTTCGTACGACCCTGGCCGGTCGGCACGCCAGCCGAGTTGACAGGCGCCGAGTTCCAGCTCGTGTTGTTGGTCAGCGAATACTGGCCCTTCAGCACGAGGCCGCCGAACAGCACCGGCGAGTTGTACTCCGCGCCGTTGCTGGTGCTCGTCCAGTTGCGGCCGCGCACCAGTGTCGAGATCGCGTAGCGCTGCATCACCTGCGGGTCGGTGCCCCAGCTGTCCTGCGCCAGTTCGCCGGCGCCGAGGTTACCGATCTTGAACAAACCCCAGTGGTCGTTCGTCAGCCCCACCGTTGCGTGACGGCCGAACAGATTGCCCGCGGATGCACCAGTCATCGTGTTGAGCTGTCCTTCGAGCTGGAAGACCGTCTTCGTGCCGCCGCCGATATCTTCGGCGCCCTGCAGGCCGAACCACGAGCAACCCCAGTCGCCGCTTTGGGCTGACCACGCATGGCCGCCCGGGAGGCCGGTTTCAAACTGGATGCCGTTGTCGATACGGCCGTACAACGTGACACTGCTCTGCGCATGGGCCACCGTCGTCGCGGCTGCCATCACCGACACAGCAATAAGCTTCTTCTTCATTTAGATATCCTATATATATTTTGGCGTCTCCAAGCCGCACAGGACGCACGCGTTCTCACACGTTTCCCCTCTTGCCGAAATGTTCGCTACTTATTTGCTTCACATTTCGAGGCGATTATAGGGATGACCTTGCGCCGCGCATCAAACTAACTGCTCAGGGAAAACGCTGTTATCGATAACAGTTGCGCGCCGGACGATCCCGCAGTAGCGCCCTGCTTTGTGACCATTACGTGATGGTCACAAGCGTCGGAAATCCGTTTGAACTCATGCACCGAAACGATGCGCCAATCCGTCTCGCGCGTCGCTCAGCGCTTGCTTAACAAGGAAGACGCGCTCGAATGCAAGCAAAATTTCGCGCTTGATGTTGCGAAGATGCAACGAGCCGCCTCGCTTGCATTGCCGGTTTGGGCTTGACGAACTGGCGCAGGAGCCGCCAGCAGTGGTGGACATTAGCGACTATCATCAATGCATACGATGCCGGGCAACGAGCCGGGCTCAGCCGCGTAGCAGGCTGGGTGCAGGATTGTCGGCGCATCCGTCTGGCTCTCGCGCTCCATCACGACCGCTCCAACCAGCTCCCATCCCTCGGCTCTCGCTGTTCCCCCGCCACGCCGCACATGCGACGTCCCGTTCGAACACGCTGCCCTTGCAACTTTTCTGCGGGCGAAGGCACGACCGCCCATCGCCCCGACTGGCAAAACCTCGGCGCGCAACCGCGATAACCGCGACGCGTGCAGTGGAAAGAGGATTTTGTCCAGTGCACTTCCGACGCCTCGCATCGAGTCGAACCGGAAGATTTGCCGGCGGATTTTGCCGGCACACCTTGGCACTCTAAGGAGGTATCGTGAAAACAGCCCTTGTTTCTACACTCGCGCTGCTGATTTCAAGCGCAATAGCGCCGGCGGCCCATGCCCAGGATTCGCAAGCCACCGACCAACAACTCGCCCATAGCGTGCGGGTCGCGGAGGCGCACAGCGGAGTCGGGATGTCACATGTGTTCGTCTTTGCCCACTCGGGGCAGATCACGTTGCTCGGATGGGTGCCCGAGCGGGACCATGTCGCGCGTGCCGAGCAGAGTGCGATGTCGGTTCCGGGTGTCACCTCGGTGGACAACCGGCTCTCGCCCGACGCTGGCTCGCTGAACGGGCATTGAAATCAAACTGAATCGCCGCGCGGACGACGATTGAAGCAAACCCGCGCGTTCAACGGATTCAGTTTTCCTGTCTCGCCAGTTGGGATTCAGTGACTGGCGCCCTGTTTCGCGCCGTTAGCCGCGCGGCGGTTCCGTGCAATCCCGATCTGAAAGCGCTTTCAACCCACGCCGTGTCAAGCCGGTCGACTCGACGCTGATTCACCATCCATGTCTCGTCGATATGTCAGGTAAATCCCTCATAGCGGGGCTGACAGAGGCTGCTTAACATCTTCTCTGTTATCGGTAACGGTAAGCATAGTTAGAGAAGACATCCGAACCGGCATTCCGTCACAAGGAGACCAGGAGTGCGTCCTTTGAGGACTTCAATGCGCATGCTCTGCGCAGCCGTCGCCGTTTGCGCGCTCGCAACCGCAGGCTGCGCGCACAACCAGGCCGCCGTCGCTCATGACGGCCAACCGCTCGCCGCGGCGCCCGCTGAAGCGCTGCCGCCATTGCGCAGTGTGATGGCCGCGCACTTCAAGGTCGGCGCGGCGATTGAACCTGATTCAATCGACAGTCCCGCCGACGCGGCGCTCGTCGCCGCCCAGTTCTCGAGCCTGACCGCCGAGAACAAGATGAAGCCGGGCACGATCGGCGTCGCGGAAGGCAAGTACAACTTCGAACCGGCCGACAGGATCGTCGCGTTCGCGCAAGCGCACGGCATTGCGGTGCGCGGGCACACGCTCTTGTGGCACTTCAAGGCCGGCGACTGGACCGAGGCGCCGGACTGGTTCTTCGCCGGCGATCCGAAAGATCCGCTCTATCACGACATCGTCGCGAAGCGGCTCGATCGATATGTAACCGACGTCGTCACACACTTCCGAGGCAAGGTCTACGCGTGGGACGTAGTCAACGAAGTGATCAGCGACGATCCGCATCAGGTGTATCGCGAAGACAGTCCGTGGTATCGGACGCTCGGCAAGGACTACATCGCGATCGCTTTCCGCGCGGCGCGCGCGGCGGACCCGAACGTGAAGCTCTATATCAACGAGTACAACACCGACGATCCGCGCAAGCGCGCAAAGCTGCTCGCGGTGATCCGCGATTTGCGCGCGCAGGGCGTGCCGATCGACGGTGTCGGACATCAGATGCATATCAGCGTAAATTGGCCGCCGCTGCCGAACATCAAGCAGGCGTTCGACGACGTCGCCGCGCTCGGCCTCGAAAACCAGGTGACCGAGCTCGACGTGAGTCTCTATGCCGATCCCGGTGAATGCTGGAGCGATCCGCATGCATGTCTGCCGGACCTCGGGCATCCAGTGCCGAACGACATCATGCGCGCGCAGGCCGAGCGTTATCGCGCCGTGTTCGCTCTGTTCGAGCAGGAGCCGAGCATCAAGGCGGTCACGTTCTGGGGCTATTCGGACAAGCACACGTGGCTGACGTCGACGCCGGTGGCGCGCAACAACCTGCCGCTGCCGTTCGATGCGAACCTGCAGCCGAAAGCGGCGCTGTGGACGATCGTCGATTCGTCGTATCAGCCGTAACGTCGATCTTCGAGCCGAAAAGCAGGCGGCCCGCGGTAGGTGCGGGCCGTCTGGTCACATCTCGCGAGGGTGGCAGTGCAATTGCCGTCAGCTTGATTCAAAGCATCGAGATTTCAAGGCTCGTCCGAGCCGACCTGCTCGAGCGAATTCAGATTTTCGGGGAAATCGTCGGGCGAACCGTCGGCGGTTGCATGCGTGCGCGGCGGTGACTTGACGACCGGCGGCGGCATCTTGCCGATGCCTTCGTCGATACGCTGCAGCAGATATGGGAAGAACGGGTTCGACGCGATGCGGAACATCGAATCGAGCGTCAGAATCAGTGTGCCGCGTTCGCCGCGCGGCGCGAGCGTGCCGAGGTTCTCGTTGAAGTTCTCCGAATCGTCCGGCGCGATGCCGTACAGCGCGTCGGTGATCGGGAATGGAATCGCGACGTGCGACAACGAGAAAATATCCTGCGGATAGTCGATATCCAGCGGCTTGACACGCGTTTGCACTTCGCCCGCATAAACGCTGCGCTCGACAGTACGCGCTGAATCCGGCGACACGTTGGCGATCACCGTCGTGCGATAGTTCTGCGGACCGATGCGCAGTAGGCGCGAGAGCGCCGTGTACGACGCGGAGCGCAGGAAGGTCCTGAAGCGCACGCTGCGGTTCACGTCGAACAGCACGATTTCGCTGCCGTTCTCCGGCAGCTTGTCGTAGAGCGCCGACATCACCGCTGGCGTGCTGACCGTGAAATCCGTCACCGACTGGAACGTCAGGATAGGCGGCAACTTATCGAGCCGGTTCTCGCGCTCGAGCCGCGCAATCTGTTCCTGAATCACGCTCGTGAGGAGAAAGGACTGTCGCGCGCCATTCACAGGAAACGAGTTGTACTTGAACGGGTTGAACTCCGGCACGATGCCGAGCCACGCGGCGCGCGCGAAGGCCGGTAGCACCGCGGGCAATCCGGCGAGACCGGCAAAGCGTGCGTAACGCGTGACGCCGATCATCGGCGAGATCAGCACGACGCGCGTCGGACGCGCGAGCGCAGGATTCTCGATCGCGTCGAGCGCATATTGCAGTGCGAGCGCGCCGCCGTTCGAAAACCCGACCAGCTCGATCGGCTTGTCCGGCCCCACGCGACGGCGCGCTTCACGCACCGCGAGCCGAGTGGCCGCGGTCCAGTCCTGCCAGTGCACGTCGACGAGCCCCGCCGGCACCGTGCCATGTCCGGGTAAGCGGATGCCGATCGCGACGAAACCGCGATCACGATATCGACGCGCGATATGCCGCATGCTGTACGGCGCATCCGTCATGCCGTGCAGCAGCACGACCGCGCCGACGGGTGGCCCCGACGGCTCGAGAATGTACGAGTGATTCCAGTTTTCGGCGAAATGCCACGGAAAAATCGGCGAGCCCTCGTAATAGCGGTTCGCCGGAATGCGCTCGGACGGCCGCAGCTTTTCAACGACATTGACGCGCACGTCGTCGAAAATCCGATTTTCCGCCTTGATGTATGCGTTCCAGTCGGCGGTGTCCATTTCCTCGACGGTCATTTCGCGCGGCACATAGGTGTGCCATACCGACAGCTCCGGCCCGCGCTGCGAATACCACGCGCGTAGCCCCAATGCGAGCACCGCCAGCAGCACCAGAACCCATGCACTTATCGTTATTACCTTCAGTGACGTGCGCAGCATTCGTGTTCTCTTGATGAGATGAAGGTTGCACCGCGCGCAGGCTGCTCTCTGCGTGGTGTGCGCATGCCGCCATCGCGGCGGCTTCCGGTGTGGATATCCTAAGGGCTTTTAATCACCGGTTCAAACTTTGTCGGCCGGGCGGGCAACGCGACGTCGACAGCGGCTCGAGTATGAACGGATGATTTTCATGACGAACTGGGGATGCGCGATGTCGCGAGCGCGAATGAATTCGCCCCATTCGCTTCGCTACTTGACATTCGACGTGAGGAAAATGGCACGGAATGCATACGGCGTCGCGGGGAAAGGAGAGGTGCCCCATGGAAGAACGGTCCTTCTGCGACGCCTCGGAAATCGCTTCACTCGACGGCCGTGGAATGCCTGATCAAGGCCTGATCGGGCCGTGCGCTTCAGTAACGAAGCCGGGACGTGACCCAGGTCGCGCCCCAGCCTTGCCTGCTCGCTGGTAATTACTGCCGGCCGCGGATATTGCCGGCCACGCCGCCCGCCGCGCCGCCGATGATCGCGCCGGTCCACGCATCGCCGCCGGAGATCGCCGCGATGCCCGCACCGGCGCCCGCGCCAAGTGCCGCGCCGCTCACCGTTCCCTGCGTCTGCGGGCTCATGTCCGTGCAACCGATCATCGCAGCCAGTGCGCCAATACTGACGATCCACCCAAGTCGTTTCATGATCGTTCTCCTTACTGATTTTTCTTCAGGCCGGGCACGACCATCTGGAACCAGAGGGTCTCGATCACCGGGTGTTGGATCATCGTGGGATTGGCGGCGTAGTAGCCGTCGAGGCCTTGACGCACGCTGTCGAGTGTCTGGCCTTGCATGCCCTTGCCGAAGCGCTGTGCGATGTCATTGCTGTTCGCCGTGTTGCCGGCATAGGCGCGCTCGACGTCGATCAAATTCGAGATGCCGACCAGATACGCTTTCTTCTGCTCATCGGTCGACTGCATCCATTGCTGGCCTGTGACAATTGGAATGCTCTCCGCACGCGCGACGTTGCCCATCATTGCCAGCGATAGAAAAGTCAGAGATAACAGCGTTCGCCATTGTGGTTTGCTTGCCATCACATACTCCAAAGAAGTTATGTTCTCCAGCGGCCCGCCGGCGACCGCATCCGGCGGCGTCGATCGCGTTATTTGGAAGAATGGTCTGTGTGTCTCGTCGAATCTCCTTTCAGGTTCACCGGTCGGCGTGGTTCGCCGGTTCGGCTTCTATTGGCGTTGGGTCGTATCAGCGAATAGACACCTTGATGGCAGAAAAATCTCGTGGCGGATTGGAGTGATTTGCACACATGCTGTGTGCGCGCAACGATTGGACTCGTGTTGGCCTCGCCGCGTAATACACGCTATAGAGTCTACAGCCTTTTCTGTAATTTCCAAGCCCGTTTCCTCTCGATGCGCGGCGCGTGACATTTGTGTCAAATTTCATTCAGCGAGCGAAAGGATACGATGCAATGCGCGTCAACACTCGTCAGTTATCCTGCGCTCGATTTGAGCGCCCGTGATATTGCTAGCGATTCGTTATCGACGGCCATTCAGTGTTCTGGCCACGCAATGCGAAAACAGCTTTTGTTTTGCCTGAATGTTCGGCTTCCTGATTAGATCGTCAATCGAAAACGATTCGGATTTATCTATTTCCGGTCGAGGCGTTGCTTCTTCTGGTGGCAGCACCAACCAGCAGTGAAACAGATGCGATTTTATGGTTGCGTTTGTCCATCATCTTTATTTTCGGTGGATCACATGTTGCCTGCGGCGGAGGGGCTGCGCAGCAGCGAAGGGGGTGGCGGTGTGCGGTCGACCGTTAGTTGCGTGATGAGTAGCGTGACGGGACGCCGTTTCAAATGTCCGTGCTCGTCATTAACAGTCTCTAGCTTGTATTTGCTAAATACAGAGTATAGACTGTATCTGTTATTTACAGGTTTTGGGCTGTTACGCCGCCGCAGCCGAACCGGAGATCGACCGTGGACTACGCCATCAAGACACTGAGCCAGCTCAGACCGATCCTGCAGGGCTTCAGGAAGGCCGCCGGCCTCACTCAGGCCGCGATGGCCGCGCATCTCGGGGTCACGCAACAGACCTACGCGCAACTCGAAGCGAATCCGGCGACCGTCAGCGTCGAACGGCTCTTCAGGGTGTTGCGGGTCTTGCAGGTCGATCTGAAGCTCGCGCGGAGCGGATCGACGCAAAGCGTGGCCGTGGAAGACGCCGCGCCGGCGCCGAACCGCTCCCGCCGCGCCGGGAGCGGAACGCCGGCCGCCGGAGCGCCGGTCGACGCAAAAAGCAACGCTAAACGCGCCACGCGCGTGCCGCTCAAACCGGGACCGTCGGCGCAAAAGCCCAAAGCGGTCAAACCCGCCAAGGCAACCAAAGCGGCCAGCACCAGCAAGAAACGGGAGGACTGGTAAGCATGGCGCGCAGCACACCGAACCGTCTGAATCTGTGGATGAACGGCCTGCGGGTCGGCGCCTGGGAAACGACACGCAGCGGCGAACGTCTGAGCTATGCCGACGAATGGATCGACGATCCGCAAGGACGTCCGCTATCGCTGTCGCTGCCGTTCACACCGGGCAATCAGGCGTATCGCGGCCAGATCGTCGCCGACTATTTCGACAACCTGCTGCCCGACAGCGAACCGATCCGGCGCCGCATCGCCGCGCGCTACCGGACCGGCAGCGCCGCGCCGTTTGCGTTGCTCACCGCGCTCGGCCGCGACTGCGTCGGCGCATTGCAACTGCTGTCGCCGGACGAAGAGCCGAGCGATCTGACGAGCATCCACGGTCGCGAACTCAGCGACAGCGACATCGCGGCGCTGCTACGCGGCACGACGACGGCGGCGCCGCTCGGGCAGCACGATCCGCTCGAAGACCTGCGTCTGTCGATCGCCGGGGCGCAGGAAAAAACCGCGCTGCTCCGTCATCGCAATCGCTGGCTGCTGCCCGAAGGCAGCACGCCGACCACGCACATCTTCAAGCTGCCGCTCGGGCTCGTCGGCAACATGCGCGCCGATATGCGCACGTCGGTGGAAAACGAATGGCTGTGCTCGCAGATCGTCGCGGCCTACGGGCTGCCCATCGCGCGTTGCGAAATCGCGCGATTCGATGAGCAGAAGGTATTGATCGTCGAGCGCTTCGATCGCCGTTTGTCGAGCGACGCCTCGTGGATCGTGCGTCTGCCGCAAGAGGACATGTGCCAGGCCACTGGCACGTCGGCGCTGCACAAGTACGAGTCCGACGGCGGTCCGGGCATCGAGGCGATCATGGAGATACTCGCGAGGTCCACACGCGCGACGACGGACCGGCGCAACTTCTTCGCGACGCAGCTGGTTTTCTGGCTGCTCGCCGCGACCGATGGCCACGCGAAGAACTTCAGCATTGCGCATCTGCCCGGCAATCGCTACGAATCCACACCGCTTTATGACGTGCTGTCCGCGCATCCGATCATCGGCAGCGGCGCGGGGCGCCTCGCGGCGCAAAAAGTGAAACTGGCGATGGCGGTTCGCGGCAAGAACGTCCACTACCTGCTCAATCAGATCCAGCGCCGGCATTGGGTGGCCGAAGGACAGCGCGTCGGTTTTTCCGCCGCGGACGTCGATACGCTGATCGATCAGTTGACCGCGCAAACGGAGACGGTGATCGACACAGTCTCGTCGCAACTGCCCGCCGACTTTCCGCTGGACGTGGCCGATGCGGTCTTCGACGGCATGCGCCGGCTGAACCGGAAGCTTGCGCAGTAAAGCGCCGCCATCCCGATCGACGCGCGGCACCACGGCAGCCTCACGCACGCCGCGCCGCCGCACCATCGGTCTTCGCCGACGCACGCCACTGCACGCTCAGCAGATGCTCGCGCATGCATTGCGCGGCCGCATCCGCATCGCGCGCTTTCAGCGCATTGACGATCGCCTGATGCTGTTGCGCGAAAAACTGCCGCGTCTCCTGCGCGGACGTTTTCTCGCGCACCTCCGGCTTCACCCGCATACCGTTAATCACCTCCATCAACGCAATCAACGCGGGATTACGCGTGGCATGTCCGATCAGCAAATGAAAGCGATGATCCCATTGCTGCCACTCGTCGTCGTTTTCCGCGGCGGCATTTTTGCGTGCGCATTTCTCCAGTTCCTGCAGGTCGTCGCCACTCGCTTTCGTCGCGGCCAGCGCGGCCAGCGCCGGCTCGAACAGCAGCCGCATTTCGGCGATATCCGCGGGACTGGTGCCGGCGCGCAAGCCGCGCAGCGTCGGCGCAAACTTCAGCGGCCGCGCGCCCAGATAGGTGCCGCGGCCGACGCCGCGCCACACGCGCCCCGACGCCTCGAGCGAAGCCAGCGCCGCGCGCAGCTCGCGGCGGCTCACGTCCAGTTCCTCGGCGAGCTTTCGTTCGGGCGGCAGCGCGTCGCCGTCCTTCAACTGATGATCGGCGATGTAGTCGAGCAGCGCATCCAGTACCGGTTTGTCCATGTTGTCCACTGAACCAATTTGTATTGGTCCAAACGATACCAGAATCGCGGCGGCATGACATACCAGCACCCGGTGATTTTTGATTCGCTATACTGGGTCGCATGTTGATGGTTAACACCGGGTGCAACCCGGCTTCGTTAGTTTTACGCTTTCATTTTCTCCAACCGAACCATTCCATATTGGTTCCTCCATTCGGACCGTCGTCGCCAAGGAGTCGCGCATGTCGTTTACAACCCGTCCAGAACTGATCGGCACCTTCGGCATGGTGGCCTCGACGCACTGGCTCGCGAGCGCATCGGCGATGGCGGTCCTCGAAAAAGGCGGCAATGCGTTCGACGCCGCCGCCGCGGCCGGCTTCGTCCTGCAGATCGTCGAGCCGCATCTGAACGGTCCGGGTGGCGAGTTGCCGGTGGTGTTCTACAGCGCGCGCGAAGAACGCGTGCGCGTGCTGTGCGGACAAGGCGTGACGCCCGCGCGCATGACGATCGAGCGGATGCGCAAGATGGGGCTCGACGTGGTGCCGGGCACGGGCCTGCTGCCCGCGGTCGTGCCGGGCGCATTCGGCGCGTGGATGGCGCTGCTGCGCGACTATGGCCAGTTGCCGCTCGAAGAAGTGCTGAGCTATGCGATCGGCTACGCGGAAAACGGCTATCCGGTGCTGCCACGCATGGCATCGTCGATTCTCGCGATTGAGGACTTCTTCCGCACCGAATGGACGACCTCGGCCGAGTAATGGCTGCGCAACGGCGAGGCGCCGATGCCGAACCAGTTGTTCGCGAATCCCGCGATCGCCGAAACCTACAAGCGCATCCTGCGCGAGGCAAATACGCGCAGCGATCGCGCCGAGCAGTGCGAACGCGCGCGTGATGTCTTCTATCGCGGCTTCGTCGCCGACGCGATCGACCAGTACTTCCGTTCGACCGCCGTGCTCGACACCTCGGGCCTGCGCAATAGCGGTCTGCTCGATGCGGGCGATCTCGCGCGCTGGGAGCCAACCTACGAAGACCCGGTGTCTTACGACTACGCGGGCATGCGCGTGCACAAAACCGGCCCGTGGGGCCAGGGCCCGATGTTCCTGCAACAGCTCGCGCTGCTGAAGGGTTTCGATCTCGGCGCGATGGACCCCCTCGGGCCCGATTTCGTGCACACGGTGATCGAGTGCTCGAAGCTCGCATTCGCCGATCGCGAAGTGTTCTACGGCGACCCGGCGTTTTCGCATGTGCCGATGGACGTGCTGCTCAGCGACGCGTACAACGACGAGCGGCGCCGCCTCATCGATCCGCGCCGCGCGTCGTTCGAATTCCGCCCCGGGCTGCTCGGCGACAGCGAGCAACGCGCCGCGCGCATCGTCGCGAATGCCGGGCGCGAGCAGGCCGGCGGCTTTGGCCAGGGTGAGCCGACCTTCGCGCCGCTGCCCGAATTGCGCGGCGACACCGTGCATCTCGACGTGGTCGACCGCTGGGGCAACATGGTGTCGGCTACGCCGTCGGGCGGCTGGCTGCAGGCGTCGCCGGCGGTGCCGGGTCTTGGCTTCAACGTCACCACGCGCGCGCAGATGTTCTGGATGGAAGAAGGCCTGCCTTCGTCACTCGGCCCGGGCCGCCGGCCGCGCACCACGCTGTCGCCGACGCTCGTCACGCGCGACGGCAAACCGTACGCGGCCTTCGGCACGCCGGGTGGCGACCAGCAGGATCAGTGGTCGCTGCAGCTGTTCCTCAAGCACGTGCATGGCGGCATGAACTTCCAGGCCGCCGCCGATGCGCCCTCGTTCCAGACCGCGCACTTCCCCGGCTCGTTCTATCCGCGCGCGATGCAGCTCGGCAAGATGTCGGCCGAGTCGCGCTTTCCGGACAGCACGCTCGCCGAACTGCACGCGCGGGGCCACGACCTCACCGTCGCGGAACCGTGGGCGCTCGGCCGGGTCTGCGCGGTCGCGATCCGCAACGGTTTGATGCGAGGCGCCGCTACACCGCGTCAGATGCAGGCCTACGCAATCGGCCGATAAGCGGCCGATAAGCGGCCCGAAGCATCCATCAGCGCAGAACGCGCGGCCTCGCCGCGCCATTTCCTTCAGGAGAAG
Organism: Paraburkholderia sp. CI3; assembly: GCF_050436505.1. Lineage (NCBI taxonomy): Bacteria > Pseudomonadati > Pseudomonadota > Betaproteobacteria > Burkholderiales > Burkholderiaceae > Paraburkholderia > Paraburkholderia sp. CI3. The sequence goes on from NZ_JBNDMI010000002.1 coordinate 387,471, forward strand.
TTGCCGTGTCCGCCGTCGCCGCCCGTCTTGAAAGACTTCCCCTGTCGAGCTTTCACCGCAGACTGCTGCTGATCGGCGGGCTCGGGTACATGTTCGACGGGCTCGATTCGTCGTCGCTCGCGTTCCTGCTGCCGGTCGTCAGCAAGCTGTGGCAATTGACGAGCGCTGAGACCGGGCTCGTCGCGAGCAGCACCTATATCGGCTACTTTTTCGGCGCGTTCCTGTCGGGTGTGCTCGCCGACGTGATCGGCCGGCGCCGCATCATGATGAGCGCGCTCGCCATCTATTGCGTCGCGTCGCTCGCGAGCGCGACCGCGCACGACTGGCACACGTTCTTCGCGCTGCGCGTCGTCGCGGGCTTCGGTTCGGGCGCGGAGACGGTCGTGATCGCGCCGTTTCTCGCCGAGTTCGTGCCGCGCCGCTATCGCGGCATTTTCTGCGGCGCGCTGGTCGGCTTCATGTCGTTCGGCTATCTGACCTCGTCGATTCTCGGCTTCGCGGTGGTGCGCAACTTCGTCGACGGCTGGCGCTATCTGGCCGTGATCACGTCGCTGCCCGTCGTGATGCTGCTGTGGTGGCGCCGGACGCTGCCCGAATCGCCGCGCTGGCTCGAAAGCCAGGGCCGCGCGGCCGAAGCGAACGGCATCGTCGGCCGCATCGAAGCGGCGTTCGTCGAGCGCGGCATTGCGCTTGCGCCCGTGACTGCGAATCACGCGCTTCACGCGGTGCGCACGCCGGCCTCGACGCCGGCGCGCGGCAACGCGTGGCGCAACGTGCTCACGCTGTGGTCGCCGCGACTCGCGCGCACGACCGCGGTCAGCTGGCTGATGTGGTTCTCGGTCGCGTTCGCGTACTACTCGTTCTTCGCGTGGATCCCGAGCCTGCTCGTCAAGGAAGGGCTGACGATGACGAAGAGCTTCGGCTATTCGATTGCAATCTATGGCGCGCAGATTCCCGGTTACTTCTCGGCGGCGTGGCTCAACGAAAAGATCGGCCGCAAGGCGGTGGTCGCTTCCTACATGCTGTTCGGCGGCATCGCCGCGATCACGCTCGCGTTTTCTCACACCGGCATACAGATCATGACCGCGGGCATCGCGCTGTCGTTCTTCATGAACGGCGCATTCGCCGGCGTCTACGCTTACACGCCGGAAGTGTTTCCCACCGCGGTACGCACGACGGGCACGGGCTCGTCGTCTTCGTTCGGCCGCATCGGCTCGGTCAGCGCGCCGATCCTCGTCGGCCTGGTTTATCCGCTGTCCGGTTTCCTCGGTGTATTCGCGATGACCACGACGGTGCTGGTGATCGGCGCATGCGTGGTGTTCTTCCTCGGCATCGAAACGCGCAACCGCTCGCTCGAAGATATCGAGGCGAGCGAACTCGAAGCGGCTCGCGACGCGCGAGGCCAGTTGAACTCCACCCGCATGCACGGCTAAACGCACTGCGACTTTTCACACTTTCCGATGCAAACGCGATGCAAATGATGCAAGGCAACCTGACCGAACCCTCACCGCACGATACGCAGATGCTGGATATCGCGGACCTCGAGCGTCTCGCGCTGGCGATGCGCCTGAAGAACCAACCGCTCGAGCTGTACCGCGCGGTTCACGCGGTGGCGGCGAAGGCGATAGGCCTAAGCCTGTTCACGATCATGTCCTACGATGCGCGGCGTCACGAGGTCGAACGGGTCTACACGAACATGCCGGACATCTATCCACTGGGCGGCCGCAAAAAGAAGCAAGGCACCGCGTGGGCGCGACAGATACTTCAGGATCTGAAGCCGTTTCGTGCCGCCACGTCGCAAGGCATTCGCGAGGCCTTCGACGATCACGCGGTGATGACAGGTATCGGTCTCGGCTCGATCCTCAACATTCCGATCGCCTATGATGGCGTGTGCATCGGTACGATGAACCTGACCCACAAGGAAGGCTGGTACACCAGCCGTCATGAAAGCATAGGCCTCCTGATCGGCGCCTTCCTTGTCCCCGCTCTGCTCAAGCAGAATACGGCATCCCCCGCTTGCGCCGCCCGTTCATGAAAACACCATCCGACCTGCAAAACTATCGAACGGTGACCCATTCCGCCGTCTCGCAAGGCCGCTGGGTGCTGGTCTTCGTGCTCGCCTACCTCGCGCTGATCGCCGATGGCGCCGACGTGATGATGTACGGCCTCACCCTGTCGCGCATCAAGGACGACTTCGGGCTGACCAATGTCGAAGCGGGCGCGCTCGGCAGTCTGACCTTGCTCGGCATGGCGATCGGCGGCATTGTCGGCGGCTGGGCGAGCGATCGTCTCGGCCGCGTGCGGGTCATCGCATGGGCGCTCGCGCTGTTCTCGCTCGGCGCGGGGATGCTCGGGTTCACGCACAGCTTCGTCGAATTCGCGGCGGTGCGCTTTATCAGTTCGCTCGGCATTGGCTGCATGGTGCTGGTCACCACGCTCGTAGCCGAATATGTGCCGACAGAACGGCGCTCGCTGGTACTCGGCATGCTGCAAACCGGCATTTCGGCCGGCTATATCGTCGTGATCGCACTCAGCAACTGGATCCTGCCGCAGTACGGCTGGCGCACGCTGTACTACGTGTCTGCCGTGCCGGTGCTGCTCGCATTCGCGATCAAGTTCGCGGTGCCCGAACCGGCGGCATGGCTCGCGAGCCGGGCTGCCGACCATGCGAGCAAAACGCGGCTCGTCGACAATCGCTACGCGCAGATTTTCCGCGACCGCCAAGCGCGCACGATGTTCATCCTGTGGACCTTCGCGTCAGTCTTCGTGCTGTCCGGCTTTTACGGCCTGAACAACTGGCTGCCGACGTATCTCGAGAAGGAATTGCACATCAAGTTCAGCTCGCTGACCGGCTATATGATCGGCACATACGTGGTCGCCTTCATCGGCAAGATCTTCGCGGGCTGGCTCGGTGACCGCTGGAGCCGGCGCGGCGTGTACGTGCTCGGCTGCATCGGTGCGGCACTCTTTCTGCCCGTGATCATTTTCTGGCACACCCACGACAACATTTCCACGCTGATGCTTGTCTTCGGCTTTCTGTACGGCGTGCCACTCGGCACGATCGGCACATTCATGTCGGAGAGTTTTGCGACGTCGGTGCGCGGCACCGCGGTGGGCGGCTCGTATAATCTCGGGCGCTTCTGTTCGGGGGCGGCGCCGATCGTCATCGGTTTTATCGCGACGCAGTTCTCGATCGGACTTGGTTTTCTCGTGGTCGGCGCGGTGTTCTTTTTGAGCGGTGTGACTGCATTGTTCGTTCCCGACCGGCTATACGACACGCAGCATTAAATCGACGCGAAAATGACGAAATCATGTCGTGTCGATGAATGGCCCAGGTTCCGGCGCTAAAACTGGTCGCCGGATAGCCCGGGCACCACGAGGAAGCATTACTGGGTTCCGGCGACAATGTCTGAAATGGTCCAGTTGTTCGTCGTTACGAGCACATAGTCGCCATTGACACCCAGCCATTTGTGCCCGCGCGGCGGCGCATTGAGGCCATGTCCGCGCCAGTCGTCCATCATGAAGTTGTAGTTACGGTATTCGGCCGGCACACGTTGACCTTTATGCCAGTCACGGTGCGGAATCGTCGGCATCACTTGCTGACGGCCCGTACCGGCCATCTGGCCGCCGCCCTCGTCCTTGGGGGGCCCAGCCGCAATCGCGAGCGCGGACATACCGGCAAATGACAAGGCGACGAGTTGCGCAACAAAGCGATTATTCATATTCGAACCTCCGTGCGGTGGAAGAAAGCTCCGAGCATTCACGCGATTGACGTGAAACGTGATCGTCCAGCTACTCGCAGATTCATTAACTCGAACTTCATTGCAGCGATCGCTGGTCTATCGAATGTAATCCTTGCAAATCGCGAGATATCAAATTCGATAATTCAGGCGCGAAGTCGTTAAAAAGTATAGTAAAAGGAAGTTCGACTTCAAGCCGGACCTGCCCACCACTACCGCGTGCGTCAACCCGGCGATTAGCGGGGCGATTCGATTCGTCGCGTCGATCGTCTGGACGGATCGCGCCGTTCCTGGCGGCGGCGGACGCGCGCGCGGCGCTGTCGCCGGCTCGCCACTTCAGCGAGCGGGCGACACTTTGCCAGTCACCGGCCAGATTGATTCGCTTGACTGATCAATAGTCGACCGCATCGCGGATGATCGGGCAGGTCATGCAGTGACCGCCGCCACGTCCACGGCCCAGCTCCGCACCGACGATCGTAATCACCTCGATGCCCTGCTTGCGCAACAGCGTGTTCGTGTACGTGTTGCGGTCGTATGCATAGACGACGCCCGGGGACGCGCACACGAGGTTCGCACCGCTATCCCACTGCGTGCGCTCGCGTTGATAGTCGCTGCCGCCCGCCTCGACCACGCGCAGATGCTTCAGCCCGAGCGCCTCGGCGACGACGTCGGTGAACGGCTTGTTTTCGGCGTGCAACTCGACGCCGCTCGGATGGCTGCTCGGCCGATACGAATAGGTGCGCGTCTTCGCCATGAAGTCCGGGGCGACCAGCACGCAATCGCGATCGGCGAACGTGAACACGGTATCGAGGTGCATTGCCGCGCGAATCTTCGGCATCGCCGCGACGATCACGCGCTCGGCCGCGCCCTTCTTGAACAGCATTGCAGCCAGTTGACTGATGGCCTGCCGCGAGGTGCGCTCGCTCATGCCGATCAGCACGACGCCCTTGCCGATCGGCATCACATCGCCGCCTTCCAGCGTGGCGAGACCGTGGTCCTGAGTCGGGTCGCCCCACCACACGTTGACCTTGCCCGCGAAATCGGGGTGGAACTTGTAGATCGCCGTGGTCAGGATCGTCTCCTCGTGGCGGGCCGGCCAGTACAGCGCATTCAGCGTGACGCCGCCATAGATCCAGCACGTCGTGTCGCGCGTGTACAGCGTGTTCGGCAGCGGCGGCAGCAGATATTCGGTGCCGCCCGCCGCTTCTTTCGCGACCTCCAGCGCCTTGCCGCCATGCGCTTCCGGGAAGTCGTGAGTGGATAGCCCGCCAATCAGCGTTTCGGCAAGCTTGCGATTGTCGAGCCCTTCCAGATAGCTTCTCAATTCATCGATAAAGCCGAGGCCGACCTGATTCGGCACCACCTGGTTGTCGAGAATCCACTCCTTGCCTTCGGGCACCGCGACCGTTTCGGCGAGCAGATTGTGCATCTCCACCACTTCGACGCCGCGGTCGCGCATTTTCGTGACGAAGTCGAAGTGGTCGCGCTTCGCGTTCTCGACCCACAGTACGTCGTCGAACAGCAGTTCATCGCAATTGCTCGGGGTAAGACGCTGATGCGCGAGCCCCGGTGCGCAGACCATCACTTTGCGCAGCTGCCCGACTTCCGAGTAGACACCCAATTCACCCGCTTTCGTGTCCGTGTTCGCCATGATGATCTCCTGAATGCCAATGTTGGCCCGCTCTGTTCAATCGGATTTCATTAAAGCTAAATCGCGATCCTTCCGGTTACGAGGCCATAGATGCCGATGATCGCGCCAATGATCGCAACGATAAAAATGATCCAGTCGGAAACGATGAAGACATTCTTGTTCTGCTCGCGCCGAGCCCAGATATAAAGCGCCGTTCCTGGCGCATACAGCACGGCGGAAAGCAGAATGAATTTCAGGCCACCCGCCCAGATCATGAAGACCGTATAGATCGAGGCGATTGCGGCCATGATGAAGTCACGCCGGCGCTCGTCGGCGCGCACGTCGTAACCGTCGCCGCGATTCGCGTTCATGCAGCCGAACACCGCGACGAAGAGGTACGGAATCAACGACATCGCGCTCGTCAGATTCAGCATCAGCGCGAACGCATCGCGCGAGAAGTAGGTGCTGATGACGAGCAGCTGCACCACGATGTTGGTCAGCCACAATGCATTGGCAGGTACCTTGTTAGCGTTTTCCCTCGCGAATACGGCGGGCATGTCTTCGGTCTTTGCCGCCGTGAACAACACTTCGGCGCAGATCAGCGACCAGGCGAGATAAGCGCCCAGTACCGAAATCAGCAAACCTATGCTGACGAAAACCGCGCCCCAATGACCGACCACCGCTTCGAGCACCGCCGCCATCGACGGCTGCCGCATGGCCGCGATGTCCACGCGCTGAAGCACGGCGTAAGGCAGCATCGTCACGAGCACCATCAGCGAGGTCACGACGACGAAGCCGAGAATCGTCGACTGGCCGACATCGGAGCGCTTCTTCGCATAACGGGAATAAACGCTCGCCCCTTCGATACCGATGAACACGAACACCGTGACCAGCATCGTGGCCCGCACCTGCTCGAGGATATTGCCTTCGAGTCCTCCGCCGTAGAGGTTGGCCTGGAACAGGTCCAACCGGAAGCCGAAGATCAGGATCACGATGAACACCAGAATCGGAATGACCTTGGCGACCGTGACGATACTGTTGATGAAGGCCGCCTGCTGCACGCCCTTCAGGATCATGAAATGAAATAGCCAGATGCCGATCGATGCAACGACAATCGCGACGACCGTATTGCCGTCGCCAAACACGGGAAAAAACGCGCCGAGTGTCGACTTGATCAGCACCCAGTAAGAAACGTTGCCGATACAGCTACCGATCCAGTAGCCAAATGCGGAGAGAAAGCCCGGATAGTCGCCAAAGCCCGCTTTCGCATACGCAAACACGCCGGCGTCCAGTTCGGGTTTTCGTTCGGCCAGCGCCTGAAATACGCGCGCCAGCATATACATGCCCGTGCCCGCGATGAGCCAGGCAATCACGGCGCCCAACGGACCGGTGGCATCGGCAAAGGTACGCGGCAGGGAAAATATTCCGGCTCCGACCATGCCGCCCACCACCATCCCGGTGAGTTGCATTTTTGACAGCTTTTGTGGAGTGGACGCCATTCGGATTCCTTTTAGTTACCTTTTTAACAAGGATCTTTAATCAGATTCGAACGAAACGTGTCTCTCGGCCAATCTTGCTGTTGATCAGCCGTGCTACTCTGCAACCACCACACGAAAAGAATGGTCTGTCCGTTGGCGTTTGTCAATTTATCGAAGACAAGGTAATGGACTGTGGCTCGCTATGCGATCGAATCCATCGATGCTGCGTTGCCGAATCTGGTTGAATTTGCGAATTAACAATTCACCACGCATCTGAATCGCTCGCATCGATAAGTCGCTCTGAATATCGATGATTTAACAATGATGCGACCTGCCGCATCACCGCCGCGGTTTTCTCAAATGATGGAGAATCGCTGAAGCGAGCTGAACCGGTGGCCGTTCAGAACTACTGAGAAGCGCCAGAGTCACAGCTCGAAATGGCGCGCGGGGGTCATTAATAGTCCAAACCCGATGGCGATTTCGTAATGGCGGGCTTTGTGAATTTTTCTGACGGAATCGCCCGCGTCTCCGCGCCGCAACAGGTCGTCCAACTATGACTCGCGCAACTTCCTCAACGTCAGCCGCGCTTCGAGACCGCCGCCGACGCGGTTGTGCAGCGTGAGCGTCGCGTCCATCGCGAGCGCGAGTTGCCGCGCGATCGCGAGCCCCAGACCCGTGCCGCCCGTTTGACGATTGCGCGATCCTTCGAGCCGCACGAACGGCTCGAACACCGTCTCCAGCGACTCGACCGGAATGCCGGGACCGCGATCGAGCACCGACACGGTGGCCTCGCCATCGTGCAACGCCCCGATATGGATCTGCGCGGCGCCGCCGTACCTCAGCGCGTTATCGACCAGATTGCCAACGATGCGCTTCAACGCCTGCGGACGCATCGTCAGCGACTGGCCGAAGTGGCCCTGCAGTGACACTTGCTGACCCGCGTCGACGTAATCGCACACCAGGCTGTCGAACAGCGCATCGGGATCGATACGGCGCGGCACCTCGGTCGTGCCATGCATCGTGCGCGCATAGGTGACCCCTTCCTTGACCAGCGCCTCCATTTCCTGCAGATCCTGGCGCAGCTTTGCGGCCTCGCTGTCGTTGTCCATCGTGTCGACACGCAGACGCATGCGCGTGATCGGCGTCTGCAAATCGTGCGAAATCGCCGCGAGAATCTGCATGCGCTCGGTCATGTACGTGGCGATCCGGTCCTGCATCGCGTTGAACGCGCGCGCGGCGCGCGCCACTTCGGACGGACCGGCTTCGCGCAGACGCGCGGCCTTCAGGTCGGGGCCGAGCGTGTCGGCCGCGACTGCGAGCTGATTGAGCGGACGCGTCGCGAGCCGTACCGCCAGCCAGCAGCAGGCCGCGAGCACGAGCAGCTGCAGCGTCAGCACGAGCGGCAGCCAGCGCGACAACGGGGCACCGGGCATTGGCCGCAGGTCGATGGTGAGCGGCGTGCCGTCGCTCAGTTTCAGATGCACCTGCAGACGCTCGCGATCGCCCGGCACTGCGTTGACGGTCAACGGATAACGCGTGCCGATGCCATCGCCGATCGACTGCGCGACGCGCGCCGACAGGCTCGCGTCGACCGGGGTGCCTGGCACGCCCGGGCCGAGCACGAACTCATAGCTGCGCCGCGCGAGCCGCGGCAGCCACTGGGCGCGCTCGTCGGGCGGCAGATGATCGAGCAGCGCGACCGAGCTCGCCACCTCGCGCTCGATGTAGCCCATCATGATGTTGGTCATCGTCTGGTCGCGCTCGGTCATCGTGAGCCAGAACGACAGCGCCTGCGCGAGCGCGAGCCCGACGAACAAAATCACCGCGAGCCGCGCGAACAGCGTGCGCGGCCAATGCGGCCAGCGCAGCAACGACGGTGATGGAGATGCGCTCATTCCGGATCTCCGATCGCGGTCACGGCCGCTGAAAACACATAGCCCTCGCTGCGCAGCGTCTTGATGTAGCGCGGCTCGCGCGCGCCGTCCCGCAGGCGTTGACGCAGGCGGCTCACCATCAGATCGATCGAGCGGTCGAACGGATCGGCCTGGCGTCCCTGGGTGAGGTTCAGCAACTGATCGCGCGTGAGCACGCGCTGCGGATGATCGAGAAACACACGCAACAGACGGTACTCCGCGCCGCTCAACGCCACCTCGGTTCCGTCCGCGTCGAGCAGATGGCGCGCGGTCGTGTCGAGCCGCCAGTCGCCGAAGCACAGCATCGGCGCCGACTCCGTCACCTCCATGCCGGGCGGCAGCATGCGCGCGCGGCGCAGCACCGAACGGATTCGCGCGAGCAACTCGCGTGCGGCGAACGGTTTGGTCAGGTAATCGTCGGCGCCCATTTCGAGGCCGACGATCCGGTCCGCTTCCTCGCTGCGCGCCGTCAGCATCAGGATCGGCACTGTGCGGAACTTGCCCGCGCGCAACTCACGGCACAGCACGAGGCCGTCTTCGCCGGGCAGCATCAGGTCGAGCACGATCAGGTCGGGCGCGCCGTTCTCGAGCGCGGCGCGCATCTGGCGGCCATTGGCCGCGAGCGAGACACGCACGCCGTTTTTCTCGAGGTATCCCGCGAGCAGTTCACGGATACCGCGATCGTCATCGACGATCAGTACGTGGTCGGAGGTTTCCATCGACGGATTATCTGCTGCGGCGTTTGAGTTGCACGCCGCCCGACTGGATCAATGAACACTGCAACGGATGCACGAGTTCGGCCGCGAAGCCGCCCGCCACGAACACAGCGATGGCAAACAGGCGTTTCATGCGTCCTCCAGCACGGAAAGACTCGCGCCATCGGCCACGCCGGCTTCGAGCGCGTAAGGATCGACCCCGTCGAGGCAGCCGATATTGACGCGCCATTGCTGCGGATCCTTGCGCGTCTGATGAAAAGGATAGATGCCGCAATGCTTGCAGAAGTAGTGTTTCGCGACCTTCGTGTTGAACTGGTATAGCGTCAGCGAATCCTCGCCACTCAGAATCTTCAACTGACTGGCGGGAAAGAGCGGCGTCATCAGCGCGCCCTTGCGGCGGCACAGGCTGCAGTTGCAACGACCAGCCGGAACGATTTCGGTGCGAACTTCGAACTTGACGGCCCCGCAGTGACAGGACCCTTGCAGCAACCCGGCGTTCATGATGCTCTCCGTGATTTGACGATGCCTGCTTTATAGCCCGGTTCATCAGTCGAATTATGTCGTAATGTATCCGGCGGCCGAGACGATACATTACATTGCAATACGCCGCGGCGATTAGCGCAAGGCGAAACAGCGAAGATATACACGCGAGTTAGCATTTAAGCGGCACGCGCAAACGCATAACGCAGATTGCATGATTGCCACCGCATCATCGCGCTCAACCGTGCAAAGATACTCCGCCTATCCATGATTATCTGAGCGGCGCGACGCGGCGCGCGGGCCGGCCTCCCTACACGCTGTTTTTGACCTCGGCGTGACCAGCCGGCTTTTCTACATTCCGCTTGAATGGCCGACATTGCCAGGCACAATCGCGCGTGACCAGCAAGCGGGCGATGACGGCCAAGAGCCGGTTGCTCGCAAGCTCTGTGAATCAAGTTGAATACGCTTGACTTTTAGTCACCGGCCACTTCCAATACCAATGGTGCAGTGCGATGTTTCGCCTTTGAAACACGCCTCACCTCATTCGGTAGTTCACAGCATTGGCCAGCAGTTCATTCGTCCGCCGTGCATGCGGCGTCAGCTCGCGAAACGGAGCACTCCTCACTACGGAGTCGTCTTGGCTGCAACAAAAAACCAACCCACCCACCGCGAACCCGCCCTTATCGACCTCGCATTGCAAGGCGGCGGATCGCACGGTGCTTTTACATGGGGCGTCCTCGACCGTTTGCTCGAAGAGTCGTGGCTGCAGATCGAAGGAATATCGGGTACGTCGGCTGGCGCGATGAACGCCGCGGTGCTGGTGAGCGGCTATCAGGCAGACGGCGCGGCCGGCGCGCGCGCCGCGCTCGAAGCCTTCTGGCGGCGAGTATTCGAAGCATCGGTGTACAGCCCGTTTCGCCGAACCCCCTTCGACGTGTTGATGGGCCGCTGGACGCTCGACTACTCGCCGCTCTTCATCGCGATGGACCTCGCGGCGCGCGTGTTTTCTCCATACGACCTGAACCCGCGCGGCGTACATCCGCTGGCGAAGATTCTGCAGGACTCGATCGATTTCGCGCATCTGCGCGACGCGCCGATCAAGCTGTTCATCACCGCGACGCGCGTGCGCACGGGCCAGGCGCGTGTGTTTCGCAATGGCGACCTGACGCCTGACGTGCTGCTCGCCTCCGGTTGCCTGCCCACGCTGTTCCAAGCCGTGCAGATCGACGGTGAAGACTACTGGGACGGCGGCTATGCCGGTAATCCGACCATGACGCCACTGGTACGCGAATGCACGTCGAGCGACACGCTGCTGATCCAGGTCAATCCCGTGGTGCGGGACGAAACCCCGCGCACCGCGCGAGACATCATCAGTCGCCTGAACGAAGTTGCCTTCAACGCGCCGCTGCTGAAAGAGCTGCGCATGATCGCGCTGCTGCGCCGCGCGGCGGACCCCGGCAGCGACGAAGGCCGCCATTGGGCGGCGATGCGCATCCATCGGATCGCGAGCGAGCTGATGACCGAACTCGGCTACTCGTCGAAGCTGAACGCCGAGTGGAGCTTTCTGACGATGCTGCGCGACGAAGGCCGGCGTGCCGCCGACGCGTTCCTCGCCGAGCACGGCGATTCGATCGGCGTGCGCTCCTCGCTGGATCTCGACGCGTTGCTCGACGGAGTCTGACCATGGAAGTCATCACCCTGTCACCGCTCGCGATCGGTCTAGGGCTTTTCGGCATGCTCGCGAGTCTCGCGGTGCTGATCGGCTTCGCGTACCGCGGCTGGACCGTGCTGCTGCTCGCGCCGTTCGCCGCGATGCTGGCCGCCGCGATTTCGGGCGAACCGATTCTCGCGCATTGGACCCAGACCTTCATGCTCAGCACCGCGCGCTTTCTCGCGCAGTTCTTTCCGTTGTTCCTGCTCGGCGCGCTGTTCGGCAAGCTGATGGAAGACAGCGGCTCCGTGAAGGCGATCGCCAGTTACATGACGGAGAAGCTTGGCGCGCATCGGGCGATTCTCGCGGTCGTGATCGGTGGCGCACTCGTCACCTATGGCGGCGTCAGCCTCTTCGTGGCGTTCTTCGTGCTCGCGCCGATGGCCACCGCCCTCTTCCAGGCCGCCAATATTCCGCGCCGTCTGATGCCGGCCGCGATCGCGCTCGGCACGTCGACGTTCACGATGTCCGCGCTGCCCGGCACACCGGCTATCCAGAACGCGATCCCGATGCCGTTCTTTGGTACGACACCGTTTGCGGCGCCTGGGCTTGGCATCATCGCGAGTATCGTGATGGTGGTGTTCGGGCTCTGGTGGTTGTCCTTGCAGCAATCGCGCGCGAAGGCGGCCAATGAAGGATTCGACGGACTCAAGGCGGCGGTGAAATCCACCGGGGCGCCGGCCAGCGACAACCTCGTGCGCGAGCGCGCAAGCGTATCGCAGAGTTTCGATCCGGAGGAAGCGAAGCGCGGGCATGTCAGCGAGAGTCTGCCCTCGTTCGGCGTCGCGCTCACGCCGCTCGTGCTCGTCGTGCTGACGAACTTCGTGATGAACGTGATCGTGCTGCCGCGCATCGACGCCGACTATCTGGCCGAGGTCCGTTGGGGCGAGACGTCGCTTGCGGCGGTCGGCGGTGTGTGGGGCGTGTGCGTGGCGCTCATCGTCGCGATCGTCGTGCTCGTGCTGCTCAATCGGCATCGCCTGCCAGCGCTGCGCGAGACGATCGATGCGGGCGCGAATGCATCGGTGCTGCCGGTGCTCAGCGTCGGCAGTCTGGTCGGCTATGGCGCGGTGATCGCCGCGCTGCCAGCGTTCGCGCTCGTGCGCGAATGGGTGCTGGGTATCGGCGGTGGTCCGCTCGTATCGCTCGCGGTCGCCACCAATCTGCTCGCGGCGCTGACCGGCTCGGCCTCGGGCGGTCTCACCATTGCGCTCGACGCGCTCGGCAGCACCTATCTGCAACTGGCTGCGCAATACGGCATCGACCCGGCGCTGCTGCATCGGGTCGCCGTGATTTCCTCAGGCACACTCGACAGCCTGCCGCATAACGGCGCGGTCGTGACGCTGCTTGCGGTGTGTGGGTCGAACCACCGCGAAAGCTATCGCGACATCGTGATCGTCGCGATTCTCGGCGCGTTACTCGCGCTGGTGGTGGTGATCGTGCTGGGCTCGCTGTTCGGGTCGTTCTGAGCGTTCTGAGCGTCTGAAGTAGCAAGGGGTCTTGCACTGACGTTGCTATCCGTCAGTGCAAGACCCCTTTCTATTTGCCGGTCGGCTCAGTTTGGGCTGCTTTGCAGCCGATTTCCGGCTCGCTTCACGCCGCCGCGCGCGCCGCATTCATCCGGCCGAACACGAACTGCCCCAGATACCAGACCAGCTCGGTATTCGCGAAAATCGCATCTTCGGTGACCGTCGACGGTTCGAGCTTCATCCGACGCAGCATCAGCTTGCCTTCGCGCGACGTCGTCCACGCATGCATCAGTTCCTTGCGCGTCTTCGCATCGGCGGCGTTGAAATGGTCGCGGCCCTTGCGCGAATCCTCGTTCATGCGCGCGCGCACTTCTTCTTCGCGCGTCGCGATGCTGTGCGCCACGGTCTTTCTCGTTTCGGTCTTGACCGCCTGTTCCTGCGTTTCGTCGGCGAGCAGTTTGGCCTGTACGTCGACCATCGTGCGCTCGGCGTCGGAGATCTTCCAGTTGTCGCGTAGCGCGCGCATCAGGTAGCCCGCGGGGCTCTTCTTGACCTGGCCGCGCTTGACCCTGAAGCGCGTGTATTCGACGGCCTGCTGGATGCGTTCGTCGGTCCAGAGTTCGCGGTTCTCCGAAATCTCGCTGAACTGCTTGGTCGAGAGCCCGAATTCGTCGGTGAGAATCTTGTACAGATGGCTCGCGTCGGCGAGGCTCGCGAGTACCGCGTCGGCTGTGTCCTTGCGCTTGAGCAGGAAGCGGATGCGGTCGATTTTCTTCGACGTCGTGGACGCAGTCCGCGTCTCATAGGACATCTCGACGTCCGACACTTCGTTGATCTCGCGCACCGCCGGCTCGAGCCAATCGCGCTTGAAGTATTTGAAGATGGCGGCATTCGCGCCCATTTTGCCGGGCCAGTTGCGCATTTCCTCGAGCTGGATCCAGTCGGTGCGTCCCGCGGGGACGTTGGGCAAAACTTTGTCGTAGATCGCGCGCGCGAGACTGCGCGTGAACGCGGTGGAAATGCGCAAGCTAAGCCAATGCGATTTCTGCGGATCGCGGATATGCGGCACGAGCCGCGGATGGACGTCGAAACGCATACGTCCGCGATGAAAGCCGACCATGCCGATCAACTGGACCTGCACCCACAGATCGTTTTCGTTGGGATCGCGGTCCGCGGGCGTATTCGTCACGCGAACTTTCGCGTTCTGAGCTTCGTCGGCGATCGTGCGCAAGTGCTTCAGGTTGCGGCTGTCGTAACGCATCAGCCACTTGAAGTAGTTGAGTTCGACGTCGTACTGATCGCGCTGCTCGGGCTCCTGCGCGACGATGAAGTACGCGGCATCGAGAAAGCGCCGCGCCGGCAGCCCCATATTGACGATTTCGGTGAAGAAATCGTTGCGCTGATAACCGATCTCGCGATTGGCCTCGTTGATGCGCAATCCCTGATCGAACATGTCTTCGAACAGCGCGAGCGCCATCTGGCGTGACGTCGCTTTCGACCTGCCCTCTTCCGGATTGTCCGCGGCCATGTTCTTCATCCACTTTTTCGCTCCCGGGACTGTAAGCATGCGGTGGTGAGCTGTCAACACACAGAACCTCACCATCAAACGACCGCGACGGAGGCCGTTTCGGCGTCCCTTCCGCGTTTCGGCACACAGAACCTCACCATGTTCACAAAGAACCTCACCTTGCGGGCGGGCGTTCGCGCGGCAAGGCCTTATGCGACGGCCCTTTCAACCTCGTTCCCAGTAGCTGCACAACCCACCTCACCTTCGTGATTTGATGCAGTGGCAAACACATCGAACCGCACCTTGGTGGGGAATCGGTCTCACCTTGCTGCACAACCAACCGCACCTCTGAGCACAGCAAACCTCACCTTCGACACAACGCACCTCACCTTTTGGAACTTAAGTGCTTGAACGGATTGAATAGTGTTTGGTTGCGTTGGTTTGTGGGTTTGTTCTCGGTTTTAAAAAAACCTACCAACCCGGCACACACAAATAAATACGGCTGAAGATTGCGCGATGCAGCATGGTGAGGTTGATTGTGCGAATCGTTGAGCGGGTTTGGAAGATCTGTTGCCAAGGTGAGGTTGGTTGTGCTGCTACGGTGATAGGCAACCCTTGGCGATGAGCTGAACCTCTGGCTGACGGCCTGGCGCCGGTGTATCGCAGCTTCTGTGGGTGAGGTTGATTGTGCATTTGCGTTCTAAGTGCGGGGAGCGCTCGCAGGGAGGTGGCGAAAATCTAACAATGGTGAGGTCGGTTGTGCAGAAGATCGCCGGACCGGTCTTTCAGAAAATGAGAAAGTGCACAAATGACCTCACCAAGTGCCTAAGTCTCGAGCAGGAGTGCCGACTCCGCTACGCAGATTGCGAAGAAAGGTGAGGTCATTTGTGCCTTCGAGGAGCAGTGTTTCGAGGCTCGTTTAGTTTCCACGGCGATTCCGCAACCGAAAACGGTCTGGAAATACAGAAATTTGCAGAAAATCCGCATAAAAACAGTAATTTAAAAAGCTATTTTCAAGTATTTCCTGTATTCTGAGGTTTCTGGAATTTTATGGAAAAACCTCAGAATGGTCAGAACGAGCCAACTTCCTGCCGTAGACCGAACCGTTCACTTTGAGCAGATCAGTGAGTTCGCAGAAAAAGTCACCATTTTCACTAATGAGCTGCGTGACACGATTCTGGCTCCGCGTCCTCGAAAAACGGCTCCCGTTTTCAAGACCGGCGAGATTGCCGAGATGTGCAACGTCTCACACTCGCAGGTTCAGTATCTCGCGACAAAAGGCGACGGAGAACTGCCTTCGGGCACGGCGGCAGGCACGGGCCGTACCCGGACCTTCACGCTGGAAGAAGCGCGGATCTGGGTACAAAAGATTTCCGACATCTACCAGACTCCACTGGTCACGCGCCTGAAGGAGCCAGACGGGAAGATCATTATCACCGCGCAGCTCAAAGGTGGCTCCGCCAAGACGACGACGACGATGTGCCTCGCCCAGGGGCTGTCGCTGCGGGGACGCAAAGTGTTGGTGGTTGATCTCGACCCGCAGGCGTCGCTTTCGGAACTGTGTGGACTGTACGCGGAAAAAGACGTGACGCCTGAAGACACAGTATTGCCGTACGTCTACGACCAGGACATCGAAGGTGGCCTCGTGGGGCGGGTCCAGTCGACGTACTGGGATGGCATCGACGTGATTCCTGCGCACACGGAACTGATTGGAGCAGAGTTCCATCTGCCGGCGATGCAAAAGATGCGACCCGGTTTTCGCTTCTGGACCGTGCTTCGTCAAGGGCTCGAGCCGCTGCGCAAGAAGTACGACTACATTCTCATGGATACGTCGCCGTCGCTGTCGTACCTCAATCTGAACGCGCTGATGGCCGCGGATGCCATGGTGATGCCGATGGTGCCGGAAAACCTGGACTTCATCAGCTCGCTGTCGTTCTGGCGACTTTTCTCGGACGTGTCCAAAAGCTTTATCAAATTCGAGACGGACAAGAAGTACGACTTCGTGTCGCTGGTGTTGTCGCGGGTCGATTATGGGCGGAACTCGTCCGCGCCGATCGTGCGCGCGTGGGCGCAAAGCGCGTACGAAAACTGGCTGCATTCGATCGAGGTACCGGCGAGCTCGGTGATGAGCACCGGGGCGTTGGCGTTCTCGACCGTCTTCGACATCAGCAGCAATCACAGCGCGGCCAAGTCATTGCAACGCGTGCGGCAACCTCTCGTCGACTACTGTCGCTGGATCGACGAGATCTATTCGGAAAAATGGAGGAACGCGCAATGAGCAATATGCGAGAACAGTTGCTGGCCAAGACGTCCGGCATTCGCAAAACTTCGTCGATCAACGAGGACGAGGTGAAGCGCAGCAACCGCACGCAAACGGCGCCCGGCCTTGCCGGCGCGCTGGCCGTTGCGCAACTTCGCGTGCAGGAACTGGAATCGACTGGCGTCGCATCGCAACTGGCGGTTGCTGGCATCTTGCCGAACCCTTGGCAGCCGCGTCGAGTGTTCAACGAAGCAAAGTTAGCCGAGCTTGCGGAGTCGATCCGGGAAGTTGGACTGATGCAGCCGATCGTGGTCCGTCGTGTCGCGGACGACTATCAGATCGTCGCCGGCGAACGACGCTGGCGTGCGCACAAGATGTTGGGGCTGGACACGATCAAGGCCGTGGTTGCGGATTGCTCAGACTCGGATATGGCCGTGCTCGCAATGGTCGAAAACATTAGCCGCGACGACCTTGCTGACTATGAAATCGGCGTGGCGATTCGTCGATCGGAAGCAGAGTTCCCGAATCGCAAGCGACTGGCGGAAGCGATGGGATTGTCGCGGGCAGGTCTGTATCAGTTCTTGTCGTTCGACAATCTGCCGGACTTCATCAAGAAAGATCTCGATATTCAACCGCGACTATTGGGCGGGACTGCGGCGCAAGCAATTGCAGCGGCTATCAAAAAGCATGGCGAGGATGGCGTTAAAGCCGCTCGCGAAATTTGGCCTCTGTTGGTGAGAGGCGAAATGGATCAGGGCAAGGTCGCGGCGGGAATCGCCGCCCTGGCGACCCGGCAGACGACGTCGGGTGGTACCAGCGGACGCAGCATCGAGAAATTTTTCGCGGGACGAGAGCACGCTGGGAGCATCACCAAGGATGTGAGTAACTTCACGATCAAGATCAAGACCGGAGTGATCACCGAGGCGCAAGAAGTTCAGATACGACAGTTGATCGGACAGATGTTCCAATCGCAGCCGAAGACGAGCTAATAGGTGGTTCGGTTGTAGTGTTAAAAGGCCCGCTTAGTGCGGGCTTTTTTTGGGGCCAATCAAATCGGTCCACCTCGAAGAGTGTCTAGAGTCTAGACACTCACTCCGCAGCCCCTACCTTTGCGCCATCCGGTGTCTAGACTCTAGACACTCTTGACGACGCACCCCCCGATGCCGATGAAAGCGTGCCGCGTCCGCGCGAACGCACATCGTTCGTGCCTTGCACGACCCGCGGAGCGATTCGCGCAGTATTGCGTTCGCAGCGATCTCGCAGGCACCTGCGGCGGGTCAGCCGCTCGCCATGAGCGAGACAGCCAATGACTGGGGATTTCTGATGCATCCATTGAGCCGGGTTCGGCTGCTTCGTTGACGGTCGCATTACCCGGAGCACATACAAAATCGCACAGGCGACATATGACGGACGGGATGGAGGGCCAGCCCTCTGTCCTATAAACGTACCATCCACGGTCGTTCTCAACCCAACGCCGCATCAGCGCGTTTCCCCGAGACGACTCGACTCCGCTATCGTCGGTTCCAATCTTCTCAATGAGAAAGGCCGCGGCCCTTAGTGCGCGACGTGCATTGCACATGGTTGTCCATGAACAGCTGTGTTCATGATGGCGCTGTCGGCCGCAGCAAACCTCGGCGAAGATCGTCGACGTCCCGCAAGAATGCTTCACTCTCCCGGTGTACCTCAGGCAATGAACGCGCGCAGCGTTGAGGCCACCGCTTATCGACCGCAAAGTCGGCAGTCGTTCTGCCGGAAAAGCTGTTCCGTACGATTAGCAATGAAAGCGGCACGAACAAACGCGCAAAGGAAGGCTGTGAATGGGGCTTGCCTCAGCGAACAGACGACATGCGTCAAGATCCGGCGGGAGCAAGTTATTACTGGAACGTCGCGTTAAGGGATCCCGAATCATGTATCGCGCGTTCTCTCAAACGATGCATCGCCGTTCCGCAAACGGTGTTCGCCACGGCGCAAGCTTGTCCTCAAATCAGATCTCGTTGCTGATCCAGCGTCTCGATCGACGACCAGAAAGTCAATCGCGAACGCCTGCCGGCCGCGATGAATTGGCCGTAATCGCGTTAAACCGACATCCCACCGTCGTCAAGAGAGGACCCTCCAAAGGTAGTTGATGTCGGTCGTCACGCCTACCGATCTACCCACCCGCTGCGGAGACACCCAGATAGGAAGTATTCGAAGGGATGCATCGCGACCGCGCCGATCATTTTTGGGCAAGCACCGGAGTAATGAGTGACTCGACCGCAACGAATGGTCTCCGTCCGATCGTATGTCACGCCACCCGGATGGGCCTGCGTCAGACCACTCGTTCAGCGCGAAATCAACATCGCTGCTCTCAGATCATCCGCAAGAAATCCGTCGGACGATGGACGGCAGGATAGGTGAGGGCACGCGCGCAAATCTCGCGAACGTAAAGAGTCTCTCCCGGGCCGCCTTGTGATATTGATTAGCAAGACGATCGCGCATCCGCAATGCGAGCGACTGTCAGTCGCCACGCGTGTGGCCAACTTGAACTTCAGCAGATGCAGCAGTCGCGCATCGGCAACCTAACAATATACGGGGGCAGAACATCCGGTCAACTTTTGCGAACTAAATATCGAAAAACGAGTGACTCTTAGCCAATACGAGCGAGAATTTTCGATTCTTCGGCCAATCTCGCCAACCGACACGGCGTGAAACATAGCGAAACGTCTTTTGTGCGTGTCAACCTATTGTTTTAAAAGACTTTTTTCACCAATGCACGCCATTGTTTCACGCCAATCAGTCAAATTGGTGCACGATACCCCATTACTCCCATCAAACGGCGACAACACGCCAGAATGAACATACATGCCCGCCAATTCGTAACATTCAATACGTAATTTGTAGCGAAAGAATTTCGAGCGGCCGTCGCGATCTTTCGAGCGTTCCGCTGACCTGACCGCTCATTCGAACCAATCTTCCGCGCCTGCCTCGATCACGCTGGCTTGATTCGGAACGCTGTACCAGTGATTCGATCAGAGCCCAGCAACAGCAAGCTCGTCAAGTCCGAGCCCAAGTCCGAGCCGCCGCAAAAGACAGCTGGTCCCTCCGCCATCACTTCGCTATCCGAGCCTCCCCGCAAACCTCCCCGCGCTGATCGATCTGCGCAATATCCTCATGCAAGATCCGCCGAATCTCGAGGATCGCCCGCGGCGTCTCCTGCACACTGTGTCCAGCAACAATCACCTTCTCCGACAGCGCGCCCACGAGATGCGCGCTGCGATAAGGGACCACGCCATCATCGGAATCTTCGAGCGGCCCGTTTTCGCGGCGCCGTGCGATGATCGAATGGAAGCAAACCTGGGGGCTGATCGGCAACTGCGACGTCGCGCGAATCAACGGATCGGTTTCGCGCAGCTGTTCGATGCTGTTAGGCACATGGAAGGTCCGTCCCTGCGGTTCGATGTTCGTCGCCGTCTGCATCACTTCCTCGATCTCGTTCAGCAGGGCAAGCGGCAGACGCACGAGGTTGGCCGCCCAGCGCGACAGCCGGTTGCTCGCGAAGGGCGTGCCTCGATGGGGGGGCCGCGATAAATATGGCGCGCTCGATCTGCGGCATCGGCGTGAAGTTCAGTAGCCGATCGAGCCGCTCGTCCTCGCGATCGATATCGGTGCCCTCGGGCACGTACTTGTCCTCGAACGTCGCCCAAAGCGCGTCGCCGGAAGTCGACACGAGCAGCCGCGCCAGAACGCCGCCCATGCTATGACCAATCAACACCATGCCATGCGACGCCGGCGCCGTACCGTCTGGATCGAAGTGCGCGAGCGTCTGTTGCGTGGCGCGGCGGATGCGCGCGAGGTTGACCAGAATCGGCACGTTGGTCGGGTAGTAGACCTGCCACACCTGGAAATGCTGGCGAAGCACTTCATCGCCCTGAATATCGTTGGCGACGTTGACCCATGCCTCGGGGCTGCTCGCGAGGCCGTGCAGCATCAGAATGATCCGTCGATTGGGATCGAACGGTTGCATCATGTAGATGCGGGGCGTATCGATACCGTGTGCGCGTCCAAACAGCGTGCGCAACGATTGCCCGGCGAAGCCGGAGCGCGCGAGCCAGATGCCGTAGCCCGCGCTGAAGTTGGCCGAAAGTGGCACAGTCTGGCCGTGTCGCTCGACACTGTCTTCGCGATACGGATCATAGACGGACAGCACGACCTCATGCGAGGCAAGCACCTGTTCGAGCGTGCCCTGGCTGAACCAGATCAACGCGGTCACGTTCGGCGACGGCATCTCGCGGAAAAAGCGCGACGCCGACCTTGGCCGACCCGCGGCTGCTGACGACACGCCGGAGTTGAACGGTGCGCTCGCGGGACCATCGACGCGGGCGGACCCACGCGTGTCGGCGCTGGCATTGCCACCCGCATTGCCACCCGCATCGACGTCATCTTCAGGCGGCGGCACGTTCATCACCGCAACGAGTTCCGCCCCCAAACCATCGCGTCGATAAATGCTACGTATCCCCGCGAACGACAGCCGCGACGCCGGGATGACTTCGCGCGGTTCGCGCACGCCTTCGGGTAGCCGGGTTCGGCTCAGGTCGAGATGGATGGACCAGCCTGCGATGTACTGCGTGCCTGGCACGCCGTTGCCGGCATCGGTAGCGAGCGCGCCACGCAGAAACAGCGCGTGGGCAAGTTCCTGCACCGCGTAGTTGTAGTAGTCACGGACCTGGGTCTGACGATCTTCGAATGCACGTTCGCCAGCAGTGCGTTCACCGAGGAACAGAAACACATACGCGAATCGCGCGGCCCTGAGCCACAGATCGAATTGCGCGTCGCTCCAATCGCTGGCGCTGGTTGGCGTGTTGGTGATGGCCATCTGCAACGACAGTTCGGCGAGGCTCGACAATCGCCGGTCGGTATTGATTCCGCCGACGGTCGAGATCGTATTGATGCAATCGAGCGGCTCACGTTGGCAGGTGTTCCCATCGAGTGCCGCGATGTGCAGGGTGTCTCGCGTCGCGGCGCTCAGACGGCCGGTCGATAGAATGTCGCCGCGGCGCATCGCGATGTACTGCTCCGGCCCTTGTGAGCTGACGGTGACCATCGCGCAACCGCACAGAAGACTGCCAGTGAGCAGCGCGAGTGCCGCGCACCGCGATGTCCACGATGCGAGCGAGCGCGTCATGATGCGTCGAACCGGTTCGTGCGACAGGGCAGCCGCGCTACGCCGATGCAAGCGATGAACGCTGGCGGCGGCCCGCGACGTTGCAATTGCCAACTTTCTTTTCACGCAGAGTTGCGTCACCCATCGGCGAAACAAAAATTCCTTGAAACCTATAGCATTTTTTCCCCATGGCATTTCGTGACTAGTAGCACGATCGTATCGATTGCTTACCTTAAGCGCCTGTGAGGCTCTTGACAACGAATTGTTTGGGAACTTTAATAATTTTGCAGCAAGGTTCAATCGAAGGGATCTGATTCAACCCTGCAATCCGCCCGCATATTCATTCGTCTTCAGGTTTTGCGGAATCGTCGTGCATTCCATACAGGGCGGATTCGTCAATTTCCTCAGTCTTGCTTCGGCATGGCGAAGCAGTTTGGCCGTTCGACAGGATGCCTGATGAACGGAGCCGGAATGAGGACACATGGGTTGCGGCTGTAGTCTGGACGGCCACAACACCATTGCCGCCGATACACTGGTTTGAACGACGTTGCCGGTCCGACAGAAGGGATGCCGCTGTTCCTCGAGTCTGACCTGGCCGTGGAAGTCGAAGCGGATGCACCCGTCGGTCCACTGTTATGGGCCCCTATGAATTGCTGAGCAACCTGTAGGGTCTCGTATTCGCCGGCCCGTGAGCTACGTTGCCGCCGGGCTTACGACATGGGTTGCGCCAGCAGTCAGCCGAGAACGTCATGAATGCCAACCGCTCCGATGCACCGCGGCCCCGCCGATCAGGCGGAATCGCACTGACCGGCGCATTGTCGTGCGCGTTGACCTGCGCGCTTGTCGCTTCACTGTCGGGCTGCCAACGGCAGACCGAAACACAGAGTGGCGATACGAGGCCAGCCGTGCAGCTCACCAGGGTCGAACCGGCCGACGCTTCCGCCATTCGCATTTTTACCGGGCGGGTCGAGCAGACCAGCATCTCGCCGCTCGCCTTCGAAGTATCGGGCCGCGTCGTGCAGATCGCGGTGCTCGAAGGCGCGTCGGTGAAACGCGGGCAACTGATCGCGCGGATCGACGAGGAACCCTACAAGCTGCAACTGCAACGCGCGAACGCGCAGTATCAGCAGCTGAGCGACAACCTGAAGCGCCAGGCGGTGCTGCGCAAGGACGGCATTCTGTCTCAAGCCGCTTATGAGCAGCTCTCGGCTGCCACGGACGCCGCACGCGCGTCACGCGACCTGGCGAGCCGCGACCTGCGCAATACCCAGCTCGTCGCGCCATTCGACGGCCGGATCGCTCGCCGCAACATCGAGATCCAGCAGCTCGTGCAGGCTGGGGCGCCCGCGTTCAATCTGGAAAACATCGGCCGTGTCGATGTCGGCGTCGATCTGCCTCAGAGCATTGCCGAACGGCTGTTCGTCGACAAGACCCTGAGAGCCGAGGCGTGGCTGCCCGAGCGGCCGCAGAACCGCTTCCCGCTAGTGTTCCGCGAACGGACCACGCAGACCTCGCCGACTTCGGCGGCCTACCGGCTCGTGTTCTCGATCGAAGGACCGCAAAGCGCGATGCTGTTCCCCGGCATGGCGATGCGCGTACAGATTTCCGAAACGGCGCGTCAGGTCGCGCAAAACGACAACAAAGGGTACTTCGCGATTCCGATCGCCGCGGTGTCGATCGGCGCGGACGGTCAGCGCAGTCTGTGGCGCTACGACGCCGCGTCCGGCCGTGTGCATGCGGTGCCGGTCAGCGTGCGCGAAATTCGCAATGACGATGTGGTCGTCGCGGGGGCGGTTGCGGCGGGCGACCGCGTGGTGGCCGGCGGCTCGCAGTTCATGAAAGAGGGAATGGCGGTCCGTCCAATGGATGCGCCTCAATGAATCTCGCGCGCCCCCTTATCGAAAAGCCGCTGATCGCGTGGGTTCTGACGCTCATCTCGCTGTTGGGCGGGATCTTCGCGTACTACAACATCGGGCGGCTCGAAGACCCGAAGTTCACGATCAAGACCGCGGTCGTCGTGACGCTGTATCCGGGCGCGAGTGCGCACGAGGTCGAGCAGGAAGTGACGGACCGGCTCGAAAGCGCGATCCAGCAGATGCCGCAGGTCGACAAGCTGACCTCGCGTTCGACACCGGGCTACTCTGAAGTCCGCGTCGAGATTCGCGACCAGTACACGTCGGCGCAATTGCCGCAGGTGTGGGACGAGGTGCGCAAGTCGGTATCGGATGCACAGCCCCGGCTTCCGCCGGGCGCGGGACCGTCACTCGTGGTCGACCGTTTCGGCGACGTCTACGGGATGTTCTACGCGCTGACCGGCGAGGGCTACACGCAGGCGCAACTGTATGAGTACGCGCGCGAACTGCGCCGCCAACTGCTGACACTCGGCGACGTGTCCGACATCGTGATCGCCGGTGAGCAGCAGGAGCAGATCTCGGTCGACGTCGACCAGTCGCAACTGATCGCCAACAATCTGTCCACCGACGATCTTGCGCAGACGCTGTTCCTGCAGAACGAGGTTCGGCCCGCGGGCCGCGAACGTGTCGGCGACCTGTCGTTGCGGATTGCGCCGACCGGCTCGCTCGATTCGTTGCAGGCCATTCGTTCGCTGCCTGTCAACATTACGCCCGGCCCGCTGCTGCTCGGCGACATCGCGCGCGTAAGCCACGGCTACGCGACGATTCCGAACCAGGTCATTCACTATAACGGCCAGCCGGCGGTTACGATCGGTATCAGCGCGCGGCCGCGCGTCAATGTGGTGAGGGTCGGCGAGGAGATCAAGGCGAGGCTCGCCGAACTCGAGCGTAACCGCCCGATCGGCATCAAGCTGCACTCGCTTTACGATCAGCCGCAGGTCGTCGACGAGAGCGTGCGCGGCTTTATCTTCGACGTGTTCCTGTCCGTGGCGATCGTCGGTGTCGCGCTGGGCATTGCGCTCGGCTGGCGCGCGGGCATCGTGCTGGGCGTCGAGCTGTTCCTGTCGATCCTCGGCACGCTGCTGGTCATGTACGCAGCAGGCATCGAGCTGCAGCGTATCTCACTCGGCGCGCTGATCATCGTGATGGGCATGCTGACCGACAACAGCATCGTGGTGGTCGAGGGGATGCTCGTGAAGGTTCAACGAGGCATGTCGCATCTCCAGGCGGCGACCGAGATTCTCAAACAAAGCCAATGGCTTCTGCTCGCGTCGACCATTGTGGGGATTCTGGCTTTCTCGGGCATCGGCCTGTCGCCGGATGCGGTCGGCGAATTCTGTGCGTCGTTGTTCGCCGTCGCCGCGATTTCGCTGCTATTCAGCTGGGTGATCGCCATCGCCCTGACACCGCTGTTCGGCACGTATCTTTTCAAGCCCGCGGACATCATCGATGACGACCCGTTCAAGTCGAAGCTGTACAAGCGTTACGGCGAGCTGTTGTCATGGGTCACCCGACAGCGCGTGTTCGTGGTCATCGGCCTCGTCGCGCTGACCGTGCTGGCCGGGTGGGCGTTCCGCTTCGTCGAGCGGAGCTTCTTCCCCGCGTCGACCACGCCGATCTTCTATGTCGACATGCGTTTGCCGCGCGGCGCCGATATTCGCGCGGTCGTCGAAAAGAGCCGCGAGGTGGAGAAGGTGCTGCTCAAGCATGCGGACGTCACCAACGTGCAGACGTATATTGGCTCGGGCGCGACGCGTTTCTTCCTCGTCTACGATCCGGAGGGGCGTGATCCGTCGTACGCGCAGTTCATCGTCGGCGTGAAGGACCAGGGCCTGATCGACGACATGATTCCGGACATCGAAGCGGACCTGAAGAAGCGCTTCCCCGAACAGCATTGGACTGTCACGCGGCCGAACTTCGGTCCCGGCGGTGGCGCGGCCATTCAGGCACGTTTCTCCGGACCCGACCCGGCCGTGCTGCGCCGCTTGTCTCAAGAAGCACAGAATGTGCTGAAGGCCGACGGCCGCATCATCGCGATTCGCGACGACTGGGAGAACCCGATCAGCATCGTGCGGCCGGAATTCGACGAATCGCGGGCGCGCTCGCTCGGTGTGACGCGCCGTCAGGTTAGCGACACGATGGCTTATGCAACCGAAGGCCTGCGGGCGGGCATCTATCGCGAAGGCGATCAGCTACTGCCGATCGTGCTGCGTTCGCCCGACTACACGCGTGGCGTCGCGGGTCTGCAGGACCTGCAGGTGTTCAGCGCGGGGCTGCGCCGTTACGTGCCGCTCGGCGACGTGGTCAACGGCTTCACGGTCGGTACCGAGGAAGGCCAGATCGCGCGCGAAAACCGGATTCGCACGCTGACGGTTTCGGCCAACCCGATCTATGGGCAGAACAGTGTCGACGCGTTCAACCGCATACGCTCCAGCATTGAGAACATCAAGCTGCCACCGGGCTATAGCTTCGAATGGGGCGGCGAGCACGAATCGTCGACGCGCGCGCAGCAGAGCCTGTTCCGTCAACTGCCGCTCGGCTTCATCGGCATGGCGCTGCTCGTGCTGATGATGTTCGGACGCCTGAAGCCGGCGCTCGTCGTGCTGCTCGTCGTGCCGATGTCGATCGTCGGCGTCACGCTCGGTCTGCTGCTATTTCGCGGCGCGTTCGGCTTCATGGCGTTGCTCGGTCTATTGAGTCTGATCGGCATGCTGATCAAGAACGGCGTGGTGCTCGTCGAAGAGATGGATTCGCAGATCGCCGCGGGCGTGCCGCGCATGCAGGCGGTGACCCACGGCGCGATGAACCGTCTGCGGCCGGTGATACTGGGGGGCGGTACGACGGCGCTCGGCATGGCGCCGTTGTTGTGGGATCCTTTCTTCAAGGACATGGCGATCACGATTATGGCGGGCCTCGTTTTTGCCACCGTGCTGACGTTGGTCGCCGTGCCGGCGCTGTATGCGATGCTGTTCTCGATCAGGCAGACGGAATGGGAGCCGGGTCGACACCCGGAAGCAAAATGATCCGCGCGCGCCCTTATCTTCTCGCCATCGCGGCCCTGCTGCTCGAAGCCGGCTGTACGGGTTCATTGCAGCTGCAAAAGCCCGCCGCGTTTCCGCCGCAGTATTCGGAGGCGCAACCGGGCGTGGCGACACCGATGTCCGAGCAGCAGCTCGCGGCATGGTGGACCCAGTACAACGACCCGACGCTGAACAAACTGATCGATCTCGCGCTCGCGCACAACTTCGACATCGCGACCGCTTACGCACGCGTCGATCAGGTGCAGGCCGGGATCCGGCTGGCTCGCTCGCAACTGCTGCCGTCGGTCGGTGCTGGCGTGAGCGCTGCGAAGTACCACGGCGGCGAGACGCAGCTCGAATTCGCGGAATTCCTCGGCATCAACAATACCGATGCGCAGTTCTGGCGTGTCGGCTTGCAGGCGCAATGGGAGATCGACCTGTTCGGTCAGGGACGCGCAAGGCTCTCGGCGGCACGCGAACAGGCGCGCGCAGCCGCGGGCGACGCGGAGGCGGTACGCCTGAGCGTGGTGTCGGGTGTCGCGGATCTGTACGTCACCTATCGCGGGCTGCTGCGTCAACGCGCGATTTTGCTGCAGAGCCGCGCGATCGCGGACGACCTCGTCAACATCGCCGAGAAGAGCTTTAACGCGGGTCTCGTGCTGAGTACGGACATCGAAGCAGCGCGCGCCGGCCGCGCGCAGGTCGATGCGCGTTTGCAGGACGTGGAGAACGGCATCGCGCAGGCACGACTCAATTTGCAGAATCTATGCGGCGTGCAGCCCGCGGAATTCGCGGGGATTCTCGATGAAAGCGACACGCTGATGACCGCGCTGCCGCATATCGAGCCCGGCCAGCCGGTCGACCTGCTGATGCGGCGCCCGGATCTGATCGCGGCGCAGGCACGCGTGAATGCGGCGCTCAGGCAGTCGGATGTCGCGCGGCTCAACTACTGGCCGACCATGTCGTTGAGCGGTTTGCTTGCACGCAATGGTTGGGAGATCGCGGGTCAAGGCCTCGGGCCCAGCACCTTCTGGCTATTCGGCGCGGCGATGGCGCTGCCGCTGATCGACTTTGGCGCGCGGCGCTCGCAGGTGGAGTCGTCGGATGCGCAGGCGCAGCAGGCCATGTTGAACTATGAAAAGACCGCGCTCGGCGCGTTCTATGACGTCGACCGTGCACTGGCGCGCTTGAACCGGCAGGACGAGTTGTTCAAGGCACGCAATGAAGAAGTCACGCGTCGCACCACGCAGTTGAGCCAGGTGCGACGTCGCTACGAACTCGGCGATACCGGCCGCGTCGATATCGATCAGGTGCGGGTTGCGCTGCTCGAAAGCCAGTCGTCGCAGGCGAGGGAAGAGGTCGGCGAACTGCAGGCACAGTTCGCGCTGTTCAGGGCGTTGGGGGGCGGCTGGTTGGCCAATCCGCCAGTGGCCTCGAATACACGAGCGCCGACGGAACCCGCGCCCGCCACCGCGCCGGCGCCGGCCGCACAGTGAACGACCAGGAGGAGTGCGGTCCGGTACTCGCAAGGCCGTTGGCTTCAGTCGGGGAGGACTGACAGGAGATGCGCAATGCACGCGTACCTGCTCCGCGTAAGTCCCTGTCTGGAAGAAATCAGCTTCTCTGAAGGGTGGACGATGGCAACCCAGGTCGAGACGAAACTGTCGTTGCCCGCATTGACCGCGATGGTCGTCGGCTCAATGGTGGGCGCAGGGATTTTCTCGTTGCCGCGCAATTTCGCGCGCGCGACCGGACCGTTCGGCGCGGTCATTGCATGGTGCGTGGCGGGCATCGGCATGTATGCGCTGGCGCGCGTCTTTCAGGCGCTCGCGCAGCGACGGCCCGAGCTCGACGCCGGCGTGTTCGCGTACGCGCGAGCGGGCTTCGGCGATTATGCGGGCTTTCTATCCGCATTCGGCTACTGGATGGCTGGCTGCTTCGGCAACGTGTCGTACTGGGTGCTGATCAAATCGACGCTCGGCGCGTTCGTCCCCGTATTCGGCAACGGCAATACGGCGACCGCGATCATCGTGTCGTCGGTGGGCATCTGGCTGTTTCATCTGGTGATGCTGCGCGGCGTCCAGCAGGCCACGATGATCAACACGATCGTCACGGTCGCGAAGTTGATTCCAATCGTGCTGTTCATCGTGATGCTGATCGCGTTGTTTCGCGCCGACATGTTTCGCGCGAATCTGTGGGAACGCAGCGATCAGATCGGCAAGGGCCTGTTCTCGCAGGTTCGCGCGACGATGCTCGTCACCGTCTTCGTGTTCGTCGGTATCGAAGGTGCGAGCGTGTACTCGCGCTATGCGAAAAAGCGCTCGGACGTCGGCGCCGCGACGATCACCGGCTTCGTCGCCGTGCTGTGTCTGCTGGTGCTGGTGACGCTGCTGCCTTACGCGACCTTGCCGCGCGCCGATATCGCGGTGATGCGCCAACCGTCGATGGCCGCGGTACTCGGCGCGCTGCTCGGCCCATTCGGTGTCGTGTTCGTCAGCGCCGGTCTGATCATTTCGATCCTCGGCGCGTACCTCGCATGGTCGCTGATCTGTGCCGAGGTGCTGTTCGCAGCAGCGCGTCTCGAGACGATGCCGCGTATCTTCGCGCGACAAAACGAGCGCAAGCTGCCGGTCGCCGCGATCTGGCTCACGAGTACCGTGGTGCAGTGTTTCGTAATCAGCACGTACTGGTCGACCGATGCGTTTGCGCTGATGCTCAATCTCACGAGCTCGATGGTGCTGATTCCTTATTTTCTCGTGGCCGCATACGGCATCAAGGCCGCGCGTTACGATAGTGGACAGAATGGCGGCACCTTGAGCGGCGCGTTGCGCACCGAGTATTTCGTCGCGATGTTCGCGACGTTGTATACGGCCTTTCTGCTGTTCGCGGGCGGCCTGAAGTTCCTGATGCTATCGGCGCTGCTTTATGCGCCCGGTACGGTGCTGTATGTGGTGGCCAAACGCGAGCGCGGCCATCGGGTGTTTTCGAAAGTCGAGTGGGTCATCTTTGCCGTCGCGGCCTGCGGCGCGATTGGCGCGCTGATCGGCCTCGCGACCGGCACGATCGTCATCTGAGCGGTCGATCATCGTAGTCGCACGAGCGCGGCTCGATCGGAACGTGTTCGCGGGAGAGCGATCGCAGCAATGGACAAGCGCGTCAGACTTTCAGCGCCGGGCCTGATGGCGATGGTGATCGGCTCGATGGTCGGGGTGGGCGTCTTTTCGTTGCCGCAGGCGCTCGGCAAATATACCGGCGTAGTCGGTTCGTTGATCAGCTGGACCATCACCGGCTCCGGCATGCTGATACTCGCGCTGATCTTTCAACGGCTCGCATGGCGCAAGCCGGAACTCGACGCTGGCGTCTACACGTATGCGCGCGTCGGGTTTGGACGCTACACGGGGTTTCTGTCGGCGTTCGGCTACTGGTGCGCCAGCTGTCTCGGCAACGTGGCCTATCTCGTGCTGATCAAGTCCGCGCTTGCGATCGTCGCGCCTACATTCGGCGCTGGCAATACGTTTAGCGCGATCGTCAGTTCCTCGCTGATGATCTGGGTGTTTCACCTTCTGATCCTGCGCGGCGTGAAGGGCTCGTCGGTAGTGAATGCGTCGATGACGGCCGCCAAGTTGTTCGCGCTTGGACTGTTCGCGGTGCTCGTGCTATCGAGTGTCAAGTGGCAGTTGTTCGTCGCGAACCTGTGGACCGTTCCCGAGCCGTCGGCGACCGGTCTGTTCGGCGAGGTGCGCAAGACGATGTTGGGCACGGTATTCGTGTTTCTCGGCGTCGAAGGCGCGAGTGTCTATTCACGGCATGCACGCGAACGGCGCGACGTCGGGGTCGCGACCGTACTCGGCTTTCTCTGCGTGCTTGCGTTGATGGTCATGGTCACGTTGTTGTCGTATGGCGTGTTGCCGCTCGAGCAGTTGGGCACGCTGAAAAATCCGTCGATGGCTGGCGTGCTGAGCGCCGCGGTCGGCGCCTGGGGCGCGGTCGTGGTCAAGCTCGGCCTCTTGATATCGGTACTCGGGTCTTATCTTGCATGGACGTTGCTCGCCGCCGAAATTCTGCACGCGGCGGGCAAGAGCCGCACGATGCCCGCGTTTCTCGGGCGAGAAAACCGCAACCACGTACCGGTCGCCGCACTGTGGATGACGAGCCTCGTGATTCAGGCCTTTCTGATCGTCACGCTGTTTTCGAAAGAAGCGTTCACGCTGGCCAAGGAGTTCACCACGTCGATGAACCTGATCCCGTATCTGCTCGTCGCCGGCTATGGGTTGAAGCTCGCAGCGAGCGGCGAATCGTATGCGGGGCAGCCGTGGTCACGGCGCATCGATTTCATGCTCGCGCTGCTGGGCTGCGGCTACGCGCTCTTTCTCGTGTACGCGGGCGGCCTGCATTATCTGTTGATGTCGACCGTGCTTTATACGGCGGCGACCGTGTGGTTTTACATCGCCGAGCGTCGCAAGGGGAAACGGCCTGTGTTTGCGCTGCTCGAACGCTGGCTGTTCATTGTAGTTCTGCTTACCGGGCTGGTCGCGTTCGTCGATCTCGTGCGCAATCATTTTGCGGCCTAAGGCTCCCGCTCCCGCTCCCGCTTTCGCTCGCGCGCCGCGCGGCTCACATGATCGCGGCCTGGCGAATGCAGCGGATGAAATAGTCGGCCGGGCGCGTGTGAATCGCGCCTTCGCGCTGCATCAGATGCAGTCTCGCCGTGCGCGACGTTTCAATGAAATCCAGTTTTTTCATCTTCAACGATCAGGCACTGCCGATCGGCGCCGCCTACTGGGCCACGCTCGTCGAGCAATACCTTACAGCCTGAACTTCGCCAATTCGCGTTTCGCCGACCCGGCGTGCTGCCGGGCCGGCGGCCAGACTACGTCCATATCGGGGATCGGCCTGTGGGTGCTCGGCAATCCGGCTGGGTTTCTGCTGCTGCTCGAAGGATTCCCGCGCGAACTGCGCGGGCGATCGCTCGGGATCATCTATAGCGTCGGCGTGACGTTGTTCGGCGGTTTCGCGCCGTTCGTCGTGACGTGGCTGATTGGCGTGACGGGCAGCGCCTATGCGCCGGCCTGGTACATGAGCGCGTGCTGTCGCGTCAGTCTCGCCGCGCTGACCGTATTCGACGAGCGCATTACCGATTAGTGACCGGAGTCACCGTCGATGTCATCCGGCCATACACAACAGGAGAACGAAATGAACGCACAGAAATGGCTGAAGCTGGTTTGCGCGAGCGCGGTCGTGTTCGCTTGCCTGAATGCGCACGCGCAGCCGCAAGCGGGCGGATCGGGTCCCGCGGCACAAGCTGCGGCGAGTTCGGCGCCAACCGCGGGCGAGATCAAGGCTACCAACCGGCAACTCGTGCGGGACGTACGCCCCGCGCATTCAGAAACGCACGAAGCCAGCGACTACGGGCCAGCAACATTACAGTGCGCGCGGATAACGGCGTCGTGAGGTTGACGGGCAGCGCGCCGACCGCGGACCAGGTCGAACTCGCGACCAATATTGCGAAGGGCGTGCCCGGTGTTCTGTCGGTGACCAGCCGCGTCGCGGTGCGTAAGGAACTCAGCACGCGGGGCAGCAACTAGCGGTTTCGGTTCAAATGGGCCCGCGAGGGCGGACCTGCTGTCGCGCGGTCCGCTAGAAGAAACACGGCGGTGACGCCGGCGGCGATGGGGCATTGCGACGGGCCGACTGGGCTGGATGTTGAAAGCACTTCTTGCACCTATGACGCATATAGGACTCTGCTGACTTTTTTCTTGTTAGCGCATCGTACAATCCGCCTCTGCGCAAGGCGAAGATGTTTTAATTCCTCGCCGACGAGTTGGGGTGCGTTGCGCTATCCCATCTTCATGATTGATCCATGCCAGGTTGTATGCCCAAAAATTGCTTTGTCTTTATCAAAGCACACCGGCTTTCTCACCGATTTTGCATCGTTTTAAAAAACAGTGGTTCGAAAACTTCTATTTGCGTGGTGCCAAAATGCTTTTGTGGAACGATCAAGACAATTTGATATGCGCTATTTGGACTGCACCGACTGGTGCGCTTAGATGATAGGCGTTCCCGACGCCGTTCGCTTCATTAGAAGCAGGAAGGTTGCGGCTCTCGATCTTGCTGCTGAGGTGTGCGGCTAGGCCCACGCAAACGCAGCGTCCCGTGGCGACACACAGGATCAGGGGGTGTCGACGAGTGGATGGGACGAGATGCCCTGCGCCTTTCTCATCATGTAACGGCGTGAAATGACATGGTACTTTGGTGACAAATCATGCAGGGTGTTTCGGCAAGGAAAAGGTATTCACCTGCGTGGTATGGAGTGTGAGTGAACAAAATAAGAGTGGGTATCGCCGACGATCATCCATTTATTCTCCTCGGCGTCGAGCATCTTCTTCAGCGTTGTCCTGACATCCAGGTCTGCTTCAAAAGCGAAAGTATTGGCCTGCTTCTCCAGCGGTTGGTTGAAGTGCCAGTCGATGTTCTTGTGTGCGACTACGAATTCGAAGGCGATCCGTATGCCGACGGTCTCAACCTTCTTGACCGGATCCGGCGTGTCGCCCCAGCCATACGAGTCGTTTTTCTGAGCACGCATTCTTCCACGCACATCATTTCAGCTGCGCTCAACGCGGGGGCGGCCGGCTTCGTCGGCAAGGGTCCCGAGGACTTTGTCAGCCTTACCGCTGCCGTCCGCGTTGCCAAAAATAAGAGCGTGTTTCTGCCTGATTCCATTGCGGACAAGATGTTACGCGCAACGGGGCGCGCAGCGCAAGGCGCATCTTCTCTCAATTTGCTATCTGAAAAAGAATCGACGGTCGTGCGAATGATCTGCGACGGAATGTCGATCGCAACAATTGCCGAGCGGCTCAATCGCAGTCCGAAGACCGTGAGCAATCAGAAGAACGCTGGCATGAAGAAGCTCGGTGCCAGAAACGACGTAGAACTCGTCACGATCGTGCGCGAGTGGTCCTGCTTGTAGCAATTGCCGCGATTCTCAGGCGGATTCTGTCGTTCTCGTGGCGCCTTCTCCCTATCGTAGGGTGGTCCTGTGACCTGTTCAGTTCGAGGAATCGACACGCCGTTTCTCGACTGACCTATTTGGTCTTTCATTTTGGGTATCGGCCCATTAACACCGATCTTCTTCAATGACATCATTCCTCTGCCTTGACGATCGCTGGACGTCCCGGCTTCACAAGGGTTTGTAGTTCTGAAATGGCAACAAAGAGGAATCTCATGAAAAAACAAGTAACGCAACTCATGATCGCGCTGATGGGCCTGTCCGTCGCGCCGATGGTTTTCGCTCAAGCTGCACCGGGCACAGGTCAGGTAACGTTCAATGGAGAGCTGTATGACGACACCTGTGTGATCAACTCGGGTGACGAGGACCAAACGGTCACGCTGCCTCGGGTGTCTTCGCAAACGCTGCCTGCGGCTGGCGCAGTCGGCGGGTCCACGCCTTTCAACATTTCGGTGTCGCAGTGCCCGGCAACGCTGAAACAGGTCGCGGCGCATTTCGAGACCACGAACATGGACCCGGTTACGCGTAATGCCATTAACCAGGCAACTACCTCGCCGGCCCAGTACGTCGAAGTGCAATTGCTTGACCACAATGGCGCGAATGGCACGATGTCGGTGCTTCCGCTGGGCAGCACGGGCGAGTTCGTTGATGTTGGGAGCGACGGTACGGCAACGATGTACTACGCCGGCCAGTACTATGCAACAGACAGAGCCACGGCCGGTAACGTGACGGCTGTTGTTCGCTACACGTTGGCATACCAGTAAGCGAATCTAAGCCGAATGGCATCGGGTTGCTCTTCTAGTTCGAAGGCAACCCGAAGTGGCATTCCGCTTATCTGTCGCGTGGAGGAGCGAGTGTCTTCAATGAAGTTTCCAATGTTGTTCGCCGCAGCTGTCGCCTTAAGTGTGACCTCGTTTGCTGCACAAGCTGCTATCACCATTACCGGTACCCGAGTTATTTATCCGGCGCAAAACCGTGAAGTCAATGTTCGTTTGAACAATGTTGACAGCCGTCCGGTCCTGGTCCAGGCGTGGCTGGACGACGGCGATGCGGCAGCTGCCCCGAATGAAATCAAGGTGCCGTTCACGTTACTGCCGGCGGTATTTCGGGTCGAGCCTCACAGAGGGCAGGCTTTGCGCATCATGTTCACAGGCGGCGACATGCCGAAGGACCGTGAGGCTGTCTATTGGCTGAACGTTCTCGAAATTCCGCCGAAGCCTAAGGACGCTGATGACCGGAACATGATTCAGCTCGCGTTCCGAACGCGTATCAAGATGTTCTACCGGCCGGTATCGTTGCTCGATGACCCAACGGCGGGGCGGGCCCAGCTGAAGTGGCATGTCGAGCTAAATGACAAAGGTCAGAGCATCGTTCGTCTGGACAACCCTTCGCCCTACTACATTTCCGTCGGCACGGCAGAGGTAGAAACGGCAGGCAGGAAAGTCGCTCTTTTGCCCGATATGGCACCGCCGTTCGGGCACGTCGATCTCCGTCCACAAGATGGAAAGCTGGATATCAAAGCTCCTGCCACCGTTTCCTATACGGTTCTGAACGACTTCGGTACAGCGATCAAGGACTCGGCGGAAGTGACAGGTGCTCAAAGCGCGGAAGCGCAAAAGAATCAATAATTGAAATACGGGATGTCGGGCGTGCGGAATAGTAAGACGGCGGTTGAAAGAGTATTCAGTAATGTCCCTTTCCGGTTTCACCCACTGGCTTGGGCGGCAATCATAGCGTCGGGCTGGGTCTTTTGCTCAAATTCCGCGGTCGCCGCGTGCGCGCCGGACTCAGCGGCGACGCCATCCAGCGACTGCTCGGCGTCCGAGTTGCCGCAACAGGCAGCCGGTGTCGACGGAGAAGCTGCGCGTACGGATCCGTCATCTACCACGGCGACATCAAATGCGCCCGCTGCGGAAGTTCCGCAAGAAGTCGAGTTCAATCCAGCATTCTTTACGGGCAACGTCGCCGATTTGTCACGCTA
Organism: Paraburkholderia sp. CI3; assembly: GCF_050436505.1. Taxonomy (NCBI): domain Bacteria; kingdom Pseudomonadati; phylum Pseudomonadota; class Betaproteobacteria; order Burkholderiales; family Burkholderiaceae; genus Paraburkholderia; species Paraburkholderia sp. CI3. Next base: position 423,435 of record NZ_JBNDMI010000002.1, read on the forward strand.
TACGCGAGGCAATCCTGTTGCTCCCGGTGTTTATCCGCTCGAACTGCTCGTCAATGGTAAGAAGCGTGGACGCTTCGATGTCCTGTTTCAGGCAGTGCCGGGCTCGGATATCGCAACGCCCTGTTTCACGATGCCTGGCCTGGACCGCGCTGGCGTAGATACCGAGCGCGTGGCCCAGCGGTTGAAGGAAGCAGGAAAGGGCGACTTCGACAATACGGACGCGTCAGTGCAATGCGTCCCGCTGGTTGAAGCCGTACCGGGATCGGTTGCATCGTTCAACACCGCCGATCTGCAACTCGATCTGTCGATTCCACAGATCGAATTGCGCAAGGAGGCTGCCGGTTACGTTGATCCGTCCCGTTGGGACAACGGGATCAACGCAGGCTTCGTGCAATACAGTCTCGCCGGCTATACGACTCACCAGAACAATGGTAGCGGAGACTTCAGCAGTGTCTACCTCGGTCTGCAAAGCGGATTCAACGTGAACGGCTGGCGTTTCCGCCAGTGGTCCACGGTAAGCTCGCAGAACCGGGGTTCCGGCACGCATTGGCAAAGTGTCGCGCTGTTTGCGCAACACGATGTCACGGCGCTTAAGAGCCAACTGACGATCGGCGACAGCTCGACGAGCGGTGACGTCTTCGACTCATTCAACGTGCGTGGCGTCCAGCTTTCGAGCGACGACCGCATGTTGCCGGATTCCATGCGCTCCTACGCGCCGGTTGTGCGTGGCGTGGCTGATACCAATGCACGCATCATCGTGCGTCAGAACAACATCATCGTGGCCGAGACCAGCGTGCCGCCGGGGCCGTTTGAACTGAACGACCTGCCGGCTACGGGTTATGGCGGCGACCTTCAGGTCACTATTACAGAATCCGACGGCCGTCAGCGGACTTTTCTGGTGCCGTTCGCGTCCGTCCCGCAGTTGCTGCGGCCTGGTGTTGCACGTTTCAATCTGACGACCGGTGTCTATCGCGATACCGTGCTGAATAACCATCCGTGGGTGGCGCAGGCGGTTTATCAGCGCGGCCTGACAAACCTGTTGACCGGCTACACCGGTGCACAGTTTGCGGAAGGTTACTGGGCTGGCCTGGTGGGTGTCGCGCTCAATACGCCGCTCGGCGCATTCGCGTTTGACGTAACGGCGGCGGGAACGAATATTCCCGGGGTGTCTGGTGGTCGTCCCGGCTACAGTACGCGGATCAGCTACAGCAAGCTCCTTCCAGGGCCCAACACGAATTTTTCGGTTGCGGCTTACCGATACTCGACCTCACGCTTCTATAGCCTGCATGACGCGATGTACGCGCGATATGGCTCCCGAGACACCACGGGTCAGTATGACTACCGCACGCGCAGCCGTCTGCAGCTGAATATCAACCAGCCAATCGGCGAGTCGAGTTCTTTTTATATCGCCGGCAGTTCGCAGAACTACTGGGGCGCGTCGAAGGGCTACGATCTGCAATATCAGGTTGGTTTCAACAGCGCGTACAAGCGGGTGTCCTACTCGCTATATGCGCAACGCACGCGCCTGCAAAACTCGAAGATCAGCACGCAGGTAGGTTTGAACCTGACGATTCCGCTCGGCAAGGTCGACTCGAACGAGCATCATATGTTCGACTATCTGACCACCAACGTTTCGCGCGGCTCGAACGGGGATAGCACAATTCAGGCCACTGCGTCGGGCAACACGAGCGGAGCCACGCCGATCGCCTACGGTGTCAACGCGTCACGGATCGTCGCCGGCGACAATCGGACCGTTTCCGCGGGTGGTTATGCGATGTATCGCGCGCCGTTCGGTACCTACAACGTCAATGCATCGATCAGCAATCAGACCCGTCAAGCCGCGTTCAATGCCGACGGCGCGGTCGTCGTTCACAGCGGCGGCATGACGCTGAGCCCGCCGCTTGGGCAGGCGTTCGCGCTCGTCGAAGCGAAAGGCGCGGAAGGTGGCCGGATCATCAATGGCCAGGGTGCAAGGATTGACGCTAACGGCTATGCGGTGGTGTCTTCGCTGATGCCATACCGGGTCAACACGGTCGCGCTGGATCCGAGCGACGTGTCGCTCGACGTTGAACTGGGCAACACGAGTGAGGAAGTCGTGCCGCGCGCGAGTTCGCTTGTCAAGGTGAAGATTGCGACCACGCAGGGCACGCCGATTTTCGCCGAGGTTTTGGATCGGGAAGGCAAAGCGATGCCGATGGGCACCGAGTTATTCGACGAGTCCGAGAAATCGGTGGGCATCGTCGGTCAGGGTGGCCTCTCATACCTGCGCGGCCTCGAGCACGAAGGCAAGCTGCTGGTGCGCTGGGGCAATCGCGCAGCGGAGCAGTGCGTGATGCCCTACACGGTGCCGGACGACGACAAGGCGGACAGCGGTCAGCGCGCGGGGATCGTTGCGCGCATCAAGCTGAGCTGTGATCCAGCGCTAGTCTGGTCTCCGCCGGCAAAGTCCGTAGCGCGACGTTCAGCGGGCGCGGCGCTTGTCAGTTCGCTTCGCTGAAGTGCGCAGGTCGATACCCGGTCAGCTCCAGCGCTGCGGCTTAGATGATTCCGCCGACAGTAGAGGTCAGAAAATGAAAAATATTTGCAGATACTTTCGGATCGCCGGACTAATTTCCGGATTGATCGCAGGTGCACTGTTGGGATCGGTTTGCGTACATGCGCAAGGCTCGCCTTCGGTCACGCTCAATTTTAGTGGCACCTATAACGCGACGACGTGTGCGCTGGTGAGTTCGCCCGACATGACGGTCACGTTGCCGACGCTTTCGACGCGATCGCTGCCGACGGCCGGAGCTATAGATGGCTCAAAGGTCTTTACCATCACGATCCAATGTCCAAGCGGTGTAACGGGGGCGCGCGTGTATTTCGAGAGCGGTTCGTCGACCGATCCCAACACCGGGAATCTGGACCTGCAGAATGCGAGCGGGGCGGCGTCGGCAACGAATGTACAGGTCATGCTGGCCAATGCGGACGGATCGCGGATCAAGGTCGGCGACCGGTCTACGATGAGAGTCGTTCCGATCACGTCCACGGATCCGACGCCGGTGGATTTCATTGCCAGCTACTACGCAACCGGTCGAGCCACGGCTGGCACCGTCAATACATTCGTCACCTATGTCGTCGAAATGCCCTGAGGTGCCGGCGCGAATACGTTTCTTATTATGTTTGACTCAACAGTCGCGCTCATGCGAGCGACTGCGTTGCATGCAGCACTGCTGTCCGACGGCGCGGAGCTGCCGGCTATTCCTTTTTGGCGCGCGCGTTGCAGTACGTTGGTCGAGACGTTACAGCAGCAAATGCTGGAGCGAACTTTTCTGGCAACGGACATCCGGGAAGTCAGCCTCGCACAATGCGTTCTGCTAGATGAACTGACGTTGCATGCATTGCCGTCCAGGCAGCGCGAGGAATGGTTGCGTGACCCGCTGCAGATGCGTTTTCATGGCGTGCGCGATGGCGCCGCATGGGTATGGCACCGGATCGCGGCGGTGGTGGACGGCGGCGATCCGGACCCCGCCAGACTTGAGTTCTACACCATGTTGCTGGGGTTGGGCTTCGACGGCGGACGAGAAAACGCCAACGCATATCTGGAGCGTGCGAAATCGGCGTTGAACGGGCATCTGCGTCATAAGGCGGCGTTCTCCATACCCGACGCACCGGATAACGCCATGCCACCGACCAATTCGCTTCGGCCGTCGGACATGGCACGCATCTCACATTCACGCAGAACCGCCGGCGGGGTGATTGCTGGTGCGGTTGCCATCGCGTCACTATGGACGGCGATGGACCTTAGTCTGGACGTTGCGACACGCGGTCTACCTCAAACGTCGTCGCCGCAGAGTAGTCCTATGCAGACGGAGCGTTCGCAATGATTTCCGGAAACAGCTACCCGGCGGCGCTGATCTGGATCGCTGTCTCCGTAGTTGGACTGATATGGCTATGTTTGCCGCTTGCTCTTCAACCAGCGTGGCCCGTTGTGCTCAGTCTTGTTCTGTTGACGGGGGTGGGCGCCGCCGTTTTGCCAGCTTACGGGCGATCGCATCCGACCCACGAGGATCAGGATTTTCAGCTCGGGAACGTGCGTCAGTTATCGATCGTTCTCGTCGTCGGGCCGCATGCCGGCGCGTTGTTTGCACGCGATGGCCAGACATCCACACTGCGACGTAACGGTGATGCGCTGTGGTTGCGTGTCCGGTCCCCGCAGCAGTTGTCCAGCGTGTTGGCCACGGTGATGGAGTCGCATCAACGTCCGCCAGATGCCGTGTTGATGCCCGTCGTTCCCGACGGTGAGTGCGACGATGCTGTGATTCGCCGCGAATTTTCCCGCTGGAAGCATCAAATCGACGCTTGCATCGGTCCCCGGGCGTTCGTATTACCCTGCTATATCGCGATCTACGCGTACCTCGGCTCGAATGGCGACCACGCAGTGGAACCGGTCTGGTTCGGCGATGCCATGAATATCTCGACGATGCAACCCGCGACCGCAACCGCGCGGCAACATGTGCAAGCGCTCAGGCAACAACTGGATCAGGCTTGGCTCGCTGTCGCCCACCCGGAACGTGCGTCGCGTGCCGGTCTGGGGCATGCAGTGTTCGACTGGCTAGAAGATGAGGCGCTGCTATCGATACTTTCATCGCTCGCGAACACCGCGCCGTTCTCGCTGCGCGGCTTGCTATTGGCCGACATCGGACACCCACCGATGCGTCCAGGCGCATGGACGCGATGGCTCACCGGCAAGACCGCGCTGCGGCCGCTGCTGACGAGGCCGAGGGCTCAACCGAAGCCGCTGTCTCTGCCTTTACTTACGACCATCGCGCGGAACGACAGATTCCGGGTTTCGAAGAGCGAGTGGGCCCGGTCGTATTCCGGAAGCTTGCACGCGTTGGCTGCGTCGGTGGTCGTCCTGATGGTGTCGATTGGTGTCTCCGCATGGTCGAACAGCAGGTTGGTCACGCGAGTCGCCGACGACCTCGAGGCTTACGCGCATATACCCACAGCCCGCGCGGATGCGAAGCGTGAGCGATTCGAATCGTTGCGCAGACAATCCGCCGAGCTGGCTCGCTATGCGAGCAACGGTGTGCCGACCGGGCTCGGCTGGGGACTGTATCGGGGCAAGCAGTTGCAAGTCGCGCTTGAACGCGTGACCGCGACATCGCATTCCCCCACGATCGCCGCGCATTCCCCGCCCCTTGCTGTGACGATCGACAGCCTCTTGTTATTCGACAGCGGCAAGACGACGCTCAAGTCAGGTGCAGAGCCAAGGCTCCACGCGGTTCTCGATCTGATTCGCGCGAATCCCGACAAGCGAATTCTCATCGCGGGTCATACTGACAACGTGGGTGCCAGCGTCGCGAATCAAAAGCTCTCCGAGGCACGCGCGCGGGCCATCCGCGATTGGTTCGTCAACACGGCTACGTTGCCCGTCACACGTTTCGCAATTCAGGGGTACGGCGATACCCGGCCGATCGCCGGCAACGAAACTAGTCAGGGGCGCGAGATGAATCGTCGTGTCGAAATCACCGTTGTTCCCGATTCAGGCACGCACTGAAAGTACTCGTCGCGGATCGTCCTCTGGGAGCCTGCGTTCGCGCACGCCAACCCGGCCTCGCTTTTGCGAACGGGACAGACTTTTGGGCAACCGCCCATATCGCCGCGCTGCTCCGAGACATAACATCATCAGCTTGCGGATTTCATACGAAAGCGAGCGGTGTCGCCGCTCCTTCTTTTACTTGAGCGAACAACCTCAGAGCACTATGTCGGCTTCTACCAGTTCTCAAAAATTCATCGCACGTAATCGTGCCCCCCGCGTCCAGATTGAATACGACGTCGAAATTTACGGTTCGGAAAAGAGAGTCGAACTCCCGTTCGTGATGGGCGTCCTCGCCGACTTGTCGGGCAAGCCGCTCGAACCGTTGCCCGCCGTCGGCGATCGTAAGTTCTTCGATATCGACATCGAGAACTTCGATGAGCGAATGAAGGCCATGAAGCCGCGTGTTGCGTTCGCGGTGCCCAACACGCTGACGAACGAAGGTCATCTGATGGTCGATATCACGTTCGAAAGCATGGACGACTTCTCGCCCGCAGCCGTCGCGAAGAAGGTTGACGCGCTTGCGCAGCTACTCGAGGCGCGTACGCAACTCGCCAATCTGCAAACGTATATGGATGGCAAAAGTGGCGCGGAAAACCTAGTCAGCAAGGTGTTGAGAGACCCAGCGTTACTCGAAGCGCTCGCAAAGGCGCCAAAGCCGGAAGCGGCATCCGCCGGCGAACCGGTGACCAACGAATGATTTTTGCTTTCCGCACGAAAGCACAGCCTGAAACAATGGGGAAATGATGGCCGAACTTCAAGCGAACACGCGCGCCAAGGCAACGGCGAGCGTGACCAATCAGTCCGATTTCAATGCACTCCTATCGCGCGAATTCAAGCCCAAAACGGAGCGCGCGCGCGAGGCTGTCGAGGGGGCTGTCCGGACGCTCGCTCAACAAGCACTGCTTACATCGGCAACGGTGTCCGACGACGCGTACAAAAACATAGAGTCAATTATTGGGGAGATCGATCGCAAATTATCCGAACAGATCAACCTGATTCTCCACCATGAAGATTTTCAGAGTCTTGAAAGCGCATGGCGTGGGCTTCATCACCTCGTCGCGAACACGGAAACGGATGAGAAGCTGAAGATCCGCTTTATGGATGTGTCGAAGGACGACCTGCGTCGCACAATGAAGCGCTATAAAGGGATTGCGTGGGACCAGAGTCCGTTCTTCAAGCAAATTTACGAGGAAGAATACGGGCAGTTGGGTGGCGAGCCGTACGGCTGTCTCGTCGCCGACTACTACTTCGATCACACGCCGGCCGATGTCGACCTGCTGGGCTCGATTGCAAAGGTGGCGGCAGCGTCGCATGCGCCGTTCATTACGGGTGCGGCACCGTCCGTGCTGCAGATGGACTCGTGGCAGGAACTCGCCAACCCGCGCGACCTGACGAAGATTTTTACGCAAAACCTCGAGTACGCACCTTGGAACTCGCTGCGTAGTTCGGAAGACGCGCGCTACATCGGCCTTGCAATGCCGCGTTTCCTTGCACGTCTGCCGTATGGCGTCAAGACGAATCCTGTCGACGAATTCAATTTCGAAGAGGCGACCGCCGGCGCGGATCATCAACGCTATGTATGGTCGAACGCGGCCTACGCAATGGCGGTGAACATCAACCGTTCGTTCAAGAACTACGGTTGGTGCACGCTGATTCGCGGCGTGGAAAGCGGTGGGGTAGTTGAAAACCTGCCGTGTCACACGTTCCCGACGGATGACGGTGGCATCGACATGAAGTGCCCGACGGAAATTGCGATCTCCGACCGCCGCGAAGCGGAATTGTCGAAGAGTGGTTTCATACCGCTCATTCACCGCAAGAACACTGACTACGCGGCGTTCATCGGCGCGCAATCGTTGCAGAAGCCGGTCGAGTACCACGATCCCGACGCAACTGCGAACGCGAATCTATCGGCACGTCTTCCGTATCTGTTCGCGTGCTCGCGCTTTGCGCATTACCTGAAGTGCATCGTGCGCGACAAGATCGGCGCATTCAAGGAGCGGGACGAAATGCAGCAATGGCTCAACGAATGGGTCATGAACTACGTTGACGCCGATCCCGCTAATTCGTCGCAGGAAACCAAGGCACGTCGACCGCTGGCCGCGGCCGAAGTGGTCGTCGAGGACGTCGAGGGAAATCCGGGATATTACCAGGCGAAGTTCTTCCTGCGTCCGCATTTCCAACTTGAAGGTCTGACGGTTTCTTTGCGTCTCGTCGCGAAGCTGCCGCTCGTGAAGGATGCAGCCTGATCTGACGTCTACCGTCCATTCGGTGAATGAGCGACGGACAGGCGCTCACTAAATATGCCTGACTTTCATTGAGCATCTTTAAAACTAATCGGTACCAAGGAGTATTTTTATGGCGCAAGACATCTTTCTCAAGATTAACGGGATTGATGGTGAGTCGGCAGACGCTAACCACAAGGACGAAATCGATGTTCTGAGCTGGGCGTGGGGCGTTACGCAGCAATCGAATATGCACGTTGGTTCCGGTGGTGGCGCTGGCCGAGCCACGGTCGAGGACTTCACGTTTGAGCATTTCATCGATCGTGCAACGCCCAACCTGACGCAATACTGCCTGACCGGTAAGCACATCGACGAAGCCAAACTCGTCGTGCGCAAGGCTGGCGGTAATCCGCTCGAATACATCAAATTCACGATGAACGACGTGCTGGTTACCTCGGTGCATCCGTCCGGCGTCAGCGACAGTGAATCGCGTCCGTGCGAAACGGTGCGTCTGTCCTTTGCTCGCCTGAAGCAGGAATATGTGGTGCAGAACGCGCAAGGCGGTAGCGGCGGTGCGATCACGGCGACCTTCGATATCAAGAAGAACACGGCCTAAATCGCACATTTTCCTGAATCTTGGCACGACGACCCTTTTGTCCGGGACGCCGTGTGAAGGTTGTTAACCGGGATGCCCGGCTGGATGCAGGCATCCTGGTTCATTCAGGGCGATGTGCGAGATCACCTTGATACCGTCAGATGGTTTCGATCTTTTTTTCCCGCTTCGCGATATGGCTGCGTATCGGGGGCTGGCTAGCCCTAAGCGGGGCGAGCACATGGCTGTCCGGGTGCGCTACCGCGTCGGCTCCCGTTGTCAAGGAGCGAACGACCCTCCGGCTTCAGATCGCGGCAAACGAGAACGTCAATCCGAACGAGTGGGGAACGGCGGCGCCGATCCTCGTGCGGGTCTACGAACTGAAGTCGCCGACGGCGTTTCAAACCGGCGACTTTTTCACGCTGCAAAGCGACGACAAAAAAGTCCTTGGCGACGATGTGCTGGTCGTTGACGAATTTATTCTGCGTCCCGGCGATACACGCGAGATCGTCCGGAAGTCGAACCCCGCCACTACCGCAATTGGCGTGCTGGCCGGCTACCGGGATCTCGGGAAATCGGTCTGGCGCGCGGTTTACCGGTTGCCAATCGCGCCCGACGCCGCATGGTACAGGATGGCTCTTCCAGACAAGGAACAGAAGCTGACGATCCAGCTCGATCAGCGCACTGTTTCGATTTCAAAGTCAGACTAATTTCGATGAGTTGGTATAGCAAAGTTGTTTGGAGCGAAGGACTCTTCCTGCGCCCGCAATTGTTTCAGCAGCAGGAGCGGTATTTCGAGTCGTTCGCGCATCGCCGGAGCGCGCCGATGAGCCCGTTTTTCTGGGGCTTCAGCCGTTATGAAATCGATCAGGAATCGCTCGCGTTCGGCAAGCTGGTGTTCAAGAGCGGGCTCGGCGTATTTCCAGACGGCACACCGTTCGAGGTGCCTGGCCTGACGCTGCCCCCGCCCCCACTGACGATCGGACCGGAACATCAGGAGCAGGTGATTTACCTGGCGGTCCCGCTTCGCTTGCCTAACACCGAGGAAACCGCCTTCACCGAGCAGAGCGGATCGCTGGCCCGTTACCATGCGTACGACGCCGAACTGCGCGACAGCAACGCGATCGGCCAAGGTCCGAAGCCCGTCCAACTCTCGAATCTGCGCTTGCGGCTGTTGCCCGAGAAAGAGCTGACGCAGTCGTGGATCGGGCTTGCGCTGACGCGCGTGAAGGCGCTGCACGCCGACGGCGCCGTGTCGCTGCACAGCGCCGACCACATTCCGCCCGTGACCGGTTACGGCGCGAATCCACTGCTGCGCGAATGGGCGATGCAGCTGCACGGCCTCGCGCGACTACGCGCCGACGCGCTCGCCGCCCGTCTGTCAGGTGCTGATGGCCGTACGGGCGCGGCGGCCGAAGTGGCCGACTATCTGCTGCTCCAGGTGCTCAATCGCTATGAGCCGCTGCTCGAGCATATTTGCCAACTCGAGGAGACCGCGCCGGTGACCCTGTATCGCGAGCTCGCGCTTTTCGCGGGCGAGCTTTCGACCTTCGTGCGTCCGCAAACGCGGCGTCCGCGGGCGGCGCCGGGCTATGACCATGCGCAGCTCTACCGCAGTATCAGGCCCCTCGTCGAGGAGGTTCACTATCTGTTGAACCAGGTGTTGATTCGTGGTGCGCAGCCCATTCCGCTTATGGAGCAGGCGCATGGCATCCGTACGGCCGCCATGCTGCCGAACGAATTGGCCGGCTATTCGAGCCTCGTGCTCGCCGTGGGCGCGCAGATGCCTTCCGAATTGCTGCAGCAGCAGTTTCTTGCACAAACGAAGATCAGTCATCCGCAGCGCTTGCCGGAATTGATCCGTTCGCACCTGCCGGGTCTGGCAGTAGCGGCGCTGCCGGTTCCTCCGCGCCAGATTCCGTTCAACTCGGGCTTTATCTATTTCGAACTGTCGCGTACCGGACCGTTCTGGGAACAGATTGCGCGGCACGGAGGGCTTGCCATGCATGTCGCCGGGCACTTCCCGGAACTCAAGCTTGAGCTGTGGGGCGTGCGTCAAAAATGAGTGCCGGTGCATACGGGGACGACGCGTTCGAGTTTCTGTTGAACCCCGACAACTCTGCTTCTGGCCGGAGCCAGCCGTCTGCCATTCCCGCTGGACGTTCCACAACCGCGGGTGTCGCCAATCAGGAACCGGTGGTCGATGCGGCCGCGTTCGATCCGCCGGAACAAGTGCAGACGCGTCTGGAGCGCATGAAGGCTGCGCGCAATCCGTTGTGTGAAGCCGCGCAGCCTTTGTTGCGCATGCTGGCGGACATGCCGGCTTCGCTCGATTCGTTGGCTGCGGTTGCGAGCTTGCGCTCGCTGCTGGTGCGTGAGGTCGCCGCATTCCAGAAGGTCTGCGACAAAGCGAGTTTGCCGTGGAAGCACGTGGCGGCTGTCCGTTACGCGCTGTGCACCGCGCTCGACGAAGCCGCCAACCGCACGCGTTGGGGGAGCGGTGGAATTTGGGCCGCGGGGGGGCTGCTGCTCAAGTTCGAAGGAGAAGTGGACGGCGGCGAGAAGTTCTTCCTGCTGATCGGCCGCATGGCAACGGATCCCCAGGAGTACATCGACGTCCTCGAGGTGTTGTATCGCATTCTCAGCCTTGGATTCGAAGGACGCTACAGTGTTGCCGCGGACGGTCCACGTCATCTGGAGCAGATTCGGCAGCGAATGCTGACGCTTATCAGCGGCACGCGGGACACGATGCGGCTCGAACTGTCGCCGCACTGGCGCGGCAAGGAGCCGGGCAGGATGCGGCTGCTGAAAAGCGTGCCGGTCTGGGCAACGGCGGGCGTCGCTGCGCTATGTGTGTTCTCGCTGTTCGCCTGGTACAAGTATCGGCTTCTGGCGCAAAGCAATGCGCTGGAAGCGAAGATTCTCGCGATCGGAGAGCCGATCAAGGTCGCGGCTCCGGTCGTTCACGAGCGCTTGCGCCTGTCGATTTTGCTGAAAGACGAGATCGCTCGCGGCCAGGTCTCCGTCGAAGAGAACGCGAGCAGCAGCCGGGTCGTGTTCCGTGGCGACTACGTGTTCCTGCCGGGGCAAAGCCGCATTCGACCGGAACTGGATCCGGTGTTGACCAAGGTCGCGCAGGAGGTCGTCCGGGTCGGCGGCAATGTCACGGTGACCGGGCACACCGACAACCAGCCGATTCATACGGCGGAGTTTCCTGACAACCTGGTGCTATCGGAAAGGCGCGCCGCGTTCGTCGCCGACGTATTGAAGGCGCACGGCATGCCCGGCAATCGCATCGAGGCTGTCGGCAAGGGCGATACACAACCTGTCGCGGACAACAGTACAGCGGAAGGTCGTTCCCGCAATCGACGCGTGGAAGTCTTCGTCACGCATTAACGGGAAAGCCTTGATGTCTTATTTGAACCGCTTATCGAAACTTGTGCTCACGCGCCAGACGCTGGTGCTCGCCGCGATCCTCGTGACTGCTGTGGCCGTCTGGTTCGTGGGACCTCTGATTGCATTTGGCGACTACCGCCCACTCGAGAGCGTGCTCTCGCGCACGCTGTCGATCGTCGTGCTGTTATTGCTGCTGCTGTTCTGGCTGCTCGGCTGGTCGCCTGGCGTCATCGGCGTCGCGATGCTGTGTCTCGCGCTCTGGTATTTCGGACCGATACTCGCGTTCGGCCAAACGCATCCACTCGGCACCACATGGTCCCGCGTGCTGCTGATCTCGGTGCTGCTTGCCTGCTACGCGATCTATGGGCTGTATCGTCTGTGGCGGGCAGTGCGCAGCGATGACGTGCTGCTGCAGCGCGTTCTGAACCCGTTCACGAAGAAGTCGGCCGCGACCCCTGTCGCACGAGACGAAATCCGCGCGCTTCACGCGGTCGTCGCGAAGGCCATCGACAAGCTCAAACGCATGCGCGGCGGACCGGCAGGGCTACGTCGTCTGCTCGAAAGCCAGCGCTACCTGTACGAACTTCCGTGGTACATGGTGGTGGGCTCGCCAGGCGCCGGCAAGACGACGTTGATCCTGAACTCGGGTCTGGATTTTCCGGAGGCGGATCAGATGGTCGCGGCGTCGCTGAGAAGCCGCGTCGAAACGGCGAACTGCGACTGGTGGTTCGCGAACGAGGCGGTGCTGATCGACACCGCTGGCCGCTATACGGTTCAGGACGCAACGTCGCAAGACGCCGCGAAGGTTGACGTCAATCCGGAAGACCTGAAGAGCGTGAACGAGGCCGAGTGGTGCGGCCTTCTGGGGCTGCTTCGCAAGCGGCGCCCGCGCGCGCCGATCAACGGTGCGTTGCTGGTCGTTTCGGTCGAAGAGTTGTTGACGCGCCCAGCGCCGGAACGAAAGGCGCTCGCCGCGTCCATGCGCGCTCGGCTCGGCGAGTTGCGCCAGCAGTTGGGGATTCGATTCCCCGTCTACGTGCTCGTCACGAAGCTCGATCTGCTGCCCGGCTTTGGGGAGTATTTCCAGTCGTTGACGGCGGAAAGCCGCGCGCAGATTTTCGGCTTCACACTGCCTTATCAGGAAGCGGCGGTACAACACGGCCGCGACACACTGCGCCTGAACTGCGCGGCCGAAATGCGTGAGCTGGAGCAGGGACTCGAAGACGGCGTCAACACGAGGCTGCAAGAGGTGTACGAGGTCGATCCGCGCAAGAAACTTTATGCGCTGCCGTCAGAATTTCGTAGCCTGTGCGCGGAACTCAATGAATTGCTCGCGCTGGTGTTTCTCGATTCGAAATACGACGACACGCAGTTGAACAGCACGCTGCGCGGCGTCTATTTCACGAGCGCGGCGCAAACTCACGAGGCCGTGTCCGCCGACAGCTCCACGCTCTTGCAGCGGCTGCGTCGCGGGCTCGCGGGTTGGTTCGGTGCCGCGCCGAAAACGGTTTCGCCGTCGTCCGGCGACGCAACGCCTATCGGCTATCGCGGCTATTTCTTGCGCAATCTGTTTCAGCGCGTGATCCTGGCCGAAGCGCATCTGGTGCGGCCGAACCTGTACTGGGAAGTCCGCTTCCGCGCGTTGCGTCTTATCGGACATCTGCTCGCGATCGTCGTGGCGGTGTGGCTGATTGGTGCGCTCGTCGTGAGCTTCGGCAACAACCGCGAGTATCTCGCCGCGATCGATGGCAAGGCCAATGCGCTCGTCGCGCGGGTCTTGTCGCAACGGAAGGCGCCGCAGCCCGGGACGATGGGGACGCTTCTGTCAGCGTCGCGTGACCTGCCTCAGTTCGACGGCATGGACCTCGACAGTCCCGGTGTCGCATGGCACTACGGGCTCTACACGGCGCCCGCCATCCGCGCCGCGGCCGGCGAGACTTACAACAATCTGCTGCAACAGATGCTGCTGCCGCAAGTCGTCGGCCGGCTCGAAACGGTGCTCGATACGCAAATCGGCGTACAGGACGCGGACGGCGTTTATCGCACGCTGATGGTCTACCTGATGCTGTTCGATGGCTCGCACTACGACGCGAAAGCGGTCAAGGCATGGGTGCTCGGCGACTGGGAACACGCCAACAGCGTCGCATCGCTCGGCGAGCGCAACGTGATGGCGCGTCACCTCGATGCGCTGATCGTGGAAGGGGTGCCCGCGGTGCCGGCAAGACCGGTGAATGCACGGCTCGTGCGCCGCGCGCGCGAGTTCCTTGGCCGCAATCCGGCGTCCGGACGGCTCTACGAACGTGCGATGAACGCCATGGCTCCCGAGGCGCCCGAGAACGTCACGCTGCTGAGCGCCGCGGGTCCGCAGGCCACTACCGTGTTCATGCTGGCCGGCGGTTCGACGCTCGCGCGAGGTATCCCCGGTCTCTATACCTACGACGGCTATCACGCCGTTTTTAACAAGCGCCTCCCTGATTTTCTCGAGCAGGCGCGAAAACAGGACGCTTGGGTGATGGGCGAGGCCGATGCGTCGGCGCGGCGGCGGCGGATGGCAAACGGCAACGCACCGCGCAAGGACAGGCTCGCCGACGATATCCGTCGCCAATACCTGACCGACTATGGCAATTACTGGAGCCAGTTTCTCGACGACGTGAGACCGGTGTCTGGCAGCGAAGGCACCCTGGCGCCCGATCTGCAGACGCTGCGTACGCTGGCTGCGCCGGATTCGCCGCTGGCGAGACTCGCGCGAACGGCCGCGCGCGAGACGTCGCTGTCGATCGTTGATGGCGCGGACGAGCCGTCGGCCGCCGGTAGTGCCATCAACGTGATCATGCGTCGCTCGCAGGCGGCGCGCGCGGCGAGCGCCGTGGCCGCAACCGCCACGATCGGTCAGCTCGCGCAACAGAAGATGGAACGTGAACTGGTCGACAGACGCTTTGCCGCGCTGCGCGAAGTCGTGACCGGCCAGGCCGATAGCGGGAGCGCGCTGCCTGGCGGCAGCGGCGTGCTGCAGCTGGGCGGCGTCATCGGGCTGATCAACGAGCAGTACACGCGATTGATGACGGCCGGCGACGTGCTCGCCACCAACAGCATGCCGCCCACGGATGACCTCGGCTCCACGATGCAGCTCGAGGCGCAGAAGCTTCCGCCGCCGTTTCGGGCCGTGCTCGTGGGCCTCGCGTCGCAGTCGATGCGCAAGGTGGACCGCAATGTCGGCTCCCTGCTCACGATGCAGGTCGAATCGAGCGTTGGCGCGCAATGCCGCCGTGCTGTCGAAGGCAAATATCCGTTTGCCGCGAGCGCCCAGGAAGTCGACATCGACGATTTCAATCGCGTGTTCGCGGCCGGCGGCCTGCTCGACGACTTCTTCCACAAGACGCTCGCCAGCCGCGTCGATACGAGCATGCGGCCATGGCGCTATAAGCCGGTCAGCCCGGGCATGCCGCCCATGCAGGGACCGGGCCTCGAACCGTTCGAGCGCGCCGCGGCGATCCGTCAGACATTTTTTCGCGATCCCGGCGCGACCCGGATGTCGTGGAACGCGGGCCTCAAGGTCGTGTCGCTGGACCCCGAGATTACCGATCTGCTCATCGACGTCGACGGGCAAAACCTGCGCTATGCGCATGGTCCGGTCACGACGTCCCCGATCACCTGGCCGGGGCCGCGCGGCGGTTCGATGGCCGGCCTCACCGCGAATCCACGCGTGCGTCCGGACACGTCGACCGTCATGACCGAAGGTCCGTGGGCGCTGTTCCGTCTGATCGACCGGGGCCGCGTGACGTCGACGTTGTCGTCGAGCCGCTCGGCGGTGGACTTCAATTTCGACGACCGGCACGCGGTCATCGAACTGACATCGGGCGGACATTCAGGACCGCAACTCACGGCGTTGCTGCGCGATTTTCGTTGTCCCGGTAGCGGAAACGCGATGGGAAGGCGAGCGGACGCGTCGTCAGGCTCCGCATTCGCCGACGAACTGTAGCGTCTTTTCGATATAGAGAATTTAGAGGAGTGCATGTCAAGTAATCCCTTGAACGCGATAAGTGTGCAAAGCCGCTCAGTGACCGTATCCAGCGCGGCGATACCGCGGTGGCCGGGGCAGACCGCGGACGGACAGACGCAGCCGGCGCTGGAGTTCATGTCACTGAACGGCGACGAGCATCTCGGCAAGCTGTTTGAGTACGAACTGCTGTTGCGCACGCCTGACGATTACACGGTACCGCTTGCCGTCAGTGCCAACCTCGACCTGAAGGCGCTGCTAGGCAAGGAAATGACCGTCGCGATCGACCTCCAGCCGAGCGCCGACACCGAAGCATGTCAGCGCGAAATCACCGGACTCGTCGTCGCCGCGCAATACCTGCGTCGGGAAGGCCGCTACAACGTCTATCGTGTCGTGCTGAAGCCGTGGCTGTGGCTGGCGACCCTGACGACCGACTACAAGATTTTCCAGAACAGGACGGTCATCGAGATCATCGACGAGGTGCTGAAGGACTATCCGTACCCGGTCGAAAAGCGCCTCGACGTGAGCCGCTATGCGCTCGAGGGTGAGAGTCCGACCAACGAACCGCGCGCGTTCCAGGTCCAGTACGGCGAGACCGATTACGACTTCATTCATCGCCTGATGGAAGAGTGGGGCATCTACTGGTTTTTCGAGCATGCCGACGGCAAGCACCGGCTCGTGCTGTGCGATCACATTGGCGCGCACCGCCACTCGCCGAACCCCTCATACCGGACACTGGCGTTCCAACCGCAGGGCGGCAAGACCGACACCGAATACATCAGCGCGTTTTCGACGGCCGAAGTCTTGTGCACCGGTCACTACGTGACGAGCGACTTCGACTTCACGCGTTCGCGCGCCGACATGCGGGCGATCAATCAGCAACCGCGCGACACCAGCTGGAACCTGCTCGAGCGCTACGACTGGCCGGGCGACTACACCGACAGCAGCCACGGTGAACTGCTCGCGCGTACGCGCATGGAAGCACTGCGCGCGCCGGGTACGCGAGCGAAAGGCGAAGGTAACGTACGGGGACTCGCGTGCGGGCAGACGTTCGTGTTGACCAACTACGACTATACGGCCGCGAACTGCGAATACCTCGTCATCGGTACGAAGCTCGACCTGACCGGTACGCCGGACGAATCGGGTAGCGGCTACGAATACACCTGCAGCAACAAGTTCGACGTGCAACCGACAAGCGAAGTGTTCAGACTGCCGCGGGAGACCTCGAAGCCGGTCGTCAACGGGCCGCAGTCGGCTGTCGTCGTAGGTCCCGAGGGCAAGGAACTGTGGACCGACGAATTCGGCCGCGTGAAGGTCCGCTTCGTCTGGGACCGTTACGGCCAAAACGTCGAAACCGACTCCTGCTGGGTCCGTGTGAGCCAGGCGTGGGCCGGTCAGGGTTTCGGTGGCATCTACATTCCGCGCATCGGCCAGGAAGTCATCGTCGACTTCTGGAACGGCGACCCGGATCGTCCGCTGATCACCGGGAGCCTGTACAACGCGGCGACGCGTCCGCCCTATGACTTGCCAGGCAACGCGACGCAGAGCGGTTTCATGAGCCGGTCGATGGAAGGGGGCCTGCAGAACTACAACAGCATCCGCTTCGAGGACAAGGCGGGTGCCGAGGAATTCACGTTGCAGGCGGAACGGGACATGAACCGCCTGACGAAGCTGAATGAGTCACACGTCGTCGGTGCCGACTACACGATCGGCGTGGCCGCGGCGCACAGCATGACCGTCGGGGCGACGTCCAGCACGATCGTCGGCGGCAAGTACTCGGTAAGGGTGAAGGGTGTCGCCTTCTATTCCGTGGGTCTTGCACACTTTGTCTCGATTGGCGGGGCGGAGGAGACCGCGGTTGGGGGTGCCTCCCTTCTGACGGTGGGCGGTGCACGTACGGTCACGGTTGGTGGCGCGTCGACGCACGCGGTAGGCGGAGCCTATTCGCTGTCGGCCGGGGGGGCGCTGTCTATCGTGTGCGGCAAGTCGTCGCTGACCATGAACAAGGATGGCGAGATCAAGCTCATTGGTAAGTCGATCCGCATCCAGGGTGACACCCGTGTCGTGGTGCAAGGCACGCCGCTGGACCTTAACCCCGGTGACAAGGAATGCGGCAGCGCAGTGACGGTGCCAGTTCCTGTAGTGGTGCTCGATGCGCTGGACGTTCCAGTTATTCCGCCACCTCCATCGGGCGAGCCGCTTCCGACGATATGTCCGCTGCCGACGGAAGAACCACTGCCGTCGGAAGAGCCGCCGCCGTCGGAAGCGCCGGCACCATCGGAAGAGCCGGCACCATCGGAAGAACCGCCGCCATCGGAAGAACCGCCGCCATCGGAAGAACCGCCGCCATCGGAAGAGCCCGCACCGTCGGAGGAGCCGCCACCGTCGGAGGAGCCGCCACCGTCGGAGGAGCCGCCACCGTCGGAGGAGCCGCCACCGTCGGAGGAGCCGGCACCGTCGGAGGAGCCGCCACCGTCGGAAGAGCCGCCGCCCTCGGAAGAACCGCCGCCCTCGGAAGAGCCGGCACCATCGGAAGAACCGCCGCCATCGGAGGAACCGCCGCCATCGGAGGAACCGCCGCCATCGGAGGAACCGCCGCCATCGGAAGAGCCCGCACCGTCGGAGGAGCCGCCACCGTCGGAGGAGCCGCCACCGTCGGAGGAGCCGCCACCGTCGGAGGAGCCGCCACCGTCGGAGGAGCCGCCACCGTCGGAAGAACCGCCGCCATCGGAAGAACCGCCGCCCTCGGAAGAACCGCCGCCGCCGATCGAAACACCGCCCGCAACCGGCTCAGACGCGTAACAGCGTATCTCGCAATACCGTGCAGACGGCGAATGCCTTCGCGCATCGCCCTGCACGGACGTTCAGTTTCCATGAGGAGAAAATCGATCATGTTTCCAGCGGCTCGCAAAGGCGATGCGATCGGACATGGCGGTTCGATCGTCTCGGGTTCCCCGACGGTCTTCATCAATCGATTGCCTGCGGCGCTCGTCGGTATGAGCTCTGCCGTTTGCGCGCTGCACCCGTGCTCGCAAGCTGTGGTCGCGGGTTCGGGTACGGTGTTGATCAACAACGTGCCGGCGGCATTGGTTGGCGGCAAGGTTTCGTGTGGCGCGCCGTGTTCCGCTGGCTCGCCAGACGTGCGCATCGGTTCATGATGACGATGGGGGCCATGTGACGACGGGAGTCGCGGGAATCGGCGGCGAGCTGGTCGGCTTGCCCGGCGTCGTATTGCCCCTCGCCAGTGTCGGACCGTTGCTCGATCGCTGTGAGCGGCTCGGCGACGTCGTCGACCGCTTTCGGATGCGTCGTGCGCTGTCGGGCATTCTGTGCGGCTCGGTCGAGGTAATCAGCGGCAGCAAAATCTGCCTACCTACCGACGAAACCGACTTCAGGCTGCGAGGCCGTCTTCCGCTCGTATGGTCGCGTTGTTATTCGAGCGCGCAGCACGCGCTCGGGCTGCTCGGCGTCGGTTGGCGCACGAGTTGGGAAGTCACGCTGCACAAGCGGGACGATCAACTGCTCTACACCGACGAATACGGCAGCACGCTCAGCGTGCCGTTTCCCGAGCGCGGGTCGCAGGTGATTGCGTCGGCTGCGCAGTTGCACATCGCGCATCTGAGCGACGGACGCCTCGTCGTCGCGGATCTGACGCCGCATTACCGCGTGTTCGGCGACTTCGACGCGAACGGAATCGCACGGCTCAAATACGTCGAGGATCTTCGTCAGCAGCGGATCGGCCTGATCTGGGATCCCGGCGGGCGCTTGCTGCGCATGCGTGGAACCTGCGGCCACGAGCTGCGCATGCACTACGAAGCGCGGATGGGCGCGCGTCTGAGCGCTGTCGAGTGTGTCGACGGCGGTCCCACCGGCGCGCTGGTCCAGTACGGCTACAGCCAGCGCGGCGAACTCACCGAGGTACGCAACCGGGTCGGCGAAATCGTGCGTCGCTTTGCATACCGCGATGGGCGGATCGTCGAAGAAGCCGACGCGCTCGGAATGGCGACACGCTATGTGTGGCAGACGATCGGCGGCGCCGCGCGCGTGATTCGACGAGTCACGTCAGAAGGCGCGCGTGAGCGCTTCGCCTACGACTTCGATAGCCGGACCAGTGAGGTCAGCGACGTCTTCGGCAACACGGCGCATTGGCAATACGACGAGCAGGGCCGCGTGCTGTCGCACACAGACTTCGATGACCGGCGCTACCGGTTCGACTACGGCGACGCTGTCGCGCCGCTCACCATGCAACTGCCCGGCGAGCGGGTGGTTCACGTCGAATACGACGGGCTCGGACGCGTCGCGTGTGAGACGGATCTCCAGGGCGCAACCCGCTCGACGCAGTATGCGTTTGCGTCACGCGAGCCCGTGTCAGTTGTGTTAAGCGATGGCCGTGTGTGGATGTGGGCACGCAACGATCGCTTGCAGCCGTTGCACTATCAAACCCCGTCTGGAGAATTCACGCGTTTCGAATATGGTGACGATGGCGATGTCGTGTGCTCGACGGATGCGCAGGGGGTCGCCACGACCTTCGCGCATAACGCGTGGGGGCAGGTGACACGTCGCACCGGAGTTGGCGGAAGCACGACGGACTACGAGTATGACGTCAATGGTTACGTAGTCAGTGTGACCGACGCGCTCGGCGCGGTCACGCGAATCGAGCGCGATGGGCTCGGCCGACCGTTGACCATCACGCGTCCGGACGGTCAGGCCGAGCGTCATGTGTGGAATGCGGCTGGCCAGCGGACGTCGTTCGTCGGCCCGAGTGGCCGAAGCCGGCACTGGTATCGAGACCGGCGCGGCAATGTCGTACGCGCGGTCGACGAAGAGGGGCACGTGATCGTGCGTCGATACGATGCGCATGGGCGCCCGGTTCGAATCGAAAGCGCGAACGGCGCGGTGCAGTTGCTTCGGTGGAATGCGAGCAGTTGCCTGTCGATCACGGATGCCGATGGCGTGGAACGCAACTTCGACTATGCGGATACCGGGCAGGTCCGTTGTCTCACGTGGCAGGCGGGCGGGCAACAGCGTCGCGAAACGTTCGACTACGACCGCGCGGGCCGTCTGATCCGGCGTGAGACCGCGCACAATCGCTATATGTATCGCTACGGGCCGCGCGGATTGCTCGACGGCGTGAGCCGCGAGCCAACACGAGAAGGCGAGCTACTCGGAATCGGAGCGGATGAGATCCGCTTCGAACACGACGCCGGTGACCGTCTGATCGCCGAGCACGGCGCAAACGGCACACTGCGCTACACGTACGACGTCGTTGACCGCCTTGTCGCGATTCAGCTGCCACAGAGGCAGGAGTTGCGTATGCGTCGCTTCGAAACTGGCGCTGTCGCGTTCGTCGAACTGGACGATCGACAGATTGCGCGCTTCTGGTATGACGCGATGAGGCGTCCGGTTGCGCGCACGCAAGGCCGTTTGCGCACGCATACGGGCTATTCGCCGCTCGGCTTGCCGGTGTGGTGGCGTTCGGTGACGGGGCGCGACGTGGATACGCCGGGCTGCGTGACAGAACCTGTCGCCGGATTGTGGCGCGAAGCCGATTACAGTCTCGCTGACGTGATCGTCAGGACGGGCGCCGAGGCCGACGGTCAGACGTGGTACGACTACGACCGGCGTGGCTGTCTGTTGCGCTCGGTGTCGGAGAAGGGGGACATCGAGTATTTCACGTGGGACGCCGCTGGCAATCTGCTCGATACGCCTGGCGGCAGCTGGTTCCCGGCCGCGTATCCCGACCACCGGTTACGGGAATGCCGCGGACATCGTTATGACTATGATGTGTGGGGGCAATTGGTGCGTAGGCGTGGCCGCAACCATACGCTATCGCTCGATTGGGATGCGGAGGGGCACGTCATCGCCGCGCATCGCAAGGGCTATACCGTGCGCTATCAGTATGACGCGATCGGTCGGCGTATCGGCAGGCGTGTCGAACCCGCTTCGTCACGGCGCGCGCAGCAGTCATCGACGCCGGAACAGGACGAGGTCACGCGCTATTTGTGGCAAGGACACAGACTGATCCAGCAGCAGCGCGCGATGGAACTGCGCACGTACCTGTATCAACCCGAGCCCGACCGCTCAACCGGCTTCGCGCCGCTCGCTTGCGTGGACCAGACCCTCACCGATGATGGCGCGATCAAGAACACGCAGGTCTATCACTATCACACTGACGTCGCCGGTACGGCCGTCGCGCTCACGGATGAGACCGGCCAGGTGGCATGGCGCGGGCGTTACCGGGCGTGGGGCAGTCTCGTGACGCCGGAGTGGCCAAGCAGCGACGCGTTTGCGCAGCCGCTTCGTTATGCCGGCCAATACGCGGACGATGAAACCACGCTGTACTACAACGGTGCGCGTTTTTATGATCCTCACGCGGGCCGCTACATCAGCCCCGATCGCAATGGCGAAGGCGGAGCCAGTCCGTATCGCTACGCGCCGAATCCGCTGACGTGGTGCAGTCCTGTCGGCCGCGCGACGCCGGAGGCGTTTCCGTGCGTCGTCCTCGCGGATGCGTCATGCATCGATGGCGCACCGGACCCGGCTCAATACCTTGCCGGCGTCGTCGAACAACTCCACGACGTAGCAGGCTGGGAGCTGGCCAAGTTCTGATTCGAAAGTCACATGGAAGTCGAGCCAGCCGTTTTTCCGGTATCGGGAAAGACCGCTGCCGTCGACGGTCTCGCGGCGCAGTACCGTCTCGTCGTTGCCGTAAATCACGACGGTGACTGACGTCGCGGCCCGCAGCGCGTGCTCGACGCCGGGCGTGACCAGATGCCTGTCGAATCCATTCTGATGCACGCACACACGGACGTCGTTTGCGCGTAGCAGAGAAGCTTTCCATGTCGCTTCGTCGGGACGTTGCGTGCCCGCGACTGGTGGAACATCATTCAATACCGACTGCTGGACACCGCGCCACTTGAAGCCGATGCCCGCGTAGGCCTCGTAATCGGCGAGCGTGCGTTCCGCTCCGAGTCCATACTTGCCGAACTCAATGTCAGCCAACGTTTCTCCGTCGATACCGAGCAGAGCACGATTGCGCTGCAACGAGCGCTCGTTGCGCGCGTGCCAGGGCTCGTCGATTTCACCCCGTTCCTTGGCCTCGTGATTGTGGTCGTTCCACATCTTGACGCGGTATGAGCGCAGATATTCGTGCCAACCGATCAGCCTGTGCGGACTGTACAGGTCATAGCCGTGGGTGAACGCACGGACGGCAAGCGAAATCTCCTCGCCGTGAAAGAAATAGTCAGGATCGTGCTGGACCGCCTGGGCAAAGTGACCGTCGGCAAATGCGAAGTGCGCGCTGAAGAAGCGCGAACGGACCGGGCGAATGCGCGTTCTCCAGTCGGAGAGTGTCTTCAAGCGAAACAGGACCACCCCTTCCCTGGAAAACCTTGCATAGGCCAATATCCCCGGCTCGTCGCTGGATCGAGCGTCGTCGTTCTCGGGGTCGTACATCGGAAGGTAGGCGGTCAGCACGGGTTTCGGACTTGCATCGCGTAAAGACTCCAGCATCTCGATTGCGAGCGTGTCCCATGCGTCGACGAAGCGGTGGTGCGAATCGAGTTGCAGCGTGTAGCGCTCGCCGCCGTATCGCTGTTGGACCAGATTGCGAGCCCAGCATGCGCCCTGCGTCATCATGTGGGGCACGTCGATTAATTCGATTTTCGCTTCACGAAGACTGAGATGTTGGATGGTCCAGCTGTCGGTCTGCTCGGTTCGCCAATTGCCAAAGCCGTGCTGCCAGAATTGGATCATCGTCTCGTCGTGCGCATGCTGCCAGCAGACGATGATCCGTAGTAGATCAGGTTTTCTAGCTTTCTGGATCAAATCCAGCAAGGTGGGGATCAACTGCGGGTCGCGATAACTCGCGATTTGCACGAAGATCGAGTGCGGCGGTGTGACGGATAACTGGGTCATGCGCGTTGATTCTGGTGGACCTTCGTCGTTGAATAGTCGATTCAAAGAATGGTCATCGTGACTGTTGCGGTTGCCTGGATCCTGCCTGCGCTCGGCGTTGCTGTTCCGACGCGCAGCACCGTCGCCTCGAGTGCAAACGGCGATTGCATCGCGCCCTGCGGTGTGTGGACGAGGGTGCTCGTCGGATCGTTGGGCCTGAAGATTGTGTTGGTCGAAACATCCCGCAATCGAATCGCGAGATGCGTCGCGCCGGTGTTCTTCAACATGCTGCTATCTTCTGTATCGGGGGTTCCGGAAAGTACGGCAGTAATCGAAGCCGGTGGCGTGGGCCCGGTGCAGAGCACCGTAAAGTCGACTGGCCGGGTTGGCCCGCTTGTGGTCGACACATCGCTTGGGCCGAACGTGCCGAAATCGATGTTCAGTGTACTGGTATTGACCGAGCAACTTGGAAGAACCTTGACGTTGATGCTGCCGCCCGTGATGGTCACGACCCGATTGCCGTCACCCTCGGCGACGCCGGCTCCCACGGTATTGAGTATCACGTTGACGTTGCTTGCGATGTCGCCCGTTTTGACCAGTTCGATCTCGAATTGCGAGCCAATGCCGAAGCGCCCATAGATAACCTGATTGGGTTCGCCCGCGGGAAAGGACGGCGTAAACGGAAGTGGCGAGTTCACGCCGGTTGCACGAAGATAGGTCAAACGAAAGCCGATGCCTGGGACGTTCGTGTTATAGACGGTAGCCCCCAATACAACGGACGGCGTTGCGTTGGAATACTGTATTGATACCGTGCCCCCGTTGGTGCAGTCCGCGAAGTTCGCATAGGTCGCGTACGCCGGCGACAAGCCCGTGGCGATCACCGAGCCGACCGGTAACGCCGGATCGATCGATACCGAGCTTTCCCGGAACGGTATGTTGACCGTTAATGTTTGTCCCGCAATGTAGCCTTGAGACAGCAGTTCGGAAATTTGCGAAGGCTTCAACTGGGTGCAGGTGGCGAACGCGAAATGGGGTATCGCGAAGCAAACCAGGATAAGAAAATGAATGAGTCTTTTCATTGGAAGTTGTTGGTTGACCGGCGGACTGAATGGGCTGACAGCGGGGAAAGTCGCACATGCGCGCACGTCGCCTCAACTGTCGGCTACGTCCCATTTAGCGAGTAAATCGGCGGGAATGATATGGGCGAGTTCTGAAAACCGTTTGCCCACCATTCGTTCCGATTGGCGCAGCAAAACAATGACAGGACTGCTCGGTTCGTTTTGCTCGAACCACATGCGTGTTTCCTGAATGGCTGCGAGCGCGCTCCAGCGATCCATTGAAGAAGGCGCAGTGATTGGCAGATCGGCGCGCGCGTCGGACTGCGGTAGCGTCGCCGTAGCCACGATCGCCGACGCCGATCCACGCACGCTGTCGTTGTCCTGCTTGTTGTCCTGCTCGTTGACGGCTCGGGCGGGCACTGGCGCGGACCCGCCGCCGCCCACCCGATGCTGCGCGAATGGCTCCAGCGCTCGGGACAACGCGCCGAGATCGGGCGCGTCGGCGTCGAGCATCTCATCGCACCATGCGGCAATGCGCTGCGTCAGACACTGCGCTTCGACTAGTGCGGCCATTGCCGCGTCGCGTCGGCCCCACAATTCCTTTAGCAACCGGGCGACGGATTCAGGGGCGAGCGCGTCCTTCTGGCGCGGCGTCGCGAATGATTTTTCGATATCGCGCAAATGCAGTTGAAGCCCCGCGGCCCTCGGCATCGGGATGTCGCGCGCATCGGCCAGCGTGCCATCCGGTTCGACGAGTCCGCCGATCGCGTTGGCGAACATCGCCGGGTCTCGCTCGCCTTCGAACACGGGCAGCGGGTGGAGCGCTTCGCCATAGCATTCGAGCATGGCCATCAGCAATGCCAGTCCGTCGCGCAGGCCAGCCGCGCCGTCGAGCCGGGTTCGGCAACGCAGCAGGATCACCGCGAGGCGGATGTCTTTTGTCCGCAGCAGCAGCGCGCGGCAGTCGCGTTCAATGTCGGCCCAATTGGCCGTTGGCGGCACGTCGACGAAGTCGCCGTACTGCGCTTCGGCGCGTGGGGCCGCGGCCGCCTGCAGCATCACGAAGGCCGGATCGTATTCGAGATCGGGACCGCAAGGCGCGTGTGCGGAGACCGGTTCGAGCAGATCGGCGTAGCGCAGCACGGCGGCGGGAGTGTTGGCGTTCATGCGAGGGAACTCCGGGGTCGGTCGTTGTACTGTTCAGGTTCGAAAACCATGCCGACGACCGGCAGGTCGTCGAGGGAATCACCGAGCCACGTCGAGTAGCCGAGTCTCTGCGACGTGCCGATGCAGGCGGCTGGCGCCGCGCGGGGGTTGACGAGCAGCTTGACCTCCCACGCGTATTCGTGGCCGACGAAGGCTCGCACCCATTCGACGAACGTCGGCAAGTCCTCGCCGTGCGGCGTGAGGCGCAAATACTGATCGAGGTCGAGCGGACCCACGACGAGCCGGAACTTGTGTTGCCGGTCGGGAATTGCCTCGCCGAGTTGGGCGCATTCACCGATGATCGCCGCGGGCCCCGGCACCCCGAGCCTCGTATGTTCCGATGCGGACAGATGGATCCAGTGCGGCACGAATTCTTCGATCGTCATCGGAACACCGAAGTAATGCGAGAGCGTCGCCGCGATGCCGTGCGGAGTTCGCGCCTCGCGCACGAGGTGCGCCGCCGCGCTGTAGCGCGAGTGCGTGGGCAGACAGGACTGCTCCGCCTCGGCCGGGTCGACGCCGATCAGACTGGCGACGTAGAACGAAAACGTTTCGTCGCCGGCACGGTCGAGCGACGCGGTGGCTTGCCCCGATGCCCACGCGCGATAAAACTGCGACAGAGCGCGGTGATGGAACAGATCGACCAGCCCGACGAGCGCATGATCCTGGTGGCTTTCCACACGACTGTGAGCCAGCTCCGTCATATGCAGCGGCAGCGGCCCCTGCGGCCCCCACAGGCCGAGCCCGAACAGCCGCACGTCGAGGCAACCGTCTCGCATGCCGAGCGACGCGATTTCGCGTGGCGCAAACGCCAGAGTGGGTTGCTGACCGATCCGGAACGGCTCTTCTTGCGGCAGACTCGCGGTGCCCGGCAACGGCATCAGCGGGTCGCGCGCGGCGATAGCCCGCAGCAGGCTCAGGAAGCCGGACTGCCACGGCGTGTCCGGATCGAACCACGCGTCGAGCGATTGCGGATCGAGCGATGATCGCGTTGACGCGACGGCGCTCGCCATTGCCCCATCCATGCTCATACCGCTCCGCGTCCGCCCATGCGTGGCCGCCATTGGGTGATCAGGCCACGTTGCATCGAACGAAGTTCGGTTTCGGTGAACACGTTGATCGAGACGTGGCGCGCGAGGTAATGCTCGAGCACGAGGCCGAGCAGATACGGGCTGATGCCTGAGAAGCCGGTTTCGTCGACCGTCAGTTCGCAGCGCACGCCACGCCCATACACGAGTAGTCCGTCGCCCGGCAGACGCCGGACCACCGGTTCAGTGCGTGCGCCGACGAGTGCCTCGATCTGCCGTGCCTGTTCGCGCTCGCCTGGGGCGATGAAGAGGCCGAGCATGTTGCGCAGCGCCTGGCCGCCGTCGCCGTGGTCGAGTTCGGCGAGCGGCATGTAGTTGAAGCTCAGCTGCCTGATCAGACGCCACGCCGTTTCACCGCTCGCGTACGGCGCGCGCGGCGCGCTCGGTGCATGCACGAGGCGCACGCCCTCGATCGGCACGGAGTCCGACATCGTGAGGTCGGTTTTGCCGTTACGCGGGATCAGGCGCGGCAGGTCACGGTTCGTGACCCACGCTTCGACCGACAGGTAGCGAATGTCGTCAGCGTACGGCGCCTCCGCCTGATCGACGAGCGACACGTAGACCTCGGTCCCGATATACGGCGTACGGGTGCCGTACTTGCGTGCATTGGCCGACAGCGCGCGCTGCTCACGGCGCACCGAAAAATAGCGGCCGTGGTTGCCCACGTCGCTATGCAGCGTCTGATAAAGCGGATTGAACTCGACTTCGAGCGATGTTTGCGCTCGCTGACCGAATACGCGCGACACCGAAAAAATCTCGTAGTCGAGCGGCCGGGTGCGGTCGGCGAGCAGATGAAAATCGGTTTGCGCGCGATTGATTTCGACGCGGTCGGTGCGCTTGCGAAACAGGTTGATGACCGGCGTACAGAACAGCAGGAAACGCGCTGCGTCGACGTGCGCGGCCAGCTCTTCCGGCAGGCGGTCGAGCAGCAGCACGACCTCGGCCTCCTTGCTGTCCACTCGCGCGAGACCCGCCGCGAGCTGCGTCAGCGCAAAGAAATAGAAGCGCTGGCGGCATGCGAAGTATTCCTGAAGCAGGTTGTGGCCGTGAAACGTATTCCACGTGAGCGGCAGCAGACCCTGTTGCGCTTGCAGACCTTCAAATTCGACCGGTGTTTTCGCGACCACGTGCCCTTCGTCTCTCGACGCGCCGTACGCGCGCACGACGGAGGCGACGCTGCCGGCGTGGATCAGCTCGAACAGATGCGAAGCGATACGTTCGTCGCCACCGATGTAAATGGGCAGCCGGTCGAAGTCTGTCATCTGGTTGAACTTCACTTCGCCTGTTGTGCGCAGGCGCAGCCGTAACGCGCCGCGCAATTGCAGGTGCGGCAACAGATGGCGATCGGTGTCGGGGATATCCGGTGGCACGGCGCTGAGCCGGGCTTCAGCGATCTCGATAGGCCATAGCGTGACGTCCTGGCTGCTGCGGAATTCGCACGCGGTTTGCTCGCCGGGCGGGATCGCCGAGCGCAGCATGCTTTGCCGGGGCACCTTCAGCCCTCTCGTGAAATCGCCTTCGCGCAGGCTCGGACGCAACTGCGCGACGGCGATCGACGGCGTCGGCGCGACATAGTTCGGATAGACCACTTCGAGCAGGCGCTGCGTAAAGCGCGGAAATTCGGCGTCGAGTTTGATCTGCGTGCGCGCCGACATGAAGCAAAACGCCTCGATGAGCCGCTCAACGTAGGGGTCGGCAACGTCGATGCCCTCCATGCCAAGGCGGCGCGCGATTTTCGGGTGCTGGGCGGCGAACTCGCCGGCCATTTCCCGCATGTAGGTCAGTTCGCGGCTGTAGTAGTCGAGAAATCGTGGGTCCATGTCAACTTCCCTTGCCGGAGCCCAGTTCGAACGTGACGTGATTCATTTCGATGTCGAATGCACTCTGGATGCGAAATTCCAGTGGATAGGGCGACCAGCGCATGAGGCCATGAATCTCGAACTCGAGCTGGTTGTAACGTACCGGGTTCTTGCTATTGAGCGGCCGGATGCGCAGCGACTCCGGAATCAGCCGCGGCTCGAAGCGAACGATCGCGTTGCGGACCATCTTCTCGACGGTTTCCCAGTTGCGACTGGTGAGGTAGCTACCGGACAACGCGGGAATGCCGTAATTGACGACCGACGCGGCTAGGATGGGGTAGCGCGCGATGTCCATTTCGTCGTCCAGGTTCGTCGTGTTGAGCAGCAGGCCGAGATCACGCTGGATGATGCGGCGCATGCCTTCGCTGTTGGGCGCATAGGCCTCCGGCCGCTCGCTGCGCCGCGCGGGCGCATCGTCGAGCAGGCGGTCGATCAGCGACGGCATGTAGGCTTGCCGGTGTCGCGCGTCGGACGTGGTCATACGTGCTCGTCGTGATTGAACCGGCATTCGCCGATGTCGAGCAGGCCGACGTCGCCCTTGTCGGTGCTCCAGGTTTTCTGGCCGAGCGCGATCACGCCGGTTTCCCCTACGTCTTTCCAGGTTGTTTCGCGCGAGAGCCGGGTGGCGGCGGGACCACTTTCCGAGCCGGGATAGCGCACCGGCAGGTAGCCGCGCAGGATAGTCGCGTCGCGTAGGCCCACGACGGCCGAGCGCCAGACGAGGTCGGCCAGCGCGGTGACCGGACCGAGTGTCAGCGATTTCATCGAGTCGAACGGCACCCAGCGATACCCGCCCGCTACGGTCAGCTCACACACGGGGCCCAGCCGGCTATCGCTATCGGTCAGCCACTCGAATGCGCCGATCTGCGTGCTGTCGCCGCGCGTGGCCGGCGCGGCGTTCAACGCGGCGCCGCGCAGTTCGTCGGCGGCGGCGAGGTTGCCCTCGCCCAGCATGACGTTGGCTTGCAGCAGCGATTTCACCCACTCGGGCAGCGGATTGATCTCGCCCGGCGCGCGCTGACCCGCGAACACCTCGGCGCGGAACATCTCGCTGCGAATCAGCCCGCGATACATCTGGGCGCGCGATGTGCCTTCCGGCTCTAGCGTGGCCCAGGTTTGCAGCTGTTGTAACGCGCGTTTCCATTCGCCGTCGAGGCACAACAGCTCGAACAACAGCCAGCGTTCGCGCACGTTCGACGGATGCTTGCGCACGTTGTCGATGGTTTGCTCCTTGAGTTCGCAGTAAGTCTGCGCGTCGAGCAGGCTGCGAAGTGTTGGCGTGTCCGACTTGGGCAGGTCAGCGGTTATTTTCATCTGAAAATTCAGGCTCTTCGTATTCGATCGATTCAGGCATGGCGATGTGGCTGTCCATACTGATCATGTGATGTTCTTCGCGCGCAAGCTGCGCGGTTCTGCTCGCACGGTGCGCGGGAATTCCGCGCGGCGCGAGCAGCGCGAGGATCTCGTGCGTTTCGTCCGCCTCGAAAATCTGCTCGGCACTGAACGAGTCAAGGCTATCGAGCAGGGTGTCGATGTTCTTCCCCTTCGTCAGCAGGTCGAACACCGACGCTTCAGCACGCGACGGATCGACAAGCTCGGCGAACGGATCGTGAGGTGAGCCGATGATCGACTCGCCGTGATCTTCGGCCGACGCCTTGGGCTCGTGCGCGTTGCCGCTCTCCTGGCTCAACAGCGCGTGACGATATTCCAGCGTGAGCGCGGCGAGCGGGTCCGCTGCGTCGATGTCGGCTGTCAGAAGCTTTGCCATGCCGTCGTGTGCGCCGGGTTCCGCTGGATTCGGTTCGCGCCGCAACTGCAGCGGATCGTTATCGTCCTCGTCGGCTAGTGCGATCAGGTCGCTGAAGTCGTCCGGCTGCATGAGCACGGGCTCGATCCGGTCCGCGGCAGAATTCACGCTCGACGGTGGTGCCTGGACAAAGTCTCCAGACGTATTCGCTATTTCGAGAGGCGGGTTCCGTAATAAATCGGGCATAGGCTGAAGGTCGGTATGCGCGCTCGGCCCAGCGCGAGGCGAACCCTCCACGCCGGCGTGACGGTCCTCGCGTGCGACGGCCCACTGGCTTGCCTCACTCATTTCCGACAGATCGATTCGCGAAACGGTTGGAGCGAGCCGGAAAGACTGGATCGTTCGTGCGAAGGTCCTGAGCGCGCTTGCTTCGAAGGGCGAATGGTCCCAGCGTGCGTGATATCCAGTCATGGCCTGACCGGTATGAAACGGCGAATGAGATTTGCCTGGAAAGCGCGCATTTGTAAAAACTCTCTCGCCGCAGAAATAAAAAAATCACCAACTGAAAATGTGGGTTGGCGCGTGGAAGATATGAATGCTACTTCGCGCTCCTTGAGCGGAATATGGGCGACGGCCCAAATACACGCAGCGATCGACCGGCTATCCTTTGTCGCTCGATCAGTCTGGCCGGCGCGCTTTTTCGGATACCTGCCCGCGGAGCGCGGGATGCCGACGCGAGGCCACGCCTCTCCGCTACAAACATCTTTACCTGCAACGTCATCATGTCCATTTCACGCCACGCGTTGTTCGGCAAGCTCGGCGCAACGCTCTTCAGGAGCATCGAATCCGCAACGGCGTTTTCCAAGCTGCGCGGCAACCCGTATATCGAGCTCGCGCACTGGCTGCACCAGTTGCTCGCGCAGTCCGATAGCGACCTGCACCGCATCGTCAGACACTGCGGCATCAGCCGCGAACTGCTCGAGCGGGACCTGCAGACCGCGCTTGCCGCGCTGCCGTCAGGCGCGAGCGCGCTCACGGATTTTTCGCATCACGTCGAGACGGCAATCGAGCGCGCGTGGGTGGTCGCGACGCTGGCATTCGGCGACGGTCGGATCCGCGGCGCATGGCTGATGGCGGCGCTTGTCGAGACGCCTGAGTTGCGGCGCTTGCTGCTGGCCATTTCGCCGGAGTTCGGCAAGATTGCCGTCGACGGCCTTCACGATGCGTTGCCGGCGTGGATTGCCGGCTCCCCCGAAGCGGAGGACACCCCGTACGACCAGAGTGACTTTTCGTCGGCGGTGCCGGGCGAGGCGTCCGGTGCGCTCGCTGCATCGGTGAAGGGCGCGGCACTCGCGCAGTTTTGCGCGGATCTGACCGCACGCGCGCGCGCCGGTGAAATCGATCCGGTGGTTGGGCGCGAAGTCGAGATTCGCACGATGATCGACGTGCTGTTGCGCCGGCGTCAGAACAATCCGTTGCTGACCGGCGACGCCGGGGTTGGCAAGACGGCGGTAGTCGAAGGCCTCGCGCGCGCGATCGCGGCCGGCGAAGTCCCGCCGAAACTTGCCGACGTGCGGCTGTTGAGCAACGCTGCCATGAGGATGAGGATAGTTGGACACGGGTGCTCTCGGGGGCGCATCACACCGTCAGTTTCGGCCATCATTCAGCGGGTATTCCCTAATCGTAATACGAATTATGTTTTATGGCCGTACGTAAACGGCGGCTTCAAGGTCGAAGCGCAACGGCGGATTTAATGTTTAGAGCCTTGAGGTTGAGCTGCTGAAGCAAGTGTTGGGGCAAAGACCTCGAATGGCGAATGGAAGGCGTGAGTGGCGCGAGGGCGGCTGTTGAGACTGTCGGCAATGGCGTCGAGTTCGTCCTGGCTATAGACCGACAGGTCTGCGCCTTTGGGCAGATACTGGCGCAGCAAGCCGTTGGTGTTTTCACAAGTACCGCGTTGCCATGGACTGTGCGGGTCGCAGAAGTACACCTTCGCACCCGTCGCGGCGGTGAGTTCTTGATGTCGCGACATTTCCTTACCCCGGTCGTAGGTGAAGCTTTGGCGCTGTCAATGCCGCCCGTAATTTCCCCCGAAGTGTCGAAGTAAAAATCCCCACCCTGTGTAACCGGTGATCAGCCGGAATTGTGATCGGAGGAGCTCCGTTTGGGACGATGATTGCGCACCGCTCATAGCAGGCCTCAACGCCAAGCGCTATGCACAAGTGTGATTTGCCGGTTCCAGGCGGCCCGAGGAAATGCACGGCCTGACGTCGTTCGATGAAGTCGAGTTGTGCCAGTGCCATGATGCGATCCCGATCGAGACCCGGCTGGAAGCTGAAGTCGTAGCCAGAAAGTGTCTTGATGGTGCCGCGCAGCGAGAACTCGGACGGTCAATGTCTGCTGGTGATCATCGGCGTGAGGCCGGATGGACGCAAGGAGCGTGTGGCGATCGGTGACGGGTATCGCGAGTCGAAGGCGTCATGGCAGGAGTTGCTGCTCGACCTGAAATCGAGAGGCCTGCAGGCTGGGCCGCTGCTTGCCGTCGGCGATGGCGCGATGGGCTTCTGGGCCGCACTGGAGGAAGTGTTTCCTGCAACGCGTGGCCAGCGCTGCTGGTGGTTCCACAAGATGGGCAACGTCCTGAACGTGCTGCCGAAGTCGCAGCAAGGCAGAGCTAAAGCAGATCTGCAGGCGAACTGGATGGCCGCCACGCGCGCCGACGCGTATGCCGCGTTTGATCGTTTCGTGACGGTCTACGCGGCGAAATATCCGAAGGCAACGGAAACGTTGAAGAAGGACCGGGAAAGCCTGCTGGCGTTTTACGACTTCCCGGCTGAGCACTGGCAGCATTTGCGGACCACGAATGCGATTGAGTCGACGTTCGCGACGGTGCGACACCGTACGACGCGCACGCGCAACTGTGTGTCGCGACCAACCTTCCTTGGTCTGGCATTCAAGCTGATCGAGGAAGCCGAGAAAACCTGGCGCCGCGTCAACGGGCCCGAAAAGATCAAGCTGTTGCTGGAAGGCATTGCCTTCAGGGATGGCGAACCGGTGAAAGACGATCAACCGGTTCAGCAGAAACTCGCCGCCTGAAGTCCCTGCTCATCAAGTTGCCTATACACCATGCATGGACGCCCCCGGCTTGCCAAGTTCTCGTTTGTAACGGATTGAAGGTAACGATTGCAGCCATGCATCCGGACTTCAATGGCGGCGTAGGCCGGCGGTCCCTGATGCGTTGCAATCATCGATCATCCAAAAAGGACGGGGACGCTATGGCGACCGGGGACGTTTCGACCGCAACGCAGTCCGTATGGGGCGATACATCTGCTAAACGAGTGTCAACCGTCTACGGGTTTTGCCTGGTCTCGTGCGTGTCGATTCCCGCAACGCGGGCGCGTCGTGACAGTATGTCCAACCCCTCCAGTGAAAGGCACACTCATCATGGCTACCGGAACCGTCAAATTCCACCGTGTTTTGCGCACGACGCCCGAGCGTATCTATCGCGCGTTCCTCGAACCCGCCGCGATGGCGAAATGGCTACCGCCGTATGGCTTCACCTGCGACGTGCATCAGATGGATGCGCGCGTCGGCGGCACCTACAGGATGTCGTTTCATAACTTCGGCTCGGGCAAGGGGCACTCGTTCGGCGGCGAGTACATCGAACTGGTGCCGTTCGAAAAGATCCGCTATTCGGACCATTTCGACGACCCGAATCTGCCTGGTCAGATGCACACGACCGTTTCGTTGCGGCAGGTGTCGTGCGGGACCGAACTGAACATCGTGCAGGAAGGCATCCCCGAGATGATTCCGGTCGAGATGTGTTACCTCGGCTGGCAGGAGTCGCTCGCGCAACTGGCGAAGCTGGTCGAGCCGGAGATTGCGGACTGACATTCAATAACAGCCGCTTGCTCCGCCACCGAGCAAGTGACCCGAGGGCACTTTATTCTCCCCGCCAAACGACCGTCCAGTGTTCAACCGCTTCGCGACGGATTGAATGCTATTCCGCGAGGTCTTCCGATTGGGCGCCGCCGAATCTCCGTTGCGGCGAGGCGTTCTCATCGTTGGCATTGTTTAAGCTTGAATTAAGCCACGCTACGTACTCTTCGGACCGAAGCATGAGACGACAACGGCCCGACGGGGCGCATTCTTTCCGTCGAGGTATGAGCGCGACAACTCGGGGCATTCCCAGACAGAAAGAGGTTGAGATGATGTACTTGATTACCGACCTGAAAATGGTCGAAAGCTACGGTCGCATCAAAGCTGACAGCGGCGACGATGCGCTGCATGAGTTTGCGGTCAGCGAGGGCTTCCTCGACCTGATGGAGTTCGCCTCCGCCCGGCCCGCGTTCGCCAACGACTTGCTCGCTGTTCAACTGCAATAAGGCGACTGACGTGGCCATGACTTTGGGGCAGGCCCTGGTGCACGCAGAGCAGTTGGAAGTCTACGGTGTGATTTCCAGGACGTCGCAGGCGCTCATCCGGCTGATGCAGGAATACCGAGCCGTAGTCGGTGTGGAACAATACGAGCAGATTATCGAGCAAGCGGGCTTGGCTCATCCGGACCCGCAGTGACCCGCTCCGCGCATCCTGCACCAGGGAAAAGCGTTGGGTCGATGCATGAAGCACCGCCATAGGACGTCGCAAATATTCGTCGCTTTTAAACCTATGCTTTTCGACGGGCATCGACTGGCCGGACGTCGTGCGAAATCGCCCCAACTGACGAATGGACCCTTTGACTCAACCATGCGCGCAATGCGCTGACCTTTACGGCATCGCGCGCTGAATCTCCGCACCGGGACTCGAGCTCGATACCCATCGAGCCGCTAAAAGATAAAACCGGTGTTCACGAACTTCGAGTGATGATTCGTGACAATCGTATCGAGCAGCGTCTTGTTCAGGTCGGTCTCCTTGGCCGCGACCATGGAGCGAATCGAGAACGCGCGCAACGCATCGGTGACCGATAGCGTACCTTCCGCAGAATCCTTGCGGCCGGCAAACGGAAAGACGTCTGGGCCTCGCTGGCACTGGCTGTTGAGATTGACGCGGCACACCTGATTGACGAGCGGGTCGACCAGCGAGCCAATTTGGGCAGCGTCGGTGCCGAAAATGCTGACCTGCTGACCGTGGTCCGAAGTGATGACATACTCGAGTGGTGTATCGATGTCATCGAACGGCACGACTGGGATGATCGGTCCGAACTGCTCCTCACGATAGAGCATCATCCCTTCCTTCACGGGGTACACCACGGCCGGATAGAAAAGAGTTTTGCAGAACACGCCACCACCTTCGTTCACGACCGCCGCGCCTTTCGCTTTCGCATCGTCAATTGCCTGAGTCATGTAGGCCGTGCGATGCATGCCCGGCAGCGGTGTAATGGACACACCCTGTTCCCACGGCATGCCGACCTTGAGATTTTTGAGCGCTGCGTTAAAGCGCTGAAGAAACGTATCGACGATCGAGCGGTGCACCATCAATATCTTGAGCGCTGTGCACCGTTGACCATTGAACGACAACGTACCGAGCAGACATTCCTTCACGGCGAGGTCTATGTCGGCGTCAGCCAACACAATCGCGGCGTTTTTGGCGTCAAGGCCGAGAACGGCGCGTAGCCGATGCGACTTTGGGTGCTGTTTTTTCAGGTGGTCTGCAACCTTGCTTGAGCCGATGAGGGCAAGCACGTCGATCTTTCCTGAGGCGAGCATGTGTGGCACCACCACCGCACCCGGTGCATAAATCGTGTTGACGACGCCTTTCGGGAAAGCAGAGCGGAAAGCCTCGAGCAGCGGAAAGAACAACAGCGTGCCATATTGGGGCGGCTTGAACACGACGGTGTTGCCCATCAGCAATGCGGGAATGAGCGTCGCGAACGTTTCGTTCAGCGGATAGTTGTAAGGCCCCATGCACAGCACGACGCCCAGCGGGGTGCGGCGAATCTGGCCGATGGTGCCCTCCGCGATGACAAAGCGCGAGTTGCTATTGTCTAGCTCCTTGAGCGCCGAGATAGTGTCTTGCATATAGCTGATGGTGCGGTCGAACTCCTTCTGCGAATCGGCAAGGCTCTTGCCGATTTCCCACATGATCAGATTCACGATCTCATGGCGCCTGGCCGCCATGAGACGAATGAAGTCTTGCATGCAGCCGATGCGCTGCGCGACTGTCATCGTTGGCCACTCACCGCGGCCGTGATCGTAGGCTCGCACGGCCGCGTTCAGCGCGGCATCGCTCTCGACCTCGCCCATGACCGGATAACTGCCAATGACGACCTGTTCAGCGTCGCCGGAGGCTTGTCGCACGCAGACTGGCGACTGCACGCTCTTGCAGGCGCCATCCCATGCCTTCAGTTCTCCATCGACGAGCGAGACGCGCTGATGAATCGGCTCCGCGAGGCGGGCGGAATCGGGAATATCGTCGGTGACTGGAAACAACTGCCAGAGGTTCTCGAAGTCAATATTTGCCACGTTTCGCTCCTATGTTCGTGCAGTACGCGGTGGCCCGCCAGGCGTTGGGATTGCTCGAACGCAATCAATGCGACCGTGCCTACCCTCTGGTGACGTAACGGTACCTGTCGGACCGATCATTGGGTCGTGCGCAAGCGACTGTGCCGGTGTTTGGTGGCTGTGCTTCGCGGCGGGCGCAAGACACAGAGAGAAGCATAGCTAATGGCAGAGAACAGAGTTGAAGACGAACCGTGTTCAACACCTGATAAACGGTGAAGTCGGTTCCGACAGTGATATCACGTGGCGCGGCGCGGCACCGCCGAGCTTGCGGGCGAGCTTAGTCAGCAGCCGCGGAAATGTCCTCGTAACCGGATTCGATTAGATTCGTCATCGTGGTCTGCAGTTCGACCAACGGCGTAGCGGTCACTGCGGTCGCTACCCCGTCGGATTTCGGAAGCAGTCCGGCGAATGCCGCCATTCCCGTCCCGCATGCTGTTAGGAGTAAGGTGGCAGCAAGTACGGCTGCACTGCCGCGCAGCGCTTGCTTGGGAGCGAAGTCCGCAAAACATCGCATCATGGCTATCTCCGGTTGACGCAGTTTCTGGACGCAAAGACCGTGCCGACGGAGGGGCTGTCAGGCAAGCGTGCCGCTAACGGGCTGCGTAGGCGTTGAATGCTCGCGTGACAGTGGCGACGTGGACTCGGTGGTGGGACTCGCCCTACACTTTGACCGGGCAGCGACGGTCCGAAACCAACATTTCGCTGCGGAGAATTGCGCCCGCATCTTCCTGAACGTTGCCCGGCAAGCGTTCAGGGATTGTCCTGTGCCGCTCGCTTGACCAACCGTATGTGCGAGGCAGCGAGGAACCCGGCGATAGTTCACTTGTTGCGAAGTCGACGTGACACTTCTGCGGCGTGCGCACCGATATACTGTTTCCTCCTACCGAACAGCTGTACTAACATCGAGTAACGGTTCGAGCATTGACGACCGGGCGGGGCCGGGGAGGCGAGTGTGTTTTCCCCTTGGAGAGCCAGGATGAAAGAAAACTCATCTCGTGAAATCGTCGAACTGCTGACAAAAGTGGTCGGGCGCAGCGCCACGCATGTACCTAGGGGGCAGAGCCGCCGCAGTGCCTCAAAAGCGATTGACCGGCTTGAAGAGATCAAACGGAACGCCGCGTTTGCTCGCCAATACGAATCAGCACCGGAACCGCTACGCGAATTGGTAATGAGGCGGGCCGTAGAAGTCCACGACCTGGCAATTGCACGAGATTACGCGAGCGCCCTCAATGCCCTCAGTGCGGTTGTCGATTTCCTCTATCAACATCTTGTAGACGACTCCGGCTCAGCAACGCCGCCGAGCAAACTGGCAAGCATCGATTTGAATGCGGTTCACCGGGCTCTTCAATTCGGAGGTCTTCCGGGACAGTCGCAGCAGGACCCAGATGACGACAACCCACCGCCAGTGCGTCGCTGAACTTGCCAAGGGATAATCTCCGATGCTCTCGGGCCTATCGAAACTGCTGGACAAAGCATTTATCCTCGGCTTCTTTTTGCCGGCCCTGCTTGGCTTTACAGGCTTTCTCGCGGCAAACGCCGATATCCCGGCATTTTGCGATTTGCTACACGAAGCGACCTCGGACAGCGACAAGGTTGGAAGCCTGTTCTCTTTCCTCATCATCGTATGGGTCCTATCGCTGATCCTGTTGGTATTGAACAACTGGTTTTATCAGGTCCTCGAAGGATACAAATGGCCATTCAATCGCGAGGCCTGGAAGCGCGATGAGCGAAATCGCCGCAATCGTCAGCTGGACCTCATAGAACGCCTCCGTACGGAACTCGCTACAGAGAACAGTACAATCGAGCGGCTTAAAGCCTCAAAGGAATCGTTGGAATACAGAAAGGCTGAATTGAACCGAGCCACCGTAAGGGCGAGGCTGTACCGCAACCAGGAGCGGAACGCCCGTGATTTCCCCCGGTATGAAAATCTCATTCTTCCTACGGCCTTTGGGAACACGTTGCGTGCATTCGAGGGTTACTCGAGCGAAGTCTATAAGGTTGACAGCATATTCGTATGGCCGCGTCTTCTTGCAGTCATCCCAAAGGACTATCAGGCAATCATTGCGGATGCGAGAGCTCCAGTTGACTTTCTGGTCGGACTCGTCGTTCTGGGTACCTTTACGTCCATCTTTACCTTGGTGCGAGCGATTGACATCTGGCTTGCCGACGGACTGGCCGGTAATTACCTGTTGGCGGATCTTTTTCAGAACGCTGCGATTGCGGCCGCCATTGCGGCAATTGCGTATCGGCTTGCGATTCTTGAGGCAAGAAGCTGGGGCGACGTTGTCAAATCAGCGTTTGACCTTTATCTTCCGGCACTCGCTGAGAAGTTAGGTTTTGTTCTCCCGACGTCCCAGGCCGCACAGCGGGAGTTCTGGGGGGCATGGAGCACGCAGTTCCGCTTCCATGCACCGGCAAATACCGCCTGGTGGACACGTATCAAGCCGGTGACGCCAGCAGCAACGACGAAGGCGGATTGGGAGGCGACAGACTCGGCAGGCGAAAGCGACGAGGTGCGCGGAGGTTGACTGTCGAACCCGCGATTCGTGTCGAGCAGAGCTTTTGCTTCCGGACTGACAGCGACAGCGACCAGAGGCAACCGCGCTGCGTCTTATCCGGCCTGGAGTTACGTGCATCATGACGCCACAATTCGATACCGATCTACGGACCAGACTGGTCAGGGTATATGGTCACGTGCAGGGTGTAGGTTACCGGCAGGCTTGCATCAACGAGGCCACGGCTCGAGGCATCACGGGTTGGGTGCGCAACCGGATGGACGGTTCGGTCGAGGCTGTGTTGCAAGGACACGCTGAAGAACTCGAGCAAATCTGCCATTGGCTGGTTGACGGTGCGCATGCAGGGCTGGTGGACCGTCTGGAAGTCCAGGAACTATCGCCACCAGTAGCCAGGTTCGATGAATTCAAGCTCGCCGCGACGGTCTAGTTGAGTTGAGTCAATCCGCTCGCCCTAAGGCTTGAGTGCGGAAGCCAGAACGCAGCTCATCGGAAGCCGCAGGTCCCCCGTATCGCTGCGATACGCCTCCGCGTCGTGGGCGACGGCCCGTTCAATAGACGCTAGCGCGGCCGGCGTCTGCGCGTGTAGCAACGCGGAAACCCGCACGCCACCACGCAGGAGTGCATGAAAAGGTGTATTGGGAGCACGAAGCACGAGCGTGAGGTCCAACTCTCGCACCTCCGGTTGGACGAACCCGGCATCGAGCAACAGGCGCTTCGATTCCTCCCAATCGCTGAATCGGAAGAAGGGTGGTCCCGGCGGGACGGGTACGTCGGTCGTCCCGTGCTCCTCGATCGCCTTCAACACCATGCCGAAGCCAACCGCCTTGTTCGGTGTCGCCCATACCGTGAAGGCGATTCTGCCGTTAGGTTGCAGCACACGAATCGCCTCCGCGAGCGCGCGCTCGGGGTGCGCAAAGTGCAACATTCCGAAGCTGATCCCCACTGCCGAGAAGCTTGCGTCGGGAAATGGCAAATCCTCCGCGTCGCCGACGCGGAACTCAAGTGCCGGAAAGACGCGTCTCGCCTTGTCGACCATCGCGACCGAGAAATCCACCCCGGCGACATCCGCGCCGCTGCGCGCGGCGGCGGCCGCGAGGTAGCCCGGGCCGCAGGCGACGTCTAGAAAACGGGCTCCCCGCCGAATGCAGAGGGTTTCGAGCATGGCCTGGTTCGACTGGGCGGTCAAATCACCAAAATACTCATGATAGGCCTGCGCGACCCGCTCCCAACCTTCGTGCTCGAAGGTACTGAAGTCGAGTTGTCCCATGCTTACCCCCACCGGTTTTACACGTTGGCAACCTTTAGCGCATGCCTATGTTCCTCGTAATCCGTATGTCTGGCTATCGGGGAAACAATCCAGGCCGGCGACAGAGAAAGCGAACGAATGTGTGGTGCGATGCACAACCGACGTCGTCTGAAGCCGGCAGACTTTCGCGCGCGTCGGCGCTGGCTGACGCACCCCCACGAACCGATACGCCTGCTTTCTCTCTGGCGCTTCGCATTTCAGCGCCAGGTCGCGAAACGCCTCACTTGCGTTAGACTGGCTCGAGCAACCGGGAGGAGACCTGGATGATACGCAAGACGCTTAATGCCTCGCAGCTTCAGCAGGAGGTCAATCGGCGAATCCATCGACTGCAGGAAATCGTCGAGGATGGCGTGAAGATTCGCGTGCCGCGGCCGCAATTGCAAGAGGCTGACAAGACAGGCTGCAACTGGAATATGACCCACTTCGGTAACGCGATCGGCTTCGAGCGCGACATCGAGGGCGTACTCAAGGCCATGCGTGCGGAATACAGCCTCAGTACCGAAGTGAAGGACTCCAACAACCCGTTCGGGGACTAGTCGCGAAAGTTACAACCAGCGCGGGTCGCGCGTGAACGCCACCGTCAGCCAGCGGTCCGGGCTCACCGGTAACGCGATCGCCACCAAAGCCATGACCTCCAAAGAGAAGGTGTACGCATGCGCACCCGCCCCATGTATCTGGCAAAGCCCCTGTTGAATTTCCGGGTCTACACGATCGCGCTGCGCAAGATGCCCGAGTTTATCGACGTGTTTGACAGGCTCGCCATGCCAATCCTGCTCGAGACGCTTGGACATCCGCTCGGTTTTTGGACCAGTCTGGTCGGGCCGCAGAACCAGTTCACCCACCTGTGGGGGTATGACGATCTGGCAGACTACGAACGACGGTGCCTTGCACGCGATACGCATCCGGATTTCCCCGCCTATCTCAAGGCATCGGGCCATCTGATCACGGCACAGGAGACACGGCTCATTCGTGCCGCCGCGTAGGATAGCGTCGCAGAGTAAGCCGGTGCTGCGGCCGAAGCGGGCTCCATCGAGGAGCCCGCGTGCTTCTTGAATAGAGGAGCCGGCTCAGGTCTGGTTGCCCCACAGATCGTCAATCGCGCGGATTGCTAGCAAGTATCCGTTTGCGCCAGCCCCGCAAATTACCGCGGTAGCCGCCACCGAAATCGTCGAGTGACGATATTCCTCCGAGCGTCGGTGGATGTTGGTGATATGCAATTCCACTACTGGTCGGCGGATGAGTTTGACTGCGTCGAGCACCGGAATCCGACCGAATGAAAAGCCGGCTGGATTGATGATCAGCGCGGCGTCCTGCAAGAACGCTTCCTGGATCCAGTCGATCAACTCGCTTTCGCTGTTCGTTTGTCGGAATACGCAGTCGAACTCGAGGGCGTCGGCCAGCGCGAGGCAGTTCTGTTCGATGTCCTTCAGCGTAGTGCTGCCATAAAGATGAGGCTCCCGCGCACCCAGCATGTTCAGGTTGGAGCCATTGAGGATGTAGAGTTTGCGAGTCATGGTGTCAGTGTGTAGAAGAGCGTTC
Organism: Paraburkholderia sp. CI3; assembly: GCF_050436505.1. Taxonomy (NCBI): domain Bacteria; kingdom Pseudomonadati; phylum Pseudomonadota; class Betaproteobacteria; order Burkholderiales; family Burkholderiaceae; genus Paraburkholderia; species Paraburkholderia sp. CI3. The sequence goes on from NZ_JBNDMI010000002.1 coordinate 465,941, forward strand.
CAGGGCCGTGTCTCTGGTTTCCCGGGATATTGCGATCATCAGGAAGGAGATCAGGTTCAGCGAGCCGCAGACCGCTACGATGGCCCAAGGGGAACCGTTAAAGGCATTGAGCAGCGCCACGGCGACGATTGGCATCGGGCCGCCGGTGAGCAGGTTGGCTCCCGAGTACGACAGTGCGGACCCCGTGTAGCGCGCATCGGTCGGAAATGACTCGGCGAACCACACCGGCTGGATGCCGCTCTGGAACTGTGTGAAGCCGAGGAAGGCGCCCATCACGGCCATCGTCATGGCGATCGAGTTCTGGTTGAGAATCGGAAAGTAGATCAGGCAGCAGATCAGCGTGCAGAACGAGCCGATCATCAGCGCACGTTTGCGTCCGATCCGATCGCTCAGATAACCGCCCGCCAGCGCTCCCGCGATGGCACAGACATTCGCAACCATCAGCAGCATGAAACCGGTCTGCTTTGGTACGCCGAGGTGTTTCGTCAGATAGCTGAGCGAGAAAACCACGATCAGATAAAACAGTGCGGCCGGGCCACAGAAGAACAGCGTCAGGCGAAGCGCGGTGCGCCAGTGATATTTGAAAACGGTGCCTAGGGAAACGCTGATTAATGGAGCTCGGCGGTCATCGCTCACGTAGCCGAAGGCGTTATAGAAGGCAGCTCACAGAACGGACTCACGAGGATGAAGAGGCAGATCGGCTTCGCGGAAGCGGAAATTGCAGGCAAGAAGCGCGTGACGAGGCGCCAACGCTTCCTGGCGGAGATGGAGCAGATTGTGCCGTGGCAGCGTTTGCTGTCTGCAATCGAACCGGATTACCCGAAGGGCACGCGAGGCCGTCCGCCGATTGGCCTGGAGCGAATGCTGCGGATCTATTTCCTGCAACAGTGGTACGGGCTGTCGGACGAAGGGCTGGAAGACGCGCTGTATGACAGCATTGCGCTGCGCGCCTTCGCCGGCATCGATCTGGCAGTCGAGAACGTTCCGGATGCGACCACGCTGCTGAAATTCCGGCGCCTGTTGATCGAGCACGAACTGACACGGAAGCTGTTCGACGAGATCGGTATCTCGCTGTGTGAGCGTGGACTGATGATGAAGGAAGGCACGCTGGTTGATGCGACGATCATCGAAGCGCCACCGTCGACCAGGAACGCCGGGAAGAGCCGTGACCCGGAGATGCATCAAACGAAGAAGGGAAACGAATGGCACTTTGGGATGAAAGCCCACGTTGGCGTGGACGCCGATTCGGGCTTGGTCCACAGTGTGGTTGGCACGGCGGCCAACGTGTCGGATGTGTCGCAAGCCCATTTGCTGCTGCACGGCCATGAAGAGGAAGCGTTCGCCGACGCAGGCTACATTGGTGTAGACAAGCGTGATGAAATGAAAGGCAAGGCAGTAAATTGGCACGTCGCTGCCAAGCGCGGAAAGATCAAGGCGATGCAGGACGGGCCGCTGAAGGACCTGGTGACTGCGCTTGAGCGAACCAAGGCGCAAATCCGTTCGCGCGTTGAGCATCCGTTCCATATCGTCAAGAACCTGTTTCACCATCGCAAAACCCGATACAAGGGCTTGGCCAAGAACACGGCGCAACTGTTCAGCTTGTTCGCTCTGGCGAATCTGGTGACTGCGCGAAATCTGTTGCGATCGGTTCATGGGAGCAATCCGTCATGCGTATGAAAAATGAGAGAAGAGGGGCTCGTTTGCGAGCCAGATTCACCGAAATGAGCGTCGATTCGATTCGTTATCCAGAAAATTTGACGCGTCTTGATCTGCAAGCCGATCCGACAGTTCATTAATCAGCGTTTCCCTAGCGGATTGGCAGCGCGTGTGGGAGCGGCAGTCCTCTTGAGCGCCTCGAAGGCGGGTGTCTCGCTAACCTTCCTGCGGATGTAGATGCCCAGCAGCACCAGCACAAAGCTTGCGAGGAACGGGACTCGCCATCCCCAGGAGTCGAAGTCGTCCGATGAAAGCAACGCGGCCAGTGTAAAGAGCGAGAAGTTGGCGAGAATCTGGCTGAGTGGCGAGCAGATGCCAAGCAGGCCCGAATACAAACCGCGTCGGTTAGCAGGCGCATGCTCGACCGCCATCAGTTGCGCGCCCGTCGACTCGCCGCCAAGCGCGAATCCCTGGATGATGCGCAGTGTCACCAGCAACGTCGGCGCGAGGATGCCAACCTGGTGATAAGTGGGCAACAGCCCCATCAGGAACGATGAAGCTCCCATTACCGACACGGTGATAAGCATCAGTTTGCGGCGTCCCCAACGGTCCCCGAGCATCCCGCAGATCACCGCGCCTAGCGGGCGTGCGGCCAGCCCTGCCCAGAAACTAGCCAACGACGCGAGCAACGAGGCGGTCGGGTCCAGCGATGGGAAAAACAGCTTTGGAAAGATCGTGGCCGCGACCACACCATACAGCGCGAAGTCGAACCATTCGAGCGCCGTTCCGACGGTTGCGCCTGCCACCGCCCGACGCGCCATCAAGTGAGCCTGCGCGGACTGTTGTTCCGCGGCAAGGCCTGAATCAGCAAAAAATGACATGTTGTCTCCTGAATTCCTCATATGTCGAACCGTTCGTTTCTGGCGACGAACAAGTGCTATTGTTTGCGCTCAGAAAGCAAGGCGTTCCGCACCGGAACTGCATTGCACATAATGAAAATCACGCGAAATGTCGCTCAAAAACGGCCTGAGAATTCTTGATTTCCTGGCGACGCAAGCCGAAGGCGCGGGTCTTCTGGCGATTGCCGACGCTTTGTCCCTGCCCCGCAGCACGTGCCACCGCGTGCTCGCCGAGCTCATCGAAGGCGGCTATGTCAGGCAACTGGTCGATCACAGCCGCTACATTCTGACAATGCGTATGACGTCGAACGGGCTGGAATTCCTGAGCCTGACGGGCATCGCGGATATCGCCCAGCCGATCATCGAACGCGTCGCTGCGCAGACAGGTGAACTGGCGCGGCTGTCGTTGGTGGACGGCGAAGCAATCATCTGGGTGGGGAAGGCGGACGGACAGCGCATCGGCTTTCGCTACGATCCTGACATGGGCCAGGCAGCACGACTTTCATGCACGTCGACCGGACACGCATGGCTGATGACAATGACTGACGAACAGGCGGCGGCACTGGTTTTGAAGCAGGGTTTTGGACAGCCCAATGAGTTTGGACCCAATGCGCCGACGACGCTCAAGGCGCTGCTGGGCTTCCTGCACGCGGCGCGCGTGCGTGGCTACGCGATGATCGACGAGGTGTTTGCCCCGCGCATGTCAGCGGTGGCGGTGCCCGTGGTGAGCGGCTCGCGTTGCGTCGGCGTCATCAGTTTGGCCGGTCCGCGGGTTCGGCTGACGACCGAGAAGATTCACGAGTACTCGATGCTGCTGCGCGAGGCGGCGAATGAACTGGCCCAGCTAAGCAATATGGCGGGATTCCCGAGTCGGCCGCCGCTCGGCAAGGGATGACGAGACACAAGTGTAAAGCCATCCGACCGGCGAACTTCGTCCGCTTCGCGCCGAACTGCGGTCTCCGATACGTTGGCGCAGATGACCGAACGTCTTCCTGTCGGATGCGCAACTAACGGTCGGGCGCCATGCTGCCATCACACTCGGGCTTCGCCCCAAAACCCGCTGACAAAGGCGGCCACGACGACTTGCCGTCGCTGCCTTATGTCTGGTTGGCACCGGGATAGCACGCTTCCATCGAAGCGACTTCGCTTTCGTACAGCAAACACGTCGCTCATCTGCCGTGCGCACAACATGGCGCGCGCGCAAAGCGAAGTGGCCGCCGCGACCGTGATCGACGATGCCGACATTCACGCGTGGCCGCCGCTACTCCCGAACTGCTCGAACACGAAGGGCGTGCCGTGGTATTTACCTCGCTCGAAGATCTGGCCGCGCGCATCGACGACCCCGGTCTGGACGTTCGCGCGGACGACGTTCTCGTATTGCAGAACGCGGGGCCGCGCAGTGCTTCAGGCATGCCCGAGGCCGGCTATCTGCCGATCCCGCAGCAACTTGCGCGGGCGGGGGTGAAGGACATGGTGAGGATTTCCGATGCGCGCATGTCGGGCACGGCGTACGGGACCATCGTGCTTCACGTGACGCCAGAAGCGGCGCTCGGTGGCCCGCTGGCGCTGGTGCGCAACGGTGATCGGATCCGGCTCTCGGCGCGGGACAAGCGGATCGATCTACTGGTCGACGAGGTCGAACTGGCGCGTCGTGCCGCTGAGATTCGTCCGGCGCAAGGGATGTATGCGCGCGGTTACCAGCGGCTCTATCACGATCACGTGCTCTCTGCCGCGGCAGGGTGCGACTTTGATTTCCTCACCGCATTTCCTTCCGAAGAGCTTAAGTAGCGGGTGCTTTTTCAACTCCCTGACCGAAGCGCCCGCGCGACTCGATCTGTTCGGCGCCTGATCAAGCGCAAACGACGAAGAGTTCATGGCTCACCGGAGGTGTCGTCGAAGATTCGCTCGTCGAATTCGATCGGGAACGGGTCGTTCCGGCTCAGAGTTCCGGCTTCGGACGCGTTCCGGTAGTCGTCAAGACGCGCCGAAACAACGTTTCGAATGTGACTCCCGACTATGGCGGATTGCTTGGGCCCCAGTGTTTCGAGGCGTGTAACGCCCATTGGTATCGCGGCTCAATCTCGCAAGTGGCCGGACTAGACCGTCGATCCTGTTGGATATGACCAGGCGAGATGGTGCTGAACGGAGGCTTCTATGTGGCATTGGAAGTCAAGCCCTTTCGCGATCCATTTTCCCGTCAGTTATCTCCCATTCGAGAGCGCGAGAGGTTATCCACCACCGGCCAACGGGTCGCTTGTCACGACCATGACGCTGGCCGGTGGTGGATAACCTCCTCGATAAGATGATTTGCAATCCTCCATATCAAGCGAGAACAGCAGTGAGGTCGGGGTGTCTGAAGTCCGGACAAGTTGACCGGACCAACTTCTATCCGTGCCGGCCACCAGACCGGTCACCACATACCGCATGCGCAAGGCGCTGGAACCACCCCATTACGGACGCGCCCCATCTAGAACCACGGTTATCCGCCGGACAACCCACCTCCGTTCCGGGCGCGCCAAACCTTCAAACGCTGCTGCCGCTCGACGTTGGCTGTTCAGGTCGCCGTCACCTTCTTCGCAGGCGGCTTGAGGGTTGCCCCGAGGGGAATCTCGCCGAATTCCAGATAGCGCCATAGCGCGACCGCCAGACGTCTGGCAAGTGCCACAATGCCGATGCGTCGCATACGCTTGCCACCGCCTGCAAAGCGCTCGTTGAACCAGTCGCTTAGCTGGCTGCTGCGCTGGAAGCGCAACCAGCTCCACGCCAGTTCCACCATCAGCCATCGGACTCGCTTGTTGCCGATCTTGCTGATGCCCTGCTCAACTTCACTCGTACCGCTGGCATAGGGCGTCGGGGCCAGGCCCAGGCAGCCGGCCACTTCACGGCGGTTGTGAAACTGTCGCCAGCCGAACAGTTCCCTGACCAGGACCCAGGCACTGCCCGTTCCGATACCCGCGAGGTGCGCGAGCCGCGCAATCGCGGGTTGCACACCGCTGCGCACCTCGCGCTGCTGCTGTGCCTCAAGCGTCCTGATCTGCCTGGCAGCCAGCGACAGCCGCTCACATTCGCGCTCGATCTCGGCGCGCAGGGCTGGCAACAGCTGAGTGGTGTGCTCGGCCCACCAGTGCGCCCACGCGCGGCCACCGATTCGCTCGGGCCGCAGGTTGTGAAGTACCAGCAGCGAGCGGATGCGGTTGCTATGGGCAGTGCGCTCCTGGCGCAGGCGATCGAGTTCACGGTGTACCCGCCGCTCATCTTCCTGTTCGGGAGTCGGGATGCGCGCGACCGCCCACACCCGGCGTTCACCAGCGTAGTAACGCATCAGCATCGACAGCAGCTTGTCGCTGTCAAGCCGGTCAGTCTTGGCGCGACGTCTGCGTCGGTTCACTTCGATACTGGCTGAATCCACCACCAGGTTCGTGATCTGATGTGCTTCCAGACAGCGGTGCAGCCAGAAGCCGTCACGCCCGGCTTCGTAACAGCTCCGCACCGGAGCATCGGCCGCCAGATGACAGCGCGCTTTGGCCTTTGCAATCGCCGTGAAAACTGCGGCCGTATCGCCGGCGGCCACGGTGCAGCGGCTCGGCGCGCGCACCCCATCGCCCAGCGAGAGCTTCCAGCTCCTGTCACCCAGTTCGAAGGCGACATACAGCGATCCGGTGATGGTTGTATCCTGCCCGCGAAGGGCCGTGCGAGGCGGATTCATTTGCGTACTCCTCTCGGAAAACGGGTGTCGGGATCCTCGTTTTACTCCAGGAGGCTTACTTCCGTGGCGCCCTTCCATAGTATCTAGCTTGTTATTCCTTGTCATAACGGCGCACTGGATCGCGGCTATCGGCGCGAGCTACGATGAAGCGAACGGTGACGTGACGACAGCTAGAAGAGCAGTTAAGCGGCGCGACGTCCATCCGACGGCGCTCCACACCCGTAGATTGACGCTGTACACACAGCGGTATGCCCAATGACAACGACGGCGTGTAGATTACGCCTTTTTCACGTAGGCGTTACACCACCCTTTTGCGTCGACCAGCTTGCCCCCGTAGGTCGGACACGGCCCATTCGTGGAACCGGGTTTGCCTTGATACAGTTGGCAATTGGCGCAGGTCTGCCCTGGCTGGTAGCGAGGGAATTTCGCCTTGTCGACCTTCGATGCGTCCATCTTGTATCCGAGGGCCAGTGCGGTCGGATCGTTTTCGGACAGCACAGGCGCGTCCGCGTTTGACTTTGTCGAGAGAACCGTCGTTGAGGCAACGGATGCGGCAAGTATCATGAAATGACGGCGAGAGAGCGACACGATCGAAACTCCTTTCGAGACACAATCAGACGATGGCAAAGTGACGGTGAACCGGTCAATCGCAAACCGCCTCGTCATAACATGAGCAATCAGCATACCTGCACGATCCAGCGTGACGGATTGACAGATTCAGCGATTAGCAGCGAAACAGCATTCACTTCCCATCACAAGCTGTGTCATACGTTGGGCGGTACGTTTAACCTGCCGCATACGGCACACTACAACCACAGCGCCGCGCCCGATGCGCTTGCGCGCGTCGCACGCGCGCTCGGCGGCAAGCGCGCGGCCGACGCGGGTCCGCTGCTGTTCGAACTGAACCGCGCGCTCGGCATTCCGATGGCGCTCGCGCAGATCGGCATGGCCGAGCAGGGACTCGACGAAGCGGCCGATCTCGCGTGCAAGAATCCGTATGCGAACCCGCGTCCCGTGGAGCGCGACGCGATCCGCGCGCTGCTGCAACGTGCGTGGCAGGGCGCCGAACCCGCCTGAGCATTGGCCAACGCAGCGCCGCCAGAACAATCGATGGAGGAAGACATGTCGACAGACAGCAAAGAGGCCGAGCAGGCCCTGACCGAGCAGGTGGTAGCAAGCTTCGCGGGCACGCCCGACGAACGGCTGCGCACGCTGATGCAAAGCCTCGTGCGGCACATGCATGCGTTCGTGCGTGAAGTCGAGCCGACCGAGGCCGAATGGATGTCGGCCATTCGCTTTCTGACCGACACCGGCAAGATGTGCGATGACCTCGTGCGTCAGGAATTCATCTTGTTGTCGGATACGCTCGGCGTATCGATGCTCGTCGACGCGATCAATCACCGTCTCGCGACGGGCGCGACCGACACCACCGTATTCGGTCCGTTCTATATTCGCGGCATGCCCGAGCGCGCGTACGGCGAGAACATCGCGTTCACGCCGGGCACGCCCGCACTCGTGCATGGGCGCGTGCTGTCGACGGACGGTGAGCCGCTTGCCAACGCGGTGCTCGACGTCTGGCAGACCGCCGATAACGGCATGTACTCGGGGCAGGACACCGAGCAGCCGCACGGCAATCTGCGTGGACGTTTTCGCACCGACGCCGAAGGCCGCTACGCGATTTCGACGATCGTGCCAGTCAGTTATCCGATTCCGACCGACGGCCCGGTCGGCCGCATGCTCGAAGCAACTGGACGGCATCCGTGGCGACCCGCGCATCTGCACTTCATGATAGATGCGCCGGGGCATCGGACACTGGTCACGCATGTGTTCGATCGCGAGGATCCGTATCTGGATTCGGACGCGGTGTTCGGCGTGAAGCCCTCGCTGATGGTCGACTATCGCGAGTGCTCCGCGGATCACGAACTCGCGCGCCGTTTCGGTTTCGATGGACCGTTCCGCGAAGCGCGCTACGACTTCATCCTCGATCGGAGTTGATGACGATGGCACGTTTTTTCGCGGTATTCGCGACCGACAAGCCCGGCATGCGCGAAGTGCGCGAAGTGCGCGAACGGGTGCGTCCGGTGCATCGGACGTGGTTGCGCGGCAATCCGCATCGTGGCGTGTTCGTGCGCCTCGGCGGTCCGACGCTCGCGCCGCAATGCGACGCGATGAATGGCGCGTTGCTGGTCGTCGAAGCGGAGCGTATCGACGATGTGATGGAGTTCGTCAGCAACGATCCGTATATGCAGGCGGGGCTGTTCGATTGCGTCGAGATCCGTCCGTGGGACTGGAGCCTCGGCAATTCGGAACGGAGAGTCTGAGCGATGAACGAAACACCGCTGTGCCCGCTTGCCGACGTGCCCGTCGTGGTCGTGCGGCGTGGCGAGCAGGTGTGGGCTTACGCGAACCGTTGCCCGCATTTTTCGGTGCCGCTCGATTTCGAGCCCGGCGATGTGCCGTGCTATCGCGCGCAGGTGTTGATGTGCGCGCATCACAGCGCGCTGTTCCGCTTCGAAGATGGACGCTGTATCGAGGGACCGTGCGCGGGGGCGAACCTCGATGCGGTGAAGATCGCGGTCGAGGGGAACGCGTGGGTCGTGTTGAACCCTTAGTCGACGCTCGCCTGACCCTGTCGAGGACATTCAAGCCGTCTCGTCCGAGTCTCGACAGCAACCCTCCGGTGACGTACCGTTATGGCCTTGCGCATCGGGCTCGCTCCGCGATGGCAACTGGTTGATCCGTGACGGCCTGAACGTGTCGTATTCGGCGGCACCGCACAGCGTGGAGATCGTCGGCGACGAACTGCTCGTGCACGTGGCGCCGCGTGACGTATCGAACCGCGAACGACAGCTCGATACCGGGCTCTTTACGTGGCGCTTCTTTTCGCAGCAAAGCGGCGATGCGGGCAGCCTCGCGGCGCGGTCACACGAGTCAGGCGTGATCCTCGTGCTGCCGGAGGGCGAGAGCGAACACACGGTGTATCTGTGAACCGCGCGCAGACCAGTGCGATCGGGTGAGTGGCGCAGTCGTTCTGGAAATGATTCGAGGTAAGGCGCGAGGCTGAACGACGCGCCATACGCCGCCGCCCCTACTTCAACCGCCCCGCCAAAAACTGCTGCAACCGCTCACTGCGCGGATTCGTCAGCACCTGATGCGGATGCCCTTGCTCCTCGATCTTGCCCTTGTGCAGGAATACGACATGATTCGACACGTTGCGCGCAAAGCCCATTTCGTGCGTGACGACGATCATCGTGCGGCCTTCTTCTGCGAGCGCCTGCATCACACGCAGCACTTCGCCGACGAGTTCGGGATCGAGCGCCGAAGTCGGCTCGTCGAACAGCATCACTTCCGGCTCCATCGCAAGCGCGCGAGCAATCGCGACGCGCTGCTGCTGACCACCTGACAGATGCGACGGATATTTTTTCTCCGTGCTGGCCGGCAAACCGACCTTGGTCAGATACTTCCGAGCGCGTTCCTCGGCTTGCGCGCGGCTCAATCCCAGCACGCTGATCGGCGCCTCGATGATGTTCTCGAGCACCGTCATATGCGCCCACAGATTGAAATGCTGGAACACCATCGACAGACACGTGCGCATCGTTTGCAACTGCTTCGGATGGGTCACGCGTAGCGAGCCGTTGCGATCCCTGCTCGTGTTGATTTCCTCTCCGTTCAGCGTGATGCGCCCGGCGCACGGCGATTCGAGAAAGTTGATACACCGCAGGAAGGTGCTTTTCCCGGAGCCGCTCGACCCGATGAGGCTAATCACGTCGCCCGCCTTCGCCTTCAGCGAGACGCCCTTCAATACCTCGTTGTCGCCGAACTTCTTGTGCAGGTCGTCGACCGTCAGCTTGTACATGCTCGTATGCTCCATCATGATGCGAATGCGTCCGGGTTTAATGCGCTTGCGGTTTCAGATAAGCCAGCAATCGGATTTCCATCTTGCGGAAGCCCCAGATCAGCGCGAACACGATCGCCGCATACAGGATCGCCGCGATGCCGTACGCCTGGAACGTCGCGTAGGTCGCGGAGTTGACGTCGCGCGCCACTTTCAGAATGTCGGGGACGGTCGCCGTGAACGCGAGTGTCGTCGCGTGCAGCATCAGGATCACCTCGTTGCTGTACGAGGGCAGTGCCCGGCGCAGCGCCGAAGGCAGGATGATGCGCGTGTACAGCTTGAATTTCGACATGCCGTAAGCCTGGGCCGCCTCGATTTCACCGTGCGAGGTCTCCCGGATCGAGCCCGCGAAGATCTCGGTGGCATACGCGCATTCGTTCAGCGCGAACGCGAGCAGCGTGCAGTTCATCGCATTGCGAAAGAAGCTGTCGAGCATCTGGTGCGAATGGACGAAATGCAGACTGTAAAGGCCCGTGTAGATCAACAGCAATTGAACGTATAACGGCGTGCCCCGGAAGATGTAGGTGTAAAGCCAGACGGGTCCGGAGATGTAGCGGTTGCGCGACGCGCGCGCGATCGCGAGCGGCAGGGCCAACACGAAACCCAGCACGATCGACGCAACCAGCAACCACAGCGTGATGACGAGGCCGGTGTAGTTGAAGCCGTCCGTGAACAGGTAGTTCTGCCAGTATTGACGAGTCAGTTCGATCACAGCGCGGCCCTCCGTACGCCGATCGAGTAGCGCTTCTCGAGGCGGTTCAATAGCAGATTCGAAATCGTGGTGATGGCGAGGTAGATGGCCCCGGTCGCCAGAGTGAAGAAGAAGAACGACTGCGTGCTCTTGCCGGCGTCCTGCGATGCCTTGACCACGTCTGCGAGACCGATGATCGACACGAGCGCGGTGGCCTTCACGAGCACCTGCCAGTTGTTGCCGATGCCGGGCAGCGCGAAGCGCATCATCTGCGGGAACAGGATGCGCGTGAACACGCGCCGCGCGCTCATGCCGTACGCGAAGCCCGCTTCGATCTGCCCGCGCGGCACGGAGAGAAACGCGCCGCGGAAGGTTTCGGTGAAGTACGCGCCGTAAATGAAGCCCAGCGTGATCACACCGGCGAGAAACGGATCGATGTCGATCTGCTCCATGCTGAACATGTCGGTCAGATCATTGAGCCAGATCTGGATGCTGTAGAACAGCAGCAGCATCAGCACGAGATCGGGCACGGCGCGGATCAGCGTCGTGTACATCGTGCCGATGCGCGAGATCGCACGGTTGGTCGACAGCTTCGCGGCGGCACCGAGAAGTCCCAGCGCAAACGACGCCGCGAGCGACAGCACCGCGAGCTTGATGGTTACCCACGTGCCCGCGAGAAGCAGCGGACCGAAGCCTTGAAACAGCATGGGAGTGTCCTTGTTGAAGGAGCGAGCCGCGCGCATGCGCGCGGGGCCTGGCGAGCGGGTGGAGCGGGCTCGTGGGGGCGGACTTAACTGCCGTACACGTCGAAGTTGAAGTACTTCTGCTCGATCTTCTTGTAGGTGCCGTCCTTGATCATGTCGGTGATCGCCTTGTCGACCTTCGTCTTCAGATCGGCGTCTTCCTTGCGCATGCCGATGCCGACGCCGGTGCCAAGAATCTTTGGATCGTCGAGTTCCTTGCCGGCGAACGCAAAGCCCGCTCCGCGCGGAGTCTTCAGGAAGCTTTGGTCAGCCTGCACAGCGTCCTGCATCGTTGCGTCCAGGCGGCCCGAGACTAGGTCGGCGTAGACCTGGTCCTGATTCTGGTACGACACGACCTTCGTGCCCGTCGGTTCCCAGTAGGCCTTTGCGAAGGTTTCCTCAGTCGAGCCCTGTTCCACGCCGACCGTCTTGCCCTTCAGCGATTCAGCGGTCGGCAGGATGCCCGAGTCCTGCTTCGCGACGAGGCGCTCCGGCGTTTTGAACAGCTTCGACGAGAAGGCGATCTGTTCGGCGCGTTGCGGCGTCATCGACATCGACGACAGCACGCCGTCGAACTTCTTTGCCTTCAGTGCCGGAATCATGCTGTCGAAGTCCTGCTCGACCCACACGCACTTCGCGTTCAAACGGCGGCAGATTTCGGTGCCAAGGTCGACGTCGAAGCCGACCAGCTTGCCATCGGTCGCTTTCGATTCGAACGGCGCGTAGCTCGCGTCCACGCCGAAGCGAACCGTGGACCAATCTTTGGCGAAGGCGCCGGTGGCAGCGAGCGCGAGGGCGAGGGACAAGGCGAGTTTCTTCATAAAGTCTCCGGGAGGGATGCTGCGAGGTGCGATGTTGTATAGACAAATTATCCCGTACGAGCGATGAGCGGCAATCGGGGTTAGTGCTTACGGGAACCTGGGAAGGAGACGGGTAAAAGGCCTTAAAGCCCTTGTGAGCAGCCTTGTAAGGCTAATTGAAGGGCTGCGGGCGCAGCCGGAATTTTCGCGTATACCCGCGGTCTATACCGCGGCGGATATCTTGTCCATACAACTTCGTTACGACGACGCCCGCCTGGGCGTCGGGCCGCGAACCGCGCAATCCGCTCTACGAATGCGAAGGCGGCAGATAGGTCATGTGCTCTTCGTCGTACAGCGCGTAGATCAGTTCGAGCATGCGCTGGATGTCGGCCGATTCATCGAGCATGCGCATGCTCATGATGATCGGCGACACGAGGTTCTGATCGTCGAGGTCCTTGTAGGCGACGTCGCCGCGCTGCAAGCCGTACACGCTCGCCGGCACGATCGAGATGCCTTCGCCCGCGCCGACGAGGCCGAGCGCGATCTGCAATTCGCGCGTCTCGTAGAGCCGCTGCGGCTTCAGACCGCGATCGTGAAACGCGGCGAGCACCTGGTCCGCGTAACTGGGCCGTGGCGCCTTCGGGAAGATGATCAGCGTTTCGCCGGTCAGGTCGTGCAGCGACAGCACCGGCTTCGCGGCGATCAGCGGATGGCCGAGCGGCAGCGCGACGATCATCCGTTCTTCGCGCAGCACGACGCGCCGGATGCTCGGGTCTTCGTGACGGATGCGGCCGAAGCCGACGTCGATGCGGCCTTCCTTGAGCGCCTTGATCTGATCCATCGTCGACATCTCGTGCAGGCTCAGCTCGACGGTGCCGTTCTCGGTACGAAAGCGCCGGATGATTTTCGGCAGCATGCCGTACAGCGTCGAGCCGACGAAGCCCACCGACAAACTGCGCTCGATCTTGCCGACGCGCCGCGTCATCGCCTCGATTTCCGTCGTTTGCGCGAGCAGTTGCACGGCGTGCGAATAGAAGAAGCGGCCAGCCTCGGTCAGCTTCAGCGGCCGCGAGTTGCGCTCGAACAGCTGCACGCCAAGGATGTCTTCGAGCTGCTGGATCTGCCGGCTCAGCGGCGGCTGCGCAATATGCAGACGTTTGGCGGCCTTCGTGACATTGCATTCCTCGGCGACGGCCACGAAGTAGCGCAGATGGCGCAGTTCCATAGAAATACCTTTTAAGTATCGTCGCGATACCAAATCAGTGTTGGACGATGCAAATGGCGTAGAACTATCCTTCAGTTACCGTAGACGCCCCACAAAATTATACCTCCCGAGCATCGATAACTCGGCCCGGTCTGAAGCGTCGGTCGGCCCATGGAGACGGCGCAGGCAAATCCTCGCGCATGGGATCCAAGACCTAGAAAGAGTTCAGGAGCAGCAATGAGACATGCTGATATCGCAACCCCGATGCAAGGGTTGTGCACCGATTCCCTCAGGCACCAGGTCCCACCTCCCGTGCCCAAGGTCGAGCGCTTGCGCGCCACGGCCTGACGCCATACGGAGGCGCACCGCCTCCGCTCCCCGACGTGAAAGACCAACCGGCCACCGGCTTCCCGGCAGGCAGGCCGCTCCCTACACGCGTGCGTCGCACGCATACCAACAGTCCGAATCAGGAGACATGCATGATTCCGATCTACCCGGATCACACTCCGCAACTGAAGAACATCGACGACTTTCTCGTCGAAGACAGCGAGCGCGGCGATTACCGCCTGCATCGCAGCGCGTTCACCGACGAGCGTCTGTTCGAGCTCGAAATGCAGCACATTTTCGAGGGCAACTGGATTTACCTGGCCCACGAAAGCCAGATTCCGAACAACAACGATTACTTCACGACCTACATGGGCCGTCAGCCGGTCGTGATCGCACGCAATCGTCAGGGCGAGCTGAACGCGTTCATCAACTCGTGCACGCATCGCGGCGCGATGCTGTGTCGCCACAAGCGCGGCAACAAGGCGACCTATACGTGCCCGTTCCACGGCTGGACCTTCAACAACAGCGGCAAGCTGCTGAAGGTCAAGGACCCCGCGGACGCCGGCTATCCCGACTGCTTCAACAAGGAAGGCTCGCACGACCTGAAGAAGCTCGCGCGCTTCGGCAACTATCGCGGCTTCCTGTTCGGCAGCCTGAGCGATGACGTGCCGCCGCTCGAAACGTTCCTCGGCGAGGCCGCGCGCATCATCGACATGATCGTCGACCAGTCGGAAGACGGTCTCGAAGTGCTGCGCGGCTCGTCGACCTATACCTACGAAGGCAACTGGAAGCTGACCGCCGAAAACGGCGCGGACGGTTATCACGTGTCGGCCGTGCACTGGAACTATGCGGCAACGACCAATCATCGCAAGGAAGAGAACGCGCGCGAAGACAAGATCCGCGCGATGGATGCCGGCAGCTGGGGCCGTCAGGGCGGCGGCTTCTACGCGTTCGAGCACGGTCACATGCTGCTGTGGACGCGCTGGGCGAATCCCGAAGACCGTCCGAACTTCAGCCGCCGCGAAGAATTCGCCGCGCGCTGCGGCGCCGAGCGCGCGGACTGGATGATCCAGAACTCGCGCAACCTGTGCCTCTACCCGAACGTGTATCTGATGGACCAGTTCGGCTCGCAGATTCGCGTGCTGCGGCCGCTGTCGGTCAACAAGACCGAGGTGACGATCTACTGCATCGCGCCGAAGGGCGAGTCCGACGAAGCGCGCTCGCGCCGCATCCGTCAATACGAGGACTTTTTCAACGTGAGCGGCATGGCCACGCCCGACGACCTCGAGGAATTCCGCGCCTGCCAGCTGGGCTACGCGGGCCGAGCGGTCGAATGGAACGACATGTGCCGCGGTTCGAAGCACTGGATCGACGGCGCGGACGAAGCCGCGCAAAAGATCGGCCTCAATCCGGTGATGAGCGGTGTGAAGACCGAGGACGAGGGCCTCTACACGGTGCAGCACCGCTACTGGATCGACACGATGAAAAAGGCGCTGAATGCGCCGGGGAGCCGCGCATGAGCAACATCGCCATCACCGATATTCAGGCTTTCCTGTTCCGCGAAAGCCGCCTGCTCGACGACGAGCAATGGGACGAGTGGCTCGCCTGCTATCACCCGGACGCGTCGTTCTGGATGCCGTCGTGGGACGACGAGGACAAGCTCGTCACCGATCCGCAGCGCGAGATTTCGCTGATCTACTACCCGAACCGCCAGGGCCTCGAAGACCGCGTGTTCCGCATCAAGACCGAGCGTTCGAGCGCGACGATGCCCGACACGCGCACGAGCCACAACGTGGCCAACGTCGAAGTGGAGAGCGCGGACAACGGCGTGTACACGGTGCGCTTCAACTGGCACACGCTGAGCCATCGCTACAAGACGAACTACAGCTACTTCGGCATGTCGCGCTACGTGACCGACTTCAACGGCGCGCAGCCGCAAATCCTGAGCAAGTACGTCGTGCTGAAGAACGACTACATCAATCAGGTCATCGACATCTACCACATCTAGCCGGTGCGGTTGCAGGAGACAGGTCATGGAACACACTATTGCACTTCAGTTCGAAGACGGCGTCACGCGCTTCATCAGCTGCCGTGAGAACGAAACGCTGTCGGATGCCGCTTACCGGCAGAAGATCAACATTCCGCTCGATTGCCGCGAAGGCGCGTGCGGCACCTGTCGGGGGCTGTGCGAATCGGGTGCGTACGACATGCCCGAGTCGAGCTACGTCGAAGATGCGTTGACCCCCGAGGAAGCGAGCCAGGGCTATATCCTCGCGTGCCAGACGCGGCCGCGCTCGGATCTGGTGATTCGCGTGCAGGCGTCGTCGTCGGCGTGCAAGACCGGGGTGTCGCGTTTCGAAGGCACGCTCGCGGCGGTCGAACGGCTGTCGGATTCGACGATCCATTTCTCGATCGATATCGACGGCGCGAGCGCGCCGAGCTTTCTCGCGGGTCAATACGTGAACGTCGAGATTCCGGGCGCGAGCGGCGAGAGCCGGTCATATTCGTTCAGCTCGGCGCCGGGCGCGACGCGCGCGGCGTTCGTCGTGCGCAACGTGCCGGACGGCAAGATGAGCGGCTTTCTGAGCAACGATGCGCAGCCTGGTCAGCAGATCGGCTTCACGGGTCCGTATGGCAGCTTCTATCTGCGCGATCCGCAGCGTCCGGTGCTGTTCCTCGCGGGCGGCACCGGCATCGCACCGTTTCTGTCGATGCTCAACGTGCTGAAGGCGAGCGGCAACCTGCAGCCGGTGCGCCTCGTGTACGGCGTGACCAACGACATCGATCTGGTCGCGCTCGAACAGATCGAAGAGGCGCAGCGCTCGCTGCCGAATTTCAGCTATCGCACCTGTGTCGTCGATTCCGCGAGCAGCCACGAGCGCAAGGGCTACGTGACTGCGCATGTGGATAGCGAATGGCTGAACGACGGCGACGTCGACGTCTACCTGTGCGGCCCGGTCGCGATGGTCGAAGCGGTGCAGGGCTGGCTGCGCGACAGCAGCGTCGAGCCCGCGAACTTCTACTACGAAAAATTCTCGGCGAGCAACGTAGCATGACTTCGACCTTTACCGATCGCTTCAAGGGCAAGGTGCTCGTCGTGACCGGCGCGGGCCAGGGCATCGGCCGTGGCGTCGCGTTGCGCGCGGCGCGCGAGGGCGCGGCTTTGGTGCTGGTCGACCGTTCCCCGATCGTGCACGAGGTGGCCGAAGAGATCGCACGCACAGGCGGCGAAGCGCGCGCGTTCATCGCCGACCTCGAAACCTATGCGGGCGCGGCCGCGATGACGGCCTTCGCGATCGAGGCGTTCGGCCGCATCGACGCGCTCGTCAACAACGTCGGCGGCACGATCTGGGCGAAGCCGTACGAGGAATATGAAGCAGAGCAGATCGAGGCCGAGGTGCGGCGTTCGCTGTTCCCGACACTGTGGTGCTGCCACGCGGTGTTGCCCGTGATGCTGAAGCGCGCGAGGGGCGCGATCGTCAATGTGTCGTCGATTGCGACGCGCAGTATCTATCGCGTGCCGTATGCGGCGTCGAAGGGCGGCGTCAACGCGCTGACCGCGAGCCTCGCGTTCGAGCATGCCGAACACGGCATCCGCATCAACGCGGTCGCGACCGGCGGCACCGAAGCGCCGCCGCGCCGCGTGCCGCGCAATACGGCACCGCAAAGCGAGCAGGAAGCGACGTGGTATCAGGGCATCGTCGATCAGACGATCGCGTCGAGCCTGATGCATCGCTACGGCACGATCGACGAACAGGTCGGCGCGATCCTGTTCCTCGCTTCCGATGACGCGTCGTATATCACCGGCACCGTGCTGCCGGTCGGCGGCGGCGATCAGGGCTAGCGAGCGGCTGCGGCTGAACAATGCCGATAGGCCGCGCGGCGATCGTCCTTCATATTATCGGCCCGGAATGACTCCGCGCTCTGACGGTGACTTGCAACGACCAGCGGCAACCTGCGCCGCGAGGCCCGCGTCACCGACAGCGGGCCGCCTTGACCCACATCGACGATGAATCTCACCCCTAGCCAGGCGCCGACCACGCGCGCCGTTGCGGCGGACTGGTCCGTGTCCGCCGTCGTGGCCGGCTTTCTGGCCGTGCTGATTTCGTACGCGGGCCCGCTCGTGATCTTCTTCCAGGCGGCGCAAGCGGCCCACATGCCCAACGAGATGGTCGCGTCGTGGGTATGGGGCATCTCGATCGGCGCGGCCGTCTCCGGGATCTTCGCGAGCTGGAAGCTGAAAGTGCCGGTCGTGACCGCGTGGTCGGCGCCCGGCACCGCGCTGCTGGTCGGACTGTTCCCCGCGTTGACGCTGCATCAGGCGGTGGGCGCGTATCTGAGCGCCGCCGTGATCATTCTGCTGATCGGTACCTCGGGCTATTTCGACCGCATGGTGCGCAGCATTCCGAAGGGCATCGCCTGCGGGATGATGGCCGGCATTCTGCTGCAGTTCGGCACGCATGCGTTCAAGGCGGCGGCGTCGATGCCTGCATTGGCGTTCGGCATGATCGGCGCGTACATCGTGTTCAGGCGCCTGCTGCCGCGCTATTGCATCGTGCTGGTGCTGTTGACGGGCACGGTGCTCGCCATCGCGCTCGGCGCCGCGCACCTGGGCGCGCTGCCGCTGCAAGTCACGCGGCCGATCTTCATCAAACCCGAATGGACGCTGAGTTCGACGCTGAGTCTTGCCTTGCCGCTCGTGGTCGTCAGTCTGACCGGGCAGTTTCTGCCGGGGATGGCGATCCTGCGCGTGTCCGGCTATCACACGCCGGCCCGGCCGATCATCACCGCGACGAGCATCGCGTCGATCGGCGTGGCGTTTTTCGGTGGCATCACGATCGTGATCGCCGCGATCACGGCGGCGTTGTGCACGGGCAAGGATGCGCACGACGACCCGGACAAGCGCTATATCGCGGGCATGGCGAACGGCGTGTTCTATCTGATCGGCGGCACGTTCGCCGGTGCGATCGTCGCGCTGTTCACGATGCTGCCGAAGGAGTTCGTCGCGATTCTGGCGGGCCTCGCGTTGATCGGTGCGATCACGTCGAACGTGATGGGCGCGATCCAGGACGAAGACCACCGCGAGGCCTCCGTCATCACGTTTCTCGCGACCGCATCCGGTATGACGTTCCTCGGGCTCGGCTCCGCGTTCTGGGGCATCGTGATCGGCTCGTTCGCGTACCTCGTGCTGAACAAGGTGCGGCGCGAGACGCCTGCAAACCGATGACCAACCGATCGACTCAAGGCCGCGCCCCGAGCGCCTGATAGAGCGCGGCGGTATCGGCATAACGCTGCGCGGCGGCTTTGGTGCGATCGAGTCCGGTCTGCAATTCCTGGCGCTGCGTATCGAGCAGTGTCAATTGACTGATGCCGCCCGCCGCATACCGCTGGCTGGCGATCCCGGCGCTGTGCTGTGCGCTGCGCTGCGCGGCGTCGAGCGCCTGCAATGCAATCGCGTCCTGATCGAGCGCGCGCAGCGCGTCGGCGACCTGTTGCAGTCCCTGCAGCACGGTTTGCTTGTAGACGGCGAGCGCCGCTTGCCAGGCCGCCTCCGACGAGCGCTTGCGCGCCAGCAGTTCACCGCCGTGGAACAGCGGCTGCGTGAGACCCGCTCCGAAATTCCACACGTTGAAGCCCGTCAGCAGATCGGACACGTTGACGCGTTCGGTCGCCGCGCTGCCCGACAGCGTGATGCGCGGATACAGGTTCGCGGTCGCGACGCCGATGTTCGCGCTCGCCTGATGCAACAGCGCCTCGGACGCGCGAATGTCGGGCCGCTGCCGCGCGAGCGTCGACGGCAAGGTCAGTGGCAGATCGGCCGGCAGCACTAGCGTGTCGAGGTCGAGCGCGGCGAGGTCGTGGGTGGTGGCCAATTCCGCCGGCGCGCGTCCCAGATAGATCGCGAGTTGATGATCGGTCTGCGCAAGCTGCGTGCGCAATGGCGGTAACGTCGCGCGGGTTTGCTGCACGAGCGTGCGCTGGCTCAGCAGATCGACCTCGGAGATGCCGCCCGCGCCATAGCGGCGTTCGGCGATATCGAGTTGCTGTATCTGGTTGGCGAGCAGCGCTTCGGTGAGGGCGATCTGCCGCGCGAGCGACGCGCGCCGGATCGCCGCCGTCACGACGTTGCCCGCGACCGTCAAACGCGCGGCTTCGAGTTCGTATTGCTGATAGTCGACCTGCGCGGCCACCGCTTCGAGCGCGCGGCGATTCGCGCCGAACAGATCGAGCGTGTACGACACCGTGACCTGTGCGCTGTACAGCGTGAACGGCGCAAACGCGCGGCCCTGCGTCAGCTGACCGAAGCCGAGCGCCTCGGGATCGATTTTCTCGCGCGTGGTCGACAGGTTCGCATCGACTTGCGGCCATAGCGTGCCGCCCGCCTGCGCGCGATAGTCCTGCTGCGCTTCGTCGAGTTTCGCGCGGGCTTGCGCGAGAGTCGGGCTATCGTCCAGCGCCTGTTGCACGAGCGCGTCCAGCGCCGGCGAGCCGAAGGCGCGCCACCAGCCGTCGCCGGGCGCCTCGGTCGGCACGAAGTGTTGCGCGGCGCCGCCGGGACCATCGGCTGCGACGGTGCTCGCCGCAAGCGGCGCGGCGGTATAGCTCGACACGTGGGTCACGTCGGGTCGATGGAAATCCGGGCCGACGCTGCACGCGCACAATGCCGCGCTTGCGCAGAAGCCGGCCAGCCGGCGCATGGCGGAACGCTGGGACCAACAAGCCGCACGATGAAAAACCGCGTCACGAAAGCCAGGAGCGGAACACATTACAGGCCTTCCTCAATCGAGCGTGCGCCGATAGAACTTCACGGCGATACCCATTACGACGAACAGAAAGATCAGCAGCGGCCATACATGCGGCCACATGTCGGCCCAACCGACGCCCTTGAGCAGAATGCCGCGCACCAGCCGGTTGAAGTAGGTGAGCGGCAACAGGTTGCCGATGTACTGCGCCCACTTCGGCATGCCCGCGAACGGAAACATGAAACCCGACAGCAGGATGTTGGGCAGAAAATAGAACATCGTCAGTTGCATGGCCTGCAACTGGTTCTGCGCGAGCGACGACAGCGTGATGCCGATCGTCAGATTGGCCGCAACGAACAATAGAGCGGACAGATACAGCGCGATCAGACTGCCTTCGAACGGCACGTTGAACACGAAGCGCGCCGCCGCGAGAATGATGCTGACCTGCACCAGGCCGATCGCCACGTAAGGCACGATCTTGCCGGTCATCACTTCGAGCGGCAGCACCGGCGTGGCGAGCAGATTTTCCATCGTGCCGCGCTCGCGTTCACGCGTGATCGCGAGGCCCGTCATCATCACCATCGTCATCGTCAGGATCACGCCCATCAGGCCGGGCACCACGTTGTACTGGGTCAGGCTTTCGGGGTTGTAGAGCCGGTGCAATTGAACGTCGAAAGCGGCGGGGCCGACTGCGAGCGTCGACAGCGGACCCGTGAGGTCCTTCCGCAACACCGACTGCGCGATCGACGGCAGCGCGCCGAGCGCGGTGCCCACCGCGGTGGGGTCCGTCGCGTCGGCTTCGACGAGCAGCGATGGCCGCGCGCCCTTGGCCAGATCGCGCGTGAAACCGACGGGGATATTCAGCACGAACAGCACCTTGCCTTGCGCGAGCGCGCGGCGACCGGATTCTTCGTCGGGCAGCGTCGATACGATGTCGAAGTAATCGGAGTTGCGCATCGCCATCAGGAAACTGCGCGTGAACTCGCTGTGATCGGCGGCGATGACGGCGGTCGGCAGATGCTTGGGGTCGGTATTGATCGCGAAGCCGAACAGCGCCATCTGCATGATCGGCAGCACGATCATCATCGCAAACGTGATGCGGTCGCGCTTCAGTTGCAAAAACTCCTTGCGCACGACGCTCCACCAACGCATCAGCGAAAAGCGCGGAAGTCGGCGCCCGGAATTCACGATGCTTTGCCCGCGGAAGGGATTGCGTAATTGTCGGTCGAGCGGTTCATCATGAAGATGAACACGTCCTCGAGGCCGGTTTCCTGTCGTTCGATCCGCAACGCTGGGTCCGAATCAGCCAGCTGCTCGATCGTGGCGTGGAGCTCGGGCGTGTCCGGACCGCTCACGTGCAGCGACGAACCGAACGCCACCGTCTGCTCGACGCCGGGCGAGCGGCGCAGCCGGTCGCCGAGCTCGACGAGATTCTGGCCGTACACGGCCCACGTCACGAGCCCTTGCGAATCGATGACCTGTTTCGACGTGCCCTGCGCGAGCAGCTTGCCGTAGGCGATATAAGCGAGCTTGTGGCAGCGTTCCGCTTCGTCCATATAGTGCGTGCTGACGAGCACCGAGATGCCGCGCGCCGCGAGGCGATGCAACTCTTCCCAGAAGTCGCGGCGCGCGCTCGGGTCGACACCAGCGGTCGGTTCGTCGAGCAGCAGCAGTGCCGGCTCATGGAGCATGCACGCGGCCAGCGCGAGACGCTGCTTCCATCCGCCCGACAGTGCGCCGGCCAACTGCTTCGCACGGCTTTGAAGGCCAAGCTGTTCGAGCGCGCGATCGACCGCCTCGCGGCGGTTCTTCATCTCGTAGATGCGCGCGACGAAGTCGAGGTTTTCGCGGATCGTCAGATCTTCCCAATAGGAGAAGCGCTGCGTCATATAACCGGTGCGCCGCTTGATCTGCGCGCTGTCCCGCACGATGTCGTAGCCGAGACACGTGCCGCTGCCGGAGTCGGGCGTCAGCAGTCCGCACATCATGCGGATGCAGGTGGTCTTGCCGCTGCCGTTGGGGCCGAGAAAGCCGAAAATCTCACCGCGCTGCACGCGCATCGTGACATCGTTGACCACGTGCCTGGTGCCGAAATGCTTGTTCAGCCCCTGCACGTCGATCGCGTACACAGGGTCGCTGGCATTGCCGGGGGGCGCGGGCGCACTCATTGCAGCGTGACCGTGACAGGCTGGCCGGGCCGCAGCTTCGGCGCATCGGCGGTCTGGGGTCGGGCTTCGACCATGAACACGAGCTTCGCGCGGCTTTCGTTGCTGAAGATCACCGGCGGCGTGAACTCCGCCTGGTCCGAAATGAAGCTGAGCACGGCCGGCACATCGGCCGCGCAACCGTCGCAATGAATCGATACGCGACGGCCCGGCGCGAGCGAACCGACCACTCCCTGGGCCACGAAAAAGCGCACCTTGACGTTCTCCGGCGGCAGCATGCGCACGACGGGGCTGCCGGCCGGCACCCATTCGCCGCTGCGATACATCGTGTCGAACACGAGGCCGGCGTGCGGCGCGTGCACGCTTTTCTGATCGAGCTTCCATTGGGCCTGGCCGAGCTGGGCCTGCGCCGCGTCGACCTGCGCCTGCTGCGCGCGGATCTGTTCGATCCGCCCAGGCAGACGCGCGACGGCCAGCTGGCTTTGCAACTCACGCACGTGCGCGGCGCTCGACAACGCGGTCGCGCGCGAGTCGTCGAGCTGGCTTTGCGCGATGCCGCCCGCGCCGAATTGCTGTTGGTCGCGGCGGAACTGCGTCGCGGCGCGCGTCGCATCGGCTTCGGCCTGCACGAGTTGCGCGCGCGTCACATCGACTTCCGGCGGACGCTTGCCGGTTCCAAGGTCGGCAAGCTGGGCGCGGGCCGAGCGCAGTTGCTCGGCCGCCTGCGCGACGGCGTCGGTTTCGTTCTGCGCTTCGAGCGCGAAGAGCGGCGTGTTCTGCGCGACGGTCTGCCCGCGCGAGACCGCGAGCTCGGTCAACTGTCCCGCCTGCGAAGACGCGAGGTACAGGAACTCGCCTTCCACATAGCCTTGCCACGTGTTCGCCGGTGGTCGCGAACAGCTTGCGCACGCGATGCACAGCGCGAGCAACGCGGCACGTCGGGATGAGCTGGCGAACACGATCATGACGGCTTCCCCTTCGCGCGGCGTGCGGTGGACGTCGCCCCGGTTGCGGCCTTGGCGTTGGTTTCGACCGCCGTGGTTGCGCTCATGCCCTGCGCGAGCAGCGCGACGACATGGCGTTCGAGCGTCGCGCGATCGAACGAGGTGCGCGGATTCAGGCGCTGCCAGATCCTCGCGGTTGCCTGCGGCAGCATCACCAGAGCGAGCACCGAGTTGAACAGCAGCAACGGTTCGAGCTGGGCGTTCAACTGACCCGACGCGCAGCCACGCGCGATGTTCTGACCGAACGCGGCGAGCTTTTGCACGGGGATGCGCGCAAACGCGCGCTCGCGCAGCAAACCGCCTTCGTTGACGATCTCGCGCAGCCAGAGCGAAGGCAGCCACGGCATGGTTTCGGTGACATCGAACATGCGCTTGACGATGCCTTGCGTCAGCGCGAGCGGTTCGTCGTGTTCGGGATCGACCGGGTCCCAGATCGCGCCGAACGCGGCGACGAGCCTTTCCTCGAACAACGCGTCGAGCAGCTTTTCGCGCGTCTGGAACCAGTAGTGCACCATCGCGGATGTCACGCCGCTCGCCGCCGCGATCTGCGCAACCGTCGTGTTGGCGATACCGCGCTCGGCGAACAGCGCCACCGCGACATCGAGCAGATGTTCGCGTGCGTCGAAGTCCTGCGGATGAGGACGGCGACCCATTCGGGAACGGGCGGCTTGCGGCATGGACACCAGACTAATTGATGAGTTAGTTAGTTTTAACTCGTTGATACTAGGATATTTTCCGGTATGGCGAAGGAGGGGAAATCCCTGGCGGCGGGCGGCCTTTATTCTCTCGTTGATCCGCGTCAGGAAACGCGCGACGTCACTGCCTGGGTAGCTTCGCTTTCGCCGTTCCGACTGACGTTAAGCTGACAATGGACGGCAGCCGGCATCCCCGCGCGAAGCGCATTTTCGCCGGAAATTTCTATACTTTCTCTAGCGCACACCCGGCACGATCCAGCCCGTACGACCCAAACGAATTCACATCAACGAAACGAAAGAATCGAAGCGAACCCGCGGCCCGGCCCTCACGGCTCACGCGCGATTCGTATGAGGAGGCAGACATGGCACATTCCTCAACCGCCGCGCCGGCGAAGGAAGGCCACGGCGAAGCCTCGCCGGCTCTGCCAGCGCTCGCGCTGGCCGCGCTCGGCGTGGTCTATGGCGACATCGGCACGAGCCCGCTCTATACGCTCGCCACCGTGTTCGATCCCAGCAACGGTCTCACGCTCAATGCTTTCAATATCGTCGGCATCGTCTCGCTGATCTTCTGGTCGCTGATGATCGTCGTTTCGCTCAAGTACGTCGTACTGATCCTGCGGGCGAATAATCATGGCGAAGGCGGCATCATGGCGCTGCTCGCGCTCGCGGCGTCGTCGATCGCGTCGCGGCCGCGTTTGCGTCGCGGCCTCCTCGTGGTGGGCGTGATGGGCGCGGCGCTGTTCTTCGGCGATAGTGTGATCACGCCGGCCATTTCCGTGCTGAGCGCCGTGGAAGGGCTCGAAGTCGTCGAGCCCGGGCTCAAGACCTATGTGATTCCAGTGACGCTCGCCGCGCTCATCATCCTGTTCGTCACGCAAAAGCACGGCACGGGCGGCATCGGCGCCGTGTTCGGGCCCGTGATGGTGCTCTGGTTCGTCGTGATCGGCGTGGCGGGCGTCTCGAACATCATGGCCGCGCCGGTCGTGCTGTATGCGCTCAATCCGCTGGAAGGGCTCGGGTTCGTCATGCATCACCGCTGGCTCGCGTTCGTCGCGCTCGGCGCGGTGGTGCTCTCGCTGACGGGCGCCGAGGCGCTCTACGCCGACATGGGCCATTTCGGCAAGCGACCCATCCGCCTTACCTGGTTCGGCGTCGTTTTTCCCGCGCTCGCGCTCAACTATCTGGGCCAGGGCGCGCTGCTGCTGGCGAACCCCGGCGCGGTGCAAAACCCGTTCTACCGCCTGTTCCCGCAGTGGGCCATCGTGCCGATGATCGTGCTGGCGACGATCGCCACCGTGATCGCCTCGCAGGCCGTTATTTCGGGCACCTATTCGATGACGATGCAGGCCATGCAGCTTTCCTTCCTGCCGCGCATGAAC
Source organism: Paraburkholderia sp. CI3 (assembly GCF_050436505.1). NCBI lineage: Bacteria > Pseudomonadati > Pseudomonadota > Betaproteobacteria > Burkholderiales > Burkholderiaceae > Paraburkholderia > Paraburkholderia sp. CI3. The sequence goes on from NZ_JBNDMI010000002.1 coordinate 491,848, forward strand.
ATCGTGCATACGTCGGAGCGCGAGATCGGGCAAATCTACGTGCCCGGCATCAACTGGATCCTGTTGATCGCCGTGGTTGCGGCGGTGTTGGGCTTCCGCTCGTCCACGGCGCTCGGGTCCGCGTATGGCATCGCCGTGACCGGCACGATGCTCATCACCACGTTCCTGACGTTCTTCGTCGTGCGTTACGCGTGGCGCTACAACTGGCTGCTGTGCCTGCTGTCCACCGCGTTCTTCTTCGTGATCGACGCGTTGTTCTTCTCGGCTAATCTGCTCAAGATCGTCGATGGCGGCTGGTTCCCGCTCGTGATCGGCGCGATCGTGTTCACGGTGATGGCGACGTGGGGACGCGGCTGGGAAATGATGCTGGCCGAAGCGCGCGTGCGGGCGGGAAAGACGCCGCTCAAGCCGTACCTCGCTGCGCTGCTCGAAAGTTCGCCGACGCGCGTGGGCGGCACGGCGATCTTCCTGACGCCGGACGCCGAAGCGGTGCCGCACGCGCTCGTCAACAACCTGCGGCACAACCGTGTGCTGCATGAGCGCACGGTTTTCCTGAGCGTAATAACGAAGAACGTGCCGTGGGTGGCCGATAGCGAGCGCGTGCAGATCCGGCCGCTGTGCACGGGTTGCTGGCACGCAACGGTGAAGTACGGATTCAAGGACGAAGTGGACTTGCCGCGCACGCTGGCCGCCTACAAATCGCCGGAACTGGCCTTCAACCTGGACGACACATCCTGGTTCCTGAGCCGCGCGGCCGTGGTACCTAAACGCGGCCACGGCATGGCGCTATGGCGCGAGCGGCTTTTCGCAGTGATGCTGCACAACGTGGGCAATATCGCGGCGTTCTTCAAACTACCGGCGAATCGCGTGATCGAAGTCGGCGCGCGGGTGGAGATCTAGAGCGCGCCGTTCAGCAAGCGTGGAGCAGCGGCGGGCCTGCTTCGATACTCCTCGGCCAATTCGGGCATCGAGTAGGAGTGGTCTCCTGTAAGTTCGTCAGTCTGGTTGGCGTGACCAGGCTGCGTGAGCACCGTAACCGCCGCGCCTGCGTAGTCAGCACGCGAGGCGGAGGCGAATCGCCCTTGTCCCACGCTAGCGTTGAGCGCCGCTTCGCAACGGCCCTCGGATACCTCGGGTTCGAAACTTGCTGCCCGCGACCAACCCGCCGCTCGAATCGGCGCGCGCGTTTTGTTTCGCGGCAGGCTGGCATGGTCGGACGCCCGCGCCGCATCCAACGAGGAGACGTGTCATGGGCGACGAGACTCACCAGAATCACGGACACGACCGCCGCCGCTTTCTTGCGGGCGTGGCCGCGGTGGCCGGCAGCGTTGCGCTATCGGGTTGCGGAGGCGGCGTTGGATCGGGCGGAGACGACCAACCGGGCGGCGGGAGTGCCAGCGACCCCGCGCCCTCGATTACCGACATCCCATCGCCCAACGCCGCCGACCGCTACAGCCTGCCGCGCCCGGCGTTGCCCGCGCCGGCCAGTTCGGGCATCGACTTCATCGTGCTGGTCACGATGGAAAATCGTTCCTTCGACCATTTCCTCGGCTGGGTGCCTGGGGCCGAGGGCATGCCCGCGAACCAGCACTTCAAAGACGCGTTCGGCGCGACGCAAACGCCGTTTTCCCTCGCGGCGAATGCCGCGTACGGCTATCAGGCGTGCGCCTACCAGGACCCCAATCACGGCTTCTCGGGGGCGCGCACGCAACTGGCATCGGGTGCGATGAATGGCTGGCTGCTCACGCCGGGCACGAGCTTGATCCCGGGCGACCTGCTGCCTATCGGCTACTACACGTCGGCCGATCTTCAATTTTTCAACGCCGTGGCGAGCAGTTATACGATCGGCGACTTCTACTTCAGCGGCATCCTGACCAGCACCTTTCCCAATCGCCTCTATCTGCATAGCGGCGCAACGGATCGGCTCGACGACAGCACCGACACTTCGTCGCTCGCCACGATCTGGGACAAGCTGAGCGACGGCAATATCGACTGTCGCTACTACTACCACGACGTGCCGTTCACGGCGCTCTATGGCACGCGATATCTGGTCATTTCACGCCCGTTTGCGGATTTCCTCGTGAATGCCGCTGCCGGGACGCTGCCGCCATTCTGCATGGTCGATCCGTCTTTCACGGGCGAGCCGGAAGGCGTTTCCACCGACGATCATCCGCATGCCGACATTCGCGACGGCGAGGCGTTTCTCGCGCAGGTCTACGAGGCGCTGCGCACGAGCCCGACGTGGAGCCGCACGCTGATGATCGTCGTCTACGACGAATGGGGCGGCTTTCTCGAGCACGTGGTGCCGCCCACCAGGCCGATCAGCAACGGCGAGCTCACACTCGGCAACGACGGCAAGCTCGGCTTTCGCGTGCCGCTCGCGCTGCTTGGCCCACGCGTGCGCGCGAACTCGATCACGCGCTATCCGTTCGACCCCAGCTCGATTCACGCGCTGCTGCAATGGCGCTTCGGCTTACAGCCGCTTGGCGTGCGCGGCAGCGATCCGGCGACGTTCAATCTCGCCTACGCGCTCGATCTCGACGACGCGCCGCGCACCGACGCTCCCGCGTTCACGGTCGCCCAAGGGCCGTTCGGCGGGACGTGTCTGGGGGCGGCGGCGCCTTCGCCGTCAAGCTCCGTAGCGGCGATCGATCAGTCGCAAAAGCTGGCGATCAACCCGACGGCGGACCGCTTCGCGGATCTGCGCGCGAAGGCGGCGTCTCTAGGATTCCGGACCGGAGGCTAAGCTGGGTTTCCGCTTAAAATGAGCGGGCCGCAAGCCGGCGCCGGACCGGGCCGCGCTGGATTCTGAATGGCAGCGCGCATGGCGGGATGCACGGCCTGATGAAGGCTCATGCCTTGAGCGCAGTTTGGTGAGAAACGCTTGCGCGCGACATCGTTTTGCGAAGCGGGCCCCGCACTTGCTGGCGAGACCGTCTCGAAGCCCCGCGGCAGCGTGCAGCATGTCATCGGCGCGCGCGGCGGGCCGCCTACGTCGACGTCACCGCGTCGTCCTCAACGGGTCCGCCGATGCCATTTCGTTACGATCTTCCCGTTTGGTGTTCCCGCGAGCGGCCATACCACCGCGTTGTAGCCAACGTGGCCGCCGCGCTGGCGCTCGCCGCAAGCACCAGCGTCATTGCGCAATCCGCGCCGACGGTCGCGCAGACCCAGCCGGCCGCGCCGGCCGTTACGCTGCCCGCATCGGCCGCCGCCGCGAATGCCGCCAGCAGCGCCGCGGACCGGCACGTCGAAAACACGGATCACGCGCAGCCGTCGCCGGTAGTGCCGACGCCGCCGTCCGAGCTGTACGGCGAGCTGTATCGCGACGTCGAACTCGCGCATCTTTACCCGGACAGCAAGACGTTCGCCGATATGTCGCCAGGCGAGCCGCCGGCCCAGGTCATCGCCGACTACGACAGCCAGCGTGCTCAGCCGCGCTTCGACCTGAAACAATTTGTCGAACAGCGCTTCACGCTGCCCCCGCGCGCGCCGAAGCGCTACGCGTCCGATCCTGACGAGAGCGTCACCGAGCACATCGATACGCTGTGGAGCGTGCTGCGCCGCGAACCGGATGCGAGCGCGAGCCCGTATTCGTCGCTGTTGCCGCTGCCGTCGCCGTACATCGTGCCGGGCGACCGCTTCGACGAGATCTACTACTGGGATTCGTACTTCATCCTGCTGGGGCTCGACGCGAGCGGCCAGCACGCGCTCGTCGACGACGAGCTGAACAATTTCTCGACCTTGATCGACCGCTATGGCCACATCCCCAACGGCAATCGCACGTATTACCTGAGCCGTTCGCAGCCGCCGTTCTTCGCGCAGATGGTGCAGCTCGTCGCGCGCAAGGAGGGCGATCAGGTCTACGCCCGCTATCTGCCCGAGCTGCGCCGTGAATACGCGTACTGGATGGCCGGCAGCGACCATCTCGCGCCGGGCAACGCGGCGCACCATCTCGTGCGCCTCGCCGACGGCACGCTGCTCAATCGCTACTGGGACGAGCGCGCGGCGCCGCGCGACGAGTCGTACCGCGAGGATGTGATGACGGCGCAGCGGATGCCGCAACGCGATGCGCAGGATTTGTGGCGCAACCTGCGCGCGGGCGGCGAAACCGGCTGGGACTTCAGCTCGCGCTGGTTCGCCGACGGCAGGACGCTCGCGAGCATCGACGTGACCTCGCTAGTGCCAGTGGACCTGAACTGCCTGATGGTGGACCTCGAACGCACGCTCGCGAAAGCCTACCGTGTGACCGGCGATGCAGGCCACGCCGAGAACCTCGAACTACGTGCCCGGGTGCGCGCCGATGCGATCCGCCGGGTGCTGTGGGATCCGCAACTGCACGCTTTCGGCGACTACGACTTCGTGCACCGCACGCTCACGCACCGGCTTACTGCCGCGACGGTGTACCCGCTTTACGCCGGCGTCGCGACACGCAACGACGCGCGCGAAGTGGCGCAGACGATCCGGCGCGATCTGCTGCGTCCGGGCGGTCTCGCGACGACGCGGACCAACACCGGCCAGCAGTGGGACGAACCGAACGGCTGGGCGCCGCTGCAGTACCTCGCGGTGATCGGGCTGCGCCGCTATAGCGAGCCGGAGCTCGCGCGCGATATCGCGACGCGCTGGATCCGCACCGACGTCGCGTACTACCAGCGCACCGGCAAGCTGGTCGAGAAGTACGACGTCGATGCGAGCGGCAAGTCGGCGGGGGGCGGCGAGTATCCGCTGCAGGACGGCTTCGGCTGGACCAATGGCGTGCTGCGCGTGCTGATGCAGCTCTATCCGGATGCGGTGAGTTCGACGCGGCCGGCCGATCTGCCGGGCGGCGCAGTGGGGGTGTCGGATGCGGCGGCATCGGCGGCGGCCGCGCCGCAGACGTCGCACAGCACGTCGCACAGCACGTCGCACAGCACGTCGCCCGCGGGCCACTAATTGCAAAGAGGCGCGCAGCCAGGCCCGCGGGTTCCGAAGAGGTAGTAGCGATACCAGGATGATGGGTTGACTGCCTGGCGGCGGCGCAGCCCGTTACGATGCTTTGGATAGCTCGAACAGACCCTGGTCACCCTGGAAAACCTCGAAGATGAATCGCAAGCTCGACGTACCATCGGCCGAACCGGTGCCGCCGCAGGCGCAGGCCACGGCGACAGCCAAGGCCGCCCCGCCGGCCGGCGATGAAGCCGCCGCGCATTGGCAGCGCAATCTGTGCGTGTGCGTGTTCGGCTCGTTTACGACCATCGTCGCGATGACGCTGCTGCTGCCGTTCCTGCCGCTCTATGTCGAGCAGCTCGGCGTAAAGGGTCATGCGGCGATCGTGCAGTGGTCCGGCGCCGCGTTCGGCGCGACCTTCTTCAGCGCCGCGCTCGTCGCGCCCCTGTGGGGCAAGCTCGCGGACCTCTACGGCCGCAAGCTGATGCTGATCCGCTCGAGCCTCGGCATGGCGGTCGCGATGTCGCTGATCGGCATGGCGCACTCGGCGTGGCAGCTGGTCGCGTTGCGGCTGCTCGCCGGGTTGCTCGGCGGCTATGCGTCGGGCTCGATGATGCTCGTCGCGACGCAGACGCCGAAGGCGCGTTCGGGCTGGGCGCTCGGCGTGCTGTCGTCGGGGATCATGGCGGGCAATCTGGTCGGCCCGCTGATCGGCGGCTTCCTGCCGCCGTTGATCGGCATCCGCGCGACCTTTTGGGCCTCGGGCGCGGCGATCTTCGTCGCCTTTCTCGCGACGGCGTTTCTGATTCGCGAAATGCCGGTTAGCAAGCGCGCGGACAGCGCGCCGAAGCAGGGCGCGTGGGCCTCGGTTGACGACAAGGGGCCGGCCATCGCGATGCTTGCCACGGGTCTGCTGCTGATGGTCGCGAATATGTCGATCGAGCCGATCATCACCGTCTATGTCGCCCAGCTCACGAAGCCTCAAAGCGTGACGATGGTCGCGGGCTTCGTGATGTCGGGCGCGGCGCTCGGCAGCGTGATCTCGTCGTCGCGTCTCGGCAAGTTCGCCGATCGCGCCGGGCACTGGAATGTGATCGTCGGCTGCCTCGCCGTATCGGCGGTGTTGCTCGTTCCGCAGGCGTTCGTCACCGCGAGCTGGCAGCTGGTCGTGCTGCGTTTCCTGATGGGCATGGCACTGGGCGGCCTGTTGCCGTGCATCGCGAGCGTGATCCGCCATAACGTGCCGGCGAGCGTGACGGGCGCGATCCTTGGGTACTCGGTGTCGTCGCAATACGCGGGGCAGGTGGCCGGCCCGTTGCTGGGCGGTTTCGTCGGCGGACACGTCGGCATGCGCGCGGTGTTTCTCGGCACCAGCGTGCTGATGGCGCTCGGCGCGCTCGCGAACTGGCGCGTGAAGTCGGGCAGGGCACGGGCAGCGGTGGCGCGCTGATACAAGCCACCTCGACGGTCAACACGTTTGCCATTCCGGCGCAAACACCTTTCCGCTGGGCGACCAGCGCCCGCGTAAACCCCAGCGCGCGTCTAGCCAGAACCCGCTTTGCTCCTTTTTTTATTCATGCTACTGTGAATCGCAGTTCGTCCGGTTATGCAAATTTACATTGTGACCAGCCGAGGCGAAGCGGGGGGGGGCCTGACGTCGCCACTCCGCCGGACACACCCCAACGTGTAATCCCGACCAAGGAGAAAGCGCGGTGACGCAGGTTCCGATCGACGGTAGCAGCATCGTTTCCGCGCGCGCTTTGTCCCACCCACGTCTGTCCCCGGTGAAATGGTTCGTCAGGGCGGGCGTCGCGCTCATCTATCTGTTCATGCTGAGCCCGCTGATCTTCGTGATCTGGCTGAGCTTCTTCAAGGACGCGATCATCACGTTCCCGCCGTCCGGCTACACGCTGTCGTGGTACGTCAACGCATGGCGTAACGACGCGTTCGCGCATGGTTTCGTGCTGTCGCTGAAGCTCGCGGCCGGCGCGGCGATCGGCGGCGTGGTGCTCGGTGTCGCCGCCTCGCTCGCGCTTGCGCGCTACCGGTTTGCTGGGCGTCGCCTCGTCAGCAACACGCTGCTGCTGCCACTAGTCGTGCCTGGTATCGTCGCCGGCATTGCGACCTATCTGTTCTACCTGCGCGCCGAGAATGCGCTCGACACCGACATCGTCGGCACATTCGGCGGCCTGCTGCTCGCGCATGTCTGCCTGACGATCCCGTGGACGATCCGGCTCGTCACAGCGAGCCTGGGCCAGCTCGACACCACCATCGAGGAGGCGGCGCGCAATCTCGGCGCCGGTGCGTGGCGCACGCTGTGGCGCGTCACGTTGCCGATGCTGCGGCCGGCGATCGTCGCGTCCACGCTGTTCGGCTTCATCGTCTCGTTCGAGAACCTCGAGATGACCTTGCCGCTTGTCGGCCCCGGCAAGACGACGTTGCCGATCGCAATCATGCAGTACCTCGAATTCAATCTCGACCCAACCATTGCGGCGGTATCGGCCGCGCAGATCGGGCTGCTTGGCATCGTGATGCTGATCACCGATCGTTTCGTGAAGCTCGGCAAGGTGATCTGATCATGGCTCAGGTATCCCTGCGCAATCTGCGCAAGCAGTACGGTGCGACGACCGCGGTCGCCGACGTGTCGTTCGATATCGCCGAGGGCGAGCTGGTCGCGTTCCTCGGCCCGAGCGGCTGCGGCAAGACGACGACGCTGCGCATGGTCGCGGGCTTCGTCGAGCCGAGCGACGGCGAAATCTGGATCGGCAACACCGAGGTCACGCGGCTCGCACCCGACAAGCGCAATACCGGCATGGTGTTTCAGCGCTATGCGTTGTTTCCGCACATGACCGTCGCGCAGAACGTCGCGTTCGGTCTGGAAATGCGGCGTGTACCGAAGGCGGAGCGCGACACGCGCATTCGCGAGGCGCTCGACATGGTGCGGCTGAGCTCGCTCGCCGAACGCTATCCCCGGCAGTTGTCCGGCGGCCAGCAGCAGCGCGTCGCGATTGCGCGCGCCCTCGCGATCCGGCCCGACGTATTTCTGCTCGACGAGCCGTTGTCGAACCTCGACGCGAAGCTGCGCGTCGAGGTTCGAGAAGAAATTCGCGCGCTCCAGCAGCGTCTCGGTCTCACGACGATCTTTGTCACGCACGATCAGGAGGAAGCACTTGCGATGGCGGACCGCGTGGCCGTCATGCACGACGGACGCGTGCAGCAGATCGGCAGCGCGGACGCGTTGTACGAGCGGCCCGCCAATCCGTTCGTCGCGAGCTTCCTGGGCCGCATGAATTTCCTCGCGGGCCACGTCGACAACGGCCAGTTCATCACGGCGAACGGCGAAAAGATCACGGTCAACGCCGCCGCGCGCAATGCCAACACGCTCGGCATCCGACCCGAGCGCCTGCGTCTCGCCGCGGCGCCCGAGCACAGCGAAGTGTCGATCCCGGTCCGGCTGGCCGACCGGATCTATCTCGGCGCGACCGTCGAATTGCGCCTCATGAGCGAGCGCGGCCAGAGCCTCGTCGCGCTCGTGCCGAACACCGCGCACGCCGGTGCCGGCGCATGGTCGCCGGGCGACACGCTGCACGCGTGCTTCAGAACCGAAGATTGCCTGCTTTTTTCCGCCTGAAGGACCATAAAATGAGCTATCCCATCACGCGCCGCACGTTTCTGAAAGCTGCTTCCGGTCTGCTCGTCGCTCCGTCGCTCGGTTTCGATCCGCGTACGGCGCTGGCGGCCGACGCTTGCCCCAACGTCGTCGTCGGCACGTGGGGCGGCGATTATCTGAATCTGCTCGAACAGAACATCGGCAAGCCGATCATCGAGGCCGCTGGCGGTCGCGTCACGTACGACTCGGCGGATCAGATCGGCCGCATGACGAAGCTGCGCGCGGAGAAGATGTCGCGTCACGGTTCGCTCGACGTCGCCTGTCTCGCCGACATCGACATGTTCGACGTCAACCGTTCTGGGGTGCTCGAACCGCTCGACACGAAACTGGTGCCGAACTCGGCGCGCACGATCGAAGCGCTGCGCCGCCCGTATTCGATTCCGCACATCTTCAGTGCGATGGTGATCGTCTACAACCCGGAGAAGTTTCAGGCGAAGCCCGATTCGCTCGCGGTCGCGCTCGATCCGAAACTGAAGGGACGGGTGGGTTTTTCCGACATTCTGTACAACTTCAACGTGCTGCAGTCTTCGCTCGCGGCGGGCCAGCACAATGGCGACACGGCGGCCGGTATCCAGTTTCTGCGCGAGGTGCGCAAGCAGCAGCCGAAGGTCTATCCGTCGAACGAAACGGTCGCGGCGGCGCTGAAAAGCGGCGAAATCTGGATGACCTGCATGTGGAAAGCGCGCGCGCTGCAGTGGAAAAAAGGCGGCGTGCCGGTCGACTACGCATTCCCGAAAGAGGGCGGCGTGCCGGTCACGTTCGAGGCCGCCGTGCCGAAGAACGCGCCGACGCGTGCGTGCGGCTTCAACTATCTGAACGCGATGCTCGATCCGCGCGCGCAGGTCGGCTTCGCCGAGACGATGGGCTATGCGCCGACCGTCACCGACGCGGCCTTGCCGCCGACGCTGCAACAGAGCGTCGGCTTCACGAATGCCGAACTCGATCGCCTCGTGAAAGTCGACTACGCGCGTTTCACCGCGGAAAAACCGGCGCTGCTCGACTTCTGGAACAAGGAATTCAAGCCGGGACTTTGAACCATGACGACGAGCGCACTGAACGCCGCGCCGCGGCGCCGCGACTTCGCCGGGGGCCTGCTCGCTGCGCCCGCCGTGTTGGTCGTGCTATTCGTGATCGTGCTGCCGGGCGCGCAACTGGTGCGCTACAGCTTCAATCATTTCGACTCGGTCCAGATGATGCAGGCGGCGTTCACGCTCGAGAACTACGTCCAGTTTCTGACCGATCCGTACTACCACGCGGTGCTGTGGACCACGATCAAGGTGGCCGCGCTGTGCACGGCGCTGTCGCTCGTACTCGGTTTTCCGGTCGCCTATGTGCTTGCTAAAACACAGAGCCGCTTCAAGAGCCAACTGGTGATGCTGCTGGTGTTTCCGCTGCTGGTCGGCAACGTCGTGCGCGCGGCGGGTTGGATGGTCATGCTCGGCAACGCGGGTTTCATCAATGCGATGCTGATGGCGCTCGGCCTCGTCGATCAACCGGTGCGGCTGCTGTATACGCCGTTCGCGGTGGTGGCCGGCACCACCGCCGTGGTTCTTCCGTACATGATCCTGACCTTGCAGAGCGTGCTCGAAGGCCTCGATTTCTCGATCGAGGAAGCCGCGCGCAATCTCGGCGCGAACTTCGCTCAGACGCTCGCGCGCGTCGTGCTGCCGATCGCGGCGCCCGGCGTCGCGGCCGGCACGATGCTCGTGTTCATTCTGTGCATGAACGCATACGCGACACCGGTTCTGCTCGGCGGCACCGGCATCACGATGATGACGCCGGCAATCTACGACCAGATCGCCAAGGCGAACAACTGGCCGTTCGGGGCCGTGCTGTCGATCGTATCGATGATAGTCACGTTTGCGCTGGCGCTGTTGTCGCACTGGATCATCCAGCGGCGCTACGCGAAGACGATGATGACCTGAACTGGCAGGGCGCGCCGCGGGCTGGTGGGTGGGATGCGCCTCTCCTTAATTCTTCTTCCTGAAGGAACGACAGATGCCAATCCTCACCGACAAGACTCGGGCTTACCGTCACGACCTGATGCAAAAACTGATGGAACGTCAGCGAGTCGATGCGCTCATCTTCACGTCCGCCGACTTCTTCCAGTGGGCGACCAATTTCCACGTCGACGTGCAGACCTGGGAGCGGCCGATCGCCGTGTGCGTGCCGCTGTCGGGCGAGCCGTTCGCGATCATGAACGAGCTGTCGACGCATCACGTGATGATGGCGCGCGAGCGCGGACATCTGTGGCTCGACGATATCTCGTTCTACTCCGAGCATCCGCGCGTGGTCGAGCGGCAGCCGCTACTCGCGGAAGTCCCGGAGCTGATCGCCGCGCGTTTGCGTGGCGCCGGACTTGGCGCATCGCGAATCGGCGTCGAAGCCGCCGGCGGTCCGCTCGGCCGCGCGGCGGCGCTGCTGCCAGACGCGAAGTTCCTGCCGATGCTCGCCGAGCTGCGCTCGTTACGCTGGGTCAAGCACCGGGAGGAGATTGCCATCATGCGGGCCGCCGCAAGCCTCGCCGATTGGGTGCAGGACCGCTATCGCGAGAACATTCGGCCCGGACGGCTCGTTCAGGAACTCGACTATCAGATGGCCGCCCTGATGGTGACCGAAGGCGCGCGCCGCTTTCCTGGCGAGAACCTCGAAGTGATGCGTTGCTGGACCTTGTCGGGACCGGCATCGGCGTCGCCGCACGGCGACGGTGCGTCGTGCGGCGCGCAGATCAAGGCGGGCGACGGTCTCGTCAATATCGTGATTCCGCGTTTGAACGGTCTCGTGATCGAGAACGAGCGCACCTGGTTCTGCGGCAAACCGGGCGCCGAGCAGGCGCGTTTTCATGAGGTCGCGCGCGCGGCCAACGAGGCGGCCGTCGCGGCGGCCGTCACGGGTCAGCCGGTTTCGGGTATCGACGCGGCCGCGCAGGCGGTGATCGAGCAGGCCGGCTGCGCGAAGCACATCCGTCATCGCACGGGGCATGGCATGGGCATCATCGGTCACGAGTATCCGGACGACATGGCGTTCAATCACCGCGCGCTGCTGGACAACGAGGTGTACTCGGCGGAGCCCGGCATCTATGTGTACGGCCTCGGCGGTTTCCGGCTCGACGATTCGGTCGTGACCGGCCCGACGCCGGAGCTGCTCACGAAGACCCCGCGCACGCTCGCGCACGCGACCATCGATTGAGTCGCGCAGCGCGCGACACCCTTCAACGTTGGAGATGACCCGGATCTTGTACCGGGAGGAGACCTGATGGAGTCGATTCTGTTCTCGCACTGCGCGCTGCTCGATCCGGCTGCCGGCGAATTGCGTGAGGACCACGCGGTGCTGGTGGAAAACGGACGCATCAAGGAGGTCTCGGACCGGCCGATCCGCAGCGCGTCCGCACGCGAAATCGACCTGCGCGGCAAGACGCTGATGCCTGGCCTGATCGATTTGCACGTGCACGTGCATGCGACGCAGCTCAATCTCGCGGCACAGGTGAACTTGCCGAACGTGCTGGTCACGCTGAAGTCGTTGCCGTTGTTGCAAGGCATGCTTCGGCGTGGCTTCACGACAGTGCGCGATGCGGGCGGCGCGGGCTTCGCGCTCAAACAGGCATTGGAACAGGGGCTCGCCGAAGGTCCGCGCCTGTTCGTGTCGGGCCGCGCGATCAGCCAGACCGGCGGACACGGCGACATGCGCGGCCGTAGCGACTACATCGGCACCGATAGCCCATGCGCGTGTTGCGCGCGGGTCGGCGCGATATCGCGTGTCGCCGACGGCGTCGATGCCGTGCGTCGCGCGGTGCGTGAAGAGCTGCAGATGGGTGCCGATCAGATCAAGATCATGGCCTCGGGCGGCGTCGCCTCGCCCACTGATCCGGTCGGCGCATGGGGCTATTCGGAAGACGAGATCAGGGCGATCGTCCACGAGGCGCGGGCGCGCGGCACCTACGTGCTCGCACACGCGTACACGGCCGAGGCGATCGCGCGCGCGGTACGCTGCGGCGTTCGCACGATCGAGCACGGCAATCTGGTCGACGAAGCGGCTGCGCGGGTGATGGCCGAGCACGGCGCGTTCGCGGTGCCGACGCTCGTCACCTACGACGCGCTCGCGAACGAAGGCGAAGCGCTCGGCCTGCCCGCCGACAGCGTCGCGAAGATCGGGAGCGTGCGCCAGGCGGGCCTGCGTTCGCTCGAAATCTTCCGCGCGGCGGGCGTGCCGATGGGCTTCGGTAGCGATCTGCTCGGCGAATCGCAGCGTCTGCAAAGCGATGAATTCCGCTTGCGCAGCGAAGTGCTGACGCCGCTCGAGATCCTGCGCAGCGCAACGGTGGTCGGCGCGCAGGTGCTCGGCCAGGTCGGGCAGCTCGGGCAGATCACGGCAGGCGCGCACGCCGACATGCTCGTCGTCGACGGCAATCCGCTTGCGTCGCTCGACTGTCTGCTGGGGCAGGGCGAGCGCATTCCGGTCGTGATGAAGGGCGGTAGAATCCATGCCTTTGATTTGCCGGCGTGACATGCGCAGCGCTCCCTTGCAAGCGAGGTTGACAGCGGGGAGCGCCGGCGGCCCATGCAATCCGGAGAGAACGGATGGACTTTCGGCACATCGACGCATTCAGGGCGCTGATGCTCACGCGCACGACGACTCGCGCCGCGCAGGTCATCGGCACTTCGCAGTCGGGCATCAGCCGCCTGATTACCGATCTGGAGCGCTCGACCAGTCTCACGCTGTTCGATCGCAGCCGTGGCCGGCTCGAACCGACCGTCGAAGCCCTGGCGCTGTTCGAGGAAGTCGAGCGGCGCTATGCCGGCCTAGACAACATCCGCGAGTTCGCGCTGAGCTTGCGCAATCCGTCGACCGCGGTGATTCGCGTGGGCTCGGTCGTATCGTTCGGGCTCGGCTACTTCGCGCGCGTCGTGGCGAACTTTCATCGCCGGCATCCGGCCGTGCAGATTGCGTTGACGACCGGGGCATCGTCGCTGATTCGCGATCAGGTGGTGTCGCGTCAACTCGCGCTCGGTCTCGTCACGAATACGGTCGACGTGACCGGCACCGATTCGACCGCCTTCGCGCAGCTCGACGCGATCTGCGCGTTGCCGGCCGGTCATCCGCTGGGCAAGCGCAAGGTCATCAAGGTGGCGGATCTGCGCAATCAGCCGATCGTGTCGTACGATCTGCCGGACCTCGTGCGCTGGGGCATGGATCAGGTGTTCGCGAGCGGTCAGCTGCAATCGCAGGTGGTGGCGACCGCGCCGTACTCGGTCAACATCGCGACGATGGTCAAGGAAGGCCTCGGCATTGGTTTGCTGCATCCGGTGTCGGCGTACGACTTTCTCGACTCGAATCTGATCTTGCGCCGCTTCGAGCACGCAATGCCTTTCTACACGCTGAAGATCACGCCGCATGGCGCCGCGCCGGCTCCGCATCTCGACGAATTGTCGAAGGTGATGGAGGAGACGCTCGAAGAAGTGCTGGCGGCCGTGAATACGCGCTTGACGGCAGCGAGTTGACCGATTGCCGCTTCGCGGCGGCAGCGGCGTTCCCAACCTATCCCATGAAATACCGATCGGGCCACCGAGGCCCCGCGTCGTCCTTTGCGGCTTCTTTTCGAAAACGCATTTCTCCGGGAGCGAGTGTATGAACCACATCAACCAGCCACGCCGCCGTTTTCTTCGATCGACGGGGACGCTCGTCGCCGCCTCCGCGCTGGGTCCGTTCGCGTTGAAAGCCAATGCGGCCGGTGCGTGTTCCGGTCAGGTGGTGGTCGGCACGTGGGGAGGCGACTATCAACGCCTGCTGCAACAGAACATCGATTCGCTGGTGACGCCTACCGGTGATGCGATCACCTATGCGGTCGGCAGTGCGCTCGCGCGGCAGACCACGATGCGTGCCGAAGCACGCGCGCGGCGCAGCACGTTGGATGTCGCGCTGCTGCGCGATAACGACATGTTCCAGATGTACTCCGAAGGCACGACCGCGAAACTCGATGACGCGCTGCTGCCGAACCTTGCCAACGTGATTCCGCAATTTCGTCGCAGCTACGCGGTCCCGCACATCTTCAGCGCGCTCGTGCTCGTCTACGATACCGACAGGGTGCGCACGCGCCCGGACGGTCTCGCCGCGCTGCTGGACCCTCAATTCAAGGGCAAAATCGGCCTGGTCGATGATCAGTATGACTATCTGACGCTCGCGGGCGCGCTTGCATTGGGTGGGCAAGCGGGCGATCTCGCGCTCGGGCAGAAGTATTTGCGCGCGCTGCGCGAGGCATCGCCGCGAGTGTATCCGTCGGTCGATGCACTGGCGTCGGCGCTCAAGAGCGGCGAGATCGTCGTGACCGTCACGTGGAAGGCACGCACGCTGCAGTGGAAAAAGGCGGGCCTCGCGGTCGATTACGTGTTCCCGAAGGAGGGCGCATTACCGGCCACGTTCGAGGCCGCGGTCACCGCGGGCAGTAAATCGTCCGCCTGCGCGTTTCCCTATCTGAATGCGATGCTCGATCCGCGTTCCCAGCGCGCGTTCGCCGAATCGATGGGCTATGCGCCGACGATCGCGAACGCGAACCTGCCGCCGTCGTTGCAACAGGCGGTGGGCTTCTCGGGCAAGGAGCTGGAGCGGATCGTGCCGGTCGACTTCGCGATGCTGATGAAACACAAAACGGAAATGCTCGACTTCTGGAACAAGGACTTCCGCGCTGGACTTTGATTCTGGCGCTGAGGCTCCGCATTATTTTGGCTGCAAGACCTGAACACATGATCATTCTGACCAACAACGAAGGTAAATCCGGCATCGGCTTGACCGCGGAACTGCTGCGCAATGGCGGTGCCGGGCTCGACGCGGTCGAGGCAGGCATCCGGCTCGTCGAAGATGACGAAGAGGTGCGCACGGTTGGGCGTGGCGGCTGGCCGAATCTGCTCGGCGAAGTCGAGCTCGATGCGTCGGTGATGGATGGCTCGACGCTGCGCACTGGAGCGGTGGGCGGTCTGAAGGGCTTCAGGCATCCGGTCAGCGTCGCGCGTGCCGTGATGGAGCGGCTGCCGCACGAGCTGCTGATCGGCGAGGGCGCCGCGCGCTATGCGGCCGAAACGGGTGCGGAGCGCTGCGAGCTGCTCGCCGAACATTCGCGCAAAGCGTACGCGCGCTGGTTCGACGGCGAAGTCAGCGCGACCGACAGGGCCGCGTGGCCGAACGTGCCGCTCGAACGCTATTGCCACGACGCGGTCGATCCGGAGATCGGCAAGGACACGACCGTTTTTCTTGCGCTCGACAGCGCCCGCAATGTCGTGAGCGGCACGAGTACATCGGGATGGGGCTGGAAATATCCGGGCCGTCTCGGCGACAGCCCCGTGATCGGCGCGGGCTCCTATGCCGATAGCCGTTACGGCGCCTGCGCATGCACTGGCGCGGGCGAGATGACGATCCGCGCCGGCACGGCGCGCGCGGTGGTGCTCTACATGAAAATGGGCATGAGCGTCGAGCGCGCGGTCAGCGAAGCGGTCGACGATATGCGCGCGCTCAAGGGCGGCTTGATCAGCCGCGTGACGATCCATGCGATCGATGCCGCGGGCAATCACCGCGTGGTGGCGGTCAATGGCTTGCCGGGCAATCACTACTGGGTGTGGACGCCAGTCATGGCGCAGCCGGAGCGCCGTGCTTGCGAGCTGATCCAGATCTCGGAGGGTGAGCCGCAGAGCAAGCGGATTGCGATGCAGGTTTATACCGACGTGTGAGGGTGACGCGCACTGGTGAATCAGCGGTATTCCCGCAGCGGCACCTAAGACGTCCGCTGCCCCCCCGCAATCACCCGCTCCAACGACAGCTTCAAGTGACGCTGCATCGCCGCCTGCGCCTGAATCGCATCATGCGCCTCCAGCGCTTCGAGAATCACGAGATGTTCGTCGGGCACGGCGCCCCACGTCGTCTCGTTCTCGAAGTGGCCGCGCAGCTTTTCCGACAGCGGACTATGCCGCGCATCGAATAGCGAGCTGACGGTGCGCACGAGCACCTCATTGCCGGACATTTGCGCGATCGCGAGATGGAACGCGCGATCGGCCGCGACCGGAATTCTGCCGGCCTTTACTTCGCGCTCCATCTCGTTGTAGATCGCCCGCAGCATCTTCAGATCTTTCGGTTTGCAGAACGGTGCGACGCTCGCGACGATCGAGCCTTCGATCAGGCAGCGCGCGCCGAGGATGTCGAGCAGGCTATCGCCGAGTTCGGCCTGCGACAGCGACGCATCATTCTGCGCGGACGGCGTCGCGCACAGATAGACGCCCGAGCCCATGCGAATCTCGACGAGCCCTTCCAGTTCCAGCGCGACCAGCGCCTCACGCACCGACGGCCGCGACACGCCGAGCGTCTCCGCCAGCGCGCGCTCGGGCGGCAGGCGGCCGTTCGGCGCGAAGTCCGGCAGAGCGATCAGATTGCGCAATTTTTCGGCGATCTGAAGATAGAGACGGCGAGTGTCGGCAGGTTTGGCGGTCACGAAGCGTTTCCCGGCGATGTAGCTTGTGCAAGCCCGATAAGGCGAGCGCCGATTGTAGATCGAAGCGCCCGGCACGCAAACCGCGCGCCCTCGGCGGCGCGCTGACAGTGTTCGGGGTTTCCCCAACTCCGTGTAAATTGGCTTGACCAGTATCGCACGCGCCGTTATTTTTGCAAATTGGTAAGGCCGGATTGACGCCGCGGAGACGCCAGCCGTGCAGCCCTGCTGGTCGCTCCGCATCCCGATACCCGATCAATTTCTCCATGACGATGAAGACAGTCATTTGCGAACAACCCGGCCAACTCGCGCTCGCCGAACGCGCGAGGCCGGCGGTTCCTCGATCATCGGCTCGCCGACATCGCGCGCAATCACGAGCAAAAGAAAGAGCGGCGTTTCAAGCCGGTGATCGAACTCGCGCCCGAGCTTGGCGTGCGTGTCGAGCAACCGCGTCTAAGCGCGGCGCTTGCCGCGTGCACGCACGACGGCTAACGACGCGGGCCGCAAATCCGCAGTAGATCTGTAGCAGACCCCGGCAG
Organism: Paraburkholderia sp. CI3; assembly: GCF_050436505.1. Classification (NCBI taxonomy): domain Bacteria; kingdom Pseudomonadati; phylum Pseudomonadota; class Betaproteobacteria; order Burkholderiales; family Burkholderiaceae; genus Paraburkholderia; species Paraburkholderia sp. CI3. The sequence continues at coordinate 509,450 of NZ_JBNDMI010000002.1, forward strand.
CACACCCCGGCAGCACACCCCGGCAGCACACCGGCGGCCACGAGGCCGCATGGTTCATCCAAATAGAGTAGATGCCAGCCCAGGAGGAGACGGTTTCATGAAGAAGAAGATGCGTTGGGTAGTGATTTTTCTGTGCTTTCTCGCGATCGCGGTGAACTACATCGATCGTGCGAATCTCGCGGTCGCCGCGCCGCAAATCGAAAAGGCGCTCGGCATCGGCCCCGCCGAGATGGGCTTCATTCTGAGCGGATTCTTCTGGACCTACGCGTTGATGCAGATGCCGTTCGGCTGGTTCGTCGATCGTGTCGGCGCGCGCATCGCGTTGCCGCTCGCGGTCGGGTGGTGGTCGGTGTTTACCGCGGCCACCGCGGTCACGACCAGCGTCGCGGGCATGTTCGGCTGCCGCCTGTTGCTCGGCGTCGGCGAGGCGGGCGCGTATCCGTCCTGCACGAAGCTCGTCAGCCAATGGTTCGCGCCCAAGGAGCGCGCGATCGCGACCAGCATCTTCGATAGCGGCTCGCGGGTCGGCTCCGCGCTGTCGATTCCCGTGGTCGCGCTGATCATCGGCACGCTCGGCTGGAAGGCCGCTTTTGTCCTCACCGGCTTGCTCGGCGCGGTGTGGATCGTCGGCTGGTTCGTGATCTATCGGAATCCCGTGCAGGACGCGATGGAGAGCGCGCGCAACGCTGCGCCGGCGGCTCGAGCGAGAGGCGGCCAGGACAACGTGACCTGGGCATCGCTGTTTCGCCATCGCACGCTGTGGGGCATGATGCTCGGCTTCTTCTGCCTGAACTTCGTGATCTACTTCTTCATTACGTGGTTTCCGAGCTATCTCGTGCAGACGCGCGGCTTCTCGCTGAAATCGCTCGGCACGCTCGGCATGATTCCGGCGCTGATCGCGATTCCGGGCGGCTGGCTCGGCGGCTATGTGTCCGACGCGCTGTTCCGGCGCGGCTGGAGCCTGACGGCTGCGCGCAAGACCTGCATGGTCGGCGGCATGCTGGTGTCGTCGGTGATCACGCTGTCGGCGTTCACGGAGAACACGTATCTGATGCTCGCGTTCTTCGGTATCGCCTATGGCAGCCTCGCGTTCGCCGCGGCGAGCATCTGGTCGCTGCCCTGCGACGTCGCGCCGACACCGCGCCATGTCGCGTCGATCGGCGGCATCCAGAACTTTGCGTCGAATCTGGCGGGGATCGTGATCACGACGTTCACCGGCGTGATGGTCGCAATGACGAAGGGCTCGTTCACGATCCCGCTCGTCGTCGCGGGCGGCTTCTGCTTTCTCGGCGCGTTCAGCTATCTTTTCATCGTGGGACGCATCGAGCCGCTGTCGCTGGAATCGGAAAGCCGCGATCTGCCGAAGGGCGCGCGCTCCACGATCTGACGTATTCTGTGTCAACGCATACGGATAACCCTGTTTTCGAGGCTTTTCATGTCGACTCAAGCTAGCGTCGCGTCCGCGATCATCCGCCTGCACCCCGGCGACGACGTCATCATCGCGACCCGGCAGTTGCTGCCGGGCACGCGCATCGAGGCGGAACAACTGGTCGTCGCCGGACTGATTCCACCGGGGCACAAGATCGCGACGCGCAACATCGCGCAAGGCGAGCCGGTCAAGCGCTACAACCAGATCATCGGCGTCGCGCGTGAGGCGATCGCGCGCGGCCAGCATGTTCACACGCACAATCTCGGCATGTCGGAGTTCGCGCGCGAGCACGCGTTCGGCGTCGATGCGCAGCCGACCGTCTACGTCGACGAACCCGCGCATTTCATGGGCATTCGCCGCGACGACGGCCGCATCGCGACGCGCAATTACATCGGCATTCTGACCAGTGTGAACTGCTCGGCGACGGTCGCGCGCGCTATTGCCGATCATTTCCGGCGCGACGTGCGTCCCGACGCGCTCGCCGACTATCCGAACGTCGACGGCGTGATCGCCTTGACGCACGGGCTCGGCTGCGGCATCGACATGCAAGGCGAGGGCATTGCGATCCTGCGTCGCACGCTGGCCGGTTACGCGGTGCATCCGAACTTCGCGTCGGTGCTGTTCGTCGGGCTAGGCTGTGAGACGAATCAGATCGACGGCGTGCTCGCCGCGGGCGGTCTCGACGCCAGCACGACGAAGCTGCGCAGCTTCACGATCCAGGACAGCGGCGGTACGCGCAAGACGATCGAACTCGGTATCGCGATGGTGCGCGAGATGCTCGCCGACGCGAACCGTGTGCAGCGCGTGCCGGTGCCGGCTTCGCATCTATGCGTCGGTCTGCAGTGCGGCGGTTCGGACGGCTACTCTGGCATCTCCGCGAATCCGGCGCTCGGCGCCGCGGTCGATCGGCTCGTGCGGCACGGCGGCACCGCGATCCTGTCGGAGACGCCGGAAATCTACGGCGCCGAGCATCTGCTGACGCGGCGTGCGGTGAGCGCCGCGGTCGGCGACAAGCTGCTCGCGCGCATCGCATGGTGGCAGGACTATTGCGCGCGCAATGGCGGCGCGATGGACAACAACCCATCGGCGGGCAACAAGGCGGGCGGCCTGACGACGATCCTCGAAAAATCGCTCGGCGCGGTCGCGAAGGGCGGCACGACGAATCTGGTCGACGTCTACGAATACGCGCAGCCGATCGCCGCGAAGGGCTTCGTGTTCATGGATTCGCCCGGCTACGATCCGGTGTCGGCGACGGGACAGGTCGCCTCGGGCGCGAACCTGATCTGCTTCACGACCGGGCGCGGCTCCGCCTATGGCTGCGCGCCGTCGCCGTCGTTGAAGCTGGCGACCAACACCGCGTTGTGGGAGCGCCAGCAGGACGACATCGATATCAATTGCGGCGGTGTGATCGACGGCACCGCGAGCATCGACGAACTCGGCGAAGCGATCTTTCGCATGATGCTCGACTGCGCGTCCGGCACGCGCACGAAGAGCGAACTGCACGGCTATGGGCAAAGCGAGTTCGTGCCGTGGCAGGTCGGCGTGGTGACCTGAGCGGGTGCATTGCAGCGACACAGCCGAAAAGCCGAACGGATCACGCACTGGAGGATGCAATTGGAACGCCGCCTTTATTCAGGCTTCAGGCCGCGAGGTGAAGCGCGCGCAGCGGCGCTGCCCGTCTGACGAACTGGAGATACCAGATGCAGCACGAACCGATCTCCGCGACCCAAGGCAACGAAGCCGTCGCCGCGCTGCGCGCGGCGCTCGGCGCTGACATCGTGAGCCTGCCGGCCGAATTTGGGGGGCGGCAGTTCGCGGACTGGAGCGGCACGCCATCGACCGATCCGATCGCGCTGATCCGCCCGCGCACGACCGAAGAGGTCGCCACCGCGCTCAGAATCTGCCATCAATTCCGGCAGCCGGTCGTCACGCAAGGCGGCATGACCGGGCACGCGGGCGGCGCCTGCGTGCTTGGCGGGGAGGTCGCGCTGAGCGTCGAGCGGATGAACGGCGTCATCGACATCGATCCGGTCAGCGCGACGATGACCGTGTTCGCGGGCACACCGCTGCAGGTCGTCCAGGAAGCGGCCGATCACGCAGGCTTCATGTTCGCGCTCGACCTCGGCGCGCGCGGCAGTTGCACGATCGGCGGCAACATCGCGACCAATGCGGGCGGCAATCGCGTGATCCGCTACGGGATGATGCGCGACCAGGTGCTCGACGTCGAAGCGGTGCTCGCCGACGGCAGCGTGATCGGCGGCGAGCGCAAGATGATCAAGAACAATACCGGCTACGACCTGCGCAACCTGCTGACGGGCAGCGAGGGCACGCTCGCGGTCATCACGCGCGCGGTGCTGCGCCTGCGGGCCAAGCCGCGCGCGATCTCGACCGCATGGTGCGGCATGCCGGACTACGCGGCGGTGACCACGCTGCTCGGCCGCGCGCAGGAGCGGCTGCCGGCCGGCGTGTCCGCGTTCGAGGTCATGTGGCCGAGCTATTGCGACTTCGTGCGGCAACGCCTGCCCGAACTGCGTGTGCCGCTCGCGAGCGATCACGCCTACTACGTATTGCTCGAGACTTGCGGCGCGGACCCGGAACGGCAGTCGGCGGCTTTCGAGGAATTCCTCGCCGACATGTTGAACGCCGGCGTGATCGCCGACGCCGCAATCGCGCAATCGGACGCGGACGCCGCGGCGTTCTGGGCGATTCGCGACGCGCCAGCCGAATATCCGCGCCTGATCCCGGGACGCATCTCGTTCGACATCAGCTTCGCGGTCGCGCAGGCGGGCGACGCGGCGCAGCGTTGCGACGAGCGGTTGCGCGCGCGCTGGCCGCAAGCGACGATCCTCGTCTATGGGCATCTCGGCGACGGCAATCTGCACGTAGTGGTGCAAGAACCTGGCTGGACCGACGAGGCCATCGACGACGTCAAGCGCGTCGTCTATGAACTGACGGGGGAAATGGGCGGCTCGGTATCGGCCGAGCATGGGATCGGCGAGGAGAAGCTGGGCGTGCTCGGCCTGTCACGCTCGCCGGCCGAACTCGCCGCGATGAAGGCGATCAAGCTCGCGCTCGATCCGCACAATATCCTGAACCCTGGCAAGGTGATCGCGATGTAGTGTGCGCGGCGCGAATCTGCGTGCGCAGCCAAGGCGCTTTCAGCCGCTCGGGAACGCGCGCAGCATGTTGCGCGAGTCGCTTGCTCAGGCACTCGATCTCGCCGAGCGCGACGTGTTCGAATTCGGCGGGGCGCAGTGCGATCGCATCGTTGCGAGCGTACTCACGGAAATATCCGGCGGCGCGTCATGGCATCGGCGACGCGGTACGCCGGAGCTGTGCCGATTCAGGCGTCTTCGCCGGTTGCGAATACGCCGTTTTCCGGTGCCGTCCGTTCGACGTCGATGCATTGCACGCGCCAGTGCCCGCTCACCAGGATGCGGCCGTGCTCGGCGCACCACTGCACGCGGCCGACCTCGCCTTCGAACGGCCCGTCGAGCTGATTCAGATCGAGCCCCTCGAGCACGCAGACCGGCGCGGAGCTATGCGGCGCGCACACGAGCGTATTGCCGCAATCCATATGCAACGCGCCCCATTCGGGCAACTCGAGCCCGAAATGACCTTCGCGCGACCATTGCCGCGTGTCCTTGTCGAGCCAGAGAATGGCGAAGGCCATCGGGTCGACACGATCGAACGTGTCGAGATGAACAGTCAAACGCATGACATGTCTCCGCAATGTATACAACTGATTCGCATTGCCGGCGCCATCGCGCGTCGGCAGCGGGCCCGCTGCGTGCGCATCGAGGCAACGCCGGCCGTCAGCGCAGACGCCGAGCACACGAGCAGACAGTTTCCGATTTGCGCAATCACGGCACGTACTCCCGTATCAGGAATAAGATCAGTGTACGGGCGGCGAAACCGCCCTCATTGACTTCGATCAAACGGTCTACGGCGCGGGCCGATCGCGCGACACAATGGCGCGCCTACGCTGATGAGAACGGCGCGCGCCTCGCTGTCTGCCATGACAGCAGCTTGTCGCCGCCGAAGTCTGAAGGAGAACCCGATGCGCGCGATGGTGTTCGACGGCAGCTCGGCGACGCTGACCGAGCGGGAAGTGCCTGATCCGCGGCCCGGTGCCGGGGAGATCCTGATCGACGTTCATGCGTGCGGCGTGTGCCGCACGGACCTGCATCTGGTCGACCGCGAGCTCGAGCATCCAAAGCGGCCGGTGATTCCCGGCCACGAAATCGTCGGCGTGGTGGCCGAATTGGGCGCGGGCGTCAGCGGTTTCACGGTGGGCGAGCGGGTCGGCGTGCCGTGGGTCGGGCGCACCTGCGGCCACTGCCGCTACTGTCTGTCCGCCCGCGAAAATCTCTGCGACGACGCTGGCTTCACCGGCTACACGATCGACGGCGGCTACGCCGAGCGCACGGTCGCCGACAGCCGCTACTGCTTTCATCTGCCGCCGCACTACAGCGATATCGAGGCCGCGCCGCTGCTGTGCGCGGGTCTGATCGGCTATCGCACGTTGAGCATGGCGGGCGACGCCGAACGGATCGGCATCTACGGTTTCGGCGCGGCCGCGCATCTCGTCGCGCAGGTGGCGCGTCACCAGCAGCGCACCGTCTATGCGTTCACGCGTCCCGGCGACCACGCGGCCCGGCAACTCGCGCTGCGCCTCGGCGCGGCATGGGCCGGCGGCAGCGACGAGGCACCGCCCGGCGAACTCGACGCCGCGCTGCTGTTCGCGCCGGTCGGCGCACTGGTGCCGCTGGCGTTGCAGGCGGTCGCGAAAGGCGGTGTGGTGGTGTGCGGCGGCATTCATATGAGCGACATTCCGTCGTTCCCGTACGCGTTTCTGTGGGGCGAGCGGCGCGTGGTGTCGGTCGCGAACCTGACCCGCGACGATGGGCTTCAGTTCATGCGCAGCGCCGCCGAGATGCAGCTCGCGATCGAGACCACGACTTACGCGTTGCGCGACGCGAACCGCGCGCTCGACGATCTGCGCAACGGCAACCTGACCGGCGCGGCCGTGCTCGCGGTCCGCCCGTGATCCGCTAGCGAGCCGTTGGCGCTTGATACAGATCAAGCCGCGCGCCGCGTCGGCGTTCATCATGTAAGCGCGAACCGCTGGCGTCCCGTCACGGGCCGAGGTGTGAAGCGACGCGGTCGGCGCGCCGCCTCGCGGTGCGACGATCCGAGGAGAGCCGATGAACACTGCTGCCGAGCGCAACACCTTCCACCGCGTGATGATCGCGTCCGCGGGCGGCAGCGGACTGCCGCTCGGCACGCGCGTCGCCCGGCAGTTGGTCGCGGCGGATGCGCGCTTTCGTCTCGTCGATATCGTTTGTAATCCTGCCGCGCTTTATCCGACGCTGATGCTCAGCTATCCGGACTGGTGCGAGGCGCATCGCGCGATGCTGCACGGCGCGCAGGCCGCGCTGCGCGACGCGGTGATCGCGTTGCACGGCGTCGTCGCGGCGACCGACGCCGAGATCGTCGATCTCACCGCGCTGCATCAGGGCGCGGCCGAAGCGCTCGCCCACACGGCGACGCAATGGGACGCGGATCTGGTCGCGGTGGCCGCGCATCCGCGTGAACATCGCTGGGACAGCCGTATCGATCCCGAGGAACTGGTCGCGTCGATCGGGCGTCCGGTGCTGTACATGCCGGCGAGGTCGACCGACGCGAGCGATGCCTCGGCGGTGAGCCGCGTGCTGGTCGCGATCGATGGCAGCGACACCGCGCTCGACGCGCTGCGCACCGCGCTCGCGGTAGCGCCGCCCGACGCGCGCATCAAGGTCGTCTACGCGGCCGACGACCGCTTCGCGTGGTGCGAATGGTTACCGTTCGAAGTCGTGTCGCAGCATCGAATCGATGTCTTGCGGCGCGGCGCGGCGATGCTCGAACAAAGCCGGCGCGCGGCCGAAACCGCGTTGCTCGAGTTCGACGATGCTTCCGGCGATGCGTCGAGCGCGATTCTCGACGAAGCGCAACGCTGGCACGCGGACCTGATCGTGATGGGTTCGCACGGCATGCGCGGCGCGCCGCACCCGTTGCCGGGGCACGTGACGTCGCGCACGCTGCGCGACGCGGCGTGTCCCGTGCTCGTGTGTCCGCGCGGCGCGTCGTCGTTGCGGGCGGACGACGTGCCGCACGCCGAGTGGCGGGAGCCGTATCTGGGCAGTCCGGGCGGGCCCTTTTATCTGTAGCAGGAGCGCGCCACGCGCGTTGACAAATCCAACCTCAGTGGAGAATCGGCATGTACCAACATATCCTCGTCGCGCTAGACGGCAGTACTTTCTCGAAACGCGCACTGAAAGAAGCGGTGAATCTCGCCGCGTTGACGAAGGGCGTCGTGCATCCGGTTTATGTGGTCGACAAGACGCCGCTCTTTTCCTATGCCAGCTATTACGACCCGCTCACGCTCGTCGAAGCCTTGCGCCAGGACGGCCAATCGGTGCTGGAGGAGGCCGAACAGGCCTGCGCCGCCGCCGATGTGCCTTGCCGCCCTGAAATGATCGAGTCGGAGAGCCTGTCCGACGACGTCGCCGCGATCGTGCTGCGCCACGGCGAGCAGATCCACGCCGATCTGCTTGTGCTGGGCACGCATGGGCGACGCGGCGTGCGGCGCCTCGTGATCGGCAGCGTGGCGGAGCGGGTGCTGCGTTTCTCGACCTGTCCGGTACTGCTCATGCGCGAGCAAAGCACCGAGGATGAGCCTGCAGAGTAACCCGCGACAGCGGGGCGCGGCAGCGCGTGAACATTACGCGAGTGCGTCGGCCGGTGTCTGGATCGAGATCCTGAAGCCATGGCCCGGCGAGCTGGTGAACGACACGTTGCCGCGCAACTGCCGCACGCGTTCGCGAATGCCGAGCAAACCGAATGAATCTGTTCCCTGCGACCGATCCAGCGCGACACCCACGCCGTCATCCTCGATATCGAGCGATACGATGGGGCCCGCGCAGGTCATGTCGATGCGTACGCGGCTGGCCTTGGCGTGCCGCTTGACAGACCCATCGCTCCTCCGGGCGGTCACGCAAGGTCGCGCACCGTAACGCACCGAGTTATATCAGTTCGGGAGCGCTTGTTCCACCCGGCATGTCCCGCGAACGAACGTGAGGCGAGCGTCGCGTCGGCGTTCAAACCCGAGCCGGTCCTTCCGCGTCTTCGATGCGGATCGTTTTGCCGTTCGCCTTGACGAGGCGCTCGCGCTGGAACTTCGAGAACATCCGGCTCACCGTTTCGAGCTTCATGCCCAGAAAGCAGCCGATTTCCTCGCGGGTCATGCGCAAATGAAACTCCGCAGCGGAAAAGCCGCGCGCCTTGAAGCGCTTCGACAGATTCAGCAGAAACGTCGCGACGTGCGAGAGGCGATGATTGCGCCTTTTCCCGGAATCTACGACAACGTTTAGCTATAGACTGGATCGGGTGAGTTGGCGCCCGCTGGGGCAGGTGCGCGGCCAGCGTCCGCTATCCGCGCCAGCGACCGCATGGCATTCCTCCGCTGTGTCGGGCCGAATGGCGGCGTTGTTGCGGGCCGCTCGCAAGCGGCGACCTCGAGCGGCGAGCCATTGACCTGCGTCAAGCCGCGCGGCGGCGCGCGCTTCACACTGTCGGCGCGGACACGCGACGACACCGCTTCGGTTCATGCCAGCGCTTTCACAGGGAGTCCAACATGTATGCACGAATTCTGGTTGCGCTCGACGACAGTCCCAGCGCGCAGCGCGCCTTTGCCGAGGCGCTGAAGCTCGCGAAGCTGACGGGCGCCACACTCGAAGCCTGCTGCGTGGTAGGGCACGGCAAGTGGTCGGACAATGCCGATGTGGCTTTCGAGCCGGAACCGGCGACCGCGGCGCAAGAATTCGCCAGCCGCGCGCTCGATGCGCCGCGCGAGTTGATGCGCGAGGCGCAGGTGCCCGGCGGCGTGCGGGTGATCGACGCGTACGCCGAAAGCGTGTCCGCGGTGCTCGCGCGCGTCGCCGACGAAATCGAAGCCGATCTGATCGTGATGGGCACACACGGCCGCCGCGGCGTCCAGCGCTTTCTGCTCGGCAGCGTCGCGGAGTCGCTCGTGCGTGCGACCGACAAGCCGGTGCTGATCGTGCGGCATGACGAACACGGGGACGCGCGGCCCTGAAGCGCCGCGTCGCGGAGCCGTGGCGCGATCGCGTGGGAGCGGCCGCGCAGCAGCCTGGTCTTCGCGGCTCAGGTGAGTTCGTTTTCGGCGCAGGCCGGGACTGACTGATCGCGCGTCGCGCCGTTCGCGTGCGCGGGAACCATCAGCACCGGGCAGCTGGCGCTGCGCAGCACGCGCTCGGCGACGCTGCCGAGCATCAGTCGTTGAACACCACGGCGGCCGTGCGTGCCCATCACGATCGCGTCGGCGTGCCATTCGAGCGCCGCCTCGACGATGCGATGCGCGACGTCTTCGCCAGTGATCGCGGCTTCGACGGTGCGGGCCGTGCCCTTGATCCCGCGCGCGGTCATCCGGCTCTGGGCATCGGCCGCGATCCGCTTGCCTTCCTCGATGAAGGCGTCCTGGATCACGCAAGGGTCGAAGCCGGGCGCGTCGTAGGCGATGACGGACACGTCGATCACGCACAGCGGCTGCGGCTCGGCGCCCGATTCGGCGGCAAGGGTCAGCGCGGCGTCGAACGCACGGGAGGCAGTGTCGCTGCCGTCGAGCGCGACGAGTAGGCGGTGAAACATGGCGGACTCCTTAAGCGCGCACTTCAGTGCGACAACAGCACCGGCACGGTCATCGACTCGAGCATCGTGCGCGTCGCGCCGCCCAGTACGACTTCGTGCAGACGCGAATGCGCGTAGGCGCCCATCACGATCATGTCGCAGCCGAGGTCGGCCGCCTGCGACAGCAGCGCGTCGCCGACCGGCGTGTCGTCCGCGACGCTTAGTTCGCGCACGTCAATCTTGACGCCGTGACGCGCGACGGTGAGTGCGATGTCGTCGCCCGGCACCGTGTCGCGCGGCGGACGATCGCCCGACGAATGAACCGTCAGCAGCGTCACTTTGGACGCGTGCGCGAGGAACGGCAGCGCGTCGTGGATCGCGCGGGTGGCTTCGCGGCTGCCGTCCCACGCGATCAGCACGTGGCGGCCGGGCGCCGCGAAGGTGCCGCCCGACGGCACCAGCAGCACCGGCCGCCCGGCCGACAGCACGACGTGCTCGACGAACTGTTCGGCGACGAACGCCTCGGGATCGGTCGGAGCGGTCTGCCCGAGCACGATCAGATCCGCGAGACGCGCATAGGGCGGCACGACGTCGTTCGCGTAGCCGTTCGCGGCGATCCAATGACCGTCGACGTTCGCGCGCGCGAGTTCCGCACGAAACAGCCGCTCGAGCGCGCTGGCACGCTCGTGCCGCAGGCGCTCGTGCTCCGCGTAGTAGTCGGCGGTGCCGGCCATCACGAAGAACGCGTGCCGCGGTGGCACGTACGTCGAAAACAGGCCGGTCAGCGTCGCATGAAAGCGGTGTGCGAGCTGCAATGCGATTTCGAGGCGCGGATGTGCACGAACGCTCGTATCGAGGTGAACGAGAATGCTTTTGTAGCCAAGCAGACTCGAGCCCGTCGTCAAATGGAGTCTAAGGGCCCGGCGGCCGCGGCTGTTGATGCAGATCACGCGGGGGCCGCCGCGCGCTCAAATTACAGTAGCAGGCGCGCTCGACGGTTTGCAACCGCGCCTGGCAATCCTATGCTGTGCTCTGGAGGGCAGCGATCATGGTTTCCGAATCCGATGCGCCGCCCGGGCGCCCCGCTTCACCGTGGACCTCGACGGCGTCCGGACCGCCCGAAGGCTGGCTCGACTACGCGGCGGCGTATCAGACCGCACATGGCGCGGCACCCGAGTACGCCGAGCGGTGCTTCGCCGACTGGAGCAAGTCGATCGCTTTCGTCGCGCAGCGCGAGGCGGACTGGTTCGGCGAGGCCAACCGCGCTTGCGCCGCCTGGTATGCGTGGTGGCAGACGGTGTACGGGATCGCGCCAGGCGTCGCGCCGCTCGCACCGTCAATGGCAGACACGGCAAGGAGGAGTTCAGATGGGATCGGATCGCGTGGCATTGGTCACAGGCGGGATGGGCGGTTTGGGCACGGCGGTCAGCCGGGCGCTTCGTGACGCGGGCATGACGGTCGCGGTGACGCACTCGACGCACAACGATCACGTGTCGACATGGCTGCAGCACGAGCGCGACACGGGGCGCGACTTTCACGCGTACGAAGCCGACATCGCCGACTTCGATTCATGCGCGCGCTGCGCGCAACGCGTGCTGACCGAACTGGGCGCGGTCGACGTGCTGATCAACAACGCGGGCATCACGCACGACACGAGCTTCGCGAAGATGAGCAAGGAGCACTGGGACGCCGTGCTGCGCACCGATCTCGATGGCCTGTTCAACATGAGCAAGCCGCTGTTGCCCGGCATGCTCGAGCGGCGCCACGGCCGCATCGTCAACGTGGGGTCGGTCAACGGTTCGCGCGGCGCCTACGGGCAAACCAATTATTCAGCTGCCAAAGCGGGCGTGCACGGCTTCACGAAGGCACTTGCGCTCGAAACCGCGAAGCACGGCGTCACGGTGAACACGGTGTCGCCCGGTTATCTCGCGACCGCGATGGTCGAAGCGGTGCCGCGCGAGATCCTCGACACGAAGATCCTGCCGCAGATTCCGCTCGGCCGGCTGGGACGTCCGGACGAGGTGGCGGCGTTGATCGCGTTTCTATGCTCAGAGGAGGCGGCTTTTATCACCGGTGCGGACATTGCGATTAACGGGGGTATGCATATGCAGTGAGGGTGCTCGCCTTCACCGCGCTTGACCCACGTCAATGACCGCCTTTCTGGCAAGAACAGGATAAGCCCCATAGCAGGCGCCTGGACCCTGAGTCTGCGCGCAACAGGTTCGATCGACACTCGCAAGGGGAGGCGAAGATGGGCATCGACATGCAGATCGTCTACCTTGGCTTTGCGGGTGCCGCTCCGCTCGAAGCGGAAGCAGGTGCGCAACTGGTGCGTCTCGCGCGGTTTGGCGCGCTCGTGTCGCACTGCCATCTCGCCATCGAGGCGTTGCGTCCGGGATCGGCGCATCCGCTGTATGACGTGAGGCTGGATCTGGTCACGCCCGCGCACGAGCTCAAGCCCGTCGCGCACTGCACTGACGACGACGCCAAAGCGGCGATCCGTCGCGCGTTCGATGTGGCGGAAATGATCCTCGAAACAGCGATCGGCACCGAGCGTGGGAACTGACGAACTTGCGTCGTGACGTGACGCTCGGCGTTCGTCAGCTGCGGACTGCTGACGTTTTCCCCGGCCACCTCACGCCGATCTGCGGTTTGCCGAACCCCTGGCCGCGCGGCGCGGCCGGCAAACCTTCAACGCGGCGTGCTCGACATCGCGCCAGAATTCGCAGAGCCCCGGATGAACCGCATCGCGCCAACGCGGCCCGATGAAGAGGTCGTAGTGATTGCACTGCTCGATGGTGAGCTGCCGTGCGGCTCGCATCGGCGATGCATCGCACAGCGCATGCGCGCAATGCGTTTGCCCCGCGCCCGTGATCTCGTCGCTGTCACCCTCGATCGTGCACAGCGGGGTATCGCGCAGCGCGGCGATTCGTACCCGGCGCCCGGCGACCGACCACAGATTGCGCGGCAACAGATGTTCGTGAAACACCACCCGAAGCATGTCGAGGAAGTAGCACTCCGCCATGTCGAGCACCGCGGCATATTCGTTTGCCGAGCGCAGCGCCTGCTGCGCACCGGGCATGTCGCCGGCGAGCCATCGGGACCAGTAATCCGCTTCGAGTCGCAACTGCCGCTCCGGATGCGCGGCAAAAATCGCGGTCTGCTGGATGAAGCCCGGATACACGAGACGCCCCGCGCCGCAATAGGGCGGTGGAACGATATCGATCGCATGGTCGTGAAACCACTCGAGCGAATGGGAACTGGCGAAGCGGTCGGTGATGGTCGGGTTCAAACGGGTATCGATCGGGCCGCCGAGTAGCGAGAGGCTCGCGATCGGCGCCGCCTCGTCCATGGCGAGCAGCGCCGCGGCGCCGAGCGCAGGCACGCTCGCCTGACAGATCGCGATCACATGAACCGGCGAACCGAACGCGCGGGCGGCGCCCACGAAGCTTTCGAGCGCCTGCACGTAGTCGTCGAGCGATAGCGGGCCCGCTTCGCGCGGCACGTCGCGCGCGTCGGCCCAATCGGTCACGAACACGTCACGTTCCTCGAGCAGCGTTTCGGCGGTCTCGCGCAGCATGACTGAGTGATGTCCGGCGAGGGGCGCGCACAACAGCACCGGCAGTTTTGCGTCGGTAGGGGGTGTAGAGGGGTTGCGCTTGAACCTGAGTAGCGCGCCGAGCGGCAAGGAGGCGACGACGCTTTCGTCGACGGTAACGCGGCTACCGTTGGCGGCAACGGAGTGGATCGCGAATGTCGGCGTTCGTTCGAAAGCGCAGGCGGATCTCAGCAGCCAGTTGCTCAGCGCGTCGGCCGCCTGTTCCGGGCCGAGCCAACCCGCTTGCGGGCGCTGCCCCGACTCCGATTCGGATAGAACTCCCCCGACCATCGCGCGCGCGAGGCGTTGCTGTGCATCGATGAAGGCGTACCACATGATGAACTCCGACATTCGTCGATCATGAGGGCAGCGTTGCCGCACCGGCACGAACTCGTGACGCGGATACCGTCGCAAAGCTTACCGCGAAACGTCGGGGCGAGGGGCGCGAAATCGGTGCGCGCGGCGCGCTAAGCACGCCGCGTGCAAGAGGCATTGCGCGTTTTCCCGGCAGGGTTTTCACGCGATGGCGTGCGTCTGAAACGGAGCTGAAAGTATCGGGGAAAGCGAACGACGTCGAGCGTGACTCATGGTTCGTGTTGACGGTTGACGTGGATCAACGAGAGAGGCGTTGCGGGTCATTACGCTGACGATGGCAGTCGCTCGCGACAACCCCGAGGAGCATCCAATGACCATATCAGCAAACGCGCAGGAAGGAACCTGGTCCGTGAGCGTCGAGACGCGGGAGGCGCAGGAAGGCGGGTTTCAGTCGACGATCCATGTCAAACATGTGTCGCCTGAGGGTGACTTCGAACGCACCTTTCATCAGTCGCAGGTGTTCGCCGTGGAAAGAGAAGCGGTACTCGAAGGCTTGCGCGAAGGCATGACGTGGATCGCGCTGAAGACGACGCGGACCATCGGGGTGTAACAGCAGCGCACCGCGCCTCGCGTGCTCGCCGCAACAGGCAACGCGGGCGAGGTAGCGGTGCTCGAGCGTCGCGATGCGTGTCTTCAGATTCCGCTCGTCGGATCGACACGTGTCGCGGGATCGCTTTCGACGACACTGCGCGTCGCTTCCCAGTACGGTTCGCGATGATAGAACTGATGGACCGACGTCCCCCATGCGCGATCGGCCATCGCTGGCCAATGGTCCTTGTCGAAGCCCGGCGAGCTTTTCACCTGCTCGGCCGTGGCGTCCAGCTGGAAGCACTTGCGGTCCGTGTCGAGCGTCAGCGAACGCCACGGGATCGCGTGCAAGGTCCCGCCGATGCCGAGAAAAGCGCCCTCCGTCAGCACCGCATACGCGACGCGGCCGCTGCGCACGTCGAGCATGATGTCGGAGATTTTGCCGAGGTCCTGGCCATCGGAAGAGATCACCTTGTTGCCGTCGAGCGTCGCGGCGGCCATGACCTCGGGTCCGGGACCGTCGCCGACGCCGCTGCCGGCGATACGTGCGCCGGCGCTGGGCTGTACGGGAGTCGCGGAGGCGTTCGGGTCGAGAGGATCGAGCGGGTTCATGTCGAAACTCCTGATTTCCACGGAATACCTGCCCTCCGCAAGGCGCGTACCTGATACCGGATTCAAAGACTAGAATAAAAACACGCCGTGTCGAGACGGCTGCGCTGCGCCCGGATAGGGGGAGCGATCATGCGTTGTGGAATCGTTGGTCTATGCACTGGCGTGGCGGGCGTATGTGTGTTGTCTGGCTGCGTCTATTACGGTCCTTACTCGTACTATCCGGGAGCCGGTGGCTATTACGCCTGCACCAGCGCCACTGCCACTGGCCCCGCGCAAGCATCGTCTGGCAACGCGCCTGTGCCGGCGAGCGGTACGGCGGCCGCGAATGCGGCGCCAAACGACTTGCCGTTGTCGGGACAGAATTGCACGTACGTCGCGGTACCTGCGCCTGCTTATTACGGCTATCCCGGGTATTACGGTTATCCCGGCTATTACGGCTATCCCTATGGCTATTCATGGCCGGGCTACTACGGATGGTGGGGACCGTCAGTGGTGATCGGAGGCTACTGGGGCGGTGGCTATGGCCATGGCGGCTATTACGGCCACTGGCACGGAGGACATGGCGGGCACGGGCATTGAGCAGCCAGCACGCCAGCCAACTACGAAAACGTCTCCGGATAAAGATCCTCGCTCATGTCGAGATTGCCAGTCTGCGCGTAGATCAGCGGGTCGCCGTCCGCGCCGGCTAGCGCGCCATCGACGACGCGCCCAACTATCAGCCGATGATCTCCCGCCTCGATGTCGCCGGTCACCCGGCAGTCGAAATGCGCGAGCGCATCGAGCAGCAGCGGCGCGCCGGTCACGCCGGTACGCCAGCGAGCCACCGCGAGCTTGTCGACGGCTCGGCCCGACTGCGTGCCGAAGTGCTGTCTCGACAATGGTTGTGAACTCGTTGGAGTCCGCCGGAATAGACCACGTGTTCCTGGTCCCGGGAAAACTGATCTATCCGCTGCTGGACGCAATCGACAACTCCCCTTTGACTCGCGGAATCGTCGGCGCTCATGAGACTGGCAGTGCTTTCATGGCCGATGGCTATGCCCGCGCCAGCCGGAAATTCGGCGTTTGCGCAGGGATTTCCGGCCCAGGCACGATGAATTTCGTTCCCGGCATGGCAGCCGCTCACGCAGACCGGATTCCGATGCTCTATATTGCCGGCGGGATCTCGTCGCATGCGGAAGGCAAAGGGGCGTTCCAGGATGCCACGCCCGGAGGCATTTTTGAAAGCGGCGTGGTCAGAAGTCTGGTGACGGATATCGTCGAGCTAAAGAACAAGGAAAATACTCAGGCCGAGATGCGTCGTGCGATCGAAGGGTTGAACTGGATGCGTCGAGCGCAGTCATTCATCAGTATCCCCGTAGACGTTCAAAAGCAGGATGTCCTGCCCGGTCAGGACGTGGCACGGCAACCCTACGCTCACCGCGAATTTAACGCATGCGAAGTGCCCGCGAACGGCGCCGCTCTGGATGCGCTGTGCGATCAGTATCTGTTTCAGTCGAAGAGAGTCGCGTTTCTGGTCGGAAGTCGTGGCAATGATGCGGAAACTGCAAAGCTTCTTCTCGAGGTTGCCGAAGGCTTTCACATTCCAGTCGCAACGACACTATCGGGAAAAGGTGCATTTCCCGAGCAACATGCCCTTGCACTGGGTGTGTACGGATTTTCAAGTCATTCGCGCGCTGCACGGGCGATCAACTCCGACGAACTTGATGTACTAGTCGTGTTTGGTAGCGACCTGAACCAGCGAGACAGCATGAACTGGAGCAGGAGGCTGACAGGGGGGAAGGAGCTATTTATCTTTGATGACAGCTTCGATTCACCGGCGATGGGGCACATTTCGCGTCAAGGAATCTTCTCCGGAATTTCCGCGAGCTTCCGGTTGCTGGCCTAGAAAGCCGCGGACAACCCTCCCGGGCTGCCGCAAGCACTGCAAAGAAGAAAGGGGTGGATTGCCGAGATCAACGACACCCCCCTGTACGACCACCGGTTTGAGCAGTTAGGAGCCCGAGTTTCCAGCGGTGACGAAGCGCTATATCCTGGAGACGTAGTTAAGCACTTGTGCCGGATGCTGCCGAAGGACAGCAACGTCGTGGTGGATTCCGGAGCCCACCGCATCTTCATGGCCCATTACTGGCTGTCGTCAGGTAAGGGCAACTACTTTTCGTCGAGCTCGCTCGCCCCGATGGGCTGGGCCATCGCAGCCGGAATCGGCGTCAAGCTTGCAGCCCCGGAACGCCCGTGTGTCGTGGTGACCGGCGATGGGTGCATGATGATGCACGGCATGGAGATTCAGACCGCGGCTCGATACCGAGTCAAGGTGATCTATGTGGTTCTGAACAACGCCGCACATGGCGCAATCCATATCGACGCTATCAGGAGTGGTTCGATTTCAGAGCAGTTCACCAAATTGCCCTGTCATAGCTGGTCGGCTTTTGCATCATCGATCGGTGTGGCCGCGCGCGCGGTTGAGCGCATCGACGAGCTTGATGGTGTATTGAGTGAAGCTTGTCAATATGACGGCCCCTTTCTGATTGAAGTCATCACCGGAGTTTTTCCCGCGCCGAACCGGTACTATGCAGAAGCCGAAGCCTGTCCGTGAGATTCCATCCCTCAACGCGACAAAGCCAACCGCATTGAACGCCGCGCCGCGGTTGTCAACGAAATGTCATTCGAACCGCCTAAGTTTAGACGTTCGGGCCGATGGCAAGGCTCGACGCGGCGATGGGCACGCCGGGCCTGCGGAGTGCGCAAGAGAGGGATCGCGGCGCGTAGCTTGCTGCAACCATTGAACCGGTCAGTCAATCTCGTGGAGGCAAACCATGCTGTTAAAACGCGGAATTGCAGTTCTTGCCGTTGCTCTACCGCTCGCGGCCGCGCAAGCGCAAACCGTCGACATCACCGGGGCGGGCAGCACTTTTGCGGCCCCGATCTATAACAAGTGGGCTGACGCGTACCATAAGGCGGGAGGCGGCAAGGTCAACTACCAAGGCATCGGTTCAGCGGGCGGCGTCAAGCAGATCATCGCGAAGACCGTTGATTTCGCAGGTACCGATGCGCCGATGAAGGACGACGAACTGGCGAAGACTGGCCTGTTCCAATTCCCGACCGTGGTCGGCGGCGTCGTGCCGGTCGTGAACCTGCCCGGCGTGAAGCCGGGTCAACTCATTCTGTCGGGTGCCGTGCTTGGCGACATCTATCTGAACAAGATCAAGAAATGGAACGATCCGGCGATCGCCGCGCTGAATCCGGGTATGAAGCTGCCAGATACGGACATCGCCGTGGTGCGCCGCGCCGACGGTTCGGGCACGAGCTTCATCTGGACGAACTTTCTGTCGAAGGTGAACCCGGAGTGGAAGTCGAAGATCGGCGAAGGCACGACGGTGAACTGGCCGACCGGTACGGGCGGCAAGGGCAATGACGGCGTTGCCGCGTTCGTGCAACGCCTGCCGGGCGCGGTCGGTTACGTCGAGTGGGCATATGCGAAGCAAAACAACATGATCTACACCAGCCTGAAGAATTCGGCCGGTACCGTGGTTGCGCCGAAGACCGAAACCTTCAAGGCGGCCGCCTCGGGCGCGGACTGGAAGACGTCCTTCTACCAGATCCTGACGAACGAGCCCGGCAAGGACGCGTGGCCGGTCGTCGGCGCGACCTTCGTGCTGCTGCATGCGACGCAGGACAAGCCGGCGCAAGGCGCGGCAGTGCTGAAGTTCTTCGACTGGGCGTTCAAGAACGGCGAGCAGGCTGCCAGCGATCTCGACTACATTTCGCTGCCGGATTCGGTCGTGTCGGAAATCCGCGCGCAATGGAGGACCAAGGTCAAGGACGCGTCGGGAAAACCGGTGTTTCAGTGAAGGTCTCGATGCCACCCGCCTCAAACAGCTTGTAAGCGATCATGGAGGAAGTCAATTGACGCGGGTCAATTGACTGACGCATAGAGGCGGGTAACGTGTGTGTGACGGTCCTTTATCACCGCACGCTCGGAGCAAGCCATGGTCACGCGAAACGTCGAGGATGTCATCAGGCAGATTGCCGCCGCTACCGACACTCCTGAGGAAACGGTCTCGCAGATGTACGCGCAGACGTGGATTGAATATAGCGAAGGTGCACGAATCACGGACTACCTGACGGTGCAGGTCGCTCGTCGTGTGCGGGACGACCTGCGTAGGCGGCAACGGGACTCGCATTGAGAGTCGGTGCCGAGCGTTCAGGCTCGTCTGCTTTTGGTCAATCGCCGTTGTGCGATGCCGCCTCCGCGCCGAAGCGCTCGACCATGAATTCAATCAAGCTCGCATCGAGGTGATTACGGGCGCCACGCGAGCGCGTAATCGCGATCGGTCGTCATAGCCATTGGCGTTTGCTTATCGTATCCATCAGCCGAACGGCAAGCGGCGTCGCGCCCTTGGCTAATCAATGCGATCAGGTGTTGGTCGGGGCCCTGGACCCGCTCGAGCGTGCAAAGTGGGAACGCTCATCACACGCCACGCCACGCCACGCCACGCTACGGCACGCTCGCGATGTACCATGTCTGCGTGAAATCTCGCGCTGGATATCGTGGAGTACATCATGGGAAGCGCATGGAAACGCCGCTTCAAACTGTTTATCCAGCGTTTCTGGCAGCCAACCAGCGCGTGCATGACCTGTATGCCGGGGAGCTGGGGCAACATCATGAGCCTCACGCACTGGGCGATCGCATTCAAAACCGGGCTGCTCACCGGTGTGCTCGCCCTGCTGCTCACCTTCACGCCGGCGGCGAAGTGGTACGGGAATCGCTATAGCAACGCACTGCTCGTCGGTTGCCTGACCGCTATCGGCGATGCCTACTCTCATTTCAGCCAGTACCGCTTTCATGTTCTCGAACACGTCGCGACGGGGGTCATGTCAGGCCTGTTCGCGCTCGCTGCGTCGTACCTGTTCGAGGACCGCGCGCGCCGCGTACGCGCGGCGTGGTCGCGTTTGTTCGGATAATAAGACTTCGATCTCGAACATCGTGAGACCTCACGATCAGTGTTGCGCGTGACACGTTCGTGCCCGGATACATCGGGGTGAATTGTTCGCGTCAGTGCGGTGACGAAAGCAGTTTGAAGCGCTTCCACAGCTTCTTCAATGTCTGACGATCGGCAGCGACGCGTGACGCGAGGAAGCCGCGTGCGAAGGCCGCGCCCGAGGCTGCTTCCGGCGACGTTTTCAACAACGACTTCAGAAGCTGATCGGCGACGACGGCATCGTTGCGCCAGCCGAGATCATCCTGAAGCGCGGTGAGCGCGTCGACATAATGGCGAACGGCCTGCTTCGGGCATAGCGACGCAAAGAACTCGGTGGCGTATCGAACTTTTTTCGCCGCGATGCGGGCGCGGTGACGACGGTGATCGTCCAGATCGGCCAAACCCTTGCCACGTTTGATCAGTTTCTTGTGCCGACGACACAGAACATCGGCGGCGAATGACTTCACCGGGCCGTTGATTGCGTTGCGCTGTTCGTCGGACATCTCATCTCGCCAACCTTTGCGGTTCACCCAAAGCGCGAACTGGAGCGCGAGCCGCGTGTAGCGAACCGACTCGACCGCGGCAGCCGCGCGCTGCCGGTTGTTGACGGCAATCTGCTCGCACGCCTCTCTGACGGGCCGGATCTCGTCCGCATTGCCGTCGGCGCCGGCATGGTCGAGCGTCGATCCCGCAAGCACTTCCCAGTCGCGCGCGCCACCGAGTTCCGAGGCAATCCAGCGCAACTCCTCGTCGAATCCGGACGAGGCGGGGATGACCTTCGCAAACAGGTCGAGAGCCGAACGCAAGCGACGAAGTCCCACGCGCATCTGATGGACGCTCGATGGATCGTGGCCCGACACGACGCCCCGTTCATTCGCGTGGACCTGGTCCAGACAGTTGCGCACAATCACGCAGAACGCATCCTCGACCGAATCGCGTTTGTTCAGTCGCACTGGTTGCGCTTTCACGGCCTCGCTGTGCTCGTCAATGAGCAGTGCATACCCGACATCTGCCTTGCTGCGATGATCGATACGCAGCGGCACAGTTTCGAGCATTTCCAGCGCGACGCGATACAGCACATCCGGATTGCCCTGTTTCAGTTCCAGTTCCACCGCGGCGATCTGCACTGATCCCGAATCCGCCTCGACGCTTCCTTCGTCGAGAGCAAGCTCGAGTTCGTCTCCGGACGGCTGGCGCAGCACAAACGCTGACCGGTTGATCCGCGTGACGAACACCGGCTTCAGTTGGGCCGCAACGGTCTCGTCGCGAATCAGCTTTCCGCAGTCGCTGTCGTCGGGGATCTGGTCGTACAGCAGCGTCAGATCGGGCGCGTCGCTATTCACGGGCATCTCGAACTCGTCCCGGTCGAACAACCCCGCCTTGGCCAATCCTTCGCGCTTCAGCGTCTGGATTTTGTCGTTGCCGACGGTGCGCACGCGCAGCGAAGCCCCGCACCAGTGAAATGAAAAATCGGGCGTGTCGAAATAGGTGCTCGTCAGCAGGTGAGGCGTTCCCGCTGTGGCTTCTGATTGCGCAAGCATCGACGCGTTACGCAATTTGCCGAGATCTTCGTTCGCAACGCGCAGCTTCAGCTCCCGTTCCATGCTGCCTCCGAAATGAGCACCAGACTGTCAGACTACACCGGATTGGCTGGAGCGCGTCACGGCCGATCGTCCCCAGTGGCCTCAGATAAAAGTCGTACACGGAAAAAGTGGATGAGACGGTGGACGAGCCTGGCGCGAATGCCTGTACACGTTGAGACATCTTGATTAGGAAATGATCATTTCCTATAATCGCCGTATGACTACACCCAACCATGCTGCCAGACAGCCACGTGCTCCAGGTCGTCCACGCGAATTCGACATGGACGTCGCGCTGGACGGCGCAATCCAGATTTTTCGCGAGCGCGGTTATCAAGGGACGTCTCTTGGCGACCTTGGGTCCGCGATGGGGCTCACGGCCGGCAGTATCTACAAGGCGTTCGCCGATAAGCGAGCGGTATTCCTTGCCGCGCTCGAGCGCTACATCCATCTACGAAATGGCCAGTTGCAGAGCCTGCTCGATGCGGAGCAGACCGGCCGCGACAAGGTACGGGCCATTCTGCGGTTTTATGCTGAGTCTGCAATTGGCGAAGAGGGCAAGCGAGGCTGTCTCGTAGTCGGAAGTGCAGTCGACCTGCTGGCCTTCGATGATGAGGTCGCGAGTCACGTGGTCGCGTCTTTGCAGCGAACGGAGCGTCTGTTGTGTCGTTTGATCCGAGTGGGCCAGACAGACGGTTCGATCGCGTCCGCCGTGGATCCGGACGCTACCGGCCGCGCACTGCTGAGTCTGACGCAAGGTTTGAGAATCGTCGGCAAAGTTGGGCGATCCCGGGCACACATGATGGCGGCGGCGGATCAGGCCATGCGTCTGCTGGACTAAGCACAGCAAGACATAGCATCGTATGACCTCCGCGTGCCGGTCACCCTATTAGGAAACGTCAATTTCCTAACATCATCCGCCAATGAGAAAAGCCGCTCAACGGTGTCATCCCCCAACCCAGAGGAGTTTCGTTCGTGAAAACACATCACTCGCCGGTGCCATCAGGGAGTTCCAGAATCGTAAGCACGTTGCCAGTAGCAAGGCCCGTTGCGGGGCTAGCAGGATTCGAGCACAAGTTCGCGACCGTCGACGGACTGAGGCTGCACTACGTCACCGGTGGAAACCCCCAGGGCGACGTGGTCGTGTTGCTCGCGGGCTTTCCCGAGAGCTGGTTCGCCTGGCGCAAAGTGATGGGACTGCTTGCAAAGACCTACCGAGTCGTCGCACCGGACCTCCCCGGACAAGGTGATTCGGATCGTCCGATGGACGGCTACGACACACAAACCCTTGCGAGCCATGTTCACGGTTTGCTCCAGCAACTGGGGATGACCCGGTACTTTCTTGCTGCACACGACATTGGAGCGTGGGTGGCTTTTCCTTACGCCGTGATGTTCGGCGACGAGGTCCGGCGACTCGCGTTGCTGGATGCGGGGATCCCCGGCGTGACGTTGCCTGATGCGTTGCCGAGCGCGCCCGAGCGTGCATGGCGCACCTGGCATTTCGCATTTCACGGGCTACCGGACCTGCCGGAAGTGCTGCTCGCCGGCAAGGAACGTGAATACCTCGACTGGTTTTTGCGGCGAAAGGCGGCCAATCCCGATACTTTCACTGACGCCGATATCGATGAATATCTGCGCATTCTCAAGAAAGACGGCGGTTTACGCGCGGGCCTTGCGTATTACCGGGCCGCGCATGTGTCCGCCCAACAGAATGCAGAACTGAAGCAACGAGGCATGCTCGACCTGCCACTGCTGACGCTCGGTTCCGATCAAGGTTCCATCGCCGATATGGCAACACCTCTGAGAGCCTTTTTCACCGACGTCCAAGGCCGCACCATCAGTCACTGCGGGCACTTCATTCCAGAAGAACAACCGCGCGCGGTCGCCGACGAACTCACTGCGTTCTTTGGAAGCGCAGAGGGGTAACGGGGCTACGGGGGCGCAAGATGCCGCGCATGGCTCAGGCGATGGGGGCGTGCTGTAGGACGATCCATGCGGACCACACAAGCAACGCAATGCCGAGCGGCTTGCCGATGGAGCTGCCCCAGCGGAAATTCTTCTCGGCCGACATGATCGCGCCCAGCGCCAGCATCCAGCCGACGCTGCCAGTGCCGACCGCGAACATCAGCAGCATCAGGGCCCAACAGCAGCCGATGCAGAACGCGCCGTGACTGATGCCGAGCGCAAAGCTCTCGCGGCGCGCGCTCCTGCCGCGCCAATGCTCGGTGATGAACATCAGCGGCGAGCGGCATTTGTCGAGACATCGATGCTTGAGGCTGCTGAACTGATAAAGGCCCGCGAGCGCGACGATCGCGGCGCCGATCAGCCAGCCGTTTGCAAGCAAGCTCGCAGACTGGTCCGCGACCAGATGGAGCGCCGCGTCGAAGCCGTGCGCGAGCACGCCGAACAGCGCCCACGTCATCGCATAACCGACGATCAGAAGCGCCATCAGCGTGCGCCGGTTTGCGCGCGCGACGGTCATCCGCCGGAAGGTGTCGAAGAGCGGGAAGGAGGTCGGCAGCATCATCGCCGCGATCATCAGCAGCCATGCGACGCTGTGCAGCAATGCCGCAATCGTGAGGCTCGCGCCGGGCACCTCACGGCATATCGCGCCGACGAGCGGCAGTTCGGCCCAACTCGCATGACGCAGAAAACGCGCATAGGGCCCCGCGTCCCATATCCATAACGCGATCCACGCGCTGCCCGTCAATGCGACGAAGAGCGGCGCGAACAGCCGCGAGCGTGCGAGCATCTTCACGACGCGAAGCTGAACGATCCCTGAATGGCGTTATGTCCGGTCAAGGCGAGGTCGAGATCGAGCTTTTCGTGCCGCAGGCGGAATGCGTTCGCCTTGCCGACGAAAGCAGGGGAGCCGGGTATCGTCGAAAAGATGCTTTCGACCAGTTTGGTCGGCTCGCCGGTCGGGCCGCGATAGGGCTCCAACTCGGCCTCGATGGCTTCGCCGACTTTCATCCTGCCCTTGCCGTCGACGACCGCGTATTCGATCGGCGCGCGTTCCACGGACACGACTTCGCCGATCAACTGCACGAGATCCGCGAGGGGGCCACCGCGCTCGCCACGGTGCACGCTAACCAGGGCGTCGAATTGCGCGTCGCTCGCGCGCTCGTCGACGAACATCGCGACGCGCCAGCCGCCTTTGAGCACGTTGCCGGGAATGAACGCCGCGAACGCGATCGTCAGGCCCGATACATCGACGCCGTCGATCATGCCTTGCTCGTAGTGGTATGCAAGCGCGCTGCGGCAAACGCCGTTATCGGGATCTTCTCCGATCCAGCACGGACACAGCACCTTGCATTCACACACTTCGAGGATGCTGCCCATCAGTTGATAGCTCATTCGCGCCTCCGCTGCCGGTTGGATCCGGCCGGGAAGAAGATCGCCGGACATCCTCAGTTGTAGCCGTTAAGCGGGCAGGAATCAAAGTGTTCGTGGCACTGCGAATGATTGAAGCGGCTTACACAGTCGGTGCTTTTGCGGTGCAGGAGGGGGGCGCGGAGTCAGATTGGCGGTCCTGAAGCGCGTGGCGCATCGACGATTTTCGTGCCCAACTCTTATATAAGACATAAGACATTTGACCTTGGATGGGTATTGCAATTAAAATCGCGATCGAAGCAGTGCCCGGCACAGCTTGGAGTGCCTTAAAAGCCTTTCCCTGAAACGCAAATACCAGCAGGTCCCCCATGCTTGAAAATTTTCGTGCTCACGTGGCCGCACGCGCCGCGCTCGGTATTCCTCCCCTGCCGCTGACGGCTCAGCAGACCGCCGAGCTGGTCGAACTCCTGACGAACCCGCCCGCTGGCGAAGAGCAGACGCTGCTCGACCTGATCACCAACCGCGTGCCCGCCGGTGTGGACGAAGCCGCCCGCGTGAAGGCAGGCTTCCTCGCCGCCGTGGCCAACGGCCAGACCGCCTGCGCGCTGATCTCGCGCGCCCGTGCCACCGAACTGCTCGGCACGATGCTGGGCGGCTACAACATCCAACCGCTGATCGAATTGCTGTCCGACGCCGAAGTGGGCACCGTGGCCGCCGACGCGCTGAAGAAAACCCTGCTGATGTTCGACCAGTTCCACGACGTCAAGGAACTGGCCGACAAGGGCAACGCCAATGCGAAGGCCGTGATGCAGAGCTGGGCCGACGCCGAATGGTTCACGAGCCGTCCGGAAGTGCCGCAAAGCCTGACCATCACCGTCTTCAAGGTGACGGGCGAAACCAACACCGACGACCTGTCGCCGGCCCCGGATGCGACCACCCGTCCGGACATCCCGCTGCACGCACTGGCAATGCTGAAGAACGCGCGTCCCGGTATCACCCCGGAAGAGGACGGCAAGCGCGGCCCGGTCAAGTTCATCGAGTCGCTGAAAGAAAAGGGCCACCTGGTCGCGTACGTGGGCGACGTGGTCGGCACCGGCTCCTCGCGCAAGTCGGCCACCAACTCGGTGCTGTGGTTCACGGGCGAAGACATCCCGTTCATCCCGAACAAGCGCTTCGGCGGCGTGTGCCTCGGCGGCAAGATCGCCCCGATCTTCTACAACACGATGGAAGACGCCGGCGCTCTGCCGATCGAACTCGACGTGTCGCAGATGGAAATGGGCGACGTGGTCGAACTGCGCCCGTACGAAGGCAAAGCCCTGAAGAACGGCGCAGTGATCGCCGAGTTCCAGGTCAAGTCCGACGTGCTGTTCGATGAAGTGCGCGCCGGCGGCCGCATTCCGCTGATCATCGGCCGCGGCCTGACCGCCAAGGCACGCGAAGCGCTGGGCCTCGCCCCGTCGACGCTGTTCCGCCTGCCGCAGCAGCCCGCCAATAGCGGCAAGGGCTTCTCGCTGGCGCAGAAGATGGTCGGCCGCGCTTGCGGTCTGCCGGAAGGCCAGGGCGTCCGTCCGGGCACGTACTGCGAACCGAAGATGACCTCGGTCGGCTCGCAGGACACCACGGGCCCGATGACCCGCGACGAACTGAAGGACCTGGCGTGCCTCGGCTTCTCGGCCGATCTCGTCATGCAGTCGTTCTGCCACACCGCCGCTTATCCGAAGCCGGTGGACGTCAAGACCCACCAGACGCTGCCGAACTTCATCAGCAACCGTGGCGGCATCGCGCTGCGCCCGGGCGACGGCGTGATCCACTCGTGGCTGAACCGCATGCTGTTGCCCGACACCGTGGGCACCGGCGGCGACTCGCACACGCGCTTCCCGATCGGCATCAGCTTCCCGGCCGGTTCGGGTCTGGTCGCCTTCGCGGCCGCCACGGGCACGATGCCGCTGGACATGCCGGAATCGGTGCTGGTCCGCTTCAAGGGCAAGATGCAGCCGGGCGTGACCCTGCGTGACCTCGTCAACGCAATCCCGCTGTACGCGATCAAGCAAGGCACGCTGACGGTCGCCAAGCAAGGCAAGAAGAACATCTTCTCCGGCCGCATTCTCGAAATCGAAGGCCTGCCCGATCTGAAGGTCGAGCAAGCGTTCGAACTGTCGGATGCTTCCGCCGAGCGCTCGGCCGCCGGTTGCACGGTGCACCTGAACAAGGAACCGATCATCGAATACCTGAACAGCAACGTCACGCTGCTGAAGTGGATGATCGCCCAGGGCTACCAGGATCCGCGCAGCCTGCAGCGCCGCATCAAGGCGATGGAGCAGTGGCTGGCCGACCCGCAACTGCTGTCGCCGGATGCCGACGCCGAATACGCAGCCGTCATCGAGATCGATCTCGCCGACATCCACGAGCCGATCGTGGCCTGCCCGAACGATCCGGACGACGTGAAGACGCTGTCCGACGTAGCCGGCGCGAAGATCGACGAAGTGTTCATCGGCTCGTGCATGACCAACATCGGTCACTTCCGCGCCGCGTCGAAGCTGCTGGAAGGTAAGCGCGACATCCCGGTCAAGCTGTGGGTGGCCCCGCCGACCAAGATGGACCAGAAGCAGCTGACCGAGGAAGGCCATTACGGCGTCTTCGGCACGGCTGGTGCGCGTACCGAAATGCCGGGCTGCTCGCTGTGCATGGGCAATCAGGCACAGGTGCGCGAAGGCGCGACGGTCATGTCGACGTCGACCCGTAACTTCCCGAACCGCCTCGGCAAGAACACGAACGTGTACCTCGGCTCGGCGGAACTGGCGGCGATCTGCTCGCGCCTCGGCAAGATCCCGACCAAGGAAGAGTACATGGCCGACATGAGCGTGCTCAACGCCAACGGCGACAAGATCTATCAATACATGAACTTCGACCAGATCGAGGACTTCAAGGAAGTCGCCGACGCCGTGACGATGTAAGTGTGCTGCCGGACTACGGCGTGTGGTTCGCGTCGTAGCGCCACGAAATGGCGCCGTGGGCTGAATGCCTGCGGCGCCATTTTTTTTGCGGCGTTCGAATCGAGGTCCGAGCTCAGGGCCTGGCGATAGCCGATCCGCATCGCAAGACAAACCCCGCGACCTGGTCCAACGCGTATCGGGCGCTTGCAAGCTCGTCGGTCGAGCGCTGGAACACGTGATGGAGTCCCTCGTAGATTTCCAACTGCACCGTGTTTCCCCGCTGCGCAGCGGCAGCCGCGTAGCGCCGGGCGTCGTCGAGCAGCAGTTCGTCCGTGCCGACCTGAATGGCGATCGGCGGCAGATGTGCGGGAACGTGGTACAGCGGCGACGCGCGTCGGTCCGCGGGATCGGCTGACCCAAGGTACGCGGCGGCAGCATCGGCGAGTATGGGCCGCGTCAAGACCGGGTCGCGGGTCTCCTCACTGCGCGACGACGGGCCCGTCAACGCAAGATCGAGCCACGGCGAAAAAGTGGCCACACAAGAAACGTTCATCGACCGGCCTCCATCAGCGCCCAGCGCCGCAAGCGCGAGCCCGCCGCCTGCCGAGTCGCCAACCAGCGCGATGTCGCGAATGCCTGACTGCGCCATCCACCGCAACGCTTCGATCACGGCATCGTATGCCGCGGGAAACGCATGCTCGGGCGCAAGCGGATAGTCGAGAACGAAGGTGTCGATGCCGGCACGCACGGCGATCTGACTCGCCAGGCCGCGATAACCGGTGGCAGACCCGAGCACGAACGCGCCTCCATGCAGAAAGAGGATCGCGCGACCGGCCACGGTGGATTCGGGTCGAATCCACCAACCCTTTACGTCCGCGCTCTCGACTCTTTCAAGATCGACGCCATCCGCTATAGGCGTTTGCGCCGTCATCGCGTCGTAGGCCTCACGCGAGGCTCCGCCGAATTCCGCAAAGAGTCGCTGAGTACGGTCGAGCACCGATATCGCCGCCTCGCGGTCGTCGTCACTCAAGGGGTGCCGCATCTCGATCAGGTTGGTCTGCTGTACGACGCTCATCATTTGCTCCTTCGTTAGTGGTGGTCGATGGGCAGACGATATCGATTCCGCCCAGCGTCCAGAAGAAGGCCGAACGGAATACAATCAATTCCATTCTGGAAGTTTTGGGAGGCAAGGAGTGGACCGTCTGGATGCGCTCAAACTTTTCGTCCGCATCGTCGAGAGTGGCAGTTTCGCTGCGGCGGCGCGCGAAATAGGCGTGGGCCAGCCCGCGGTCAGCAAGCAGATCGCGTCGCTCGAACGCCATCTTGGCGCGCAACTGGTCAGGCGCACGTCGCGCAGCATGACGCTGACCGAGACGGGACAATCGGTCTATGAAGCGGGTTTGCGCATCATTGGAGATTTCACGGAGCTCGAATCGTCCGTCGGGCGCGGTCAGGTTTCGCCGGCCGGGATGGTCCGGGTCACCGTGGCGCCGGTTTTTGGCCGGCTGTATGTGGTGCCGCGCCTGCCGGCATTTTTCGCCAGGTATCCGAACGTGTCCGTGGACCTGTCGGCAACGGAGCGAACCGTCAATCTGGTCGAGGAGGGCTTCGACCTTTCGATCAAAAGCGGGCGGCTTGCCGACTCTTCGATGATTGCAAGGCAGCTGGCATCGAGTCCAGTCGTTGTCGTCGCAACGCCGGATTACCTCGAAAAACACGGGCGCCCCGAACGGCCACAGGATCTCGCCCGACATGCCTGCGTCGTTTTCGCACCGCTGCGCGAGCCGCGGGCGTGGCGCTTCGAAAACGTCGACGGTCCCGGCTTGCACGTCCCGTCCGGCAATTTTCACACCGGCGACGCGGAACAGATTCGCGCTGCCGTGCTCGCCCATATGGGACTGGTTCAAGCGCCGGCGTGGCTCTTTGCACCGGAGATCGCGAGCGGTGCGGTCGTCAGCCTGTTGCCGGATTTCGCGCCGGCGCCGATGCCCATCCACGCCGTTCATCCTGCCGGCCGACGATTGCCGACCAAGACCCGCATATTTATCGATTTCGTTGCGGAAATTCTCACGTCTGATCCCGGTCCGGCCTTTGTCCCGGTCAGGACCTAGCGAGTGCTCCGCCGACACCGGATCATGCCGAACAGGGATCGCGGTCCGGCCTTACCGCGCCGCAGCCAATCCCCGGTCGACAAGGCACTTGACCCGTTCGACAATGCTTGGCGAAACACGGTCGAACCGGCTGCGATCCAAGTGTCTTTTTCCAATGCGGCGTGGGTCCCAGGTGGTCGTCCGCGATTTTTTTGACGCCCCCTGTCCGTCAGCATGCGGCCCGCGCGTCATTGTGATGGCGGCCGATGCAATTCATCCGCCTCAACCCCAGGACGGAGGCTCAAATGGAATACCTGTTGATGATCTACTCGGAAGAAAACGGCTGGAACAAGATGACCGACAGCGAGCGGCAGCAAGGCGTTGCCGCCTATCACGCGTACACCGAATCGTTGAAGAAAGCGGGGGCTCTGGTGGGGGCCAACCGGCTGCAGCACACGAACACGGCCACCACGGTGCGGCTCGTCGACGGCAAGCCGCAGGTGCTCGATGGACCGTATTCCGATTCGAAGGAGCAACTCGCCGGCTACTACCTGATCGACGTGCCGAACCTCGACGCGGCAATGTCGTGGGCGTCGCGTTGTCCCGGCGCGGCGCACGGCGTCATGGAGGTGCGCCCGGTCTGGACCGCCCCTTACGAGGCACCCACTGCATGAGTGCGTCCGGCGGCGCCCTTGGCGATGACGGCGCCGCGCGTTCGATTGCCGAGGCGGTTGCTCGCCGCAGCTACGGCAAGCTCGTCGCGCTGCTGGCGATGCGCACACGCGACGTCGCCGCAGCCGAGGACGCGCTCGCCGACGCATTCGCGGCCGCGCTCGCGGACTGGCCGGAGCACGGCTGTCCCGCGAGTCCGGAAGCGTGGCTGATGACGGTTGCGCGCCGCCGGGCGATCGACGGCGCGCGTCATCGCCAGGTCGGCGACGACGTGGCGAACCAACTGATGATCCTCGCCGACGAGATCGACGAGAGTGAGGCAGGCGCGTTGCCCGACCGGCGGCTTGCGCTGCTGTTCGCGTGCACGCACCCTGCGCTAGAGGCCGCGATTCGGACGCCGCTGATGCTGCAAGTGGTGTTGGGGCTGGAAGCGAAGACGATTGCGTCGGCGTTCCTGATGTCGCCCGCCGCGATGAGCAAACGTCTCGTGCGGGCGAAGACCAAGATCCGCGAAGCGGGCATTCCGTTCAGCGTGCCCGAGCGCGAGGAGCTGCCGGGCCGGCTCGACGCGGTGCTCGAAGCGGTCTATGCGGCGTATGCGGAAGGTTGGACGGACCCGGTCGGCGGCGATACCGAGCGACGCGACCTCGCGGACGAGGCGCTGTATCTCGCGCAACTGCTCGTCGAGTTGCTTCCCGACGAACCGGAGACGTTGGGCCTGCTCGCGCTGATGCTGTTTGCACAGGCGCGGCGTGATGCGCGACGCGATGCGGCTGGCGACTACGTGCCGCTGTCGGCCCAGGACCCTGCAACGTGGAACGCGCCGATGATCGACGCGGCGAACGCACTGCTGCGGCGCGCGAACGCGCTCAATGCAATCGGGCGCTTTCAGCTCGAGGCCGCGCTGCAGTCGGCGCATGTGGATCGCTGCCGGACGCGTCGCCCGAACTGGGACGAAATCGTGCAGCTCTACGATGGGCTGCTCGCCATTGCAGCGTCGCCGGTGGTCGCCGTGAACCGTGCGCTTGCCGTGGCCGAACGCGACGGCCCGCAGGCGGCGCTCGACGCACTTGCGCCGTATGCGGACGATCCGCGGCTGGGCGACTACCAGCCCTACTGGGCCGCACGCGCCAATCTGCTCGCGCGTGCCGGCGCGACTGCGCAAGCACTCGGCGCGTACGATCTGGCAATCGGCCTTGAGCGTGATCCGGCCGTGCGCCGGTTCCTGCAGCGCAAGCGAATGGAGCTTGCATCGACGAGCAGTTAGCGGAGCGGGTTGCGTTTGCCTGCTTCGTCAGGTCGGGCGTGGCGGCTTTGCCCCGACAGGCCTGCGCCTGAATCTCACCGCTCCGGCTGCAACAGCCCCCAGCTCACGAGAATCGCCTGGATGCTGCGCGCGTAGGCGTCGCGCTCGTGCGGCGATTCCGAGTGATACGCTCCGATTGCACGCCATGTGTTGCCGTATCGCACCATCTTCTGCTTGAGCAGCCAGGCGGCCACGAAGATATTCACGCACGGGTCCGTGAGCGCGCGGTGCGGAATGCCCCGGCTCTCGAGTTCCGGAAAGTGGATCGAATTGATCTGCAATTGTCCCACGTCGATCGAACCGTTGGCGTTGCGGTTGATGGCGGTCGCGTCGCCTTTCGATTCGCGCCATGCCACGGCGCGCAGCACGTGCGGATTGACGCCCTGGTAAGCGCCGGCCTTGTCGAAGCAATCGTCGGCGGACGGGGCGGCTTGCGCGGCCGAACTGCCGAGCGCCAGCAGCGCCGCCCAGGCGCATATGGCCCACGACCGCAAAGGGCGGAAGGCGTTGGTCTTGTGCTGGTCCACGGGTCGGGGCTCCAGGTCCTGCTTTACTGCGCCAGCGCGGAATCGAGCTGCCGCTCGATGTCCTTG
The DNA here is from genome assembly GCF_050436505.1 of Paraburkholderia sp. CI3. Lineage (NCBI taxonomy): Bacteria > Pseudomonadati > Pseudomonadota > Betaproteobacteria > Burkholderiales > Burkholderiaceae > Paraburkholderia > Paraburkholderia sp. CI3. The sequence continues at coordinate 542,166 of NZ_JBNDMI010000002.1, forward strand.
AGATAGGTGCGCGACGCATCGGAGACGACGAGGCGCGGCGTCGGCATCGCGCAGCGGCAATCGTGCTGGTGCGTCTTCTTCTTGTTGTGCGACGTCGAGCGCGGCGCGGGAAGGTCGTCGTCGTCCCCGGTGGAGGGCGGCAGCATGGCGAGCGTGGGCAGCGGCGGGTAGACCTTGTCCGCAGAGGCTGTGGTGGCAGCGGTGGCAGTGCTGGCCGCAGTTGCAGGCGCGCTGGCAGCGGGCTGGCCCGCCCATGTGGCCGAACTTAAGCATAGCGATGCCGCGGCGAAAGCAATCAGGCGCATCGTGTCAGCTCCCCGCATGTAGCGGCTGGATCGAGACGCTGTACGTCTGGTTCGCGCCGGTCGTAAGGTTTTCGAGCGTGGGTTTGAGCCCCTGCTGCGGCACGCCCCGCCAGATCGCCTGGTTGATGTACTTGAAGTCCTGGCCCAGCGCCGTTACGCGGATCACAGTGGGCTGCTTCTGCGCGGCAGCAAGCGCACCCGCCTTGGCGAGGACCGTAGTCAGTTGCGGATCGCGCGCGCCGAGTGCATCGGCGGGAATGTCGAACTTCATGATCACGTCCGACACCGCAGGTTTCTCGGCTTGAGCCGTATTGGGCTGCTGCAGTTGTGCGCAGCCTGTTACAAACATTACGGCAAGTAAGAGCACAACGCGCGTCACGTCGGGGTCTCCAAAGTTTCGTAGCGATGTACGCGTTTTCGGCTTGGGATGCTGAGACTTGATACCTGGGGGCAAACGTTTGCGAAAAAGAAAGAGTTCGCTCTCGCGGCGGCGCTTCCCGGAAAGTTGCTGCGTGCCCCTCCGTCTTCGAGCAAAGAACTTCTTGCCCTATCGGGTACAGCCACAGCGATTGCTACGCGTAGGCTCGTCGGGACGCCATCGACGTGACGCCCCAACCCGGCAAACCGACTCACGCATACCGCGCGAGAAACATATCCGCCGCCGCTTCCGCGATGCGCTTCTGCCCCTTGGCATCGAGCGGCACTTGCCCCATCGCCACTTGCGGCCAGAAGGCGAAAGCCTTCACGAGCCCCTGCAACTGCAGTGCCGCGAAGACGGGGTCATCGGTCTTGATGCGGCCGTCCGCGGCGGCCGCCCGGACCCACGCCGTCAGATCTTCCTCGCGTTCCCCCATGCGAGCGACCATGTCCCGTGCGCGCTCCGGTGAATGTATGCCAGCCGCGATCGCCACCCGGGCAAGCGACAAAAAGGACTCGTCGTGAAGCAGCCGCAGCTTGCGCTCCAGCAGATCGAGCAACTGCGCGCGCAACGGTTGGTCAGCACGATAAGAGGGTGCATCGCCGTCATGGCTCGCGTCCCACAGCTGATGGAGAATCGCCGCGAAAAGCGCTTCCTTGCTCGGGAAATGGTTATAGACCGTGCGCTTCGAGACGTTCGCGCGGGCGGCGATACGGTCCATGCTGGTAGCGTCGTAGCCGGCCGCGAGGAATTCCTCGATCGCGGCAGCGACGATCGCGACGCGCTTTCGGTCAGTCAGACGTTGGGGGCGGGGACTGGATTCCATCCAACGATTTTACACTGAGCAGTTTACTTTTCTTGGAAATAAACTACACTGCCGAGTGTAAATTTTCTTCGGAAGGTCAACTTCATGACGTCGCTTCCCGCCCTGGTCCGCCGAATGCTCGGCGTGAACGCCGCACAGCGCAGCCGCGCGAGGTTCAGCCTGTCGCCGCAGCATGACGGCGAGCGCTTTCGCAACGTCAAGCCGCGTCCGGCGGAAAGCCTGCGCAAAACGCTCAGGCTCGCGTGGACGGTGTTGTTCAACAAGCCGAGCGGCACCGTGCCGGCCGACGCATTGCCGGTCGAAACGCTGACGCGCGCGCAACTCGACGCGGCGCCCGACCGCAGCCTGTACCGGCTCGGTCATTCGACGATGCTTTTGAAGTTGTGCGGCAAATTCTGGCTGACCGATCCCGTGTTCGCCGAGCGGGCGTCTCCGTTCCGCAATCTCGGTCCGAAGCGCTTTCATGCGCCGCCGATCTCGCTCGACGATTTGCCGCCGCTGCACGGCGTGATCCTGTCGCACGATCACTACGACCATCTCGACCGCGAAACCGTGCTGATACTGGCGCAGCGTACCGAGGTGTTTTTGACGCCGCTTGGGGTCGGCGACCGGCTCATCGAATGGGGTATCGACGCGGCAAAGGTCCGGCAGTTCGACTGGTGGCAGGGCACGGAGGTCGAGGGCATCGAGTTCACCGCGACGCCCGCGCAGCACTTCTCCGGGCGCGGCCTGTTCGACGGCAACCGGACGTTGTGGGCGTCGTGGGTGATCGTCGATCACGATTTACGCGTGTTTTTCAGCGGCGACACCGGTTACTTCGAGGGTTTCAGCGCGATCGGCGAGCGCCTCGGACCATTCGACGTCACGTTGATCGAGACCGGCGCGTACGACGCGATGTGGCCATACGTCCATATGCAGCCTGAAGAAACCGTGCAGGCGCATATCGACCTGCGCGGCCGCTGGCTCGTGCCGATCCATAACGGCACCTTCGACCTCGCGATGCATCGCTGGCAGGAGCCGTTCGAAAGGGTGACGGGGCTGGCGCTCGCGCGCGGCGTCGCGCTGTCGACACCGCGCATGGGCGAGCGGCTCGATCTGACTGCGGTGCATCGCGGCGAACGCTGGTGGCGCGACGTTGCGCAAACCGCTGCCGTGCCGAAGGCGTCGTGGCGGATGTGCGCGTCGCGCGGGGTCCAGGAGGGGGAGTCGTCCTGAGGTCGTTGGCACCGCCACGTCTTAGCGGCGGACGAGAGCGCCCGAGCGGACTGTTTCTCGGCGGCGCGCTGGTGCGGCGCGCGCACGTTGCCGTTCCCGCCGAAGCGCTCGCGACCTCGAAGTACGCTCCGTCGGAACTGTCCGCCGCGGCGTGATACGCAACCGTCGATCTGCGGGTTAATTCTTCAGGTCGGCGAGAATGCGTTCCGCGAGAAAATCGCACACAGGCCGTTTCGAAGCGGCACTTCGCGCCAGCACGACTTCAAGCGTGCCGATTTCCGGCAGGCCATTCGCGGTACCCAGCAGCGAGAAGTGAGCCGGTACCGCGCACTTGGCCAAAGGAGTCACCGCGAGTCCGGCCTCGGCCATCGTCAGCAGACCCAGCAGACTCGGACTTTCATACGAGGTTCGATACGTGATGCGCGCGCGCTCCAGGCTCCGGATGGCTTTCTCCCGCGCGACGCTGCCGGGCAAAAACACGGCGATGGGCAAGGGCCTTTCACGCCAGATCTCGGTCGCGCCTGGCGCGGCGGCCCAGACCATCGGTTCGTGACGCAGGAACTCGCCGTGCAATCCTTTCACGCGCGTCGCGCAGACGAGATCGACCGTGCCGTCTTTCAACATGGGCTCGAGAGCGACGCTTGGCAGGCCCACTACCTGAATCTCCACCTTCGGATAGGTCGCCGAGAATTTCTTGAGGATCGGCGGGAACAGTGACGTCGCATAGTCGTCAGGCACGCCGATCACCACGCGTCCGGTCACGTCGGGCCGTACCACCGCTGCCCACGCTTCGTCGCGCAGGGCGATCATCCGCCGCGCGTAGGTCAACAGCATTTCGCCGTCCTGCGTCGGCACCACGCTGCGAGGCTTGCGCACGAAAAGCGCCTTGCCGAGCGCCGTCTCGAGCGTCTTGATCTGCATGCTCACCGCCGATTGCGAACGATGCACGACCTGCGCCGCGCGACTGATCGTGCCGGCGTCCGCGACCGCGATGATCATGGACAGCACGTCCAGATCGAGCGCTTTCATTTCCGTTGCCATGATGGTTGATATCAGAAAAGTAGATCGATTCCATCAATATTATGCGATTTTCTTTTGCGAGCACACCCTCGATAGTGGCGCCAAAGGAGCCCTCTGATGAATGCACGTACCAGCCCATCGATTCTGGCCCCGGCCTTTGGCGCGTCCGCGCCATCGTTTGTGACCACCGCATCGAGTCTTGCGATACCGTACGTCGAGTCCGGGCGCGGCGAGCCGATGGTGTTCGTGCACGGCTCGCTTTGCGACTATCGCTATTGGGACGCCCAGATGGCCTCCCTGTCGGGCCGGTTTCGCTGCTTCGCGCCGAGCTTGAGCCATTACTGGCCCGAGATCGATGCATTTGGACACAGCGACTTCAGTTGGGAGGCGCACGTCGAGGAAATTGCCGGATTCATCACGGCGCTCGACCTTGCTCCCGTTCATCTGGTCGGTCACTCGCGGGGTGGGTGCGTGGCTTTCCATCTCGCGCGCGAATTTCCGCGCCTCGTGAAAACGCTGACGCTAGCCGATCCCGGCGGCACGCTGCAAACCGAACCGAGGGGGCAGCCTGCGTTCATGCCGCCAGCGACCAACGTGTTGCGCGCACGGGTCGCGGAACTGATCGAGCGGGGCGAGTTCGACGCCGGCGTGTCGATGTTCGTCGACTCGGTGAGCATGCCGGGGTTCTGGAACAAAAGCCCGGAGAGCTTTCGTCGCATGGCGCTCGACAACGCGCTCACGCTGCCAAAGCAGTTGCTCGATCCGCTTCCCGCCTATACGCCGGGAGCCGCGCGCGATATCAAGTGCCGTACGTTGTTGATCGACGGCCAGAAAAGTCCCCGTATGTTCCGCAATACGGTCGACAAGCTCGAACAGTGGATCGAGTTTGCCGAACGCGAAACGATCGACGGTGCGTCGCATGGGATGAATGTCGCGAGACCGGATGCGTTCAACAGGGCGGTTGCGACTTTCGCGGCGTAGCCCGGTTGACGGGAGAGTGCTCCGGCGTGCACGCTGGTTTTCCCGGCCAGCAAGGTATCGATCTTGTGATCCTGGGCCAGCAACTCGGCCGCCGTACTCGAATGAACGACCGAGCCGCGCTCGAGCACCGCGGCGTTGTGCGTGATGCCCAGCGCCTTGCGCGCGTTCTGCTCGACCAGAATCACTGAGAGGCCTTCGCGGATGATCTCCGAGAGGATGCGCATCAAGTCCTGCACGATAATCGGCGCGAGGCCCTCGAGCGGCTCGTCGAGCAGCAGCACCTTGGGATTGAGCATCAGCGCGCGGCCGATGGCCAACATCTGCTGCTCGCCGCCGGAGAGCTGGTTGCCCATATTGGCGCGGCGCTCCTGCAGGCGCGGGAACATCCGATAGATGCGAGCCAGATCCCACGGACCGGACACGGCGATCGACGTCAGGTTCTCTTCGACCGTCAGCGACTTGAAGATATTGCGTTCCTGCGGCACCCAGCCGATGCCGGCCAGCGCGCGCTGGTGCGGCTTGAATGCGGTGACGTCCTTGCCATCGAGCTCGATCCGTCCGCTAAAACGACGCGTGTGACCGACGATGCCAATGTTGAAGGCTTCCGCGAGCGGGCGTGTGATGCTGCGTGTGATCACTCAGCCGAAACCAACGCTCATGGCAAGGACCGCCGCGCCCAGGCAGGCCAATATCAAACAGCTCTTCTGGGCGATGTCCGTGATGGCGGCGGTGGCCTTCGTTGTCCCGGCGACCTGAAACTGGTTGATGTCCTCGAGTGTCGCCGTGTAACCGATGTAGATCGGCAGCAGGTCCTTGTTCAGGGTTTGGATAGCCTGACTACGGAGGCCTTCGGCTTGCAACCCGACGATCTGTTCGACGGCACGGTCGGAGTCCGCGCTTTGCTTCAATAGCCGCGCGCCCACTTCGGGACGCGCCAGCGATTTCGACGGCTTCAGCCGAAGCACGCTGCCTCCTCATTGGGCGGCCAGAGGCAGCCGGACACAGTTCTTGCTCGCGTATTCATCGATTCATCAATTCGGCGGGGCCAGGCGCAAAGCCGGCACGCGTAGTGCGGACCCGCGAGCGCCGTCGTGCCAGCGGGCGACTCGGGCGCAGCGTCGAGCGAACCCGCGGTCACGACGACGCCCGATGCCATGCAACCGGGCCCTCGACCGCAAGGAGGACTTTCAATGAAAGACATCGATCTGAACCAGCGCGTAGAAGAAATCGAACTGGCTCTTTCCACACTATTCGAGTCGCCGAAGGCGCCCGCGATCAGCAGCTACGACGACGGCCGGACGTTCTTCATCCAGGCCTCCTGGGTCGTCGAGTCACATGGCGACACGACGCTGGATGCGCGATGCGTGTTCACACTCCACTTTTCGGATTCGCAGATTCAGCGTTACGCGCAGATGGACACGGCACAACGTATCCTCGTGCGCGAACGCCTCTGCCAAATGGTCCGCGATCGACTCCGAGCGGAAGGCGGTGAGCTGCCCTTGCGGGGAGAGTGCGCCGAAGACCTGCATGTGGCGGATCGGCTGCTGGATGTCAACGATCAGCTCTGATCCATCGCGGACGGCGTACGTCCGCGGCTTGGCGATTGGCTGTCCGAGCCGGCGGCCGCGTGCCAATCGAGTTGCGCCCGAATCTCCACGACGTAGCGAGGTCGAAAAGTGAACAGGCCCTAGCACGATTCTTCGCTCGGGACCGGGGGCGGGAGCGACTCGAGCAACTTCACGAGCCTTGCCTGCTGCTGCGGAGTCAGTCCTTGAGTAGCGCTCACCTGCTGAACACGCGCGCGCCAGTAGGTCCGGCTGAACAACGAATCCGCGCCATCGGAGGACAGGATCCGTTCGAGATGGGAAATCGCATCTCCAGCGGTCAGGGGTGTATAGGGGCTCTCCCTGTCCGGAGGCCCTTTCTTGATTGTTGTTTTCATCCACTTCTCTCAGGTGGTGAGCGGCTGGGTCCGGTCGTATACGTCCGACTTCAATTGGCCGGTTCGTGCCAAACAACCCATGCGGGGCGCGCGCCCGCCAGCTACCTGGCGGGCCAGGCAGCATGACGCGCGTGGGGTCGCGTGGCGACGCGACCCATTGCTAGCGGCACGGCCCCGGCGTTCAGCAAAGCTCCGCGGCGGCCACCCAAGGCATCGTCTCGAACTGCCTGAGAACGGTGTGCAGCGATCCGGAGAGCCTGTCGGCAAACGCGATCGTCATGTCTTCGACGTCACGTTTACGGTTGCTCGTAATCCGTACGTCCTCGATGGCATCTGCGACCGGCATCAATACCTGCCACACTGCGGCGACCCGCATGCAGCCGCGCCTCGCACGAACCGTAATCTGATGGCCTGTGGCCTTTAGTTGTCCGGTGGTTTCCGGTGTCATTCTTCAGCCCTCTCGATGTATCTGATTTGTTATTGGCACGGACGATGCACCTACATTCGCCCGCGCGGTTGATGCCACCACTCATGATGATCCAGATGTCGTAGCAGTCGTGCCCGTCTGCGCTCACGGCGATAGTGATCAATCACCATCAGCATTGCGATGCCGAGGGCCGAGCCCCCAATGATCAGGCCCATCCAGGTCTCACTCATGACACGTTCCTCTCATGGAAGCACAGGGGTGTTGCGTGAATGGTTCACGCCGCTTCGTCCGATGTTCCGGGGCGTACCGGCGCGGTGTGTCGCGTTACTGCATGTGCTGGCCACCGTTGATCGCGATATTAGAGCCGGTCACGAAGCCGGCATCGTCCGAGCAGAGATAGAGCACGAGCGCCGCGACTTCCTCGGGCTTGCCGAGACGTCCCATCGGGATATGCGGCAGGACCTTCGTATCGAGGATCTCCTGCGGAATCGCGGTGACCATCCTGGTGGCCAGGTAGCCCGGCGAAATCGTGTTGACGGTGACCCCTTTGCGCGCCACTTCCAGTGCTAGCGACTTGGTGAAGCCGTGCATGCCGGCCTTGGCCGCGGCGTAGTTGGTCTGGCCGACCGAGCCTTTTGAACCGTTGACGGACGAAATATTGACGATGCGCCCCCAGCCTCGCGCGACCATCTCTTCGCACAGCGGCTTGGTCATGTTGAAGACCGAATCGAGGTTCGTGCGAATGACCGCATCCCAGTTCACCTTGTCCATCTTCCTGAGAGTCATGTCCTGGGTGATCCCCGCGTTGTTGACCAGGATGTCGACCGGGCCGACCTCCGCCCGAATCTTGTCCGCGCAACGCTGGCATGAGTCGTAGTCGGCCACATCGACCGGGTAAGCGCGGAAGCTCCGGCCCTGAGTTTCCATGTCAGCCAGCCATTTGTCCGCACCGGTGTTGTTCGGCGAGTGCGTGACTACCACCGCATACCCTGCGTCGTGCAGTTTCGTACTGATCGCTTCTCCCAGGCCGCCCATGCCGCCCGTTACTACTACGATTCGTTTCGTCATCCTTTCCATCCGTGATCGTAACGTCTGCGAGGATCGTGAATACCCAATGGCCGTCTCGCATACCCGCCATCGCTTTGCCACAATGCGCTGCCGCCTCCAGCGTCGAGGGAGGAACGGCTGCGGCATTGATTGAACTGCGCGGGTTTTTATAGGCTTGTGGTATTGCGCGAATGGAGCCGGGTGCGTCAGCTCGCGGCGATATGCCGCGCCGGCGCACTGCTCAAAGATTCCAGATGCCCCGAATGGTGTTTCTCGCCTGCCGGTTCAGGGCGGCGAGTTTCTGTGCCCTTCAAACGCTTCGCTGGCGAGCGAAAGAAAAATCGACGCATTCGTTCGGCAGAATTTCAGCAAAACTTCGGACGAAAGGTCTCTCATTGCTTCTCCCTGGATTGATTTCGAACCCGCTTGCCCCGGAGACGACATGCGCAATGAATGTGCTGAATGTCGGTCGGAGAGGATTCCGGAGCAAAAGTGTTATAAGTAAGACTAAATAAACACCACAAAACCAGTTCGGCCCGGATCGCACTTCTGATCGTCGGTATTCAACAGTCGAATGACGACACGGTGTCCATCATCGGGTCGCGGCCGATCGGTTGGCCATAACCCTCGTCAGTCGTGCCGTGCCACTGACCGGATGCTTCGCCCTCTATTTCAACTGTCATGAAATGACATAACAATCGATTTTAGAAGGTTAATTCTAACTTCGAAATGTTAAATTTTTGAGAAGAAGGGGCTAGGTGAATACCCTATCCAGAAAGGTCGGCTGTCAGGGGCGTAGTCGCGCTAAATCGACGTTTGAACGTCCGAACGAAGGACGCGAATGGCCAGCGATGATGAGTGCGCTCTCCGATTGCTTCGCAGAGCACCCCAACAATGTCACGAAAATGGCCGAAATGACAGGACACTGCAGTGAGCACCACCGGATGCATCATTGCATATTATGCAAGAAAATGACAATTCAGCCGACCCTGTCAGACACTCCTGCCTGGGCCCGGCCGGCTCGCTGCACGACGGGGCGGCTGCCCAGGCAGCGTCGCTCGTCCGCGGCGCGTGCTGTAGAGAATGGCGAACGCTGCGGCGCGGCACGCATAGCGAATGCGTGTCGGCGGCGGTGAACGGGACCGGGTTTCGAAGGGCAATGCAGGCGCACATAGAACACCGTTCGCACGCGAGCGTAAGATGGAAGCGATTGATCGATGAGTTTCAAGGGGGCGCCATGAAGGCGGTGTGCCCGCTGCACGGGCCAACGACCATCGTCGGCACGAACGCGTACGGGTTTCCGATCTATGCGTGTTGCCGCGACGACGTTCCTTATGTCACGCCGCCGGACGCCTGTACGCGTGAACCGGCGCGACGCGGACAAGAATCGAAGCCGCCACCGCGGCAGCCTCATGCAAACAAGGAACCACGCTGACGTTCGCGGGCAACGTCATACCCGCAGCGAAACCTTATCGGCTCCAGTTGCAGTCGATCAACGCATCAACGAGGCGCCAGTCCTGCCAGTCGCAAAAATCGAGCATCAGCGTGCCGCATGGTTCCGGACGAGCCGCGAGTCGCTCCGCAAGTTGCTCGTGAATGCCATCGACCGTGTAGGCGCAGGTGTCATGGCTACCCGGCAAGGTCAGTGCGGACAGCAAGCGGCTGCCATCGATGGCCGACATCCAGTCAGCCGGCGAAACGGTGTGATCAGTCAGGGCAGGGCGCAAGAGAACCTCTGGATAAGCAAAGCGTCTGCTGCAGCGGCGGCGTGAAGTCGGAGCCCCCTACTTCAACCCGCCCGAAAAGCCCTGCAGCAGATAGCGCTGCACATAGCCCGCGAGCAGAAGCGTCGGCACCGACGAAATCAGCCCCGCGCTCATCAGTTCGCCCCAGTCGATGCCGTTCTCGCTCACATAACCCGCCATGGAGAGCGGCAGCGTGAAATGACTCGGCGACGAGACGAACAACAGCGCCAGCAGAAACTCGTTCCACGCGATGATGAACACGAAGATGGCGGTGGCAACGAGACCTGGCGCGCACAGCGGCACGACGATGAAGACGATGCGCTGCGCGAGGTTCGCGCCGTCGAGCGCCGCGGCCTCCTCGAATTCGATCGGCACGTCGCGCACGAACGGCAGCAACATCCAGATCGCCATCGGCAGCGCGTACAGCTGATAGGCGAGTATCAGCCCAAACAGCGAATCGAGCAGATGGAGCCACTTGGCCAGCGAGAACAGCGGTACGGCCACCGTAATCGGCGGCATCAGCTTCAGTGCCAGCACGAGCAGCAGGAACAGCAGATCGAGGCGCGCGGGAAACGCAAGCCGCGCGAGGGCATAAGCGGCCGGAAAAGCCAGCGCGAGCGCGAGCAACGTGGCGCCTGGCGCGACCCACACGGAGTTCAGCACCGACTGGGCCATGCCGCTTTCCCACACCGCCGCGAAGTGCTCGAACGTGGGCGCCGAAGGCCACAACGCGAGCGGATGGGCGAGGCGTTCCAGCGTCGGCGTGAAGGCCGCGCCAGCCATCCATATGCACGGCAGCAGCAACACCGCCAGCGCAGCGATCCGCAACAGACCTCGCACCGCGGCAGCGGACGAGCGTCGCGCGAAACCCTGCAAGCGTGCGAGAGGCATCAACGGTCGCGCTTGACGGCCGATTTCCATATGTATCCCGAGACCAGCACCGCGCACGTGAGCAGCATCAGTACCGAAGCCGCGCTGGCGGGTCCTACGTTGAAGAAGCGGAAACCCGTGTCGTAGATGTACGTCGACAGCGTTTGCGTGGCATTGCCCGGACCGCCGCCCGTCAATGCGTACACCTTGTCGAACAGCTTGAAGGTGTCGATCGAGCGCAGCAGCATCGCGAGGGCGACGTGGGGTGCAACGAGCGGCAGCGTGATGTATCGCAGGCACTGCCATTCGTTCGCGCCGTCGGTGCGGGCCGCCTCGGCGATTTCAGGCGGAATTGACTGCAGCCCCGCGAGAATGATCAGGAATGCCATCGGCGTCCATTGCCAGACATCGACCAACATCAGCGACCAGAGCGCGAGGTGCGGATCGGATAACCAGGGCACCGCCGGCAGACCTGCCGCCGTGAGCAGCGCATTCAGGAAGCCGCGGTAATTGAGCCAATTGCGCCAGATGGCGGAGCACACGAGCGTGGAGAGCATCATCGGCAGCACGGCGAGCGGCAAGGCGATGCGCCGGCCCGGAAACGCGCGGACGAACAGCAGCGCGAGCGCGAGGCCGAACAGGACTTCAGCGAGCGAGGCCACGATCATGAAATGGATCGTATTGACGAAACTCGTGCCGAACTCGCCGTCCGCAATGACCGATCGATAGTTGGCGAGCCCGATGAACGAGCGATGCCCCGACGCGTAATTCACCGAGAAAAACGAATCGATCAGCACGCGCGCCATCGGGTAGAGCGCCAGCACGCCGAGCACGAGGGCGGCTGGGCTCATCAGGACGATCAGCGGCAGATAACGTCGCAACCCGCTCATCGACTCTTTCCCGCGCTTGTCTGCGCTGTCACCGCCGCTTTCACTGCAATGCGGCGTTGGCCTGGGCGATCTTCTGCGCCGCCTGATGCAAGGCTGCGTCGGGCGCGGCCTGCCCCGTCAGCGCGAGTTGCAACGCGTCGCCGAGAATCGCCTCGATCTGCTGCCAGTCTTTCACGCGAGGCCGCGCACGGCCCGCTTCGAGCGCCTTCAGCTGGTCCGGGTACCAGCGATACTGCTTGACGAGCGTCGGATTGACGAAGACGCTCTTGCGCGTCGGCGGAATGCCGAGCACGGCCAGTTGTGTTTGCGTGGCCGACGAAGTCAGATAGGCGAGGAAATCCGCCGCCACTTTCGCATGTGCCGCATCTTTCGCAATACCCATTTGCCAGATGCCGAGCATCGGCGCCGGCCCCTTGACCTGACCGGGCGGCGGTTGCAGCGCGACCTGGCCGACGACGCGCGACTTCGCCGGATCGTCGAGCGCGGGCAGCCAGGCGGGCCACACTTCGATGGCCTGCGCGGCCGTGCCGCCTTGCAGGGCGTCTCGCACTTCTCCGGCGCCATATACGTCGACGTCCTTCGGCGCCCACTTCTTCAGGGCGAGCAGCATCTTCAGCGCGGCCAGCGCTTCGGGCGAATCGATCGTGACCTTGCCGTTGGTGTCGACGACTTCTCCGCCATAGGCCCAAAGGATCGGCAGAAACCCGGTGACGACGGGGTTACCCTTCACGCCGCGAAACACGACAGCCGAGACGTCCTTGTCGGCAGTGCCGATGGTCTGCGCGATCTTCAGCACGTCGTCCCAACTGCGCGGCGGCTGCAGGCCGCGACTCGCAAGCAGATCCTTGCGATAAGCGAACATCTCGACATTGCCGACGATCGGCATCGCGTACAAGGTTCCCGTCGACGTGCGTCCGAGGGAGATCGTGGACGTCACCATGTCGGCATCGGCGAGCGTGGCGGGCAGCGGCTGAAGCCATCCGTTGGCGATGAATTCGGGGGACCAGGTGTCGTCCATCATCACCAGGTCATAGGCGCGCGTGTTTTCGCGTAATGACAGCTTCAGTTTCTGATACAGGTCGTTGTTCGGCAGCTTCAGCAACTCGATATCGACGCCCGGGTGCTGTTTCTTGTAGCCGTCCACCGCCTGCGCGAGTCCGCGGCCGTAGATGTCGTCCCGGCCCGCGATCACGAGATCCGCGGCATGGGCACCAAGGGCGGCGACGGACAGGCAAGCCGCGACGCAAGCCGCGCGCAGGCAGGCGAACAGGGTCGTCCGCTGGATCATTGAAGCCATGGCTCTTGAATTCCTCTAGGGAAAGGCGTATGCGTACGATGAGTCCAGAGCAACCCACCCCGCTTTTTTTGATCGCGCGCAGCGTTGCGAAAAATAGATGCCAGATGCGGCAGCGGGAATTGCAGCAACCTAGCATGACGTACATGTGTCAGCAAGCAGGGTTGCCGGGTAGTGTTCGGACCCGCGCGCAGGCACACTTGCCGCCTGGTCCGTTTCCGCGCCGCGACCGCCCTCAGCTGATCATGGCGCGGGTTGGTCCATTGAACCGCCGCACCAACCCCGCAAAGCGATGCGGCCACAATGCTTCGGATCACGAATGAGCGAGAGGATGAAGGCCGCTAATCTCGCGGTCCATAGCCATCGCTCTCACGATGGACAAACCGCGTCCGGCGGCGCGGGCGGCAAAATTTTTTCCGCTCTGCACCATGAAATCCGTAGGGACCCGGTCATCGTTTGTACCGATTGAGCGTTGCGAGGCCCGTGAATATTGTTGTGTGCGCATTCTTCAAATGCTGCGATGTGGCGGGCAAATGTTGCTCAACGATCCTTTCGAATCGGAGATGCATGATGTCCAGGAACAATGTGTGGCGAAACCTTCATTGCGTCGTCGCGACGGGGATGGCAGCGGCGGGGCTAGGTCTGGCGGCAGGCGCCCATGCGGCGGCAGAGCCGATCAAGATCGGCGTGATCAGCGAAGAATCCTCGGTGGCGGGCGCTTCGATCAGCAAGGCGGCGCAACTCGCCGCGGACCAGATCAACGCCAGCGGTGGCGTCGATGGCCGGCCCATCCAGATCGTCGCGTACGACGACCATTCATCGGCTTCGGACGGCGTGCGCGCCTTCCAGCGCGCGGCGACCCAGGACAAGGTAGTCGCTGTGATCGGCAGCTACATCAGCGAAGTGGCGCTCGCGATGGAGCCGTGGTCGGCACGCCTGAAGATGCCCTTCATCACTCCCGGCGCGGCTAGCAACGACATTTCGAAGCACGTTCACGACGACTACGACCACTACAAGTACACGTTCCACGGCTGGATGACGTCGGCGTTCATCGCACAGTCCATCTGCGACTTCTCACACGACGTTCTGGTCGGCCAGTTCAAGATGAAAACGACGGTCGTCATGAGCGAGGACGCGGCGTGGACCAAGCCGCTCGACGAACGCTACCTCGAATGCCTGCCCAAAGCGGGACTTCAGGTGCTCGATCACATCCGCTTCAATCCTGACACTTCCGACTTCACGCCGATCTTCAACCAGATCGAGGCGAAGCACCCCGACACGATCACCACCGGCATCAGCCACGTTGGCGTGCAGCCGACCGTGCAATGGCACGACCAGCAGGTGCCGATCCCGATGTCGGGCCAAAGCTCGCAGGCCACGACCACGAGTTTCTGGAAGGACACGAACGGCGCGACGGAAGGCGTGATCACGGCCTCGGCCGCGGCGCCGGGCGTGGCGATCACACCGAAAACGGTTCCTTTTACGGATGAGTATCAGAAGAAGTTCGGCGTTTCTCCGGCGTATTGCGGCTTCACGAGCTACGACCTCGTCTACATCCTCGCGGACGCGATCAAGCGCAACAAGGGCTCGACCGATCCGGACCAGATGGTCGACGCACTCGAGAAAACCGACTACGTGGGCACGATTGGACGCTGGCAGTTCTACGGCAAGAGCGATCAGTTCACGCACGCGCTGAAGTACGGGCCCGGCTATATCACGGGCATCGACCTGCAATGGCAAAACGGCAAGCAGGTTGCGATCTGGCCCAAGTCGATTGCCAACGGCGTGGTCAAATTCCCGACCTTCATGAAGGTGCAGCAGGCAAGCGCGAACTAGCAGCGCGACGATCGCGACTGTCCGGACCCGCGCGTAGCGAAGGCCCGGACAGCGCACGCATCGACACCTTAACCAACATGAAAGGCCGGGCATGTTGCTACTGCAGATTCTCGTCGACGGCTTTGCAATCAGTTCCCTCTACGCGCTGGGCGCGATCGGTTTCACGTTGATCTTCGGCGTCTCCGGCATCTTGAATCTCGCGCACGGCGGCGTGATGCTGGTCGCGGCGCTGATGGGCTGGATGCTCGCGGGCGAGGCGGGACTTGGCACCTATCTCGGCACGCTGCTCGGCGTGTTGGCGGGTCTCGTGACGGCCTTCGTCACCTACCTGATGGTGGTGCGGCCCATTCAACGCTCGGCCGCGATTCCCGGCGAAGAGAAGGAAATCTTCGTGCTCACCGGCACGCTGCTGTGGGGCATCATGATCCAGCAGGGCATGGCGTGGCTCTTCACCGACAACCCGGTGACGATGCGCCCGCTGATCAGCGGTGTGGCGATGGTCGGCAGCGTGCGCGTGCCGTTCAACGAAATCATGATCGCGGTGGTCTGCTGGGCCGTGATCGCCATGTTGTGGCTGTTCGTGAACCGCACGCGCGCAGGCAAGGCGCTGCTCGCGGCTTCGATGAACCCTCGTGGTCTCACGCTGCTCGGTTTCGAACTCTCCCGAATCTATCTTCTCGCGTGGAGCATCTATGGGGTGCTGGCCGGTATCGCGGGCGTGCTGCTCGCTTCGTTCCTCGGCGTGAGCACCAACAATGCGGGGCAGCTCACGGCCAGCGCATTCTCCATTGTGGTGCTGGGCGGGCTCGGCAGCGTGTCCGGTTCGCTGATGGCCGCGTATGTCGTCGGTTATCTGGAAACCATTACGGCCTATCTGATCGCGCCGACCCTGCGGCCGCTGCCCGCGTTGCTGCTGCTGGTGCTCGTGGTGTATGTAAGACCCCAGGGCTTCCTGGGACGCCGCTAACAGTGCGAATGGAGCGTACCCCCATGTCCGTTCTTCTCCGTTCGCGTGGCGCATGGATCGCCGTTGCGCTCGTCGCGATGGCGGCGACGTTGCCGTGGTGGCTTTCGGGCTACATCCTCGGCGTGCTCACGGTTGCGTATTACTTCGGCGTGTTCGCCATGTCGTGGGACCTGTTGTTCGGCTTTGCCGGCGAGGTCAACTTCGGGCCGACGTTCCTGATCGGACTCGGCGCCTATTCGGCCGCGATCCTCGACGCCAGATGGGGTCTGCCCATACCCGTTTGCGTGCTCGCTGGCGGCGGCGTCGCGCTGGTGGGCGGCCTGCTGCTGGCGGTGCCCGCGCTGCGGTTGCGTGGTCCTTACTTCGGGCTGGTTACGCTCGTGGCCGTGCTGCTGCTGCAGAACGCCATCGTGATCTTTGCGGGCATAACTGGCGGCGAGATCGGCATGATGGTGCCGGACGTGATGTCGGTCGATGCGAACCATAACTACTGGATCGCGCTCGCATTCCTGATCGTTTGCGCCGTCCTGCTGTTCGGCCTGTCGCGTTCGGCAGTCGGTCTGATCCTGCAGGCAAGCGGCCAGGACGCGACCGGCGCGCAGGCGCTGGGTTTCAATGTCACGCGACACAAGCTCGTGGCCTTTTGCATCAGCGCCGTTTTCTCCGGCGTGGCCGGCGCGATGCTGGTGTTCTACCAGGGCACGGCCTCCGTGAGCACGGTGGTGGATCTCAGCGTGGGAGTACAGATCATCATCGCGGCCGTGCTCGGCGGACGCCGCACGATACTCGGCGCGGTGCTCGGCTCGATCTTCCTGATCGTCGCCGGCGAGTTTCTGCGCCCGCTCGGCCAGCTCAACACATTCGTCGTCGCGGCGGTCGCGCTCGCGGCGCTGCTGTTCTTTCCAGACGGTCTGCTCGGCAATCTGCTGCGTGCGAGGGAGCGCCAATGAACGACACGCCGCTGCTCTCCGTACGCGGACTGACCAAGCGCTTCGGCGGTCTCGTCGCCGTCAAGGATATCGGCTTCGACATCCGGCCCGGCGAGATTCTGGGCCTGATCGGACCAAACGGCTCGGGCAAGTCCACCGTCATGAAGCTGATCATGGGCATCGAGCGGCCCAACGCGGGGTCGGTCAGGGTGAACGGCGTGGAGATGGCCGGCTGGGCGCCGCACCGGATCGCGCGCGCGGGCGTGGGCATCGTGTTTCAGCATTCGCGGCCGCTCCATCGGCAGACGGTGCTGGAACACATCAAGCTTGCGCTGCTTCCTGATTCGCTCGTCAAGCTGGCCGCCGAACCGCACGTGCACCAGCGCGCGCAGGAAATTGCCTCGCGTGTGGGCCTTGCCGCCGTCATGCATCGGCATCCCGCGACACTGCCATTTGCGGATCTGCGCCGCATGGAGATGGCCAAAGCGATTGCGCGCGACCCGCAGGTGGTGCTGGTGGACGAGCCGTTCGCGGGACTGACGGTGGCGGAATCGGAGGCGTTTTCCGAGCTGATTCGCGGCTTTCGCGCCGAAGGCCGCGCGGTGCTGCTGGTCGATCACAACGTCAAAAGTCTGTCCGCACTCGCCGACCGCGTGCTCGCGATGTACCTTGGCGAGCATGTCGCCGAGGGCACCGCCGAACAAGTGATGCGGAACGAGACAGTGCGCCGGGTCTATCTGGGCAGCAAGCTGGAGTTGCGCCAGCGCACCGAAGCCGCGGGCATTGCCAGGCCCACGATCCTCGAGGTGACCGGTGTGCGTGTGCTTTACGACAAGGCGTGCGCACTCGACGACGTCAGTCTGCAGGTGCGCGAGGGCGAGTTCGTATCGGTTGTCGGGCTGAACGGCGCGGGCAAGACGACGCTTTTCAACGCGCTCTCGGGCCTCGTGCCGTACAAGGGGACGATTCGCTTCGATGGGCGCGATCTGCGCGGCAGCAGCGGTGCCGCGATCTCGCGCGCCGGCCTCGTGCAATGCCCGGAAACGCGCGAGCTATTCGGCGACATGACGGTACGCGAGAATCTCGAACTCGGCGGATATCATCTCGCCGATACGGTGCGCGCCAAACAGCTGTCGTGGCTGTTCGATCTCTTTCCGATCCTCAAATCGCGCCAGGGCCAAACCGCGCGCACGCTTTCCGGCGGCGAGCAGCAAATGCTCGCGATCGCGCGCGCGCTGATGACCCAGCCGAAGCTGCTGATTCTCGACGAACCGACATTGGGGCTCGCGCCCGTGATTCTCGAGCAACTGTCGAAAGCGCTGGATTCGCTGCAAAAGTCCACGCCCATTACCGTACTGCTGGGCGAGCAGAACGTCAGGTTTGCGCTGCCGCAGGCGGACCGTGTCTACGTGCTCGAACATGCACGCATCATCTGGGAGGGCAGCGCTTCGCGCTTCGAGGCTGAGATGGGGCGCGGCTTTCTCGAGGCGGTGGCTACCGGTGAGCCCGACGCCACGACCTCCGGCGACGCGCGCAGCTAAGGCCAGCAGCGGCAGGCGAGCCCGTAGCGCGGCATCAGGACAGGGACGCAAAGCGAAATCGACCCGCCGCCTTCGTCAACAGACCGGTCTGCTCGGTCAGCGACGCGGCCGCGGCGGCTGCCTGCTCGACCAGCGCGGCATTTTGCTGCGACATCTGGTCCATCTGCGTAATCGCCCGATTGACTTCCTCGATGCCATCGCTCTGTTCGGCCGAGGCCGTCGCGATGTCGCTCATGATCGACGTGACGCGGCTGACGGCCGTCTGTACTTCGCCCATGGTCTCACCGGCCCGACCGACCAGGCGCGAACCGTCCGCGACGCGGGCCGTCGAGGCGTCGATAAGCTCCTTGATTTCCTTCGCCGCTGTCGCTGAGCGCTGGGCGAGATTGCGCACCTCGCCAGCGACGACGGCAAAGCCACGTCCTTCCTCTCCGGCGCGAGCAGCCTCGACAGCCGCATTCAACGCAAGGATGTTGGTTTGAAAGGCGATGCCTTCGATCACGCCAATGATCTCGCCCATCCTCTTCGCACCGTCGTGAATGTCGCTCATCGCGGCGATGACCTGACGCACCACGTCCGCACCCGCACCGGCCGTCGTCTTCGTCGCGTCGGCCAGCTCGCGCGCTTCACGCGCATGCGCGGCGTTCTCCGTGACGGCATTGGTGAGTTGCTCAATGCTCGCCGCCGTTTCCTCGATGGACGCCGCCTGCGTCTCGGTGCGCGCCGACAGGTCCGCGTTGCCGGCCGAGATCTGCTGGGTCGCGGATGCGATCGACTCGCTGCCGCGCGCGATCTGTTCGATCATCGTGCCGATGTCCTTCTGCATCTGCCCGACGCTTCTGACGAGGCGACCCATTTCGTCATCACTGTCGAAGCGCAATTGCTGCGACATGTCACCCTGAGCGAGTCGCTCGACATGGCGCACCGTCATATCGATCGGGCGCGCAATTGCGCGAAGCAGCGTGAAACCGCAGGTGACGCAGGTCAGAAGACCGACGGCGATCGCGATTCCGGTAATTGTCACGAGGGTGTCATACCGGTCCTGTGCCGTCTTGTAACGCACATTGCCCTGCTCGTTGCGAAACTTGTCCAGAGCCGCGGTTTTCTGCGTGAGAGCCGCCGACAGCGGTGGCATCACGACCATCGCATCGTGGTCGGCGGCTTCATGGTCGCCACGGCTCATCGCGTCCATCATCGGCTCGAGTCCGCCATGCAGCATCGCTTCACGGGCGTCGGCCACGGCCTTCGACAAGGCCGCCTCGGCCTCGGAAACGGGCAGTGCGCGGTACTCTTTCCAGGCCTTGTCGGAGACCGCAAGATAGTTGCGCGCCTTATCGATGAGCGCGGCTCTGTCCGCTGCTTCCGGGTGCAGCAGCACGCGGTCGAGCGTGGTACGCACTACCGTCAGGTTCAGGTTGGACCTGCCGAGCGCGGTAGCGGCAGCCACGTCGTTCGTGTACGCCTGCGCAACGGCATGGTTTGAACCACGCATGCCGGCGATCCCCAGCACGCCGTTCACCGTCAGCAGGATCCCGAGCAAGGTGAGTGTGGCGAGAAGGCGGAACTTGATGGTCAGTTTCATGCTGAATTCGGTGGAGTGAGATATCTCTGCATTAACGGCACCCACCCGGAAAAGTTCAGTTCTAGCGATGATTCGGCGAGCCGTCGAGAACCGCGGCGGCTTCGGTCGTCGGTGCCGGCGGGATCGCCGGTTGCGCGGCAGGACCAGGTGTGTGGAAGTGAGGCGTATTGTCGCGATCCAGCACCGCGCGCGCCAGCTTCCTGTCGAGTTGCCCCTCCCAGCGAGCGACGACGACGGTGGCAACGCCATTGCCGATCAGGTTCGTGACTGCGCGCGCCTCGTTGAGAAAGCGGTCCACGCCGAGCAGCAGCACGAGGCCTTCCACGGGAATCTTGTGCATCGAGGCGAGCGTCGCGGCCAGTGCGACGAATCCCGCCCCGGCCACGCCCGCAGAGCCCTTCGACGTGAGCAGCAGTACGCCGAGCACGAGCAACTGGTCCCAGATGCTCAGGTGGACGTTCATCGCCTGGGCGATGAACAAGGCCGCCATCGTCAGATAAATCGCCGTTCCATCGGCATTGAACGTGTAGCCGGTGGGCAAGACCATGCCGACCACTGGGCGAGCGCAGCCCAGCGCCTCCAGCTTGATCAGCATCTGCGGCAACACCGCTTCCGTCGACGCCGTGCCGAGCGTAATCAGAATCTCGTCCCTGATGTAGCGGAGAAACTTCCACAGCGATAGCCCGCACATTTTCATGACGAGGCCGAGCACGACGAACACGAAGAAGAACGAAGTCAGATACAGACAAAGCATCAACTCGCCGAACGATGCCAGGGTGCCGATGCCGTATTTGCCGATGGTGAAGGCCATGCCCCCGAACGCGCCGATCGGAGCAACGTACATGACGATTCGCACGACGCCGAACATTCCTTGAAGGAACATGTCGAGCATGTCGACGAATGGCGCGGCACGAGGTCCGAGCTTTGCCAGTGAGATGGCGAGCAGGACTGAAAAGAAAATGATGGGAAGCATCTCGCCTTTGGCGAATGCCCCGACGATGCTATTCGGAACAATGCTCATGAAGAAGTCGAGCATGCCGTGTTGCTGCGCCGCGTGCGTGTAGGTCGAAATCGCAGCGGCATCGATCTGCGAGGGATCGATGTTCATTCCGCTGCCGGGTTTGATGACATTGACGACCACCATTCCCGCTATGAGCGCAATGGTCGACGCCAGTTCGAAATACAGGAGGGCTTTCACGCCAACCCGGCCCGCTTGATGAAGGTCGTTCATGCGCGCAATCCCGACCACGACCGATGCAAAGATGATCGGTGCAAGCAGCATCCGGATCAGCTTGATGAACAGGTCGCCCAGCGGTTTCATCTGCGAGGCGAGCTCGGGGTAGAAGTGGCCGAGCAGGACACCGGCCACAATCCCGATGAGGACCTGAACGTACAGCTTGGAAAGTGCTCTTCTTACTTTCGATACTGGCATGTCTGTCTCCTGTGCACGGCGTCTTCAAAGGGAAAATGCGGCCCTCCCACGCAGCAGCGTGGAAAGGCCGCATTGAGCCGGCTTCGTTCCGTCTTTATATGAGCCATTCAACCGGGAATACTGGTCGGTGCCGTTGCGCGCGCGTTATTCAGCCAACTTGCGCATCTCGGCGATGAGGTCGGATTTGCCTTCGAAGCCGATGCCGGGCAGCTCCGGCATCGTGATATATCCGTTCTCGACGCGAACGCCGTCGGGGAAGCCGCCGTATGGCTGGAACAGGTCCGGGTACGATTCGTTGCCGCCAAGTCCGAGGCCCGCCGCGATGTTCAGCGACATCTGGTGCCCGCCGTGGGGAATACAACGGCTGCGCGACCAGCCATGCTGATGCAGCATGTCGAGCGTTCGCAGATATTCAACGAGGCCGTAGCTCAACGCGCAATCGAATTGCAGCCAGTCGCGATCGGGGCGCATGCCGCCGTAGCGGATCAGGTTGCGAGCATCCTGCATCGAGAACAGGTTTTCGCCAGTTGCCATCGGCTTGTCATAGTAGTTGCGCAGCGTCGCCTGCAACTCGAAGTCGAGCGGGTCGCCCGCCTCTTCGTACCAGAACAGGTCGTACTGCGACAGGGCCTTCGCATACCTGATCGCCGTATCGAGGTCGAAGCGGCCATTGGCATCGACCGCGAGCTTCTGGCCGTCCTGCAGCACGCTGAGGATCGAGTCGATGCGTCGCAGGTCTTCGTCGAGCGAGGCACCGCCGATTTTCTTCTTCACGACTGTGTAGCCCCGGTCGATGTAGCTGCGCATCTCATCCTTGAGCTTTTCGTGGTCCTGGCCCGGATAGTAGTAGCCGCCCGCCGCGTAGACGAAGATCTTGCGGTTGGCCTGGCCATTGCCGTACCGTTGCGCGAGGAGCTGAAACAGCGGTTTGCCCGCGATCTTCGCCACCGCGTCCCAGACGGCCATGTCGATCGTGCCGATGGCGACGGACCGCTCACCGTGGCCACCGGGCTTCTCGTTGATGAACATCGTCGCCCAGATCTTGTGGGGATCGAGGTTGTCGCCGGAGTCGTCGACCAGCGAGGCAGGGGCGGCCTCGAGCAGGCGCGGAATGAAGCGCTCGCGCATCAGCTTGCCCTGGCCGTAACGGCCGTTCGAGTTGAAGCCGTAGCCGATCACCGGCTTGCCGTCGCGAATGACGTCCGTGACGACCGCGACGAGACTCGAGGTCATTTTGCTGAAGTCGATGTAGGCGTTCCGGATCGGGGAACTGATCGGAACGGTTTTTTCGCGGATTTCAACGATTCTCACGCCACTGTCTCCAGAGATTTGAACAGTTATTGAGCCACCCCGGCTTCAATGTGATACATAGCTTAGCCGCGAAAGAGCTTGCTAGAATTCACTTACGTTCACTACATATTTCACCAAAAGTGAGTACTGCTCCCGCATCCGACTTTGAGTTCTTCATTCTCCTGGCGAAACTCAGGAGCATGTCCGGCGCCGCCCGGGCGCTCGATCTGAGTCCGCCAGCGGCGACCAAGCGGCTGGGGATCATCGAGCAGCGGCTCGGCGCGCGTCTGGTCAACCGGACCACGCGCAGCGTCAGCCTGACACCCGAGGGCGAGACCTATCTGCGCTACGCGTCCCAGATCGTCGGGCAGGTCCGCGAGATGGAGGAGGCCATATCCGGCGCCAGACGCGATCCGCATGGGCCGTTGCGCATCAACGCGACGCTCGGTTTTGGCAGGACGACCATCGCACCGCTCGTCTCTGACTTCGCAAAGCGTTTTCCGAATGTCGAAGTTCAGTTCGAGGTGACGGACCGGCCGGTCGATCTCGTCGAAGGGGCCTTCGACATGGCGATACGGTTCGGCGAGCTACCCGACAGTCGCCTGAGCGCGAGGCGCATCATGAGCAATCGCCGCTTTCTTTGCGCGTCCCCGAAATATCTGGAACGTTCTGGAACGCCCGAGCGGGTGGAGGACCTGCACCAGCATCGCTGCATCATTCATCGGCAGAACGATGACGCTTATGGCGTGTGGCGCTACATCGTGAACGACCACATCGAGGCGATCAAGGTGAAAGGCGCGCTATCGAGCAATGACGGCGACATTGTCCTTCGGTGGGCGCTCGACGGTCATGGGATTCTGATTCGCTCTGAATGGGATCTGGCCAAGTATGTACAGAGCGGGCGCCTTAAGCTGGTGCTGCCGAATACCGTGCTGCCGTCCGCGGACCTGTTCGTCTATTACCCAAGGCAGCGCAATCAGACCGCGCGGGCGCGCGCCTTCATCGACTTCCTCGTCGATCATTTTCACGCACCGTTCACACCGGTCGACGCCGCCGTCGAAGTTCCGGAAAGGAAGAAGAGGGTCTCGCGAAAGTGACGTTCATGTCGCGAGGACAGCGCTCGTGAAAAACCGCCGCAAGAATGGTGACCATTACTGGGTATGCGCGAACGTCACACCGGTGATTGAAGGCGGCAAGACCGTCGGCTATCTGAGCGTTCGTACCAAGCCTTCGCGAGACGAAGTGAAGCTTGCCGAGTCGACCTACGCACAGATGCGTGAGTCGTCGCTTGCGGTCGCTCGATAATCGTTCCCTTTCGGGGCGGACCGCCCGAATCGTAGTGGAGGTCTAGCGCATCACCGCGGGTTTTTTCCAGCGGCTCGATCTTTGCAGTCAACCTAGTTCGAACGAACTCACCCCGAACACGCGTTGCACGGGAATGGCCGGCGGGGTGCGAGTGTACATTCGCGCCGTTTCGAACGCGCTAACCATGCCGTAGCGTTCAGCGAGCGCTACGGCGGCCGCGTTGACCTCCGGGACGTCGAACGCGATGACTTCGCCTGCGACGCTCGCGACCAGTCCGTCGAACAGATCATTGGCAATCCGTGCGTCGTCGGCAAAGAGCGGACCGATCTTGTAGCCGGTCCCGCAACGGCGCAGCACGCCGTACCCCCTTATCTGAGCGTTGCGCACATCCGCCAGGGCCCGCGCCTGTGGTTGCGCGATCCAGTCCGCCAGGAAGCGGGGACGGGCGGTCGAAAAACATGCGCTGTCGTAGGCAACCAGTTGCGCGAAGGGTACCTCCCGCGCGTTCGTCAGGTTTGGCGTCGACGCAGCTTGCACGACGCCCTGGAAGCGGATGTTGCGATAGGCGAGCTGGAAACCGGATTTTTGATAGTTCTGCTGCTGGGCAACGACACCATCGAGGCCGATCGTACGATCTCCCAGATAGCGCATCGCGTGCTGCCAGGTGCGCAGACCGAAACCCCTGGCGCGAAACGCCGGCTTGACGATGTAGAGGCCAATGAAACCGAAGCGCTCATCGTAGGCGACTGCCGAGATACATGCCACCGGCTCCCCACGCCAGGTACCGACGAAAAAGCCATTGGGGTCTGCATTCCAGAAGCACCTCGCGTCGTCGAGGCCCGGATTCCACCCCTCTGCCGCAGCCCATTCGACTGCCAGATCGACCTCGCGGAACGCCATGTTGCGCACAAGGAAATCGTCACGATCATCCATGATCAAATGCATCAACGTGATTGGCTACAACGTCTACGCAGGTGTGAAGACGACAGCGCCATGCTCGGCAACTTGCGCGAAGGTCCGAGCGAAGCGGTAGGTCTGTCCTTCAATGACCAACTGGTTGAATCCTGACCGCGTGGTCTCCAGAAGCGCGTGGACCAGCTTGTTCGGAATGGCCGCGCAGCTTATCCAGTCCGCGTCTGGCTCGCCAGGATCACCAAGGTAGACTTCGCAATTTTCGCCTTGAGAGAGCACCAAAATCAGGCTCTTTCCTTTGTCTAGCGAAAGCTCCAGGTACTCTGAAAGCGTAGATACCGCCTCGGTCGCTACATCGAGCGGGTCGCGAGAGGAAGAGTTCATAAGTGGCCTTTGTGGGTCGGGCGTGGGGTCCAAATAGGTAACACGACATGGCACACCTGGAAGACGATCAGACCGGCAACTGGCCGGGCGCACCATCCAGAATGCGAAGCTTGTCGTCGATGTCGGGAAGCTGATGGCCAGCCGCGCGAAGCTCGTTGACAAGCCGATGCGCAGTTGCGCAACACTGCGCAAGCGTCTCATGCAGTCGCGGTTCGCCCCGCAGACCGGTCACCACCTTTTCCAGCTCGGAGGGGGGCTCGCTTAGCAGGGCGGGAACCACCTCTTCCGGCGGGATCAGCGATCCGTGGCTCAAAAGCTGGGCCGTCCACTCGCATCCATACAGCAGCGTCCGTCGCTCAGCCCGTTTCGCTTCTTCCTGCTCCAGAGTCGCGAGACTGTGTCGGTTCTTGTGAATCGAAGCGCGCCAGGTCGCAAGTATGTCGGCGCGCAACGCTGCAATTGCATTGCCGAGCGACGTGCTCTGTCCGCCAACGACGAGCCGGCGTTCGTCAAGCCTGTCGACGTGGTCCCGGTATCCTTCGAGGAAGGGCTGCCAGTTCAAGGGCAATTCGGTCGTCTCGGAGAACGACCGGCTAGTCTCATTGAGCTCGGTCCTGATGTCCTCGATGGCCCGAGCGTCGGCAAGCCGTGCCTCATAGACCTCGTGAGCCGTCACCATCTGGCGATGAAGGGCGAAAAGGGGATTCTTGTGGCGGCGTTGCAGGTGTCGCTCGGCGGCGCCGGGATGAGCGCTCCATCTCCAGTTGGGCAGCGATTTCGCGTCGAAGTCGACCGCGTCTATCATGGGCCGGAATACCGCCAGCCCCTCTTCGGTTGCATGCTGAAAACAGTCGGCCAGTTTGAAGTCGTTGCCTTGCAGGTCGGTGCCTTCATTCCCGGCATAAGGCGAGTCCGGTGCGAGCCGGAGAAAAGCAGTGGCGAGGAAAAACTCCATGGGTAGCTCGACGGACAGACCCTCCAGTCGGAAGGTGCGCTGTTGAGCGGAAAGGTCCTCGACAGAATGCGCGAGGCGGTTTTCGAGGTCGAGGAGCGAGTCGATCTTGTCGCCGGACGACGGTTGCATCGCGCCGGCGAGCAGGCACAAAGACTCACGCACCATTTTTGCCGCGATCGTGCCGTGCTTCTCGGCGAAAAGCCACAACCAGAGGGCAAGCTGATACCCCCGGACTCCGTTTCGCGCGAGCGTTTCGACTTCGGGCGCAAAAGTAATTCCAGGCGCGGCCCAGTTCGCAAACGGTGGCGAGTCGCTGCCCAGGTACATATCCAGAAGCTGCTTCAACGACTCATGCGTGCCGCTCGGCCAGCTTCGCGTCTCGTCGTACCGCTTCTCGGTCTTCCAAAGTTTCCAGGCCATCGTGAACCTCGCAAGAGTGTGCGGGATGCGGCTTGGTGAAGATACTTGCACACTCGGTCGGGGGCGTAAACCGGCGGTTGACCTTGTTGACCCGGAGAGCTTGCCGCGGTGCGATGGGGTTTAAAGCGGGTCAAAACGCTATGAGGATGGATCGGCTTTTGGTCGATCAGTGCCGCCATAAGCCAGGCTTTCTCTGCCTGCTCGATCCTGGACTGGCGCGACTCGGAAGCGGTGTCAGGGCGCATTCGAATCCCGCGGCTCGTGGTCGGTCGAGGTTTCGCTCACGCGCGGTTAGTACTAGGCTAGAAGCCGGATCGACGAAGACCGGCTGACGCGCGAACCATCCACGGTCGCGTTGGCCCGTGTTCGACGTGTTTTCATCGGCGTGTTGCCGCAATGGAGCGAGGTCCACCATGCAATTGTCCGCCGTCAAGGTCGTCAAGCCCGAAGCGACCAACTTCATTCTCGGGCAAAGTCACTTCATCAAATCTGTCGAGGATATTCACGAGGCCATGGTGGGCACGGTGCCCGGCATCAAGTTCGGTCTCGCGTTTTGCGAGGCTTCCGGCAAGCGCCTCGTGCGGCGCTCCGGCACGGACGAAAGCCTCGTCGAGATGGCATGCCAGAACGCAACCAACGTCGGCGCCGGCCATAGCTTCTTCGTGTTTCTGGGCGACGGCTTTTTCCCCGTCAACGTGCTGAACACGATCAAGGCCGTGCCGGAAGTCTGCCGCATCTTCTGCGCAACGGCGAATCCCGTCGAAGTGTTGATCGCCGAAACAGATCAGGGGCGAGGCATCGTCGGCGTGATCGATGGTTTTTCGCCGGTCGGCACGGAAAGCGCGGAAGACGTTCAATGGCGCAAGGATCTTTTGCGCACGATAGGCTACAAGCTGTAGCGGCTGCGCTTTCACCCGCTTCACGCACGCCGCCACGCCTGCCGACATGCTATGGAACGACAACGACGCCTGATTCCGGGCACGCTGTGGCCCGCCGTTGTGCGACAGACCGGACATGCGCTGAGCTGCGGCGCGCTGCGACCGATCGACACGCAACAGTCCGTGATCGACAGCGGCGGCATCCGCTTTCTCGTGCGTCAGGTGTCGAGCCTGACGCGCAAGGAACAGCAACGGGAGCAAACGCGAAAGCTGCAGACGGCAAAGCACCCTCAGGCGAACCCATTTCTTCCCTATGAGCCGGATCTGTTCGTCGCCGACATCTCCGATACTCACCTCGCGTTGCTGAATAAGTTCAACGTGATCGATCATCATCTGCTGATCGTCACGCGCGAATTCGAACGGCAGGAAGCGCTGCTCGATCTTGCCGATTTCGAAGCGCTGCTCGCGTGCATGGCCGAATTCGACGGCATCGGCTTTTACAACGCCGGCACGCAGGCGGGCGCGAGCCAGCCGCACAAGCACCTGCAGATCGTGCCGCTGCCGCTCGGGGAAGCCGATCCGTCCGTGCCTGTCGAGCCCTTGCTCGGTGCGGAGAACGGCTTGGCGCATCTGCCGTTTCGGCATGCGTTCGCACGCTTTCACGCCGATGATCTGGCTCGCGCGGATGCGCCGAAGCTGGCGCTTTCCCGCTATCGCACGCTGCTCGACGCGGCGGATATCGGCGCGCTCGAAATCGACCGTGCCTGCTGTCATGCGACGCCCTACAACCTGCTGGTCACGCGGCGCTGGATGTTGCTCGTGCCGAGATCGCAAGAGCGAGTCGAAGGCGTGTCGGTCAACGCGCTCGGCTTTGCGGGTTCGCTGTTCGTGCGCGATGCGGCTCAGCTGGATGTGATCGAAAGGCTCGGCCCGATGACGGTATTGGAACGCGTCGCGCTGCCTGCGAATACATAGCGGCCGCGCAACCCGATCGCGCAGCAGACTCACGCGACGAACTCAAGCTCCGTCCGACTGCAAATACCTGTGCGCGAAAGCAATCGCCATGCTGCCCTCGCCGACGGCCGAAGCGACGCGCTTCACAGGACTCAGTCTCACGTCTCCGCACGCGAACACGCCAGCCACGCTGGATTCGAGCAGAGAAGGATCGCGCTGATGCGACCAGCGTCCGGCCTTGACGACGTCATCGCCGGTCAGAACGTAGCCGCGCACATCGCGCGCGATTTCGGGCGGCAGCCACTCCGTCTGCGCATCCGCTCCGATGAAGACGAACAGACCGCCGCAGTCGTGTCGGCTCACTGCGTCGCTCGTCGAATCGCGAACGGTGATGGCCGTCAAATGCGTATCGCCATGCGCGCCGACGACTTCGGAGCGCAGCCGCACCGCGACATTCGATTTGCCCGCTAGCTGTTCGACGAGATAGCGCGACATGCCCTTTTCGAGCGAATCGCCGCGCACGACGAGCGTCACGCTGCGCGCGTGATTGGCGAAGTACAACGCCGCCTGGCCGGCCGAATTGCCGCCGCCGATCAGATGGACATCGAGGCCGTGCGTCGCGCTCGCTTCGCTGCGCGCCGCGCCGTAGTAAATCCCCTTGCCGATAAAGCGGTCGAAGCCGTCGATCGCAAGCCGCCGCCACGTGACGCCCGTCGCGAGAATGATGGTTCGAGCGTGCACGGCGTCGCCGCCGTCGAGATGAATCCGCCGCGCCTGCACATCGATGCGCTCGACCGAGCGCGTCACGAGGATCTCCGCGCCGAGCCGCCGTGCCTGTTGCAGCGCGCGGCTCGCGAGTTCGTCGCCGGAAACACCATTGGGAAAGCCGAGATAATTTTCGATGCGCGAGGACGTGCCCGCCTGTCCGCCCGGCGCCTCGCGCTCCAGCACCAGCGTGCGCAGACCTTCCGACGCGCCGTATACCGCGGCAGCCAGCCCCGCGGGGCCGCCGCCGATGATCGCCGTGTCGTATCCGGCCAGACGCGGCTGCGTCTGGAGGCCGAGCAGTCCCGCAAGCTCGCGGGTCGCGGGCCGCCTCAGCACCGTGCCGTCGACGAGGCGCAACGCGGGGCACTCGCCTTCCGTCGGACACGTGCCAGGCCAGCGCGCGGCCAATTCGGGCGCATCCGGCGCCAGCCAGTCGACGCTGATCTGATTGCGCGCGAGGAACTGACGCAGCAGCGTGCACGCATTGTCCCAACGGTTGCCGACGATCGTCACGCGCGCCTTCGGCGGCTCGGCGGAAAGGCTTTGCAGCCCGCCGATGCGTTCGCGCGCGAGCGCGCCCATCTTGAACGCCACGTCGGGCGACGCCGCCGCGAGCGCATAGTATTGCGGCGCGTCGACCCGCATCACGCGCGAAGGCTCGGCCGCTCGATACGCGCCCGGAAACGGTGAGCTCAGCGCGAGCGGCACTTCGCCGAAGATCGTGCCGGGCAGACGCCAGCCCAAGGTTCGCTCGATGCCGTCGAACGTCTTGATGACTTCCATCTTGCCCGACAGCACGGCGTATAACGCGCGCTCGCCGCCTTCATGGACCGCGAACTCGCCCGCGCATAGATGCAGGTCGGCGCACGCGTGCACGAGGATTTCCAGTTCGCTGTCGGGAAGGGTCGAGAACAGCGGCACGGCGCGGATGTCGTCGATCGTCAGCATGGCTTGGTTTTCCGTTCTGTCAGGCAGATGACGCAACGCGCGGTCCACCGGGTTTCAGGGGCGTCATGTCGGACGATTGGACTCGTGCAAACGGATGTGCAGACAAGGCGCGAAGTCAGCAACCGCACCGACCCAGTATAGGATTTTCAGATCGCGATGCAGACGATCAAGCCATGGGTGCGCTTCTGAAAGACCTAAGCTGGATGAACGGCCGCGATATGAATGCCGTATTTCGTCGCTGCCATGCAACTAGTACCCAGGCGATCAGCGTGGAGGTGCGCAATGGTGTTGCGATGGGTGCGAATGGTATGTCTGGCGACGTACGTGTGTGCCAGCGCGCAAGGATGTCTGGCCGCGGATTCGTCGGCAGCGCTCGCGGCTCCTGTCGCGCCGCCGGTCGTCTATGTCTCCGATTTCGATCTCGACGCCGCGAACATCGCCCCTGACAGCGGGCCAGGCCACCGCGCGCGAGGCATCCTGGACAATCTCGTGCCTGAGGGCCCGCTGCGTCAGCAGCAGGATCCGCAGGCGCGTGCGCGAGACATGGTTGCGCTGATGGCGCAATCTCTGACGGACGATCTGAAGAAGGCCGGAGTAGACGCGCGCCGCGTCACGCCGGGTGAACCGCTGCCCCACGGCGGCTGGCAGGTGCGCGGCGTTTTTCTCAGTGTCGATGAGGGTAATCGGCTGCGTCGCGCGATGGTGGGTATGGGCGCGGGCCAAAGCCAGTTTCAGGTCGCGGTTTCCTGCGATAACCTGGCTACGCCGGAGTTACCGCCGCTCTATCAAACTGTTGAAGAGGGGGCGAGCAGGGATATGCCGGGCGCGGTGATCAAGCTCAACCCTTACGTGATCGCCGCGAAGGTCGTTCTGTCCGGCCGCGATGAAAAGACGGCGGTCAGGAAAAGCGCGGAGCAGATCGCTGACGAACTCGCGCGACGGCTTCAGACGGGTGCAAGGGAGGCCGGCAGCGCAGCCCCCGCCCGATAGGCGGCCGAAGCCGCCCGCTCAGCAGCCCGTCTGCTTGACGCGCTCGACCGCGAGGCCGAACAGCGGACGCAGCTTCGTGCCGACCACGTTGCCCAAAAATGCCGAGACGAGCCACAGCCAGCCGTGCAGGCTGCCCGACACGATGCCGCTGAAGTACGCGCCGATATTGCAGCCGTACGCGAGGCGTGCGCCGTAGCCGAGAATCAGTCCGCCGATGATTGCCGCGATCAGCGAGCGCAGCGGGAGACGCCACACCGGCGCATAGCGGCCGGCGAGCGAAGCGGCAACCATCGCGCCGATCACGATGCCGATGTCCATGACCGACTTCACGTCGTGGCTGATCGGTGCGGCAAGGGCGGCCGCGTTCGGGCCGGTGCTCCACACATGCCAGCTCGCGACGTCGACGCCCATCGCGGAGAACGCCTTCGCGCCCCACAGCGCGAACGCCGACGTGACGCCCCACGGATGGCCCGACAGCGCGAGCGTCGCGAAGTTGAGGATCGCGAGCACGACGCCGCCGGCGAGGAGCGGCCACGGGCCATGCAGCCACGGCGATGCGTTCGGGGCTCGATCCACGTCGCTGACGAGACGGCCGTGACGGCGCTTTTCGATCAGCACGGTCAGCGCGGCGATGGCCGCGAACACCACGAGGTTCAGCGCGATCGCCGGGCCGACGCCGAGCGTCTGCACGAGCGAGATCGGCGGCAGATGCGGCAGCGCGGACCAGAACGGCATGTGCGCGGTGCCGATCACCGAGCCGATGATGAACGCGATCAGCGTGACCACCATCCGTGTGCTGCCGCCGCCGACCGTATACAGCGTGCCGGAGGCGCAGCCGCCGCCGAGCTGCATGCCGATGCCGAACATGAACGCGCCGATCAGGACCGACGTGCCGACGGGCGACACTTCGCCGACGACCGGATGACCGAATAGCGTGCCGGCGGAAAGCGCGGGGAAGAACAGCAGCACGCCGATCGCGAGCATCAGCATCTGCGCGCGCAGGCCGGCGCCGCGGCCGTCGGCGATGAACACGCGCCATGCGGACGTGAAGCCGAACGCGGCGTGATAGAGCGTGACGCCGAGCAGCGCGCCGAGGACGTACAGCGCGGCCTGTTTCACGCTGACGGTCTGCGCGAGATAGATCGCGCCGAGCACGACCAGCGCGAGCGCGAGCGCGACGGCGAGCGGCTTCGGATTGATGTTGACGAGACGGCGGGGCGCGCTGAACGGCGTAGAGAGATCGGACATGGTGAGCAGGGCGGGCACGCTTGTCGCGCGAGGGCGGCACGCCTATGAAACGGCGGTCGCTGCGCGGGAGGAGGGCCGCGAATAATCGTTTTTGGGAAAGCTCGCGAGTATACCGAAATGCCGCGTTGCGGCTGTTGCCCAGCAAGGTTCGCGCTGCTCGATGGCAACTCCGGGCGCGCACGGTGCCGCCAGGCTGCAAGGCCCGCCGCACGGGGGCTTGACGGTGGTCGACCGCGCTTGAAACCAGTCACTTAATAACCTGCCGTAATAACGGTATTTCAAACTTGCATTGAAATCGTTATCAAGATGGAAGGCGACGGTAATCCCGTCCCGGTCGCGCAACAACGTTTCGGGCCGAAATATCGACCAAATCAGCCACGGTCGTTAAGTGGCGACGAGGCGAACTGCTAATCTTCATACGCGGCGACTCACGCGTTTCCGGTCGGCTCCTCGGGTCGTTGGCAGCCGTTTCGCGCGAGCGTGGAAGGGGGATGTATGAGCACTCGAAGGCCATCTCTGCTGCGGCAACGTCGATCGCAACGCCGTCATGCAAGCGTGCGAATTTCATTTGCCATCGTCATTTCGCTGACCGGACTTTCCACGACGCACGTCGCGTACGCGGCCGGTACCGTGCCGCAAGGCGGGCATTTCGTCGCCGGCTCGGGAAGCATCACTCAGAACGATGCCGGCATGAGCATCACGCAAGCGGGCTCGCGCGGCATCATCGAATGGAACAGTTTTTCGATCGGATCGTGCCGCACGGTGTCGATCAACAACGGCACGGGCGCGACACTCAATCGCGTGACGGGTAACGATGTGTCGGCGATCTACGGCACGCTGAAGGGCACCGGCAGCATCTACCTCGTCAATCCGCATGGCGTGCTCATCGGGCCAGGCGGCGTGGTGTCGACGGGAGGGCGTTTCGTCGCGTCGACGCTCGACGTCCCCAACGATGTCTTTCTCAACCCGCCCGTGTTCGGTGGCTCGGCTTACACAGGCAGTTCCACGGCGGATGTAGTCAATCTCGGCAAGATCAGTTCGTCGGGTGGGGACGTGTTCCTGATATCGGCCAGCAAGGTCACGAACGCAGGGACGATCGATGCGCCGAACGGCAATGCCGAACTCGTCGCAGGCCGTCAGGTCCGGCTCTTCGACGGCAACTTTCAACAAGTCTTCGTGGAGGTGGGAAGCGGCGGCACGGTGACGAACTCAGGCACGGTACGGGCGGCGATCATCAACGTGCAGGCGGCCGACGGCAATATCTTCGCGCTCGCGGGTCATTCGGGCGCCCTGCGCGCCACCGGCACCGCGACGCGCGACGGCCACGTCTGGCTCGTCGCGAACACCCCCGTCAACGGGGTCGTCGTCAACTCCGGCAACGTCGATGCGCGCGGCGCGCAAATCAGCGCGCGTAACGCGGACGGCAGCGGCGGCACGCTCGACATGTCCGGCAAGGACGTCAAGGTCGGCGGCGCGGATGTGCGGGCGAAAGCATGGAACATCACCACGGGGGACTTCACCGCGGACGTCCCCACCGCCAACACGCTCGGCGCAAGTCTGAGCAACGGCGCGTCCATCTCCGTGCTCGCGAACGGCGCGGACGGCAAGCTCGGGGCGACCGGCGAGGGAGACATCGCGATCGAAGCGAGCGTGCGCTGGCACGGAGCCTCCTCCCTGACGCTCGACGCGGCGCACTCGCTGACGATCGCACCGCAGGCGACCATCGCCAATAGGGGCACAGGCTCGCTCACGCTGTCCGCCGACACCTATGGTTTCGACAATGGCGGCAGTCTGACCAACCAGGGCACGATCGACTGGTCGCGAAGCATGGGCATCGTCAGCGGCCTGTACGACATGAACGGCAGCTACACGCCCGGCACCGTGTACACCAACGTATCGTGGCACCCCGCGCCGTTTACTGGGCTCGTCACGCAGTTCACGGCCTATCAGCTCGTCAACTCCATGACGGACCTGAGCGCGGTGAATAACAACCTCTCCGGCAACTATGCGTTGGGCAGCAGGGGGCTGGAATTCGCGGGTGCGCCGGAGTTCGGAGGCATCGGCACCGCCGCGAATCCGTTCACCGGTCAGTTCGACGGCATGGGGCATCTCCCCGCGGATCTGCGTCTCTCAAGCGCGGCCGATACCGGACTCTTCGGCGTGATCGGCAAGAGCGGCGTCGTGCGCAATTTCACGCTCGCGGACGGCACCGCGACATCCTCGGGAGGAACGGTCGGCTTGCTGACTGGCATCAACTACGGACACATGGTGAACGTCGGCGCAACGGGCACCATCGATGCCACGGGCAACACGAACACGGTGGCCGGCGGCCTGGTCGGCGAGAACTTTGGACGCATCGAGCGCTCGTGGGCGGGCGTGAACATCAACGGCGCGGGCCAGATCGGTGGGCTCGTCGGCCTGAACGACGGTCGCATCGATCAGTCTTTCGCGATCGGCCGCGCTACAGCCGGTGCGCAAAGCACGGTCGGCGGACTCGTCGGCACGAACCATGGCGCCATCACCCGATCGTATGCATACGAATTCCTGAACGGCGGCGCGACTATCGGCGGACTTGTCGGCATCAATACGGGCTTCATCCGCGAGTCGTATGCCGCGTCCAGACTCACGGCGGGCGCGAACTCGACGATGGGCGGTATCGCGGGCACGAACAGCGGCCGGATCGCGGCGAACGTGTTCTGGAACAGCCAATCGTCGTCGGCGGCGGCGGGTGTCGGTTCGGGCACGGCGGTGGCCAGTTCGAGCGGACTCACGGACACCCAGTTGCTCGAGCCGGCGAGCTTCGGTCCGACGTGGGATTTCAGCGCGAACGGCACGTGGGTCGCGGCATATCCGGGGCCTCAGTTGCGCTGGCTGGCAGGGCACTGACATCGAGGGTCCGACAGAACCCGGCGCGGGCGCACTCGGCCTTCGGTGCCGCGATCACGATGCAAGCCGGATTCAGCGGTTTGACGACTGTTCGCGCAGGTAGACCTGCGCTTCCGCCTCCGTCTCATAGACATAAGGTGACAGCCCGCGCCGCGTAAGGGCGCCACCCAGCTTGGCGCGCATGAAAGCGCTGGTAGTGAAGCGTGTTACGCCGAGATAGTAGCGCTGCACCATATCCTCGACCATTTCGACGTACGCGTCCTCCAGCGCGGGGTCCAACACGAAACCCTCGTAGTTCACCACTGCATAAACCTTGTGGTCCAGTGGTTCGCAGACGCGGCATACCTGAGTCCGGATCGCCGCGATGTCGTCGGGACGCTTCACCTCGAGGCGCGCGAAATTGAGAAACATGATGTTCTTGTCGTCGTCGTAGATGAAGCGCGCTTCCAGCGGCAGTCGCAAAACATTGGAGCGCAGGCCCATCGGTTCAGGCAGGAAAATCCGCTCGTCCATCAGCGTCGGCGAACGCAGGATCGGTGCGAAGTCCATCCTGGCCAGAATATCGCGCTCCAGATCGACGCCCGGTGCAATCTCGATGAGTTCCATGCCCTCGGCGCCCAGCTCGAACACGCAACGCTCGGTGATGTAGAGGACCGGCTTGCCCATTGCCGCCGCATACGGGCCAGAGAACGTGCGATGCTCGACTTCCTCGATGAATTTCCTGGCGGTGCCGTCACGGTGGATCCGCAGCTTGCCGTCGACGACTGAAATCTGGCTGTGGCCCGCCATGAAAGTGCCGACGAACACGACTTTCCTGGCATTCTGGCTGATGTTGATGAAGCCTCCGGCGCCGGCCAGGCGCGGCCCGAATCTCGACACATTGAGGTTTCCCATGCGATCGGCCTGGGCGAGGCCAAGAAAGGCGACGTCGAGCCCGCCACCGTCATAGAAATCGAACTGGGCGGGCTGATCGATGATCGCCTGCGCATTGGTCGCCGCGCCGAAGTTCAAGCCTCCCGCAGGAATGCCGCCGATGACGCCGGGCTCGGTGGTCAGCGTCATCAGGTCGAGGATCCTTTCCTCGTTGGCGACGCTGGCGATGCCTTCGGGCATGCCGATCCCGAGATTCACCACGCTGTTTGGCTGGAGTTCCATTGCCGCGCGTCGCGCGACCACCTTGCGCTCACTCATCGGCATCGGCGCCACACTGCTCGCGGGGATCCGGATTTCGCCGGCGTACGCCGGACTGTATGGTGTGGCAAAGGTCTGCAGGTGGTTCTCGGGCGGCGCCAGCACGACGCAATCGACCAGCACGCCGGGGATCTTGACCTGTCGCGGATTGAGCGAGCCGCTTTCGGCGATGCGCTCCACCTGGACGATCACGAGGCCGTGGCAGTTGTGCGCGGCCATGGCGATCGCGAGAGCCTCCAGTGTCAGGGCTTCGCGCTCCATGGTCACATTGCCTTCCGGGTCGGCAGTGGTGCCGCGCACGATCGCGACGTTGATCGGGAAGGCCTTGTAGAACAGATATTCCTCGTCGCCTATCCGCATCAACTCGACCAGATTCTCGGTGGTGCGCTCGTTCAGTTTGCCGCCACCGAAGCGCGGATCGACGAAGGTGCCGAGGCCGACCCGGGAGAGATGGCCTGGCTTTCCGGCCGCAATGTCGCGAAACAGGTGGCTGATCACGCCCTGCGGCAGGTTATACGCCTCGATCTGGTTATCCACCGCAAGCTGCTGTAGCTTCGGCACGAGGCCCCAGTGTCCGCCGATGACGCGCTTGACGAGTCCCGGCGTCGCCAGGTGGTTCAGTCCGCGTTCCTTACCGTCTCCCTGGCCGGCCGCATAGACTAGCGTGAGGTTGGCGGGCTTTGGGAGGGTGACTAACGTATCCTCGTCATGCGCCGTACAGAGTTCCTCGATGGCAATGGCGATGTCTTCGGCGAAGCCGATGCCGACGAAGCCACCCGTCGCGACCGTATCGCCGTCGCGGATCAGGCGCACGGCATCGCGCGCCGACGCCACTTTGCCGGACGAGCGGGAAAGGATGGCCGGTGAAAGCGCCCCCGCGGTTGATTGCGTGCTCACGTTTCACCTCGCCTGATTCGAGCGCGACTGGCTAATAGGCGCCACCGGTATCAATGGTCAGATGGAGCATGTCGTCCTCGAGAATCCTGATGAAATGCTCGTCCTCCTGCAGGAGTTCCTCCAGCACGTCACTGTCGGAAAGCACGCCGATGACGCGCCCGGATTCGATCACAGGCAGGTGCCGGATCCGCCGGGTATGCATCGACGCGAGGCATTGATCGCAGGTATGCTCGGGCGTCACATAAAGCACCTGGGTGGTCATGATGTCGCCAACCCTGGTGTGCGCGGCGTTGCGGCCAAGCACCTCGACCTTGCGGGCGTAGTCGCGCTGAGACAGCACGCCAACCAGATTGCTGCCCTGCAGCACCAGCACCGTCGTCACGTCCTTGTCGGCCATCAACTGCAACGCGTTCAGCACCGTGTCGTCGGGGCCCACTGAGATAACCTCCCGAGGGTTCCCGGACAGAATTTGCCGTGCTGTCTTCCTCTCCTTTTTCATGACCGCCTCCAGACAGAAAGGGGAGCATGTACGGACTACGCTTGATCAAAGCGAAATCGGAATACGATCGTCCAGACCCAGCCAAGGCTGGCGATCTTTTCTTATTCGTTGAATTGCAGTGTAGATCGCTTGACCTGAGTCGAACGAACATTTTCCGTTCCGGCGCTACGCCACTCGGTGAGTCGAAGCGACGAGGCACCTGCCGCACGAGCGCGCCTTGCCCATTCGCAACCGTCCGGCGCTAACTGTCGCCTCACCACCGCAGTCGCACCGGCAAACCCACAATCCATCGCCAGCGTACCGCTCGGTCGTCAGCTGGCCGAAAACCTCGCCGCTCTTCAGCGCAGGTGAGCCCGGTCGCGACCGCCACACGCGACGCTGCTCACGGCAGCCGCAATCACGCACTGCACCGCTCTCTACCGTCTTCAGGGCGGAAGTCACATGGCCGCCGCATCGGCATCGCCAGAGCCACACGTCCGCGCCGCAATATTGAAGCGCGACGAGATCGCCAAAGGCGCGACCAGCGACATCGCGACTAGGCGGAAAGGGCCATCGAGGCTGCAAGGGGCGGCGGGTACGTTTGTTCACAGCAAGCAAAATGGGGTGCGGCGTCGTGTTCTCAAGCATACCTGCGCCTTTGATTCGGAGCGGGTCGACGCTTCGATCAGCTTATAGCCGTTGTGTTGTATTGCTCACACTTTGTTGCAATTTGCTGCAGGCGGCTAGAGTGCCCGCCCGGCAAGGCTTAGCGGCTCACGGCGAAACGTGGACACGGTTCCGCTTCCCACGGCAGGGTGAAGATTTCAAACGCTGAACCGTTAAAGGACTCAACCAGTGGGGAACACACACCATGAAGATTGAATCCAGCAATTTTCCGCTCGCGGCTTCGCAGAACGGTCCGCAACGCGCAACGATCAACAGCGACGCGAAGGGTGCCGTCGAGTCCGCGCACCAAGTCAGCGCTGCCGGCGCGCAGAATTCGACGGTTAATCTCTCATCAGTGTTGGTGATGCACACGTCCAGCGATTCGGATAGCGACACGGCGAAGGTCGAGTCGATCAAGGCCGCCCTGCGTGATGGCAGCTACAAGGTCGATTCCGGAAAGATCGCCGACGGCATGCTAAGCACCGCGCGCGACCTGCTGCAAACGACTACTCGCTGACCGGCGGCTGAACGTAGCAGGGAGAATTTTCGCTGCGGGCTTGTTCGACAATTCTTCCCGAGACCCACCACCCGACTGCAGGAACGACGCCATTGCGCCGGTCTGCGTCGTTGCAAAGCAGTTTATGAAGACTCGCACGGCGTGATTGGCCGGCCGGGGGCCGGCCCGCCATGCTTACTGGACGATCTTTTTCGCTTCGTCGCGCCAGTAGTGTTGCTGGTTCCACCCAAGAAGGCGCTTGAGCTTCTCGTTGCTGAGCAGGGTCTCGAACTCGCCGAGTTGCTTTTTGAGCGGCACGCCGGGGTAGTAGCGTCGGAGCAGTTCCGCGGTAGGTACGTCGGACGACACGTCGTCGGCCGCGACGTTCATCACCTGAAAGCCGAGGCCGTCCTTTTCGATGGCAAGCCGGCACGCGTTCGCGAGATCGCGCCCGTCGATATAGCTCCACGCAATTCTCTTGCGCAGTGCTGGATCCTTGAGCCACGCCGGAAACTTCGCGTAGTCGTTGGGTTCGAGCACGTTGCCAATACGAAAGCAGTAAATGTCAGAGCCGGTGCGCGCGTGGAACGCCTTCGCCGTCACTTCGTTGATGACCTTCGACGTCGCGTAGCTGTCCATCGGGTTCACCGGGTATTCCTCGTCGAGCGGGAAGTACTCCGGACTACGATCCCGGTGCGCGAACACCATACCGTATGTGGTTTCGCTCGATGCCACGATCACCTTGCGGATGCCAAGCTTCGACGCTGCGTCGAGGATGTTGTACGTGCCCATCACGTTGATCCGGTAGACCTCGTTGTCGGGCGTGATCATGATGCGAGGGATCGCCGCAAAATGCACAATCGCGTCGATCGGCTTTGGTTCGAGGTCGTCGGCGAATTCTCCCGGCGCGGTGCTCGATGCCAGCGCATTGAATACCTGGCCCGCATCGGTGATGTCCGTAATCAACGTGCGCGCCGTGCGCGCCGCCATCGGCACGCGATCAAGATTCATCACCTCGTAGCCGTGCTCGACCAGGTTCTGGACCACCCATTTTCCGGCCAGGCCGCTGCCCCCGGTCACGATCACTCGCTTCGTCATGTGCTCCTCTTCTCCTGTTTTCCTACATGTTTTAGCGCTTTTCCGCGCGTGTCGCGCGGCCTCATTCCATCATAGGATCGTTGCGCTCCGTGTCCTTGATTCGGCAGTAACAGTTCTGATGTTGAGTCGTGCGGCTCCAACTGGCCGGCCTCCGCCCGATGCGGCCGGCCGGAGACGACGTTCAGGCGTTGATCCAGGCTCGCGCCTGTTCCAGCTCGTTGACGTGGAACGCCTTGATTTCAGCCTTCGTGAAGAACCGGGCCAAATGCATCGAGGCGCGAATCCAGCCCGCGTCGGCCACCACGGCGGCGCGCGTGACCTTGCGGGCGACGGAGACGCCGAGCGTCAGGTCGGTCCATAGCGCCTTCGGCTCGATGCCGCTGAAATGCTCGATGCGTTCGAGCACGCGGGTCTTACCGTTCAGTTCAAGATCACCACGCATGCGCTCGATGGCTTCGCGCAGTTCGTGGTCGGTGATTTTGCCTTCGACGGATATTTCGATGACCGACGAATCGGGGACGGTGTGATACAGGATCATGGCAGGACCTCTAGCCAGAGAGACGTTACACGCTCAGGCACGGATGAGCCTGGCGTTCGACGGCGTACTCATGGTACCTCTTTCCACTCGCTCGGTTAGGTTACGAGCCGATCTTCCCCTGAGAGGCAGTCGAGGCCATCGGCGCCACCTTTGGGGCGATTGCGAGCGTATCGCAGAAGGGCAGAGGACGGCCATGAGCGCGGGCCATCCGACGCATGATCGCCCGCCATGAACACGCCGTGTCCCAGCGATGCGCCGCGGCAGGGCGCCCATCTAGATTGCCATCCAGAAACACGCCGCGCAAAGTGCGATCATGAGCCAGCTCGCGCGGTCCTTCGCGGCAAACAGCACTGGATCGTCGTGCATCTGTCCGCGATGGGCGATCAGCCAGATGCGGCTGACCCGGTACAGCAGGGATCGCGCACACCGGCCGGGCGCGGTACGGCGTGATGCGCGTGGCTCACGACTGCGGCACGATCACGAACAGTTGGTAGGGGCGCGCAGGCAACTCCCGTCCCCATGCGGTCTTGCTCACCTCGAGCGCAATCGGCGCTGCATGGCTTAGCGACGATGCCGTCGCGATGCAGCCCGAGTCGTCGCCATGGCACACAATCAGCGAGCCCTGGCGTGCGAAATCGGCGGATGTGAGCCAGGGCGTTGCCGCCGGCCAGTCGAGATCCCAGAAGCGGGCGCGGCCGCCGTCATAGAACACCATCGAAGCGGCCTCATGCGTCGAGCCCGCCACGATCGACAGCGGCTGGCTGGTGCGTTCTTGCCACACCGACTGCGCTGCTGCCGCGAGTTCCGCGCGCGGCTCGGCCGCGTCGTCGGAATTGCGCCGCGCCCCTGTGTAGCCGACCACTGCCGATACCGCGAGCACCAGCGCCCAGTACACCGCCATGACGCGTATGGCACGCTGCGGTGCGAACTCGAAGCGGGCTTGCACGAGCACGGCAAGCCAGAGCGGCACCATTGCGAACCACTGCGCCATGCCCCAGACCGAGGCCATCTGCGTCTTGCCGATCACGGACAGCAGGCCCACCGCGAACAGTGGCCCCAGCGCGAGCCACCAGAGATCCGGGTACGACGCGCTCCGAACAACGCTCAGCGCCATGAGCCGCGCAGCCCCGCGCGTGCGCACCATCAACAGCACGAAAACGAAACTGAGCGCGAGATAGCCGATCTGCGCGAGCGTGTAGATGCCAAAGCGCCCGACCGCGGCGAGAAGCGTGCCGCCGGTGCGTTGCGCGGCATACTCGAGCGTCGGGAAATGATTAACCATCATCCAGTGTACGTGCGGGGCCAGCACGGCGACTCCCGCCGCCACCGCGAGCAGCGAATCGACGCTGACGAGGCGCGCACGCCATGCGGGACGCGCGAGCAATGCCAGCAACAGCCCGAGCAGCAGCACGATCGTGAAGTACTTGCCCAGCACGGCAAGCGCCGCGCACGCCCCGAGACCGAGCGCCGCGCCGCCGCGCGCGAGGCGGCTGCCCGGCTGCCGTAGCGGACGAAAAAGTAGGCGGTCCACGGCCAGACCGACAGCAGGATCGAGTTCGGATTGAATTTGATGGCGAGATTCGAGTAAAGCGGCGAGACCGCCATCGCAAGCCCAGCGATGATCGCGATCGGGCGCGGCACGAAGCGCCCGGCGAGCGCGACGATCCCGGCCAGGCCGACCAGCACGTTCACCGCCGACAGCGCGAAATACGCGAGATCGGTGTGCGGGAACACGCTGAACCAGGCCGCTGCGACCCACGACGAAAGCGGCGGGTGCTTCGCGTAACCGGCCTGCCACTCGATGCCCCAGACATAGGTCTCGACCATGTCGCCCTGGATGTCGAGATTGCCGCGCGCGAGCCAGGCG
The DNA here is from genome assembly GCF_050436505.1 of Paraburkholderia sp. CI3. Lineage (NCBI taxonomy): Bacteria > Pseudomonadati > Pseudomonadota > Betaproteobacteria > Burkholderiales > Burkholderiaceae > Paraburkholderia > Paraburkholderia sp. CI3. The sequence continues at coordinate 584,602 of NZ_JBNDMI010000002.1, forward strand.
GCCAGCGTCCAGACCAGCGCGTGGAAGGGGAGCAGCCAGCCGAGTGATGCGATGCGCGCGGCGGCAGGTTTGTCGGAGGCTGAGGCGAGTGACGTGGGATTCGAAAGCTGGGTCGACATTGAACCTTTTGGTCTGTGTGCCGCCGTACCGGGCAGCGTTTTTGGCCCGGCATCGTAATATGAGCTTACGTAGGGAGAGTGCGATCCTGACAGACTGCCCGGCAACCCATGGCGCCCGATCAAATTAAAAAGGCTTTGATGAAGGACGTTCGCGGCGACAATTGACCCGTGTGGTCAAGCCGAAGATTCGATTCTCTTGACGCGGCGCTCAACTCGGCCGCAATTGCAGATGCGCTTGAGGAAGCTCTGAGCTGGGCGTGGATCGTAGCAACCCCGACACGAGCCGCACAACCGTCGCCAGCGTTCCAGTGGATCTGATGGCGAAAAACTGCGCGTGACAGGCCGCTATCGCGCTCGGCTAAGATGCAAAAGTCGAGCCCTGGTGTGACGGTCACCGTCAGATCCTACTGTTGCGCTTTTACGGTAACGATCTTTCCGTCACAAATCAGTTCAGAGCCTTTAATGTCGATCAAATGTTGTGTGGCATTATGACTTAAATGGTCGGTCAGGTAATAAGAGACCCCATTGTCGTTGTGCAGTGATTTCCATCTTGAGTTGTAATTCCAGCTCGTCTCGTTTAAATCTCGATCGATCTGTATCAAGTTAAAAACTCTATTTGTTCCTTCGAATATGATCTTCGCCGGCCAATACTCTGCATAAACCGTGCTGCCACTTATCCCCCGGCGAGACAGGCAATCAATTTCTCGCTGGAAGTTTTCGTTTTGCGGGATTTTCGGCGCTGCCACGAGCGCGACCAGAAATATTATCGACGTCAGGGCAACGATATTTTTAATCTTAATTGAGCGATCTATCAGATCATGAAACATCCAGGCAGAAATTATGTAGGTTATTGATAGATAGCGAAATTCATATGTGTTATGAATCAATCCGGCGGCACAGACCACGGCGATCGAAAAAATGGCGGCTGCGCACAGTGATTTGCTATATTTGAACGATTTTGTTTTTATAAAAATAGAAATCATGAAAAACAAAATTATGGCAATATGAAATAAATTTCTAAATTTATCAGTATAATCCTCGGCCGCGGAATTTTTAGCCTGAATGGTCAGCGAGGAATTAATTTCAAGCGAGACAAGAAAGATAAATATTGCCAAAGCAGAGAAGGCCACAGTAAAGGCGAGGAATTTTTTTCTCTCGCCGAATATGGCCTCTGATGCCAACAATGCTCCAAACCAGAGAACGAAATAAAGATCGGATATGCCGAGCAAAAAAATCACGATTACCAAAACGGCACTGTTCAGGACCGTGAGCTTGAAATGGCTTTTTACGTAGAAATATAGGATTACGGCTAGCACCGCTGCGAAGCCGTGATGTTCGAAGCTAAAGACCGTTTCAATCAGAAAATAAAAGTCTTTTCCGATCACAAGCAGGCCGCTCGCCGCGATAGCGATTAACGATATCGTTAGATTTGTGTATGTTTGGGCGAAAGGGCGTTCCTTCGATGTTAGAAGGCTGCATGCAAATACAAATATCAGTACTTGAACGGGCGCCGTTACCAGATGAAAAAAATACGGAGTTCGAGCAAGAATTTCAAATGGTATTGATAGCAATATATCTGGAAAAAACGATGGCGCACCGGGGTAAGTCCATCCTCTCAGGCTGCCAAACTCAATAAGATCTTTCGCTTGGGAGAATGACACGACATCGTCGGCGTTTATTTCCTTTCTAAGAGAAACTATCCATATTGAAAACAAAACTAAACATACGGTGGATGCGAATATTTTCATTGCATCCGTTCTATTCTTCGAGTTCATCTTGCGATTCTATATAGGTTTTTTGTGTCAATCAGGAAATCGGCGTTTACGTTGGCGATGACATTCGCCGTGCCAGCGTTTTCATGCTGCCGTGTTTCCGCCTCCGCTTAATCCCGTCTTCATGATGCCATACTGAGCCGAACGGTCTGACAGATCAGGGTGGAATGTCTCCCGATACTTCAATGCCGTCACACATCGCGACCGACGCGTGATAACGCGTCTCGAAGTCGCAATTCTTTGAGCGCGACGTGTACCGACGGGTCATGCGCGGCGGATTCGACCGGTCGATGCAATAGTTTGCTGGCATCGTTCGGCTGGGGCCCCATGTTTTGGCTGCAAAAACGCGTCGCCATCAGTCGCAAAGCAGCCCCACCATCGGAATCGCCGGGGTTCGTCCCGCGATCAGGTCGGCCGTGATTCGAGCCGATCCGTGCGACATGGTCCAGCCGATATGACCGTGACCGGTATTCAGATAAAGATTGCGATACTTCCTGCGCCCAAGAAACGGCAGGTTCGTCGGCGTCATCGGCCTGAGACCGGCCCACATTTCGGCGCGATCGTAGTTGGCGCCGGCCGGGTAGAGTTCTTGTGTCACGCTTTTCATAAACGCGAAATCAGAAGGCTTATGGCTCGTGTCGTAGCCGGCAAACTCCGCCGTTGCGGTGACCCGGATCCGGTCGGCGAAGCGCGAGACTGCGACCAGGTTGTGCTCGTCGACCACTGCAACGGAGGGTGGCATGGGCCGGCCATCGATCGGAATCGTGAGGGAGTATCCCTTGATCGGATAGATCGGAAGATCGATGCCGATCCGTCGGCCAAGAACCGGACTATAGGGGCCAAGGGCGAGCACATACGCGTCGGCTTTTACAAGGCCTCGACTCGTTCTTATGCCCACCACGTCCTGCCCAGCGGTTTCGAAGCCGTCGATGGTGGTGTCCGTCAGAAGCGTACCGCCACGCGCGACAATCTTTTCCGCAAGGGCGCGGGTGAACTTCGCAGGGTCTCCAGTCTCATCGGTCGGGCAGTAAATGGCACCCGCTATCCTGTCTTTTGCCGAAGCCAGCGACGGGTCGAGTGCGACGACCTGATCGCGGCTGAGAACCCTGATGACTTGCCCATCGGATTCCAGCAGCTTCATGTGTTCGACTCCGCGATCCTGCGCTTCCTGCGTCCGATGAAAATACAGAATTCCGCGGTCATTTCGATCGTATTCAATGGCGTCCTCAGCGATCACATTCTGTAGCACGCGTTGCGAGTACGCGGCAAGCCGATGCTTGAGCAGGGTATTGCGGCGTGCCTTTTCCGATGTGCATTCCATCAGGAAACGCCACGACCAGCTGTAAAGCCTGGGATCCGCCGAGAACTTGAAGCGCAACGCCTGATCTTTCAGCACCAGCGATTTGAGCAGAATCATCGGCGCTTTGGGCGAGGACCAGACAAAGGAATGCCCGGGCGCGATCATGCCCGCGTTACCCCAACTGGTTTCCGATGCGACTAAAGGCTGCCGCTCGACGATCACGACCTCATGGCCATCCTTCTGCAACTGGTACGCGGTTGTCACACCGACTACCCCGCCACCGAGCACGACAACTTTCATGATGTCCTCAGATACAAGGGGGCCGGCGGGCATTCAAGGCGGCGCGGTCTCGCTCCGGCTTTTGTGCTGCGCCACCCTCGATTCCTGCTGAACAGGAGGCAGCAGTCTCACTTCCATTGCGGCTGATTCAGCACCATTCCGTGCTGCCCTTTGTAGGCAGCCACAGCCGGCGGCGTCCACCCATCCAGCATCTGTGGCGCGAGTTGCCAGACCTCGACGCCAAGCGGCCGGCACACTTCCAGCGGATCGCGCGCGTCGGGTCCCCACATCGGCACTGACAGATCGCCGCCCGGACAGGTCGACAGCGCGCACAGCAAGTCGATCTCCGCGAAGAATTCGAGGTAATCGCCTTTCTTTGCCGGACACGCCTTCATGAAGTATTTGTCTTCGAGATTCAGGCCGGTGCACTGGAACACGTTGAGCACGTCGTGGACGTCGTACTCAGTCAATCCATACGGGGCGATGGCGCGCGTCAGGTTGGAGTGGCAGTGAAAATGAAAATCCTCGCCGGTCAGCATGCGGTTCACGTAGGGGTCGCAGCGCGTGCCGAGCAGATCGTGGACACGGCCGCCGTGCTCGTCGACACCGTAGCCTGCGAGACTGTCATCCGTGATGGTCACCATCGGACGCAGGAATGGCAGCGTCGACCACAGACGGTCGAACGTGCTCACGTGCGCCTGCTGCAACTGGCGCGTGCGCGACGCCCACATGCGCTCGCGCGGGTTGTGCCGGTTCCACATGTTCAGGTCGGCAACCTGCGGGCCTTCGATCGTGACAATGCGAAACACGTGGCCGGCCGGCACGGTCCACGCGTGCCCCGAGCGGATCGGCACGACGATCGATTCGACCAGCGTGCGGGTGTCGTGCTGAGAGACGATGCGCTGATAGAACGTCTTGTCGACGTCGAGCGCTGAGCCTTTGGTGGACTGATAGGCAGCAGGATAATTCAGCATGATGCATTCTCCGTCGAATTCAGGCCGGCGCCGTGCCGCGACGAGGCGGCGTCGTCATCGCTCGGGCGACGCAGCACTGCAACGACCTTTTCCTTATCGATCTCTGACATGTTTTGCCTCCATTACGTCTGACCCGTTTCAGCCAAGGTCGATTGCCCAGTTGGCGGGTTACTCTGCCGAGATGGCACTGCCGCCCAGATAGGCAGAGCGGACCCGGCTATCCTGAGCCAGTTCGCGGGCGGACCCCGCGAGCGCAATGTGCCCGCTTTCCAGCACGTAAGCCCGATGAGCGATCCGCAGCGCCTGGCGGGCGTTCTGCTCGACGAGGAGAATCGAGGTGCCTTCGCGGCAGATGTCGGCGATCATGCCGAAGATCGCGCGGACCAGCTTCGGCGCGAGTCCCATCGACGGTTCGTCCAGCACCACGATACGCGGGCGCAGCATCAGGGCTCGGGCAATCGCCAGCATCTGCTGTTCGCCGCCGCTGAGCGTGCCTGCCAGCTGGCTGCGTCGCTCGCCGAGGCGGGGGAAAGTCGCATAGAGCTGATCCCTTCGCTGTTGCAAGGCCGCACTGTCGCGCCGGATCAGATAGCCGCCGAGATGCAGATTTTCCTCCACCGTCAGCGCCCCGAAAATGCGCCGCCCCTCGGGCACATGACCGAGACCCAGCGCCACGATCTGGTGTGCGCGCAAGCCCGTCAGGCGCTGGCCAGCCATCGCAATGTCGCCCGCGCGCGGCCGGATCAATCCGGAAATCGCCCGCAGCGTGGTCGTTTTTCCCGCGCCGTTGCTGCCGAGCAACGCGACGATCTCGCCCTCCGCGACGTCCAGCGAGATGCCGTGCAGTACTTCGACAGTCCCATAGCTCACACGCAGATCGCGGATTTCTAGGAGTCCCACAGCGATTTCTCCCCGGCAGTATCGTCGCTCGCCTCGTCCTTTCCGGCTGTGCCGAGATAGGCATCGATCACCCGCGGGTCCGCCTGGATCGCGGCAGGCTGGCCCTCGGCGATGATGACGCCGTGGTCCATCACGATGATCCGGTCCGACACGCCCATCACCAGCATCATGTCGTGCTCGATCAGCAGCACCGTCACGCCATGATCCCGGATCCGCCGGATCAGTTCCATCAGCGCGCGTTTCTCGGTCGGGTTCATGCCTGCAGCTGGCTCATCGAGCAGCAGCAGGCGAGGGCTGCTGGCGAGCGCACGGGCGATCTCCAGCCTGCGTTGGTCGCCGTAGGGCAGATCGGCGGCGCGCTCGCCCGCCCTGCCGGCAAGACCGACGAAGGCGAGCCAGCGCAGGCCCTCGGTGGAATGGTCCGCCGCCTCGGCGCGCGCGGACGGCAACCCCAGAAGCTCGGCTGCGAGCGGTGTCCGAAGCCGATGGTCCATGCCGGTCAGGACGTTTTCGAAGGCCGTCATGTGGCCGAACAGGCGGATGCCCTGGAAGGTGCGCGCCATGCCTTGATGGACGATGCGATGAGGCGCGCCGCCGGCAAGCCGTTCCCCGCACCAGACGATCTGGCCGCCAGTCGGGCGGATGACGCCGGTCAGGCAGTTGAACACGGTGGTCTTGCCGGCGCCGTTCGGACCGATCAGGCTCACGATCTCGCCGCTTCGCACCATGAAGCTGACACCGCCGACCGCCAGCACGCCACCGAAGCGGCGCTGCATGTCGCGCACCTCCAGCAGGATCTCATCGGTGACGGCGTGATCGGGCACAGCGACGCGATCGGCGTCAGCGCCCTTGCGCGCCGGCGCGACGCGGCGCAACGGCGCTGGCCACAACCCCTGTGGCCTTAACAGCATCAGGATCACGAGCCCGATCGCGAAAGCGAAGATGCGCCAGAGGTTGAGAAAACGCAGAATCTCCGGCAGGCCGGCGACGATGATGGCGCCGAGGAGCACACCGGGAATGCTGCCCCGGCCGCCGAGCACGACGACAATCAGGATCGTGACGGACTGCAGATAGGTGAAGCCGGTCGGATCGATGGTGCCGAAGCGGGCGGCGAACAGGCTGCCGCCCAGCCCGCCGATCAGCGCGCCCATCACATAGGCGAGCAGCTTGACGCGCAGCGTCGGCACGCCGACGGCCTCGGCAGCTGCCTCGTCCTCGCGGATGCTGGTCCAGGCGCGGCCCAGCCGCGACTGGCCGAGCCGGATGGCGAACCCGAGCACCAGCACGAGGAACGCCATGCCCAGTTCGTAGAGCGCTAGCGGCGAACTGATCTCGAAACCGAACAGGCTCGGGCTCGCGATGCCGAAGATGCCGTTCGGGCCGCCCGTGATGTCGAGGTTGGTGGCGACGATACGCGTGATTTCGCCGAACCCCAGCGTGACGATCGCCAGATAGTCGCTGCGCAGGCGCAGGGTGGGATAGCCGATGACGATGCCCGATACCCCGGCGAACGCCAGACTGAACGGCAGCGTCTCCCAGAACGAGAAGTGCAGCAGGGTTTCCAGCAATGCCGTCGTGTACGCGCCGATCGCGAAGAAGGCCGCGTAGCCCAGATCGAGCAATCCGGCGTAACCGACTACGATGTTCAGCCCAAGACCCAGGATCGAATAGGTGACGATGGTCAGGCCGACATCGACGACATAGTTGCTGACGACAGCGGGCAGCGCCACGGCGGCGGCCAGCAGCGCACCGCCGACAGGCCTGGCCCAACGCGCGGAGACCTGACTGGCGCTCATGGACTACATTCTCTCGACAACGCGTTCGCCGAACAGCCCGGTCGGCTTGATCACGAGCACGGCGATCAGCACGCCGAAGACGAACACGTCGGTCCATTGCGAAGAGACATAGCCCGCGCCGAAGGCTTCGAGCAGGCCAATCAGGATGCCGCCCGCCATCGCGCCCGGGATGTTGCCGATGCCGCCGAGCACGGCGGCGGTGAACGCGCGCAGGCCTAGCACGAAGCCCATGAAGAAATTGATCTGCGTGTAGTAAAGCCCTTCCATGACGCCCGCCACGGCGGCCAGCACCGACCCGAGCAGAAAGGTGAGCTGGATCAGGCGTTCGACGTCGATGCCCATCAGACGCGCGGCGTCCTGATCGATTGCCAGCGCGCGCATCGCGGTGCCGAGGAAAGTGTGGTGAACGAAGAAATACAGTGCCAGCATCAGGGCCAGGCTCGTCACGATGATGCCGATCTGCGCGAAGGTGATCTGCACGCCGTGGAGTTCGAATCCGGCCTGGCTCAGCACGTGCGGATAGGTGCGAAAGCCCGCGCCGTAGATCAGCAGCACCCCATTTTGCAGCGCCAGCGAGACGCCCAGCGCCGTAATCAGAATCGACAGCCGCGGCGCGCGCAGCAACGGCTGATACGCGAGCCGCTCGATCAGCAGGCCGAGCGCGCCTGTGACCGTCATGGCGGCCACCAGGGCGATCAGCAGCGCCAGGGCGAGCGGCAGATGCGCGGACGCAAGCACCATCAGACCGGTCCAGCCGATGAACGCGCCGACCATGAACAGGTCGCCATGAGCGAAGTTGATCAGCCGGATGATTCCGTAGACCATCGTGTAGCCGAGGGCGACGAGCGCGTAGAACGAGCCGGTCGTCAGCCCTTCGATGACGAACTGGAAGAAGTCGCTCATGACGGCGCGGGGCGCGCAATAGCGCCTACTTCATCGCCACCCAATGTCCGCTCGCATCCTGCCGCTGGTAGGGCTCGAAGGTGTCGTTGTGCACGATGATGGTGATGTACACGGCTTTGCTGCGGTCCCCCTTCGAATTGAAGGCAATCGTTCCGGTCGCGCCCGGGTAGTTCGAGATCTTGTGCAGAGCAGCCGTGATCGCGGCAGGCTGTGCCGATTTCGCGTCCGCGATGGCTTTCGCCGTGACCCCGACAGCATCGTATTCATAGACCGAGTACGGTCCCGGCGCTTGCCCGTAAGCCTTCGTATAGTCATCGACGTAGGCGTGCGCGCCGCTCAGGAACTGCGCGAGCGGTGCCGTCGTGATGATCATGCCGTCGGCGGCGGGACCGGCCGTCTTCATCAGGGTGGGGTCATTGGTGGCGTCGCCGCCCATGAAGGTCATTTTCAGACCCAGTTGCCGCGCCTCCTTGACCAGCAGGCCGGCTTCGGAGAAATAGCCTGTGTAGTAGATCACGTCAGGCTTCAGTGAGGAGACCCGCGTGAGCGTCGGTGAATAGTCCATCTGTCCGGGGGTGATCGAATTGGCGTACACGACATCGACACCGTCCTTCTTCAGGGCTTGCACGGTGTTCTGGGCGAGGCCTTTGGAATAGGTCGTGTTGTCGTCGATCACCGCCACGCGCTTCGCGTGCAGAACGTCTTTCATGAAGCTTGCCGCGAATGGGCCCTGCTGGTCGTCACGGCCGATCGTGCGGAACACGTTGTCGTACCCCATCTCGGTCAGTTGCGGATTCGTCGACGCATCCAGCACGTAGGGAATCCCGGCGCGATGAAAAGTTGTCGATTCCGGCAGCGCCGCGCTTGAGCAATATCCGCCCGCTACCGCGACAACGCCCGCATCGACGAGTTTCTGTGCCGCCTGCACCGCGGTCTGCGCATCGCAGGCGTCGTCCTCGGGCACCAGCTCGATCTGCTTGCCGAGCACGCCACCGGCCGCGTTGATTCTGGCGGCGGCGAGCTTCGCGCCATTGACAATATCCGTGCCGGCATTGGCACTGCTGCCCGACAGCGGGACGGGCACGCCGATCTTGATGGTGGCGCCCTGGCTTAGCGCCGAACCGGGAGCCATGCCGACAAGCAGGGCCACGGCGGCCGCCATGCCCGCAAAGGCCGTTTGCCGCGAGCCCCGCTTTGCACCGGACCAGCCAATCGTCAGAGCAAACATGTTAGAAGACTCCTTATTGTGAGAGGGATCGGACGATCCGCCACACGGGTATACCGGTGACATCGGAAAGCGGACGGAAATGGGGCGATTGCGTGTGATTCATACCCACCAGGTCAACGGCGTGACTGCTGGTTTCACCGGAGCGCTGACACTAAAGCGCTTCTTTCATGATAGAAGCCGGTGTGCGTTGGGACGGTATAGGGTATTTGCGTATAAACCATTACACAAAGGCGCCGGCAATCCTCTACCTTTAAGAGGCAATGACGACAGAGACTCGCGAGCGGCGAACGCGACATGACAGGACGACTCCGAAATGAGTGCGATTGCACCGCATGACGACGTGTACACGAAGCTCGATTTCACGCTGGACGACGGCGTCTGCCGTCGTGCCGCGATTGGGCTCGTGGTGCTCGCCACCGATCATACGATCGAGCATGAGTGGCGGGGCTTGCTGACGCAGGACGGCGTGGCGTTCTACGAAAGCCGTGTGTATAACTCGGCGGACATCACGCCCGAGCGGCTAGCGGAAATGGAGGACCGTATTGCACCGGCGGTCGCGCTGATCCGTCCGGCCGAGCGTATCGATGTGGTGGCGTTTGGCTGCACGTCCGCGTCGATGGTGATTGGGGAGGAAAAGGTGTTCGCGCGGATTCGCGAAGCGCGTGCGGACGCCGCGTGCACTACGCCGATCACCGCGGCGCTGGCGGCGCTTCGCGCACTAGGCGTCCAACGTACGGCCCTGCTTACTCCCTATGTGCGTTCGATCAACGACTACATGCGCGACTATATCGAGTCGCGCGGTCACGGCATTACGCGCATGGCGTCGTTCGAGCATGCGAACGATAACGCAGTGGCGCGGATCGATGCGGCGTCATTGCGAACTGGTGTTGAGCGACTTGCGCGCAATCGTGACGTGGACGCGATTTTCGTATCGTGCACGAGCTTGCGCATCGCCGGGTTGATTCCGGAGCTAGAGGCGGCGATCGGCAAGCCGGTGATATCGAGCAACTACGCGATGGCGTGGCACGCGTTGCGGCTCGCCGGCGTGGGAGATTGCGAGCCTCATCTTGGGCGGCTGTTTGCGCTGTGACGTTGTACCTTGAAACGCGACGCGGCGCGACGGGGCGACCATGCGGCGATCGACGCCGAGGCCATGTTCCAGACATCGACGCGCACCACAGACGCGGCAGGCGCGTCGGATGAACCGCCGCAGGAATCGCTCATCGAAGCGTCTGCGCGGCGGCAGGACTACGACGACTGTCCGTCATTTCCCAGCATGGTTCGACGACATGCCGGCGCGCCGCAATGACACGCGTACTGGGCACGAATGTCGTCGGTGACCGCGCCATCCACTGACAGACCGTAATTGATGAAAAGCTCCTCCCCGGGTGCGATCGTGGCGAGCGCATGAATGAACACCCGGTCGCCCGTCTCGATGGCCTCGCAGTTGGGGGCGCACGCATGGTTCAGAAAGCGGGCGCTGTTGCCGCCGCGGCTGCCGTCGATCACTCGTCCGCTGGACAGCCCAAACACGAACGTGTGGCCCGCGTCGGCTCGCTGACGGGCGGCGGCGCGCCGCCAGCTGGTCACTTCCCCCTTGTACTCGATCACCCGTTCACCCGGGGCGATCGGCTGCAGGGCAAACAGTCCCATGCCATGCACTGGTGAGCGTCGTGCGGTGATGCGTCGCAATCGCATTTTGTCGTTTCCTTCGCGACCCTCGGTCGTTGCATGTGGTTGAGCGGCGATGCGAAGCATATCGCCACACAGTCAGGCGCTCAATATTTTTCTTTTTAAAAGCGCAACTAACAGCCAAGGACGGACCGCGCCAAGGGTTCCGGCTTTGCCGCAACGAGGCTGGCAACGGTCGACGGTTACAGGGAGGTCATCAAGTCGCATATCCACGGCATCACGCTGGCACAACAGTCGGCTCAGCCAAACGAGCGGCTGGCCGCCGCTGCGCGCTTGCGCAACCAGTTCATGCAGGCGAACAGGGCGATGGCGAACGCCATCAGCAGTGTGGCCACGGCAAGGATCGATGGGTCGATCTGGTCACGGATGCCACTCCACATCTGCCGCGGCACGGTGCGCTGCTCGGGGCCGCCAATGAACAGAATGACGATCACTTCGTCGAACGACGTCGCGAATGCGAACACACTGCCCGTTGCGACGGCGGGCGTGATCAGCGGGAGCGTGACGCGACGAAACGCGACCCACGGCTGCGCGCCCAGCCCCGACGCAGCGCGAAGCAGGCTTTGATCGAACGACAGCAGCGAAGCCGTCACGGTGATCACCACGAAGGGCGTACCGAGCGCGGCATGCGCAAGCACGACGCCGAGATACGAATTGACCAGGCCGAGCGGCGAAAAGACCAGATAAAACCCTGCCGCGACGACAACGATAGGCACGATCATCGGCGACACGATGATCGGCATGATGATCGAGCGGTAAGGAAACTGCGTGCGGCTCAAGCCGAGCGCGGCGAGCGTGCCGAGCACCGTCGCGATCAGCGTCGACGCCGCGCCGATGCCGATGCTGTTCGCCAACGCGCGTTGCCAGTCCGGCGAACTCAGCGCCTGCGCGTACCAGCGCAGCGAGAAGCCCTGCATCGGGTACGAGAAGAATGAGCCGGAGTTGAACGACAGCGGCACGATCGCGAGGATCGGCGCGACGAGGAAAAAGAAAATGAGCGCGCAATGCACACGTAGTCCCGCGCCCGCGATGCGTTCCGAGAGTAGCCGGGTTCGTCCGTCTTTCATCTGAGTCTGCCTGTTGATCAACCATACGAAGGAGCGACAACCCATTAGCGTCGGTTGCGCGGCGCGTTAGCCGAAGCGCAAGCGGTCGATACCGACCAGCCGGTTGAAGATGAAATAGAACACCGCCGTGAATGCGATCAGATAGCACGACAACGCACCCGCGAGTCCCCAGTTGAGCTGATCGTTGGTCTGCGACGCGATCAGCTGGCTGATCATTTCGTCGCCGGCGCCGCCTAGCAGGGCGGGGGTGATGTAATAACCGAGCGCGAGCACGAACACGAGAAAACATCCCGCACCGACACCCGGCAGCGTTTGCGGAATATACACTCGCACGAAGGCCACAGCCGGATGCGCGCCGAGGGATTTCGCCGCCCGCATGTACACGGGCGGGACACCTTTCATCACCGAAAAGATCGCGAGGATCATGTATGGCAGCAGGATGTGCGTCATGCCGATCAACACGCCCGTGCGATTGAAAATCAGCGGCAACGGATGATTGATGAGCCCAAAGTGGAGCAACGCGCTGTTGATCACACCACCTGGTTGCAGCAGCACATACCACGCGGTGGTCCGCACCAGCAGCGATGTCCAGAACGGTACGATCACGAAGAGGATCAGCCGGTTGCTCTGGTTCTCCGGCAATGTCGCGAGCAGATACGCCACGGGATAACCCAGCACCAGGCACAGCAGCGTGACCGTCGCACTGATCGTGACCGTGCGTCCGAAGGCCGCGCGGAAGATGGCGCTGTCCGCCGCGACGGACGTCACCGAGCCATCGGGCGCGACTTGCGCGTCGACGGCGTTCAGCAAATAGTCGGGCGTGGGCGAGATCGACGCACGCTTGAGGAGCCGCCAGGTTTCCGGTGTGTTCCAGCGTTCATCCAGATCGATCAGGGCGGGCTTCCATTGCGCGGGCGTTTGCGAACGTGTGGCACGCGCCGTCTTGAACAGCAGGCTGCGGAACTCTGGTTGAGAGAAGTTCATGCGTCGCGCGATATTGCCGAGCTGGCCGGATTCGCTGGCGTCCTTCAGATCGTGCGCGAGTGCGGCAAAGGCCGGTTCGCCGGGTACGCCCGCACCGTCCCATCCGGCCAGCGCCGTGCTCAATTGCGGCATGCCGGCGCGCACTTCAGGGTTTCGCACGCTGCGCGCGAGCAGGCTCGCGATCGGCGCGACGAACGTCACCAGCAGAAAGATGAGCAACGGCAAAGCCAGCAGCAACGCGCGCATCGCGGCCTTGCGGCGCGCGGCGCGAAACGACTCGCGGTTCGCGGCCTGCGGGCCGCGGCCAAAAGGGGCGGTGGATGGCAGCTGCGTGTTCATCGTGCTCGATCTCCCGGGTGACGTTCGTTCGATCTGGCGCTACTGCGCCAGCCAGTTCTGGAACCGCTTGTTGATCGCATCCGCGTTGTCGGCCCAGAACGTCGCGTTGATTTGCAGCGGGCGTTTAAAGTTCTCCGGCGCTGTCGGCAGATCGTTCAGACGCGCCTTGTCGATCAGCGGAATGGCGTCTTTGCGCGGCGGCGCGTACGCGATGTACTTCGACAGGTCCGCATAGGCCTGCGGTGTCGAGGATGCGACGATGAACTTCCGCGCCGCGTCGGCATGCTTCGCGCCGTTGACCACGGCCCACCATTCGTAGTCGTACACCTGTGCATCCCAGACGATCTTGAAGGGCTTCTTGTCCTTGTGCACGGCGTCGTCGATGCGGCCGTTGTACGCCTGCGTCATCACGACCGCGCCGTCGGCGAGCAGTTGCGGCGCCTGCGCACCCGCCTCCCACCAGACGATGCTCGGCTTGATGGTGTCGAGCTTCTTGAACGCGCGATCGACGCCAGCAGGCGTGGAGAGGATCTTGTACACGTCCTTGGGTGCAACGCCATCGGCGATTAAGGCCCATTCCATCGCGACCTTCGGCGACTTGCGCATGCCGCGCTTGCCGGGGTACTTGCTGAGGTCGAAGAAATCGTTGATGGTGGTCGGCGCAGATTTCAGCTTGCTGGTGTCATACGCATAGACGGTGGACCATACCATCGCCGCGACGGCGCAATCACTGATCGAGCCCGGCAGGAAGTCACTGGTGTTGCCGAGCAACTTCTTGTCGAACTTGGCGATGAGGCCTTCGTCGCACGCGGTGATCTCGTCGTTGGTTTCGAGGTCGATCAGATCCCAGGTCGGGTTCTTCGACTGTTCCATCGCTTGCAGCTTGGCGAGGCCGCCATCGTAGGACTCGGTGGAGAACTGGTCGCCGGTTTTCGCAGTGAACGGTTCGAACCATGCCTTTTTCGCGGCAGCTTCATACGCACCGCCAAAGGTGACGACGGAAATCGTTTCGGCCGCGTGAACCGTGGCCGTGGCAAACACCCCGAGCGCGCACGCCGCGATGGTGGTCCGGAAGGACGAGAGTGTGGTTTTCATTTCTAGTTGGCTCCTGCGATAAGTGGCGAGGCGGACGAGGGAACGGAAACGGTGGAATAGTCGACGCCGCCGGACGCGGCGGTGGATTGCGGCGCGGCCGCCATTGCTGGCAGCACCTTGCAGTCGTCGCGTCGCCAGGTCACGGCGGTCTGACGGCCGAGCGCGGGCAGGTCATGGTGCTGTGTGTTCGGCAGCTTGACGACCATGCTTTCGCCATGGCCGAGCTTCAGATGCACGCGATGATGATCGCCGCAGTAAACGAGTTCCTCGACAAGCGCGTGCACGATGTTCATGTTCTGCCGTGTCGCTTCCTGCAAAGCGTCCGGCGTCGCGGCGATGTGCGCGCGCTCGGGACGTAGCGCCAGCACCGCCGTGTCGCCTGACGCGAGCCCGACGCCTGGGCGTCCGCACACGGTGCTGCCGTCGGCGAGTTGCATCGCAGCCCACTCCGTCCCGTAGGAATCGACGCGACCGGTCAGTCCATTGTTCTCGCCGACGAAATTGGCAACGAACGCATTCGCCGCGTTTTCGTAGAGTTCGGTCGGTGCGGCGGCCTGCTGGATGCGTCCATCGGAAAACACGGCGACGCGGTCCGACATCGTCAACGCTTCGTTCTGGTCGTGGGTCACGTAGACGATCGTCAGCGACAGTTCGCGATGCAGCCGCATGATTTCGTATTGCATGGTTTCACGCAGGCGTTTGTCGAGCGCGCCGAGAGGCTCGTCCATCAGCACCACGCTCGGCTCGAAAACCAGCGCGCGGGCAAGTGCAACGCGCTGCTGCTGGCCACCGGACAGTTGCGACGGACGCCGTGCCGCCAGATGCGATAACTCCACCATGTCCAGCACGCGCGTCACGCGCGTTTTCTGTTCGCTACGGCTTATCTTGCGCACCGACAGCGGAAACGCGACGTTTTCGGCAATCGTCATGTGCGGGAACAGCGCATAGTTCTGAAACACCATGCCGATATCGCGCCGATGCGGTGGCTTGTCGTCCAGACGCTTGCCGGCGAGGCGGATCTCGCCGCGCGTCGGCGCTTCGAATCCCGCGAGCATCATCAGTGTCGTGGTCTTGCCGGAACCGGACGGACCGAGCAGCGAAACGAATTCACCGTGCGCGACATCGAGATCGAGTCCCTCGACGACGCTATGCACGCCGTCGTATGACTTGCTGACGCCGTCGAACGAAATAAATGGTTGGCTTGACATGAGTAACTCGGCAGAGTGTTGGCGGTCCACGTGGGGCGGCAAATCACTTCGCGCCCAGGCGTCCCGCCAGATAGCGGGCGAAGTCGTAATTCGGCCGTTCCAGAGGGCTCAGATGGCCAGGCTTCGCGAGTGGCGCGTGCACGCCGCGAAACACGGCCTCGACGCCGCGCCGGTCCTCGGCGTTGACTTCGTCGAGCAGCGTCTTCAGCGTAGCCATGTAATCGGCGGCCCGCGGATCGTCGACGAAATCCTGTGCGAGGCCTCCGCCGAAGCGGATATGCACGCGGCCGACGCCCCGCGGCTGCAGGATCAGATACCAGAAGTAGCCGGGCGTCAGCGTGATCAGGTGTGTCGGGTAGATCGCCAGCAGCGCGGTGGTACGGCGCCAGTGCCCTTGCAGACGTGTATTGCTGGGATGCGCGTTGCCGATCGGCAGCGATGCTTCCTTGGTGATCCAGTGATAGTTGAACGCGGGCAAGCCCGGCGGACATTCCATTTCTTCGAGCTTCGAGTGCGGCCCGACCGTTGCGCGATGCAGCATCGGCAAGTGGTAGCTCTCCATGAAATTTTCCGCGAGGATCTTCCAGTTGGTGTCCCACACGTGCTCTTCGTGGAAGGTCTCGACGTAGTTGCTCATGCCGTACGGCTCGATCAGCTTCGTCAGCCCGGACAAATGTGATTCCACCGAAGGCGCGTGCGCGTTGAGCGTTACGTAGATCCAGCCTTGCCACGTCTCGCAGCGCACGGCAGGCAGCTTGTATTGTTCCTTGCAAAAGCCCGGCTGCCGATCCATCAACGGCGCGCCCGCGAGCGAACCATCGAGCGTGTAGTTCCATGCGTGATAGGGGCACACGATCCGGCGCACGTTGCCGCGCCCTTCAAGCAATACCGACATCCGGTGCAGGCAAACATTCGAGAATGCGCGCAACGCACCGCTCGCATCGCGCAGCACGAACACCGGCTGGTCGTCGATTTGCGCGGTCAGATAGTCGCCGCTCTGTGCGAGCGCGCTCGCGCGGCCCACGCACAACCACTCGTTGCGAAACACGTCGCGCCGTTCGAGCGCGAGAAACGCCTCCGACGTGTAGACGGCCGGCGGCATTGCGTGTGCATCCCCGAACGGACGCTCGCAGTTCTCGCGCAGGGCGCGAACGATGTCGAGCTCAGCGTCCGTCGACTGAAGAATGGCTGACATAGGGGGCCCCCCATCAGTGTGTGCATCCGATGAGCACCAATCTAACAATCCAAATTGCTAGGTAAAATATTGTTTTTGCATGCAGTGCATAGCTCAAGCCTATGCCGAGAGGCTTTCCGGGCCGCTAACCGATGTGGAGGCGCCGAATATACGTTTCACAGAATGCCGAGAAGCGCTTCACAACCTCGCGCGGCTTGACGGCGCCCGATAGTGCGATGCCAAGCGTCGTCGCATTGACGCTTTCCTTGAAATGTTTAATCACGAAGTCTTCGCCGTCCACTGTTCGGGTCGACTTCAGCGGGAAGTTGAGTATGCTGTAACCCAAGCCGTTGGCGACCATGCCACGCACCACTTCAGGCTGTGACGACCGGAAAGCCGCGGTAGGGCGGCTGCCGACTGCGTCGAACAGCGCGGAGAAGTACTCGCGGCTATGCGGAAGGTCCAGCATCACATAGGGCTCGGGCAGCAGATCGGCCAGCGACACCTTGCGGGCCCGTGCAAGCCTGTGTGTTTTAGGCAGGATGACATACGGTGGCAGCGAAAGCAGCGGGGTAAACGCGATTCCATCGGCGATATCGAGGCTGTAGGTCAGCGCGATATCGAGCGAGCCGTCGCGCAGGCCGGTCAAAAGCGTGTCCTGATGCGCTTCCGTCGTACGGAAGGTGACCGCCGGATAGTCCCGCACGAAGCGGCTGATGATGCCTGGCATCAGCGGCGGGGCCAGCGACACCATGCAGCCCAGCGAGATGGAGCCCGACATGCCGCCGTCGATTTCCTTCGCGGTCAGCTGCAATTCTTCGGCGTTCTGAAGCAGATTGCGAGCGTGGCCGAGCAGATCGCGGCCCGGTTGCGTGAGCGACAGCCCGCTGGCGTGATGGCGGATGAACAGTTGGACGCCGAACGATTCCTCCAGATCCGCGAGCGATGTCGAGATAGACGGCTGCGAAATGTGCAGGCGCTTTGCCGCGGCGGTGAACGAAAGCGTCTCGGCCGTGACGACAAAATACCTGAGCTGACGCAACGAGTAGCGTATCGAGTTGCCGTCCATCAGTTGCTCCGTGTTCGGTCGAACCGATTGTCGCTCGCCAATTGTCGATTGCATAGCGAAAAACGATGCAAAGCATTTTTAAAATATAGTTTTTGTTGCCCGCCGCGCGGCGTACATTCTGTCCGACCGAAGAGAGAGAGTGACCTGAATCCAGAGCGCTTTTCAGAAGGAGAAGGCCATGTCGGCTGATAAATTGTCGATCGACACGCTGGTCATAGGCGCGGGTCAGGCTGGCGTGGCAATGAGCGAACACCTGAGCAAACTCGGCGTACCCCATCTCGTGCTGGAGCGCGACCGCATTGCCGAACGCTGGCGTACCTGCCGCTGGGATTCATTGGTCGCCAATGGTCCCGCCTGGCACGACCGCTTCCCTAATATGGAGTTCGAAGGACTCGATCCTGATGGGTTCGCCGCCAAGGATCAGGTCGCCGATTACTTCGAGGCCTATGCGCGCAAGTTCGATGCGCCGATCCGCACGGGCGTCGAAGTCACGAGCGTCGAGCGTCTGAAGGGCCGGGCAGGATTTACGGTCGTAACGTCCGATGGCACGATCGAAGCCCGTCGCGTGGTCGTTGCGACGGGGCCGTTCCAGCGGCCCGTCATTCCCCCCATCGCGCCACAGGACGTCGAGCTCACGCAGCTTCATTCGGCCCACTATCGGAACCCGGCGCAGCTGCCCGAAGGCGCGGTGCTCGTGGTTGGCGCGGGGTCGTCCGGCGTGCAGATCGCGGACGAACTGCAACGCGCGGGCCGCAAGGTTTATCTGTCCGTCGGTGCGCATGACCGTCCGCCGCGCGCCTATCGCGGTCGCGATTTCTGCTGGTGGCTGGGTGTACTCGGCGAATGGGACAAGGAAGTCGCCGTGCCGGGACGCGAGCATGTGACCATTGCCGTCAGCGGCGCGTATGGCGGCCAGACCATCGATTTTCGCAGGCTCGCTCATCAGGGCATGACGCTGGTCGGCACGACGAAATCGTTCGCGAATGGCGTCGCGAGCTTCGAACAGGACCTCGCCGCCAATCTGAAGCGTGGCGACGAAAACCTGATGTCGCTACTGGACGCGGCCGACGACTACGTCGAGCGCAACGGCGTGGACCTGCCGGAAGACCCCGACGCACGCCTGATTCCACCAGATCCGGAGTGCGTGACGCATCCGCTCCCGGAACTGGATCTGAAGAAGGCGGGTGTGAGCACGATCATTTGGGCCACCGGCTATGCCGTCGATTTCAACTGGCTGCACGTGAACGCATTCGACGATAAGGGCAAGCCGCAGCATCAGCGCGGTGTATCGAAGGAACCGGGCGTGTATTTCCTCGGCTTGCCGTGGTTGTCGCGGCGCGCGTCGTCGTTTATCTGGGGCGTCTGGCACGACGCAAAGCACATCGCCGATCACATCGTCACGCAGCGCAAATACCTCGCGTATCGCGACGCGTCGCAGCGTCGGCAGGACGCGCGCGGCGTGCACGGCGCGAATCCAACCGATACCGCGTGCGACAAATCGCACGCGCCGAAGACCAAAGAAGTGGGAGTGAACTGATGCCTACGCATACCCGCATCCGCATGTTCAATACGAAGGATACGTACCCGAACCAGTCGCTCGATAACGATCTTTGCCAGGCGGTTCGAGCGGGCAATACGGTCTATGTGCGCGGCCAGGTCGGTACGGATTTCGACGGCAAGCTGGTCGGTCTCGGCGATCCGCGCGCGCAGGCCGAGCAGGCGATGAAGAACGTCAAGCAACTTCTCGAGGAAGCCGGCAGCGACCTGTCGCATATCGTCAAGACGACGACTTACATCACTGATCCCCGTTATCGCGAGCCGGTGTATCAGGAAGTCGGCAAGTGGCTGAAGGGCGTGTATCCGATTTCGACGGGGCTGTGCGTCAGCGCGCTCGGCCAGCCGCAATGGCTGATGGAAATCGACGTGATCGCCGTGATTCCGGACAACTGGAAGCCATCCCAGGCGTGAGGAGCTAGCCATGACATTCTCGATCGTCGGACGTTGTGACAAGACCGGTCAGCTCGGTATCGCGATCAGTTCGTCGAGCATTGCGGTGGGTGCGAGGTGTCCGTGGGCGCGCGCGGGCGTCGGTGCGGTGGCGACGCAGAACGTGACGCTGCCCGCGCTCGGGCCGCAGATTCTCGATCTGCTGGAAAGCGGGCGTATCGCGGCGGATACGGCGCTCGAACGGGCGCTAGGCGCGAGCGAATGGAGCGAATACCGGCAGGTGACGGTGGTCGACAGTGAGGGGCGAACCGCGATGTTCACCGGCAAGGAAGCACTCGGCGTGCATCACGCCGTCGCGGGAAATCAGTGCGTGGCAGCGGGCAATCTGCTCGCCGGCAAGCCGGTGATCGACGCGATGGTGAAAGCGTTCGAGAGCGCACAAGGCGCGCTCGCCGATCGTCTGCTACACGCGATGCATGCGGCCGCCGAAGCTGGCGGAGAAGCTGGGCCCGTCCATTCGGCGGCTCTGAAGATCGTCGATACACACGTCTGGCCGATCGTCGATCTGCGTGTCGATTGGGCCGACGACGATCCGATCGGCAAACTTGCCGCGCTTTGGCAAGCGTATCGGCCGCAGATGCGGGACTACATCGCACGCGCGTTGAATCCAACCGCGGCGCCGAGCTACGGAGTGCCCGGCGATGAGTGAGTTGTCGAGCCGTGCGCTGCTCGAACGGCTGATCGGTTTTGCGACTGGCAGCCGCGACTCCAATCTGGAACTGATCGGCTTCGTGCAGCAATACCTCGCGGATCCAGGTGTGGACAGCGAGCTGTTCCATAACGCCGAGCGTACCAAGGCGAACCTGTTCGCCACGATCGGTCCGCGAGAGCATGGTGGCATCGTGCTGTCCGGGCATACCGATGGTGTGACGCGATGTTCGCTCGCCTCGCTGAACATCTCAAAAGCGTGAGGTAGCCTGCGCGTCTGCGGTGCAAATCGGGCGTGAGGGGTTCATCAGGACACGCGCTCCGCCACTTCGAGCACGAAGTGCGCGACCACGACCATGCCGGTGATCAGGGTCGCGAGCCAGCAGAGCGCGCGTAACGACCAGTGCGCGACGATTTCGCCGACCGCTTCTCGTTTCGCACTCAGCAGCACCAGAAGCACCAGCACGGGCGTAATCGTCATACCGTTGACGATGGCGCTCCAGTACAGCGCCTTGACAGGGTCGACGTGCCATAGGCCGAGCGCAACGCCAAGCAGCGTCCCGAGCCCCGCGAGCGCAACGAGCAGAACAGCAATGCGTCGATCACGCCGTTGGCCGTGGGGCCAGTCGAACGAACTCGCGACCGCTTGCGCAGCGGAACCCGCAAGCGAAGGTAGTGCGAGCAGCGCTGAGCCGATCAGTGCAAGCCCAAGCAGTGTGCCGGCGTAGCCATCCACTAGCGGTTCGAGCACCCTGGAAAGCTCAATGGGCTCGCCGGGCCGCGTCTGTGCACCATGCAGCGTCGCCGCAGCCGCAATCATGATGCACAATGCGGCCACGCTCGATAGCGCGGTGCGCGTCAAGGTCCGCATGCGCAACCGGCGAAGCTGCTCTGACGAACGTCGATCGCCCCGCGCCGCGTGCTGTTCGTGCTGTCGATGCTCTTCCTGTGCTTCCTGCTCGGCCTGCGAAAAAAGCAGATAGGGACTCATCGTCGTACCGAGCACGGCCATCAGCATTGTGACGAAATCTTCTTTCCATTCGACGTGCGGCACGAGCGAGCGCAGCACGACCGTGTGCCACGGCACATCGACGATCAGCAGCACGCCGGCATACGCGAGCATCGGCAGCATCAACCATTTGAGCACCTGCGCATAGCGCGCATAGGGAATGAACCACTGCAACGCAATCGAGGTGCAACCGCATGCGAGGTCAAGCAACCAAAGCGGCCCATGAGTGAAGCGTTGCACGACCGCGGCCATCGCCACCACATTGACGGCGATATTCAGCGTGTTCGCAATCACGAACCGCGCCACCGCCAAATAGAAGAACACCGGCGAATAGTGCGCGCGCATGTTCGCCGTCAGGCCATGTCCGGTGACGGCGGCGACACGCGCCGAGACCAACTGCAACGCGACCATCGACGGATACGACAGCACGCAGATCCACAGCAGGTCGTAGCCGTACCACGCGCCCGCGAGTGAATATGTGGCGATACCGCTGGGATCGTTATCGCAGCCGAGACTTGCCAGCCCCGGCCCCAGATCGGCGGCCCACGAGCGGGCGGGCTGCGACGAGGCAGCGTGCGTACTACCTTGTGCGGCGCGGGGCGCGGTGCCCCTGTCGGGGGAAGAGTGCATTCGCCTGACCGTCGGGAAACCAGGGATGCTGTAGCGCTCGCACGAAACGTTCCTTCGTCGACTCGTTTCGCGGCACACATATTGGCACACATATTCAGCGGATGTGACGCTATCGGGGGCGACTATCAGGACTCCCGCAGGCTGACGATACAATGTCACATCTTCAACCCGCGCCGACCAGCGCGAAACGCTCGTCGACCGCGGCGAGCGAACGACCAGTCTCCGCGATAGCTCCCCGAAAGTAAGGGTCTCAATGCCCACGCGTCTTTTCCGCGCTGCGGCGATCGAAACGGATTCAAAGCGGTGAATGACACACTCGGCCATACTGCATCGCAGCTGACTCGCTGCGTTTTACCTGAATTCCCGACCTGCTTCGGTAGGGATGCTGGATGTGCCGGACAAAGTGACAGTTGCGACGAGCCGCTGAAGAAAATCGCTGGAAAGGAGAAATCTTGAAAAAGACAGGATTCACGGTTCTGATCATGACGCCTTGCACGGGCGCGCACGCATCGGACTACGCTGAGGTCTGGAATCCACCAGAGGCACGCGCGAACATGCTTCGAGTGACGACTCGCGCCGCATCCGTCAGGGTCGTGCGCTAATGGAAACGATCGACTACGACGGGTACACGTTGTGGGGGCATGCCATCCTTCAGCAGGAAGGCGAAGGCATCCTGCAACCGGAGCGCTATGCGGCGAGCGGAACCATTACGCGAGGCGGGAAGCTGATCGAGGCATCAGGCATTCTGGGACTATTCGATAGCGAGGAGGAAGCCCACCATGCAGGCCTGGATTGGGCGCGCGCGTGGGTGGATGCTCATGGATGAGCTTGCGCTTGGCAGGGTAGTCGAGAGGCTTGGAGCCGTTGCCGTTGGTGGGCCGGGAGGACGCGCCAGCGGATCGACTCAAACCTACGCTTCCCGCTTGCTGCGCCCATACAGCAGCAACATTGCCGCTATCACCACGCCGTAGATGATCTGACGTCCCGCCTCGGGCATCTGCGCAACTGAAAGGATCGACTGCAGCAGCGTGATGAGGATCGCGCCAGCCACGGTGCCGAGGTATGAACCTCGTCCACCCAGAATCGATGTGCCGCCGAGCACGACTGCCGCGATCGCCGGCAACAGGTAGGCATCGCCCATCGACTGCGCTGCCTTCGACGCATAACCGGCGAGCAATACGCCGCCGAACGCCGCGAAGGCGCTGCACACGGCGAATGCGGCCACGGTCACGAGCCGCGTATTGATGCCGGACAGATACGCCGCGCGTTCGGTATTGCCGATCGCGTACAGCGTGCGGCCGAAGGTCGTACGCGACAACAGGAACACCGTGGCGCCGCCGATCACGAGCCATAGCGCGACGGCATTCGGCACGCCCGGTACGAGCCAGCCCGCCGCGAGCCATCGCATCACCTGTGGCGCGGAATCCTGCGGCGACGATCCGCCGGTATAGACGATCATGATGCCCTGTGCGACCGCATTGGTCGCGAGCGTGGCGATCATCGACGGAATGCGCAGCAGCGCAACGAGGATGCCGTTGACGACGCCGATCAGCACGCCGCAACCAATCCCGACCGGTATCGCGAGGATCCGTCCGAGTTCGCCGTGCCCCGCTACCGCGCACGCCATCATTGCGCCGACGGTGATGGTCCACGGCAGCGACAGGTCGATGTGGCCGAGCAGGATCACCATCATCAGGCCGGTCGCGATGATGCCGAGGAACGCGCCGACCTTCAGTTGCAGCAGGATGTACTCCGGCGACGTGAAGTTGCGCGAATACATCCCGCCGACGAGCAGCAGCGCGACGATGCACGCGAACGCGATCACGATCGGTTTGTCGATTCTGCGCGTGAGCCTCGACACGAACGTGGTCCGGCTGGTCGCTGAAGCGTGGCTCATTGAAACCACTCCAGACGGTTGCGTACCCTGAACAGCCCGCATGCGCCGATCGCGACAGCGAGCAGAAGAATCACACCCTGGAATAGCGGCTGCCACAGCGCATCGACGTTGAACACGAACAGCAGGTCGCCGATCGAGCGGAACGCGAATGCGCCGAAGATCGCGCCAATCGCGCTGCCCTTGCCGCCGAGCAGCGACACGCCGCCGATCACCACCGCGGCGATCGAAAACAGCGTGTACGAGTTGGCGCTGCCGAGGCTCGCTTCGCCGGTGTCGGTGAAGAACGTCAGGAATAGGCCGCCGATCGCAGTGAGCAGGCCGGCCAGCGTATAGCTGGCGAACTTCGCGCGGCGGATCGGCATGCCGGACAGAAAAGCCGCGGGTTCGGACGAGCCGGTCGCGTACGCCGCGCGCCCGACCGCCGAGCGTTTGAAAGGGATCCAGACGATCAGCGTCGCCGCAAGCAGAATCAGCAAGCTCGCCGGCAGGACGCCGGCGACCTTGCCGGTCAGTGCGTCGGCGAGGTCCTCGTTGATCGAGCCGCCGGGCACGGGGCGCAGCAGAAGCGCCGCAGGCCCGCTCCGCCATGTTTAAACTGCCGCGCGGACTGGGCCCGATCGAGACGCTGCGCGCGCGGGCGGTGATCGAAAGCGGGATCGCGGCCTTAGCCGCTACCGAGCGCAAAGATTCAGACCTCGACCGGCTCTTCGCCGCGTTGCGCGCGATGCGCGAAAACATGGACGACAAGGCTGCGAATGAGGCCGCCGACCGTGATTTCCATCTGGCGATCGCGCGGGCGACGGGAAACGAAATGCTCCGGCTCGTGGTGACAGCGATGTGGGACAACTCCCGTGCCGACCCGTTGTGGAAAAAGATCGAGGAGCACTTTCATACTCCCGCATTGCGGGCGGCGTCACAGGATGACCATCAGCGCATCTTTGCGGCCATCATGGCGCGAGATGCGACCGCCGCGCGCACGGCGATGCAGGCGCATCTGGCGCGCGTGGTCGGCGAGTTCACACGAGCCTGGCGTTAGCTAGAGACCATGTTCTGCGGTGCGCGCCGCAAGCTGCAGCGGCACCGCCCCAATCCGTTCGCCTTCAGCTCGATCACGGCTCTGATTCATCGCCGGCAATCTGGTCGAGGAACCGCGCCAGTCGTTCGGTATCGGCGTGCGTCCAGCCCTCGGGAGGCACCACGCTGGCCCAGCCGTTGACGTAGTCCTCCGACGAGTAGTTGTGACCAAAACCCGCCGGCACGCCGAGTTGGTGAATCAGATCGCCCACCGCCTGCACGCCCGAGACGATGGGAAACCAATGCATGGCGTCAGGCACGTCGAAGCCACGTGGCCGAGCCAGCCATTCGGGCGGCCACCAGAACGCACTGGCACTCCAGAACACGGCCGGATCGGCCGGATGCTGAAGGTACACGATTCGCGGGGCCGGCCAGTCGGTGTCCAATGCCACCTGATGCGGATCGCGGTTCAAGAACCGTACCGAACGCCCCCCATCGAAGATCGGCTGCCAGAAGGGCGACCCGCTATCGCGCTCGCGAGTGAGTTGCGAATGGATCGGGTTGCTTTGTTTGGCGCCGACGATCAGCACGCCATCCGTTCGGGCCATCATGTTGGCCACCGAGGCAGAGGCGTCTTTCCCGACGAAAGGCGCTTCCACCCCCGCGGCGCCGAGACTCTTGCCGAACAGAACGAGCTTTGGCCGTCGTTTCGGCGGGAGCATCGACCATCGGGCGCGAACCGCGTTGAAGAGCGTGATACCCGCCTCGTTCGCGAGACCAGCATCCATGAAAATGGCGAGTCGGCTAGGCAGGAAAGAGTATTGGATCGCCACGATCGCCGTGTCGCCACCGTGCAGTTGCTCCAGCGAAGCCGCCGCTTTGGGGACTATCCAGCCCGTGCCGGTGGGTATCCACACGACCAGCACTTTCCGCTCGAACCCGCCCGCGCGCTCGAGCTCGCGGACCGCAATCTGCGCACGCTGCTCGAGGGAGTCCGCGGAACGCACTCCGACGTAGACCCTCACCGGATCGACCAGTCTCGCATCAGTCCCGTGGAACTTCGCGAGCTCTTGCGTGGTTGTCACTGTCGCCACGAAGCCGCGCCCCATGCGGCCCAAGGTGTCCCATGCGACGAACGACGTGCTGCTGCCGGACACCGTTGGCGACGTGGGGGCCACGATTCCCTCGGTCGTGTTCTCGTTCACCCGCCCGTGGACGAAGTTGGAGACCGTGGTGAGGGCGGGAAAGGCCACTCCGCTAGCGAGCGCCATGCCAATGACGATGATGAGCAGCGCTGTTGCCGGCACCGAAACGATCGGGGGCACGTGGCCCTGGATGACCTGCTTGACTGCGGCGGCACCGCGCGCCGTCAATCGCCCGATGACTACCAGCAACACCGCGCTCAACGGCGATAGGACGATCACCAGCACGGCGTCGAACCAGGCGACCGGCGCCATCCCCATGAAACTACGCTGCTCGTTCTGCCAGCCGAGCCATAGCTTCGAGCCAACGAATAGTGCAATGAGCCACGCCGCTGCCAGAACGATCCAGCTGCGCCGTCGGACCTCGCTGCCGGCCACGCGTCCCCATCGCTCCAGCAGCCGATGCACGCCGCGGCCGACCAATGTGCCTATCCCGTAGCCGATGGCCAGACAGAACGCGCCGACCACGGTTTGCGTTCCCCACGACCGCGGAATCAGTGTCGGCGTCAGTGACTGCCACCAGAACACGAGCGCGAGCAGCGAGCCGCTGAGCGTCGGCGTCCAGGACGTGCTTCGAAGCCCGGCGGCTACCGGCTCATGGGAGTCCCGCATGCGTGCTCGCTCGGATTGGCACAACTCGCACCTCGTTTCCGCGGGTCACCCGCAAAGGAGTTGATGACGCGACCAGCCTTGATTCAGACTCCGCCAGGAGGGCAGTAATGGAAGATGCCACCACATGATCATCCACGACGATGTTTTCCTGATTACCGCGCGCAGCGCGACACATGGGGGCAGCGGAATGGACGGGGCTGCTCCGATCTCGTGCGATGTTTCTCCTGCGTCGAAAAAACGTCAACGATAAACCGGCCATGCGTCGCATTGTATTTACCTTTCTGTTCCCCGAACAACATTGTCGCTCTGCGCGCATCGTGTTCAAACATCGATGAACCGGCCTGTCGGTGGCGACGTCGCGCGAGCGAGGGCTTTACGGAGCTTGCGCGCACGCTGCTTGCTCGTCGCGCTGGTCGCTACCCGGTGGCACGATCAAGCCCGCTCCGAAAGGGCGCGCCGGCGCGAGCCATTAAAAAACGTCCTGGCGAGTTGCGGGCCGAGCGACCGCGTCGCGGAGCCTGCGCCTTTGAGAAGGCGTCGACAACATCGAATCGACAAAGGTGTGTGCCCGATTTTCTCCATACTTGAACGCTTCATGCTCGGTCAGAAAATCGAACTGTTCCGGAAAACTCAGCAGTTCCTGTTCCGGATTGCCGGGCAACGTCACGGTCCATGACACGCGATAACGGCGATATTTGCCGCCGAGCCAATGCGTCTTCGATAGCGTAACGTTCACCTCGATATTGCAGCCGCGATACGGCGCATATTCCTGAATGGACATCGCTTTTCTCCCACAACTGAACGCTTGCCACGTACGTCTGCGTTGCCGGCCGTCGCGCGCGGCCTCCAGATCGGCGGGATAGTCGATCTCGTCCGCGACCGGAACATAGCCGCTCGCCCCGCAGGCCGCGCCGTTCGGCCGCGAAAAACGCAGCCCATGGGTGTCTCGTTATGCATTTCGTATTGACGATGCACATCGAGCAACGCGCGTTCCCGCGCGGCAACCATCGTCTCGGCCCGCAGCGCGGCTGCGCTCGTGGCCATTCCCCCGATCTTCGTGACGCGGCGCTCGCGCACCGGCTGAACATCAAGGCGATTCAGGTGGCGGAACGGGACTTCCAGGTCGCCAAACGCCGCAAGGCGCGAAACGAGTTCGTCGATACGTGGTCCGTCGACGCGTTCGTGGAAGAGGGCATGCAGCCGGCGGAACCAGGATGGGGTACGCATGAACGGCATTGGCCTGCGGACGCGCATCGGCACGGGTTCGGTAGCGATGCGGCAAGTCATCGACCGCATGCGCAGGCGCATGACGGGCGTTTTTCCGCAGCTCGACCGCGTGAACATCGACCGTGCATGGGGCGGCTTTGTCGACGTCACGATGAACCGCGCGCCGGATCCTGGTCGTATCGGCGACAACCTCTACTATGTGCAAGGCTTCTCCGGACATGGGCTGGTGTTCGCGGGAATGGCCGGCAAAATTCTCGCGGACGCGATCGGCGGCGACGCTTCTCGATTCGACGTGTTCAGCCGCATCAGGCATCGACGGTTCCCGGGCGGCAAGATGCTGCGCACCCAGGCTTTGATTCTGGGCATGTGGTACTACAAACCGCGGGAATGCATCTGAGCGCCTGAGGAATGAAGGGTCGATGGCTGCGCCCCAAAGCAAGCCGGTGATCGGCAAGGCGCGTCATCTCCGCTTATGAAAGCGCGCGGGACACTCAGCCGGCCACGCCGCGCCGACGGGCTCGATCGACTCGACGGCACCCCGTGATCAAGGCCCGGGAAGGAACTGGACGTCTCCGTACCAGGCGCGTGTCGTGGCACCGGTATTGTCGGTATCGGTCAGCAGCCCGTAGCCTGTGATTCGTCCTGGCGGTTCGTGAAAGACCCGCTCATAGTCTTGCACGATATTGCGGCGCAAGCTTTGCCACTGACCCGCATCGCCAGGCAGACCGGAGACCACGATCATCTGTACGCGGTTCGTGCGAGGGTTGGCAATGACGGTACCCGGCGCGGCGGTGGTCGACCACACGTACATCAACGTGGCATAGGGCAGATCTTCGCCACTCAGTTGCTTGGCCAGCCCCATCTTCGCCCGGTCGAAAAGCGACAGCTTGCTCTTGTCTCCGGCAAACATGAACACCAGCCGCGCTGGCGCGTCTTCCTTCGACGCCACGCGGTTATCGGCGCCTTCGATCGGTCTATCCGCTTTCCAGCGCCATGCCACGACGGGTGTGCGAGCGAGGTCGATATCACCCTCGTGCATCAGCGCGGAAGCAGAGCGGTTCGCGTCCGCCTGCAGCACAGTGGTGTGGTCGTCGCGAACGAGCGTGTATTGCGTGATGGGCTTGCCGCGCACGACCGGCATGTTCTTCCAGCCCGCGGGCAGCGATGCGCCGGGCTCGATCGAGGAAAAGGCGATACCGGGCTTTTCGTCCTGGGCAAGGATGGGTGGCGACAACAAAAGAAGCGCGACGCATGCGGCGATCCAGGCTGACGGGGCTGTTCGTTTTTGCGCTCGACGGCGCGAGGCAAGATGCATGGCAGGTCGCATTCGTATTTTGGATAGCGTCCCTTGTAATGAGCTCCTCGGGCGACATTTCAGCGGAGCTTTCACGCCGGCGGTTGAGGTTCTGTTTGCTGTGTCGTAGCGTTTGCATGACGAGGCTCGCAGCGCGCCGCGCGGTATTCCCGTCGCGTCGTGCGGCGCGCGAGGGGTTTGCTCCACTCATCACAGGCGTCAATTTCCCACATATTGGGGAAACTCCCTGGCTCATAAAAATCGTAACCCGAATTAACAAAGTTAGAATGGCTGCTCTAAGACAGCTTCAGACCGTCTGCCTGGCCAACGGCCCGGTGTGGGAACGACCTTCACGAATCGCAGTGGCAGCGATCGCCGTGTCCGCGAGAACCTGAGAGATATTCCGTGAGCAGCCCAAAACAGATGCCATTTACCCTATCCGTTCCGACCGACGTGTCGCAACTGCCCAACCAGTTCCTCGCCGGTTATTGCGCGCTGATACGGCTGAACGTGGATACCTACAGGTCCGCGGTCACGGGTGCCGCGCTGCACTGGGAAAGCGTATTGCGCGCCCAGACGCCTGAACAGTTCCTCAGACGTCAAGCGGATGTGATGCCTTGGCTTACCCTGCAGTTCGCCGGATACACCCGCGGCTGGATGGACATCGCGTCTAAAACAATCAGACCGTGCCACGCCGGCGGCGATCACGACGACGAGCGTGAGCTCCACGAGGACACCAGGCCCGCTGGCCTGCCGGTCTGCGCAACGGGCGTCGACGCGATGATGCGCGCGGCCGTGCCGCCGGAAGTGCAGCCGGACGGCGCGTCCGTCGCCGAGGCACAGGTCGGGGAAATGGTCCGTGCCTTTCTCGAGCGCGTCGAAAAGGCGACGCCTGACACGGCGGAACGACGAGGTCCGCCTCGCACACGTCGCTCGTCAACCCGATAGGCGACGAGCTTCCGCCAATCCTGCCGGTTCCGGTATTCGCGTGCTGCCGATGCAGCCGTGGCCGGATCTGGTCACCCGTTCCTTCGCTCCCGCCGTGAGGTAAACGACATGTTGAGCCCGCACGAAGTGGCCACGTTGCTGCTGTTGAAGGATGCGCCTGAACGAATTGATTCGGATCGGGCAGAGCTTGGCGCGCTCCGCGAACTGCAGTTGATTGCGAATGAGCCAGCTGGGCCGGGCTTCCGGTTATCTCACGTGACGCCGCGCGGCGACGCCGTGCTGCGAGCGTTCGCACGGGTCCGCTGACCGGTGCGCAGACAACGTATCTGACGACCTATACACGTTGGGTGGGCCGCCTTCGCCGCCGCTCGGCAATCAACTTTTCAATCGCATCACGAGCGGCAAGTTCCGCTCGCTCGTCGGCGAGTCGGTGCGCATCGATCAATCGATCAGTGAGCTCTGGCATCAGCCCGGCGTCATCATCCGTTACCTGCTCATCTGGCAATCACTCCAATGCATCGCGACGGCGCTCGAGCTATGGATCGCGCTCTATTTTCTGTCGGCAAAAGCAGGTTTCCTGCAGGCAGTCGTACTCGAGTCGCTCATCCAGGCGCTCAGTAGCGTCGCGTTCTTTGTGCCTGGCGCACTCGGCGTTCAGGAAGGTGGATTTCTGCTGATCGGCACGGTGCCTGGTTTCCATCCGCAGCTTTGCCTCGCGCTCGCGGGTGCGCGCCGTATTCGTGACATCATCGTCTTTCTGCCTGGACTCATCGCCTGGCAGGTGGAGGAGTGGCACGACGAGCGGCGACTTCGTACCGAGGGAGGTCGGGGCCCGAATCATGATGCGAGACACAGGAAAACATGATGCGGTCGTGGTGTTCGGCGCCTTCGATCGCCACAACCTGGGTGACCTGCTGTTCCCTCACGTCGTCGCAAAACTGCTTGCGTGCGACGACGTGATCTTCGCCGGGCTCGCGGAGCGCGACCTGCGCGTCCACGGCGGCCACGCTGTTCAGGCGCTCGCGCAACTGGCCGCCGAACGCGGCAAGGACCGTGTGCATATCGTGCACGCAGGCGGCGAGATCCTGACTTGCGGCGACTGGGAGGCGGCGGTGATGCTGCTGCCGTGGGACCAGGCACAGAAGATCATCGCGCGACTGGAAACGCACAACGGCGAGCGACGCGCGTGGGCACGTGCGCTGACGCGTCTCGATGCGCTTGCCCCCTACATGACGTCTCGCGAGATGTTTCCCTGTGCGTCGAGCGTCACTTATCAAGCGGCCGGCGGCGTCGATGTGGAGCGACTGGATCCCGGGATGCGAGCAGAAGTCCTGTCGAAGCTCGCGCAAGCCGACGACGTCAGCGTGCGTGACATCCACACCCAGAACGGGCTCGCCGCAGCAGGCATTCTCGCGCGGCTCGTGCCGGATCCGGCGGTGATGGTGACGGAGCTGTTCGGCGCGAACATTCGCGCGTGCAAGGAACGAAGCGGCGTGGCGGATTTGCAAAGGGCGTTTCCCGAGGGGTATGTCGCCGTGCAGTTCAGTGCGGATTTCGGCGACGACGGAACGCTCGGTGTGCTTGCGCGCGAGCTCGATCGCGTGTCGAACGAGAGCGGGCTCGGTATTGTGTTCTTTCGAGCGGGTGCGGCGCCCTGGCACGACGATATGGCCTGCTACGAGCGGGTTGCGGCACGGATGAAGGTCTCACGTACGCAACTCTTCCGTTCGCTGGAGATATGGGACATCTGCGCACTGATCGCAGACGCCACGGCCTACGCGGGAAGCAGCCTGCACGGACGGATCGTCGCGCTGGCGTGCGGCTTGCCGCGGGTGAACTTCTTCCATCCGGCGCGCGCGAACGACACGACGAAACAGTCCGCGTTTGCAGCGACGTGGGAGCCAGCGTGCGTGCCGGGCAGCGTCGGGATCGAGGCACTTTCGCAAGCAATGCTCCATGCCCTGACGATCGACCGGACGTTGCTGCGGCGCACGGCCACACACCTCACCGCTCGCTATCGCGAGGGATTCGCGCAGACGCGAGCGGCAATGTGTTGTGCGTGAAATGCAGGGCCTCGCGCGACGAGCGGTGTCGGCACGGTCGTGTAATCTCGCGAAGCTCGATCGTTCTTTGCTCAGCCCACGTGTACGAGCGAGCGTGTGGTGCGAACCGTGGACGGCCGGTCGCGCAGCAGCAGTGGCATCAAGCGCCGATTGGCTGTCTGCGCCGCCCATTCGCAATACGCGGGGCTGCCGAGCACCCAGCCGTTGAGCGTCGATTGCATCAGGTTATTGATCTCGCGTTCGTCGACAGGCTGTGCGCCCAGATCGCGATAAGCCTGGTGGCGCTCGAACGGCGTATTGCCGAGCGCCCGGTACAGTGGATGGTCCTTGATGAACCTATCGACACGCAGCCCGATGTGGTGCGCGCAGCTCGACCACGGGTAGTTTCCCGGCTCGGCCGCCAGGCCATTGCGCACCGGCGCTTGATCGATGACCTGGCTCGCGAGCAGGAAATACCGGTCGGGCTCGATCACTGTCGACCGGTACTCGCCACGCCATACCGCACCGCGGCGTCCATGGCGGCGGTTGAAGGTCTCGGCATAGCGTCGGCCAACCGCCTGCATTGCCATGGCGACGCTCGACTCGTACGAAGGCGTGACGAGGAACTGTACCGCATCAGGCATGAGCACCCATGCATGGACCGCCAGATCGGCGACGCGCGCTGCGTCTGCCACGCAGGCGAGGAAGTACAGGTAGTCTCCTTCGTCCATGAAAGCGGGCCCCGCGAGTCCCTGCAAGATAACGTGCTGCGGTTGATCGGGGACGTAGTGCCGTGCAAGCCGTGCCATGCTGAATTAACCGGAGATCCGATGTGAGAAAGCGGTCCGACAGATATCGGACGCGGGACCGTGTGTAACGTGCTAGAGGAAATTCTATCGATCATGTTCGTGCATCTGCATCACGAACAGGCCTTTTTTATGGCCTCTGTTCGTTGATTTGCCGATCGCAGCCAGTGTCTCTTATGCCAATGCTGAATTGCAGCGCCGCGCTCGGACGTTGATCGACGAACGCTTCGCATCGCAGCTCTATCCCTTGTCGAACAGACTTGAAACCCGCGAGATCGTTTTCGCGGTCAGAACAAGCAATGCACCAGCGATGCTGTAATCGACGTGATGCATAACGTCGGCCAGATAGAAAACGGATAGCGCAATGATCGGGTGGTACATCGCACGGCTTATCAGGCGTTTCATCGGTGTCTCACGCTACTGTGTTTGCGCGAAGCGGTCAGTTGCTGTGCTTGAACCGATTCGTGCAAGTTGGGTCATGCGCCAGGTTTCCAGAGTCCGAGGAAGGCTTGTTGGCGAAGTACGGATGACGCCGATCCGTGATGTTCCTTCCTGTCATGAACTCTGCCCGCGGCAAGCCATTGCCGTCCTGTCCGTGCGTCGATCTTTCTTGTCCGATCGTCCACTTCTTGCCGATGCATCGCGTGCGCAGTGCGGGCGTCCACAAAGATCGTCCTGTCATCCTGGCGAAGCGCACGTTCCGTGGTGCGCTTTTTGCCAGGCGCGAGTCTTCAACGGACCCGCAAAGCGCTTCATAAGCCTCGCGCAAAACGCCAGTAAGGGAATTGTCATCAAGTGAGGTTGCGGGTATAACATGGAGCCCTTGGCCATCCTGAAGAATGAACGGCGGCCAGGTTTCTCGCCCGGGAAATCGCATTTCACGCGAGCTATCCATGGATGCAGTCTCTGATGTTCTGCGCGCTGTTCGTCTGAGCGGCGCCGTGTTTCTGAACGGGACACTCACCGCACCGTGGTGTCTGATCGGTCGCACCGATGCATCGCTCTGCGGCGCTTACTTGCCGCCTTCCGAGCGCGTCGTTTCTTATCATCTGATCATAGAGGGGAGTTGCTGGGCGAAGCTGGCCGACGATCCCGGTTCGGCGATTCACGTCCATGCCGGCGAACTGATCGTGGTGCCTCAGGGTGAAACGCACATCATCGGCAGCGCGATCGATATCTCCCCTGTGCCGTCGGACTCGCTACTGGCCGGGCAGATGGTGACAGCACCCGGTGAAGTGATGACGCTGTCCTATGGCGGCGGGGGCGCTGTGACGCGCATCGTGTGCGGCTTTCTGGCCTGCGACGATACTTTGAGCAATCCGCTGCTCTCATCGCTGCCGCGACTGTTCAAGATCGACATGCGCCAGGATCCGCGTGCGGCATGGCTCGAGTCGTCTCTCAAACTTGCTGCCGCGGAAGCGGCCGACTCGCGCGCGGGCGGCACGATTGTGCTTGCCAGGCTATCGGAACTGCTGTTTGTCGAAGCAATCCGTAGCTGTATTGAAGCGCTACCTGATAACCAGACCGGGTGGCTCGCCGGCGTGCGTGACCGCTACGTTGGACGCGCGCTCTCGCTGCTTCATGCGCAGGCGGCGCATGCGTGGACCGTCGAGGAACTTGCGCGCAAAGTGGGCCTGTCGCGTTCCGCGTTGGCGCAACGCTTTACCGATCTTCTGGGGCAGCCGCCCATGCAATACCTCGCGAGATGGCGCATGCAGATTGCGGCGCACGAACTTCTGATCGGTAGCAAGCCGCTCAACGCCGTTGCGGAACAGATTGGCTATGAGTCGGAAGCCGCATTCAGTCGCGCGTTCAGACGCGAATTCGGCATGCCGCCGGCCGGCTGGCGCAAGAGCAAAGGAAAGTCGAACGGCGTGGCCACATCAGCGCAGCACGCGCAACCTACGCATGGCGTTGCCGCACTGCGGGATCAGTGATGCCTGCCGCGACGCGCCGTGCTGTTTCTACCCACTCAATTGTCGACCTGTGCGACCAACGTGACGAAACGGCGTTTCAGTCATATCGTCCGGCGACTCGATCATAGAACTTCAAGACTCCCAATCGTAAATTGAGCGTGCCGGAAAGCCAGATCCTTCGACTGGCTCTGCCCGGTGAATCGACACTCAACGCTAGACCGCGTGGCGGTCCATATTGGGAGAACTTTCATGAACGCAATATTGCGGCTGTCCGATCGCGATCGCTACGCCCGATGCATTCGCGCTTCGAAGATGGTCAGTTGGGACATCGACCGTGACGTGATTGGAGGCCGTACCTTCGACATGTCCCAGAAGTATTTGCCGGACGGGCTCTCGCTGGTGCCGGATTTCATCATGCTCTCGGAGGCTGAGAAGCGGTTCGTCAGCCAGATTCAGGGGCGCACATACGCGAACGTGTTCGGGCTCGTCGAGCGCTTCATTAACGCCAAGGTGCTGGAAGTGAGCCGCGACTACTGGCTCGGCGATCAGGTGGCACTCGAAGCGCTCGTGCGTTTCAGCGACGAAGAGCTTAAACACCAGGCGCTGTTTCGCCGCATCGAAAAAATGATCGGCGAAACGCTGCCCGCGGGTTACCGCTTCGACGTCGATCCCGATGCGCTTGCCGCCGTGGTCCTCGGCAAGAGCACGTGGGCGGTGCTGGCCATGACGCTGCATATTGAACTCTTCTCGCAAATTCACTACCGCCAGAGCATTCATCCTGACGATCAGTTATCCGAGCTGTTCAAGGATGTATTTCTGTACCACTGGAAGGAAGAAAGTCAGCACGCCATTCTCGATGAGCTGGAATGGAAGCGGCACGACGCTACGCTGACAGATGCGGCGCGCGACAACGCGGTCAATGAGTTCATCGACCTGATGATTGCGATCGATGGCATTTTGCGCGGGCAGGCGACAGCGGACTCGCGGTATTTCATCGCGAACTGCGGGCGTGCCGTCGTCGAGGCAGAAGCCGTGTCGATCGAAGCGAATTTCCATCATGCCTACCGGTGGCAGTACCTCCATTCCGGTATGCATCACCCCCATTTCGCGGAAGTGCTCGATCGGCTCGTCTCCGAAGAGCAGGGGATGCGTATCCGCGCCGCACTCGCCACGCTGCATTGAGCGAGCCCGAACGCACACGAATCATCCAGCTAAAGGTGCGCGCGGCGAGGATCTGCGTTTCATCAGTCGAGTCCCTCGTGCTTCATGGCAAGCTGGACGGCCGGACGCGCGCGCATCAGTTCGGCAAAGTTTCGCAATTTCTCCGGCACTTCGATGCCTACCTTTTTGGCCCAGAGCAGCATCGTGAACAGATAGGCGTCCGCCACACTCGCTTCGCTGCCGAACAGGTATTCGCCCTTGAACATGGTGGCGATCAACTGGAAGCGTTGACCGAGCTTCTCGCGCGCTGCCGTTGCTTCAGCATCCGAAGTGGGCTTGAAAACACGGCTGAACTGTTTGTGGATTTCCGTCGAAATGAACGCGAGCATCTCGAGCAGGCGCAGGCTGCCGGGTTCGCTATTCGGCGCAAGGGCAGGCTTGCGCTGTGCGACCCACGAAAGAATCGCGATATTCTCGGTAAGCCGTTGACCATCATCCATTTCGAGGGTTGGGACGTAACTCTTTGGATTGATCCGATTGAATTGCTCCCCAGTCTCGGTCTCCTTGGACTTCAAGTCGACGCGAATCCTTTCGAAAGTGAGATCGGCCTCATGCATGGCGATATGGTCGGCGAGGCTGCAGGCACCAGGCGAATAGTAGAGCTTCATGATAGGGGTCCCTTTTCGTGAGATGAACTGAACCGTTTCAACGCAGCAAAGGGCGTGCCGCCGCCGTCGACACCTGGAACGAGAGTTCGACGTCGAGCGTCGATTGCGATGGATGAACTTTGGCATAATTGCCGCATCGCTGCGCCGGGCACTGTCCGTTTTGACTCGCGCCACGTCCACAAGGGTCTTTCGTCATGGTTCGTGGAGCGGCTTCAGATAGCTTGAATTAATGTAGCCATCCGAACCCGGATCGCAATCGCAGCAGGGCAGGGCGACGGCCAGCACAGGAGAGACCATGCGGTCGGAAGTGAAGTCCGGCGTGCGCCTGAGACGTTATGCAATCGCGGTGACGGCCGTCATCGTTGGCCTGCTTGTCGTCGGACGCATCACCGGCATCCTGGTCAACTGGCTCTGGTTCTCTTCGATCGGCTATGGTGGCGTTTTCTGGACCATCCTCTGCGCGAGAGCGCTGCTGTTTGCTGCGGTGTTCGCAGTCTCGGCGTGCGCGATATGGCTGTCCGGGATTTTGGCGCATCGTTACGCGAGGCGCGTCGATGTCTTGCGAGCGCAATCTGTTGATCGATCGGGTCCGACTGAAGTTGCCGTTGAATTGTCTGAACTGATCGCGCCGCACGTTCCCTGGCGCTCCAGTATTGCCTGCGCCGCAGTCGTCCTAGGGTTGGTTATTGCCGCTAGCGAAGTCTCGAACTGGGACCTCGCGCTTCGCTTCATTTATCAGGTCCCTGTTGGCGAACGCGATCCGATCTTTGACAGGGATATCGGCTTTTATCTGTTCTCGCTCCCCGCGTATGCCGCACTCAAGAACTGGCTGCTGCAGCTAATCTTCTGGAGCGCGATCGTGGCAGGTGCTGTCTACGGGTTGCGCGGTGACATCGCGCTGGAGCGGCCACCACGCACGCTCTCGGCCGCCCCCATCACTCATGGTTCGGCACTGCTCGGTTTGTTCTTTGCGGTGAAGGCCTGGTCGTGGTGGCTCGACCGCTTTCTGCTGCTCTATGGCGACAACGGCGTCGTGGTCGGCGCCAGCTATACCGATGTCCACGTCGAGTTGCCGGTCCTGTGGTTGCTTGTCGGCCTTGCCGCGGCCTCATCCGTTGCCCTTTGGATCAACATGCGCCGACGGAGCCATCTGCAACCCGTCGTTCTCGCGCTGCTCGTATTCGGCAGTTCGTTTGTATTCGCTGTGATCTATCCGTCGCTGTTTCAGCGCTTCTATGTCAAACCGAGCGAGCTGAAACTGGAAACACCCTATATCGAGCACACCATCGCGCTAACGCGACAGGCTTACGGCCTCGCAAAGATCGAGGTTAAACCGTTTGAGGCCGAGCAGGGACTGACTCTCGACTCGCTGCAAGCCAATCGGGCGACCATCGACAACATCCGGCTATGGGATGTGCAACCGCTGATGGATACCTATGCACAGTTGCAGGAGATCAGGACTTACTACAAGTTTATTTCGGTGGACATCGACCGCTATCAGCTTGACGCCGGATACAGACAGGTAATGCTGTCGGCGCGTGAACTGGAACCGGCGATGCTTGCGACCAACGCCCAAACCTGGGTGAACCTGCACCTTATCTTTACTCACGGCATCGGCGTCGTGATGTCGCCAGTCACCGAGAAATCCACCGAAGGCTTACCGATTTTCTATCTGCGCGATATTCCGCCAGTCTCCAACGGCGGCCCGGCCATTCGCGAACCACGTCTTTATTTCAGCGAAGGCCGCCAGGACTACGTCATCGTGAATGGCAACGTAGCTGAGTTCGACTTTCCCCAACGGCCGACTAATGCCTACACGACGTATAGCGGGCGCGATGGCGTCAGCATCGGCAGTGTGGCACGCCGGAGTCTGTTCGCCTGGCAGCTCGACGATCCGAACATCCTGCTGAGCGGCTATATCACAGACAAGAGCCGGATCCTGCTTCATCGCAACATTCAGGACCGCGTGCGTACGATCGCGCCATTCCTGACTCTCGATCATGACCCCTATGTCGTCGCAAGCAATGGGCGCCTGTTCTGGATCCAGGACGCCTACACCGTCAGCCAGTGGTTTCCTTACTCCCGGCCGGGTTTCGGCGATGGCGCCAATTACATCCGAAACGCCGTCAAGGTCGTGGTCGATGCATATAACGGCACGGTCGATTTCTACGTCAGCGATCCCGCCGATCCGCTCCTGCGCACATACGAGCGCATCTTCCCGGGTTCGTTCAAGCCTTTGGACGCGATGCCACCGGAGCTGCGAAAGCATATCCGCTATCCCGAAGATCTGTTCCTGATCCAGGCGCAGCTCTACCGCGCCTATCATATGGATGCGCCGGAGATCTTCTACAACCGCGAGGATCTGTGGCAGTTTCCCC
This sequence comes from Paraburkholderia sp. CI3, assembly GCF_050436505.1. NCBI lineage: Bacteria > Pseudomonadati > Pseudomonadota > Betaproteobacteria > Burkholderiales > Burkholderiaceae > Paraburkholderia > Paraburkholderia sp. CI3. The sequence goes on from NZ_JBNDMI010000002.1 coordinate 623,960, forward strand.
AGGAGCTGGTCGGAATGGATGGCGGAAGCACCGCCAGCACGATGCCGCCGTATTACACGATCATGCGACTCCCCGGCGACGCACGCGCCGAGTTCATCCTCATGCTGCCGATGGTGCCGAGCCAGCGCGAGAACATGATTGCCTGGCTGGCGGCGCGTTGCGATCCGCCCGGGTACGGCAAGCTCGTCGTGTACACCTTTCCCAAGGACAAGCTGATCTATGGGCCGTTTCAGATCGAAGCGCGGATTCAGCAGAATACCGAGATCTCGCAGCAGATCTCGTTGTGGAACCAGATGGGCTCACGCGTCATTCGCGGTCATCTCGTGGTCGTGCCGATCGAGAACTCGATCCTCTACGTTTCGCCGCTCTATTTGCGCGCGGCGTCCGGTCAGTTGCCGGAGTTGAAGCGGGTGATTGCCGCCTATGGGGACCGTGTGGTGATGGAGAACACTCTGGATGAGGCGCTGGCGGCGCTTTTCAGTGAGACCGCACAAGCGGCATCGCCAGCCCGAGGCACCGTGGACGCTCGCGCGCGAGAGGCACTTGTCCACTATGACCGCGCCATCGAGCGACTGAAGGCGGGAGACTGGAGCGGCTTCGGCGCGGAACTGGATGCCCTCCGGCCGTTGCTCGAGGCACTCGGCGCTGGCCGTTCCGATGATCGGAAGTGACCAACGGGACGATCAATGCGGCTCGCCGAGGCAAGCGTCGGCAACATCGACGATCGGCTCGCTGTCGGCGTGAGCTTGAGGAAACCGGTCAACGCACTTGATCTGAACGTAGGTCCACCACGTTCCCGGTGGATCGTGACCCAGCCACAACACAGTGGCTGCGACCTTGGTTCTCAGCCCCCATTGGCGCCAGTCAGCACCCGTTGGCGAAAAGTTTCCGTGAATGTCCTTGTACAGGTTACGGTCCAACCCGTATCGCTTCAGATAGGGCGGGTTGATGCGCTCCTCGGGCGTAGCCGGCTCGCCACGCGCGATGTCCGCTTGCGCCAGGGCCGCGTCCCGGCGGAAATCGCTCACGGCATGGCCGACCACCGACAGCTCGAACAGCAATGCCCCGCCAACTGCCATGCAAGTCGCGATAATGCAAAGCGAGAGCGCCCAAAGCACCCGCCTTCGGGTCGTCGGTGTCTTCATCACTGTCGACCTCCTACCGGCAACGGGATTCGCCGCCATGCCCGGCGCTTCGTTCGCCATTCAAATGGCCGCTCGGCTTTGTCGCAACGGATTTGAGATGGTCGACGGCAGTCGTGTCAGACAGAGCGGCCCCCTTGCCTCGTCAGCAAGAGCCAAGCCGGTTCGCGGTCCGGTACGGGTACTTCAGGCCCTTTGTAGAAGGTCAATCGCCTTTTCGGCATCGTCCAACGAGTCGACCGCGAGATACGCAATGAACTGCGTGCCAAGTACAGCAGCCGAGACGCCGCGAAGGTTGATCCCCCCATCCGCCAACATCTGGGTCAACTGCGCGATGATGCCCAACTGGTCCAGACCCATTACACGGACGGAGTGAAGGCTCGGGCTGACGCTGAACCCCGCCTGTGTGGCGGCACGGATCGCACTTTCTCCCTCTAGCGGAGCGACAAACACGACTCCCTTACCCGCTGCCTCTGGCGTTCGACGTGCCACGACGAACTGCAAGTCGACACCAGCATCCCGCAAGACGCTTAAGACCTTCGCAAGGCCTCCCGGTTTATCGTCGATGGTAGCTGCCCAAACCTCGACCCGTTCCACGCTCAGTTCCATGGCCGTCCCTCCCGGCTCGAACCTCATTAGAAAAATCTACTTCACGAACGCCATGCCGGCAAGGACTGTCGGACTACGCGCCGGTCGGCGATCCGTGTCCAACTTGCTGCTACTGAGCATCTGTATCAAGATCAAGTCGCCTCATCACAAATAGGCGACTCTCATGACAGACGATCCCGATGGCGATCCTGCTACCGATCCCGACAAACTGAAAGGCCCAGGCGGCATGAGTTTGAGGCAGATCCACGAACAGGTGCAGAAGTCCGTCCAGCGCGACTGCGAAGCGCAGACTGCGCGCCACGCGCCCGCTCCACCGCAAAGCCGGTGGCAGCGGTGGGTTCGCTATGTATGGGGCCGTAGCGGGCGGCGCTAACCGCAGTGTGATCAGGGACGTGCTGGTCGCAGACCAGACTCGTTGCATCGTGAAGTCCGCATTGCATCTACCCGGCTACCCATTTGGGTGGTGTGCGCCCCCCGTCGTTCTGTCATTGTGAACCCGTCGTCATAACGCTAGCTGGACAGGCGAGCAAACGTCGACGCGAAGAACTGGCAGGTCGCACGCAATTGACAGGGGGCTTGAAATGGAAACCACATCCTCGAGCGGAAATCCTTTGATGGATCTCTCGGACAATCTGGCAGACATCGTCGCGCGAGTCGGGCGGAGTGTCGTCGCAGTACACGGCCGACATCGCATGCCGTCGAGTGGCGTAATCTGGCGACGTGGCGTCGTCGTGACGGCTGCACACACGCTCAGGCGTGAGGACGGCATCGAAGTCACATTGACCGACGGCCGTACGGTCGCCGCAGTCCTCGCGGGCCTGGATCTGGGGTCCGACGTCGGCGTGCTGAAACTGGACGGCGTGGACCTCGACCCGATCGATTCTGGCGACGCCCACTCACTGAAGCCGGGTCATCTTGCGCTCGCCGTCGCACGTGCGGACGATTCCGGCGTCAGCGCTGATTTTGGCGTGATCGGCAGCATAGGTGGTCCCTGGCGCACATGGAAAGGCGGACAACTCGATGCGTTCGTGCGACTGGACGGCGGTCTGCGCCCGGGTTTCTCCGGGGCGGCCCTCGCGGACATGCGCGGGCAGGTCATCGGCATCTGCACCTCGGCACTGATGCGCGGCGCCGGCATCGTGATTCCGGGGATGACCGTGGAGCGTGTCACCGATGAACTGTTGGCTAAAGGGCGCGTCTCGCGGGGCTACCTTGGTGTCGGCACGCAGCGGGTCGGCCTGCTGGACGCCTGGGTCAATAAAATGAACCTGTCGTTCAGCAGTGGATTGCTGATCAATTCGCTTGCGCCGGGCGGCCCTGCGGAGCAGGCGGGCGTGCTGATAGGCGATGTACTGATCGAACTGGACGGCAAGCCTTGCCGCGATATGGGTGACGTGAGTGCGGCGCTGGGCTCCGCAAGCATTGGGCAGCAATTGCACATCGCCTTGATCCGAGGCGGCGAACGCCACGCGTGTTCGGTAACGGTGGGCGAACGGCCCCAACGGAATTCGTGCAGGTGACGTCCGGGAAGCGACCAAATGTCGGATGGACAGACGATACGGAGGGCGCCTTTACGGGTCGTAGTGATCGCGGCATCGTGGCAAGAGCGCGCAAGTCTGCAAGCGCTTGTCGAGGCGAACCCGGCACTTGAGTTCCTGGGTAGCGCGCCCGACGCCGAAAAGCTCGTCGATTGCCTCGCCGGATCGGCGCCGGATGTGGTCGTCACCGACATCGCGCCGGAGGCGAGCGATGCGCTCAAGACGCTACTCGAACTCTCGCCCGCGTCACCGTCGCTCGTCCTGTTGAGCGACGACCCGGACAGCGACTGGATCTTCGATGCGTTGCCCGCCGATGCGGTGGCTATCCTGCCGCGCAACGCGGTGCCAGCTGAAATCGTCGTGTCCATCGAAGCCGTCGCCGCAGGCCTTTGCGTGCTGACGCCCGACATCCTCGCAAGGCTACTGGCCGAAACAAGACCGTCGCGCCAGAAGGGATCCGGCGAACCGTTCGAAGCCTTGACGTTACGAGAGATCGAAGTGCTGGCGATGCTCGCCGACGGACTCGGCAACAAGGAGATCGCGCGGCACCTCGACATCTCGGACAACACGGTGAAATTCCACCTCTCGTCAATCTTCGGCAAACTCGGTGCGACCAACCGCACCGAAGCGGTGATGCTCGGCATGCGGCACGGATTCATCATGGTGTAGACAAGCTCGCGTTTCTCTACCCACGACACTAGACGACGTCATGCTCGAACGTTTTCCACCAACGTGGCAATCTGCACGAACTCGACATCAGGGCGTACCCCGTAGAGACCGGTGACCCGGTCGAGCAACTCATCGGTGAAGAACGCCTTGGCTGCGTCCTCTGATTCCCAAACGTAGAAGTTCGTGGCCTCACGCTTGGCGGAATTGAGCGTGAAAGCCTTTGAATGTAGCCCTGGCATTCCTTCAAACCTTGCACGTGCGGTCTCGGCAATCGTTGTCGGGTGCCTCGTCGCCGAGAAAACCCCCAGTACTGACGATCCAACTGTCGCTCTCCTGTGCGAGGATGACGCCATTGCGCCAGGATACCGCGCACGATTTTGCCAACCGGCGTTTTCGGGCAGCGCCGATCCTTCATCGCACCGCCCGATCACATACGGCCTGCAGGAGGCACCCGGAATGGCTCATGACTGGATCACCAAGCAGCAGCTCGATCAGTTCAAGGGACTGCAACGACTGTATGCCAGCAACCAGGATTTCGATTTCGGCTGGTGGTGTGCATATTTCTGGAAGGAAGCGCGTGCGTCGGGCGGCCGGCTAGATCCGGGTGACGAGAAACTCAAGGCGTTGTTTGTCAGGGTCTATCGCGATCCGACACTGCCGAGAATGAACTTCGTTGAGCGCAAGGCGGCCGGCGCGACCATCGTGGTCCAGCAGGCCGCATCCTGGCCCGACACCGACGCCGACAAACGGGCGGTCCTGGAACTCGCCCTCGAGATCGGCTTCAAAGACATGCCGGGCGGCCCGGCAACCGGGGGCATTGCGCGCGGCCTCGAGGTGCGGCGCTACTTCCGCAACAAGCTGCGGCTGAGGACGGCGGGCGGTGGCCGCCTGATCCTACCGATCGGATGCCGCGGCGAAGGGCGCGACTTCGCGACGGTCAGGGAGCACGGCGGCGCGCTCAACCGAGTCGATCTCGGCCTCAACAACATGGGACAGCCGTGGCATCCATTCAGCCATGCACCGCACAAGGACCGGATGTACTTTCGGGTCGCGTCGGGTGACAACTGCCTGTTCTCGGTGCTGAGCGTCGCCGAGACCATGAAGCTTTCGGTCGGTTTTCCGCTGATCGAGGACGAGCAGATCTTCAAATTTCCGTCTGCTCTGATCATGCACTGGACTCGAAGCCAACTGGAACAGGCACGCGCTAACGACGTGTTGCTGGCCCGCGTCACCTGCACGGTCAACGGCACGCAGCGCACCGGCGTGTTCCTGGCCACGCAGTCGTACGCCTATTCATTCAAGGTGCTAGGCGACGCGGTGCACACCCAGGACTTTCTCGAAAACGAAATGGGCGGCGTGCAGGACCAGTGCATCGAGCGCGGCGTGCGCGAGGTGGCGCTGCAAGATTTTCTGTTCGGTCTGAAGCTGCGCCGGATTCATCTCGGCCCGACGCGCGGACATGGCGTGATCGCCTTTATCGAACAGGTGCGCTACCAGATGGGCGGCGACTGGCACGAGAACGTCGAGCGCGCTCTGTATGCCCAGCGTCATTTCGACAGTGACAGGCAGGCTGCCGATGCCGTGCTTGATCCGCTCGAAGCGCAGATACAGGTCGGGCGCATCGAAGGCGAACGTCTGGTTGACGGCAACGCGGTCCAGATCCAGTCGATCGACCAGTGGGCGCTCAGCTACGAGCAGTTCCGCCAGGTAATCGACGAGCCACGCAATCAGCATTTCGGCCAACCCGTGTACTTCGGCGCGACGAGCTGACGTCGAAGATGTCGGTTCTTCCTTGCGAGCCACCCAGACCGTGCCGCGGTACATCGCGGATGTACCGCAACGCGAAGATCACTCGCCGGGCACGCAGCACCTTGCTGATCCCACCTTGCGCTCGCAGATTCTCGACCGAAGAAATGTCTGCGAATACTGAAAGACCCGCGTTGGGATCGACGTACACGTTCGCTTTTCACCGCGCTACCTATTGCGCGGGCGTTGTATGTGGGGTTGTGCTAACCATAGACCACGCTGTGGCAGAAGCCGGCTCAGTTTCTGCCGCTCGACCGCATTTTCGAGCGCTCATTCGAACGACTGCTCCTTCGTGACCCGCCGGATACTCAACGCGGACTCCTCGGCCAATGCCGACCTTGGGGTGGGCTGGATTCTACGTCGGCAATGTGATGGATTGCCGACGGTAGCGGCGTCGAGCAGCCGGGCGACAGCTTCCGGCATCGCGAACTCACACTCCCGACCCACTGCAGCCGGTCGAACCGCTCGGACCATTGACCGCTTTCGAGTAACGAACAGTCCTTCGTCGGGCTTTGGGCTGCCCGAACTGCATCTGGAAGTCGGCCGGACGACATCAATATTTCAGGCAGATTCTGATGAGTCGTCTGCGAATGATTCACTAACAGGCACAGCACTCCCTTTTGTGTGAGAGGAAAGTTGAACACCAGATTACACATCAGGAAAATTCGACCATGGGAAGCTTTTCAGATAATAAACTTCCTTGCAGGGCAACGCCGGCCCTTACAAAGGCCGGCGCACTTCACAGGATCAATTCGAACCGGCGTACTTCAGAGTCCAGGTGAACGTACGATTACTGCCCGCGTTGAGTGCGAAGGGGCGCGTCGTACAGGCGAAATTCGAATGCAACTGCCCGATCGGAGTGGTCGACAACGGATTGGTGACCCCGCCCGCCATCTCGAAGTTAGACAGGACACAACTGTCAAAACCCGTAGTGCCATAGCTGGTCGCATTACTATTGGAGTAGCTAACCGAGAAACCATCGCTACTCGCTGTGGCGTGCTGGAAATCTGCAAAAGACGTGAAGTCCGTCTCGACCGCGATGTTGCCGGTCAACGTTCCAGAATTCAGCGTATCGGCTCGCGTCAGTGTGCCTTGACCAAACGTTAGGACCGTGTGGACCTGCAGGTCGATATCCGTGGCATAGGTTGCATTCTTAACCGCCTGCCGGAACTTGGTCGTGTCGAAAGAGACGACCACCTGGCCGTTATTTTCCTGAACGTTCAGGTTCTTATAATACGTGACCGGAATGTAGGTTTTCCCGTTATAGGAAACTTGCGGAATCAGCAACGCATACCCCAGATCCGTTGTGCCATAAATCAGGTTGTCGGAGAACGGCGTCGGGTAATAGGGCGTGTACGAATTGTAGTCGGGTGCCTGGCTCAGGTTGAGATTGATGACGCGCTTGCCGTCGCGCACCGTGATGAGCGCTGCGCTGTAAGGGTGAGCCGTATCCGTGGGCAGGTTGTACCAGGTGAGCGTGTAATGCGGCCTCGCATCCAGCCAGGCTTGCAGGTCGGAATCAGCCATGGGTGCATTGCCGCCAAAACCCAGTTTGTTCCACCAGGCATTCACATACATGTACTGGTGTAAAAGGCTGAAATTCTCGCCCATCACACGAGGTTTGCCGCGATACGAATCGGTCCCACGGCCTTTGACCCACATATTCACGGACGGAGTGGGCAGGGCCGGGTCGTACCAGAACGTGTCAAAGCGGTAAGCCGCCTTATAGATGAACGAATAGGCGACCTGCATTTCCTGCGCGGTCAACACGCCTGCATTGGCCGCCGCGGTCAGAATTTCCATGAAGGCTGTGTCGCCGTATGGGCCGATGGAGCGGCCATAGTTGAAACCCTGCCCGTCTGCGTTGAGTTGGGGAAGAATCAGATCGACTGACTTGCGCAGATAGGATTTCAATTCAGGTGTTAGATTGGCCTCATTGCCCATTTCGAACGTTCGCTCAACGACTTCGCCAATGAGCAGCGTGCTGTATCGATCGAAGCGTGCCCGATCATAATAGGTGGTATGGGTATTCGAGGCCTCGTCGGAAAAACCGCCGGACGAGTCTTTTCTAATGTGATTCGTGAGTGTGTACAGAAGCGCGTCCCGCGCGCCCATCGATGCCACAGCCGGGTCGGTGGCGGAAGAGAAAGTCGGATTGCTCCACCCGAGTTTCTGTCTCAGCCCCGCAATGCCGTAAGAAACCGCATAGTAATTCTGCGCGGTATTAAGCGATGCAACGTCGATCGGCACACCTGTGGCGGGGCACGTATTCTTCGTGCCGCTTGCATCCGCGCCGAACATATCGCAGAAGGTCAGGCGATTCTGCAGCGTAGCCAGCATGGCGTCGCTGAAGACCTCGTTGAGCATACCGTGCGCCTTGAAATTATTGAGCGCAACGAGGTAGTAGTACTCGCCCCATGACGTATTTGCGTACGTGTAACTGGCGCCGCTCGTCTGCGCCATCATCGCGGTCGTTATCTTTTGATACGTCGCGAGGTAATCCGCGTATTTCGGATCCCCTTTCGCCTTCATATCGATCAGTATGTACGACAGACCGAGCGCCAGTTTGCCAGGCAGGAATTTATCGCCCGTGTTGGTATCGAGCACGTGCACCGGGCTGCCGTCGCCCAAGTCCATGACCACTTGCGTGAAATCAGGTGCCTTCCTGATGAGGTCAAAAAGCGCTCTCATCTGTCCCATCATGGTGATGGGCACCCCTGCGCCTGAAGGGACGCTCGTATCCGTCGCTCCATAGACAATTCCATGAAGAGAAACTGTAGCTGCAGAAGAAACTGGATTTTTCAGACCATCATTCCCGCCGCCTCCGCAGGCACTAACGAGAAGAAGCGTCAGTGTACTGAACGCAAAAATAACGGATGATTTTCGTGATGAACGCATTTTTGTCTCCTGATTGTAAGTGGATCGACGCCGAAATTAGCAATTTCACAAACGTGTCTCGCTATTCGTTCTCTTGGGTTTGCAACTGAGCACCAGCTCGACGGAAGTCAGAAAAACCCTACGAAAATCCGCTCACGTCGTTTCAGTCTGTTCGCGCCGACATGAACGACCCGTATTCCGCCCGCTGCGTCCCCTCGATCTCCGTCGACGTCCCACCATCTCGGCCTGACTCAGGCTGCCGCGGACGCCAACGAAAACGATTAACTAAACGTCAGGACGGGATGGTCACACCGTTGGTACCTGATGCGCAAGACTAGGTAAACTAGGGGCTAGTAAAAGCATCGCAAATATTCTAACCTAGAAAAACGTTTTCCTAACTGAACGTGCTCGTGACGTAACGCCGCCCGCAGTGCCATGCGTCGCGGGCTCGGCGTTCCTCGCCATCAATGACACATAGCGCGACGCGACGAGCGACGCCGCGCAACGGAGACTTACATGCAAACTGCCGTCATCGGGCTCGCCCGCACCGCCAGCCGCTACCGCTGGACGGTCTGCGCGCTGCTCTTCTTCGCGACCGTGATCAACTACATGGACCGTCAGATTCTCGGTCTGCTCGCGCCAGTGCTGCAGCACGACATCGGCTGGACCCAGGTGCAGTACGGCCGCATCGTGATCGCCTTCTCGGCGTTCTACGCAGTCGGCCTGTTGTGCTTCGGCCGCATCGTCGACTGGCTGGGCACGCGCATTTCGTACGCGCTCGCCATGCTGATATGGAGCGTGGCTGCAGTCCTGCACGCAGCGGTCGGCTCGGTGACCGGCTTCGCCATGGTGCGTGCGCTGCTCGGCATCGGCGAGGGCGGCAACTTCCCTGCCGCCATCAAGACGACTGCCGAATGGTTCCCGCGCCGCGAGCGCGCGCTTGCGACCGGCATCTTCAACTCAGGCGCCAATATCGGCGCGGTGTTCGCGCCCGCAATCATTCCGCCGCTCGCGCTGGCGTTCGGCTGGCGCGCGGCGTTCGTGATCATCGGGGCGATGGGCATCGTCTGGCTGGCCGTATGGTTCGCGCTCTACCGGTCCGCCGACCCGCGCTCCCACGAGGAGGGGCAGGACGAAGTCGAGGTGCTCGATGCCGCCAACGTGAATGCCCGCGCGCCGGGCTGGGGTGTACTGATCAGAAAGCGCCAGACGTGGGCGTTCCTGATCGGTAAGTTCCTGACCGATCCGGTGTGGTGGTTCTATCTGTTCTGGCTGCCGAAGTGGCTCAACGAGTCGCGCGGTATGGACATGCAGCACATCGGCCTGCCGCTCGTCTGCATCTATGCGATGACGACCGTGGGCAGCATCGGCGGCGGCTGGCTCTCTTCGGCGCTCCTGCGTGCCGGATGGAGCGTGAACGCCGCGCGCAAGACAGCGATGCTGATCTGCGCGTGCTGCGTGCTGCCGATCGCGTTTGTCTCACAAGTCGACAACCTCTGGGGCGCGGTCGCGATCGTCGGACTGGCGGCGGCAGCGCATCAGGGCTGGTCCGCGAACCTCTTCACCACGGCGTCCGATCTCTTCCCGAAGCGCGCGCTGGGCGCGGTGGTCGGCATCGGCGGGATGGCGGGCTCGATCGGCGCGGTGCTGTTTTCGGAAGTGATCGGGCAGGTCCTGCAACGCACCGGCCACTACTGGGTGTTGTTCGCGATCGGCGCGCTTGCCTACCTCGTCGCCCTGGCCGTCATGCAGATGCTGACGCCGCGCATGACGCCCGCGAAGCTCGACGCGTGAAAGCGCGAGGCGTGTCAGCCGCAGGCTGCGGTCGATTCACGGACGATGAGCCTCGGCTCGAACGTCGAATGCCCGGCCACCGCGTGGCCCGCGAGCGCGTCGATGAGCTTTTGCATCGCGAGCTCGCCCATCTTCTCGCTCTGGATGTCGACGGTGGTAAGCGCGGGCGCTGCGTACTCGCCGTACGGGACGTTGTCGACGCCGGTCACCGACAGTTCCTGCGGCACCTTGATGCCCAGCGACGCCGCCTCTTTCATGAAGCCGAGTGCGATCAGGTCGTTGTAGCAGATTACCGCCTGTGGCCTGCGCGGACCGAGCATCACGCGCGAGCACGCGTCCTCGCCTGCATGCGCGGTCGGCGCGTGCGCGTCGTACACGTCGAGCGTGAGGCCAGCTTCCTCGAGACACTCGCGCGCACCGCGAATGCGCTCGTCGTTGATGCGCGCCTGCCCGAAACCGAGGTAGGCGATGTGACGATGCCCGAGGTTGAGCAGATGCCGCGCGAGCATGTACGTTGCGAGCCGGTTGTCGATGCCGACGCTCGGGATCGGCAGCGCATCGCTGCGTCTCAACAGCACGAGTGGCTTGTGGAGATCGAGCAGCCACTGCGCCTCGTCGTCTGGTATCCGCGAGCTGACGATCAGGCCGTCGACGCGCTGCGCGAGCGCTTCGATCAGCGGGCGCTCGCGCGCCTGGTTTTCGTCGGTGTCGACGAGCAGCAGCGTGTAGTCGTGGCGCAGCGCGACGCGGTTGGCGCCCTTCACGACGTTCGTGAAGTGCGGATTGCTGATGTCAAGAATGGTCAGCCCGATGGTGCGTGAGCGGCCGGTGATCATCGATCGCGCAAGCGGATTCGAGCGGTAGCCGAGTTCCTCGATCGCCGCCTTCAGGCGCGCCTCAACCGGCGCGGAGAAGCGCTGCGCACCGTTCATGTACTTGGACACCGTGGCGACCGACACGCCGGCCGCAGCGGCGACGTCACGAATCGTTGGGGAAAGTTTTTTCATGCGGAAGGTAACGTTTTCCATTTTGTTAACAGATTGTCGCAGGAAACGCGGTCAGCGGGCAAATGCCACCAGGTTAAACCGCTACCTGGTGGCGGCGTGATCGACAATTGACGCTGTATATCGCCCGTCGTTATAGTCTGGAAAACGTTTTCCAAAATATCATTTTTCAGGAATTTTCTTGATGAGCCAAACAACCACAGCGTCGCTCAAGCCCTTCCGGCGTCTGCTTCTGACCGGCGCCGCCGGCAACCTGGGCCGCCAGTTGCGCGGCGCGCTCGCCAACTGGGCCGACGTCGTGCGCGTGAGCGACATCGCGAAGCTCAGCGAACCCGCGCCACATGAGGAAACGACCATCGTCGATCTGGCGGACCGGCGGGCGGTGATGCAGCTCGTCGAGGGCGTCGATGCGATCGTGCATCTCGGCGGCATCTCCATCGACGCCCCGTTCGAGGATCTGCTCGGAGCGAACATTGCCGGCACATACAACGTGTATGAGGCCGCGCGCAGGCACGGCGTGAAGCGCGTCGTGTTCGCGAGCTCCAATCATGCGATCGGCTTTCATCCGGTCACCGAAGTGCTCGACACCGACGCGCCGCAGCGCCCGGACAGCCTCTACGGCGTGACGAAGTGCTTCGGCGAGGCGCTCTCGCGGTATTACTACGATCGTTTCGGCATCGAGACGGTGTGCCTGCGAATCGGCTCGTCGTTCGAAGAGCCGAAGAATCCACGCATGCTCGTCACGTATCTGAGCTATCGCGACTTCATCGAACTGGTGCGGTGTTCGCTGTTCACGAACCGCGTCGGGCACGTGGTCGTGTACGGCGCGTCGAACAATCCGGTCAAGTGGTGGGACAATACGAAAGCCAGCTTCCTCGGCTTCAACCCGCGCGACAGCGCTGTGCAGTTCGCAGAACGTTTCCCCGCGACTGCACCGGGCGACTCGCACGACGATCCCGCACAACGCTTCCAGGGCGGCCCATTCGTGCTCGGCGAGCCGATGGAGGCGAAGCGGTGAAGCAGCGCTCGCACCTACTTGACGAGCTTGATACAGGAAACAGGTTACCGCGCGCAAAGGAAGCCAGCATGGATTCATCCGATCGGCCGCAGCTCGCCCTGCGCTCCTCCTCTTGAGACGACGACCCATTTGACGGCCAAGGCAGGCAATATGCACGTGACTTGAAGTAGCTTGTGACGGTAGTGGAGTCGCAGGCAGGCAAGATCGTGCCTCCCCAATTCGCGATAAACAGCATACAACTTCAAACCGTCGTCGAGTTTGCACAAGCCCTTGGGCCCACAGTCGGCACTTCGATTGCGGCCGCGGCGACGACGTAGTTACAAGGACGCGTCGGCCGCAAGGTGCAGATGAAGCTCGGGAATTGAAGCGAGAACAAAGGAAGAGTTCTATCGGTGGCTGATTCAGGCCCTCGGGCTGACGGCCGGGCAGTCCAGTCAAGAAGGTGCGAGTGACCGGACCGGCTGAACCGCCCCCGGGAAAACTTGGAGCGGTTCAGGCAGGCGCGAACGTTAATCGTCGATATCTGTCATTGAGGAGCATTTGCCCTGGTAGCGAGTCGGAAACCGCAATGGCTGCTTTGGCACCTGTGAACCGACGTTCGACAATGCCGTACCAATGTCGCTTCATGACCGGCTACTGCCGAATGCGGTCTACAGTAGCCGAAGCACTTTTCCTTTTCACGACTCTACCGGAGGCGCGCACCGCACGCGGATCGCTTGCAGGCGCGTGACGTATCGTGGCCCGTTGGAGCGGGTGATGCCAACGCGTTTCGGCGAGCGACAGCCGCTTACAAATCTCACAATAGCAGGGTCCACCGGTTTGATGGCATTGGCGTTCTTGCAGGCACATACCATGGAGCCAGCAATGAACACAAACCTGCCTTCCGATTCGTCCCCGCACAGCCGCATTCATCCTCTGGTCGCCGGAGCTGCCGTTGCTGTGATTCTCGCCAGCGGCAAGTATCGAACATGCCGTACGCAAAGATGCCACCTACCAGGTGCAAGTCAGAATGCAGGATGGCAGTTATCGAAACTTCAACTACGACACGCAGCCTACCGTTCAGGTTGGTGAGCGTGTGCGTGTCTATGGCGATTCGCTGAGTGCTTCGTAAGCACGCAGAGAACCGGAGGGCACAGCGCCTTACAAACGGTTACCAGGCTGACACTTCACGTTTATCTGCCAACTAGAGCTACACATATGGCTATGGGTACGAATACAACGACGACCGTGACAGGCACTGGCACCATGATCATGGTTGGCACAGGGGCTGGGAGCACCATCATCATCACGGGAACGATGACGAATAATCTGGCACTGCACCCAATTCGCGATATCGCAGCGTTGTGCTGACGACGCCGAAGCCTCGTTCTATCTGACCAGGTGCTTACGCCTTTGCTGTAACAGTGAGGGGCTTGCGATCAATGGAACGGAAGGTGCACCTAAGCGCTGGCCGTTCGCTTGATCGCCTGAAGGCGGGAGACCCGCTCGATGCGCCGCTCAAAAGTGCATAAGGGCCCCTTCTCGGCCATCCAAACAGCGGGCGGCTGAATGCGGTCGACTGCGCAACCGTCAGCCGAATGCGTCCTCAACGAACGATGCATAACTCTGCGCATTGGCGAGCACGCGCGGTCCGAAATCCCTATCCTTTGCAAGCGCCCGGCATCGGCCTGGCATAAATGCCTGGTCGACGTCTATCGTCCCGGCCAGTGCATGAGTGAACTCGTGAATAAGGCCTGCGCCACGGCTAATGCTCGTTCCGTCATGAATCACCTGTTGTTCGAGACCGAAGAAGTCGATCGCCAGGTGTATGTTTATTTTCCCGTCACGGCGAACTGTCTTGAGGTCGGGGGCATAGGCCCGGACATTGGGGATGACGCTGCCGCCACCGTAATAGAGGCGCACTGGCCTCATCTGGATGCCCTTCCAGACGCATTGCAGCACCGCGCGCACCAACGCGCTTCTGGATTGACTACCGGACAAGCCCAGTTCTGAGCCGCCTTGGAATCCAAGCGCTGCGACATCCACTTTGTCGTCTGGATTACCGAAATAGCTGGTGAATGTTTCCTTGTACTGTTCCGGTATGCCGGACGAAGCGTGCAAAAGCCGCTGATGCATCAACGTCAGCAGATCGGTGGCGCTCTTGAAGGCATTTTCCGCGCCGAGGAGGAAAGTCGTTTGAACACTTTCGAAGCCGATCGACACACTGTTGAAGTTCTTCAACTGCAGACTTGGAAATCGCTTCGACTGGAAGACATCGCCCGTCGACAGAAGAATTTTCAACCGCATCTCGAGGTCGAGAATACCGCGCCTTTCCAGAATGGGTTTAGCCTTTCTGAGCGTATCCTCATCGAGATTCAGGACGATCGACATCGCCAGCAGCATGGCCGCGACGGCGATTCTCTTGGGATTGTCCGGTGTAGAAAGCAGCGTGCTTTCGCGCTGTAGACCGCAAACCGCCAGAGGATCGGTAATCAACTCACCCGCCTTCCTGACTGATGCGCCCCCCGCGTTTTCCCATCGGGAGACCTTTTTTTCGTGGTACTGCTGCAAGTCACGAAATTTTCCGGGACTGCCGTCAATGCCCTCGATGCCGCCGGGTGGCGCGTGCTTTTTGATGTATGTCCACAGCGTGTTCAAATCGGTCATGTAGGCCTCGTCAGTGTGAGTTCAATGCCGTTGCCAACAGGCGCTGCATGCCACGTTCTGGCAACCAAGTGTGCGGAAGCGAACATTGAAACAGAACTTGCCGTCTGCATCGCGACGCAGGGATTGCATTGGTCGCTAGCGACATGCCGGTCCCGTCGCGGGCTTCGCAACCCGTCACCTCGCCCGTGCGGCAAGGCGCGCAATCATCCGATCAGCCATTGTGCGATCGACGACTGCGAATGAGCGGCTCGTGCGCTCATAGGCATACATGGCGCCCGTCGCGATGTCGAACCACCAGCCGCTCAATACGAGTGCCCCGGCAGTGACCTGCTGGCGGACGATCGGGTAGGTCATCAGGTGCTCGAGTTGCACGAGTACGTTGAGTTGCGACAATTGATCGTGCGCTTTCAAGCTGTCGTCGAGCGGACCTTCCTGTTCGAGGCGAAACGCTGCGTTGTTGGCGTGGCATAGCCATTTATCGAGGTTTGGTGATTTCAGCTTGGCGTGCCTGGAGAATACGGCCTTCATCGCGCCGCACTCCGAATGTCCACACACGACAATATTCGCGACTTTCAACACCAGCACGGCATATTCGATCGCGCTTGCCTCGGAAAGATCTCCGGTAGAGACGCCCTCCGCAGTCGCCGGTGGTATCAGATTGCCCACGTTGCGCATCGTAAAGAGATCGCCGGGATGGGTCGATGCAAGCAGATCCGGCACGACCCGGCTGTCCGAGCACGTTATGAAGAGCGCATCAGGTGTCTGCGCGAGCGCGAGTTTGCTGAACTGCTGCGCGTATTGCGGCAGCATTTTCTCCCGGAATTCAACGATGCCCATGATGAGTTTTCGCATGGTTTGCCTCTCAAAGGACGGGTTGCCTTGCTGTCGAGCTTTCCGAGCCTCCAAGCCCTTGCGAGTCGGGGATACGGGCCAGCGCCAGGTCCTCCGGAAATGGATGCTTCGAGCCGATCGCACGGTCCAGCAGGGTCAGCTCGACACGCAAGGCGTCGTGACGATGCTCCGGCAAGCACTGAAGGAGATTCTCTATCGCCGCGCGCTGACGCCGCGCGATCTGAATGCTGCCCGCGCCGTACTGACGTATCTCGCGGAAACTGATATGCACGAAATCTTCCCAGTTCGGCGTTCGATAGATGACGCGCACAAGTCCGGACTTATCCGTCATCTCTTCGGAGTACAAAGACCGTTTTCCGACGACACGCAATAGCCGCTGCAACTGATCGATGGCCAACACGGCCGTTGTTGGATCGTTGATCGCAGCCGACAACGCTTTCAGCGCAATATCAACAAGGATGCGAAACGCGAACATAGGATCCTGTTCCATCGTGCGTTCAGTCCCAAAAGCAACCAGTGTACGCAGCCGGTCTTCATCGATTGCGTCAGAGTCTCCGTACAAGTAAAACAAGGGTTCGTCCACCGCGACAAAGTCGCCGACTTGCGGCACGAATTCGATAACCGAGTTAGTGCGCCTCGCCTTGGCGACAAGTCTTTCGAGATTCACGGCCAGAACGATGCCGGATGTACCGCTATGGCGAACAATGCGGCCAGGGATGCCTCGCTCGTGGTCAAGTCTCGGCGGGGTGGTCCGGCCCGTCGCGGGGTCGGGATAGACGCTTTCGACGACCGCGATCCCGTGCTCCCCAACCCGAGCCACGAGGCTTACTGGACGCAGGCATTTCGCCGCATAATCAATCAGGAAAAGGAATGCGACGACAGAAGCGAATCCGAATAGCGCTGCAATGAATACCTGAAGCTGGTGCACCTCGCTATCACCCATCCAGCCCAGGGTTCTGTTGGCGAACAGAAGCGTGAATACGAACAGTCCCGAGATGCTGCGGATCACGTTATCGCGCAGCAAGGTCGTCGCGATGATCCGCGGGGTATATTGACCGCCAGCGACCTGGATTGCGACGAGCAGCGAACCGAAGGTAAACACCAGAAACGCCAGGTCTGCGGAAACGATGTCGCCGACAAGTGACCGCGCTCCAGTCATGGACAGCGCAAAAAGGCCGGTTTTCGGATCGAGGATGTCGTGTCCGATCATCCACCTTCCCAGCATTTCAGTGAGCGGCTTTACCACGGCATAGATCGCCACCGCGACGAGCGGTACCGTCCACAGGGAAGATCTGAGGTAACTCTTCAAGCTGTACCAGCGGTTCCAGTCCATGTTTGCGCTCTTCCAACGATTCATGCGGCAGCGGAGGCCGAAACGTTCGCGGTTCGCCTTTGACGATGCACGTGACCTTCAGGTCGGTCAATCAGACTTTGGTCCGATAGGTCGAGGACATAGAGTTTCGGGAATCGCGTCTCGATCGATTCCGGATTTTCGATGCCCGTCTATCGCGCCATCGCGGGCAGCGAATCTTCGGCGACCGGCGCGCCTGCCGGCGCGTTTTCGGCAGTGACATCGGTGGCCACGTGGGCCAGCTTCATCAGACGCGGCTGAAGCAGCAGCGCGACGAGACCGCTCCAGCCGGTCTGGTGCGAAGCGCCGACGCCACGTCCGCTGTCGCCGTGAAAGTACTCGTGGAACAGCACGAGATCAGACGAGTGCGGGTCGGCCTGCAACTGCGGATAAGCCGCCATCACGGGCCGCACGCCGTGCTCGTCCTTGAGAAAGAGGGTAGTCACACGCCGCGCGAGACCGTCGGCGATCTCGCTGAGCGAGCACCGGTTGCCCGATCCAGTTGGATATTCGATGCGGAACTCGTCGCCATAGTAGCGATGGAATTCATATAGCGATTCGATCAGCAGATAGTTGACGGGCATCCACACAGGCCCGCGCCAGTTCGAATTGCCGCCGAATACGCGCGAGTCCGATTCGGCCGGCTGATACGCGATGCAGACATGCGCGCCGCCATGATCGAACTCGTACGGTGTATCGCGATGCACGCGTGACAGCGCGCGCACGCCGTGATCGGACAGAAATTCGTCTTCGTCGAGCGCGCGGCGCAGCAGTGCCGTCATCCGGTATCCACGCAGTAGCGAGAGCAGCGTGGTGTTGCCTTTGCCGGGTTCGGTCCAACGCGATACGAGTTTGGCCAGATTGGGCCGGTGATCGAGAAACCACGCGAGCCGTTCTCGCAGGCCGGGCAGGTGGCCGTATATGCGTTCTTCAAGCACATGCACGGCGAACAACGGAATCAGGCCGACGATCGAGCGAACGCGCATCGGCACACGGGTTCCGTCTGGAAGATGCAGTACGTCATAAAAGAATTCGTCGTGACCGTCCCATAGCCCCGTTCTGCAACCTTCGCTGCAACCGACGGCTTCTGCGATATACAGGAAATGCTCGAAAAACTTCACCGCGATTTCGACGTACGCGTTGTTCGTCATCGCGAGTTCGAGTCCGATCTGCATCAGGTCGAGCGCATACGAGGCCATCCAGGCGGTGCCGTCCGCCTGGTCGATGCGGCCGCCCGTCGGCAGCGGGGAAGAGCGGTCGAAGATGCCGACGTTGTCTAGCCCGAGAAAGCCGCCCTGGAAGATATTGCGGTCCTCTGCATCCTTGCGGTTGACCCACCACGAAAAGTTCAGCAGCAACTTGTGGAACATCACCTCGAGAAACTTATGGTCACCGACGCCCGTGACTTCACGGTCGAGTTCGTACACGCGCCACGTCGCCCATGCATGAACGGGCGGATTCGCGTCGCCGAATGCCCATTCGTAGGCGGGCAACTGCCCGTTCGGATGCATGTACCGTTCCTTCATGAGCAACAGCAGCTGTTTCTTCGCGAAGTCGGGGTCCATCATGGCGAACGCGGCGGCATGAAACGCGAGATCCCAGGACGCGTACCACGGGTACTCCCACTTGTCCGGCATCGATACGACGTCGCCGTTGCACATATGCCGCCAGTCGGCATTGCGCCCGTGCCGGCGTCCTTTCGGCGGCTTCGGCTGACCGGGGTCGCCGTCGTGCCAGCGCGTCACGTCGAACTGGTAATACTGCTTCGTCCATAGCATGCCGGCGAGCGCCTGGCGTTGCACGAGCCGCGCATCGGCGTCGCTGATGTCGTGCTGGAGCGCCGCGTAGAACTCATCGGCCTCCGCGATCCGGCGCGCGAACAGCGCTTCGAAGTCGAGCGGCACGTCGTCGCGCGTGATGCCCGGTAGTGCCGCCGGACGCCAGCGCAGATATAGCACCGCGCGCTCGTGCGGCGCGAGCGACAGGGCCACGTGCGCGGCAGCGCGGGTGCCTGCGTCGCGGCGTATCGCGTGCTCCTCGCCATCGACGAGGTAATCGTTGAAGCCATCCTTGAACGGGCCTGCGCCGGCGATGCCGAAAAGGCGGCGGACGTTGGTTTCGTTTTCGCAGAACAGCCATTCGATCGGCTGCGGCGCCGAGGCCGTGACGATCAACGTGCCCAGCGCGGGATTGTCCGCGATCACGCGCGCGCCCTCGGCGGACTCCGGCTCGAGCGTGAGCGACGGCTTGCCGGGCTTGCCTGACCACGCCCAGCGGTTGCGCGCCCAGAAGATCGGCAGCAGATGGAGTGGCGCGTGCTGATCCGCGCGATTTTCGACGGTTACGCGCATCACGATGTCGTCGGGTGTGTGCTTCGCGTACTCGATCCAGACGTCGAAATAGCGATCGTCGTCGAACACGCCCGTATCGAGGATTTCGTATTCGGGCTGATCGGCGCCGCGCCGGCCGTTTTCCTCGATCAGGTCCTGATACGGGTACGCATCGTGGGGGTATTTGTACAGCATCTTCATGTACGAGTGCGTCGGCGTGCCATCGACGTAGAAGTAAAGCTCCTTCACGTCCTCGCCGTGATTGCCTTGCGCATTGGTCAAGCCAAACAGCCGCTCCTTCAGGATGGGATCGCGCCCGTTCCAGAGCGCGAGCGACACGCACCAGTCGAGTGGGTCGTTGCCGAATCCGGCAATGCCGTCCTCGCCCCAGCGGTACATGCGGCTGCGCGCATGCTCGTGGGGGAAATACTCCCATGCGGTTCCGTAGTCGCTGTAGTCTTCGCGAACGGTGCCCCACTGCCGGTCGCTCAGATAAGGCCCCCAGCGGCGCCAGCAGTCGAGGTCCGGTCCATGCAGACGGAACCCTTCCTTCGAATGGAGCAGATCGTTTGCGCGTAGCGATGACATGTGACCTCCCAAACCGGGATCGACCGTCGAACACGTTCAGAGCGTGAGTCCCCGCCCATCCCGTCACGCGTGCGGCGCCGGGCGGTATCTGGATGATAGGCGTCGTTTAGACTTATCGAGGTCGGAGGCCGCCTCGTTCCTGGTTTCATCTGACGTTTTCTTTCGCTGTATCCGCGCTGCATCGCCTGATCGTAAGGAACTGGACATGAATCAAAAACCGCGTGGCCTCGACAATGGCCTGACGAACTACGGTGATCAAGACTTCGCGCGCTATCTGCGCCGGTCGTTTGCCAAATCGATGGGCTACACCGGCGAATCGCTCGACAAGCCGATCGTCGGGATCTGCACCTCGGAGAGCGGTTTCAATAACTGCCATCGCCACTTTCCCGAAATGATCAAGGCGGTCGAACGCGGCGTGCTCGCGGCGGGCGCATTGCCGGTCGTATTTCCGGTGATGTCGCTTGGCGAGGTCTTCCTTTCGCCGACTTCGCTGGTCTATCGCAATCTGATGGCGATGGCCGTCGAGGAAATGATTCGTGCCCAGCCGATGGATGCGGTGGTGATGCTCGGCGGATGCGACAAAACCGTGCCGGCGATGTTGATGGGCGCGATCTCCGCGGAGCGGCCCGCCGCAATGGTGGTGGCCGGTCCGATGATGACCGGGCGACATCGCGGCGAGCGGCTTGGCGCGTGCACGGACTGCCGGCGCTTCTGGTCGAATTTCCGCGCGGGGAACGTCTCGGCGCAGGAGATCAGGGAAGTGGAGGGGCGTCTGGCGGTCACGGCGGGAACGTGTGCGGTCATGGGCACGGCGTCGACCATGGCGCTGATCGCGGAAACGCTGGGCATGATGCTGCCCGGTTCGGCGGCGATTCCGGCCGTGCACGCGGATCGTCTGCGCAATTGCGAAGAAACCGGAGCGCTGGTTGCGCGCATGGCCCTCAATGGCGGACCGAAACCGGCCGGGATCGTGACGCCCGCGTCGGTGCGCAATGCCTTGCGCGTGCTGCTCGCGGTCTCCGGTTCGACCAACGCCGTGATTCATCTGGCGGCGATTGCTGGTCGTATCGGACTGAAGATCGATTACGACGAGTTCAACCGGCTGTCTGATGAAACGCCCGTACTCGTGGATCTCAAGCCGGTAGGCAACGGTTACATGGAGGATTTCCATGCAGCCGGCGGGCTGGAGGGCGTTCTGCGCGGACTGATGCCCCAACTCGATCTGAGTTGTCGCGATATCGCCGGGCACAGTCTCGAGGAGCGTTTGAACAGGCCGCTTGCCGATCCGATCGATACGGCCGTGATCCGCTCGAGGGAGAAACCGGTCAGTCCCGAGGGCGGGCTGATTGTTCTAAACGGGAGTCTGGCGCCCGGCGGTGCGGTTCTGAAGCGCGCCGCCGCTACTCCCGAACTGCTCGAACACGAAGGGCGTGCCGTGGTATTTACCTCGCTCGACGATCTGGCCGCGCGCATCGACGACCCCGGTCTGGACGTTCGCGCGGACGACGTTCTCGTATTGCAGAACGCGGGGCCGCGCAGTGCTTCAGGCATGCCCGAGGCCGGCTATCTGCCGATCCCGCAGAAACTTGCACGGGCGGGGGTGAAGGACATGGTGAGGATTTCAGATGCGCGCATGTCGGGCACGGCGTACGGGACCATCGTGCTTCACGTGACGCCAGAAGCGGCGCTCGGTGGCCCGCTGGCGCTGGTGCGCAACGGCGATCGGATCCGGCTCTCGGCCCGGGACAAGCGGATCGATCTACTGGTCGACGAGGTCGAACTGGCGCGTCGTGCCGCTGAGATTCGTCCGGCGCAAGGGATGTATGCGCGCGGTTACCAGCGGCTCTATCACGATCACGTGCTCTCTGCCGCTGCAGGGTGCGACTTTGATTTCCTCACCGCGTTTCCTTCCGAAGACCTTAAGTAGCGGGTGCTTTTTCAACTCCCTGACCGAAGTGCCCGCGCGACTCGATCTGTTCGGCGCCTGATCAAGCGCAAACGACGAAGAGTTCATCCCTCACCGGAGGTGTCGTCGAAGATTGCGGATTGCCTGGGCCCCAGTGTTTCGAGGCGACCCAGCAGATCACCGGGGAAAAGAAGCGAAATGTAGGGGGTATCGGGTCCCGCTGGGTTGCGGACTACGAGCCCGTTCAACCGACCATCTGCCGCAGCCTGTTCGATGGCGGCGCCATCGTCGAGTGTCGACCCTGAACGGACCATTGCGTCAGCCCGAATCGGTCATTCGTTCCGTCGCCCGTAGTTACCAGGGGGATGGTCCCCGGGGCACGCCTGCTTCTTGTCTTCAACCGGCCGAACCGCTATGACTTTGCAGCTTCCCTTAGCTTCTTCACTGGTATCGCCTTGATACGCTTGGTCGCAAGTTTTTCCGGGAACCCGCGCTTTTCGCCCGTGATCGGGTCCGTGCCGAAGCGCTTCTTCTTCGACGGAACGGCCTGTGTGACGATCTTAAGAAAACCGGAAAGCGTGAACTCCCCGGCACCCCGCTTGTGAACCGAGCCGAGGATCGTGTCTTCCAGTGCGGCTAAAACCGCCTTAGCTGCCTTCGGCTCAACAAAAGCCCGTTCCGCCACTTGTCCGCAGTAGCTGGAAGGCACCACGACGAGACCGTCCACAGATAACGGCGACGGTTCCTAGATTTCATACAGATTTCTAAATCAATCGAACAATGGCTGATGTTCTACATCATCAATAAAGTAAGCGTATCGTTCAACCATGACCCTTTTCAGAGCTTTAAAATCTGGAGTCCTGGATTTGAGTTGGAGCCCCCATGTTTTCGCAACAATGGCGAGCTGAAAATCAAGTTTCATATGCAAAGATTCGCCGATAATTGCAGACTCCGGAATTTCAATCGCTTCGGCTGTCTCTTCGTTGCCCATGAATTCCATGGTGGCCTCTTGATTGCGTGCAAGTGTGTCTTCGCCTTCCCCGGTGGGAACGGGAAGTCGAAAATTAATGGCCGCATTACAGATTAAAAGTAGAATGTGCCAATCCAAATAACCCTGATGCCTCAATTCAACAACAAATGATTTAAATTCTTCAGACGTCCGTAGTCGACTTAATGTGAGGCGAACAGGAATCAGCGCTCGGGAATAACGATTTTTTATAAATTTCAATGACCGCTTTTTTGAATAGCCCGGTCCCGGGCCAGTTCTCCACGCGAGTGCGTTAGCTTCATGCAAACATGTATCTAACGAAGGTGTGTCAAGTCTCGTGCAACTGCGACGTATGGCTTCGTGCTCTTTCGACGCAAACTCACGCAACAACTCATGATATGGCCTGACAACGAACGTTTTTCCTGCGAGCCCATTTTTGAACGAGGATTCAAAGATCTTCATTATTTCTTGGTCACGCAACAAACTACAACCAGCCACAATTGCACTTGCCAATCCGTTGGCATAGCTTCCGAAATCTTCGGATGAACCTTGCAAAGGAAGATTAATTGACCACTTCATCGCATCGTTGCAATCCAATTCTTTAATTTCAAACTTCCCGATCGCCGATACTTTCGCCTGAATGGCAACCTTTGTTGGAAGCAGGTTTAATTCAACGTCTGCCATATCTGCGAGGATAATCTGCAGGCACGAAACCAACCCCTCGACTATTACGATAGTATCAACGCTGTTTTCGCAAGAAACCTCCCAGCAGATTCCCAGCGCACGCCACTCATATTTACGCTCTGCTCCGGCGTCAGAAAAGGGCTGCCCGTTTAGGTCGGTATGAATTCGCGCCCATACCAGATCATCCTCACACTTCATGACCCAGTCCAACGTATCAGTCGGCGGATCTAGGATCAAGTCATTAAGGCCATCAGGTAAAGGCCATTTTTCGAGGACAGTCGGCAGATAAGTCTTGACGCCGTCGTGTCCGAATCTTTCCCCTACCGCCTTCAGAATGAGGGCGTGCATGATAACGCTTTCGAAGTCCTGATGGCGTTCTAAATCATCTGGCGATGATCTGAATTGATATTGTGCAGCTCCGACTAAAGGTAACAAATCGATAAAATTCAACCATTCGCCGCCGCGGTAACATACATTGGCCAGTTGAATGAAAATCTTAGGCAGAAGACATTTGACCTGGTCTCCAGAGTGTTTGTGTACGAGAAAGGCGGCTGCAAGCGCGTAATATTTGGCAGCCCACATCAACCCCAAGTCCGCATACAATCGGGACAGCAGCAGCATTGACAGCACGGTGCCCTGTATCGTTTCTTCCGCAAACCATTTTATTTTCGCTCCATGCAATTCGCGTATAGCGCGAACTGGACGATCTGATTCGACGAATGCAATCGCCCTATCTCGGCACTTCTCGGCCGCGAGAAATCCTCGCGAGCGACCCTCAAGCAAAGCGTTGACGCGATCGGTCAGGGGACTAAACCGGGGATCGTCGCCTATGACAGGAACTAGTTCTGTAAGTAGATTAGCGAAACTTTCAAGCGCAAATAGCGGAGCGTGCCTAATTTCCCGGACAAGGCGATCCCACCATTTGAACGGAGAATCCCAATCTATCGTTGGCGTTGTGCCTCGCTGAAAGGGCAATGTCGCTGCGTAGGCCCGATCTTGCAACAGCTCACACTTGGTGTGAGCACCAGGGCTGTCCTTGAGCAGATTTTCAATGAGATGAATTAATTTTTTTGTCCAAATATGCAACTGGTTCGGGTCGAATGAAAATTCTCGAAGAACAAGAGCTGTCGAACAGTAACTCAACAAAACTACTGCATCGCCAATCTGCTGTGAGCTATCCAAAACATCTATTTTCGAGAAGTATTCGTTGACAATCGATGTATGGCTAGTGAGGTCGTTCTGGCCGCGCAGAGCGGCAACACAAATCTCGTATTGTGACCGTCGCGCCAAATCATCAGGCATCCCTTGTCCAATGAAGCTGCGGAGGACACCGATCCAGTCGGGAATGTCCACTTTTGCATCTTGGGTAAACGTCGCATGACGGATGCCGTACTTCACATCCATAAAATCGCCAAAGGATACCGGGCGAACTTTTTCAACAATCCATTTATTTCTTTGATGGCTGTATTTTTCATCCTCGCCAGTGGCGGAACGTGGGTACATCTCAGACGGAATATTAAGAAATTTCTGCGCTATCCAAAATAGTTCAATACGTGTCAATTGCTCGGCGAGTGCATTAACATCCAATATTTCGAGATGAACGCCATGGGTGTTGCTGCACCATGTTTGTAATGAGTGGCGCGCAGCGACGGGAATATCCTGATTGGAGAAAAAATAGATCGACTCCGGTTTTACCCCTGTTTTGCAAATCGAATTAACGTCACTTTCAATTTTTGCTTTCGGCTTCTTTTCAAGCGAACATGCCAAGACAGCACGTCGGCCATCGGAAAAGCTCCATGTCGTGGCGATCTGCGGAACGTTCGAGACGGCAGCATCGAACGTTTCGGAATCACGTCCTTGATCCCCGCCAGCGCTAACAGGACCAGTCGCCGGCAAAAAATTGGGAGAGATAGCCAGCCTTGCAAATTGATGACACAAATCCTCAAAAGTATGATGCTTATTCTTGACATTCAGACTTGCCAGTTGAAATCGTACATAGTCGCCCAGCGAGGTGATATCAGTCATAATTTCCTTTGGCGGAAGATGTACCTCAAGGCGACAATCAGGCAGCGATCGTCACCGTACGAAATGCCGCTCCGAGCCGTGGAAAGTAACCGCTCTAAATCCCTCTTTGGCAAATCTATCGCCGATTGTCGACGATCTATGCCTTAATGTCGAACGACCGAAACTGGCCGACTGCTGCCTGCTGGCGTTCAAGGCTGGATTGCGTCGCCGCCGAGGATCTGCATCAGAGTCTTCGCGTTACGCTGCCCCAGGTCCTCGTAATTTTTGTTCTCTACACCGACAACCGTTACCGGCGACAACGGAGGACCGTGAACGACCCGTTAGAGACCACTCAATGTCGCCGAAAGCAGCCGCCCGACGGCTCGACCACGTCGCCGCGCTACCACAGAGAAAGCTAGCGGCGCGGAGAATCATTGGAGCTGCTAGCGCCACCCCATTTGCGCTCCCGACCCGGCAACTCCTGCAGCATAGTCATGAACGCTCGCACCTTCGCGCTCAGAAGCCGGCGCGAATTGTAAAGGGCCCAGATTTCCACGGGCGAGCCCGCCGTTCCCCAACAGGCGAGTCTTCCTGTCGACACATCATGCTCAACCAGCAATCTGGGCAAGAGCGCCGCGCCCACGCCCTCGAGCACCGCGTCACGCACCATCAGCAACGATGACAGCCGCAACACGGGCATCGGCCTGATCGCTATCGCACCACCGTCTTCCGTTCGCATGTGCCATAACGCGCCTGACGGTGCCGCGGCCGACATAACGGCCGGCACCTCCAACCCGGTTGCATCGGGTGCCGGTCTCGAAGGTATCGACATGCCCGGCGCCGCGACCACGAGGCGCTCGTCACCGAGGATGCGCCGTCCCACGAGCTGCTCGCCATGCGCCGGGTCGATACGGATAACGAGGTCGTAGCCGTCCTCCACCGGATCCACGATGCGGTCTTCTGCAATGACCTCAAGTTCGACCTGCGGATAGGCGAGCGCAAAGCGCGCAGCGATCCGGCACAGCACGACATGCGCGAAAACGACAGGCGCGCTGATGCGCAGCCGCCCGCGCGCCACCGGGGCGCGTGAGGCGAGCGCTTCACCCGCCTCCTGAATTTCAGCCATGAGCCCCCGCGTGCGTTCATGAAGTGCAACGCCCTCTTCTGTCAGACGCAGCCTGCGTGAGCCTCGCTCGATCAGCCTGACGCCGAGGCTTTCCTCGAGCTCGGCCACGCGCCGCGAGAGGGTCGCCTTGGGGCGGTCGAGCGCCCGGCTGGCGGGCCCAAAGCCACCGTGCAGTGCAACTGCATTGAAATCGCCGAGCGACGTCAAATCCATGATCGTTCCGTTTACGAGACGAAGTGTATGAATTCTGGCACTTTCGACTGTTGAGCGAAACGACTATTGTTTGTCTCACGGGCGGACCCAGCCCATCCACTTCAAGGAGATACCCATGGCAGTCCTCGTTACAGGCAGCACGGGCGTGATCGGTAAGCAGGTTATCGAGCATCTGGGCGGCAGCGGTGCCGAGGTACGCGCGCTGACCCGCACACCGGAGAAAGCGCGATTTTCTGGTGGCGTCACCGCAGTGAAGGGCGACCTGTCCGACGTCGACGCGGTGCGGCAGGCGATGACCGGCGTCAGCACGTTGTTCCTGCTTGCGCCCAACGTCGCGGACGAGCTGACTCAGGCGGTGCAGACCATGAGCGTCGCACGGGAAGCGGGTGTGAAAGGCGTGGTTTATCTGTCGGTGTTCAAGGGCGCCGAATACGTCGACGTGCCGCACTTCACCAGCAAACACACGGTGGAGCGCATGATCGAACACCTCGACCTGCCGGTGACAGTGCTGCGCCCCGCGTATTTCATCCAGAACGACGTCCGGCAGAAAGACCCGCTGCTTTCGCACGGCGTCTACGGCATGCCAATTGGCGCGAAAGGCATTTCCATGGTCGACGTCCGTGATATCGGCGAGGCTGCCGCGCGCGAACTGCTGCGCCGCGAGCGTGGCTCAAACCCGCTGCCGGGCGAGACGTACGAACTCGTCGGTCCTGACGTGATCAATGCGCAGACCGTGGTTTCGATCTGGGCCGAGGCGCTGGGACGTCCCGTCCGCTACGGTGGCGACGATCTCGACGTCCTTGAGCAGCGCCTCAAGTCGGTTGCTCCTGCCTGGCTCGCATACGACATGCGGCTCATGATGGGCCGGTATCAGCAGGACGGCGCGGTCGCGTCCGGCGCGGACGTCGAGCGTCTGGCGACGTTGCTGGGACGGCAACCGAGATCCTATCGGGACTTTGCCGTCGCCATGGCTGCGGCGTGGGCTAAGGACTGACCTGCCAGGATACGCGATCGCGACTCTCAGAGGCTGGCACGCGCGACGGGGGGGGGCTTGACGGGGCCGACCCCTGCTCGCGGGTGTATTCCGCTGCTTATGAAGGCCGCGCGGATATCGACCCAGCGTGACACTCGTGGCTTCAGGGAGCGGACGTCCGTAAATCGTCTCCAGAAGCACGAACGATTCAACGCGTTTCCCGCCGACTTCAGTCAGGGCCTCGCATCCTCTGGCTTGGGGCTCCTGGCATCAGCAAAGCGGCTTTGTACCGCGACGAGTTGGTCATCAGTGGTCGCCACCAGCCACAACCGTGCGTGCTCCGCGATTTGGCGGTTGTGGTCCTTCAACGGGCCCATTGCCGCGGCGGACTTCCAGACCACGGGGCCAATTCGGCTGCTCCTGCCCGACGGCGCACCGACCAGCAGGCAGTATGGCCCAAGAGGAAGCGAGACAAACGGAAGGGCCGGACTAGCGCGCACGCGCCAGTCGATGAACGGCGCCTCGCTGATGAGCAGGGGCGTGGGCAAGCCGTAAAGCACACTGAAATCGTACAGCGCCAATTGCTCGCGCATGCCCGCGTAGATACGTCGGATATCGTCGACAACCGCAGCGCGGATTTCATCCTCGAACATGGGTTCTTGCGCATAGCGTGCGGCGGCCTGCCGGGCGCTCAACTGATATGCGCTGAACAGGCCGAGTTCCATGCAGTCCTGCACTGCGCGCTGGACCTCCACGATAGTGCCGGCCTCCTCGGGCCTGCCTAACTGCGCTGCCCTCAAAAACCGGGCGAGCCCCGCTTCCTGGATCGCAGGACCTTCCACAGGCGCATCGTCGTCAGCATCCTTGTCGAGCGGCACGTGAATGTATTCTTCGGCCGCGAAGCGCGACTTCTTGCCTTCGTCAAACTTGATTTCGCCATCGGTGCAGTCCAGATATCGGGTACCGATTCGGCCATGCTCCCAAACCCAATTCTTCAGGAGCGGACGTAGCGGATGCAATCTGTCTTGATTAGCCATCGAAGCCTCCAGGTACCCCAGTATAGATCCACATGACCGCTTGCTACGTTGGGGAGGGACATGGCATCAAATCTAACCAGCGGATCGGCCTTTTCAAATCAGGCTTTGGGTCTCGCTGGCCAGGCACAGACTGGCCAGATCGGGCCGCCCTCGAAATACTTGACGGGGACGGACTCAGGGCTTGTGGCAGCCGCTCAGCGACCTCGCAGAGCCGTTCGCGACCGTCTCAAATTGGTCGAGCTTGTGTAAAAACACGCTGATCGCCTGGACTGGATTAACTCATTCAGCGTGGGTGACCGGATGAAGCGATTCATAGAAGGTGAAGATCGCAAGCAGGTGACGCTGCTTCCAGAGTGCCTCGATGACTTCGTTGCCGAGGACAATCCGGTCAGGATTATCGAGGCGTTCGTTGAAGAGCTTGACCTTGCATCACTGGGCTTTGATGGCGCGATGCCGTCTACTACAGGTCGCCCGTCCTATCATCCAGCCGTGCTGTTGAAAATCTATATTTACGGTTACCTGAACCGGGTCCAGTCGAGCCGTCGGCTGGAACGTGAATGCCAACGCAATGTTGAATTGATGTGGCTCACGGGTCGTCTGGCGCCGGACTTCAAGACGATAGCCGACTTCCGTCGTGACAACGGCGCGGGAATTCGCAACGTGTGCCGCCGCTTCGTGATGCTGTGCCGTGAGCTGAAGCTGTTCTCGCAGGCGCTGGTTGCCATCGACGGCAGCAAGTTCAAGGCAGTCAACACTCGCGATCGCAACTTCACAGAGGGCAAGGTCGATAAGCGCCAGAAGCAGATCGAGGAGAGCATCCAGCGGTATCTGAACGCGCTGGAGACGGCTGATCGTACGCAACCCGCTGAGCTGGAAGCGAAGACAACTCGACTGCAGGACAAGATCGCGCGCTTGCGTGAGCAGATGCGAAAGCTCGAGCAGATCAAGGAGCAACTCAAGACTGAGCCTGACGGCCAGCTATCGATGACTGATCCTGATGCACGCTCCATGGCGACGAGCGGCAAAGGCTCAGGAATGGTGGGCTACAACGTACAGGTGGCAGTAGACGCCAAACACCACCTCATCGTCGCTCACGAGGTCACAAACTCTGGCAGCGACCGGGCACAGCTCAGTCCTATTGCGAAGGCTGCGCGCGATGCGATGGGCAGGACCAGACTGCGGGCAGTCGCCGATCGCGGCTACTACAGTGGTCCTCAGATCAAGGAGTGCGCGGATGCCGGGATTGCGGTAATGCTCCCCAAACCCACGACATCAAGCGCGAAATGCCATGGTCGATTTGATCGGGCCGACTTCATTTACATTGCACGGGATGACGAATACCAATGTCCTGCTGGCGAACGGGCAATTTACCGCTCCACGCGGGAGGAAACACGGTATGCAGCTGCGCCGTTACTGGAGCAGTGCCTGTCCTCAGTGCTCCATGAAATCACAGTGCACTCCAGGCACAGAGCGACGAATCACGCGATGGGAACATGAGTCGGTGCTGGAAGCAGTTCAACGTCGGCTCGACCGGACACCGGACGCGATGACAGTGCGCAGGCGAACCGTCGAACATGTCTTCGGCACGTTCACGCACTGGATGGGCTACACGCATTTCCTGACACGCAGGCTGCCCAACGTGGGGACCGAGATGAGTCTGAACGTACTTGCCTATAATCTGATGCGAGTGCTGAGAATCCCGGGGTTCAGGAAAACGATGAAAGCGATGCGGCTGGTGGGTGCATGAGCACCCCGTAGGTCCAAAAACTAACCCCTTGAACTTGTTTGGAGCGCGTTAGAGACGTTCAGCGTCTCGTCGTCGCCGCGACACCCCCAAAGACAGCCAAACGCGCCGACGGGCCAGGTTTCCCCGTCGCATTGCAACTCCGTCGAGTTTCCACACGGCCTGGGCCGAACCTTGCCAATCGTTGTGCGTTCGACAAGTGTCGTGTCATGACCGGCAGCACGCGACCCGGATCTGCCCTTCGCCCCAATGCGGACTCGGCGGCGGCTTTCAAAGTAGAACGGCCGCCTGGTGGTGCATCCGCGGTGCAGGCGCTTGCTGCCCATACGCAGTCGTTTTCGCCAGGGAGAACCGAGAACCCCTAGCGTCCACCTGGGTAGCCCGTCACAACGCAGTACGTGCGATACTTCTCTGCCATCGCCATGCTATGCCACCAGGATCTCGAATTTTGTTATACATCCGTAAGTATTCGTATTTTTCCGTGTCGCGATGAGTGATTCTCGCGAGCGGGGGAGGTTCTTGGGGCGATTAGGCTATGTCTTGATTGTAGTGCTGCTGCGCGTCTTCGCAGTCCTTCCCTATACGCTCGTCGCAAGGTTCGGCAGCGCGCTTGGGGCAATGTTATATGCACTTCCAGGCTCCCGAAAACATATCGCTCTCGTCAATCTGCGTCTCTGTTTTCCGGGCAAAAGCGAGTGCGAGTACGACGACCTTGCCAGAAACCATTTTCGCCACGTCGTTCGAAGCTATCTCGAACGAGGCATTCAATGGTTCGGCAGCGCGCAGAGGATACGAAAGCTGGTCCACATCGAAAGTCGAATCGATCTGGAAGACAGGAACGCTCCGCCGACCATCTTTCTTGGCTTCCATTTCGTGAGCATCGAGGTCGGCTGCATACTCTACTCAACGCGCGTGCCCGCCGCCTCACTATATACACGCATGTCGAACGCGCGCCTTTGCAGTCTAGCCAAGCGGCAACGCGGCAGATTTGGCGCCGAGATGATTGAACGTTCGACAAGCGCCAGAAAGATCGTCGGCTTACTTCGTTCAGGCAAACCAGTCATGCTGGCTGCTGACATGGATCACGGCATACACAACTCCGTTTTTGTGCCGTTTTTTGGCGTCCCCGCGTGCACACTCACTTCGGTTTCGCGCCTTGCTCGACTGGCCCATGCGCGGGTTGTACCATTCGTGACTGAAGTATTGCCCGACTACCGCGGGTATAAGCTGACCATCTTCGAGCCGCTCAGCGACTTTCCTTCAGAAAGTGAGACGATCGACGCGCGCCGAATGAATGAATTCCTTGAAACGCAGATCAATCGGTGCCCAGAGCAATATTACTGGGTGCATCGACGCTTCAAGAATCGTCCACCGGGCGTGCCAGGTGTGTACTGAGCACACCGTCCGTAAGGCATGCGACCGTTCCTGGTTGTGTGCTTCCGTGAGGTAACGCAATGAGCTCGACTGACAGGCATAGGTCCGCTATCTGAGTGGACCGGACGTTGGAGTGTCTGTCCGAATGCTCGAGCGTATGGCCGTTCGTGGCCGAACCCGGACCGATAGCTGAATTGAGAACCGCTTGCCGGCCCGCAGCGGATGATCGTCGCAAGTCCCCTTGTCAGCGGACACTGGTGCGCACTGATGTGCTGTTTCCTGGAATCGAGTGCGTGGTGTGGCGTGAGACGATGCGACCGGGAGCCCCCAGACGTCTGGGCGACGGTGTGGGGCGAGCGATTTCTTTGCGAATTGGACATGTGCGAATTGCTTTCGGCTCGGCGCGGACGACCTTTCCTATCGATGGACTTGCTGCGGGCGCAAGGAGGTTGCACGCGCGGAGCGCGAGTCGCAGTTGCAACAAATCGTTGAGGATCAAGCCCATGTCAACGAAGAGCGGGCACGGACAGGGCGCGCAGCGACGCATCCAGGTACTGATTGGCGCAATCGCATTCATTCTAATTGTGACTGCCGGGTGGATCATTCACCAGACTCGGACGGTCGCACGCCAGACTTCCCTGGCGTTGGCGTCGGCCGCGACAACGGCGAACGACGCGGGAAATTATGACCGCGCAATGCGCTTCGCGATGCTGGCGATGGGCAACGGTTGGCTCTCGCCGGGATCGGCAGAAGCAGAGCTTGAGCTTATGCGTGGCGCGCAAGCATCAGTGCAGATTGCGTTGCTCGGCGGCCATCAGAATGCGGTTGATTCCGCCGTCTTCAGCCCGGACGGTAAGCGGGTGGTGACCGCGTCCTGGGATGGGACGGCGCGGGTGTGGGACCTGGCCACGGGTAAACAGATTGTGCAGCTCAGTGGCCATCAGAATCTGGTCTATTCTGCCGCCTTCAGCCCGGACGGCCAGCGGGTGGTGACTGCGTCCGCGGACAGGACCGCGCGGGTATGGGACGCGGTTACGGGCAAACAGATTGCGCAGCTCAGCGGGTATCAGGATCTGGTTTATTCCGCCGCCTTCAGCCCGCACGGCCGGCGCGTGGTGACTGCGTCCGCGGACAGGACCGCGCGGGTGTGGGACGCGGCTACGGGCAAACAGATCGCGCAGCTCAGCGGGCATCAGAAACCGGTCTTTTCCGCCGCCTTCAGCCCGGACGGCCGGCGCGTGGTGACCGCGTCCGCGGACAGGACCGCGCGGGTGTGGAATGCGGCGACTGGCCACGTGATCGCACAGCTCACCGGGCATCGGGAACCGGTAAGCTCCGCGGTCTTCAGCCCGGACGGCCGGCGCGTGGTGACCGCGTCCGATGACAAGACCGCGCGGGTGTGGGATGCGGCGACCGGCCAGGTCATCGCGCAGCTCATAGGGCATCGGGGAGCGGTTTTCTCCGCCGCCTTCAGCCCGGACGGCCAGCGCGTGGTGACAGCGTCCGATGACAACACCGCGCGGGTGTGGAACGCGGCGACCGGCCAGGCGATCCTGCAGCTCACTGGGCATCGCGGACCGGTGAGCGCCGCCGCCTTTAGCCCGGACGGCCAGCGCGTGGTGACCGTGTCCGATGACAAGACCGCGCGGGTGTGGGATGCGGCGACCGGCCAGGTGATCGTGCAGCTCACCGGACACGAGGGGCCGGTGAATTCCGCCGCCTTCAGCCCGGACGGTCAGCGGGTGGTGACTGCGTCCCGTGATAGGACCGCGCGCGCGTGGGACGCGGCGATGGGCATCTTGCTGCTCAGAGGGCATCAAGGGTCAGTTATTTCCGCCGCCTTCAGCCCGGACGGCCAGCGGGTGGTGACCGCGTCCCATGATCGGACCGCGCGGGTGTGGGACGCGGCCACCGGCAAACAGATCTTGCTCCTCAGCGGTCATCAGGGCCCGGTTGATTCCGTCGCCTTCAGCCCGGACAGCCAACGGGTGGTGACCGCGTCCCGGGACGGGACCGCGCGGGTGTGGGACGCAGCCACCGGCAAACAGATCTTGCTCCTCAGCGGTCATCAGGGCCCGGTTGATTCCGTCGCCTACAGCCCGGACGGCCAGCGGGTGGTGACCGCGTCCCGGGACAGGACCGCGCGGGTGTGGGACGCGAGCACGGGCAAACAGATCGCGCAGCTCAGCGGGCACCAGGATCTGGTTTATTCCGCCGCCTTCAGCCCGGACGGTCGGCGCGCGGTGACCGCGTCCGCGGACAGGACCGCTCGGGTGTGGGACGCGGCCACCGGCAAACAGATCGCCCAGCTCGGTGGGCATCAGGGACCGGTTTTCTCTGCCGCCTTCAGCCCGGACGGCCAGCGCGTGGTGACCGCGTCCGCGGACGGGACCGCGCGGGTGTGGGACGTGGCCACCGGCAAACAGATCGCCCAGTTCGGTGGGCATCAGGGACCGGTTTTCTCTGCCGCCTTCAGCCCGGACGGCCAGCGCGTGGTGACCGCGTCCGCGGACGGGACCGCGCGGGTGTGGGACGCGGCGACCGGCGAGGTGATCGCGAAGCTCACCGGACATCAGGGACCGGTTTTCTCCGCCGCCTTCAGCCTGGACGGCCAGCGGGTGGTAACTGCGTCCGCGGATCAGACCGCGCGGGTGTGGCCTATCCGATGGCTCATGCAGAAGCGAGGTCAGAGCATGGCTAAAGCCGTCTGTAGGGAAAAGCTCGTGGGAGCAAACCTGCTCACAACCGATGATGAAGCCGCTCTTTCTCTCGTACGCGGGCGCCGGGGCGAAAACGTATGTGGATCGTAACTCGCCGACCGGTCGGAGCGAGCCGCAACGATACGTTTGGCCAGCGCGACCAATTGCTTTCCAATCTTCCTGACTAGCTCTCACATTGAAGTCTGCGGCCATGAGAAGGTCCATCGCCTACTCGTAGGTCCGCTCATGTTTTCCTCTGCACCGAGAGCCGCTCATCCGGCGTTCATTGCGTTGCATCGACCGGTTGAATCCGCCCAATCTACGTCGGTCAGTCGCTGCTGCTGCTGAAGTCGTCGTACCGCGCCGAATGGGGGTTTCCGGGCGGCAGTATCCGGGCCGGTGAGACACCTGCTGCTGCGGCGCTGCGCGAGATGGAAGAGGAGATCGGACTTGCGTCTCACCCCTTACTGCCGGCAGGCAGCGCCGCCGGCATGTGGGACGGGCGAAGAGACCGGGTACATTTCTTCGAACTGCGCCTCGATTGCCTACCCGAACTGCGGCTCGATAATCGCGAGATCGTCGCCGCGCATCTGGCGTCGCCGGAGCAATTGTCTGGCTTCGCCGTGACAGGCGCGGTCGCTGCGTATCTCGGCAGGGATGTCCGCGGCTAGTCGAGCCGTTTTTCTTGCATGACCATTCGAGTCCGCGTGACGCTGCGCGAGGCGCGGGACTTCCAGGCATCAGGGTTACAGCCCCACGGTTTTCAACGCTTCCTGATTCGCCAGCATGGCATCGATAAGAGCGCGAGCCTTGCGGTCGACGCACGTGAGAGCAACACTTTCCGACCCGTAGGTAACGGCATCGGCTAAGTCACCGGTGACGTGCTGTTTTCTTGTCCTTCTGCGCAACGACCACGTGACGCGATATGTCAGCGCGATTCCATCGGACAAACGGGCCGTCCGCGGCTCAATGTGCGCTTCGATGACGAATCCGCGATAACGCCCGACAATGTGATGTTTCATTGATTGACTTCACCGTCTTTCGCCTTCATCGCTCGCCTCTCAATGCACGACGCCAAAGAACAAAATTGCGCCTTCGGCCGGCGTCAGGCCCGCCTTGAAGTAGCCTTCGAGCCGGTCGGCTGTCGCTTCATCGAGCGTGAAGGGCGGATGGACGTAGCCTACGGCGAATGCATGGTCGTACCAGTCGTTGAGCCACGCGCGCAGCTCTATCACGTCCTGCGGCAGTGTGTTCGAAGCATCGTCGTGCATGTGCATTTCCCCGGCTGGCTGAACGATCAGGCCGCCATGCGGCCTATCCCCATTTCCGGACGGCGCTGGCCCGGCGGAAACACGTGCCATGTGCCGTCGGCATGGCGAAAGAAGAAGAGTGAAAACGCCCCGGTCGGCAGATCGATTTGAATGCGCACCCGGCATGTTCCACCCGAGCGCGAGCGGTTCAGCAGACGCACGCGCGCCCCTCGTGGCCCCGTCGGGCCAATGAGTTTTTCGACCTGAGAACGCAGCGATGTGTTCCCCGCCATGATTTTCCCCGCGATGCCCGATGATTCGATGCTATGGCGATCGGTGCATGCGTCCAATCGGCGCCGGCCGGAATGTCGTTTCAGGAATCACTGGTTTCAGCCGTCAGGACTTCCTGAACCGGAACAGCATGTAGAACGGCATTTAAGCGTCCTTGCCCATCTGCGGGGGCTTTCGCCATGAATGACACTAAGGATTTCCTGACACGCGAATCAGGAAGTCACACCCTGATTTTCCAGCGGGCGCTGAATGCGACACACGTTCTGCTCGTAGATGATGAGCCATCGAAATGCAATGTCGAATTGATGCAACATGATCGGCTATCTATCGGAGCGGGAATACGTCATCGAGCAAATCGACGCGATATGTCTGCGACTGTTCGACACCTGGTGCGAGACGCGCAGCGTGACATCGCTTGCGTATTTGATGCACTGCTGGCCGTTGATAGACAGCACGACCAACGCGCTCAGGCGTCTGGGCGAAACCATGCGCGAGTTGCGGCGCAATCACGCGGACCAGATCGACGAGTATGACTTTCGCGCGCTGTGCGAGGTGGCCGACCTCATCGACGAACTGACCTTGCCGCGCACGGTCCGACTGATCGCGGTGGCGGGCGAGGTGTCGCACTAGCGAACGGCAACGCCGGCCAGGCGCGCAACTGCTTACAGGCACGCATGCGGCGGCTGTGAGGCCACGGGGCGCGCCGTTTCATCGGACGTTTGAAACCCGGAGCGGGCGTGATGGACCAGGCGCCGGCATCGAGTGCAGAATAGGACGACCACAACGGCGGCACTCGCGGGGATATATGGCGCTCGACATTTTCGACGCATGGTGGAGCGGGCTCCTGCAACCCGCTGAGCGGTATCTCGAAGGGAACACCGCATCATGAGCCATCTCGCCGCTCCGGTCGCGTATACGGGCACGATTCTGATCGTCGACGATACGCCGGGGAATCTTGGCGTGGTTGTCGACAGTTTCGAGGCGCGCGGCATTCGCGTGCTGGTGGCGCTCGACGGTATCGAAGCGTTGGAGCGCGCAGCCTTCTCGCAGCCCGATGTGATCCTGCTCGACGTGAAGATGCCGGGCATCGACGGCTTCGAGACCTGTCGGCGCCTCAAGCGCGATGAGCGCACGCGCGATATCGCCGTCATATTCATGACCTCGCTGATGGACAACGAGGACCGCGTCGAAGGCTTTCTGGTGGGCGGTGTCGATTATGTGACCAAGCCATTGCGCGTCGATGAGATGGTCGCGCGCGTTGGCGTGCACCTCGAGCTGCGGGTGATGCACAAGCAGGTTCTCGCGCAGAACCGGCAACTGCTGGCGGAAGTCGCCGTGCGCAAGGAAACGGAGGCCGCGCTATCGCAAGCGCGCGACGATCTGGAGCGACGTGTCGCATTGCGCACCGAAGAGCTGGCGCGCGCCAACGCCAACTTGCGGGCGCAGATCGACGAGCGGCGGCGCGCGGACGCGCGCCTGCAGGCAAGCGAGGCTCGCTTTCGCGCGATTGTCGAAACGAGTCCGGTGCCGCTGTGCATCACCTCGATGCCGGATGGGCACATCCTGTACACAAACCCGCCGCTGCGCGAACTCTTCGGCATGGACGAAGGCTCGTCCGCCAATATCGCGGATTTCTACGCCGAGCGGGGCGAGCGCGAGCGTCTGATCGAACATCTGCGGACCAAGGGTGGCTTGCGCAACACGGAGATACAGTTCCGGCGCCAGGACGGTACCCGGTTCTGGGCGATGGCGACGGCGCGCGCCGCGACTTACGACGATTCTCCGGCGATCTATGTGGGCCTGAATGACATTACGGGGCGCAAGCAGATGGAACAGGAACTCGTCGAATCGCGCGAGCAGCAGCGCGAACTGTCCGCGTACATGGAGGCGATTCGCGAGGAGGAGAGAAAGCGCATTGCGATGGAAATTCACGACGAGCTGGGGCAATTGCTGACCGCGCTCAAGATGGACGTGTCTCTGCTCAAAATGCGCATCGCGCACGACGCGGAAGCGACAAAAAAAGCCGACGATATGCGCCAACTGGTCGAAGGCACGATCTCGATGGTGCGCAATGTCGCGAGCCATCTGCGGCCCGCGGCGCTTAACTTCGGCATCGTGTCTGCGCTCGAATGGCTTGTCGACGAGTTCAACCGCCGCAATGCCATTGCGTGTGAATTGCGCATCGAAGGCGGCGAACCCGCGCTGTCCGACGCCCATGCAACGGCCCTGTTCCGCATTGCACAGGCTTCGCTGACGAACGTCGCGCGTCATGCCGCCGCCACACGTGTCGAGGTGACGCTTGTTTCGACGGCTGCACAGCTCTTGCTGCATGTGCGTGACGACGGATGCGGCTTCGATCAGCAAGTGGTGAGTCGCGACTATTCATATGGCCTGCTCGGCATGAACGAGCGCGCGCGGCTGATCGGCGGATCGCTTTCGATCGACAGCTCGCCGGGCGCGGGCACCATGGTTTCGATTCATATTCCGCTCGATGGCGGAGCTCGAACATGATCAGGATACTCATTGCGGACGATCATGCGATAGTCCGTGGCGGACTCAGACAGATCATCGCGACCACGAGCGATATCGTCGTCGCGGCGGAAGCGGCGCAAGGAGCGGAAGTGATCGACAAGCTGCGCTCGTGCGCGCTCGATCTTCTATTGCTCGACATGACGATGCCCGGCATCAGCGGCGTCGCTCTGATCCGCAGGGTACGGGCGGAACATCCTTCGTTGCCGGTGCTGGTGCTGAGCATTCACGACGAGGCTCAGGTCGCGTCTCGCGCGCTGCGCGCGGGAGCAACGGGATATCTGACCAAGGACAGTGACCCGGAGGTGCTGCTCGCGGCAATCCGCAAGCTCGCGGACGGCGGCCGTTTCATCGATCCGAAGCTCGTCGATGCGATGGTGTTCGATACACAGCGCGGCGACGTGCCGCCGCATGAAGTACTGTCGGACCGCGAATTCGAGGTCCTGCAGATGCTCGCGGCAGGCAGGAGCATCAATGAAATTGCCCAGGCATGTGCCCTCAGCGCGAAAACGATCAGCACACACAAGATGCGGTTGATGCAGAAACTCGGGCTTTCCAACAACGCTGAGGTGATCCGGTACGCGATCCGGCATGGCATGATCGTCGAGTAGAAAACGAAGGATGATGCGGTTCGCGTTCTGAGGCGCGAATCACCGCAGTAGCCTCCTTTCCAGATATTGCTCGACGAAGCTGAGGATCGCCTTGGACCGGTAAGCCTTCGCCAACCGGCGAAGGTGGTCAGCGAAGGGTCGATAGCGCTCATCGAGCTCGCTCAAGTGTTGGGCGTGTTGCACGATGGCACGCATGTCGCCGAGTCGCGCCAGGTAGTGC
Source organism: Paraburkholderia sp. CI3 (assembly GCF_050436505.1). Taxonomy (NCBI): domain Bacteria; kingdom Pseudomonadati; phylum Pseudomonadota; class Betaproteobacteria; order Burkholderiales; family Burkholderiaceae; genus Paraburkholderia; species Paraburkholderia sp. CI3. The sequence continues at coordinate 663,833 of NZ_JBNDMI010000002.1, forward strand.
AGCGCTTCGATCTCGCCCTGCGGCGGTGCCATCAAGGGCCCGGTAAAAGGAGCGGCAGCGGGTACAGCCGTGTGGTCCGCGCCAGTGACTTGCGCCTTGGTCGCTTCGTCGATCCACTCGACATTCATGAGCGATGCGACATGGGACAATAGCCGGCCGAAATCGATCGGTTTGGCAAGAAAAGCGTTTGCGCCGGCCGCGAGACTTTGCGCCGCATCGGTCCCCGAGGCACTTGCGGAGACTGCGACGATGGGCAGATCCCGGAACTCGGGCATCTCGCGCAGGCGACGCGTGGCTTCGAGCCCGTCCATGCCGGGCATGACCACATCCATCAGGACAAGCGCAGGATGCAGGGAGCGGGTTTTCTCCAGAGCTTCGGATCCGTTGCCAGCCTGCGCCATGTCGAATCCGAGCGGCCCCAGCATATCGACCATCACGGCACGGTTCTCCGCCACGTCATCCGCGACCAGGATAGCCTTGCGCGGCCCCTTGTAGCCGCTCACGATCCGTCCGGACGCGGCGACAGCCGCCGGGGGCGCCACCACCTGGACATCCAGTTCGATCGAGAAGACGCTGCCGATATCGCGACGACTCTCGATATGGATCTCGCCGCCCATCAGGCGTACGAGTTGCCGGCTGATGGCGAGCCCGAGCCCCGTGCCGCCAAAGCGGTGCCGGTCGTCGCTCACTTGCTCGAAAGGCCTGAAGATTTCCTCCAGGCGCCCTTCATCGATCCCGATGCCGGTGTCCTGCACTTTGAAACATAGTCGCGCGGGCGGCATAAAAGCGACGCTCAGATGCACGCTCCCCTGCTCGGTAAATCTGATCGCGTTGGAAAGCAGGTTGAGCAGCGCCTGACGCAGCCGTATTTCGTCCACCCGGACAGCCGCGGGCAGATCGTGCTGCATCTCGCAAGCGAAGGCGAGTCCCTTTTCCGTTGCCTTGACCCGCATCGTCTCGGCGACAAAGTAGACGAACTGTTCGAGCGGAACGTCGGAAAGATTGAGTTCCATTCGTCCAGCTTCGATCTTGGCTATATCCAGGATGTCGTCGATGAGCATCAGCAGGTGTTCGCCGCTGCGTTGGATGACTGCGAGTCCGTCGATCTGGCGTTGATCGAGAGTCGTGTCGCGTGTGAGGATCTGAGCGTAACCAAGAATCGCGTTCAGCGGCGTACGCAGTTCGTGGCTCATGTGCGCGAGAAAGTCACTTTTTGCCTGGTTGGCCGTATCTGCATGTTCCTTGGCCACGGCGAGTTCCGCTGTCCGTTCGCGGATCATGTCTTCGAGGTGCTCGCGATAGCGCCGCAATTCCGCTTCGGCATGCTTGTGCTCCGTGATGTCGCGTGAGATGCCGAGCAGGAACTGCGGCACGCCGCGCACATCGGCGATCGGGATCTTCATCGTGTGCAGCAGGCGTACGCCATGTCGCGTATGAACCCGCTCTTCCGGTATGTCGATCATGTGTCGCGACTCCAGCACGGCCCGGTCCTTGAGCGCGAAGAATTCAGCCTCCTCGGTGGGAAACAGGTCGTGGACGGACCGGCCGAGGATCTCCTCGCGCCGGTAACCGAGAAGTTGCTCTGTCGCCTTGTTGCAGCGCACGAAGCGCAAGGTCGCGGCCTCCCTGACGAAGATCATGTCCGGGATATTTTCGATGATGCTGTTAAGAAAGTTCTCGCTTTCCCGGACGGCGTCTTCAGCGTGCTGACGTTCGGCGATCTCGGCCGCCTGACCCGCAAGCGCCGTACTGAGTTCGGCCGTGCGCTGTGCGACGCGCGCCTCCAGTCCGGCATTGAGCTCCTTCAACGCATCCTCGGCCGCGCGGCGCTGGCGCCGGTCTTCAAGGAACTGCTCGACTGCGCGCGCCATATCGGCAATCTCGTCGCCGCCGTGCACGGGGACTCCGGCTTGCGTGCTCCCGGCATCGCCGTGCCGCAGAAAGTGACTGACGCGGCGCAGGCGCGCCACGACATGGCGCCCGAGGAATTCGCGGGCGATTAGCCAGGTGAGCAGCAGGCTCACCGCGACTCCACCCGCCACCCATTTGCGTGTGCGATCTGCGCTAACGGCCAGATCCTGGACTGCTTCGCGGTAGTCGCGCGTCAAATAATCGGACTGCCGTTGCGCCGCGACGGCCAGAGCCTCGGCCGCGCCGCGCAGGTCCCTGTCGAGGCTGGTCAGCGACACGCCCGGCCGTTGCCCATCCGCCGGCGCAGCCCGGGGGCCGAGCGCGGTCTCGCGCACCTGCGCCTCGATGTTGACGATGTTGCGAAAGCGTTGGCTCGACCGGTAAAGCGTCAGCGCGTCGACCCCTGGGTCGTCGCTTGCGGCCGCGGAGGCCAGGCGGTCAACCAGGCGGTCGAAGGATGCCAGCTGTTCGAGCACATGCCGATGGGTCTCGCGCACGGCATCGATCGTATCGTCGCGAGACAACTGCAACGCGAGGCGTTCAATGGTCAGCGTGTGCTGTACCAGATCCTGCGCATCCGCGAGGCGCGTGAGCCGCTCTTCGGCCAGCTGACGGATCGAGTGGGCCGAACCGGTCAACGAGTAAATCGTCGTGGCTCCGACGACGACCACCAGCGCGGCCAGGCACGAAACAACGAGCGCAAATTGAGCGGTGAGCGATTGTGGGAAAGGCAGTTTCACGGTCGTTGCCAGATCTGACGATAAATGTCGCGATAGCCGTTGTCAGGGTCGTAGAGTAGACGATCGCCGCCGTCCGCGGCGACGTTGTCCGCCGTCACGAGATGCACCGGCGTCACGTAACCCGTGACGCCAACGCCCGCGAAAAGTCGGTTCATTTCGTCGACCAGTTGCCAGCCGTGCAGATTCAGGGGTTCGGCCACGGTGCCGGTCTGGAACGTGCCGGTGCGGATGCGCAGGAAGGCGGACTCGCTGCCGTCGCCAGCCGACAGCATGATCATTGCAGCGTTCGGCATTCCCACCTGGGTCAACACCGGGGCGGCGTAGTCGAAGTAGATGTCGTTGATCGCCAGCGCACAGGTCCAGCGCGGGCCGTAACGCGCGAGCAGGGCGCGTGTCGTCCCCGGCACCAGTTCCCGGCTGCGCGAAATCGCCACGTCGCGCACTTCAAGCAGGGTACAGCCACTGCACGCGCGAACGACGGCAGCCATTTCATCCGCCTTGCCTTGCGCAATTCGGAAATTGGAATCGGTGAAGATGACGACGCCCGCATGCCCGCCGGACTGCACGATGGCCGCCAGCGCGGTCACGCGCGCGACCTCGAGCGGATCCGTCGACACGTTCATCGCCACGGGCGTGCCGGGCACCGGTCCGGCCTGGGCCGCGACATGCCAGCCGACGATCGGGATGTTGTTCTCGGCAAACGGCCGCAGCGCGGGGAGCAGCGCGCGTGCGTCGCCGCCGGCGAGGATCAGACCGTCGGGGTGGCTTGCCAGCGCATTCGCGAGCATCTTCAGACGCAGGTCGGCCGCACCCGCGGAATCGAAGATCCTCACGCGCCAGCCGATCACTTTGGCCGCCTCCAGCACACCATCGACCACACCGAGGATGCCGCCGTTGCGCAAATCCTCGGCGACGACCGCGATGTGTTTTCCAGATTGCGCAGGTGGCCCGTTGCGTGGCCCGTTCCAGGGTGCAGCGGGTCGCGAAGCGGCGTCGACCACTCGCCTGGCCAGGGCCAGGAAGTCCGTCGCGGCGACCGGGGCTCCGGGCGCAGGGCCAGGCAATAAATCCTGCGCGGCGGCGGCCGACAGCACACACGCGCAAGCCAACGCCAGAAGGAAGCCCTTCATGCTGTTCCCCCCATGGGCTCCGTCGAGGTCGATTGGGGTTGCCCAAAGCCGCTCGCGGATGACCTTTTTAGCAGGATATTACAAGCCGATTCCCGCGTGTCATCGGTCATGCGCTGGCGCAGATTGGATCAAGCGTGGTCGGCACTCAACTGCAATGGTTTGATGGTCAGTGTTTGCCACGATTGCGCGATCAACCGTTCATCGATCGCAAGCCATAAACATGAGATTTCGCGGGGTACGCTGAGTGCGGCTGTACAGCACTGAAGGCCCGCTTTCGCGGGGCGACGTCAGGTGTTACATCATCTCGGGTTTCGCCAGCCGGGTGCCATCGCTAAAGCGCGTCAATCGATATGGCTGTGTCTCGATCCCAGTCGCGTCGTCCGTCACGATGCGGCTAACCAGCATGCCGGCTCCCGGTCCCAGCCCGAATCCATGACCGCTGAACCCCGAAGCGATCACAAGGCCCGGCTTGCTCTCCACGCGTGACATCACCGGCACCAGATCGGGCATCGTGTCGATCGCGCCTGCCCAAGCATGAGCGATACGCAATCCCGACAGTTCGGGAAAGACCGTCGCAACGTTTTGCAGTGCACGGGTCGGCCACTCGGCATCGGGCACGGGATTGAGAACCCGCGTCACCTCGAACGGAGAGATGTCGTCGTTGCGCCAGTCCGCACTTCCTTCGGGGCCGCCGAAGAAAGGTTGCGCGATCCGGAATTTGAGCTTCTTGTTGAGTTTGCTGCGGAACATCTGGCGAAACTTGACCGCGTGCCGCAGGTTCTGTGGCGCGATCTCCATGCGTCCATAGCCCGGCACCGCGATCGTGTAGCCGCCGTCCAGCCGCCGCCGCAACGCGAAGTTCGGGCCGGAGAAGCACCCGTCTATCACGGCCGGCGCCTCCGCCGTGCGCAGCGCGGTGCCGATCACATTGACCGCCGGCAGATCGATCCCATGGTGCCGGCAGAACAGGGCGCTCCACGCGCCGCCGGCCAGCACGACGCTGCTCGCGCCAATCCGGCCGCGCTCGGTCCATACGCCGGAGATTCGACCCGCGCTGCTGTCGAGTCCGCGAACCGCACAGGTCTGATGCACGCGCGCGCCGAGTCGTTGCGCGCCTCTTGCGATGGCGGGCGCTGCTCGCGACGGCTCCGCGCGTCCATCGGAATGCGACCACACGCCGCCCGCCCACTTTGCCCGACTATGCGGAACGCGCGCGGCCAGTTCTCGAGCCGACAGCAGCTGACTGTCGAAGCCGAGCGCGCGCGCCTTGCCGAGCCATGCTTCCCACTGGGCGACATCGGCAGACTGCTCGCTTCCGTACAGAATGCCGCTGCGCCGAAAACCGATGTCCTCGCCGAGTTCGTCGCTCAACTCGCCCCAACGCTTCAGGCTCTGCATCGCGAGCGGCAACTCGTAAAGGTCGCGGTTCTGCTGACGCACCCAACCCCAGTTGCGCCCCGACTGCTCCGCGCCAATGATGCCTTTTTCGAGCAGCACGACCGATACGCCGCGCCGTGCCAGCTCGTAAGCGGTGCTGACGCCGATAATGCCGCCGCCGATCACGGCTACGTCGCAGCGATCGGGGAACCCCTCGCTATTCGGGACTTCGTCGATTCTTAGCATGTTTGAGCAACCATGATTGACATGAGCAGCCGGATACCGGGTGCGTACGCTGTCAGAAGATCACATAGATCTTCCGCAGCGTTTCATCGATGTTCCAGAGTCCTTCCGTGTTGGCTTGGAAAAATAGCGTGTCGCCGGCGGCGAAGGGGACCGTGTCTTCTCCGTCGGGCGTGAAGGTGCCGCTGCCCTTGATGAAATGCATCACCTCCGCCTGCTTGACGGAGCGCCGATAGGTGCCGGGCGAGCACTCGAACACGCCGGTATCGATTGCTTCGTGACCGGGAATGACGTACTGGCGTCCCGATACGCGCGACGGTTCGGTACCGGGCAGGCCCGCGGTTCCCCAATCCTCCAGTGCGGAGACTTCCGCGGCTTGCCTGATCTGCTGAACTTTCATTGCGCTGTTTCCTGTTGTCGTGAGCGGAGGTCGATACGTCGTTCGATCCGGCCTAGCCGGACCACGGTGACGCCGGCGCGCAACTGGCGCAGCGAGGGCATCACCAGCATGCAGTCATCGTACGGAGTCGAGACTGGCTGACCGTCGGACCATGCGATCACGGTGCCGGCCTTGTCGAACGTCTCGAGGCCTGTATAAGGACCCGCGAAACGGAAATCCATGCTCCTGGCGACGACCGGTTCGGTCACGCGCACGATGCGCATTTCGTCGGGCAATGGCGCGATCCAGCCGGGCGGCAGGTCGGCTGCGTCGACGATGCCCGACAGCAACAGAAAGCGTGCGGTGCAGTCGCGCGCAACCGTCACCGCGCTGGCTTCCCAGTGCTGGCCGCATTCGATCAACAGGGCATTCTTCGGACTCGTGTCGTCGCCGAAGCCCTCGTAGTCGCGCATTCGGCGGCCTTCGGGATGGCCTTCGTCCTGAATCACGGTGGCGGGCGTGCCGAGCCGCTCGGCCAGTTCGGCTCCCTTGCGCAGCGGCCCCGCGACGATCAGCGGCGCGCTTTTTTCATGCATCGAATGCAGGTCGAGCAGCAGATCCACTGTGTCGATCACCGGCCGCATCGCGCGCGCACGATCGAGTTCCGACGAGCGGGTCGCCAGATCGTCGAGCTTCGCGGCGGTCCAGACGCGGTTGAAGTCCTGATCGACGAAACGCGCTTGGTCTGGTGTCGCGGGATCGAACCGCGCATACGCGGCGACGTTCGCGAACGATAGCGTGAGCTTGCCGCGGCGCGGGCGCAGGCCGCTGCGCAACAACGCGTCGACGGTGATCGCGCCGCACACTTCGTTGCCATGCGTGAGCGCATTGATCATCACGTGCGGCCCGGCTTGGCCGGAGTCGAACGAGTGCACGTATGCAATGCCGGTATTGCCGTCGGCGTGCGCCGAGAGGTCCGGAAATGCGAGTTCGATCGGATAGGCTTCCATGTTTACTCCAGACCTCCCTGACACAGATACTTGATCGACAGGTAGTCATCGAGACCATACTTCGATCCTTCGCGACCGTAGCCGGATTCCTTCACACCGCCGAACGGCGCCGCTTCTGAAGCGAGCGCGCCTTCGTTGATACCGACGATGCCAGCTTCCAGCGCGCGCGAGACACGCTCGATGCGGCGCATGTTCTCGCTGTAGAAGTACGAGGCGAGCCCGAACGGCGTGTCGTTGGCGGCCTGCACCGCTTCCTGCTCGCTGTCGAATGGGAACAGCGGCACGACCGGGCCGAAGGTTTCCTCGCCGCACAACACCATCGACGACGTGGCGTTACCGAGCACCGTGGGCGCGTAGTAGTGCGGTCCCAGCTCGGTGAGCCGTCGTCCGCCCGTCAGCACGAGCGCGCCGTTCTCGAGCGCGTCCTCGACATGACGAGCGATCTTGTCCACAGCGCGCTCATTGATCATGGGCCCGATCTGCGAGGCGGGGTCGCTGGCGGGTCCGACCCGCAGTTCGGCCACTTTCGCGCACAGCAGCGCGGAGAAACGTTCGTATACGCCGCGCTGCACGAAGACGCGGTTCGGACACACGCAGGTCTGCCCGCCATTGCGGAATTTCGCGGCCAGCAGGCCGTTGACCGCGGCATCGAGGTCGGCGTCGTCGAATACGATGAACGGCGCATTGCCGCCGAGTTCCAGCGAGAGCTTCTTCAGCGTGCCCGCCGATTCGCGCGCGAGATGCTTGCCGACGGGCGTCGATCCGGTGAACGTGATCTTGCGGACACGGCTGTCGGCGAGCCAGTCGCCGACCGTCTCGGCCGCCGCCGCACGCGAAGCCGAGATCAGGTTGAGCACGCCGTTCGGCACGCCCGCCTCGTGCGCCAGCATCACCAGTGCGATCGCGGTGAGCGGCGTGTCTTCCGCGGGTTTCGCGACCACCGTGCAGCCCGCCGCGAGCGCGGGTGCGATCTTGCGCGCGATCATCGCAAGCGGAAAATTCCACGGCGTGATGGCCCCGACGACCCCGATCGGTTCCTTGATCGCGCTCATCCGTTTGCCGCGCTGCTGCTGCGGAATCAGGTCGCCGTAGATGCGGGTGGCTTCGTCGGCGAACCACGCGACGTACGACGCGCCATAGTTCACCTCGGCGCGTCCTTCGGCGAGCGGCTTGCCTTGTTCGAGTGAGATCAACGCACCGAGTGCGTCGCGATTCGCGACGATCAACGCGTGCCAGCGGTGCAGTACCGCCGCGCGCTCGCTGGCCAGCCTCGCGCGCCACGCGGCCAGCGCTTTGGCGGCGGCGTCCGTGGCCGCTCGCGCGTCGCTGGGGCCGCTGTCGGCAACTTCCGCGATCAGCTTGCCGGTCGCCGGATCGGTGACCGCGAAACGCCGACCGCTCGCGGCGGCGACCCACTCGCCGTTGATGAAGTTCTCCGTGCGGATCAGCGCGCGGGCCTGTTGTTCGAGATTCGTGCTCATATGAGGTCTCCGTGCCGGTTGGCATGCGATGGCAGAGCGCCCGACGCGCGCCGGGCAGTCAGTGCTGCCTGCTCTGTGAGTGATCAGGACGGGTTGGCGACCCGAGCCGCGATCGCCGCGCCGACCTCCGTGGTCGATGCGCTGCCGCCCAGGTCGCCCGTGCGCGGGCCTTCCTTCAGCACCCGCGTGATCGCGGCGACGATGGTGTCGTGCGCATCGCGCTCGACACCCGCGCCGTGGCCGAGAAAGTCGAGCATCATCGCGGCCGACCAGATCATCGCGACCGGATTGGCAATGCCCTTGCCGGCGATGTCGGGCGCCGAGCCATGCACCGGCTCGAACAGCGACGGAAAGCGCCGATCGGGATTCAGGTTGCCCGACGGCGCGATGCCGATCGTCCCCGTGCACGCCGGCCCGAGATCGGAAAGGATGTCGCCGAACAGGTTCGATGCGACCACCACGTCGAAGCGATCCGGGTTCAGCACGAAGCGCGCGCACAGGATGTCGATGTGCTGACGGTCCATCTTCACATCGGGGTAGCGGGCGGCCATTTCATCGGCGCGGGCGTCCCACCACGGCATGCTGATCGCGATACCGTTGCTCTTCGTTGCAACCGTGAGTTTTTTCGCCCGACGCCGTGCAAGGTCGAACGCGAACTTCATCACGCGCTCGGTGCCGTGGCGCGTGAAGATCGACTGCTGCATCACGACTTCGCGCTCGGTGCCCTCGAACATCGTGCCGCCCACCGACGAATACTCGCCTTCGGTGTTTTCGCGCACGATCATGAAGTCGATATCGCCCGGCTTGCGGTTGGCGAGCGGACAGGGCACGCCTTCGAACAGCCGCGCGGGGCGCAGGTTCACGTACTGGTCGAATTCGCGGCGAAACTTCAGGAGCGAGCCCCACAGCGAAATATGGTCGGGCACCTTGTCGGGCCAGCCGACCGCGCCGAACAGAATCGCATCGCAGTCCTGCAGTTGCGCCTTCCAGTTGTCGGGCATCATCTGGCCGTGTTGCGCGTAGTAGTCGCACGACGCCCATTCGATATGGCGGTAGTCGATGCCGATGTCGAAGCGTTTGCATGCGGCGTCCAGCACGCGCAGGCCTTCGGGCATCACTTCGGTGCCGATGCCGTCGCCGGGAATCACGGCAATGCGGTATTTGCGGGTCATACGTCTCTCTCCTTGCCGTGATCGCGCGCCGTCTGCTGACGCCGCGCGGATGGCGAAATGGGGTTGCGTTCGGGGGCCGGGCCGCGCATGGGTATCAGTAGCCGCGCGTCCGGTCGATCAAGCCGTTCATCCGCTCGCCGCTGCGATAGCGGCGCAGGTTTTCCAGTACCGCATCGACGGCCGGTTCGGGCCGCGTCGCGCTCGCGATATGCGGCGTGATGCGCACGCGCGGTTGCGCCCACAGCGGATCGTCAGCAGGCAACGGCTCCGGGTCGGTGACATCGAGCACCGCGCTGTGAATCTGCCCGCGTTGCAGCGCGTCGAGCAGATCGGCGCTGACGAGTTGCGGTCCGCGGCCGACGTGAACCAGCGACGCGCCTCGCGGCAGCATGTCGAATACCCGCCGGCAGAGCAGGCCGCGCGTCGCGTCCGTGAGCGGCAGCAAACAGATCAGGATGTCGGCACGGGCAAGCAACTCATCGAGCCCGGCCTCGCCCGCATAGCAGTCGATCCCTTCGAGCGCATGCTTCGAGCGGCTCCAGCCCGCGCAGGCGAAGCCGAACAGCCGCAAACGCTCCAGTACCGCGCGGCCAAGCATGCCGAGGCCGAGCACGCCGATTCGACGGGACGCGGCGGCGCGCAACGGCATCGGCTGCCAGACGCGCGCCCGCTGCTGCAACCCGTAATCGAACAGATCGCGGTGAATCGCCAGCACCGCCTCGGTGACATATTCGACCATGCCTTCGACGATGCCCGGCTCGAGCATCCGCACCACCGGCAGATGCGCCGGAATCTGCGACAGATCCAGTTGATCGACTCCCGCGCCGACCGAAAACACCACTTCGAGATTCGGCAGCGTGAGCGCGAGGTCTCCCGGTTGCCATGCGACCAGATAGCGCACGGCCGTGGGATCGCCGATGTCCGGCCACACCCGGAACGGCACCTCGGGCGCCAGCTGCGCGAAGCGCTCGGCCCATAGCGCTCCACGCACCGGATCGGCTTTGTAGAGGACGGTCATTGGCGGTTACGCCATCGCCTGATTGATGATGCCGAACGCGCGCCAGCCCGGGTCCGGGGCCACCTCGCGCAAGTCGGTGGGCGCGTTGCGCACCATCTTTTCGACCGAGTCGACGCGCGGCATGCCGACATGGGTCAACCAGTCGTTGATGCCGGCGTCGTCCGGCACGTCGATCCGCACGAAGTCGCCGGCGTGCTGCGCGAGCCAGTACGAAATCAGTGCGCGGGCACGCAGATCGTCGGACCCATGCTGCGCGACCACCGGTCCAATCGAGTAGCCGCGTCCGAACGGACGGAACAGCGAGAAACCGACCATTTCGCCGTCACGTTCGAGAACCACGGCTTGCGCGAACCCGAGCAGCGCCGGTATCGTCGCGCTGCGGTCGAAGCCGCTCGCGCGCGACGCGAGTTCGATCAGCTTCGGCGTGTCGTCCGGCCTCGCGGCACGCAACTGTTCGCCGGGCGGCGGCGCGACAGCGGCCACGCTGCCGAGCGTGCCCTGATGCTGGGTGAGTCCGCCGCAGCTGACGAAGCCGAGCTTTTCGTAAAGCGGCTTGCCCGCGACCGTTGCGTGCAGGAAGGTCACGCGGTTGCCCAGTTCTTCGAGCACCAGTTCCATCAGCTTGCGGCCAATGCCCCGGCCCTGTTCGTCCGGCGAGACGATCACGAGGCCGAGCGTGCCGCGGTCCGCGCCGAATTTCCAGCAGAGCGCGGTGCCGATCACGGCGCCATTGTCTTCGGCGACGAAGCCGGTGCCGGCGTCGTACATGAAGCGCCAGTCATCGGCGCGGTGCGGCCAGCGCACCGCAACCGAGAGGCCGTGCGCGGCGGCGATGTCATCGGAAGTGAAGCGGCGATAGGTCAGTGATTTCTTCACGGTTGATTCGGACACTGCAAACTCCTGCTGGCGGCATGATCAGCCTAGACTGTGGCATTACCAGTGCCTGCTTCATAGGACGATCTTTTTGTTATTCGGGCCGGTGTGTGGTCGGGTCTGCTTCACGGCGGCAGCGACGCGCAACGCAATTGCACAGGTATTTTTGGCGTTCACCCCGCGGGTGCTATATTCAATATAATGCTGAAAAATTGAATGGGCGTTCATTGTAACGAAGCGGCTGGCGCCTCATCGGATGCGACCGTGCGCGCCCAGCACAACAACCGCACCGGCGGCACATAGGCAGCCGGCCGCCGCGTCATCAACGGGAAACACATGCAGCGAACGGAGCTCAGCAAGAAGCGCACGGCCGACCCGGGTCACGGCGACGTCGGCGCTCGTCTGCGCGCGCTGCGCGTCGCGCAGGGTCTGTCGATCAACGAACTGGCGATGCGCGCGGGCGTGTCGGTCGGCACCGTCAGTCAGGTCGAGCGAAACAAGGCCAATCCGTCGGTGCGTATTCTCGAGCGCCTGCGCCTGGCGTTGGAGGTTCCGCTGACCGCGCTGCTCGAAGAAGACGACGCGGTCTCGGACCCGATCACCGGCGATTTCGTGCGCAAGGCGGCCGAGCGGCCGCTGTTCGAAGTCGGCAAGAACGGCATGCAGAAAGAATTGCTGTCGCCGCATGGCGATCACGATTTGCAGATGATGATCATCATGCTGCCGGCCGGCTCCGGTTCCGAAGAGGTGCTGGTGGGCATCGGCGAGAAGGCGGGCCTGGTGCTGGAAGGCACGGTCGTGCTGAATGTCGGCGACCGGCGCTCCGAACTGCGCGCGGGAGACAGCTTCCAGTTCAAGAGCACGGTACCGCATAGCGTGCGTAACGAAAGCAGGAAGGCTGCTCGTTTGCTGTGGATCATGAACACGCAGCCGCCCGTCATTCATCTTTGATCTGTTTGTTGTACCGGAGCCGCATGTCGTGTGGCAAGCGGCGCTGTCTTCCCTCTCTTTTCCTCGCTCGCTCTGACGCGTCGCGTCCGGCTCGCACGGACGGCGGCTGACGTCAACGCCTTTCTTTCTCTCATTCGCCTTTCGGTTTTGCGTTGCACGACGGAACAGGCGTGTCGCGTCGCCTCGCTCGTGCGCGCCCCAGCCGTGTGGGCTTGCGGCCCGTGCCCACCAGTGCGGCGGTGTGCTCTCCGAGGCAGGCAATGTATCGCAGCGCACAACGAACTGTTCACAAAAGTTTATTTTTGACCACTAGTATTTCATTTGGTGTTCATTAAAATGAACTTCATTCGATGTTCGTTCATTCGGTGGTCGCGATGGCGAACAGCAGTGCCGAGTGGTGCAAGCAGTCATCAGTGCGTGAGCGCACGCGGCACCACACACTTGAACCTACTGATCAGGCCGGACATGTCCACTCCGTCACTCGATTTCGATCCTTCCGCCGTGCCGTTGCCGCAGGGGCATTTCATTGGCGGTGCGTACTATTCGGCGGCCGAAGCGCAGATCGCCGTTCACCGGCCGTCGGATGGCGCGCTGCTTGGCCATGTGCCGGACGCGTCGGACGCCACCGTCGATCACGCAGTCAGCAATGCGCTAGCTGCATGGAAGACGAGCGGCTGGGGCACCCGCTCTCCGCGCGAGCGCGCGAAGGTGCTGAGCCGCTGGGCCGATCTGATCGATCGCGATGCGGTGAGTCTCGCCCAACTCGAAACGGTCAGCTCGACGCGTCCGGTGACGGAAAGCTATACATCAGATGTGCCGTTCACCGCGGAGGCGATCCGCTTCTTCGCGGAGCTGGCCGACAAGCTCGGTGGCGATATCGCGGCCACGCGACGCGACAGTCTCGGTTTTGTTGCATCGGAGCCGTACGGTGTGATCGGTGCGATTACACCGTGGAATTTTCCGCTGTCGATGTGTTCATGGAAGTGCGGTCCCGCGCTTGCGGCGGGCAACGCGGTCGTGATGAAACCGTCGGAAATGACGCCGTTCTCGACGCTGCGTCTCGCGGAACTCGCCATCGAAGCCGGCATTCCGCCCGGCATCTTCAACGTGGTGAATGGCCGTGGAGCGACGGCGGGCGCCGCGCTGACGCGTCACCCAGGCATCTCGAAGATGAGCTTCACCGGTTCGACCCGCACGGGCGCCGCGATCATGAGCGACGCCGCGATGCACGGCACCAAGCCCGTCACGCTGGAACTCGGCGGCAAGAGCCCGCAACTGGTGTTCGAACATGTGCGGGATCTCGCGCATACGGCGCGCTGTGTCGCCCGCGGCTTTACGGCCAACGGCGGCCAGGCCTGCGTGGCCGGCACGCGGCTGATCGTGCACGAGCGCATTGCCGAACCGCTGATCGCCGCCATTCAACGGCAACTGCAGCCGATCGAGCCCGGCCCGCTGTGGGACAGCCGCACCGCTTATTCGCCGATCATCAGTGGCGCCCAGGCGCGACGCATCGAAGCGCTTATCGGGCAGAGCTGCGAGAGCGGCGCGGAAGTGATCTTCGGCGGCGGCTTTTTCGAAGGCACCGACGAAGGCTATTTCCACCGCCCGACGCTGCTCGCCAAGGTGACTTCAGAGACGCCCGCCGTGCGCGAGGAACTATTCGGCCCGGTGCTGACGGTACAGACATTCGCCGACGAGGAAGAGGGCATCGCGCTCGCCGCGCATCCGATCTACGGTCTCGCGGCGGGGGTCCATAGCAGCGACATCGGTCAGGCGCTGCGGGCGATGCGCCGCATCGCCGCGGGCACCATCTGGATCAACCGTTACGGCCGCAGCGGCGACATGATCATTCCGACGGGCGGCTTCGGCCAGTCCGGTATCGGCAAGGATCTCGGCCGCGAAGCGATGGTGGCGAGCATGCGGCACAAGAGTGTGCTGATCGATTTCGAAACGCTGTGAAGCACGGCTTTACACCGGATATACGCAAGCATCAACCGCACCGATTCAACCCGAAACTGAACCCCGAGCCTGCAACCAGGTTCGCCACGACGACAGGATGTTGACCATGATCGATTTCGAGCCGAAGTACATCACTTTCGACTGCTATGGCACGCTGACCAACTTCCAGATGGGCCAGACCGCGCGCGAGCTTTACGGCGACAAGCTGGACAAGGCGAAGATGGATGAGTTTGTCGAGTTCTTCCGTGGCTACCGCCTCGACGAAGTGCTGGGCGCATGGAAGCCCTATCGCGACGTGGTCGTGAACTCGGTGCGCCGCACCTGCGAACGCACCGGCGTGCCGTTCGACGAAGCGACCGCACTGAAGATCTACGAGGCCGTGCCGAGCTGGGGCCCGCACGCGGACGTGCCGGAAGGGCTGTCGCGACTGGCCTCGAAGTACAAGCTCGTGATCCTGTCGAATGCGTCGGACGACCAGATCCACAGCAACGTCGACAAGCTCGGCGCGCCGTTCCACAAGGTCTACACCGCCCAGCAGGCACAGGCGTACAAGCCGCTGCAGAAAGCCTTCGAGTACATGTTCTCGCAACTGGACTGCAATCCGGAAGACGTGCTGCATGTGTCGTCGAGCTTCCGCTATGACCTGATGACCGCGTACGACATGGGCATCAAACACAAGGCGTTCGTCAACCGCAGGCACGAGCCGCTGAACCCGTATTACGGCGTCAACGAAGTGTCGGGCATCCCGCAACTGGCATCGCTGCTCGGCCTCTGATTCGCACGTCCGGCCTTCTCACGACATCGCTTCCCGCGCGCCGCTGAAAGCGGCGCAACCAACCGACAGGAACGCATCACGATGAAGCTCGACTCCTACTGGCTCGACACTGCGCCACGCTTTACCAGCGGCGTCCAGGGTCCGCTACCGCAGCGGGTGGACGTTGCGGTGGTCGGCGGCGGCTTCACCGGGCTGTCGGCTGCGTTGGAGCTGGCCAAACGTGGCAGGTCGGTGATCGTGTTCGAGGCGGGCCGACTCGCGGCGCAGGCATCGGGCCGTAACGGCGGCCATTGCAATACGGGCGTCGCGCAGGACTACGCCGCGTTGTCCGCGCGCATCGGCAGCGAACGCGCGTCCGAGTTCTACCGTGCATATGCCGGCGCCGTCGAAACGGTGAAAACGATCATCGGGGAGGAGCAGATCGATTGCGATCTGCGCCACTCCGGGAAGATCAAACTCGCCGCGAAACCGCAGCATTTCGCGTCGCTCGCGAAGTCGTACGAGGTGTTGCGGCGCGAAGTCGATTCCGATGTCGAACTCGTGCCGCCCGAGCAGATTCGCAACGAGATCGGGTCGGACAGCTTTTTCGGCGGCCTCGTGCAACGCAACGGCATGCAGATGCACATGGGCAAATTCGGCGTGGGTCTCGGCACGGCAGCGGCACGGCGTGGGGCGCAGATCTACGAGAACACGCCGGTGACGAACCTCAAGCCGCTCGGCGGCAACGCGTTCGACGTGCAGTGTCCGCTCGGGACGGTACGCGCCGAGCGCGTGCTGATTGCCACCGGCGCGTCGCAGGTCGGTCCGCTGCAATGGTTCCGGCGCCGCATCGCGCCCGTCGGCAGCTTCATCGTCGCAACCGAGCCGCTGGGCAAGGCGCGCCTCGATGCGGTGTTGCCGACGCGCCGCTCGTATGTGACGACGCTGAACATCGGCAACTATTTTCGTGCGACGCCGGACGAGCGTCTGCTGTTCGGCGGCCGCGCGCGCTTCGCGATGTCGAATCCGCGTTCGGACGAGAAAAGCGGGCGGATTCTGCGTGATGGGCTCGCACGCTATTTCCCGCAACTGGCCGACGTGCGCATCGATTATTGCTGGGGCGGCCTCGTCGACATGACGGCCGACCGGCTGCCGCGCGCAGGCCAGCATGAAGGACTGTTCTATTCAATGGGCTACAGCGGCCACGGTGTGCAGATGTCCGTGCACATGGGCCGTCTGATGGCCGACGTGATGTTCGGCGCCGCCTCGCGCAATCCGTGGCGAACGCTGGAATGGCCCGCGATTCCAGGACATTTTGGACGCGCGTGGTTTCTGCCGCTCGTCGGCGCGTATTACAGGTTGCAGGATGTACTGCATTGAATGGATCGACTGATCGCTACCGTTAGATGGTCGGGCAGCGCGTAGATTGAAAATCACTATTCCCAGAGGAAATCCCCATGTTGCGTTTCATGTTCCAGCCTGCAGCCGCCGTCCGCTTCAACACTGTGCAGCGCTTTGCCGCCGGCGCGGGCCTCGCGATGACGATGATGTTCGGCGCCGCCCACGCTGCCGAAACGGCGACGCTCACCGCGGGCTCGCCGCCGTCGAGCGCGCCGACCACGTTCATGAACGTGAAGACGCAGCAGATCGAAGGCCTGATGCCGGATGTCGTCAAGGAGATCGGCAGGCGCGAAAACTTTAACGTGTCGTATGACGCGGTGCCGTTCTCGGCGCTGATCCAGTCGGTGGTAGCGGGCAAGATCGACATCATCGTTGCCGGCATGACGCCGACGCCGAAGCGCGCCGAAGTGGTCGATTTCTCGCAGCCGGTGACGGCGTTTGGCGAAGGCATCATCGTGAAGGACACGAACAAGGCGGTCTATCACTCGGTGCAGGACCTGAAGGGCATGACGGTCGGGGCGCCGACCGGTACCGACTACGGCGATCAGTTGAAGAAACTCGGCATCTTCACCGAAGTGAAGATGTATGACAGCCCCGCCGACATGACGCGCGATGTCGCGCTTGGCCGCATCGTCGCGGGCTTCAACGACTATCCGATCCTGAAGGCCCAGGAAGCAGCGGGCGCGATGGCGGGGACGCGGGTCGACGACGCGTACGTGCCGATGGAAAAGTTCGACATCGCGATCGCGGTGAAGAAGGGCAACAGCGCGCTGATGGCGAAGATCAACGACGCGCTGACGAAGATGAAGGCCGACGGCACGCTCGACGCGATCCTCAAAAAGTGGCACCTGGTGAGCTGATTGGCTTCGCGTGAAAAGAGCCGTGCCCGCGGCGACGCGGGACTCGTCCTGCCAGGTCCGTCGCGCAGCGGCGCGGCGGACTGAACGAATACGAAGAGCAATGGAAGGCACGACATGCACTGGCAAGATATAGCCGACTTTGTACCGATTTTGCTGGAAGGCGCGGTGATGAGCATCGTCATCACGCTGGGTTGTCTGGTGTTGAGCACCGTGCTCGGCCTGACCTGGGCATTGCTGAAGATGTCGCGCTATCCCCTCGTCGTACGCGGTGTGAGCACGATGATCAACGTCGTGCGCGGCCTGCCGATGATCGTGCTGCTGTTCTACATCTACTTCGTGCTGCCGGAAATCCACATCCAGGTGTCGGCGCTGCAGGCCAGCATCATTGGGCTTGGTTTCGGTTACTCGACTTACGTCGCGGAAATTTTCCGGGCGGGTATCGAGGCAGTCGATCCGGGCCAGTACGAAGCCGCGCAGTCGATCGGCATGGGCCGCGTGAAGACGATGATACGGGTGATCCTGCCGCAGGCGATCAAGGTCGCGCTGCCGCCGTACAGCAACACGCTCGTGATGATGCTGAAGGATTCATCGCTCGCGTCGACCATCACGGTCGCCGAAATGACGCGCGAAGGCCAACTGATCGCGTCGTCGACGTTTCAGAATCTGACGGTATATACGCTCGTCGCGCTCGGCTATCTCGCGATGAGCTTGCCGCTGATGAGCATGACCCGCACGCTTGAACGACGTTTCGGTCGGCACAGGGCGAGATAAGTGCGAAGTGAGGATGCGATGATCGAAATCACGAATGTGCACAAGAGTTTTGGCACCGTACCCGTTCTCAAGGGCATTTCGCTCAAGGTCCGCCAGGGCGAAGTGGTCTGCCTGATCGGTGCGTCGGGCTCGGGAAAGTCAACCCTGCTGCGCTGCATTAACGCGCTGGAGTCATACGACGAAGGCCAAATTCGTCTGCTCGGCGAGCGCGTCGAACAGCGCGCGCGTAACATCAACCAGTTGCGCACCCAGGTCGGCATGGTGTTTCAGCGCTTCAACCTGTTCCCGCACCGTACGGCGCTCGAGAACGTGATGGAAGGGCCGGTGCATGTCAAGCGCCTCGCGCGCGCGGACGCGCAACGCGAAGCGTCTGAACTGCTCGACAAGGTGGGGCTCGGCCACAAGCTGCACGCCTATCCTCATCAGCTTTCGGGCGGGCAGCAGCAACGGGTGGCGATTGCGCGCTCGCTCGCGATGAAGCCGAAGGCGATCCTGTTCGACGAGCCGACCTCGGCGCTCGATCCGGAACTGGTCGGCGAAGTGCTCGGCGTGATGCGCACCCTCGCACGGGAAGGCATGACGATGCTGGTGGTCACCCACGAAATGGGCTTTGCGCGTGAGGTGGCAGACCGGGTGTGTTTTCTGCACGCGGGGCTCATCATCGAGGAGGGCACGGCGCAGCAGGTGCTGGGCTCGCCGCGCGAGGCGCGCACCCGCGAGTTCCTGCGCCACGTGCTGACCAATCGCAGCGACGCTCACGTCGCGCCCGACGGTATGGCAGGAGCCGCGGCATGAACGGCAGATTCGTACGCGTAGGCGAGACGGTTCGCGCCAAAGTCGAACTGAAGATCAACGGCGAGCCGGTCGAAGCGCTGGCCGGCGACACGCTGCTCACTGCGATGCTGTGCTCGGTGCGGCATGTGCGGCAGTCCGAGTTCGGCGCGGAACGACGCGCGGGCTTTTGCCTGATGGGCGCGTGTCAGGACTGCTGGGTATGGACCGCGGACGGCGAGCGGCTGCGCGCCTGCACCACGGTGGTCGAAGCAGGCATGCGCGTCGTCACGACGCAACCGGAGGCGCAATGGCCGAACCTCGCATCGTAATCGTCGGCGCAGGGCCTGCAGGGGTGCGCTGCGCGGAAGCGCTGCTGGCGGCCGGCATCCGCCCGATCGTCGTCGACGAAGGCAGGCGCGATGGCGGCCAGATCTACCGGCGTCAGCCCGATGGCTTCACGCGGCCGTATTCGAAGCTGTACGGCACGGAAGCCGCGCGCGCGGAGAACCTCCATCAAACTTTCGAGCGACTGCGCCCGCAGATCGATTACCGTCCGCAGACGCTGGCGTGGAACGTCGCGCAAGGCAAGCTGCATATCGTGCATGAAGGACACGCGAGCGTGTTGCGCTACGACGCGCTGATCCTGTGCCCCGGCGCGACCGACCGGTTGATGCCGGTCAAAGGCTGGCAGTTCGCCGGCACCTACAGCCTCGGTGCCGCGCAGATCGCGCTGAAGTCGCAGGCCTGCGCGATTGGCCGTCAGGTCGTTTTCATGGGTACCGGCCCATTGCTGTATCTGGTCGCGAACCAGTATGTGCAGGCGGGCGCCAGGGTAGCGGCGGTACTCGACACGTCGAAGACCGGTGCGCGCTTGCGCGCGCTGCCCAAATTGCTGGCGCGCGTCGACGTATTGCGCAAGGGCCGCGCGCTCGTGACCGCATTGAAGCGCTCAGGCGTGCGGGTGGAAAACGGCATCGAGCCGCTCGAAATTCTCGGCACTCCGGACGACGGCGTGCTTGGCGTACGCTTTCGCGAGGCGCGCGGCAACGTCGCGCAGGTCGATTGCGACGCGGTCGGTCTCGGCTATCACCTGCGGCCGGAAACCCAGCTTGCCGATCTCGCGCGCTGTGCGTTCCGTTTCGACGCGATCACGCGGCAATGGGTGCCGCAAATCGACGAACTCGGTCGCAGTAGCGAAAAGGGCGTCTATATCGCGGGCGATGGCGCGCGCGTGCTCGGCGCGGACGGCGCCGAGGTCGCCGGACGGCTCGCGGCTCACGCTGCGCTGAGCGATCTCGGGCGGCCCGTTGCGGCGACCACGCTCGACGCGTTGACGCGCGAACAGCGCAAAATGGAT
Organism: Paraburkholderia sp. CI3; assembly: GCF_050436505.1. Taxonomy (NCBI): domain Bacteria; kingdom Pseudomonadati; phylum Pseudomonadota; class Betaproteobacteria; order Burkholderiales; family Burkholderiaceae; genus Paraburkholderia; species Paraburkholderia sp. CI3. The sequence continues at coordinate 683,994 of NZ_JBNDMI010000002.1, forward strand.
CGCTTCCGACTCGGTCTCGTGGAGGCGTTTGCGTGGCCTGCCGCGCAGGCGGCGCGTCTGTCCGACGATACGATCGTTTGCCGGTGCGAAGGCATCACCGCGGGCGAACTGCGCCGCGTGGTGCGCGATGAAGGCGCGCAGGAAGCGAACCGTGCCAAGGCCTTTAGCCGTGTCGGTATGGGGCGCTGTCAGGGACGTTACTGCGGCCATGCGGGCGCGGAGGTGATCGCGGCGGCGGCGAACGTGCCGCTCGAGCAGGTTGGCAGACTTCGTGGACAGGCGCCGGTCAAGCCGCTGACCATCGCAACCGTGGAGGATACCGAGTGAACCGTGCACAAGCCGATGTTCTGATCGTGGGCGGCGGGTTCATGGGTGCGTCCGCCGCATTTTTTCTGAGGCAGCGGGGCCGCTCGGTGATCCTGCTCGAGCGCCAGCTCGTCGGGCAGCAGGCGAGCGGCACCAACTTCGGTAACGTGCGCCGTCAAGGGCGCTTTCTGCCGCAATTGCCGCTCGCGAACCGGTCGCGCGAAATCTGGGGGCGTCTGCCGGAATTGATCCAGCACGACGCCGAGTTTCTGATGTCGGGCCATGTCCGCGTCTGTTATCGCGAAGAGCAGGCCGACCAGTTCGAAACCTATGCGAAGGAGGCCGCGCACTACGGTCTCAAGCTCGACCTGTTGCGCGGCGACGCGCTGCGCGCGCGGTTTCCGTTTCTCGGTGCGGAGGTGCTGGCGGGCTCCTATTCGCAGATGGACGGGCACGCGAATCCGCGTCTCGCGGCGCCCGCGTTCGCCCGCGCCGCGGCTCGGCTCGGTGCGCGGATCGTCGAAAACTGCGATGTCGTGACGGTGGAAAAAGAGGGCGCCGAGTTTCGCGCCACGAGCGCCGACGGCCGCACGTTTCATGCGCCCGTGCTGCTGATCACGGCGGGTGCGTGGGGCAACCTGCTGTCGGAGCAGTTCGGCGAAGCGGTGCCGATCGCCGTCAACGGTCCACAGATGGCCGTTACCGAACCCGTGCCGTATGCAATCCAGCCGGTGGTCGGGGTGTCGTCGCCACAGATCGAAGAGGTGGTGTATTTCCGCCAGGTCGCGCGCGGCAATATCGTGATCGGCGGCTGCGCGCGTGCGCCTGCGTATCTCGACGAGCGTCGCGCGAAGGTTCTCCCGTCAAGTACGTTGCTGCAGTTCAGACAGCTGCAGCGGGTCGCGCCGATGCTGCGCAAACTGAGCATCATCCGGGTGTGGAGCGGCGTGGAGGGCTATATGCCCGATGACAAACCGATCATGGGTGCAAGCGGGACGACCGGCGGACTGTTCTATGCGTTCGGTTTTTGCGGCCACGGTTTTCAGCTTGGTCCGGGCGTAGGCGACGCGATGGCCGAACTGATCGACACCGGCGCCACCAGCACGCCGCTCGAGCCGTTCGACATCCGCCGCTTCGCGACCGGTCGGGAGACGGCACCGACAGTGCCGCCCACGTCGCGCGTTGCGTGAGCGGAGCGTCGATGCTGAGCCTGAGCCCAACCTCATCATCATCCGCGCCTGAGCTTGCGGGCGCGAGCCGTCATCCGACGCGCGCGCCGAATCGCGTGAGCCGCGCCGTGCAGCGTGCGCTCGACTTCATCGATGCCTGTTTCGCCGAGCCAATCAGCCTGTCCGAACTGGCTGCCGTCGCGCAGTTGAGCATTTCGAGGTTTGCGGTGCGCTTCAGCGCGGAGATTGGCGTGTCGCCGCAGCAATATGTGCGGCTGGTGCGCGTACGGCATGCGCAGTGCCTGTTGCGACGAGGCTTGCCGCCGTCGATCGTCGCGACCGAGGTGGGCTTCTTCGATCAAAGCCATCTATGCCGGCACTTCAAACGTGTGCTTGGCAGAACGCCGGGGGAATGGCTGAGCGCGAATGGTTGACTGCAAGTCGACAGGCCACCGGCGTCGCGCCGGTGGCCTCGAACGCATTCGACCCGATCGGGCCGGCGCGCGCAGCCGAAACCACCACCGCCTCATTGATGCTGCTGCGAGAAGAGGGTTTCCAGCGGGTATTCGGATTTCACGAATGGCGTCTTGATGATGACGTAGCTGAAATACTTCTCGATGCCGATGTCGCGCTCCAGCAGCCCTTCGATCACGCTCTGATAATGATTGACGCTGCGCGTGACGAACTTCAGCAGGTAATCGTAGCCGCCGCTCGCCAGATGGCATTCAATGATCTCGTCCACAGGACGGATCGCCGCCTCGAACTTGGCGAAGTCTTCGCGACGATGGTCGGCGAGCGTGACCTCGGTGAACACGATCTGCACGTCACCGAGTTTCTGCAGTTGGATATGTGCGCCGTAGCCGACGATATAGCCGGCTTTTTCAAGCCTTTTCACGCGAATCAGACAGGGGCTCGGCGAGAGCCCCACGGCGTCCGCAAGCTCGACGTTCGTGATACGGCCTTTCTTCTGGAGTTGCGAAAGAATACGCAGGTCGATCCGGTCCAGCTTCGTGTCGCCGCTTGTCGTCATGTATCGGTCTGCCCGTCGAAGGTTCTGCTTTTCGCTTCGTTGCGCTTCGCCTTGGTCAAGCAACGCGCAGGCCGATGTTATCACGCGCTCAGGCGGCCGCGCGGCTCGCGCCGTGCAATGCGGCACGCACCTCCGCCTGCTCGAGCACGTCGTCGAGCGTGCGCCGCAGACGGCCGAACAGTTGTTCGAACTCGGCCTCGCCGAAGCACAGCGCGGGCGCGAAACCGAGAATGCTGTCGCCGAATGCGCGGAACACCAGGCGGTTGCGGTAGGCTGCGGCCGTGATCCGGTCCGGCAGCTTCAGCGACGGATCGAAGCGTGCCCGCGAGTTCTTGTCCGCGACCAGTTCCAGCGCGCCGAGCAGTCCGCGATGACGCGAGTCGCCCACCAGCGGATGAGCGAGCAGCGCGTCGAGCCCGGCGGCAAAGCGCGGTGCCTGCGCGATGCCGTTCGCGAGCAGACCGCCCTCCTGATAGAGACGCAGTACTTCGAGCCCGATGGCGGCGCTTACCGGATGCGCGGAGTAGGTCTGACCGTGACCGACGACCGCGGTATCGCGCGCATCGCCTGCAATGCCCTGGTAGATTTCGTCGGACATCAGCACCGCGCCCATCGGCGCATAACCGGAGGTCAGCCCCTTCGCCACCGTCATCAGATCCGGCTCGACCTGTTCGGCCTCGCACGCGAAGAGCGGGCCGGTACGACCGAAGCCCGTGATGACCTCGTCGGCGACGAACAGGATGTCGAGGCGGCGGCACGCGTCGCGCATCGCCTTTAACCAGCCGACCGGCGGCACGATCACGCCGCCCGAACCCTGGATCGGCTCGCAGAAGAACGCGGCGACGTTCTCCGCCCCGAGTGACGCGACTTTCGCTTCGAGCGCGGCGACGGATGCGGCGATCAGCGCTTGCGCGTCACTGCCTTGCGGCTGACGGTACGCATACGGCGACGGCAGATGGTGCTGGTGCGGCAGCGGCAGGTCGAAGTTGCGGTGGAACGCGGGCAGCGCAGTGAGCCCCGCGCCGACCGACGACGATCCGTGATAGCCGCGTTCGAGCGCGATCATCTGCTTTTTCGCCGGGCGCCCCGTTGCATTGAAGTAATGCGTGATGAAGCGTATCGCGGAGTCGATCGCATCGGAGCCGCCGAGCGTGAAATAGACGTGCTGCAGCGAAGCGGGCGCAAGCGACACCAGTTTTTCGGCTAGTTCGATCGCGGGTTCCGACGAGAAGTGGAAGTAGGTGGTCGCGTAGGGCAGCTTCGTCATCTGACGCGTCGCCGCTTCGACGATGCTCTGCTGGCCGTAACCCACGTTCACGCACCACAGGCCCGCAAATGCGTCGAGCAGCTCGTTGCCGTCGATATCGCGCAGATACGCGCCCTGGCCGGATTCGAGTACGGTGGTGCCGCGCGCCTCGTGCGCGCGATAGTTGATGACCGGGTGAATCAGGTGCTTGCGGTCGGCGTCGATCAGCGATGAGTTTGACATGATGGTGGTTCCCCGCACGTGGCGATCAGGTAAGAGTCACCCCTCGATAGTAGCGACAGCCGTATGGGTGCCGTTCAGCCAAAAAAAAGCCTAAAGAGCGTCGGTGCAGCGTTTTTCACCCCGCAGACAGCATTTTCTGCTGGGCATGCTTAATAGCAGGGCGAACCCCAACGCTGCCGTGCATGAGCGGCCGTGTTTGCGTGTGGAAGAGAGATGCGCCGCGGTGCAGCGGGTTCAGGTTCAGCGTGGCTTCACCTGGCTCAGGTGAGCGACTGCGCGATCACCGCATACTGATGCAGCCCCGGGTCGGCGCGGCTCGACTCGCCATCGGCTGGCGCGGATGCAAGCCGGCGCATCTTCACGACCGTCTCCGAGCGTGCGAGACCGAGGCCGGTTAGCCACTCGCGCAGGCCGTGTCCGTGCGGCACGTCGATGCGCACCAGCGCGCCTTCGTTCAGCGCGAGCCAATGGCTGATCAGCGCCTTGGCCCGCACGGCGTCGGGAAACGCGCTGGCGACGACGGGGCCGATCACGAAGCCGCGTCCGAAGCGGCGGAACAGCGAGAAGCCGAGTAGTTCGCCGTCGCGATCGAGCGCGATACCGTCGGCCAGATCGAGCAGCGGCGGCAGTACGTGGCTGCGATCGAGGCCGCTAGCGCGTGATTCGAGCGCGACGAGTTGCTGCGCGTCGCTCGCCCCGAGCGGGCGCAGCCGCTCGTTGGCGGGCAGCGCAACGAGCGGCGGCCGGAACGCCGCACCCTGCATCTGGTCGAGGGCGCCGCAGCGCTCGAAGCCGAGCGCGTCGCACAACGGCTGGCCAGCCTCGGTCGCATAGAGCGTGATGTCACGCTTGCCAAGCTCGTCGAGCGCGTGCGCGAGCAACGTGCGGCCGATACCCACGCCGCGATGCTCCGGCGCGACGATCAGCATGCCCAGCGTCGCCTGATCCGCGCCGAACTTCCAGCACACCACGGTGCCGACCAGCGCGCCCGCCGTCTCGGCGACGAAGCCGATCCCGGTGCGCGCCGAGAACCGCCAATCTTCACGGCGATGCGGCCAGCCGATCGCGGCGGACAGGCGTTGAGCGGCAGGGATGTCGTCGGCTGTCAGGCGTCTGTAGGTGAAACGTGCGTGAGGCGTTGGATCGGACACGGGGCGCTCCGTGAATAGTCGGCCGTGCCGCGACTGTTGCACGTTGCCCGCTGATTGACTAGTACGAACTTCTCATCGTGGGGGGGGCGTCCTGTCCAGAACATCAGGGTCAACGCCAGGAGCGGCAAATCATGCTGTTTTGACCACTCAAAACCGTGTTTTCGAATGGTCGAATCCACCGATACGCGATCAACGCCATTTTTTGCAGTGCTTAAATCGATTCATGCAATGCCACCGCGCCGCGACCAGCACGCGGAGCGCCGTCGAACACCAATGCTGGATACCCCGCGTTCAATCACGAGTGAGGAGCAGTTGCATGTACGACGACCCAATCAAAACGGGCGGCTTCAGCCGCCGTGACATGATGCGTTTGCTGGCCGCCGGCGGCATCCTTGCCACCGGCGCGGGAGGTCTGCTGGCGGGGGCTCGCCCGGCATTCGCGGCACCCACGCCGAAGAAAGGCGGCAAGATCCGGGTGGCCTACGACGCATCCTCGACCGCGGATACGCTCGACCCGGCCAAGGGTTCGGCAGGCTCCGATTACATCCGCTTCTTCATGTTCTATAGCAGCCTGACGCAGCTCGATTCGTCGCTGACGCCGAGGATGAATCTCGCCGAATCGATCGACACCAGCGACGCGAAAGCGTGGGTGATCAAACTGCGCAAAGGCGTCACGTTCCACGACGGCAAGCCACTCGCGCCCGCCGATGTCGTCTACTCGCTGATGCGTCACAAGAATCCGGCAACGGCGTCGAAGGTGAAGACGCTGGCCGATCAGTTCGTGGAGGCGAAGCAGACCGGTCCCAACGAAGTCACGCTGACGCTCGCGTCCGCCAACGCGGACCTGCCCGTGATTCTTGCCACGCCGCAATTCGTGATCATCAAGGACGGCACGACGGACTTCGCGACAGCCGTCGGCACCGGCCCGTACAAGCTGAAGACGTTCAAGCCCGGCGTTTCGACCGTCGGCATCCGTAACGACAGTTTCTGGAAGACCGGCGGCGGCCCTTACCTCGACCAGATCGAGCTGATCGGTATCGGCGATAACGCGGCACGGGTGAATGCGCTGCTGTCCGGCGATGTTCACCTGATCAATTCCGTCGATCCGCGCGCGACGCAGCGCATTGCCGCGACGCCGGGCTACGAGGTGCGCGAGACCAGGTCGGGCCTCTATACCGATCTGATCATGCGCCGCGACAACCCACTGACGGGCAACCCCGATTTCGTGCAGGGCATGAAGTATCTGTTCGACCGTGACCAGATCCGCTCGGCGGTATTTCGCGGTTATGCGGTGATCGGCAACGATCAACCGATTCCGCCCGGACACCGCTACTTCGATGCGTCGCTGCCGCAGCGTCCCCACGACCCGGACAAGGCGAAGTTCCACTTCCAGAAGGCAGGCGCGATCGGTACGACGCTGCCGCCGATCTATGCGACCACCGATGCGAACGGCTCGATCGAGATGGGTGTGCTGCTGCAGCAGTCCGCCGCGAAGATCGGCGTGAACCTGGACATCAACCGCGTGCCGGCGGATGGTTACTGGTCGACGCACTGGATGAAGCATCCGCTCGGGTTCGGCAACGTCAATCCGCGCTCGAGCGCCGATGTGCTGTTCACGCAGTTCTTCAAGTCGGACGCCCCGTGGAACGAGTCGGGCTGGAACAACCCGAAGTTCGACCAGTTGCTGGCCGCGGCCCGCTCGGAAACCGACGATGCGAAACGCAAGCAGATGTACGGCGACATGCAGGTGCTGGTATCGGAGCAGGGCGGCATTGGCATCCCGACCTTCCTGAGCCTGCTCGATGCGAACGACAAGCACTTGCAAGGGCTCCAGCCCGTGCCTACCGGCGCGATGATGGGCTTCAACTTCGCCGAGTACGTGTGGTGGAACGCGTGACCCGCTGAAGCGCCCGGACGCGGCGGGTGGCCCCCGCCGCGCCGCTCGCGGCAGGCAGCCGCAGCGCACCCGAGCGGCACGGCTCATGTATGACTCGCCGTGTTGCGCAGCCTAACCGAGGAGCTCATGCCCATGAACGGGAATATCGCCCAGTTGATCGGCCGGCGCGTCGCCGTCACTGCGCTGACGCTGCTGATTGTCTCGATCATCATCTTCGTGATCACCAACCTGTTGCCGGGCGATGCCGCGCAGGCCGCACTCGGCCAGTCGGCGACGGCGGATACGGTCGCGGCGCTGCGGCTGCAGTTCGGCCTCGACCAGCCGGCATACCTGCGGTACTTCCATTGGCTCGTCGGTCTGCTGCACGCGAACTTTGGCGTGTCGCTGTCGAGCAATCTGCCGGTGTCCGAGATGATCGAAGGGCGCCTGCCGAAGTCGCTGACCCTCGCGGCGATCACCACCGGGGTGTCGGTGCCGATCGCGGTGTCGGCGGGCATTCTCGCGGCAGTCAAGCGCGACTCGCTGATCGATCGGATCGTGAGCCTCGGTACGCTGTCGCTGGTCGCCACGCCCGAGTTCCTGATCGCGACGCTGGCGGTGCTGGTGCTGGCCGTCAAGCTGCACTGGCTGTCAGCGCTGTCGTACAGCGGCGAGATCGAGAGCCTGCACGACTTTCTGCGCGCGTATGCGATGCCGGTCGTCACGCTGTGCGCGGTCGTGATCGCGCAGATGGCCCGCATGACACGCGCCGCGGTGATCGAGCAACTCAGTTCTTCGTATGTGGAAATGGCGATGCTCAAGGGCGCGAGCCCCGCCCGCATCGTACTGCGCCACGCACTGCCGAATGCGATCGGCCCGATCGCCAATGCAATCGCGCTGAGCCTGTCTTATCTGCTTGGCGGCGTGATCGTCGTCGAGACCATCTTCAACTACCCGGGCCTCGCCAGCCTGATGGTCGACGCGGTGAGCAACCGCGACTTCCCGCTCGTACAGGCCTGCACGCTGCTGTTCTGCCTCGGCTATCTGCTGCTCGTGCTGCTAGCCGACCTGTGCGCCATCATCTCGAACCCGAGGCTGCGGACATGACGATTCTTCGACCTTCTTCCGATGCGCCTCACCGGCTCGGTGCGCTCGAACCGGTGCAACGCAGCAGCATGATGCCGCAGGGCGCCGATCCCGCGCGGTCCTGGGGCGGCGGCGGAGGCCCGGCGCCTCGACCGGTGCGCCGTCGCAGCCTCGCGCAACGCATGAACCTGTCGACCGGCGGCTGGATCGGCCTGGCGATGGTCAGTTGCGCGTTGTTCGTCGCGGCGTTCGCACCGTGGCTCGCGCCGCATTCGGTCGGCGCGATCGTCACGCCTGACGTATTCGCGGGCTTCAGCGCGAAGCTGCCGCTCGGCTCCGACTACCTCGGTCGCGACATGTTGACCCGCATCATCTACGGGATGCGCCTGACGGTCGTGCTCGCGCTGGCGGCGGCGCTGCTCGCGGCGCTCACGGGGACCATGCTGGGGCTGCTCGCGGCCGTGGCCGGCCGCCGGATCGACGAAACCATGAGCCGGCTGCTCGATGCGGTGACGTCGATTCCGTCGAAGATGTTCGCGCTGATGATCGTCGCCGCGTTCGGCTCGTCACTGCCGTTGCTGATCGTGACCGCGGCGATCAGCTACATGCCGGGCTCGTACCGGATCGCCCGCTCGCTGGCGGTCAATATCGGCACGCTCGAATACGTGCAGGTCGCGCGGGCGCGCGGCGAAAGCGCGCTCTACATCGCGTGCTTCGAGATGCTGCCGAACATGATTCATCCGATACTCGCCGACACCGGACTGCGCTTCACTTTCGTCGTGCTGCTATTGAGCAGCCTGAGCTTTCTCGGTCTCGGCGTGCAGCCGCCGTATGCCGATCTCGGTTCGCTGGTACGCGAGAACATCGCCGGCCTCGGTGAAGGCGTGCCGGTCGTGATCCTGCCCGCGATCGCAATCGCGATGCTCACGGTCGGCGTGAACCTGCTGATCGACGGACTGCCGCATCATGGCCGCCGCAAGGGCATGCCTGATGCCGATGGAGGCCACTGATGAAGGCACCCTTTTTCAGACGTGCTCACGCGGCCTTTGAGGCCATCTCGAGGACCGCGCCGCTACCGCCGTCGAATCTGGTCGAGGTACGGGGCCTGCGCGTGGTGGGAAGCCGGCCCGGCGAGCCGGATACGACGATCGTGCATGACATCGACTTCGAGATTGCGCGCGGCGAGGTGCTCGCATTGATCGGCGAGTCGGGCTCGGGCAAGACCACGATCGCACTGTCGCTGATGGGCCATGCACGCAGCGGCTGCCGCATCGCGGGCGGCGCGATCCGGGTGGGCGACACCGACGTGCTCGGGCTCTCGCCGAAAGCGCTCGCGGGATTGCGTGGCCGCAAGGTTGCCTACATCGCGCAAAGCGCGGCCGCTGCGTTCAACCCGGCGCGCCCGATCATGGACCAGGTGATCGAAAGCGCGCTGATTCACGGCACGCTCAGCAAGCGCGCCGCGCGGGCCAAAGCGGTCGAACTGTTCCGCGCGCTCGCGCTGCCGGAGCCGGAGACGATCGGCCGGCGCTATCCGCACCAGGTGTCGGGCGGCCAGTTGCAGCGGCTGATGGCGGCGATGGCGCTGATCACCGACCCCGAACTCGTGATCCTCGATGAACCGACCACGGCGCTCGACGTCACCACGCAGATCGACGTGCTGCAAGCGTTTCGCAGCGTGATCCGCCAATGCGAAATGACGGCCGTCTACGTATCGCACGATCTGGCGGTGGTCGCGCAGATGGCGGATCGCATCGTCGTGCTAAGCAATGGTGAAATCCGCGAAACAGGCCGCACTGAACAGATTCTGCATGCGCCGGCGCACCCGTATACGCAAAGCCTGATTGCTGCCGTGACGCCCGTCGCCCCGGCTGCCTCCACCTCGGCGGCTCCCGACGCAGCCCGGCCGAACACGCCGCTGCTCGAACTGCGCGGTCTGACGGCCGGCTACGGCCGCACCGACGCGAAGGGCTGGCCGCACAAGGTCATTCTGCGCGACGTGGACCTCGTGATCGATCGTGGTCAGACGGTAGGCGTGATCGGCGAATCCGGTTCGGGCAAGACGACGCTCGCGAAGGTGATCGCCGGGCTCGTGCCGATGGCGCGCGGCAATCTGCTGCTCGACGGTGAGCCGCTCGCCGCCAACCTCAGCCGCCGCAGCCGCGAACAGTTTCGCTGTATCCAGATCGTGTTCCAGAACGCCGACACCGCGCTTAATCCGACGCACACCGTCGAGCGCACGCTGGCGCGTCCGCTGAAGTTCTATCATGGCATGAAGGGCGAGGCCGCGCGTCGCCGCGTCGCCGAACTGCTGGGCCTGGTGCGCCTGCCTGCCGAGTTGGCGCAGCGGCGCACCGGAGAGCTGTCGGGCGGGCAGAAACAGCGCGTGAATCTCGCGCGGGCGCTGGCCGCCGAACCCAAGTTGATCCTGTGCGACGAAGTCACGTCCGCGCTCGATACGGTGGTCGGCGCTGCCATTCTCGAGCTGCTGCGCGATCTGCAAAAGAAGCTCGGCGTGTCATATCTGTTCATCACGCACGACATCGCCAAGGTGCGTGCGATCAGCGACGACATCGTCGTGCTGTACGCGGGGCACCGCGTCGAGACGGGCAACCGCGACGCGTTGTTGGCGCCGCCGTATCACCCGTATTCGCATCTGCTCGTGTCGTCGGCGCCGGAGCTTCGCGCCGGCTGGCTCGAAGAAGCGGGCGAGCGTTGTCATCAGACGTTGCCGCCGATCGGTGAGTCGACCCGTGAGCCGGAGCTTTGCACATTTCTCGCGCGATGCCCGATGCGCATCGACGGTGTCTGCAATCGCACGTCGCCGAGCGTGCGCACGCTCGCGAGCGGCGCGCAGGTGCTGTGCCATCGCAGCGAAGCGGAACTGGAGCGATACCAGAGCGGGCCGCCCGACGGTGTTGCTGCGGCGAGCGTGCTCGCGCAGTCCGGCACGGTGCGGGTCTGATGCCGCTACGAAAACGTAGCGCGAGGGGATAGAACATGACCGGAGTCTTCTACGACTGCGCAGGCGACAGGACCGTGGCGATGTCGCGCGCGATCAGGCGGGCCGTGGCTTTTATCGAGAGTTCGTTCGCGCAGCCCGTCAGCCTCGCGACGCTCGCCGCCACCGCCGGGTTGAGTGTTTCGCGCTTCGCCACCCTGTTTCGCAAAGAGGTGGGTATTTCGCCTCATCGTTATGTGTGTCTGGTGCGAATTCAGCACGCTAAACGGCTATTGCGTGACGGCGTCCCGCCCTGTGAGGTCGCTGCCGAAGTCGGATTTTTCGATCAAAGTCACCTTGGCCGACACTTTCGGCGCGCGGTCGGCGTGACGCCGGGGCATTTCGTTGCTTCGCCAGAATCGGGCAGCGCATTCAGATGAAGCGAGGGCCCATGGAGGTGAGCTGGACGCGTTGCAGTGGGGTAGGCGAAAGAGCTACCTGGTTCAGAGATAGCGTGGGCAACCTGCTCGGCATCGGGCAACCGCCTAGGGCCTGTTCACGCTAATAACGGGCTTGCGCTGGCCGCCAGAAGGGCCGAGCGCAAGGATTGCGACGCAACGAATACTCGACGTATTCGCAAGGAGCATGACGCGGCGATCGGCCCTTCTGGCGGCCAGCCCCTTGAAGGTTTTTTAAAACAGGGGAACGTGCCTTTCCGCCCGTATTGCGGCGTCGGTCGTCGCTTGTTTGGCTCGGCCAAACGGCGCTCCTCTCTCCTTGCACTACGCGCGGAAAGGCACGTTCGCAAGCCCGTTATTAGCGTGAACAGGCCCTAAGTAAGCAGGCCGACGCCATGCCTCGAAGAGCCGCAGGCTATCAGAGCAAAGCGACACGACTATTGTCGATTTTTTGACTCCCCGCTCGTCGTGCGTATGGGCGGCCGTGTTGCGATGCGCTGCCAACGGGCACCTACTGTGCGTGTGTAAACAAGGAGATTGCAAATGAATTACATCGATGGATTTGTTGTCCCCGTACCTACGGCCAACCGCGAAATTTACAGGCAGTTCGCCGAAAGAGCGGCGGCCGTCTTCAAGGAGTACGGTGCGTTGAAGGTGGTCGAGTGCTGGGGAGATGACGTGCCAGAGGGCAAGGTGACGTCGTTCCCAATGGCGATCAAGCGCAAGGATGATGAGACGGTGGTGTTCTCCTGGGTTGTCTGGCCGTCGCGTCAGTCGCGAGACGAAGGGATGAAAGCGGTGATGGCCGACCAACGGCTGCAACCGGGAAAAGATCCGATGCCTTTTGACGGTCAGCGACTAATCTATGGCGGTTTCGAAGTGATTGTCGACGCGTGATGGCGTAAAAATATGGCGCCGGTTCGAGTGAGACGCGAGCCGACGCCGCTGTCCGGCATTGAACATCCGCAGTCCATGAAGCATTACGCTTCCCCGAACCCCCCGCCACCCGGCGTTTCCACCACGAACACGTCGCCCGCGGCCATCTCGACGCTCGCGATATGGCCCAATGCGACGATCTCGCCGTCCGCGCGCTCGACGCGATTGCTGCCCCGCCTTCCCGCGCGTCCACCTGCCGCGCCGAAAGGCGCGTGAATGCGGTTGTTCGAGAGAATCGACGCGGTCATCGGCGCAAGAAAGCGGATGCGCCGGATCGCGCCGTTACCGCCGCGCCAGCGTCCCGCGCCGCCCGACTCCGCGCGGATCAGGTGCGACTCGAGCCGCACGGGATAGCGCCATTCGAGCACTTCGGGATCGGTCAGGCGCGAGTTGGTCATGTGCGTCTGTACCGCGTCGACGCCGCAGAAGCCATCGCCCGCGCCGCTGCCGCCTGCGATCGTCTCGTAGTACTGGTAGCGCGCGTCGCCGAACGTGAAGTTGTTCATCGTGCCCTGACTGGACGCGACGATGCCCAGCGCACCATAGAGCGCATTCGTAATCGCGGACGATGTCTCCACGTTGCCCGAGACCACCGCTGCCGGATAAACCGGATTGAGCATCGAGCCGTCCGGGACGATCACCGAGAGTGGCTTCAGGCAACCCGCGTTGAGCGGGATGTCGTCGCCGACGAGCGTGCGGAACACGTACAGCACGGCTGCCATGCAGACCGCCTTCGGCGCGTTGAAGTTGTTCGGCAGTTGCACGGACGTTCCGCTGAAGTCCACGGTCGCGCTGCGCGTCGCAGCATCGACGCGAATCGCGACGTCGATCACCGCGCCGTTATCGAGTTCGTAACGGTACGCGCCGTCCTTGAGGGCGCCGATCACGCGGCGCACCGCTTCTTCGGCATTGTCCTGCACGTGCTGCATGAAGGCGAGCACCACGTCGCGGCCGAATTGCGCGACCATGCGGCGCAGCTCGTCCACGCCCTTCTGGTTCGCTGCGATCTGCGCGCGCAGATCGGCCATGTTCTGTGCGACGTTGCGTGCCGGATAGCGGCCCGATGCGAGCAGCGCGCGTGTTTCGGCGTCGCGCAGCACGCCCGCTGAAACAAGCTGCCAGTTATCGACCAATACGCCTTCTTCTTCGATATGCGACGAAGCGGCTGGCATCGAACCGGGTGTGATTCCGCCGATATCCGCATGGTGGCCGCGCGAGCCGACGTAGAAGAGCGGCTCGGCCGAACCGTCTGCGAACACGGGCGTGATGACGGTCACGTCGGGCAAATGTGTGCCGCCGTGGTACGGGTCGTTGAGCATGAACACATCGCCGTCGCGCATCGCGCCGCGATTTCGCTCGATGACGGTCTTGATGCTCTCGCCCATCGATCCCAGATGCACGGGCATGTGCGGCGCGTTCGCAATCAGATTGCCCGCAGCATCGAAGATCGCGCACGAGAAGTCGAGGCGCTCCTTGATGTTCACCGAATACGCCGTGTTTTGCAGACGCAATCCCATCTGCTCGGCAATCGACATGAACAGATTGTTGAATATTTCGAGGCGCACGGGGTCGGCCTCGGTGCCGATCGAGCGGCGCGTGGGCAGCGGTTGCACGCGGGTCATCACCACGTTGCCTTGAACGGTCAGCACCGCCTGCCATCCCGGCTCGACCACGGTCGTGCCGTTCTTTTCGGCGATGATCGCCGGGCCGTCGAGCGTGTCGCCTGCGCACAGCGTTTCGCGCTGGTAGAGCGATGCGTCGTGCCAGCTACCGCTCGAATACATGCGCACAACCGACTGCGCATGGGGCGCGTCGCCTGCCGCGCGCTGCGGCAGGCTGCCGGCATCGACTGGCGCGTCGGAATGGCCGATCGCTTCGACGCAAGCGAGTTCCGCGATGAGCGGCGTATCCGCCATCAGGAACGCGTAGCGTTGACGATAGGCCGCTTCGAACGCGGCGCGCATTGCGTCGACGCTGCCCGCTGGCACTGCGAGCGATGAATCGGTGCCCTGATAGCGCAGATGGACACGTCGCTCAGTCGTGATACGCGCGGCGTCCACGCCCTGTTCGAGCAGGGCGCCGGTTGCATCGGCCGCGAGCGCATCGAGCGCGGCTTCCAGCGTCGCAAGCGATGAGTCGTCGAGCGAGATTTCAAGCGCTCGCTCGCGCATCGCCGTCTGATCCGCGAGGCCCATGCCGTAAGCGGAGAGCACACCGGCAAGCGGATGCGCGAACACCCGTGTCATGCCGAGCGCGTCGGCCACACCGCACGCATGCTGGCCGCCCGCGCCGCCGAAAGTCGTCAGCACATACTGCGAGACGTCGTGGCCGCGTTGCACTGAAATTTTCTTGATCGCGTTAGCCATGCTGCCAATGGCGATCTCCAGGAAACCTTCGGCGAGCTCTTCTGGTGTGCGACGCTGACCCGTAGCCGCGAAGATTTCATCGGCGAGTGCCCGAAAGCGTTCAGCGACGACCTCGCGATCGAGCGACTCGTTCGCGTTCGGACCGAAGACGCGCGGAAAATAGTCGGGCTGAATCTTGCCGAGCATCACGTTGCAGTCGGTGACCGCGAGCGGGCCGCCGCGCCGGTACGCCGCCGGACCCGGATTGGCGCCCGCCGAGTCGGGGCCGACACGCAGCCGGGCGCCGTCGAAGCCGAGCACCGAGCCGCCACCTGCCGCCACGGTATGGATGCTCATCATCGGCGCGCGCATCCGCACGCCTGCCACCTGCGTTTCGAATACGCGCTCGAACTCGCCGTTGAAGTGCGAGACGTCCGTCGACGTGCCGCCCATGTCGAAGCCGATCACGCGCTCGAAGCCCGCTGCCTGTGCCGCGCGCACCATGCCGACGATACCGCCCGCCGGGCCGGAGAGAATCGCATCTTTGCCCTGAAATACATCGGCGCGTGTCAGTCCGCCGCTGCTTTGCATGAACTGCAGGTTCACGCCCGGCATTTCGCTGGCGACCTGATCCACATATCGGCGCAGGATGGGCGACAGATAGGCATCCACCACGGTCGTATCGCCGCGCGAGACCATCTTCATCAGCGGCGAGACTTCGTGGGAAACCGAGATCTGCGTGAAGCCGATTCGGCGCGCCAGATCCGCAAGCTCGCTTTCATGCGACGTGTGGCGATAACCGTGGATCAGCACGATTGCGAGTGCGCGGATGCCCTTGTGGTAGACCTCGCGCAGTGCGCGCTCCGCTGCCGCGTGATCGAGCGTCGCGACCACTTCGCCTTGCGCGCTCATGCGTTCGTCGATTTCCACCACGCTCTCATAGAGCGCTTCCGGCAACGCGATGTCGAGATCGAAGAGGCGCGGGCGGTTCTGATACGCGATCCGCAACACATCGCGCAAGCCTCGCGTGGTGACGAGCGCTACCGGCTCGCCCTTGCGTTCGAGCAGCGCGTTGGTCGCGACCGTCGTGCCCATTTTGACCATCTCGACGTCGCGCGACGTAATGGGTTCTCCGGCTCGCAGGCCAAGCACATGGCGAATCCCGGCGACAGCCGCATCGCGATACTGCTCCGGGTGTTCGGAAAGCAGCTTGTGCGTGGTGAGCGTGCCATCCGGGCGGCGCGCGACGATATCGGTGAACGTGCCGCCGCGGTCGATCCAGAACTGCCAGCGGGACGGCGTGCAAACATCGGAGGCGTGATCGTGCTTCATGGTGTCGTGGTCGTGATGCGAAAGTGGTAGTGGTGTGCGCAAGATGAAAATCAGGCCGATTCGAGTTCGCGACCGCGCGTCTCGGGCAGCGTAAGCGCGGCGATGATCAGTACGCCATACGCGGCCACGGCGAAAATCCCGATGCTCGTGCCCAGGCCGAAGCGGCTCGACAGCACGCCGATCAGCACCGGAAACAGCGCCCCGATCGCGCGGCCGACGTTGTAGCAAAACCCCTGGCCCGAGCCGCGCACACGGGTCGGAAACAGTTCGGTGAGAAACGCGCCCATGCCGGAAAAAATGCCCGACGCGAAAAAGCCGAGCGGAAAGCCGAGCCACAGCATCGATGCATTCGTGAGCGGCAACGAGGTATACGCGAAGGCAATCGCCATCGAGCCCAGCGCGAACAAAATGAAGTTCGGCTTGCGGCCGATGCGGTCCGTGAGCCACGCGCTGCACAGATAGCCCGCGTACGAGCCCGCGATGATCGTCGCCAGATAGCCGCCCGTGCCCATCACCGTGAGATGACGTTCGGTCTTGAGGAAAGTCGGCAGCCACGTCGTGATCGCGTAGTAGCCGCCCTGTGCGCCCGTCGTAAGCAGTGCGGCGCGCAGCGTCGTCGAAAGCAGCCTGGGAGAGAAGATCTCAGTGAAGCGCGGCGTGTCTTGAGTGTCGTACTGCTGAACCCTGGCCTGTTCGAATACTTCAGGTTCCTTCACATAGCGGCGGATCGCGAGCACGAGCAGGGCAGGCACGAGTCCGATCAGGAACAATGCGCGCCACGCGATTTCAGGCGCCACCACGGAGAACAGCACCGCGTAGAGCAGGGCCGCCATACCCCAGCCGAGCGCCCAGCCCGACTGCACGAGACCGACCGCCTTGCCGCGGTCGCGCGCGCGGATCACCTCGCCGATCAGCACCGCGCCCGCCGTCCACTCGCCGCCGAAGCCGAAGCCCATCAATGCGCGAGCCGCGAGCAACTGGCCGTAGTTCTGCGCGAGGCCGCATAGGCCGGTGAACACGGCGAACCACAAGACGGTGAGCTGCAACGTGCGCACACGGCCGATGCGATCGGAAAGAATGCCGGCAAGCCAGCCGCCGAGCGCAGAGGACAGCAGCGTCAACGTGCCGATGAAGCCGGCGTCCGCGAGCGAGATGCCCCAGGTAGCGACGAGCGTCGGGATGACGAAGGAAAGCATCTGCGTGTCCATGCCGTCGAGCATGTAGCCGACCTTGCAACTCCAGAACGCGCGACGCGCGTGCGGACCGGCTTCGGCATACCAGGAAAGCTGCGGGCTTCCCGTTCCTGACTTCATGTCGGCGGCATCGTCGACGCTCGCCGTGAGTGTCTTGCTGTCCATCTGCTGCTCCTATGGATAGACGCATGGGAAACGATCGAAGCCACGCACGAACGTAGGGATGCGTCATTCCCTCCGGGCCGCGCGGCCCGATGGCTTCGAGGTGCTGTGAATCGCCTGTTGCACGACGGCGCGGCGCGCCGCCGGGACGGTCAGAAAATAGCCAGCGACGCGTTAGTGATATCCGTCATCAGCATGTGGCCCGGCGCGTGCGCAACCGCGAGCGGCAGCTTTGCGGCCATCAGTGCCGTTTGCGGCGTCACGCCGCAAGCCCAGTAGACAGGCAGTTCGCCCGCGCGGATCGTCACCGGTTCGCCGAACTCGGGGCGCGCGAGATCGACGATGCCGAGTTCCGCTGGATCGCCAATATGCACGGGCGCGCCATGCACGCCCGGAAAGCGGCTCGTGATCTGCACGGCACGGATCGCGTCGGCGCCGCGCAGCGGCCGCATCGACACGACGAGTTCGCCGCCGAACACGCCCGCCCGCTGGTTGGCGATGCTGGTGCGGTACATCGGCACGTTGCGGCCTTCTTCGACGTGGCGCAGGCCGATGCCTTCCTTCGCGAGCATGTGCTCGAACGAGAACGAACAGCCAATTGCAAATACGACGAAATCGTCCTGCCAGAGCGCTTCGATCGATTCGACGCGCTCGCTCAGGTTGCCGTCGCGATAGACGTTGTACGCGGGCACGTCGGTGCGGATGTCGATGTCGCGCCCGAGCATCGGCACGCGGAACTCGCCAGGCTCGCCCACGCCGAGCAGCGGACATGGCTTCGGATTCGCATGGCAAAAGCGCAGGAAATCGTGCGCGTGCGCAGCCGGCAGGATCGCGAGATTGGCTTGCGCGTAGTCGCCGCAATGGCCGGCCGTCGGGCCACGGAAGTCGCGGTGACGGACGGCCTGGCGGAATTCGGATGGAGTCATGGTGTTAGCGTGCTCTGGCGGTTGCATCGGATTGTCTGCGGTGGGCGATGCGTTTTGCCTACCGTCAGGCGAAGCATAGAAAAGAAGAAAATTTGACGCCAGCTAGTTTTCTTTGCGCCAGGTGAATAGAATTTCTTAACGGAATCGCGGGTTTTCCCGAGTCACGTTGAGATTTTTGGAGCGGTTTGCTCCCGTTGCATTGCCCACCTTTGACTGATGAATACGCGCTTCCTCGAAACCTTCGTCACGCTTGCCAAGCTGCGCAGTTTCCGCACTACGGCGACCGCGCTTCACGCCACGCCGGCGGCGATCTCGCAGCGCCTGAAGGCACTGGAAGACGAATTGCATACCGTGCTCGTCGATCGCGAGAGCCGCGAATTTCGGCTCACGCCGAACGGCGAATATCTGCTCGGCTACGCGAAGGCCGTGGTCGAGGCGACGCGCCAGTTGCAGGCCGCCGCGTCACATGAAGGCGCGATGCGCGGCAAGTTGCGACTCGGCGTGATCGAGACGGTCGTGCATAGCTGGCTTGCCGACTATCTGCGGCGGCTCTCGAAGGACTATCCGCAGCTCGAAGTGGAGCTTGCGGTGGACGTGAGCGTGGTGCTGCAGCGGCGTCTGATGGCGGGCGAACTCGATCTCATCGTTCGCGTGGAAGGCAGCGACGAGGAATCGATCGTCTGCGATGCGCTCGCGAACTATCCGGTGCACTGGATCGCGCGCGCGGGGCTGCTACCGCCTTCGCGCAGCGGACTCGCGAAACGCGTGCTGCGTCATCCGATCCTCACATTCGGGCGCGGGACGGCGCCTCATCGCGCGCTGGAGGACATCGTCAGCAAGCTCGCACTCGCCAACGGCGTGCCGCTCGCGGATACGCGCATTACGGGTTCGCCATCGATTTCGGTGATCGTGCAACTCGTGCGCGAT
The DNA here is from genome assembly GCF_050436505.1 of Paraburkholderia sp. CI3. Taxonomy (NCBI): domain Bacteria; kingdom Pseudomonadati; phylum Pseudomonadota; class Betaproteobacteria; order Burkholderiales; family Burkholderiaceae; genus Paraburkholderia; species Paraburkholderia sp. CI3. The sequence continues at coordinate 703,321 of NZ_JBNDMI010000002.1, forward strand.
GGCTTCGGCGTGGCGGCAATTCCGCGTCTGTTCGTCGATGATCTGATCGCGCGAGGCGAGGTGGTCGAACTGCCGCTGCAGCCCTCGCCGCCGTCCATCGTGGTGTCGATGTCCCGACGCGCGGATGCGCCGCTTTTCGTGCACGGCGCAGCGAACGCGGCACGTGCGGCGTGTCATGAATACTGCGAGCAGGGAGACCGACGCCTGATCGAGCGGCTATAGAGCCCGGCTCTTGCGGACTCTGGAGGCGGCAAGCGACCCAAGAAGAGTCATTCGACCCCGCGCTCCAGATCGTTGACGACTTCGTCGATCCTGGTCGAGGCGATTGTTTAGCACGTGCGGTTCGAGTTCAAGCGTTTCCACAGGGGCAAGGACGACGCGTTTTAGCGAAAAACAGCGAATTCAGTCCTTTCGCATGCGTGCAACCAATGCGAGCAAGCGGGCATTCATTTCCGCAGCCTGCAAATGCGCGTGCCAACCGTGACCAGGAAGCAGCCATTCGAAGCGATACGCGGCCAACTTGCTGAGCGATTCGGTGAGCGCTGTCCACGAGTACCAGCACGCGTCCCTGAACGCGACGAGGTCCTGCTGGCGTGGGCTCCAGGCAAGCGAATCCCCCGAGAACAGCACGCGATCATCGAGCTGGTACACGACGCTACCCCGAGTGTGCCCGGGTACAGGGATCGCGCGCACGCCGGCCGCAATGTTCAGTGCTGAACCGTCGTCGAGCAGATCCGTCGCATATGGGGCGGCCGACACGTCCTCGCGGTGAATCCAGACGCGTGCGCCGAATTGACGCGCGTATTTGTCCGCGTCTGCGACGTCGTCACGATGCGACAGCAGAATGTGCGCAATACCGCCAGCGCCGTCAAACCATTTCACGAGTTCCGCCGCATAGCGCGGGGAGTCGACGAGCAGATTGCCTTCCGGACGCGCGGCAAAATAAGAATGTGCGCCAAACGACGACCGTGCGTTGAATCCACAGCGCCACACGTCCGATGTGATCTGCTGCGGAAAGATCGCTGCGTTCGGACGAGGCTGTTTCGTTTCGCTGCGTACCGACGCCGTAGGGCATACGAGCACCGCACGCCAGGCATCAAGCTGCTCTTCCGGTGTGGCCGGCTGCCGAACGAAGACACTCTTGTCGCTGCGCTCGACAATCAGCCCAGGCGCGACGTGACGAGATGCACCGCAATTGATGCATGCAGTGTCGATGTACCACTCTCCTGAAGCAGAGTCGGCATTACGTATGGGCTTCATCTGATGCTCCCGGGCTGACGTGCGCATCCGCCGGCTCGACGCTCGCTGGCGTCTCGCGGTCGTTGGAGGGATTGTTACACGATCAGTGATGTACAGGCGGAAACGGCTCGTTCGTCACGCCCTTGTCCCGCTACGAAGCCTTGTCTGCGTTTGGCGCGTGATTTACCACGGCTGGCTACGCTTGCCGCAACAGACACCCCTACGCGGCACTTCGTCTGCTCCTGGCGCGGCCGCTTCTGCCCGTCGAAGTAACCAACTCCTCTGCTGTGAGGAAAAATTGACTGTTGTCCGCGAGGCGCGCAACGATGAAGTCGATGAAGGTTCTCACGCGGAGCGGTTGTTCCGTCCGGCGACGGTAGTAGACGTAAATCGACTCGCGCTGGGTCAAATGCTGAGTGAGCAAAGGCACGAGCCGTCCAGCCCGGATGTGTGAGACGGCCGAGAAGCTTCCAAGCTGCCCAATTGCCACGCCGGCCAGTACCGCTTCGGTTTCAGCGTCGATATCGTTCGAACAGACCGAAGCAGCCATCTCCCGATACACAATCTCCCCGCCCACCATAAATTCCCACGGCGCCTGCTTGCCGGTGTTCGCACGCCGGTATCCAGAACAACGATGCGCATCGAGCTCGTCCACGGTTTTCGGCGTGCCGTACCGTTCGAGGTAGGCTGGCGACGCGCATACGATCAACTGAATCGGTAGCAGTCGCCTGGCAATCGCCCCCTCGGAAGGCGGGGACCCGCCGCGCAAGCCGACGTCGGCGCGATCGCTGACGAGGTCCGTGAAATGATCGTCGAAGCGAATATCGATCTGCACGTCAGGGTATAGCGCCGCAAACTCAAGGATCGATGGCCAGAGCGCCGTTCGCCCGAGCGCCGTCGGAGCGCTTATCCGTAGGGGCCCCGCAACTTCTTCCCCTGAACGGCGAGCATCGTCAATCGCGGACGACAACATAGCGAGCGCTGGCTCGACACTTTGCGATAGTCTTTGCCCCTCTTCGGTCAGGCTCAACTTTCGCGTTGTCCGATGAAACAGCCGGACGCCAAGCGACTTTTCGAGCTGCATGACCGCGTGGCTCGCGGCCTGCGGCGAGATGCCCAGGTCTGCGGCTGCCCGACGGAAGCTGCCGAGCGTTGCTGCACGGACGAACACCGAAATCGCCCGGACCTCATTCATGGCTGACTCCATTCGCAAATATTGGTTGATTATGAGTCTAGCATTCGATGCCTGGTAGCTGTTAATCGCGCGCCCTATGCTTCTCTTCACATTCACCACGAAACGGGAGCAAATCATGAGCAACGCTACGCAGCACCGGTTCAAGCGCGTCTGCTTCGTTACGGGCGCCTCACGCGGGTTAGGCGCACTGATCGCGCAAGCGGCCCTGGTGGACGGAAATGCAGTGGTTACGGCGGGACGCAACGTTCGGGCGATCATTGAGCGTCTCGGCGAATCATCTGCGCTGTTGCCGGTCGCCCTCGACGTAACTGACGAGGAGCAGGCCAAAAGAGCCGCGCAGGCTGGACTGGTCTCATATACCGACGCGCGCGCCAACGGCCGGTGAATGCGTGACCTCGCAGACTCGTGACCTTGAACAGCCTGCGGACAAGTGCGGACATCATTCGCTATTTCTCAATGTGGCTCTTTGCCGCGATAGTGCCGCGATAGCTTCATGATCGCGATATAAGCCACTACAGCGACGACCAACCAAACAGTTAGCATCACCGGAATATAAACATCATCGGCTTCATGCAGGCCAAGGCCGTTGGCGATGCTCACCCACCTAAGCGCCTCACTCGCTGGCATCGGCCCATTCCGGCCAATGTAGCGCGCGGATAGAAGGAATAGGCTGATAAAGAGCGCGACCTTGAACAGCCTACGGACAAGTGCGGTCGTCACTCGCTATTTCTCAACGTTGCCTTTTGCCGCGACAGTGCCGCCATAGCCTGATGATCACCACATAGGCAAGCACTGCCACGATCAGTTCGATAGTCAGCCATACCACGAAATACAAATCGCTGGGATCTTCAATACCGAGCCAATCCGAAGCACGCCACCACGCACGCGCTTCGCTTGCTGTCCACTTATTGGATAGCGGGATATAACGAACGGAAATAAGAAACAACCCGATAAACAGCACGACCTTGAATAGCCTACGGACAAGTGTTGCCATACGTGATTACCTCAATTGTTCCGTAGGCGCGAAGGCCAGAACTGCGAGCAGGGATAGTCTCGGTACGCAGCAGCGCCGAACGGATTCTCAGGAAATCCGCACGGCTCGGCAGGGTAATGCAGCCAAGTGACACCCCCGCACCACCTGCGGGATGTAACCGGAACTGACCGCGCCGCACACCGTTGACCCAAGTGAAATCGTCGATGAGTCCATCATCGCGATATAGCGCGAACCATTCGAAGTGATCCGACGGATTCCCTTTGTAGAAATTCCACTCATCCTTTAGCCACGCTGCAAGCTTGGAGCCTAGGCCGCCATTAGGACGCTCGACGATCCAATACTTACCGGCGGGAATCGGCCCTTTGCTAGCTATCGCCGTGCAGCCGCCCCGGTTGAGGTACGGACCATCGCCCGAATACGCGTCGAACGTACCCAAGCCATCAATGGAGAGTGGTGAAAACGGTTTGTTATTCACCAGAAATCTACCGTTATAAGCCATTGCCACGCCCCCTTATCCGCGCTCATTCCACGAGTCTGTGTATTTGATATTGCCGTCGAGATAGTGCCACGTGATGCTTTCATACATCAGCGAAACGGCCTCAACGTGATTGAGCAGCGAGTCGGGTGACAGCTTGGTATTCATCATGCCAGGATTGATGCCGCAGACCTTTACGCCTTCGAGTAGCATCACGAAATAAACTTCCTCCTTCCCCGCGTCGTTGATGCGATACCACTTTATCTCAGCAGATTGCAACGTTTGCCCCTTTGCCACGGCCTTGTAAAGATAAGGCGTAGCAGCGTCAAACTCCTTTTCTAACGCAACTGGCGAGTGCGAGCGCGCGCCGGTAATCTTGCCGTTAGCCGCATCGACCGGCAGATTCACACCGTGGCCGAAACTGATAATTTCAATACTTCCCTCGCGATCCTGAACGGTTGACGAGCCTTTGATGTCTGCGCCGCCATCATCTTTCAGCCACATATGGGCAGGAATTGGCATCTTGAATTTTTCCTTGAATGGTTAAATGAGCGCTGCATGGTTACGACCTCATTTTTAATAAGGTATGCGCTACGAACGGACAATTTTTTACCCGGCTACGCAAGCATTTGCAACGGGGATGCTATGCACTATCAATACTTTGACGTGATTTAACAAACATCGGAAGTGTGACTGCGATCTGATCGAGCGCAGCGCGCAGGCAAAAAAAACCGCGCGATGCGGGTCGGGTGGATGTCCTGCGATCAGGTCTCGGATCGCTGGCGCTTCGCCTTCCTTGGCGGCCTTATCTGCGCCTTGCCTGAGTCCGGGTTGTGCTGCAATGTGCCTGCCGCACAATCTGCGATCCATTGATTGACCTTGCTTTCACGCCAGCGCACCGCCGCCACGCCGACCTTGATGGGTTTGGGGAACTTGCCTTGCGCGATCCTCAGATAGATCGTCGATCCGGTCAGGCCGATACGCTGCTCGACCTCGGCGCGGCGTAGCAGGCGCTCATTCATGCGCTGCGTGACCTTTTATCGCCGCGAGCCACCGGAACGGTTGCCAGACCACGGCGATGCCCGCGCCACGAAAGAGTATGGCCTGGCCGCGCTCGACGAAATGCGTGGTGGGCGCGGCGAGCATGACGTTCTGGGCGAACTGCGGCATGCTGCGCTCGAGCGTGGCCATGAAAATGCCCATCGAAGTGGTGGTGAACAGGTGCAGCGCCGCGCCAGCGAGAAAGAGCGCGACCGATCCTTCAATCGGTACGTGCAGCGCGCCGCGCACGATGAAGGTGAGCAAGAGCGCCGCTGCGGCGACGGCGGCTCGTCCGACACGCGTGTGGCCGCGACGCAGCCGACCTATCGGAAGCAAGTGAGTGAAAACCAATGCGCTCAATGAGTTGAGCGAGTCATGAGCCTGTTGTCCACAGGCTTGTGCCCAGCTTCTGTGGGTATCTTGAGTGGTTATCGAAACGCCTGCAGAGAAGGTCGAACGGGCCGTGAGGACATCGTTTCCGTCTCCTCGAAGTCACGCCGACGGGGCCGTTCACGGAACTCGGGGCGGGCAGCCGCTAGCTCGGGCGGCTGCCGTTACGACAGAAGCGATCTGGATAACAGCTCAGAAAAAACACGCAGCTTTAACCGCTGAAAATGCCCAAAACGGAAGTTATCTGGTTAAATTCCCGGAAGCCAGTCGAGTTCGTCCACATATACCGTCGATGCGCGCGCGGCAATCTACCCGCTGTCCAATATAGGGATCGTCAAGACACATGGAGAATCTTCTCGTCGAAATCAGTTCGGACAGGTGGGCCTTCCTGCTGGATATGCTCACCGCGTTCTCGATTCGTCTGGGCGCCGCTGCGGGCATACTGGTGATCGGATGGTGGGTCGCGCGCCGCGCTTCGATGTCGCTGAGCCGGCTTCTTGCGCGTCAATCACGCATGGACGCCACGCTGCGACCGATCCTCTGCGACATCGGCCTGTGGGGCATTCGCATTGTCGCGATCGTCGGTGCGCTGTCGCAGTTAGGCATCCAGACGGCCAGCATCATTGCCGTGCTTGGCGCAGCCGGTCTTGCGGTCGGTCTCGCGCTGCAAGGCACGATGCAGAACATCGCGGCCGGCATCATGCTGCTAGTGTTGCGGCCGTTCAAGGTCGGCGACTATATCGAGGGCGGAGCCGGCAGTGTCGCGGGCACGGTCGACGAAGTCAATCTGTTCACGACGCGTCTCACCAAACCCGACGGCATCTGCGAATACGTGCCGAACAGCGCGTTGTGGAGCAATTCGATCCGCAACTTCAGCCGTAATCCGATGCGCCGGCTCGATCTCGAAGTGGAGATCTCGATCGGTGACGATGTGGATCGCGCGCTTGAGGCGCTGCGCACGCTCGCCGCCGCCGACCCGCGTGCGCTCCGCGATCCCGCGCCGCAGGTGATGGTCATCCGCTTCGACGACAGCACGGCGGTGCTGAATATCCGCGTCTGGTCGAACACGGACATGTTCTGGACCATGCGCTGGGAACTCGCGCGCCGGGTGCGTCAAACACTGACCGACGCGCAATGTTCGCTGCCGTTGCGCACCCGTGAATTGCACATCGTGCCGAGCGCGACGGCCGCGTCGGCCACCGGCGCAGCCGCCGGTCAGGCAGGGTCATCCGCGATCAGAAAACCGGAGCAGGGGGTGTAGCCCCGGTTCTTCGATCCCGCGGCATGGCGATCGCAGTTGTTCTGCGTTCCTTGCCGCGACAAAACCCTGCATGCAATGTCGTTCATCGTCTGTCCGATTCGCTCGCGACGAGCGGCGGTAGCGGGCAGTCGAGCGTGTCGCAAACGGCGCGGAGCAGCTCCGCTTCACGGACGGTGACCTGCTGGTTCGCCACGATGCAGCCCGCGCAGGCGGCGACAATCCGCTGCTTGATGGCCGGGATGGATTGATCGAGCGTTTGCAGGGCCGCGTCGAACCCGGCGAGGGTGCATTTCTCGCGGGGCGGCAAGCGGTGGGTGTGGTCGCCGCCAATGTAGCCGCGCATGCCGGTATCGAAAGCCCGGGCGGCCTGGTCGGGTTCCGGCTGGCCTTCCCAGGCCAACAGCGCTAACACCGTCGCCACCGGCTGCGCCAGTTTTTGCGGCGAACTGTGCATTGGACGCGTCTGACGCTGCGGCAGGAACTGGGCGTCGAGATGGCGATGCAGCACACAGCGGAGAGTGTACTCGAACAGGCTCAGCCGCTGGTCGGCGATCACCAGCATCTCGACCTGGGCGCGGAAAGCCCGGTGCTGGCGCGGCGACATCTGCCGCAGGGCTGGCAAGGTCAGGTCCAGCAGCGGCAACCGATGCGTGTCCGGCAGTACCTGGACAGGGACAACCAGCCGCAAGGCTTCCGCGAAGTCCTGGGGCTCAGCGTCGGCCTTCAGCTGGGTCAGCTGGAGTTCCCGCAGGTCCGCCCGCGGGTCCATGAGAAGAGCATAGACCAGGGCGCGAGCACTGAACGGCTCCTGTGCGGCGACCCGGAGCACCTCGGGCATGCTGTCGTGCAGATCGTGGGCGTAGTCAATCACTTGTGGATCAATGTGGCCGACGCGGGACGCCGCATCGGCGGCGAAGCCCAAGACCGGCATAGGTACTTGCGGGAGCCCCGGTAACGTTGGAACCCCGGCGAAAGCCGGGACGCGGCTAGGGCGGCAGTCTTCGAGTTCTTCCCGATCGACACCGACCGGTCGCACTTCCGGGAACTGGCCGTCGAACTGGGGATTGAGCCGGCGGATGCGCTCGACGAGGGGCGGGTGGGTGGCCAGCAGTCCGGCGAGCCCCTCGCCGGCGAAAGCGTTGGCGAAAAACATGTGACCAGCCTCGGCGGCCCGGGGGGTGTCGATGCGCGACCCCTCGGCCAGCCCGCCGATCTTCTTGAGCGCCCCCCCAATCCCGTCGGGGTTGCGCGTGAATTGGACGGCGCTAGCGTCGGCCAGGTACTCGCGCTGCCGGGACACCGCTGCCATGATCAGCCGACCGAAGAACGCGCCCACCAGTCCCAGCACAAACACGCCCAGGCCCAGTAGCACCATGCCGCCGCGGGAATCCTGTCTTCCCGACGAGCGTCCGCGGGACGCGAACATGAGGCTGCGGCCGATGATGGACAACGCCATGATCCCAAAGATCAGGCCGATCAGCCGGATGTTGAGCCGCATGTCGCCGTTGAGGATGTGGCTGAACTCGTGCGCCACCACGCCCTGCAGCTCGTCACGGGTCAAGTAGTCGAGGCAGCCCTGAGAGACGGCGACCACAGCATCGCCCGGGGCGTAGCCGGCCGCGAAGGCATTGATGCCGGTGTCCGGCAGAACATATACGGGGGGCACCGGCACTCCCGCAGCGAGGGCCATCTCCTCGACGACGTTGAGCAGCCGCTTCTGCCGCGCGTCGGTGGTCGTGCCGGGCACCTCCTTACCGCCCAACATCAAGGCGACGGCCTGCCCGCCAGAAGCGAGCTGGGCCACCCTGAGCGCGCTGGCACCGCCGACCACGATGCCCACCGCCGGCGCCGCGAGCAGGAGCATGTCAGGTTGCCACCAAGACACTGGCTCGTGAGCGCCATACATGCTGAACGCCACCAACAGACCGTACACGAGGGCGATCAGAATCAGGATCGCGAGGACGAAATAGACCACCAGCTGGAAGGTCTTGCGCCGTGCCGAATCCTGCTGCTGAAAGAAATTGGTGGCCATGGTCGGCGCGGTTTTGAGAGCGTGAAGCGCACGGAGCCGTGGCGGTTCCGGGTTACCGGAACGACACCTTGGGCGCTGCGCGCTCGGCCTCTGTGGTTTCGAGCAGTGACGCTTCCTTGAAACCAAACATGCCGGCCACCATGACGGCTGGGAAGACCTCGCGCCGGATGTTGTAGTCGGTGGCGGCATCGTTGAACCCCTGCCGGGCGAAGCCGATCTTGTTCTCGGTCGAGGTCAGCTCCTCCTGCAGGGCGAGCACGTTCTGGTTGGCCTTGAGGTCCGGGTACGCCTCGGACAGGGCAAAGAGCCGGCCCAGGGTGCCGCCCAACCGGGCCTCGGCCTGGTTAAGCTCCCGCATGGCCGCCGGGTCGCTGGGCTTGGCGGCGACCTTCTGCTCGGCCGCCATCGCGCTGTTGCGGGCCTTGATGACGGCGTCGAGCGTCTCCCTCTCGTGGCCCATGTAGCCCTTGACGGCTTCGACCAGGTTCGGAATCAGGTCGTAGCGGCGTTTGAGCTGCACGTCGATCTGGGCGAAGGCGTTCTCGAAGCGGTTCCTGGCGACCACCAGCCTGTTGTAGATGCCCATGAGCCAGAGCGCGAGCAGCAGCCCGGCGCCCAGGAGCACGAGCAGGGTGACGACGACGGGACTCATTGGCCGTGACCTCCGACGAGAGGACTGCTGGTTTGGACCATCGCGCGACTATGGAAGTAGGATAAGTGAAATGACATTTAATTCAATCAATTCGTGAAACTGTTATAAGACAAAGAGTGCGAATCAAGCGTGCTCCATCAATTCCTTTCATTCCACATCTTGACTTCTATCCCGCGACAAAAATTGGGGCTGACTTGATTACGGCCTAACTGGCTTCCGACACGAAGGCGGCGTGTGCCCGTCTCCAGGGATCGTGCACGTCATTGTCGATGCGCCGGAAGGAGTGACGAAGCGCGCGCACACCGTCTGGGAGGCGACGTCGCCGGAGCTCTCGATCGTGCGGCTGCATGGCCGCAACGCGGAGACTTGGAGCGGCGTAGAGTCGGCCGCCTACCGGTTCAACCAGGAGTACTCCGAGGACGATCTGCGCGCGCTCGCACCGGAAATCGAGGCAGTAGCGAAGAACGTCGGACGCACGCATGTCTTGTTCAATAACTGCTATCGGGATGTCGCTCAGCGCAACGCGGGAATGATGATGCGGCTGCTCAACGCCGAACGGTAGGGGCTCGGAAGGCGCAGTTCGGCCAGGAGTTGCCGTTCGCGCAACACACAAAGTCGTCATTCCAACGGCCAGTTCACCTGACGGATTGCTGACGGTGGCGGCATCGAGCAGCCAGACGGCAGCTTCCTGCATCAGCGAACTCACACTCCCGACCCCTCGCCAACGTGGACATCACCCGTGGCCAGGTCTTCAACATGCTCGAGCAGGGAATCGCTGCGGCCGCAGCGGGGCACGGTATTTCGACAGGCGATCTGGCGCTCTGCGCCAACGCGATCGACGAGCGGCAACTCGTCCTGCCGTTTAAAACCGCCGTTGGAAGTGGTGACGCGTATTACCTCATCAGACCGGAAGATTCCGACAAAGCGGCGCAGGTGCAGGAACTCCGCACCTTCCTGGAAAGCAGGATGCCAAAACTCGCCTATCCGGGTATCCAGTTCAAGACACTGAGCTAGCGCCTGAGCCTTCGGTCGACTCATTGAGACGATCAGGAAAGGGCGACCTTCGTTACGCAGATCGGGAACCTCCTGAGGGGTAGCTGGCCAGCAATGCAGAGCAGCGCTCGCGCAGGAAGGCATTCAACGCGCTGATCGTCGGTGTCAGTTGCGCACGGTGAGCACAAATCAAGTGCAGCGGGGAAGGCTCGCAATACGCCGGCGGAAACAACTCCACCAGCCGACCTGCCTTCAGATCGTCGATGAGGTCCAGTCGCGACTTGTAGACAAGGCCTTCCCCGGCTATCGCCCAGCGACGAACTGCATCGGCATCGTCGCTGATGCGATTACCCGTGACTGCCACTGTGCGTTCGCCGCCAGGCGGGGTAAAGCGCCAGCGTTCATGTATCTGCTCGCTCCAGACGTACCGCAGGCAGTTGTGTCGCCGCAGGTCCTCAACTTTGGCCGGTGCGCCATGCCGTTCGAGGTATGACGGTGCGGCACACAATGCGCGTCGGTTGTTGTCGACCAGCTTCATGGCCAGAAGTGACGAATCGGGCAGCGCTCCGTAGCGCACGACTGCATCCAGCGGCTGGCGAATGAGGTCGGCCGCACGGTCGCTCATTTTCAGGTGCAGCGACAAGCCAGGGTGCAGGTGCTGAAATTCATCCAGCCACGGCAACAGCAGGTTTCGACCAAAGTCAGACGGAGCAGACAGCCGCAGCGGCCCGGACAGCACCCCCCGGCCGTTTGCCAGAGCCTGCTCCCCTTGCTCCAGCGCACCGATCATGACCCGCGCATGCGGCAGGTAGCGCTCACCGGCCTCCGACAGTTGCATGCTGCGCGTCGAACGCGTGAACAGGCGCGTGTCCAACGCCTTTTCGAGCCGCTGCACTGACGCGCTCGCATGTGCGGGCGCGATATTCAGCTGGCGCGCCGCCTCCGAGAAACTGCCGTAGTCGACCGTTTGCACGAAGATCTGAACGTCATCGAGTCGAATTATTTTCACTGAAATGCCGAAAGTATTTGGGTGCGGCGGGTATTTATCCGCGTATCGACGAAAGATAGCATAAGCTCCAACACCTTGGAGAACACTTGTATGAAGGCCATTGGCTTCTCTCAGAACCATCCCATCAACCACCCGCAGGCGCTGCAGGATATCGAGCTGCCGACGCCGGAACTGCGCGGCCACGATCTGCTGGTGGAAGTGAAAGCGGTATCGGTCAACCCGGTCGACACCAAAATCCGGCTCGGTGGAGATATTCCAGAAGGGGGTGCGCGCATCCCTGGCTGGGACGCTGCGGGAATCGTCCGCGCGACCGGTGCGCTGGCCACGCGCTTCAAGCCAGGCGACCGAGTCTGGTACGCCGGTGACATCAAGCGGCCCGGCAGCAACAGCGAACTGCACGCCGTGGACGAACACATCGTGGGACCCATGCCGACATCCTTGGACTTCGCAGAGGCCGCGTCGTTGCCGCTGACGACGATCACCGCGTGGGAGCTGCTGTTCGACCGTCTGCGTGTTCAGGCCGCGGACCCGACCGATAACAACGTGCTGCTCGTAATTGGAGCGGCTGGTGGCGTCGGATCGATTCTGACCCAGTTGGCGCGCGAGTTGACTGGCATGACCGTCATCGGTACGGCCTCGCGATCGGAAACCCGCGAGTGGGTGTTGGCGCATGGCGCGCATTACGTCCTCGATCACCACCAGCCCTGGGCACCCCAGTTGGCCGCGCTCGGCATCGAGCACGTCACCCACGTAGCCGGGCTGAACAACAGCGCCGCCTATGTGCCGCAAATCGCCGCCGTGCTGCGCCCGGAAGGCCAGTTCGCACTCATCGACGACCCGGTGGGTCTGGACATCGGCCCGTTCAAGGGGAAATCCATTTCGATTCACTGGGAGCTGATGTTCACCCGCGCGATGTTCACCACCGACACCATCGCACGGCAACACGCCTTGCTGCGCCGCGCGGCGGAGCTGGTTGACCAGGGCCGCCTCAAGCACACCCTGACCCGACGCATTGACGGCATCAACGCCGCAGGTCTCATCGAAGCGCATGCGCTGGTCGAGGCGGGCGACATGATCGGCAAGGTCGTCGTCGCTAACCACTGATCCCTTCTGAGAACGAGCATCAACATGACATCGCAAATCATCAGCACGACAACGATCAGCCTGGAAGCCGCGCAAGCACTGCTGGCAGAAGCACGCCGCGCGTGCGCCGCGCGCGGGTTCGCCGCGACAATCGCAATTACCGATGCAGGCGGTCACCTGCGCGCGTTCGAGCGCTCGGATTCCGTCCCGTTCCTGACTGTTGACGTCGCCATCGACAAGGCATGGACCGCCGCGTCATTCGGCATGGCCACGCACCAATGGAATCAGTACATGGCCGAACCCACCGTTGCCCCGCTGGCGCACCATCCGCGGCTGACGCCGGTCGGCGGTGGCGTACCGATCTTCCACGAAGGGCGTCTGGTGGGTGGCATCGGTGTTTCTGGCGGAACATCGGTGCAAGACCATGAGGCCGCTGAGGAGGCGCTGCGTCACGCAGGGTTTATGCAGTAAGCCTGGGCTGCTAGCGGGATCTGTGGCAGCCGCACTCACTGGAATGACTCCGATTCGCGCCAGTGCTCTTTCTCCAGTTTTCGACCAAGGTGGGGAAGCACGTTCTGGTGCAAATAGACGGTCTGGAAGAGATGGTTCCTATAGAAAGGATTTCTTATCGAGCAGACAGGACAGCATTCCAGACGGCGGGCGCGGCGGTATCTTTGAGGCCGAGCTTCGTCAGGTTGAATTGGCCTTTGCGAATGCGATGCGTCAACTCAATGCCTGCCAGAGTGATCGCGGCGTTCCTGAAACGGTTGAAGCCGAGCATGACATTCGTCCGCGACTTGATGTGGCGGTGGTCCTGCTCGACGTCGGCCTTCATCTCCCGCACAGCACGGTGTGAGGCGGCATAGCCATCGAGCGTGATGGTCTTTGGCGGCTTGCCCTGATGTTTGGTTGCCAACACTTTAATCGATTCACCTTCACTATTTGCGCCAGAACCAGTCGCTGTACATTGTGTCCGCCGTTGCCGTTTCGTCCGCATCAAAATTCGCCGCCGCTTGGCAATACGGATTTTTCTCTGCTTATACTCACTGTCACCTGAACGGCTCACGCCCAGGTCCCACGCTGCACGCCGACAAAAAACCACGACGTCAGTCGACAACACGGCACGCGACTCACGTTTCGCAACCGCAGTTCTTACATATCAGGTGGGACCTCTTATGCTAAATCGTGCTTTTGGTGCAGCGATTTCATCGTTGCTCGTGGCAGGCGCGGCAGCTGCACCGGCCATCGCGCATGCCGACGACAGCTTCGCGCAGGACGACGGCGCGTCGCATGGCCGTCCGGTCAAGGTGATGATCATTTCGATGTTCGGTCCGGAAGGCCAGGTGTGGCTCGATCATCTCGGCCCGTGGCAGGACATCACCGTCGCGGGCCTGTCTCCTGACTACCCTGCCGTACACTGCAATCGCAAGGAGGTCTGCGTGATGACGACGGGCATGGGGCACGCGAATGCCGCCGCGTCGATCATGGCGCTGACGTTCTCGCCGCGTTTCGACTTGCGTCATACGTACTTCATGGTGGCGGGCATCGCTGGTATTGATCCGCTTCAGGGCACCGTCGGTTCCGCTGCGTGGGCGAACTGGCTCGTCGACTTCGGGATTCAATGGGAAATCGACGGACGCGAAATTCCGCCTGGCTGGAATACCGGCTATCTCGGCATCAACACGACGGGCCCGACGCAGAAGCCGCCGCTCGACTATCGCACCGAAGTGTTCCAGCTCAATCCGGCGCTTTCGAACGCGGCATTCGCGCTGTCGCGCCACGTGACGCTCACCGACGACGCACGGGCGCAGGATGCCCGTGCCAAATACAGCTATGCGCCCGCGAACCGTCCGCCGACCGTGATCCAGTGCGACACGCTGGCGGGCGATACCTGGTGGTCGGGCACCGATCTCGGCGAGCGCGCGCGGCAATGGACGAAGATCCTGACCGACGGCAAGGGCACCTATTGCACGACGCAGCAGGAAGACAACGCCACCTTCGAGGCGCTGACGCGCGCGGCGACCGTGCATCGCGTTGACCTGAACCGTGTCGCGGTGCTGCGCGCTGGCTCGGACTTCGACCGGCCGTACGCGGGCCAGTCGAGTGCGGACAATCTGCTCAACTACTCGTCGCAGGGCGGCTTCACGATCGCGATCGACAATCTGTTCCTCACGGGCAATCCGCTCGTGCAGGACATCGTCACGCATTGGGGCGAGTGGCGCGACGGCGTACCGCAGCGGTAGCGCGTTTGCGGCGTGGTGGAGGGTACCGCGTGCCGGTCTGCACAGCGCTCGTGCCCACCGTTGTCGTCAGTTGCCGCGGCGCGAGCGGTGGCCACGCCTACGCCAACGCAGACCGGTGGTGTGCTCGGAGCACCGGCATGCGACGTCACGGGATCTGACCGCGCCATCTCAGCATTTGTGCTCCTACCTCAGCGTGGGGGTACGTTCGGGTGGTCTGATCCGGCCAACGGCCGCAACTGCGCAAGGCCCGAACTGAGCCCTGCGGGCGCGGTGGCTGCGGCGGCCGCTGCGCGGGCGGTGGCGGCTCCGCGCGCGGCATGATGCGAACGTAAGGCCGCGATGCGCCATGCTCATCGGCGTCCCCAGAACCTGCGCTGCACCTGCATCACTTCTTCCTCGACCTCGGCCACGGGCCCAACCAGTTCAATGCGCTTCTGGCAATGGTCGAAGACATACCGCGACGACACACTCATCGTGGGATTCTCTGCATGATTGCCCGTGGCTTGCAGCAGGCGCTCTTCCGTCATTGCAAAAACCACCCGCCCAATGTTGGCCCAATATGCCGTGCCTGCGCACATGCAACATGGCTCAACCGTCGTATAGAGCGTGCAACCCCACAAGAATTGCGGCGTAAAGTTGAGCGCGGCGATACGCGCGAGCACCGCTTCCGCATGATTGACGGAATCGACATTGCCCTGTTCTATTAGAACCGACTCCTGATCAGGCCCGACGAGTATGGCGCCAAACGGGTGACGGCCCAACAGCATCGCACGTTCTGCGATGACGCTTGCATGACGCAGATGGCGGACGATCTGCGCGCGTGTCGGCGCGAGCCCCTGCTCAGGGAACGCCGACGCGTTCTGTTTCGGGGAAATGACAAGGCTCAAAGTGTGTCTCCTCCACGTTGGCTGAGTTACTTCGGCAACGTGCCCTCGACCCCCTGCACGAACCAGTTGAGCCGCAGCAACTCGGCGTCGGGCAGCGACGTGCCGGCTGCCACCTTGATCGCGCCATTCTGATCCCTGATCGGTCCGGAGAACGGATCGAATCTGCCAGCGATAATGTCGTCGCGCTTTTGCGCCAGCGCCTTTTGCGCGGCAGGCGATACGGCTGCAGTGTTGATGTCAGCGAGGTCGATTGCTTTTTCCTTGAGACCCCACCACGTCGGCGCGTTGGTCCACGTGCCGGATTGCACCTGTTCGATCAGGTGAGAGTAGTAGACGCCCCAGTAGCTCACGCATGCGCCCAGTTGGGCATTCGGGCCGAACTTCTTCATGTCCGAGTCCCAACCGAACGCGTGCACATTCTTCTGCTCGGCAGTCTGCATTGTCGCCGTCGAATCGGTGTTCTGGATCAGCACGTCGGCTCCTTGGCCAATCAGCGTTTCGGCCGCCTGTTTCTCCTTGCCTGGATCGAACCAGCTATTGATCCATATGACCTTTACCTTCGCATTCGGATTGATCGAACGCGCACCCATTGTGAAAGCGTTAATGTTGCGCACCACTTCCGGGACCGGCACCGAGGCGACGAAGCCGAGCGTATTCGTCTTCGTCGTATAGCCGGCGACGAGCCCAGCCAGATAGGCGCTCTGGTACGTGCGCACGTCATAGGTCGCAAAGTTCGTGGCCTTCTTGTATCCGGTCGCATGCTCGAAGACGACGTCGGGATAATCCTTTGCAGTCTTCAGTTCGAAGTCCTGGAATCCGAAGCTCGAGCCCACGATAATCTTGTTGCCCTTGTTCGCGAGGTCGCGAAACACGCGCTCCGAGTCAGCGGATTCGGGTACGTTCTCGACGCGCGTGACCTTGATCTTGTCACCGAACCTCGCTTCGATAGCCTTCACACCCTGTTCGTGTGCGTAGGTCCAGCCAGCGTCACCGGGGTTGCCGAGGTAGACGAACGCGACGCCCATCGGCACCGCGGCGGTGGCAGTGGGGCTCAACGCGACATAGATGCCAAGCGCGGCTAAAAGCGTAACCGCAGGGCGCAGTGAGCGCACCACCGCGCGAGCGAAGTTTGTTCTCATGGAGTCTCCGAAGATGGGGAACTGGAAGGAGACGACGCCAGTCGTCCAGACGACTGGCTGCGTCGCGTCAGCGATGATGGTGGTGAGTCAATATCAAGGCCGAAATATTGATTCGTTATGTGTCGTATAACGGAATGGATATGAAGCCATTGGGAAATTGGCCTGCGGATCGCGGAGTTCGAATAGGAGACCGCGCCAAAGCAGGGGCACTACGCGGCGGTATGGCGAGGGTTCTGGTGCAAATAGACGGTCTTGAAGAGATGGTTCCTATAGAAAAGATTTCTTATCGGCCTTCATCTCCCGCACAGCACGGTGTGAGGCGGCATAGCCATCGAGCGTGATGGTCTTTGGCGGCTTGCCCTGATGTTTTTTGGTTGCCTCGCTGAAAAAGGCTTTGGCCGCCTTCACGTCACGTTTGGCCCTGAGCAGGAAGTCAACCGTCTGACCCGCCCGATCCACCGCCCGATAAAGATAGACCCATTTGCCGCGGATTTTCAGGTAAGTCTCGTCGGCACGCCATGACGCGCCCGCTGGCGCGCCGAAACGGTTCCAGCGCTTGACGAACTCCGGCGTGTAACGCTTCACCCAACGCAGGATCGTCGTGTGGGCCAGCGACAGGCCACGCTCGGCCATCATCTCGACAAGATCACGCAGGCTGAGCTTGTAGCGCAGATACCAGCGCACGCACAGAATGATCGTCGCGGTTGAAGTGGCGGCCTGAGAACAGTTCGTCCATACTCTTGAGCTTGCTCATTGTCGGATGATGAGATCGGGTCGGGGGGCAACACTTTAACCGATTCACCTTCACTATTTGCACCAGAACCCTCGCCTGTATCGCCAGCAAGAGCCAGCACTTCCGTCCACGATTGTGCCGACTTTGACACGGGCTCCGGAGCATAGATCAATGCCGAGGCGAGAGTGGCACGTACGCGCATTTCGGTGTCTGAGTCCACCGAGGCAGGGGGCAGTTCTTCAAGCGCATCGATGGCCTGCTCAGCACGCGTGCAGCATTCGTGAATCAGGCCCGCATCGAGCAGCGCCTCTGTGAGACCTGCCGCGAGCTCGACTCCAATCCGCGTATCGCCATGCTGCGAGAACGCCCAATCGAAAGCGCTGCGTGCATCATCCAGCGACTGCCGGAAATCGATCTCCAGGTCCAATTGTTCAGCGACACTGTCAGCCAGACACGGTCGCAAGCAATGGGAGACATAGCGTGCATGGCGCGCCGCGATCAGCTTCTGCTCGCCTTCCGCATGCAGCTTCTCCAGCGCATAGGCACGTGCCGAATCGGAAAGGCGATACCTGCTTACCGGCCCCTCCAGCTCAATGTTGACGAGCGATTTCGCCACCAGATCGCCGATGCCGCCGATCGCGTCCGCCACAGCGTATTTCTCGTCGCACACCACCGCGCACATCGCATCGAACGTAAAGCCGCCGCTGAATACCGCGAGGCGCCTGAACAGTAACTGATGGCATGGATTCAGTATGGAGAAACTCCAGTCGAACGTCGCACGGAAGGTTTGATGGCGTGGCAGAGCGGTCCGGTAGCCGCCCGTCAGCAAACTGAAACGGTCGTGCAGATAGCGATGAACACCCTCAACGCCGAGGCCAGCGACGCGCGCCGCTGCCAGCTCGATCGCCAAAGGAATGCCGTCCAGCCGGCGGCAGATCTCGCCGATGAGATGAATTTTCTCGCAGCCGGCGTATGCATACCGTTGGATTGAATTGACGCGCAGCAAAAACAACTTTACCGCTGGAAACTGGACGATCTCCGCATGGGTTGAATGCGAAGACGGCACATCGAGTGGCTCGACCCGGTACACCGTCTCTTGCATCAGGCGAAGCGGTTCACGACTCGTTACCATCACACGCAGAATTTCGCTTGCCGCTACGAGTGCGTCGACGATCCGCGCGACCGCGTCGATCACATGCTCGGCGTTATCCAGCACGAGGAGCAGACGTTTGCCGGAAACCGCCGCAGCCAGTTGCGCAATGTCGACTGCAGCATCGAGCGTGGACAGCCCGCATGCTTCGGCGACCTCGCATAGGACCGCATCTTCGGTTGTTGCCGTGGCAAGTTCGACAAAACACACAGCGCGGGAAGAATCGTTCGATGCCTGCCGTGCTACCTCTATAGCCAGGCTCGTCTTCCCTATACCGCCGGCTCCAGTGAGCGTCAATAGCTGCGTAGTCTGGAGCAACATGCTGATCTGCCGAACGGCTGCGTCGCGGCCTGTGAGCCGGGTTTCGCGCAGCGGCAGGCTACGTCTGAAGGCTCGGGACTCGACCGCAGGAGCTCGGCTCTCAACGGGTCGTTGTCGCAACTGATACCCGCGACCAGGGATCGTGACAATCAGGTTGCGATCCTCACCAAGTATTTTGCGTAACGCGGACAGATGGACCTGGATATTGTTTTCTTCGACGACGGTTTTCGGCCAGACACTATCCAACAATTCGTCTTTCGTAACGAGTCGTCCAGCGGCCGACACGAGCACGGCAAGAATATCGAAGGCGCGAGATCCGACAGGTACGAGCGTGCCGCTTTGGTGCAGCGTCCGCATCTCCAAATCGATCTGAAACCGGCCCAGATCGATCATGCTGGTGCCGTAATTCGCGGGTCGCTCGGTAACCGTCATGTTTGTGCTCGCATTGATCGAGGTGAGTTGCGCGCCGGCTTTATGCCGATGTCAGTCGCATTCCGGCTAAGCAGAGTAGTTGCCCGCCTGGTCTGCGCAAGCCTGAACGTCGCGGCGTATGTCTCCAGAAACAGCCTGTTTGATTTATTAAATCTCCGTGACATTGGAGAAAGTTTTGTCTCACCAGACTCGACAGCGCGCCTGCGCCCTCCGGCGGCTGTATTCCCTCGCGAAGGAATTGAGGATTCTGACGGACCGAGTCTGCCAGCTTTACTTTTGTTCACAAACCGGTCTATAAACAAAATTCTTTTGAAACAAAATCAAGAATGAATATCACCCTCGACGAATTGGCGACTTTCATGGCCGTGGTCGATACGGGCTCGATGACGGCAGCTGCCCAACATCTCGACCTGACAGTGTCGGCGGCCAGCCGGATGCTGGGGCGCCTCGAGGAAAAGCTGAAAACGACCTTGATGCGCCGGACCACGCGCAGGATGGAGCTGACCGAGGAAGGGCGCGCGTTCCTTCAACACGCGCGCGCCATCATCGATTCCGTGGAAAGCGCGGAGGAACAGATGGTCGCGCGGCGGGAAAACCCATCGGGGCTCCTGCGGATCAATGCAGCGTCGCCTTTCATGCTGCACGTGATCGCACCGCTTGTGCAAGGCTACCGCGTGCGCTATCCGCACGTTCACCTGGAGCTGAACACGAACGACGGCATCATCGATCTACTCGAGAGCCGCACCGATGTCGCTATTCGAATTGGCCGGCTCAAGGATTCGACGCTGCATAGCCGGCTTGTTGGCAGTAGCCGCATGCGTGTTCTTGCGAGTCCCGACTATCTTGAGGCGCACGGACATCCGCGCGAGGTCGCTGACCTTGGCAAGCACGTACTGCTGGGCTTTACACAACCGGAGTCGCTCAATGTCTGGCCGTTGCTCGGTGCCGACGGTGAGCCGTACCGTATCGAGCCGGTGGCAAGTTCATCGAGCGGCGAGACGCTTCGTCAACTGGCGCTCGAAGGCGTGGGCGTTGTCTGCCTGTCGGATTTCATGACCGACCGGGACCGCGAAACAGGGCGTCTGGTGCAGATCCTCGCCCGTCAGACCAAGGACGTCCGTCAGCCAATCCATGCTGTCTATTACCGCAATACAGCCGTTTCTTCGCGAATAGCGTCGTTCATCGATTATCTGATGGGCGAGATTGGAGGCAACGGGGCGACTCAGCATCAGACTGCGTGGGCGCGTCAAGCTTAGCCCGGATCGACTACAGCCCGTG
Source organism: Paraburkholderia sp. CI3 (assembly GCF_050436505.1). Taxonomy (NCBI): domain Bacteria; kingdom Pseudomonadati; phylum Pseudomonadota; class Betaproteobacteria; order Burkholderiales; family Burkholderiaceae; genus Paraburkholderia; species Paraburkholderia sp. CI3. The sequence continues at coordinate 723,868 of NZ_JBNDMI010000002.1, forward strand.
CCTGGCTATTTGCGAGGTTTAACGTTTCCAGTCGCTTGAACGTCCGTTACGGAGAAATCCAACTGTCCCTTGTGGGCCGTGGACGATGGGCCGCAACAAGAAGGATCCGAAACCCCTCGACACGTCGGCGTTCAACACGCCGGTGAAGACCGCCTCAGAAGTCCTGCGCCGCCATGAGCAGCAACTGCGTGCGCAACTCCATAAAGAAGTGCGGGTGGCGAGCGCGGACGGTAACGACGAACTCGACATCACGCTGGACATCGTTGCGGACGACATCGAACCGTACGCGCTGCTGACCGCGCTCGACACCTTCGGCGAGCAGTTGGCGCAAGTGCAGGTCGCGCCCAGCTTCAAGCTCAGCAAGGCGAGCGCCGTGGCCTGGGTCGAAAACGAATTTCGCCGCCCGGGCTAGAGGCGGGGCAGGCCGGCTGACCAGGCTGATTCAAAAATTACTAAAGCCTGTCAAGATACTTTCATATTCACTTCATAGAATCCTTGCGTCATAGCGGCGCGAGCGTGAACCATATGGTTTCGGGCTGACTGCGTGCCGGCTGTGCATTCACCCACGCTACCCGAACCCTGGATCACGACAACATGGCAGAGCCGTTCGACATTTCCCGCCGCAAGGCCCTGAAACTACTTGCCGGTGCACCGATGCTGCCGCTAGGCGGCATCGCCACGGCGTCGATGCTGACCGCTTGCGGCGGCGATCTGGCGACTCCGTCGGCCAATTCCGGCACGCCTACTACGCCTGCCACCCCGGTCGCGAACTTCACTTCGGCGTCTTTCACCAGCATGCCGGCGCCGTCGCTCGCCAATCCGTCGCTGATGGCAACCACCACGGTCGGCTCAGGCCTGACGGTTTCGTATTCCGACGGCTCCCAAAAGGCTTACAAACTCGCGTACCAGCCGTTCTTCATGACCGGCGATCTGGTCCCGGACGGCAACGGCGGCACCGTGCTGGCAGGCGGATACTTCGACATCAACAACCAGCCGATCGACGACGATTCGGTGCCCGCGCAACGGCGCCAGTTCTTTTCGGACTCGCCGGACGGTACGTCGCTGCTGAAGATCGATGGCGCGAAGGTCGCCGGCGTAAAGGGCAACACGGTGTTCGCTGTGGTCCAGTTCGAATACACGACGCGCTCGCAGTCCGGCAGTGACATGTATGGCCGCCTCCCGTCGCCGATCGCGGTGCTGACGCTGGATCAGGATCCGGCCACCGGCAAGTTGACGCTCGTCAAGTATCACAACGTCGACACGTCGCCCGCGAATGGACTGTGGATCACCTGCGGCGCGAGCCTGTCGCCGTGGAACACGCATCTGTCGAGCGAGGAATACGAGCCGGATGCGTTCACGGCCAGCTCGAGCAATCTGGCGCAGTACAAGGCGTTCAACGATAACCTGTACGGCAACACGAACATTGCTTTCAACCCGTATCTCTATGGTCATCTGCCGGAAATCACGGTCAAGGCGGATGGCACCGGCTCGGTCAGAAAACACTATTGCCTCGGGCGCATTTCGCACGAACTGGTGCAGGTGATGCCGGACAACCGCACGGTCCTGATGGGCGACGACGCGACCAACAGCGGCCTCTTCATGTTCGTGGCGGACGACGAGAAGGACCTGTCGGCCGGCACGTTGTATGTGGCGAAAGTGGGCGCGGGCTTCTCGGTCGATCCGGCCGCGGCGGGCGCGGACCTGACGTGGATCAGGCTGGGTCACGCGACGAGCGCGGAAGTCGAGGCCATGGCGAAGTCGAATCGGCCGCAGGACGTCATCGACGTCAAGTGGACCGATCCTGCCGACGCTAACTACCGGAAGATCTTCGCCGGCGGCACCGCGCAGTGGGTCAGGATCATGCCGGGCAAGGAGAAGGTTGCGGCTTTCCTCGAAACCCATCGCTACGCTTACCTGGCGGGCGGCAGCATGGGCTTCACGAAGATGGAAGGGACGACGGTCAACATCAAGGACAAGATCGCGTACTCCGCTTTGCAGAACATCGTCGACTCGATGGTGAAGGGCAACGCGAAGGGCTGGAACGCGGAGAGCAACATTTCCGTCGACGCCGCGATCAACGCCGGCGGCGTGCTTCAGCACAAGCTCGCGGGCGGCCAGAAGGATAACCAGGGTGCCGCGATCAACAGCGAGTGGGTGCCGGTGCACACCAGCGCGCTGCTGGTCGGCAAGGACATCGCCGCCGACGCGCTCGGCAACAAGGCCGACCCGGAGTTGGTCGCCAACCCGGACAACCTGAAATTCTCGGAGAAGCTGCGCACGCTCTTTATCGGCGAGGACAGCGGCTACCACGTGAACAATTTCCTGTGGGCGTACAACGTCGACACGAAGCAGCTCACGCGTCTGCTGTCGACACCCGCCGGCGCCGAATCGACCGGTCTGCATGCGGTCGACGAACTCAACGGCTGGACCTACATCATGAGCAACTTCCAGCATGCCGGCGACTGGGGCAGCCAGCATACACAGGCGCTCAGGGACACGCTCGATCCGCTTGTGCGCGCGAATTACAGGGATCGCTTCGGCGCGTCGGTCGGCTATCTGACAGCAGACCCGACATCGATCAAGCTGGTGTGACGGCAAGGCTCGCAGAGATCCTCGCAAGTCTCATTGTGGGGAAATTGATGGCGCTTTGATCCGATACGAAAAGCACGGTTCGCGAGCGGTTCATCGCCCCCTCTCTGGAGGGGGTTTTTCAGTGGAGCCGGGAGGCAAAGTTGTGTGTTCGCAAGACACTCTTCGAACTGTGACATAGACCTGCATTCAGGCAACTGCGTGGTGATAGTCAGCGACTACGGGGCGGATTGCGGTCGGCTGGCTATACCGTCACCCCCTTCATGCTCCCGGCCTTTCAGCAGGCTAAGGCGCTCCGGAGAAAACAGGTGATGAAATCGCTGGAAGCGAAGAAGACGCGGCGGCCCGTATCGTGCAATACCGCGAGCGGCGATCTGCGGTGGGCGGTCGCGCAGCATCGGCGCGATGCACATGCGGAGCGCCCGGGGCACGCGCGGCGCCGGTGGAAACCGGCATTCGTCGTCGCGGCGTTACCGGTTGCGTTGCTGTTCGCCTACAGCTTTGTCCGCTTCATGCTCGAACTGGCTTTCCCGATCGCAGCGACACGCCACTGACCGGTCAGGCAAGGCCTACCATTCAATGCGGTGCTTTTCCTCAGTCTCCCGATGGCGCTCTTCGTCGGGCGTGTGCAGGTAGATGTTGGTGCTCGTCAGTGACGCGTGGCGCAGGTTGTCGCGCACGGTACGCAGATCGGCGCCGCCGTCGGCCATGTGCGAACCCGCGGTGTGGCGCAACCAGTGTGCGGAGGCCTGTTCGAGCAGGTCCGCCTGTGCCGCGAAGCCGTCGCCACGCAGGTGGAGCCGTTCGGCCGCGCCGGCAAAGATCGCCTTCACGATCGTGTGCAGCGCGGAGCGGGTAAGTGGCTTCATGGATTTGCCCAGCGGTAGCACGAGCGGGGTGTCCTCATGTCTTGACGGCAGGGCGGACAGCCCGCGCTCGCGCCGGTAGCGCCCAAGTTCCACCATCATTTCCGCCGAGGCGGGCACCAGTCCCCCCTTGTCGCCCTTGCCCAGCACGTCGAGCCACCAGCGCTCGTGACCGTCAGCATCGCGCCGGCAGAAGAAACTGCCCATCGTGTTGCCGCCGACCTCCGAGATACGCAGGCCGCCGAGATAGAGCAGCGTGAACAGCCACCGCGCGCGCAGATAGCGCTCCCGCTCGCGCGGGGTGTCCTTCGGGAAGCTGTCGATATGGAGCTTCACTTCGTGCCACAGTTCGCGGTCGAGGTAGCGCGTGATGCGTGGCTTTGAGCGACGGGTGCGCTGCCGGGACAGCGACAGCGGATTGCCAGCCAGATAGCCGGCTTCGACGAGCCACGCGAACAGCGCGTTGATGATCACCATCGCCTGGTACTGGCTACTCGGCCGGAGCGTCCTGTAGAACGGCCGCCAGCGCGGATCATGGCGCGGGTATTTGCGCCCGCCGTCGGCGACCCAGCGCGCGTGCGGCAACGGGTCTTTCGGGAATTGCCGGAAGAGTAGCAGGTCTTCGTGCGTGAGCGACGACAGCGGCTTGCCCAGTTGCACGATCGCCCAGAGCAGCAGCCGTTCGGCTTCCTTGCGGTAATTCTCGAAGGTGGTCTTTTTGTCGGCGACCCGCGCGAGCCATGCGCGGACCGCATTCAGGTCGTCGTGGGCAGCGATCTGTGAATGCCCGCGCGCCCGGTTGCTGCCATCGCGGCCGTCGAGGTCGGCGGACAGTTCAAGCGCATCGAGGGGCGTCCTGCCCGACGAAACCCGCCTCTCGGCTGAAATCGACCGCCCGAAAGGCGAATTCCCGAAGACCCGCGAGCTGTACCGCGAAGTCTGCGCGCTACTGTTCTTCCGCTTCGGGATCACGCCGACCGCGAACCGGCCGCCGTTGCGATCAATGCAGAACTGACACTGCTGTACTGGCAGGTGGGGCATCGTATTGAGGCAGAGGTATTGCGGGGCGCCCGCGCGGAGTACGGGCAACAGGTGATCGGATCGTTGGCGCGTCAGCTTACCGCCGAATACGGGCGCGGCTGGAGCGACAAGCAGTTGCGCCACTGCATGCGTCTTGGGGAGGTTTTTGCCGACGAAGCGATTGTCTCCGCAGTGCGGAGAGAATTGAGCTGGACGCACCTGAAGACGCTGATCTACATCGACGACCCGGTGAAGCCTTAAGCATTCCCTCTTCGCTTCCCGCCTTACGCGCGACATTTTGGCTCGCTCGGGTGACGCGGCCTATGGCGCAACGGCCCTCGAATGGAGCCTTGTCGTTGAGAGTTGTAAAGCGGATGAGGCACTACGCGGGCAGACGAATGAAAGCTCTCCGCAATAGACTGTACTTCCCAATCCTGATCTTTGCGACGGCAATGCCGCACCAATCCATGCCCCCATTCTTTGATCGCTGTGTGCGTCTCGTTGTCGGCGCAACGCTCTCTGTTTCACTTGCCGCCTGCCACCATGAAGAGCCGTGGAAGCTCACGGACGTCCAGGGGCATTTGCCCGATCTGGATTTCGAACTGACCTCAGACGCCGGCAAGCAGATTAGCCAGGCGAACCTGGCAGGTGATGTCACACTCGTCTACTTCGGCTACACGCATTGCCCGGACGTATGCCCGGAGACGCTGGCCAAACTGGCCCAAGTGACGCATCAACTGGGCGGCGCCGCACAGCATGTGAAGGTCCTGTTCGTGAGTGTCGACCCGGCGCGGGACACGCCCGCAGTGATGCATGCGTATGTCGATGCGTTTGACGCAAAGCACGACGTCGGCCTGACCGGTTCCGACAGCGCGATCAAGGCGCTCGCGCAACGCTATCGCGTCGCGTACCAGGCTGACAAGCCCCGCGCGAACGGTGGATACGAGGTAACCCATAGCTCGGCGATCTACATATTCGATGCGAAAGGGCACGCACGCCTGATCGGTGCGGACGACGATCCGGTCGACGCATTTGTGCACGATCTGCGTCAATTGGCCGACGAGACCTGACGACAGGCGCCCGCGACGGTGCTGAAGACGCCGCGAACGAGCCCGCGCACCCACGGTGTTTTCAACAGATAGAGTCGGACGTACGTCGGAGATTCCGGCCAGATTCGCCCGGAGGAGCGCTTGTTGTCGCCACGACCAGAATCCATATGCACGCTCAACGCAAGGTTTCCTGACATACAAGTGTGTGGCGCCAGTAGCATCGTGGATCACGCCACCGCTTGAGCAGGCTGGACCTCGACCGTGACATGGGACAACCCCTTAAAGCGCTGGAGCACCGCATGATAGAAACGTGAATCCCGCTGTGACTCGCTGGTCGCGACCGATACGACCGCGCTCATGTGGCCAGGGCCCACCCGCCATACATGCAGGTCGAGCACCTTGTCGCCACGGTCCTCGATAGCATGGCGAACGTTCTCCGCCATACGGCGGTCCAGATTTATGTCGAGCAGAATTGCACCGGTGTCACGCATCAACCCGTACGACCATTTTGCAATCACCAGTGCGCCGACGACGCCCGCGAGCGGGTCCATCCAAAGCCAACCGAACGTGCGCGCGAGTATGAGGCCAATGATTGCCAGCACGGACACCGCGGCGTCAGCCATTACGTGGATGTGGGCCGACCGGATGTTATGGTCCCGGGTCGCTGAGTTATGAGCATCGTGGCCGCGCTCATGCTCTTCGAATTCGAGCTCGTGCTCGCCGCCCGGCATTCGCACGATGGCCTTGAAGGCGTGCGGCTCAGGAATATCTTCCTTCGATTCCAGATAGCCACCGCGGTACACCAGCGCGAATACCCGTAGTGTGCCGTCAGGCCGCACCGTTGTAACAGACACTGTCGACGCGTCCAGTCGAGAACCATCGGTCGCTGGCGTAATGCGGAACACGGGAAGAGCGCCATCTTCGGAGATGGAAACGGCAAACACACCGGACGGAGCGAAGATCTTCTGCGCCTCGTCTTCGTAACCATGCCCGTGATGGTCGCCGGGCAGCCACGCGCTCGCCAGGTTGACCAACAGGCCTACCACCGCGATGGGAATCGCTTCGCCGAAATGAATCGATACTGGCGACAGAAAGCGCGACACAGCCTCGTACCCAATCAGCACTGCGATCATGGCAAGCACGATGGCACTCGTGAAGCCCGCGAGATCGCCAAGCTCGCCAGTACCGAAAACGAAGCGGGGGTCGGCAGCATGCTTACGCGCGTATGTGTACGCGAGGGCTGCAATCAGCATTGCTCCAGCGTGCGTCGACATGTGCAGACCGTCTGCAACAAGCGCCAGTGAGCCAAACATATTGCCGCCGATGATTTCAATCAGCGTCATCGCGCTGCACAGCGCAATGACCGCCCAGGTCCTGCGCTCGTTCTGCTCGTGAGCCGCGCCCAGAAAGATGTGGTCGTGTCCTGCGCCGAACGCCGAGTCTTTGAAATCACTCATGTGCTGCTCTACTTGAAATAGCTGTGAACGACTTCGATGAGCTGGTCAGTCGCGCTGCCGGCCGGCTCTTTGTGGGTTTCGACATCGACGAGATCCGTGCGGTTATGCTCCTCGAGCACTACCGCCAGCAGGCCATTCATCGCGCCGCGACAACTGGTGATCTGCTGCAGGACGTCGATGCATCCACGCTCTTCCTCAAGCGCCCGCTCGATGGCTTCCACTTGCCCCTTGATGCGGCGGACCCGGTTGAGAAGCTTCTGTTTCTCACGAATGGTGTGGCTCATGAATGACCTCCGAAATACCGCAGGAGCGTATATGCCAAAAAGGGTGGAGGGGTATGCTAATTCTCCCCGGTGAACGAAGGCGAATTGAAAGAATTTGACTGCATTAGACCCGGCTTCGCCTTTCGGGCAGCGGCCTTTATGGATGGACTTTGTTTGCGCGAGGACGGCACGTGCGAGCGAATCCACGATACGCGATAGGGCGTCACCGTCCCACCGGGACGCGCCAGGCACGCGATCATTGCCGCGTCGGCGTCCGGTCACCAGGAAGAAGCAGGCATACGTTTTCCTGACGTGATCGGCTGCTTCCGGCCGGACACAGCCTCGTGTGATAAGAATTTGCGCCGCGTGCTTCAGATGCTGCGAGCGACGCTACGTGAACCCGTCGCGGCGTTCGACCTGGCTCCGATCGATTTCCGTGCATGCGGCGGTGCGTCATCTATTGGCGACGTGACTCTTTGGAATGCAAAAATGCAGGCATCCGAGTTGACCGACGACCAGGTCGCGGAACTGGTAGAGATGTTCCGGCAGATGGGCGATCCGACCCGCCTGAAAATAATTGCAGCATGCCTTCGCGTGCCGATGTGCGTTTCCTACATCGCGGCAAAATATGGCTTGGCGCAAACGCTCGTCAGCCATCACCTGCGGCTTTTGCGAGCAGCCCGGGTGCTGCGCGCCGATCGGTGCGCAAAACAGATTTTCTGTGTAGCAACTGACGAGCACGTAGAGCGTGTCATCAGCGACATGGCTGAACACGAGTGTGAGCATCCGCCGTCCGAATTTGATGAGCCACCGAAGGAGGAATGACGCGTTTTGCAGCTGACCTGCAAGGCAAGCCCCGATGTTTTCCGGCTATCGAACCCACCGCGCCGGTTAATTAAAGCACAGACGCGTTTGCTTCATCGGGGGTATGGCATCATCTAGACGGAAACAAAGGGCGTTGACTTCGGCGTGCGCAAGGAGGATCGCTTTAACATCTGGCCGGATTAACCGTTGCCCATTGGGGGCACGCCGCGAAGCCCACGTCATGCGTTCACTGTCACGTGAGTCGAGGAGCACTGCTATGAGCACCTGCAACGAACCGCATCATGCCCATCATGACCATCAGCATGGTCCGAACTGCGGACACACTGCGATCAGGCATGGCGATCACACTGACTATCTGCACGATGGCCACCTGCACCATCCCCATGGCGATCACGTGGACGAACACCGGCTGGAGGTGAGCGCAAAAAATCCGGATCAATGTACTTCCAACTGCGGCGGTCATGAGTCGGGACATGTCCACGGGCCGGCATGCGGCCACGAAGCGGTACCGCATGGCGATCACGTCGACTACCTGGTCAACGGCCACCTGCACCATCCGCACGGCGATCATTGCGACGACCACGGCCCGGTTGAGCTCGCCTGAGTGCCCGGCGCCAGGCAGGCGAAGTGCCTCAATACGATTGAGTATGCATGGTGCCAGGTTACTGCCTGGGTGGACACACCTTACTGCGTCCACTCAGGGAACGGGTCGGTAAATTTGTGCCACGCGACTTCATCACGGGCCAGTTCGTCCTCGCTTAGCAGGCAGGCATCAAAGGACGCGCGCAAGGCTGCCTCGTCCATTCCGGTGCCGATCAGGACCAGCTCCTGTTGACGATCCCCGAAACGCTCATGCCAGCGGCTTCGGATGATAGCCTGTGCTTCGGGCTCCTGCGGCCAGGCGTGCCTGGGCACGGCCGCCCACCAGGTCCCGGCGCGTCCGTGACGCGAGACCGCGCCGGCTTGCGACCATTCGCCGACCGCATGGTTGCGCGAGGCCAGCCAGAAGTACCCCTTTGAGCGCACGACGCCCGGCCACTCGCTCTGAATCCAGTCGAAGAAACGCTGCGGATGAAACGGACGGCGCGCGCGGTAGACGAAGCTGGTGATGCCATATTGTTCGCTTTCGGGAATGTGTTCGCCGCGCATCTCCTTGAGCCACCCAGGCGCTTGCGCAGCGGCTTCGAAGTCGAACAGGCCGGTATCGAGAACCTGCCCGATCGGCACCTGGCCAAAGCGGCTTTCGACGATCTTCGCGCGGGCGTTCAGCACCCGCAGCACGCCTTTGAGCAATTCCAACTCGCTTGCGCTCACAAGGTCCGTCTTGTTCAGCACGATCACGTCGCAGAACTCGATCTGCTCGGTCAGCAGATCGACCACGGTGCGGCGGTCTTCCCCGCCCATCGTTTCGCCGCGATCCGCCAGGAAGTCGTGGGAACCGTAGTCGCGCACAAAGTTATAGGCGTCGACGACCGTCACCATCGTGTCCAGGCGAGAGATATCCGAGAGGCTGTGACCTTGTTCGTCGCGAAACGTGAAGGTTTCCGCCACCGGCAAGGGCTCGGATATGCCCGTGGATTCGATCAGCAGATAGTCGAAGCGCTTCTCCCGCGCGAGCCGCTGGATCTCGATCAGCAGGTCCTCGCGCAATGTGCAGCAAATGCAACCGTTGCTCATTTCGACGAGCTTTTCGTCGATGTGCGAGAGCTGGCTGCCGCCGTCACGAATCAGCTGAGCGTCGATGTTGACTTCCGACATATCGTTCACGATTACGGCCACCCGCTTGCCTTCGCGGTTATTCAGGACGTGGTTCAGGAGCGAGGTCTTGCCCGCGCCGAGAAAGCCGGACAGTACGGTGACGGGGAGTTTGTGCATGGGAAAAGTGGAGCCTCAAACGTGGTGAAGAAGATCGCATGAATCGACACGGCCAGCCTGCTGGCCGAGGCGGGTGCGCGGCAAGCAGGCGCGATCCTTCGTGTCAGTTCTGCAGGACTTCGCCAACCATACAGTTGTCGAGGCCCGCCTTGAAAAGATCATGTGGCAACTGTTTGCCGATGAAAACAATCCGGGTTTCGCGCGTTTCATTCGCGGCCCAGGCCTTACCGATATCCGCGCCAAAAATCATATGTACGCCCTGGAACACTGCGCGACGGTCGACACCCGCCAGGTTCAGCACACCCTTGTAGCGCAGCATCGCGGCACCATAGATCGCAACCATGGCGCTGAAGAACGCCTCGAGCTTGTCCCGATCCAGAGGCGCAGTAGCGCGGTAGACGAAGGACGTCACATCGTCGTCATGCTCGTGCGAAACGTCTTCAAGGAAATCGGGCTCGATGTCGACAATGGCATCCAGACTGAAGCTGCGGATGTCGAGCAGTTGCTTCAGGTCCGTCTCGCCAAAATGTGCCGGCCTGATCGTCGCGCGCGGGTTCATTTGCCGCAACCGGCGCATCAGTTGCTGCGCCTGCTCTTCGCCAACGAGGTCCACCTTGGATACGAGGATACGGTCCGCGAATCCGACCTGCTCCTGCGCTTCGTGATGTTCGTCGAGCTGCTCGCCGCCATGCCGTGCGTCGACCACCGTCACGATGGCGTCGAGCAGGTATTTCTCCTGCACGACATCGTCAACAAAGAACGTTTGCGCGACGGGCGCCGGATCGGCAAGTCCCGTTGTCTCGATGATGACCCGCTCGAACGCGAGTTCTCCTGTCTCCCGTCGCGCGGCGAGCGTCGAAAGAATGCGCACCAGGTCGCCACGCACCGTACAACAGATACAGCCGTTGTTCATTTCGACAATCTGCTCGTTACCGTCCTGCACCAGCAATTCGTTGTCGATGCCCGCTTCGCCGAACTCGTTTTCGATGACCGCAACGCGTCCGCCGTGATGCTCGGTCAGGATGCGGTTGAGCAAGGTCGTTTTTCCGGCGCCGAGGAAGCCGGTCAGGATGGTCGTCGGGATACGCTGGAAGCCGGTTGCATCTTGCATTGCATTCTCCTGTGAGCGGCACGCGCTCAAGCATGTTCGCCCGTCGAGGTGCCCGGGCGCTGAGCAAATGGTTACGGTCGAGATGCCCCCATGCGGTGACAGCCCGCTTCGCTGATGCCACGCTCCGGGACGGCCAGTCTGTCTGCCGGGAACGCTGGACACCATATGTGTTATGTTATAACGTATCTAATCCTGTCGGATTGTTATTTTTCGTGCCAGGAACGCCAATGAAAAAAATCGCCGCCAGGCTTTGCAACTCCGTTCAGCACCGCGCATCCTGGAGTTCAGGACAGCCAGACCGGTTTGTTTGGCGCGCCGCACTAAAGCCCATCGGTAGCCTTTCGGCTGCATTGGTACTGCTTGCCGTGCATCAGGGAAGCGCCATGGCGGCATCAGCAGCGGCTGGCGTAATCAACGCCATCGGTGTCGAAAACGAGTACGCCGACGTCATCGCCCAGATCGGCGGCAAGTACGTTCAGGTGAGCGCGATCGAAACGGATCCCAATACGGATCCACACACGTTCGAGGTCAACCCGAAGGTGGCAGCGCAGCTTGCTTGCGCCGATCTGATCGTCAAGAACGGCGTGGGATACGACGCCTGGGCCGACAAGATCATCGCAGCCGCGCCCAACAACAAACGCAAGGTCATCGACGCCCAACACCTGCTCGGCCTGCCCGACAGCACGCCGAACCCGCATCTCTGGTACGACCCGAAAACCATGCCGGCGGTTGCGAAGGCAGTGGCAGCGGACCTTTCCGCATTGAACCCCGCGCAGGCAGCCTACTTTCAAGCCAACGTGAAGAAGTTCGACGCATCACTCAAGCCCTGGCTGGCTGCAATTGCATCGTTCAAGGCGCACTACGCGCAAACGCCTGTCGCGGTGACGGAGCCGGTCGCCAACTACATGCTCGAAGCGGTCCGCACCGATATCGCCACACCCTTCAGCCTGCAGGCGGCGATCATGAACGGCACCGATCCCTCTCCGCAGGACGTGACGAAACAGAACAGCCTGTTCACGGACCACAAGGTCAAGGTGTTCGTCTACAACCAGCAGGTCACGGATGCGCTCACACAGTCGTTCCTCAATCTGGCCAGGAAAAATGGTATTCCGGTGGTCGGCGTCTACGAGACCATGCCAACCCCCGGCTTTACTTACCAGTCGTGGATGCTGGCGGAAGTCAATGCGCTGGAAAAGGCAGTGACTTCCAAAGTGTCCACCGAAACCTTGCAGGCTGTGCAGTGAGCGGCATGTGCCCTGGCAACGAGGTCCTTGCGGTCGACCGGGTGAGCGTCTCTTTCCCGGGGCACAGCGTGCTACATGACGTGAGTTTCAGGCTGGAAGCGGGAGAGTTCTGCGGCCTTATCGGTTCGAACGGTTCGGGCAAGACCACGCTGCTGCGTACGATCCTCGGCTTCCAGGTAGCGAGTGCAGGTAGCATCAGGATCGATGGTGGGCGCAACCTGACCTCGGTGGGTTACGTCCCGCAGAAGATCGCGCTCGACCCCTACCTCCCGATGCGTGCGCGGGATCTGGTGTCGCTCGGCCTCGAGGGCCACAGGCTCGGCTTGCCGTTACCGTCGAAAAAACGCCGCGAGGCGGTCGACGGGATGCTCAAAGCCGTGGATGCAGAGCCTTTCGCGGACCAGCGCATCGGGGAACTGTCCGGAGGCCAGCAGCAGCGGGTACTGATCGCACACGCTCTGGTTCGCCGTCCGCGGCTGCTGTTGCTGGACGAACCTCTGGCCAACCTCGACATGCGCAGCGTCGCCGAAATTGTCGCGCTGTTGCGCCGCCTGAGCGTCGAGCACGGGCTTGCGGTCCTGCTTTCGGCGCATGACATGAATCCCTTGCTGCCGGTGATGGACCGGATCGTCTACCTCGCCAATGGCCACGCAGCGAGCGGGGCGACGGACGAAGTGGTGCGTACCGAGGTCCTGAGCAGACTGTACGGCTATCACATCGATGTCGTCCGCGTGCACGGCCGCGTGCTGGTGATTGCCGCCGGCACCGAGGCCGAAATGCTTGCCGCCGTTCGGCGAGACCCCGCCCACATTGTGCAGGTTCCCTGATTCGAGATGGATTCCCTGCTCACCCTCATCTTTGAACCGGGCTTCTTTAGCAGCGAACCGGTGCATACCGCGATGGTAGTCGGCGGCGGCGCCGCCGTCGTGTCCGGCGTAATTGGCGTATTCACCGTCATGAGGAGCCAGTCCTTCGCCGGCCACACGCTGGCCGATGTGAGCAGCGCGGGCGGTGCTGCGTCGTTCCTGCTCGGCATCAACCCGTTGCTGGGATTTCTCATCATGGCGGTCATGGCAGCGGGCGGCATGGAACTGGTGCGGGTGCGCCGCGCCCGTGAGCGCGATCTTGTGACCGGCGTCGTGCTGGGCGCGGGGCTTGGCCTTGCCGCGCTGTTTCTTTACCTCGACGTGACATCGAAAAGCACGACTGGAGCGGCGATCACCGTCATGTTCGGATCAATGTTCGCCATTCCGGCATCGATCATTCCGCTCGCACTGGCGGTGGGCACGGGGGCGTTGATTGCCGCGGGCGTGCTTTATCGTCCCTTGCTGCTCAGCTCCGTTGACCCAGAGCTGGCTGCGGTCATGGGCGTGCAGGTTCGGACGGTCGGACTCCTGCACCTGCTGGTATTGGCGCTGGCCGTTTCCCTATCAGCTATTACGGTCGGCGCCATCCTGTCGACCGCACTCCTGATAGGTCCGGCGGCGATCGCCTTGAGGGCGGCAAAGCGGCCAGGCTGGGCCACGGGTCTGTCCGCGTTAATCGGCCTGGGCACGACCTGGGGTGGCATCCTCCTCGCGTACGACAGCTACTACTGGACCCCCGGGCACGGCTGGCCAGTGAGCTTCTTCGTGGTGACGCTTATCTTCGCCCTGTATGTCATCACAGGTCGCGCCGGACCTGCACGGAAGCCCCCAACGGGCGCGCGGATCGCCCTGAACGCCCGTGAACCGGGTGAGGCCTGACCATGTTCTCCAGCTTCATGACCAACACGTGGATCGTGGCGAGCATCGTAGCAGCGGTCGCCGGATTCATCGGTTTCTTCGTGGTGATTCGAGGCGCCTCGTTCGCCGCGCACGCCTTGCCGCTCGGCACCTTTCCGGGTGCTGCAGCGGCAAGCCTGCTCGGTATCAATCCGCTCTTCGGCCTGATCGTCTTCGCTGGTCTCGGCGTGATCGGAATCAGTTGGCTGAGCCGGCGCGGAAGACACGAAGTCGCAACCGCCTTGTGCCTCGTCACGCTGCTAGGCTTCGGGGCGCTGTTCCTGAGCATGACGAGCGAGTATTCACAAGCGGTCTATGCCCTTCTCTTCGGCGAAGTACTGGGCGTGAGCAACACCGATCTCGCGCCGGTTGCCGCGATCAGCGGGTTCTCGATTGCGGTTGCGGTTGTGCTCTTCCGGCCACTCCTGCTCAGTTCGGTATCGCCCGATCTGGCGAAGGCGAGAGGCGTATCGAGCCGCGCGATGGAACTCGCGTTCATGAGCATCCTGGCGCTTGCGACGGCAATGGCGCTCCCGGTAGTGGGCGCGCTGCTAGTGTTCAGCCTGATGATTGGACCCGCGGCTGCGGCCCGCTCGCTGACTGACCGGCCGATTCTTGCGATATGCGTGTCGGTTGGAATTTCGCTCGTCACGGTGTGGACATCGATCGCCCTCTCCTATGTCTCCAACTGGCCAGTCGGTTTCTTCGTTGGCATGCTTGGGGCCGCCTGTTACGGAGTGGGGCAGGTCTGGACCCGGGCACGAGCCTTCGCGCGCCACCACGACGAACGGCCGGCCTCGGAGGCACCAGTCGGCTCGCTGACGGGACCGCCAACCGGCGTGAAGCCGAGCGCATGAGACTTGGCCTCAATCGCGGCAAGCGACGTGCGGTCCTCGTCGAATGTGGGTTCTGTTGCAATAGCGGAGGCTGGTATGCTGCGGGACCTAACAGAATGATGTGAATGGCAATGAAAGCGCTGAGTCCGGCGGTAGCCGAAGTGCTGAAGCGGTTGCACTATCCGCTCGAGATAATGTTGGTGTGCGTGCGTTGGTACGTGGCCTACCCGCTGAGCTTGCGCAATCTCGAGGAGATGATGGCCGAACGCGGGATCGCGGTCGATCATTCGACCGTGCATCGGTGGGCCATCAAGCTTCTGCCAGTGCTTGAAAAGGCGTTCCGCCGCTGCAAGCGTCCGGTCGGCAAGAGCTGGCGGATGGACGAAACCTATGTGAAGGTCCGCGGCACATGGAAGTATCTCTACCGCGCCGTCGACAAGGCAGGCAACACGGTCGACTTTTTGCTGCGAGCCAAGCGGGACAAGGAAGCGGCCCGACGGTACTTCGAGAAGGCCATCGATCAGAATGGCGCGCCCGAAACCGTAACCATCGACAAGAGCGGTGCCAATCTGGCCGGGCTGAACGCCGTGAACGCCGGGCGTGAGACGCCCATCAAGATCCGTCAGGCCAAGTATCTCAACAATATCGTGGAACAAGACCATCGGGCGATCAAGCGCCGTACCCGACCCATGTTGGGATTCAAGGATTTTCGCTGTGCCCGCATCTTGTTGAGTGGCATTGAACTCATGCCTATGATCTCCAAGGGGCAGACGGTGCGGCGGGGTCGCGGGTCTGATGTCAGTCTGCTGAGTGACCTGGACGGAGCGGTGAGCAATGGGTCGCAGCAATAGCGCTGGCAAAATTTCGCGCTATTATTTCTGGATTGGGGGCCAGTAGAGGACAAACATGGATGCGTCTTCAGACAGTACCGATCGCCCATGGAGCGTGTCGCTGATTCAGACCAAGATGCTCCCGCCCCGTCTTCCGTCTGGCTGCGTGCAACGATCCGTGTTGCTTAAGTGGTTGCGTAAGCAGCCGGTTCGCAGCATCACCGTCGTGACCGCCCCGGCGGGGTTCGGCAAGACGACATTGCTTGCTGGTTGGTGTGAAGCGCTGTCGCAGCGAAAGCATGTTGTTGCATGGCTCAGCCTCGACGCAGAAGACGATGATCCGCAGCAGTTCTGCGCTTACCTGGTGGCCGCATTCGCCAGGGCCTCGGCGGAAATTGCCTCGCAAGCGCAACAGATCCTTAATAACGATCCGCTGACTCCTATCAGAACGGTCATTTCGCTACTCCTGAACGGGATCGCTGCATCCGGTAGGCGCGTTTTCCTCGTGCTGGATGACGCCGACCGTCTGACTGCGAAACCAGTTCTTGCGATTACTTCCCGTCTGCTTCGCTATGCCCCCGAGAACATGCATATCCTGCTCGGGGTGCGAGGTGAACCGGCCTTGATAGTTGGTCAGTTTCGAGCTCCAGAGGAACTAGTACGTATTGATGTCGACGATCTCCGTTTTTCGATCGCCGATGCGCAGGCATTTTTTGACCGGACAGGCACCGTGCCGCTTGACCGGACCAGTGTTGAGTTGCTGAACGAGGCAACGGAGGGGTGGGTCGCTGGCTTGCAACTTGCTGCTCTTGCGCTACGCGATGTGGGCGATGCGGCCAAGGTCGCCGGTGCGCTGGTCGGAGTCAGCTCCGGAATCGATTCGTACCTGAACGATACCGTGCTCGCACATCTGCCGCCCCATATGCTGAAGTTTCTGCTGTACACGTCGATTCTTGAACGACTCGCCCCTGAGTTGTGCGATGCCATCATGGGCAAGGGAAGTGGAAGCGGGGGCCAACTCGACTGGCTCGAGCGGCACAGCGTGTTCATCCGGCCGCTGGATGAAACACGGCACTGGTACCGCTATCATGCGCTCCTGTCCGACGCACTTCGTCGGCGCCTTCTTCGCCAGATGCCGCAACACGTCCCGTTGCTGCACCGTCGTGCGTCCCAATGGTTTGCAGGAGCACGTCTTTGGCCCGAGGCAGTCAGACATGCCTTGGCTGCAGGCGAACTCGAGCAGGCGGCACAGTGGGTTGAAAACTGTGCGACGGAGATGCTCGAGCGCGGTGAGTTGAACACGTTGCTAGGATGGATCGGAAAACTGCCACCGGATGTCATCCAGAGACGGCTTCGTTTGCGCCTTACGAAAGCATGGGCGCTCGTGTTCTCGATTCAGCCGGACGCCGCCTCGAGGGAAATTGCTGCTATTACCGACGAATTCTTTCGGGGGCGTCGCAAGGATACCCGCATGGTAGAGGAAGCGGCATTGGCGGAGATCAACGCGGTCAGCGCACTGATTGCCTCTATGGTAGAGGACAGCGAGCGGGCACTCGAACTAGGCCATGCTGCTCAAAACTCAATGGCGCCTACGGCGCCGTGGGTGCAGCGCTGCGCGCAATACGCGCAGCTCTTCGGCTTGATGCACAGGGGCAGGTTCGACCAGATACGTGAAATACGCGACGCCGTCGGCGAGCGAGTTGAACAGGGTCAGGAGCCCGACTACTCGGATATGTTTCGACGCTCGTCGTTCGGTGTTGCTGCATTTGTGCATGGCGAGCTGTCTGAATCAAGGCGAATTTTTGAGGCGATGTTCCACCGCATCGAAAAAGCATGGGGCCACTCGTCATCCTGCGCGACCTGGGCGGCCAGTTGCCTTGCTGCGATCTACTATGAGTGCAACGAACTGCCTGAAGCGCGGAGGATGATCGCGGGCCGCACGACCGCTGCACTGGAAACCTCGCCGCTAACTGGTTTGATGCGCCATATACTGTCTGCAGCACGCTTGCTGTGGCGCGACGGGGAGATGGGTTCGGCGCTGGCTATTCTCGAAGACGGTCGACAGGCCGCCGTAACCCGACACTGGCTACGTCTGAAGTTGGCGCTGGATGCCGAAACGGTAAGATTGCTCCTTGTAGAAGGCAACGTTGCTCAAGCGAGGCAGATCGCCGACGAGCTGAGCAAGAGCGTGCCAATGATGTGCGAAGGGCTGACTGGGTGCGCGGTAGACACCTGGACAAGCTATTGTCTCCTGCAGGCTCGCGTACTGATCGCCGGGGATCGTGCAGATGAAGCCGTCACGCTTCTCACACCTTTGCTTGATACTCTGGCTGCTACGGGCAGGCGCTATTCGGAGGCTGTGGTTTCCTTGCTGTTCTCATGCGCGCTCGCGCAATGTGGAGCGTCCGAAAAGGCGCTTGGTGCGCTCGAACGAGCGCTACGGCTCGGAAGGCAGAGCGGCATGATTAACAGCTTCGTGGATGAGGGGCCACCCGTGCGCGCGTTGCTACAGCAATTTCGCTTGGCTTCAGCGAATGTTCCTACGGCAGAAACGGCGTATGTCGACAGGCTGCTTACAGCTTTTGATGCCTTCGGCAATTCACCGGCTGCGTCGCCCGCGCATGTTGAGGCCGTGCCGCTGTCACCGGATGTTCTTAGTGCGAGGGAGTTTGAGGTACTCGAGTGCGTTGCCCGCGGTCTTTCGAACAAGGAAATCGGCCGGTCGTTGAAACTTGCACCCGAGACGGTCAAGTGGCATTTGAAAAATATCTTCGAAAAGCTCGACGTAAATTCGCGAATTGACGCCGTACAGAGAGTTTTTGGACCTGGGGTAGGAGAGCGCCGCGCGGCCATGTAGTGGCGAGCCATATGCAATAGCCCTCACCAGATTCGGCGCGGACATCCCCAGATCGCCTGGACTTTTTTCTCAGAATCACAAGCGCAGCCGCTTCCGCCAGCGCCTTCTCCTTGCGCTGCAATTCCTTCTCAAGCTGCTGGATGCGCTTCTTGTCATCTTTCGACTGATGACGCTGCTCGCGCGCCTGCTCGGCAGCATTCGCGTCGGCCGCCTGGCAAGCAGCCCGCCACGCCGCAATCTGTTCGGGATAAAGACCTTTGCGGCGGCAATACTCGGCCAGCTCCGCTGCGTTGAGCGGCGCGGTTCCAGCACTACCGCAAACTTGTCTTCCGAAGACCATCCTTCGGGATTCTTCCCATCGCCCGGCACTGCGACTCCTTGTCCTTTGGCCTGTCGGCGCCACGTGTACAACGTCTGTTCTGTAATCCCCGGTTCTATGGCCAGCGCCGAAACCAGCGCATTTTCTGGCGGCATCATGCGGCGCACTAACGCTTCTTTTCTTTCTGCTGAGTAGGCTTTCATTCACCCTTTTGCGACAGCAACGCTGTTCATGCCGCACCCCCCCGGCGTCAGAATAGATACTGTGGTCCCCGTCAAGCATTTTGTAGTTCGGGATCGAAGCACTTGCCTGACCTGATAACACCGAATGCGACGTGAACGAGCTTGCGCAGCATCGACGCGCAATCGACAATCCCGGACAAGTAGCGTCCAGGGGTCTGCGTGTTACTTCTTGGATGTGCCGAGCAGTTCGGTGTGCGCCACGACATGGCCTTGCATCGCCTTTTCCAACGCCGCCTTTGTGGGCTTGTGAAGATCGGGCAGCACGGTGTCGAGCGCGTAGAGCTTATGGAAATACCGATGACGGCCAGTGGGCGGGCATGGGCCGCCATACGTGGTGCGATGGAAGTCGTTGGTGCCTTCAAGTGTGCCAGCCGGAAGCGCGCCCGAAGTGACGCCCTCCTGAACACCAGGAGTCGTCGTCGGGATGTTGTAAAGCACCCAGTGGACCCATGTCATCCGTGGCGCGGCCGGGTCGGGCGCGTCGGGGTCGTCGACGATCAGCACGAGGCTTTTCGCGTTGGCGGGTACCCCGGACCACGAGAGCGGTGGGGAGACGTCCGCGCCCGTGCAGGTGTAGCGCCGAGGAATCTCGCTTCCTTCGTGGAAAGCTTGTGAGGTGAGGGTGAAGGCCATGGTGCGCTCCTCGGCGTCAGCCCGCGCTGCCAGCTAGTGCCTGCGATGCATCCAGCTCATATGATGTGTGTCGAGCCACTGACTCAGGCTCTCTCCCGGGTGATCGCGCCTGTAGCGCCTGGACAAGGCCGATGCAACGACAACGAGAACCACAAGGCCAACCCAAAAACTGATCATTGATTGAGTCATGGCAGCCTCCTTGGGGAATGCGACGATCCCTAAATTGTAGTCATTGGCGGCCGAACTGGCTCAACTCGAGAAGGCGGCTTACAGCCCGAACGGCTACGTCAATGATCCTCCCGATCTCCAGCGTGCCGAAACCCGTTTTTGCGTGATCGCCGCCGCATCTGTTGCAGTGCGGCACTCCCCAATCGACCCAATATGCGGGACGACCCTGGATTGCCGCGCCGCTGCGCTCTCCCTACCATCGACTCCCCGCGCCATTGCAGCGAGTGCGCCATCGGCAGGCGACGTCAAAAGCGAGTGCCACAGCCAACACAATCCATACAGCACCTACTTAAGCTATCAGGAGGCAAGCATGCTCAGCGCCCATGAATTTGCGACATTGATGCTGGTCAGGGATTCGGCTGACCACATTGCCGAGCGGGAAGAACTCGATACGTTGCTTGAACGTCAGCTCGTCACCATGGAGAGGCTTGCCTGCGGGGCAGTGCGACCTCGCGTGACGCAGGACGGCGATTCGCTCCTTCGTAACCTCGCGCGCATACACTGAGAAGTCGAAACCTGCCGCGTGTCGGCTGGGACTGGAGCGAGCAGCTAGCCTCAACCGACGAACCGCGAAGTACCAACGAGCCCTCGGATCTTCGACTTCCTCGTAGTCGCCGGGGTGGAATGCGCACACGCTTGCGTTGGCGCACCCCGCGGACATCGGACCACCATTCCTTCGGCACCATGCCATAGGGCAGGGCGGCTGCACGATCGGGGCACAAAAAAGAAAACGCCCGCGTTATTCACGCGGGCGTTTCCGTGGCCCCGCTACCGCGCCCCAATGAACGATTTCTCGTCCGCTTCTGCATCAGGGGCCGGCTTCCGCGCGGCTCTCTTCAAGTATAGGGCGCTTGGCGGGATATCCAAGTCGGCGAGACCAGTTTTTTGCACGGAACGCGAGCGGATGATTCAGACGTTTGAGTACTCGCGCCGCCTCTGGACTCAACGCCGTCATTGAGCTTTCAGCCGTTCATGCCGTTCGGTACATGAAAGCGACAACCTTCCTGCAAAGCCGGCTGGCCTAATAGCGATAAGCAATTCTTCGAAAAATGCACGTCTGCTTCCGCAAGCGCACACGAGGACATCATCTTTTGCCAGCCGCATCGAGATACGGCCCTGTTGACCCGCGTACTTTTAACACCGCAGGCAGCGCATATCCTTGTCGCGTTGCCCGGCCGTCCAGCGCGTCGAGCAGATGCCTCGCGGCGACCATGCCGATCTCGCGTGTGTCCACGTACATCGTCGTGAGGGGCGGGCGCGCTTCGCGTGCGATCGCGAGATCGTCGAAGCCGGTGACCGAAAGTCGCTCGGGAATGGCGATGCCCAACTCTTCCGCCTCCCGCAAAATGCCGAGCGCAATATGATCGTTGCCGCAGATGATCGCTGTCGGACGCGGCCCCGGCTGTTGCCAGAGCGAGCGCAACGCGCGCCGGCCAAAATCGAGCGTGGATTCACCTTCGACGAGGTGGTCCGGCCGTACCGCGAGGCCATGACGCTCCAGCGCGATGCGGATGCCTGCGAGCCGCGCCTGCACACGGTCGTTGTCGCGTGTCGGTTGGATGCAGGCCGCAAACGACCGATGACCGAGCGCGACGAGATGCTCGGTGATCGCTTCATACGCGGCGCGGTTGTCAACGCCGATGCAATCGTGCGGACTGCCTTTGCGCCACGCGTAAAGCACGACGTAGGGCACGCGCCAGACTCGCAGCGCATCAAAGAGCTCCGGCGGATGCGCTTCGCCCACCACCGCGATCGCCTCCACGCCGCGCGCGAGCATCGCTTGAACCTGGGAGAGAGCCTCTTTAGGATCGTAGTTCGAGCACCCGAGAAAAAGCGTGATGCCGCGCGCGGCGAACACAGCCTGCATGCCGCTCACCTGCGAGGCAAACACCTGATCATCGAGCGTCGGAATGACGATGCCCGCAATGTGGCTGCGTGTGGATGCGAGCGCACGTCCGGCTGCAGTCGGAAACCAGTTCAGCTCCAGCGCAGCCCGCTCGACGCGCTCGCGCACGCTGTCCGACACTTTGCTTGGCTCGTTGTAGACGCGCGATACCGTCGCCGTGGACACGCCCGCGAGCTTCGCCACGTCGGACAGCACCGTGCGCCCCGTGCTGCGGCGGGAGCGCGCCCCGGCCGCCCGCCCGGCAGGTGACGGTTTTTCTTCGAGAGCAGAGTCAGAGGCGGAAGAGCGAGGCATCGACGTTCAGGTTTCGTGCAGGGAGCCCGTCATCTTACTCGCGGCGCGACACAACGGCGCATCCGTCAGGCCCCCGCTGCGATGCGCGAGCGGAAATGCTCGGTACCTTCGACGATCTTGTCGAGCACCGCGTCGAGCGCCCAGAAGCGTTCGCGCACGTCGTAGTCGATCGCGCGGCAGCGAATGGACTGGAACGTGCCGATGCGCTGGTGGTACATCTTCGCGAGTGCCGGATAGCCGAGTGCCTCGGATACCGCCGCGACCACGAGAAAGATCGAGAGCTCGCGGGCGAGCGCCGGGTTCTCGTCGGCGCGATTGCGCAGCCAGTTGTACAGGTCCGGATGGAAGTTCGTGAACACGCCGTTGAATCCCGCGGATCCGGCTTTCATCGCATCCCAGGCAATCGCGGCATTCGCGTTAAGGATCTTCATGGGCGAACCCTTCGCCAGGGCAACGCGGCGCTTCACCGTGTCGAGATCGCAGCTCACGTCCTTCAACATCACGAAGCGGCCGGTGTCGATGCACATCTTGAGCTCGTCGTCGGATAGCAGGCGCCGGTAGGGAGCCGGGCATTCGTATAGCCCGAGCGGTATGTCGGAAGGCAAGCGGCTCATCAGGCGGCGCAAGTTCGTTGAGAACGCTTGCGTGCCGTCGCGGGCTGGATCGAGCCGGTTCGTCACCAGCACGATCCCGTCCGCGCCGGTCGCCGCGGCGACGTTCAGCTCTTCGGCCTGCGCGTCGGGATCATCGCTGATATGGCCCGAGACCACCACCGGCACGCGGCCGCCCACGCGCTCGACCACGAAGCGGCCAAGCGCCGCGCGCTCCGCGAGGCTGAGAAATTGCATCTCGCTCGACTGCGCCACGGCGAACAGCGCGTCCGAGCCGTGCGCGAGATACCACTCGATCAGCCGTTCGAGCCCGGCATAGTCGATGGCGCCGTCGTCGTCGAAAGGCGTCAGCATCACGCGCACGATGCCTTCGATCGTTTGCGACGAGCGCGTCGAAGAAGTGGGGAGGGTCATGTCGGTGTTGTCCTTAGCAGGGTTGAACGGGCAGTTCATCAAGCGGGTGCCGGTGCCGGACTGGCCGGTTCCGGTTCGCTTTCGATCGGCGCCGGCCTCGTCGGCCGCATCGGCCCGCGCAGGCTGCTGGACGTCGCGCAGCCGGGTCTATGAAACCGCCGCCGCGAACGTGGGTTGCGCCCGCACTTCGAACTGTGTCGGGATGGATGCCTGCGCGCCTTCACGCGTGACGCTGAGCGCCGCGGCTCGCTGAGCGAAGTCGATCGCGCCGCGGATGCTCGCGCCGCGCACGCGCTCGGCTGCGAAGCCGCCCCCGCCGGCGAATGTAGCGAACGCGCCACCGAGCAAGGTTTCGCCGCGCGCCGGAAGTCGCTCTGCGTGGACAACGAGATCCATGTTCGCAATGCCGACCACGACGATTCGGTCCCAGGAATGCCGGTCCGCAGATTGAATAGTAGCGCTTACATTTTCGAGCATTTTTGACGATGACATGTCTGAATGAAGTTGGTATTGCTGCCTGTTGGACGTGTTAGCGCTTACATTAACGCGAAAAACAGTGACCGGGGCAACGAGAAAATGACGTCATCAGGGAAACTCCCCAAAACAATTCATCGGACCGGCGATCGCGCTCCGCTCGCCCGCAGGATCATGCTCACCACTTCTTCCGTCGTAGCCTCGAAGCGCTTCGTCGAGAGCGCGCGTTTGCCCGAGAGCGCGCATATTTGAGCCTCGAAATCGGCGTAGTGCTGCGTGGTCGCCCAGATCATGAAGAGGAGCGTCCGAGGGTCGACGGGCGCGAGCAACCCTTTGGCTATCCATCGCTCGATCAGCTTCACGCGTGTGTCCATCCACGGCTTCACGCGTTCGAGCAGGATCTCTTGCATGTGCAGCGCCCCGCTGATTATTTCGTTGGCCCACACCTTCGATCCAAGTGGGCGGCGCCGTGACAGGGCCATCTTGGCGCGCACGTAGCCGCCAATCGCCTCGACCGGATCGTCGCTTGCATCGAACAGGTTGGCGGCGGCGTTCCATTCCTCGAACACATCGTCGAGTACGCGCCAGTACAGCGCCAGCTTGGTCGGGAAGTAATAGTGCAGATTCGCCTTCGGTAAACCCGCGCGCTCGGCGATCAGCGCCGTGCTCGCGCCTTCGAAGCCGCGTTCGGCGAACACGGCTTCGGCACAGGCGAGTAGATGGGATTCATTCGACGCACGAATGGAGGCTTTGCGCCGATGTGGCTTGTGCGATGTGTCGGCGGCTCGTCGCGCCTGCACGGTGCCGCGCGTCGCGAGGGGCGCGGCTCGCGTGGTGGGTTCGTCGTCGCGCATGTTCGGTCCATTCGGAAGAGAAAAGGAGCGCGGCGGCCGCGCGCATGCCGGAATCATTGTAGCCACGATGCAAGTGCGCCGCGAATTCACCGACATCCGGAGAAACGCGCAGCACGGACGGCTGGCTTTTTCACGCACTGCAGCATCAATGGCACGCTTCTCGCTCGTAACTCCGCATTGAATTCGCGAAGTTTCTCGTCTAAAACCTGTCCAATCGGACAGGATTCGAAGGGCTGGGTTTCAGGGGCAGCGCAGTGCCATCGAGACGTGCACCGTTGTGATCCTTCGTGCCCCAACACGGTGGCATGCATGCACGTTTGACAAGCACGGACAGGAGAACACGCATGAACGCAGTAAGCGAAGCCGCGCTGACGACCGCGATCCACGTGAACGGTCAGCGATTGTGGGACAGCCTGATGGAGATGGCCAGGATTGGCGCCACGCCCAAAGGCGGCGTGTGCCGTCTTGCGCTGACCGACCTCGACAAGCAGGGCCGCGATCTCATCGTGCAATGGGCGAAAGAGGCGGGCTGCACGATCAGTGTCGATCAGATGGGCAACGTGTTTATGCGCCGCGCGGGGCGCAACAACGACCTGCCGCCCGTGATGACCGGCTCGCACGCGGACTCGCAGCCAACCGGTGGGCGCTTCGACGGTATCTATGGGGTGCTCGGCGGCCTCGAAGTGATTCGCTCGCTCAACGATTACGGCATCGAAACCGAGCGCCCTGTTGAAACGGTGATCTGGACCAACGAAGAAGGCTCGCGCTTCGCGCCGGCGATGGTCGCCTCGGGCGTATTTGCGGGTGTGTTTGCGCTCGAGTACGGACTGTCGCGCAAGGACGTCGACGGCAAGACCATCGGCGAGGAATTGCAGCGCATCGGCTACGCGGGCGCATTGCCGTGCGGCGGCCGCAAGATTCACGCGGCGTTCGAACTGCACATCGAACAGGGGCCGATACTCGAGGCCGAAAACAGGACGATCGGCGTGGTCACCGACGCGCAAGGTCAGCGCTGGTACGAAGTCGTGCTCACGGGCCAGGAGGCGCACGCGGGGCCTACGCCCATGCCGCGCCGCCGCGACGCGCTGCTGGGCGCCTCGCGCGTCGTGCAGCTCGTCAACGAAATCGGCCTGCGTCATGCGCCGCTCGCGTGCGCGACGGTCGGCATGATGCAGGTGCATCCGAATTCGCGCAACGTGATTCCGGGCCGCGTGTTCTTCACCATCGATTTTCGCCATCCGCAGGACGAGGTGCTGGCGCAGATGAACGCCGAGCTGCGCGAAGGCATCGCGAAGATCGCGGAACAGGGCAAGCTCGAAGCCGACGTCGAGCAGATTTTCTACTACGCGCCCGTGCCGTTCGACGAGGCGTGCGTGAAGTCCGTGCGCGCGGCGGCCGAGCGCTTCGGCTATTCGAATCGCGACATCGTTTCGGGCGCAGGTCACGACGCGTGCTATCTCGCGACGGTCGCGCCGACCTCGATGGTGTTCGTACCGTGCATCGACGGCATCAGCCACAACGAAGTCGAGGACGCGACGATCGAATGGATCGAAGCCGGCGCGAACGTGTTGCTGCACGCCATGCTCGAACGCGCGAGCGAGCCCGGCTGACGCAATTTCGATCGAACGCAAGCGGTCTCAGCGCCGCGCTGTCTTTCCAACGATTCCCCACGTACCGGCCGCGCACGTCACGCACACGGCCGGCGGACCCGTGTTTCGCCGCGCAAGGAGCATCCGGATGTCCCAGACCACCTCGAATGCCGCCAACGGCATCGCGCCAGGCCGTCTCAGTGCCGAGCAACTGGGCTGCAATTTCGCCGACGTCGCGCCGCCGCTTTCCGCGCATGCGGCCGTGATCGCCGCCGACCGCTGTCATTACTGTTACGACGCGCCTTGCGTGAACGCGTGCCCCACGGGTATCGACATTCCCGGTTTCATCCGCAAGATCGGCAACGGCAATCTCAAGGGCGCGGCGCGCGATATCCTCAGCGCGAACCCGCTGGGCGGCATGTGCGCACGCGTGTGCCCGACCGAGATTCTCTGCGAAGGCGCCTGCGTGAGAAATCATCAGGATGGCGAGCCCGTTCAGATCGGCGCGCTGCAACGTCATGCCACCGACTTCCAGATGGCCCGCGAAGCCGCCGGTGCACCTGCGTTGTTCACGCGGGCCAGCGAAACAGGCCGTCGTGTTGCCGTGGTCGGCGCGGGTCCCGCGGGTCTCGCCTGCGCGCACACGCTCGCGCTTGCCGGGCATCGCGTGAGCGTCTTCGACGCGCGCGAACATCCGGGCGGCCTGAACGAGTACGGCATAGCGGCGTACAAGACCGTCGACGACTACGCGCAGCGCGAAGTGCGGTGGCTTCTTTCCGTTGGCGGGATAGAACTGCGCCAGGGCCAGCGACTGGGGCATGACGTGACGCTTGCGGAGTTACGCGCGGCGTATGACGCGGTGTTCATCGGCGTGGGCCTTGGCGGCACGCATACGCTCTCCATCGAAGGCGAACTGCTCGACGGCGTGCTCGATGCCGTGGATTTCATTGCGCGCGTGCGCGAGGCCGACGATCTGGCCAGCGTGCCCGTCGGTCGCAAGGTGGTGGTGCTCGGAGGCGGCAATACGGCAATCGACGCCGCCGTGCAAAGCCGCAAGCTGGGCGCGGAGCAAGTGACGCTCGCCTATCGTCGCGGCGCGGCGCAGATGAGCGCCACCTGGGCCGAACTGGAATTCGCGCGTAGCCAGGGTGTGACGTTGGCCGAGTGGATGAAGCCGCTGCGAATCGTCGGCGACACGCAGGTGCGGGCCGTGGAATTCGAGCGCACCGGGCTCGATATGAGCGGCGCATTGCGCGGCACTGGGGAGATCGTGCGCGTGGAGGCCGATATGGTGCTGAAGGCAATCGGCCAAACGCTGTTACCCGAAGGCCTCGACGGGTTGCAACTCACCGAGGAAGGCGGGCGCGTCGCGGTGGATGCGAACGGCGCCACGTCCCTTGCGGGCGTTTTCGCAGGCGGCGACTGTGCCGGCCACGGCGCCACCGATCTGACCGTCCAGGCCGTGCAGGACGGCAAGCTTGCCGCGCACGCGATCGACCGCTTCCTTGCGAGTCAGTCCGCCAGGGCCGCCCGAGCCGCGTGATAGCTACACCGAATCCAGATAAAACGAAGGAGTCGCATCATGGCCGACTTGCGCTGCACGATTGCCGGCATTCATTCGCCCAACCCGTTCTGGCTCGCTTCCGCGCCGCCCACCGACAAGGCCTACAACGTCAATCGCGCCTTCGAGGCGGGTTGGGGCGGCGTGGTCTGGAAGACGCTCGGGCTCGACCCGCACGTGGTGAACGTAAGCTCGCGCTATGGCGCCACCACCTGGCGCGGCCAGCGCATGGCGGGTCTGAACAACATCGAGCTCATCACCGACCGGCCGCTCGACGTGAACCTGAAGGAAATCGCGCAGGTGAAGCGGGACTGGCCCGACCGGGCGCTCATCGTCTCGCTGATGGTCCCTTGCAACGAGCACGACTGGAAGTGGATTCTGCCTCAGGTGGAAGACACTGGCGCGGACGCTGTGGAGCTGAACTTCGGCTGTCCGCACGGCATGAGCGAGCGCGGCATGGGCGCGGCGGTGGGTCAGGTGCCCGAGTACATCGAAATGGTCACCCGCTGGGTGAAGGAAGGCACGCGCTTGCCTTGCCTCGTGAAACTCACACCGAACGTCACCGACGTTCGTCACGGCGCGCGCGCGGCGATGAAGGGTGGTGCGGACGGCGTCTCGCTCATCAACACCATCAACTCGATCGTCGGTGTCGATCTCGACGTCATGGCGCCGCTGCCCACCGTGGACGGCAAGGGCACGCATGGCGGCTATTGCGGTCCTGCCGCGAAGCCCATTGCACTGCACATGGTCGCGGAGATTGCGCGCGACCCGCAAACGCAAGGCTTGCCCATCTCTGGCATCGGGGGCATTTCCGACTGGCGCGACGCCGCGGAATTCATCGTGCTGGGAGCGGGCAGCGTGCAAGTATGCACCGCGGCGATGCACTACGGTTTCCGGATCGTCAGCGACATGATCGACGGCCTTTCCAGCTGGATGGACGACAAAGGGTACGCCAGCCTCGACGCGATTCGCGGCCGCGCCGTGCCGAACGTCACCGACTGGCAATACCTGAACCTCAACTACGACATCAAGGCGCGTATCGATCAGGACCGCTGCATCCAGTGCGGGCTCTGCCATATCGCCTGCGAAGACACCTCGCATCAGGCGATCACCGCCACGCGCGACGGCAAGCGCCACTTCGAGGTCGTCGATGCGAACTGCGTCGGGTGCAATCTATGCATGCATGTTTGCCCGGTCGATCAATGCATCACGATGGAGCGTGTCGATTCGGGCGAGCGCTACGAGAACTGGACCACGCACCCGAACAATCCGGCGCGTGTCGCCGACCCGAAAGCCGCCTGACATTTCGAAGCCGGATCGAGCCGGACCCACGACAAGCACGGAGAACCCACGTCATGAGCCAGCCCTTTGCAGTCGACGCCAATGCGCGCCGCGCCGAAAGCGAGCTATACAACGATGACCTCGCGCCCACCGGCGTTGCGCAGCGCACATGGCGCTGGTATCACTTCGCGGCACTATGGGTAGGCATGGTGATGAACATCGCCTCCTACATGCTCGCCGCCGGCCTCACCGAGCAGGGCATGGCGCCATGGCAGGCCGTGCTAACCGTGCTGCTCGGCAATCTGATCGTGCTCATGCCGATGCTGCTGATTGGTCATGCGGGTACGAAGTACGGCATTCCTTATGCGGTGCTCGTGCGAGCGTCGTTCGGCACCCAGGGCGCCAAGCTGCCAGCCATGCTGCGCGCCGTCGTGGCGTGCGGCTGGTACGGCATTCAATCATGGCTTGGCGGCAGCGCCATCTATACGCTCGTCAACATCCTCACGCACAACGCGCTGGTGGGCGACGCACTGCCGTGGCTCGGCATTTCGATCGGACAGGCTAGCTGCTTCCTCGTCTTCTGGGTGTTCCAGCTGTACTTCATCCTGCACGGCACCGATTCGATCCGCTGGCTCGAAAGCTGGTCCGCGCCCATCAAGGTGGTGATGTGCGCAGTGCTCGTGTGGTGGGCATGTTCGAAGGCAGGCGGCGTGGGCTCGATGCTGTCGCAACCGTCACAGTTCGCTGCCGGCGGCAAGAAGGCGGGCCTCTTCTGGGCGACGTTCTGGCCGAGCCTCACGGCCATGGTGGGTTTCTGGGCCACGCTCGCGCTCAACATTCCCGACTTCACGCGTTTCGCAAAAACGCAAAAAGACCAGTTCGTGGGCCAGGCCATCGGCCTGCCCATTCCGATGGCGTTGCTCTCGGTGGTCTCCGTGGTCGTGACCTCGGCAACGGTTGTGATTTACGGAAGGGCGATCTGGGACCCGATCGACCTCACGAGTCGCATGGAGGGCGTCGGTGTGGGCATCGCGCTCATCATCCTCACACTGGACACGATGTGCTGCAATCTCGCCGCGAATCTCGTCGGGCCAGCTTACGACTTCTCGAGCCTCTGGCCCAAGGGCATCTCGTACAAGACGGGCGGTCTCATCACCGCGGGTATCGCCATCGTGATGATGCCGTGGAAGATCCTTGCCACCACCCAGGGCTACATCTTCACGTGGCTCGTCGGTTATTCGGCGCTGCTTGGGCCTGTGGCCGGCATCCTGATGGTCGACTACTTTCTCGTTCGCAGCACACGCCTCGACACGGCCCAGCTGTTCGAGGAAAACGGCGAATACGCCTACTCGAACGGCTGGAATCCGGCTGCCGTGATCGCGCTGATCGCAGGTGTGCTGCCGAACCTGCCGGGCTTTCTCAATGTCGCGTTCCCGAATGCGTTTGCCACCGTGCCCGATGCGTTCAAAAGCATTTACACCTATGCGTGGTTCGTGGGACTCGCCATTGCGGCGCTCGTCTATGGCGTGATGATGAAGCTCGGCAAGAGCCGGCGCCCAGGTGTTGCGAGCGCGTGAGCGTTTCAAGCGTGAATGTTCAACTGAAGGAGACTTGGCATCATGGCGATCCTGATTCGAGGCGGCACTGTCGTCAATGCAGACAAGAGCTGGCGTGCGGACGTGCTCTGCGAAAACGGCGTGATCCAGAGCGTTGGCGAGAACCTCGACGCGCCTGCGGGCGCGACCGTGGTTGACGCCGGTGGCCAATATGTGATGCCTGGCGGCATCGATCCGCACACGCATATGGAGCTGCCCTTCATGGGCACGACCGCCAGCGACGACTTCTACACGGGCACGGCGGCGGGGCTTGCGGGCGGCACGACATCGATCATCGACTTCGTCATCCCCAACCCGAAGCAACCGCTGATGGACGCCTTTCGCGAGTGGCGCGGCTGGGCCGAGAAAGCCGCTTCCGACTATGGCTTTCACGTGGCGGTGACGTGGTGGGATGAAAGCGTGTATCGGGACATGGGGCTCCTCGTGAACGAGCATGGCGTCTCGAGCTTCAAGCACTTCATGGCCTACAAGAACGCCATCATGGCCGACGACGAGATTCTCGTGAACAGCTTTGCGCGCTCACTCGAACTGGGCGCGCTGCCTACCGTGCACGCGGAAAACGGCGAGCTCGTATTCCAGTTGCAACGCCAGTTGCTTGCGCGCGGTTTCACGGGGCCCGAGGCGCATCCGCTTTCACGGCCACCCGAAGTCGAAGGCGAGGCAGCGAATCGCGCCATCCGCATCGCGCAGGTGCTCGGAGTGCCGGTGTACATCGTGCATGTCTCGGCGAAAGACGCGCTCGAGGCGATCGCGCGCGCACGCGGCGAAGGGCAGCGCGTCTTCGGCGAAGTGCTCGCGGGGCATCTCGTGATCGATGAGTCGGTCTATCGCGACCCGGACTGGACGCGCGCCGCCGCCCACGTGATGAGTCCGCCGTTCCGTACCCAGGAGCATCGCGACGCGCTCTGGCGCGGGCTTCAGGGCGGCCTGCTGCACACCACCGCAACCGACCACTGCGTGTTCTGCGCTTCGCAGAAAGCCATGGGCCGCCATGATTTCACGAGAATTCCGAATGGTTGCGGCGGCGTGGAAGATCGCATGGCGGTGTTGTGGGATCAAGGTGTGAACACCGGCCGGCTCACGCCGAACGAATTTGTGCGCGTCACCTCCACCAATGCGGCGCAAATCTTCAACCTGTACCCGCGCAAGGGCACGGTGGCCGTGGGTGCCGACGCCGATCTCGTCGTCTGGGATCCCGAGGCCACGCGCGCGATATCGGTCAAGACGCATCATCAGAACGTGGACTTCAACGTGTTCGAAGGGATGACGGTTCGCGGCGTGCCGACACACACCGTCTCACAAGGCGAACTCGTGTGGGCGGACGGCGACCTGCGCGCGCGGCGCGGAGCCGGGCGTTATCTGAAGCGGCCCGCGAATCCCGGCTATCTGCAGGCGTCGCGCCTCGCGAAGAGCCTGAAGCAGACGCAGCCGGTGCATCGCGAAGGTGACGCGCCACAATAAACACGGCAACGCGTGGAGGCACTGCAGGGGAAATCGGGGGCTCGACGCGACAGGATTCGCGTTGCGCCCCGGTAGTTCGAGTGCAAACCGGTCGGCGTTTTTTATCTGTGTCGGAGTTCGCCATTGAGCGATCAGATATGAGAAAAGCGCGAGCCGGGGTGCGGTCATCGTTGAATGAGTAATCCGTATCTCGCGGTTAGCGTTTCCCGCGTTCCGCGATCCATGCGCTATCCGGTCGCTGTTCCAGTCAGCGATTCACAGGCCTGCCAGAGGCGTCTTGCATCGGTTCCGTTTCTTGCCTGACTGGCGACGTTCGCTGGTCCCACGTCTCGACCACGTGTTTCGAACAATCCGAGCGGACCATAGTAGCCGCCGTCGACGACATCGGCCGCGGTTGCGGCATAGAGCGTGGAAAGCGCGCCGGTCTGGTCACTGTTGAACAAGATATCGATCAGTCCGCCTAGCGCAGAGCGGACGATCGGGCTTGCGGCAAAATGGTCGGCACGGAACAGATTCGTATTGGCAACGCCGGGATGCGCGGCAACGGACATCACGCGCGATCGTGCGGCGCGCAACCGGCGATCGAGTTCGAACGCGAACATGAGGTTGGCGAGCTTCGACTGTCGATAGGCGGTCATCGGACGGTAACGACGGGTTGCCTGAAGGTCGTCGAAGTCGAGCCGCCCGGTCTTGTGTGCGATAGAGGCAACCGTGACCACGCGCGGCCGCTCGGCAGACGCTCCTGCCGCCATCTCGAGCGCAGGCAACAGCAGGCGCGTCAGGGCGAAATGCCCGAGTACATTGGTGCCGAACTGCAATTCGAAGCCGTCGACCGTTTCGAGGCGTCGGCGGGGCGCCATGACGCCCGCATTGTTGATGAGGATGTCGAGCGGCCGGCATTGCGCGAGTTCGCGATCGCAAAAGGCGCGCACTGAAGCAAGGCTTGCGAGATCCAGTCGTTGAAGCCGCAATCGGGCGGCGGGCAGTTCCCTCTGCAGACGGGACAGGGCATCGGCGCCGCGCTGTTCGTCACGGCAGGCGAGTACGACTTCCGCGCCTGTGCGAGCCAGTATTGCAGCGACGTGATAGCCGATGCCGCTGTTGGCCCCCGTGATGATGACGCGTTTGCCGTGCTGAGGCGTGATGTCGTCGATGCTCCATTGTTTGTTCTGGTTCATTGGCGATTGTCGAGGGAAGGCCGTTAGCCGGAGAGAATGCTGATTAGCATACCCGTTGCACGCGCGCCGCATGTGCTGGACATTTTCGGGTTTCGCACGGATCCGGCGGCTTCCTGAGTCGGGCGCGTAGCGCGCGCATGCAATGCGTGTGAAACGCAAGGCGGCCGTCCTGACCCGTTACATCAGCCGAAGCACGATTCTCTGAAGGAGGGAGGGCAGGTCGCGTCGAGCGTCGACCACGAGATGAACGAAAACGGTCTCGTCGCGGACCTGATAAATGATCCGGTTCTTGCCGGAAAGGCCTTGCCGGAAACCGTCCTCGAAGAAGCCCTCAAGCTCGGCAGGCGCATGACCGCTAGCGGAGAACTGGCAAATGTGCGTGATCGTCTCCTGCAGTTGCGTCGATGCGCAACTACATTTGACATAAGATAAATTATCAACATTTGTGATGTAGCGGCAATATGAGAATGTCGTGTTCTAGCAAGATACAAATGTCGTGTTTTATCGTGGCTGGCAAGCTGGCATTTTGCAGCGTGATCGCAGGAGCCAGTCATGATCCCAGCCGCACTGGTGACATTGAACATGCGCGAACTCGACCGTCTGAAGGTGATCCAGGCCGTGGTGGACATGGGGCTCAAGCCAGGGCGTGCCGCCGGGCGACTGGGTCTGACCGTGCGTCAGGTCGAGCGGCTGGTAACGCGATACCGGGAATCGGGCGCGGCGGGACTGGCTTCACGCAAGCGCAAGTCGCCCGGCAACCGGAAGCTCGATGAAGGACTGGCCGTGCGGGCCCTGACCACCATTCGCGAGCGCTACGCCGATTTTGGGCCGACGCTGGCGTGCGAGAAGCTGCGCGAATGTCATGGCCTCGTGCTGTCGAAGGAAACCGTGCGGCACCTGATGATGGACGCCGGCCTGTGGGTACCGCGTCGGCAGCGGCCACCGAAGATCTACCAGCCGCGTGCGCGGCGTGCATGCCTGGGTGAGCTGGTGCAGATCGACGGCAGCGACCATCGCTGGTTCGAGGACCGGGCGCCGGCCTGCACGCTGCTGGTGTACGTCGATGACGCCACGAGCCGCCTGATGATGCTGCACTTTACGTCGACCGAATCGACCTTCAGCTACTTTGAGGCGACGCGCGCGTATCTTGAGCAGCATGGCAAGCCGGTGGCGTTCTACAGTGACAAGGCCAGCGTCTTTTACGTGAAGCGACGCTCGGAGACAGCGGGTAAAGGTGTTACACAGTTCGGCCGGGCGATGTACGAGCTGAACATCGACACGTTCTGCGCGAACTCAAGCCCCGCCAAGGGACGCGTCGAGCGCGCCCACCTCACGCTGCAGGACCGGCTCGTCAAGGAGCTCCGGCTGCGCGGTATCAGCACCATCGAGGCTGCCAACGCCTGGGCGCCCGCGTTCATGGCAGCCTATAACGCGCGCTTTGCGAAGCCGCCACGCAGCGCTTTCGATGCGCATCGACCCGTGCGCGCTGACGAGGATCTCGACGCGGTCCTGACCTGGCGGGTTCTGCGCAAGGTCTCGGATTCCCTGACGCTGCTGAACGACCGCGTGATCTGGCTGCTTGACGATACGCCGGCCAACCGCAGGCTGATTCACCGCTATATCGACGTGTGGGAGTATCCGGACGGACGCCTCGAGATCCGTGCCGATGGTATCGCCCTGCCCTGTGTCCAGTACGACAAGCTTGCCGAGATCGACCAGGGCGCGGTGATCGAGCACAAGCGTCTTGGTCATGCGCTGCAGGTCGCGCAGGCGCTCCAGGCGCAGCGCGACAACCGCCGGATCTCCGGCTCACCGTCACGCACGAACCGCGGTGAACCCGTGCGTGCGAAGGCGCGGCTACCTGGCACGAAGAAGCAGCGCGAAGTGACGCTCGATGACTGGAATGCGGCAGTCATGGGGACACACCAGAACCCGGGAGGCTCGGTGCTAAAAACCCCTCCAGAGAGATATAAAAGGACCGCAAGACAACCCTAGCCCAACACCCAGAATCGACCTCAACCCCGACATCTGTATCTAGATAAGACCCCGACATTTCAATCTGGCCTCGACATGTGATGTAGCGGCAAAGCTGTAATGTCGTACCTGGGCAAAGCTGAATCGTCGCAGTCGCAGCATTTTCCAAATCGGCCCAACGAGATTTACAAAAGCTGTCAGATGAATCCGACTTTAGATTTAATGATCGAGCTCAATCGCCTGAGGACTTTATGTACGCTGGCGCACATTGTGCGCGCCTCGGAGGGGATATTTTTCAATACGGTCGTAGAATAAAAAGCGAATGGAAATTTGGGCTATGGACACCCTGACAGACGTGCGTGGACATACAGAGACTAAACAGATTCGAATCGACAAAAGCGTCGCTTTGAGGTCTTTTGATGACGTGATTCCGCAGGAGTCGATCGTCGAAATCAATGAGTTCATCGACCACCTGTTTGGCACGACGGCACCGCGCTCGCAGTCCGGCGCAAAGATTGCGGAGATGCTGCGTCGCGGTCAGGCCTTTCGCGAACTCGAGCAGTCGATCTGCGCGAATGCGCGCGCGATGGCTGCGAAGTTCGGTCAGACAAACTTACCGACTGAGCCGTTCCACGTACTGCGCTGTGCGAGCAAGACTTCGTTGACCGAGAGCCACTGCCGCCACTACGACTCGCACCTGCTAACGCTGCTGATTCCGCTTCAGCTCGCACCCGACGGAGTTCACAACGGCGACCTCGTGATGTACCGCAAGCCGCGCCTGTCCGTAACGACGCTGACCAACATGATCTGCAAGATACGCCATGGCTTCCTGCACAGCCTGCCGCTCAGCTGGCGCAGCTGGCATACCTTGCATGATCTGCGTGTCGGCAACTGCAAACGCATTCCGGTCAAGCCGGGCAGCGTCTATGAATTCAACGGCTTCGCACTTCAGCATGCGAACTTCGACGTACAGAACGGACAGCGGCGCACGCTCCTCATTCACTACTACGACCCAGGCCACTCGCTCGGTCTGAGCGGCGTGCTGCGGCGCGGACGGATCGGCTGAGGTCCACCCCGCAAGCCTGAAATCGCCCACGTTGGCTTGCCGATTCCGCAATCGCACATCGTAAGTCCTCCTGAATCGAACCAGAGGCCTTGCTTGCGATCGCAATGCACAAATGCACCACGGCCCGCGGCACGCCCGGCGCTGCGCGCGTCAGCCATCGCACTGCCCTGGCGCGCCGACAAAGCAAGCGGATTTCACTTTGCCTTTAATCCGGCATAGACTGAATTTTCCGTTAGATGCTTTCTCCGCACTTGCCGTGGCCATTGCCGTGCGCGGCGACGGATGTTTTTGTCGTGCTCCACGAGCCGATGGCAGCCTAACCGGTTCGTGCCTGATCAACACTGAAAAGGGACGACTTATCATGGCCGCTACCGGTTACATGGCACGCAAAACCGTTGCTGATATCGTCGCCAGCGCCGACGTCGAAGAAGGCCGTCACCTGTCGAAAACGCTGGGCGCGACGAGTATCACCGCGATGGGCATCGGCGCGATCATCGGCGCAGGCATCTTCGTGCTGACGGGGACCGCCGCCGCGCAGTTCGCGGGGCCGGCCATCACGCTGTCGTTCGTGCTGGGCGGCATCGCGTGCGCGTTCGTCGGCCTGTGCTATTCGGAGCTTGCGGCGATGCTGCCCGTGTGCGGGAGCAGCTACACGTACACGTATGCGACGCTCGGCGAGATCTTCGCGTGGATCATCGGCTGGGACCTGATCCTCGAGTACGCGATGGGCGCCGCGACCGTCGCGGTCGGTTGGTCCGGCTATATCGTGAGCCTGTTGCGCAACGTCGGCATCGACGTTCCACCTACCCTCGCCGCGGCACCCGGCAC
The DNA here is from genome assembly GCF_050436505.1 of Paraburkholderia sp. CI3. NCBI lineage: Bacteria > Pseudomonadati > Pseudomonadota > Betaproteobacteria > Burkholderiales > Burkholderiaceae > Paraburkholderia > Paraburkholderia sp. CI3. The sequence continues at coordinate 760,982 of NZ_JBNDMI010000002.1, forward strand.
CATCGTCAAACTGGCCGATGGCTCGACGGTCACCGGCGTGATCAACCTGCCGGCGGTGTTGATCATCGCGATCCTGACCACGTTGCTCGTGTTGGGGACGAAGGAGTCGGCGCGGCTCAACAACGTGATGGTCGCGATCAAGCTGACCGTGGTGGTCGCGTTTATCGCCATCGGCGTGTTTTTCATCAAGCCGGAACACTGGCATCCGTTCATTCCTGCCAATACCGGCCAGTTCGGCAGTTTCGGCATGAGCGGTATTCTGCGCGGCTCGGCCGTGGTGTTCTTCGCGTTCATCGGCTTCGATGCGGTGTCGACCGCCGCGCAGGAAGCGCGACAGCCGCAGCGCGACATGCCGATCGGCATTCTCGGCTCGCTGATCATCTGTACGGTGCTGTACATCCTCGTCGCCGGCGTGCTGACCGGCCTCGTTCCGTACCCCGAGCTGAACGTTCCTGATCCGATCGCCAAGGGCGTCGACGCGATCGGGCTCACGTGGTTCTCGATCCTGATCAAAATCGGCGCGTTGACGGGGCTGACCACCGTGATACTCGTGCTGCTCTATGGACAAAGCCGCATCTTCTTCACGATGTCGCAAGACGGTTTGTTGCCGCACTTTTTCTCGAGGGTCCATCTGCGTCTGCATACACCCTATCTGAGTCAGATCCTGATCGGCACCGTCGTCGCGATCGTCGCGGCGCTGACACCGATCGGCGTGCTCGGCGAGATGGTCAGCATCGGCACCCTCTTCGCGTTCGTCCTCGTGTGTGGCGCGGTGATCTATCTGCGGCGCAGCGACGCCGAGGCGACGCGTCCATTCCGGGCGCCCGCCGTGCCGGTCGTGCCCGTGCTCGGCATCCTGTTCTGCCTGCTGCTGATGGTCGGCTTGCCGCTCGTCACGTGGCTGCGGCTCGTCGTGTGGCTCGTGATCGGCATGACGATTTATCTGTCATACGGCCGTAACCATTCGGTGTTGCGGCATCCGGAGCGCAAACGTACGTGAGTGTGTGGCGACTCGGAATATTTTTTGGGGCGCCTCGATTTCGATGACAATTGCATGCCTTTGAATTGCGGCAATTGCCGGATGACAATTGACATGTAATTGACAATTACCATTCAACACCTCGTCTGCGAGCGGGAATCACCCGCTCGTGCCCACCGCATGCGCCGCCTGGTCGTTGCGAGTCCATTCCACTCGCGACCACCAAGAATAAATTGACAAGCCACCCAGACACGGTAGGATCAACAGAAATCTTTTCCCCGCATTAACGCACCCACACACGTTCTGAATAGTTAATTCGACCGCAAACCGTTAAAACCGTCACCGATCTCACGCGCAAAAAAGACTGCCTTGATCAAAGGAGTTTCTCTTGCTTTGCTCCGCACTCCGCCTGCGTAGTCGTGCCGTATCGCTTCTGATCACCGGTTTGCCGCTCCTGCTTGCCGCCTGCAACGACCGGTCGCAGACTCCCACCGCCGCGTCGATGCCACCGGTTCCCGTGCTGGTCGAAACGGTTTCCACCACCCCTGTCGCCGATGTCGTCGAGTTGCCTGGTCGCATCGAGGCCGTGCGCACCGCCGAGATTCGCGCGCGCGTCGACGGCATCGTCCAGCGCACGCTCTATCAGGAAGGCACGGACCTGCCGGCCAACGCCCCACTCTTCCAGATCGACGCGAGCGACTATCGCGCGCAGTTGCAGCAGGCGCAGGCCGCGCTCGCGCGCGCGACCGCCGTGCGCGACAACGCGGCGTCGGTGGTGGACCGCTTCAAGCCGCTCGTCGGCCGTCATGCGGTCAGCGCGCAGGAATACGACGCCGCGCTCGCGACGATGCAGCAGGCGCAGGCCACTGTCTCCGATGCGCAAGCTGCGGTCTCGCTTGCGCAATTGCGGCTCGATCGCTGCATCGTGCGCACGCCGATCGCCGGACGCGCGGGCCGCGCGCTCGTCACCGAAGGCGCGCTCGTCAGCGCGGGCGCCGCCACGCTGCTCACGCAGGTCAATCAACTGACGCCGATCAACGCGGTGTTCACGCAGTCGAATACCGCGATGCTCGACTTCCAGCAGCAGATCCAGTCGGGCGCGCGCAAGCCGACCAGGATGAAGCACGTCGAGGTGCAACTGATCCTTGCCAACGGCCAGGTCTACAACGAGCGCGGTTTTCTGGACTTCGCCGATCTCGTCGTCGATCCGTCGACCGGTACGCAGACGGTGCGCGCGCAGTTCGCGAATCCGGACCGCACGCTGTTGCCGGGGCAGTTCGTGCGCGGGCGCATCATCGCGGCGGGCAATGTGCGGGGCATCCGTATTCCCGAGCGCGCGGTGCAGCTCGACAACGGCATTGCAAGCGTTGCGTTGGTCGCGGACGACGGCACCGTGGTCCGCCGCAATATCTATCTCGGCGAGCAGGGCGAAGGACGCTGGACCGTGCGCGACGGTCTGAAGCCCGGCGAGCGCCTGATCGTCGATGGCTGGCAGAAGGTGCAGCCCGGTCAACGGGTCGACGCGCGGCCCGCCCCCGATGCGTCGCCAGCGGCGCATTCGGCCGCGTCCCCTGCTCCCGCTTCGACCGCGCACTGACGGGCTCGCCGATGAATCGATTCTTCGTCGCCCGGCCGGTCTTCGCGTGGGTCATCGCCCTTTTCATCGTGCTGTTCGGCTCGATCGCGCTCGCGCTGCTACCGGTCGAGCAGTACCCCGACGTCGCTCCGCCGTCGCTCACCATCAGCGCGGTCTACAGCGGCGCGGACGCGAGCACGCTCGAGCGTACCGTCACGTCGATCGTCGAAGACGAGATGAACGGCATCGAGAATTTCCTGTACATGTCGTCGGTGAGCCGCTCGAACGGCACGATGCAGATCACCGTGGTGCTAAAGCCCGGCACCGATCTCGACATCGCGCGCACTCAGGTGCAGGACCGTCTGAGCCGCGTCGAACCGCGCCTGCCGCTCGAAGTCCGTCAGATCGGCTTGAGCGTGACGAAGGCGTCGTCGGGCTTTCTGATGCTGCTTGCACTGCAGGCGACCGACGGCACCACCGACGCCGTCTCGATGGGCAACTTCGCGTCGAACAACATCATCAACGAGCTGCGCCGTATCGACGGCGTCGGCGACGTGCAACTGTTCGGCTCGTCGTACGCGATGAGGATCTGGCTCGATCCGCGCAAGCTCGCGGGCTTTGGGCTGTCGGCCAGCGAGGTGTTGCAGGCGATCCAGGAGCAGAACAGCCAGACCGCGGGCGGCAGCCTCGGCGATCAGCCGATCGCGCCGGGCTCCGAGTTCACCGCGCAGATCGTCACGCAAAGCCGCTTCACGACGCCCGAGCAGTTCCGCGAAATCATCGTGCACGCGAATCCGGATGGCTCGACCGTGCGGGTCGGCGACGTCGCGCGCGTCGAGCTCGGCAACGACAGCTACGGCAACCGCCTGACCGTCAACGGCAAGGCGTCGGCCGGGATCGCGATCCAGCTCGCGAGCGGCGCGAACGCGCTCGCAGTCGCCAACGCGGTGCGCCAGCGCATGGCCGAATTGCAGCCGATCTTCCCGCGCGGCGTCGCGTGGACCGTGCCGTTCGACACCACGCCGTTCATCACGACCTCGGTGCAGGGCGTGATCCGCACGATGGTCGAGGCGCTGTTGCTCGTGACGGTCGTGGTGTTCCTGTTCCTGCAGGACTGGCGCGCGACCGTGATCCCGACGATCGTGGTGCCGATCGCGTTGATCGGCACGTGCGCGGGGCTCTACCTGTTCGGGCTGTCGATCAACATTCTGTCGCTGTTCGGCATGGTGGTCGCGATCGGTATCCTCAACGACGACGCGATCGTCGTCGTCGAAAACGTCGCGCGCATCATGCGCGAGGAAGGGCTCGGTGCGCCGCGCGCAACGGTGAAGGCGATCGGGCAGATATCGGGCGCGGCGATCGCGAGTACGCTGGTGCTCGTCGCGGTGTTCATTCCGATGGCGTTTTTTCCGGGCTCGACGGGCGGCATCTACCGGCAGTTTTCGGTCACGCTCGCGGTGTCGATCCTGCTGTCGACGATGTTGGCGCTGACACTCGGCGCGGCGTTGTGCGCGGCGCTGTTGCGCAGCGAGGCGGCCGCCAAGGAGCGGCCGAAGAACGCGGCTTCGCGTCTGCTGCATCGCGTGTTCGACGGCTTCAATCGTGGGCTCGACGCGGGCACCACACGCTATATCGTGGGCGTCGATGCGATGCTGCGCTCGCCGCTGCGCTGGCTGCTGGTGTTCGTCGCGGCCTGCGCGATCACCGTGTTTTTCTTCACGCGGCTGCCGACCGGCTTTCTGCCGACCGAGGACCAGGGGCATATCTTCATTACGTATACCGGCCCGCCGGGTTCGACCGACCAGCGCACGCAGCACGCGATCGACCAGGTCGAGGCGTTTCTGCGGACCCAGCCGCAAGTGCGCAACGTCGCGTCCGTGACGGGCTTCAGCTTCTTTGGCCAGGGGCAATCGGCGGCTCTGTCCTTCGTCGATCTGAAGCCGTGGGACGAGCGCTCGGGCGAGGCCAATTCGGCGAGCGCGCTGGTGCGTCGCGCGAATGCGGCGTTTCGGCAGATTCCCGAGGCGATCATTTTTGCGCTCGACCCGCCGCCGATTCCGTCGCTCGGCAACGCGACCGGCTTCACGATGAAGATCCAGGATCGCAGCGGCATCGGCGGCGAAGCGCTGCAACAGGCCGCGCGGCGGATGATGATCGAGGCGTCGCAAAGCCCCGTTCTCGCGGGCGTGCGCGCCGAGGGCATGCCGGAAGCGCCGCAACTGTATGTCGAGATCGACCGCGTGAAGGCGCGCGCATTAGGCCTGCAAATCGGTCAGGTCAACCAGGCGCTTGCGCTGACGTTCGGCTCGAACTACGTGAACGACTTCGTGTTCGAGGGCAACGTGCTGCGCGTGCTGTTGCAGGCGGACGCCGAACAACGCATGCGTGCCGAGGACGTGACTTCGCTGCGCTTGCGCAATAACCGCGGCGAGATGGTGCCGTTCTCGGCGTTCACGCGCGTGCGCTGGATTTCCGGACCGCAGCAGCTCGAACGCTATAACGGCTTTCCGTCCGCGACACTGTCGGGTCAGGCCGCGCCCGGCCGTTCGAGCGGCGCGGCGATCGCCGAGATGGAGCGCATCGCGTCGCACGTGTTGACCGGCAACCTGGCTTATGAATGGACCGGCACCGCGCTCGAGGAAAAACAGGCGAGCGGCCAGATCGGCATGCTGCTCGGGCTGTCGCTCGTGGTCGTGTTCCTGTTGCTCGCGGCGCTGTACGAGAGCTGGGCGATTCCGGTCGCGGTGTTGCTGATCATCCCGTTCGGCGTGATCGGCGCGGTACTGTTGACGATGCTGCGTGGACTGTCCGCGGACGTGTATTTCAACATCGGCCTCGTGACGATCATCGGCCTTGCCGCGAAGAACGCCATTCTGATCGTCGAATTTGCGATCAAGGAGGAATCCGAAGGAAGGGACGCGCTAGCCGCCGCCAAAAGCGGCGCACAGCAGCGTCTGCGCCCGATTCTGATGACGAGCGTCACGTTCGTGTTGGGCATGCTGCCGCTCGTGCTCGCGACCGGCGCGGGCGCGGCGAGCCGCCGCGCGGTCGGCACCGGCGTGATGGGCAGCATGCTGACCGCGACGATGTTCGGCATCTTCTTTACGCCGCTGTTCTATGTCGCCGCGCGACGCTGGCTGAGCCGCAAGAAACGCAGCATCGATCTCGACGATGACGATCTGCCGACAGGCATGCCGCGCGATTCGGGTGGAGGGCAGCGCGATGCGTAAATGCCTTCATGTGCGCCTCGCGCTGCCCCTCTTCTGCTGCTCGCTCGCCGCCTGCAACTTTGCGCCGAACTATCAGCAGCCCCAATTGCCGATCGCGGATCGTTTCGACACGACGGAGACCGCCAATCCGGCCACCGCGCATCTGGCAAGCGAAGTCGACTGGCAGACCTTCTTCGCCGATCCGCAACTGAAGCTGCTGATCGAGGCGGCGCTCGAGCACAACCGCGATCTCGCCGCGTCGATCGCGCACATCGAGCAGGCGCGCGCGTTTTATCGCATCCAGAACGCCGCGCGTTTGCCGCAGGTCAACGCGAACGCGGGTGCGACCCGCACCAGGGCGCCACTCGGTTCGATCGATCCCGAGTTCGACAACACGGACATCTCGGTCCAGTTCAACCAGTACAACGTGCAGGCCGCGGTGACGTCGTTCGAACTCGACTTCTGGGGGCGCGTGCGCAACACCAGCGAAGCCGCGCGGCGTCGATATCTGGCCACTGTCGACGCGCAGCACGCGTTCCGTTTGTCGCTGATCGGCAATGTCGCGTCGAACTACTACGCGATCCGCTCGGGCGAGGAAGGCATCGAGCTTGCACAACAGACGCTCGACAGTCGGCGCTACGCGCTGGAAGTCGCGAAGATGCGGCTCGACGCGGGCGTCACGTCGATGGTCGATTACGACCAGGCGGCCATTCTGGTCACGCAGGCGCAGACGCAGCTGGCCGAGCTGCAACGGACCACCGCGCAGCAGCGCCATCTGCTCGAGGTGCTGATTGGCGGGCCGCTCAGCGGGTCGCTACCGCCGGCGCCGCCGATCGCCGACGCCGCGCAGTTCCGCGAGCTCGATGCGGGCCTGCCCTCCGCACTGCTGATCGACCGGCCGGACATCCAGCAGGCCGAGCAGCAACTGCGCGCAGCCAATGCCGACATCGGCGCCGCTCGTGCGGACTTTTTTCCACGCATCGCGCTGACGGGTAGCTTCGGATATGTGTCGCCCGAACTCGGCGATCTGTTCGTGCCGGCCAAGCAGGCGTGGTCGTTCGGCGCGCTGGTCGGCATGCCGATCTTCGATGCGGGACAGCGCCAGGCGCAACTATCGCAGGCGCGCGCGCGACGCGACGAACTGGTCGCCGATTATCAGCGCACGGTGCAGAACGCGTTTCGTGAAGTGTCCGACGCATTGGTCGCGCGACAACGCTACAAGGAACAGATCGCGGCGCAGGAACAGGCGGTGCAGGCGCAGCGGCAACTCGCCGAAACGGCGGAGCTGCGCTACGAAAACGGGATCTCGATCTATCTCGAGGTGGTGGATGCGCGACGCAATCAGTTTGCCGCCGAGCAGCAGCTGATCCAGCTTCGGGCGACGGCCTTGCAGAACGGGGTGTCGCTTTACGTCGCATTGGGGGGCGGGCCCGACGAGCCGCGGAACGTCACGCAAAGCACGTCTCACGCTGAGGGGGTCCACCCGTCCAACTGAGGCACGCGCGCCACAGCAGCGCGTCGTGCCCGCCGCCGGCATTGCACCGGCGGGTTCTACTCATCAGCCAAGCGTTACGTCGACCGATGCTTGTTCACCATCGCGCACCACGGTGACAGACACGCTGTCGTCCGCCTGAGCGATCATGCGGCGCAGTTGCTCGACGCCGTGAATCACCTTGCCGTCGACGGCAACGATGATGTCGCCCGCCTGAATGCCGGCTTCGGCGGCCGGACCGGTGGACTGCTGCACCACCACGCCGCCCGGCAGCTGCGCTTGCTGCTGTTCGTCCTGGGTCAGCGCACGCACGGCGACGCCGAGACGCGGACGGTTTTGCTGCTGCGGTTGTTCCTGCTGCTCTTCGCGTGGCGCGGCCGACGCCATGTCCGACGCTTGCTGCGCGCCCACCGTCACCGCCAGCTTGCTTTCGCCGCCGTTGCGCCACACGCTGATCGTCGCTTTGCTGCCCGGCGAGAGTTGCGCGACCTGACCGATCAATTCGGTCGTATTACCAATATGCTTGCCGTTCACGCCGACGATCACGTCGCCCTGGCGCAGACCGGCTGCGTGCGCGGGACCATTCGGATCGACCGAGCCGACCAGTGCGCCGCCCGTCGAGTCGAGGCCGAGCGCCTTGGCCTTGTCGGCGCTGAGCGGCTGCACGCCCACGCCGATGCGGCCGCGGCTCACGTGACCGGTACTCACGAGCTGGTCCTTCACGTGCATCGCCGCGTCGATCGGGATGGCGAATGACAGTCCCTGGAAGCCGCCGGTGCGCGAGTAGATCATCGAGTTGATGCCGATCACTTCGCCGTTCAGGTTGAACAGCGGACCGCCCGAGTTGCCCGGGTTGACCGGCACGTCGGTCTGGATGAACGGGATCGGGCTATCGTCGGAGAACGAGCGCGATTTCGCGCTGATGATGCCCGAGGTCACCGTGCTGTCGAAGCCGTAGGGCGAGCCGATCGCCACGACCCATTCGCCGACCTTGCTGCTGTCCGGGTTGCCGATCTTCACGGTTGGCAGATTGGTCGCGTCGATCTTGACGACGGCGACGTCGGAGGCCTTGTCCTTGCCGATCACGCGCGCGTGGAATTCGCGGCCGTCGGTGAGCTTCACGGTCACGCTGGTCGCGCCGTCGACGACGTGATTGTTGGTCAGGATGTACCCGTCCTGGCTAATGATGAAGCCCGAGCCGAGCGCTTCACCGCCGCTCTTGCGTTGACCGTTCTCGTCGACCGACGCGGCTTCTTTCACGCCGATATGCACGACCGCCGGGCCATAGCGCGTCACGATGCTGGAGAAGTCCGGTGCCGACGAGCGCGAGCCGACGATATCCGCCGCCGCGTGCAGCGACGACGTCGGGCCCTGCGCGTCGTTCACCGACGCATCGGCATTGCGATGGCTGAGAGCATACGCGCCGCCGATTGCGAGGACAGCGCAGATCGCGGCGCTACCGCGCCAATAGTTTTTGGTGGTCATAGTCAGGGAGTCTTGCGGAGGGTTACGTGGTGGATGCGTAATGTAGTGGCCTCCACTTAAAGCAGACTTAAAGATGGTGTTCGATCAGAATGCGCGCGCAGGCCTTGCTTTAGGCGCTTTTTGCGTGTCGTGCGGCTTTTATGAGATAGCAACACGTGCATCTTTCGCGCGATTCGAGAACGAGTGCGGCGTCGCTTTATCGTGCCTGACCAGTAATTTCCCCAGGATTGACCCCGCCGAAACCGGTTCCGATAATAACCATATCGTGGACTTTTTATCCACAATGTGGACATTTCTTTTTTCTGCACACTTCGCGAGGAATTTCCCCATGCCAGAGGCCAATCAATCCGACCTGACGCCGTACCAGCTGCCGTTCCCGAAGGAAGCGCAAAAGGAAATCGTCGTGCCCTTCGCGATTCCGACCGACGAACGCGTGTGGGTCCCGCAGGCAGAAAACGTGTCGTTCCGGCCACTATGCCTGAATGCGTCGCAGGGATACTGGATGAATCTGCTGCGCGTACGCCGCTCGGGCGTGTTGAGCCGGCATCGTCATCCGCAGGCCGTGCACGGCATGGTGCTCAAGGGCCGCTGGCGTTATCTCGAGCATGACTGGGTCGCGACCGAAGGCAGCTACGTGTTCGAGCCGCCGGGCGAAACGCATACGTTATATGTGCCCGAGGACGTCGAGGAAATGATCACGTACTTCCAGGTCAACGGCGTGATGTTCTATTGCGATCCGTACGGGAACTACACCGGTTACGAAGACGTATTCACGAAGATCGACATGTGCCGCAAGCACTACGCGGCGGTGGGCCTCGGCGAAGACTACGTCGAGCAGTTCGTCCGGTAAAACGCCGCGCAAGCCCCCAACGGAACCAACAGCCAGGACACCGCAATACCGACAGGTACGGCAACACCATTCCCACACAGCAGGACCCATTGCGCAGGAGACAAACATGCTTCAGAAGTCGCAGCGTCTGAAACGTATCCAGGTGGTCGCCGTCGTCTTTCTGACGGTGGCGGGCATCGTCAATTATCTCGACCGCAGCACGCTGTCGATCGCGAATCATCTGGTCAGCGAGGAATTGCATCTGTCCGCTTCGCAGATGGGGCTGCTTCTGTCCGCGTTCTCGTTGTCGTATGCGTTCGCGCAGTTGCCGGTCGGCGCGCTGCTGGACCGTTTCGGATCGCGCGTGATGCTCGGCCTCGGCATGCTCGTGTGGTCGATCGCCCAGGTCGCGGGCGGCTTCATCCAGACGCTCAATCACTTCCTCACGGCGCGCGTCGTGCTCGGCATCGCCGAGGCGCCGCTGTTTCCGGCCGGCGCGAAAGTCGTCAGCGAATGGTTCGCGGTACGCGAACGCGGCACGCCGATCGGCACCTTCATCTCGTCATCCACCATTGCGCCGATGATCGCACCGCCGCTGCTCACGGTGCTGATGCTTTCCTTCGGATGGCGAACGATGTTCGTCATCATGGGCGTGCTCGGCGTTGTCGTCGCGCTCGCGTGGTACCTCGTCTATCGCAATCGCAGCGAAATCGTGCTGACCGAAGAAGAAACCGCGCATCTGAACGAAGGCGCGACCGGCCAGGAGAATCCGCAGGGCCTCAGCTGGTCCGAATGGGGCGCGCTGTTCAAGCTGCGCAACACGTGGGGCATGATCTTCGGCTTCATGGGCGTGATCTACATGGTGTGGCTCTATCTGACGTGGCTGCCCGGCTATCTGGAGCGCGAGCGTCATCTGAGCATCGCGCACACCGGCTGGCTCGTCGCGATTCCGTATGTGTTCGGCACGATCGGCATGGCGAGCAGCGGCGTGATCGCCGACTATCTGTTGAAGCGCGGCATGGCGCCGATCCGCAGCCGCAAGTGGCCGCTGTGCGTCGGTCTCGTCGGCGCGGCCGCATTCACGGTGCCGGCCGCCTACACACCAAGCACGACGCTCGCGATCGTCTACGTGTCGCTCGCGATGCTGTTCGTGAACCTGTCGAGCGGCAGCGCATGGGCGCTCGTCAGCGTCGCCGCGCCGCGACATCTGGTGGCGTCGCTCGGCAGCATGCAGAACTTCGGTGGCTATCTGGGCGGCTCGTTCGCGCCGGTGATCACCGGCATCGTCGTCGATCGGACGCATTCGTTCGTCAACGCGCTGCTGATCAGCGCGGCCGTCGCGTTCGCGGCGGCGCTCGTCTATCTGTTCGTCGTCCAGGAAGTGGCGCCCGCGCCGCTCGCGAGCTCGATCGAGACCCAACCCACCTGAGGCGGCTTCTCCCATGACGTTCCAGAACCAGCTCCTCGAAGGCAAGACCGCGCTCGTGACCGGCGGCTTGTCCGGTATCGGCGCGGCGATCGCCAACACGCTCGCGCAGCTTGGCGCGCACACGGTGGCGGCTGGTTTGCCGCTGCCCGAAGGCACGCCCGATACGCTCAATCGCGAGATTGCGCGCGTCACGCTGGATGTCCGCTCGGGCAACGCCGTCACGGCCGCGGTGAACGCGTTCGAGCGTCTCGACATCGTGGTCAACTGCGCCGGCGTGATCAGCCGCGTCGAAGAACATCGGCTCGACGTGTTCGAACGCGTGATGGATATCAATCTCAACGGCACGATGCGCGTATGCGCCGCCGCGCGCGACTCGTTGAAGGCGTCGGCGGGCTGCATCGTCAATACGGCGTCGATGCTGAGTTTTTTCGGCGGCGGTCTCGTGCCCGCTTATAGCGCGAGCAAGGGCGCGGTGGCGCAGCTAACGAAGTCGCTCGCGATCGCCTATGCCGCCGACGGCATTCGCGTCAATGCGGTTGCGCCGGGCTGGATCGCAACGCCGCTCACGCAGGCGTTGCAGGACGACGATGGACGCTCGCTGGCGATTCTGGAACGTACGCCGCTGCGTCGCTGGGGCACGCCGGAGGAAGTCGCGCAGGTCGCGGTGTTCCTGTGCTCGCCGGCGGCGTCGTTCATGACCGGCGCAATCGTGCCGGTCGACGGCGGATATCTCGTCGCGTGATCGAGTCGGCGCGTGAAGCGGCGCCGCCGTCGTTCGACGCCATCGATAAAGGCATAATTGCGTACCCCTGCTCTGCCCTGCCTCTGTGTGATGTCGAGTTCCGCTTCCAAACCCCGTTCCCACGCCGGCGCCGCCGGCCATGACGCTGTCGGGCACGCCGACGACAAAGCCGACTCCAAGGCCGTCGCCGGCGCCGCCGCGTTCTCGAAGTTCATCGCGGTGCTGCAACTGATCGCCGATGCGCCAACGCCGCCCAACGTCGCGAAGCTGAGCGCGGCGAGCGGCTATCCACGCCCGACCGTCCATCGCATCGTCGCGGCTTTGCAGGCTGAAGGGCTGATCGTCGCGAGCGGCAGCGGCAACACCTTCGGCCTCGGACCGCGCCTGATCAACCTTGCGAGCCATAGCTGGGAGCGCTCGGACCTGCGGCTCGCGGCCGTCGATGCGTTGATGGCGTTGCGCGACTTCACATCGGAGACGATCCACCTCGCGGTGCCTAGCCAGGGCGAGATGGTCTACATCGAAAAGCTCGAAAGCCCGCACGCGGTGCGCATGGCATCGCGCATCGGCACGCGTGTGTCGCTGACGTCGAGCTCGGTCGGCAAGGCGTATCTGGCGACACTCAGCGTGGCCGAGCGCGAGGCGCTGCTGAAGAACGCGCCGCTCGAGCGTTTCACCGAGCACACGCTGACCGACCTCGACGCCGTGCGCCGCGAGCTCGACGCGACCGCGCAACGCGGCTACGCGGAAGACCGCGAGGAGAACGAAGTATCGATCTGCTGCTACGGCGCCGCGATTCGCGGCCCGGACGGCCGCGCGGCCGGCTGCGTGAGCATCAGCATGCCGACCTTCCGCCGACGCGACGATGTGCAAGCCACTTACATCGAGCCGCTGCTTGCGGCATGCCGCACGATTGCGGCGCGGCTGGGGCCGGCGAGCGGCAGATAGCGGACGATAGTGCGGCCGCGCCCGCCGATAAACTGCTATTCTTGCTGTCGCGCGGCCGCTCTGGCCGCCCGCCGCGTGCAAGCGGCAGACCCCGACAAGCTCCCGGCGGCGCTCACGCGCCCGCCTTCGAAAAGACAGGAATACGCATGTTCGGTTTTCTGCGCGGCTACTTTTCCAACGACCTGGCAATCGACCTCGGTACGTCGAACACGCTGATCTACATGCGCGGCAAGGGCATCGTTCTCGACGAGCCGTCGGTCGTGTCGATCCGCCAGGAAGGCGGGCCGAACGGCAAGAAAATCATCCTCGCCGTGGGCCGCGAAGCGAAGCAGATGCTCGGCAAGGTACCGGGCAACATCGAGGCGATCCGCCCGATGAAAGACGGCGTGATCGCCGATTTCAACATCACCCAGCAGATGATCAAGCGCTTCATCCAGATGGCGCACGAGTCGCGGCTGTTTGCGCCATCGCCGCGCATCATCATCTGCGTGCCGTGCGGTTCGACCCAGGTCGAGCGCCGCGCGATCAAGGAGGCCGCGCATAGCGCGGGCGCCTCGCAGGTCTATCTGATCGAGGAACCGATGGCCGCGGCGACGGGCGCCGGCCTGCCGGTGTCGGATGCAACCGGTTCGATGGTCGTCGATATCGGCGGCGGCACCACCGAGGTCGGCGTGATCTCGCTCGGCGGCATTGTGTACAAAGGCTCGGTGCGCGTCGGCGGCGACAAGTTCGACGACGCCATCGTCAACTACATCCGCCGCAACTACGGCATGCTGATCGGCGAGCAGACCGCCGAGGCGATCAAGAAGGAAATCGGCTCCGCGTTTCCGGGCTCCGAGGTCATGGAGATGGAAGTCAAAGGCCGCAACATGTCCGAGGGCATTCCGCGCAGCTTCACGGTGTCGAGCAACGAAATCCTCGAAGCGCTGACCGATCCGCTGAATCAGATCGTGTCTTCGGTGAAGATCGCGCTGGAACAGACGCCACCGGAACTCGGCGCGGACATCGCCGAGCGCGGCATCACGCTCGCGGGTGGCGGCGCGCTGCTGCGCGACCTCGACCGTCTGCTCGCCGAGGAAACCGGCCTGCCGGTGTTCGTTGCAGAGGCGCCGCTGACCTGCGTCGTCCGCGGCTCGGGCATGGCGCTGGAGCGGATCGAGAAGTTCGGCAGCTCGTTTTCCTACGATTGATGCGCGTGCCGAACGCTGAACGATGACGACCCTGCCCGCCTACGAGCCGCCCGTCGACGAAACCGAGCTGCTGTTGAAATGGATTCGCCGCGCGCGCGAATCGCAGATGAGCCATTACGACATGGCGGATCTGCTGTCGGCGCGCGAGCGCCGCATGGGCTGGCTCGTGACCGCGCTGACCGCGTTCGTCGGCACGGCGGTGTTCGCGTCGTTGAGCGCGCCGCCGGTGTCGATCGAGATGCGGATAGTCGTTGGGCTCGTCAGCGTGGCGGCGGCGATCTCGGCCGCGTTGCAGACGTTCCTGCGCTATGCGGAGCGTGCCGAGAAGCATCGCGCGGCCGGTGCGCGCTATGGCGCGGTGCGTCGGCGGCTCGAAGCGGTGTTTGCCGGCGACGCCGATGCGCGCGAAGCGCACTACCTCACCGGGATCCGTACCGAACTCGACCGTCTCGCCGAAGACTCGCCGAACGTGCCGCCGCGGATCTTCTGTCGCACGCAGCGCACGTTGCTGGCGGATAGGCCGCGCCGGCGTGATGCGTGAAACAGGCGGCCGGGCGCGCCTTCGCCTTCGCTTTCGTTTCCGTTTCAGATCACAGATCGTCCGCGCTGATACCCAGCTCGGTCGCCATGCGCCGCACGACGGCCTGCAGACGGCTGACTTCATCGGCGAGACGCTTCTGCTCGGCCTTCAGCGCCTCGAATGCCGACAGCGGCACGCTGTCGTCCTCGGCGAGCGCGGACTGCGCGGCTTCGGTGATGCTGACCTCGCCGCACAACAGATGCATCCAGCGATTCTCACGCTCGCCCGCCATGCGCGGCAGCCGGACGACGCGAGGCGGATCGTTCGCGGCCAGCTCGTCGAGAAACGCCTCGACCGACGAAATATCGGCGAAGCCATGCAGGCGCGCGCTGTTCAGGCGCAATTCGGCGGCTGTTTGCGCGCCGCGCAGCAGCAGCGTGGTCAGCAGCGCGATCGACTGTCCCGGCAGCCCGAGCACGCGGTTCATGTTGTGCTCGAAGCGCGGCACGCGGCTGCTGCTGCCCTCGAACACGAGGCTCAGGCGTTTCAGGCCGTCGACGGCGGTCAGTACCTCGGCCTCGGTCGCGCTCATCACCGGCGCGCGGCCGGTCTTCTGATTGCAGCCGAGCGTCAGCGCGTTCAGCGACAACGGATAACTGTCGGGTACCGTGTGCTGTTTTTCGACGAGCACGCCGAGAACACGTCCTTCGAGCGCGGTCAGCGCGCGCAGCGAGGGTCGGGAAGGAGCGTCGGGAGTCGAATTCATGGGATTGCGAGGTCTCGTGGAAGATGCGCGCGCCGTTCGCGGCTGGACGGCGCGTTCTGTCAGGTGGGCACTATGATAAACGTGGCGAGCCCGGCGCGGCGAGCGAATCTGCGCCGGCGGCGAAGCGCGCACGCCGGCAAAACCCGCCACATCTGCTAGTGTGAGTTGATCGACATTCTGTTTCGCGGAGACGCCATGCGGTCCACAAGCTCGAGAGCGAGCGAATCTGCCCGCCTGACCGACGCGCAGATCGCCGCCGAAGCAGCGCGCCGTCTCGCGTGGGATTCGGCCGTGCCGCCGCGCGCCGTGCGCGTGAAGGTCGCGCGGGGGCGCATCACGCTGTCGGGCGAGCTTCAGCGCGAAGCACAGCGCGCCGCGATGCTCGAAGACGTGACGCGTCTGTTCGGCGTCACTTCAGTCGCGGACCGGACCGTCGTCCGCAAGGGCTGACCTCAGTCAGGCGGCTCAGCTCCCGCCCACTTGCAGCAGTGCCCGGCAATGCCGCGCGATCTGCCTTTCCTCCTCGGTGTGCAATACCCTCACCTTGCCCGCCGGGTCGTTTTCGACGAGCCCAAGAAACGCAAGCCCATCGCATACGCGCCGCCGAACCTCGGCGCTGTGCTCGCCGATCCCGCCGGTAAACACGAGCAGATCGATGCCGCCAAGCAGTGCCGCGTACCCGCCGATCGTCTTGCGCACCGCGGTCGCAAAAGCATCGAGCGCGAGCGACGCCCGCGCGTCGCCGGCCGCCGCGCGTTTTTCGAGCACTTGCATGTCGCTTTCGCCGTCCGCGTAACCGGCCAGCCCGCTGCGGCGATTGAGCAGCGCTTCCAGCGCATCGGCGTCGAGCCGTTCCGCGCGCAGCAGATACAGCAGCACGCCCGGATCGAGGTCACCGCAGCGCGTGCCCATCGGGATGCCGCCGGTCGGCGTCAGGCCCATCGACGTATCGACCGAGCGGCCGTCGAGCAGCGCGCACAGGCTCGCCCCATTGCCGAGATGCGCGAACACCGCTCGCGACGGCAACGCCGCGCCGAGCTGCATGACCAGCGATTCATACGACAGCCCATGAAAGCCATAGCGGATCACACCAGCGTCCGCATAACGGCCCGGTAACGCGAGCTGCGCCGCACGCGGCGGCAGCGTCGCGTGAAACGCGGTGTCGAAGCACGCATAGTGCGGCGCGTCGGCGAAGATCTGCGTGGCTTCATCGATGAGCGCGAGTGCCGGCGGGATATGCAGCGGCGCGAAGTGCAGCGCGTCGCGCAACTGACGGCGCACGTCGTCGGTGATGAGCTGGTGCGTGCGCAGATGCGGACCGCCATGCACGACGCGATGCCCCACCGCCGAGGGCCGCGCATGATGCTGTTGCACGAGCACCTGCGAGAGCGCCTGCAACGCCTCGGTCTGCGATTGGAGCAAGTGCTCCTGCTGCAACAGCACGCGGCCATCGGCCGCTCTGATCCTCAGGCGGCCGTCGTCACGGCCGATGCCCTCGGCCGCGCCTTCGAGCAACAGTGTTTCGTCGTTGGCCGAGTGGGCGAACAGCCCGAACTTCAGCGATGACGACCCGCTGTTTAGCACGAGGATCGTCCGTTCCTGATCGTGGTCGTGCATGGCGCCTCCTCGCTCAGCCTTTCCACGTCCAGTTGCGGATTTCCTCCTTGTCGATCCCTTCCTCGTGCGCATACGCGAGATGCTCGATGATCTGCCCGCGCAGCCACTCCTTCGTATGATCGCCGACGCCGCGCAGCGACGGCACGCGATCGATCGCATCGATCGCCAGCGTGAAGCGGTCGACGCCGTTGATGATCGCGAGTTCGAGCGGGGTATTGATGTTGCCCTTCTCGTCATAGCCATGCACGTGCATGTTTCCGTGATTCTGACGGTTGTACGTGAGCTTGTGCACGAGCGCCGCATACGAGTGGAAGTTGAAGATCACCGGCTTGCTGGTCGTAAACAGCGAATCGAAATCGCGGTCGGACAGTCCATGCGGATGCGCATGCTCGGGCATCAGGCGGAACAGATCGACCACGTTGACGAAGCGGATCTTCAGCGTCGGGCAGCGCTCCTTCAGGATCTGCACGGCGGCGAGGGCTTCCATCGTCGCGATGTCGCCCGCGCACGCGATCACGACGTCCGGCTCGACGCCCTGATCGGTCGACGCCCAGTCCCAGATGCCGATGCCCTTGGTGCAATGCGTGACGGCCGCGTCCATGTCGAGATAGTCCAGGTGCGGCTGCTTGTCGGACACGATCACGTTCACGTAGTCGCGCGAGCGCAGGCAGTGATCGGCGACGCTCAGCAGACAGTTCGCGTCGGGCGGCAGATAGATGCGCACGACGTCCGGGCTCTTGTTCGTGACCACGTCGAGAAAACCGGGGTCCTGGTGCGTGAAACCGTTGTGATCCTGGCGCCACACGATCGACGTGATCAGCAGATTGAGCGACGGCACCGGCTGCCGCCAGCCGAGCTCGCGCTTGGCTTTTTCGAGCCACTTCGCGTGCTGGTTGAACATCGAGTCGATCACGTGCACGAACGCTTCGTAGGTCGCGAAGAGTCCGTGACGGCCCGTCAGCGCATAGCCTTCCAACCAGCCTTCGAGCGTGTGCTCGCTGAGCATTTCCATCACGCGGCCATCGGGCGACAGTTCGCCGCCGTCGGCGTCGCCCGGTTCGAGCGCGGCGAGCCAGGTCTTGCCCGACGCTTCATAGACCGCGTGCAGCTTGTTGCTCGAAGTTTCGTCGGGACCGAACAGCCGGAAGTTCGACATGTTGTTGCGCATCACGTCGCGCAGGAACGTGCCGAGCACCGCGGTCGGCGACGTATACGCCGCCGCCGGTTTCTTCACGGCCACCGCGTAGTCGCGGAACGGCGGCATGTCGAGCATCTTGCACAACAGTCCGCCGTTCGCGTGCGGATTCGCGCTGATGCGGCGCGCGCCCTCGGGCGCGAGCGCGCGCAGTTCTTCGACGAGCCGGCCGTTCGCGTCGAACAGCGTTTCGGGGCCGTAGCTGCGCAGCCAATCCTCGACGATCTGCAGACTCTTGCGATTGCTCACCGCATCGGCCACCGGCACCTGATGCGAGCGCCACGAGCCTTCCACCTTGTGACCGTCGACTTCCTTCGGCCCGGTCCAGCCCTTCGGCGAGCGCAGCACGATCATCGGCCAGCGCGGGCGCGTGGTGTCGTTGTTCTGCCGCGCATGCTGCTGGATCGCGCGAATTTCGTCGATGCATTGTTCGAGCGTCGCGGCCATCTGCTGATGCATCGTGTCGGGATCGTCGCCTTCGACGAAATACGGCTTGTGCCCGTAGCCGACCATCAATGCTTCGAGTTCCTCACGCGGAATGCGCGCGAGCAGCGTCGGGTTGGCGATCTTGTAGCCGTTCAGATGCAGCACCGGCAGCACAGCGCCGTCGCGGATCGGGTTCAGGAACTTGTTCGAATGCCACGACGTGGCGAGCGGGCCGGTTTCCGCTTCGCCGTCGCCGATCATCACGGTGACGATCAGCTCAGGGTTGTCGAACGCGGCGCCGTAGCCGTGCGACAGGCTGTAGCCGAGTTCGCCCCCTTCGTGAATCGAGCCCGGCGTTTCGGGCGTGCAATGCGAACCGATGCCGCCCGGGAACGAGAATTGCCGGAAAAAGCGCCGCATACCGGCTTCGTCCTCGCTGCGGTCCGGATAAATTTCCGAGTAGTGGCCTTCCAGGTAGCAGTGCGCGAGGCTCGCGGGGGCGCCGTGACCGGGGCCGGACAGAAAGATCACGTCGAGATCGTGTTTGCGGATCAGCCGGTTCAGATGCACGAGCACGAAGCTCTGGCCGGCGTCGGAGCCCCAGTGGCCGAGCAGCCGGTTCTTGATGTGCTCGGCCTTCAGTGGTTCGCGCAGCAACGGGTTGTCGCGCAGATAGATCATGCCCACCGACAGGTAATTGCATGCGCGCCAGTAGCGGTCGAGGTTGCGCAGCGTATCGGGATCCAGAACTTGCGGTGGGGTGGGATGCGAGGTTGCTTCGGCCATGGCGTCACTCCTCGAAAAGAACTGTCAGGCTGGTTGGCGGATGATGCCGCGCACTCGAAACGAAGCCGGGCGGTGCGAGTCGAATGTACTAAGCTGCTCAAACGGGGGCGAATGCTTTCTACCACTCGCAGTATGTCGCGCTGAATGTGGCATTCGTGCTGCAACTCCTTGCGCTGTCTGCTTTCTTTTCGTGATTTCCTGTCTCAGGTCAATGGCCGCCATGTCGACATCTCCCAGTGCGCTCAAAGTGCTCGTGGTCCTGGTCCTTACGCTCGTGTTCACATGCCTCGCGGTCGCCATACCGATCGGCATATTCGGGCTGCTGGTCAAGCTGTTCGACCACGTCTAGCACAGCGGCGCGGCTGCCAGCGTGCGAACGCGAGCGCCACGGAATGTGTATGCTCGCTGAAAGACCGGGCGCGGCATTGGCAACACGCCGCTCATTCATCGCAAGGAGAGTGCCTTGACCGACCACACCGACAACCCGCCCGCATCGCAACCCGATCCCGAATTGCAGGCGCTCGCGCGCGAAGTCTTCGACCTCGCGCGGCGCGGCGATGCGACGATGCTCGCGGCCGTCATCGAGAAAGGCGTGCCGCCGAATTTGCGCAACGAGCGCGGCGACAGCCTGCTGATGCTCGCGAGCTACCACGGCCACGTCGACGCGGTGCGCACGCTGCTCGACCGGGGCGCCGATGCGAACCTGCGCAACGACGCGGGCCAGACGCCGATCGCGGGCGCCGCGTTCAAGGGCTTCGACAAGGTGATCGAAACCTTGCTCGCGCATGGCGCCGACGTCGAAGGCGCATCGCCCGATGGCCGTACCGCGCTGATGATCGCGGCGATGTTCAACCGCACCGCGATCGTCGATCTGCTGCTCGCGCACGGCGCGGATCCGCATGCGCGCGACGCGAACGGCGTCAGCGCGGCCGATGCCGCCGCACGGATGGGCGCGGCCGATACCGAGGCGCGCCTGAAAGCGCTGGGCGCGTGAGCCCGCGATGTCACCCATGAAACGGCGCCCGCACCACGCGCGCGGCGCCGCCTAGTTGCCCTTCGCGCTACGCAACAGCGTTTGCACGTCGATCTCCGCCAACTCGCCGATCCGCCCGACCGTCACGTCCGCGGGCGGATTGCTCGCGATCTCCTTCGCATCGAACGCATAGTGTCCCTGGCGCGGAAACACGGTGGTCAGCTCCGCGCCCCATGCCTTCTTCATCGCGCTCAGGATTCGCAGCTTGTCGTCGACCATCACGTAATGGCGCGCCGGATAGCATTCCATCACCTGGTCGAGCATCAACTCCTTGTGGATGTAGATCAGCACGCGCCCGTCGACTTCGTCCCACAAGCCCGAGCGCGAAATCTTGCGCGGCTGGAACACGACGTCGCCATCCGACAGGATCACCGTCGGCCCGTGCTTGCCGAGATGCCGCAGCGCGTCGAGCGCACCCGGATAGAGCCGGTTCGCAAACGGATACTCGATCAGGAACGACGACATCAACAGCAGGCGCGTGTCGCGTGGATGCTCGGTCCGGTAGCGCTGCAGCGCGCCGAGGTAGTCGGCGTAACCGAGTTCGGTGCGCAGGTTCTCGAAGATTTCCCAATAGCGCGCACTGTTCTCTTCGCCGAACTGGCCCATCATGTGCGCGCGCAGATCCTGCAGCACGTGATCGTTGTCGAGCAGCGTGTTGTCGCAATCGAACAGAAACACGACGTCGTGCGGCGTGGCGGAGGTGACTGGCATCAGGGTTCCTTGTGGCAAGTTCGGCGGGACGGTTTGGCGGATCGGCGTAATAGCGCACGCGTGGATGGCCTCGGCTACTTCAGCCCGCCGTCTGGCGCAACGGGTTTTTCCGCGTGGCCGCCGAAATCGTGCCGCATCGCCGACAGCACGCGATTCGCGAAATCGGCTTCTCCGCGTGAACTGAAGCGCGCGAACAGCGCCGCGCTGAGCACCGGTGTCGGCACACCTTCGTCGATGGCCGCCGTGACGGTCCAGCGCCCCTCGCCCGAATCCGATACGCGGCCCGCGTAGCCTTTCAGTTCGGTGTCGCCGGCGAGCGAGCCGGCGATCAGGTCGAGCAGCCACGAGCCGATCACACTGCCGCGCCGCCAGACCTCGGCGATATCCGCGAGATTCAGATCGTACTGATACAGCTCGGGACGGCGCAGCGGCGACGTCTCCGCATCGGCCTCGCGCGCGTGCCGGCCGGCGTCGGCGTGGCGCAGCACGTTCAGACCCTCGGCGTAGGCGGCCATCAGCCCATACTCGATGCCGTTATGAACCATCTTGACGAAATGCCCCGCGCCTTGCGGGCCGCAATGCAGAAAACCCTGCTCAGCGGTGCTCGCGCCCGCCGCGCGGCCCGGTGTCGCGCTCTGCGTGCCCACGCCGGGCGCCAACGTCGAGAAGATCGGTTCGAGCCGTTTGACGACCTCAGCCTCGCCGCCGATCATCAGGCAGTAGCCGCGCTCGCGCCCCGCGACGCCGCCGCTCGTGCCGACGTCCACGTAATGAAGCTGGCGCGCGCCGAGTTGCTGGCCGCGGCGGATGTCGTCATGGTAGTAGGAGTTGCCGCCGTCGATCACGACATCGCCCGGCTCGAGCAGCGGCACGAGCTTGTCGAGCGTCGCGTCGACCACGGCGGCGGGCACCATCAGCCACACGGCGCGCGGCTTGTCGAGCTTCGCGACGAGGTCTTCGAGCGAGCTCGCGCCGGCCACGCCTTCCTGCTTCAGCCTGTCGATCGCCGCCGGCTGCACGTCGTAGACGATGCACTGCTGAGCTCCCCTGGTCAGGCGCCGCACCATGTCGGCGCCCATTCGTCCCAATCCAATCATGCCTAGCTGCATGGCTCGCTCCGAAAGATGCTGCGTTGCGCTGCCCGATTTTCCGGTCGTCGTGTTGCGGCGGCGTGGCTGCCCTTAAGCATAGACGCTGTGTCGCGAGCTACGCCGCATGTATCGAAGCAAGCCGCACTTTTTTGCAGAGGCGCAGCGCGGCTCAAAGTTCCACGCAACTGGAGGCGCGCCGCATCCGCACGAAAGCGAACGCGGCGAGCTCACGTGTCATTCGCTACGCTCGGGCACGCGCGTGCCGCGGCGGGCGGCCAGCTTCGCGTATTGCTCGGCCGCGACGCGCTTGACCGCGCGCCACATCAGCGGATAGCGATAGCCGGGCACCGCGAACAGCACCAGCGCGCACAGCGCCAGCAGTCCGCAGAACAGGAACGTGCCGCGATAGCTGAACGCCTGCACGAGCAGCCCCGACAGCACGCCCGACAGGATCGAGCCGACCCGCGCCGCATTGAAGAACAGCGCGGTCGCGCGCCCGGGCGAATGCGGCATCAGATCCTGCACGTAGGTCATGCCGAGGCACGAGGTCACGGCGACCACGAATGCGTTCAGCATCTGCATCGGGATCAGCACGCTGACGTTGCCCGCCAGCGACATCGCGACGAAGTACACCGCATGCACGGCCGCGCACGCGGCAAGCCAGTTCGGCTTGTGCAGCGACGACGACTTCGCGCCGAGCGCGAGCATCATCGGGATCTCGGTCAGCGCGCCGAGACCGAGCATCACCGACACGTCGAGATGCGTGCCGTTGAGCCCATGCACGATGTACAGCGGCAGTACGATCATCGTCGCGTTCGCGGCGAGGCCGAGCAAGGTCAGCGCGGTCACCGAGCGCAGGATGTCGTTCGCCGACGCGACCGGCAGCGTTTCGTGCGCGTCCTCGCCGGGCTGCCTCAGCGGAGGCACCGTGATCGACGCGGACGGCTCCGACGCGGTGTCCTCGACCGTGTGATCGCCGAGATGGCTCTGCGGCTCCTCCATGCGCCAGACGATGAAGCCGCAGGTCGCGAAGCTGGCGGCCGCGAACAGGAAGAGTCCGGTGAAGCTCGTCGCGGCGAGCACCAGCGCGCCGACCGCCGGCCCGAACACCCATGCGGCCGAGAGGATCGTACGCAGCGTCGCGCTCGCGAACACGCGCTCGGCAGGGTCGGGCACCGGCAGCGCCGCGCGGCTGAACGAGAACACCATCGAAATCGCCGATCCGCCCGCGCCGATGAACACGATGCCGACCACGAGCAGCAGCCGGTAATCGCGCACCACGCACAGACACAGGTAGCCGAGCGCGGCTGCGATGAGCGCCGCCAGCAATAACGGTCGATGCCGCCCGCTCCGGTCGCTCCAGCGCCCCGCCACCGTGCTCGCGAGCACGCCGCTCGCGGCGATCAGCGTCATGAATACGCCGAGCCGGAACGGCGTCATGCCGGCGCGTTCGATGCCGAACAGAGACAGATACGGTGCGGTGAAGGACATCGCCACACCGAGCATCAGGGTGGCGGCGGCGAGCGGCTTGAAGCCAGGAATGCGAAGCAGGTCGAAAAAACGCGCAGTTTTCAACACGGGGCGGTGGGTCAGGTGGAGCGGGCCTCGACACGCAGCGAAGCGCTCGAAGGCACGTTAGGCGTCGCAGGCAGGGGGCCGGAACGACCGGGGCATTATCGACCCGGAGCGCGGCTCGCGTAAACCCGCTAAGAGCTGTCCCAAATCCGTGAGAAACGTGCGGATGCATCCGGCGACTCGCGCCGCGCCGGGCCGATGCGTGCCGATGCGTGCCGTTAGCGGCAAGCTGCTGGCACGCTCAACGCTACTTGCCCTCAGTTGCGCGCATTTGCTGCGCCTGCGCCTTGTAGTCGTAGGTCGGATAGAACTCGGTGTGATAGCCGCCCCACGCGGTCGATTCGATCGCGCGGTTCACTTCGCGCAACCGGCTCGCGGGCACGCGCAGCGTCACGACCTGCCCGATGCCCATCATCACGTACCACGACACGACTTCGATGCCTGGCGGCGGGAAGGTCTTGAAGAAGCCCTGCTCGCGCAGTTGATCGTTGATTTTCGGCAGCGGCTTCGATTCGTCGTGGCGCAGGAAGATCGTCAGCAGGAAGGTGTCGTCGGCGGGGGCGGAGGCTGCCGTGGCTGGGGTGGCCGCAATCGTGGCGGGGGGCGCCGCGTCGGCGCCGTGCGCGAGCGGCGCGATGGCCAACATGACCAACATGACCAACGATGCAGCCAGCGCGGCCGCCCGCGCGCAGCGCGTCGAAAGCCGATCAGCCGAAAGACCTGCGATTGCCGATGCAATGAGCATGAAACGCCTCCATGACGGATTGAACTCAACTTCGATCACATTCCTGCGCGCAGCAATCCCCGCTCCAGCGCGAACGCATCACACCACGACGTAGCCGCGCTGTTCGAGCGTCCAGCGGTGCCACCGGTTGCCATACGCGCCGCATGCGAACGCGAACACGATCGACAGCACGAAGCCGATCAGATCGGCCGTCTCGCCCCACAGACCGATGCCGAGCAGGATCACGTTGATGCCTAGCATCACGAACGCGGCGAACCACATTCTCTTCGACAGCGCCCAGATGAAGCCGAGCAGGCACGCGCCCCAGCTGAAGCCGGTCGCGACCGCGATAGCGTCTTGGTGTTGCGGATGTTGCAGATAGATTCGTGTGTTCATGTTTTGCGAGGTTCCGTGCGATGACGCGGCGCGTCGATCGGTCGAGCACGCGCGCACCGCTTTTTAACATGCCGCGGCGACACCGCGCGCATCGGCAGCATACGGCCGCCGCGCTGACGATCCGCGGCATAGCTGCTACCCTTGGCAGATCACGATCAGCAGCGGAGCATGCATGACCTCGCCGACAGCTTATTCCCCGAAAGGACCGACCCGCGCCGAGCTGGACTCGCTGCCCGGCGTCACCGTCGTCGAGTTCGGCACCGACTGGTGCGGCTATTGCCAAGGCGCGCAGGCATCGATTCGCCAGGCGCTCGCGCCGCACGCGGGCCTGCGGCATCTGAAGATCGAGGACGGCCCCGGCCACACGCTCGGCCGCTCGTTCAAGGTCAAACTGTGGCCGACGCTCGTGCTGATGCGCGACGGCGCCGAGGTCGCGCGCGTGGTGCGGCCACGCAGCGCCGAGGATATCGACGACGCGTTCGCGTCGCTCTGAGATTCGAGCTCCGTCATGCGCCAGGTCATCCATCATCTGAGTGTCCAGGCCCGCGGCCGCGGCCTCGTCGAATTTACCGACGACGCGCGCCGCTTCGTCGACGAGACGGACATCCGTACCGGTCTGCTGACGCTGTTTTGCCGGCACACGTCGGCGTCGCTGCTGATTCAGGAGAATGCCGATCCGTCCGTGCGGCGAGATCTGCAGCGCTACTTCGAGACCCTCGCGCCCGAGGACGACACGCGCTACGAGCACGACACCGAAGGCCCCGACGACATGCCCGCGCATCTGCGCACGGCGCTCACCCAGGTGCAGTTGTCCGTGCCCGTCGAGCATGGAAGGATGGTGCTCGGCACATGGCAGGGGCTGTATCTGTTCGAACATCGGCGTCACCCGCAGCCGCGCGATATCGTGTTGCATCTGCTCGGCGAATGAAGCCCGCTTTCGCACCCACTCGTCACGCAAAGGAAACTGTCACCGGCACTTCTCCGCACACCGCATCGAACGGAGCCTACCCAAGGGAGCACACCTCATGGACACCCGTAGCGAGCTGCAAGCCACCGTCAAGGCGATGGTTCAACCGGGCAAGGGTCTTCTCGCCGCCGACGAAAGCGGCCCGACCATCGCCAAACGCTTCAAGACGATCGGCCTCGAATCGACCGAGGAAAACCGTCGCGCGTATCGCAACCTGCTCCTGACGACGCCCGGCCTCGGCGAGTTCGTGAGCGGCGTGATCCTCTACGAAGAAACGCTCGGCCAGAAAGCCGACGATGGCACGCCGTTCCCGCAGGTGGCCGCGGCAAACGGCATCGTGCCCGGCATCAAGGTCGACCTCGGCAAGGTGCCGCTCGCGCTCGCTCCCGGCGACGAGATCACCGAAGGCCTCGACGGTCTCGCCAAACGCTTCGCCGATTACAAGCGGCAAGGCGCGCGCTTCGCGAAGTGGCGCGCGGTCTACAACATCACGGCGAGCCTGCCGAGCCGGCTCGCGATCGAGGCGAACGCCGATTCGCTCGCGCGCTACGCGGCGATCAGCCAGGAAGCCGGCATCGTGCCGATCGTCGAACCCGAGGTGCTGATGGACGGCGAGCACACGATCGAGCGTTGCGCGGAAGTCACCGAGGCCGTGTTGCACGAGGTGTTTCATGCGCTGCATCGGCATCGCGTGGTGCTCGAGCATATCGTGCTGAAGCCGAGCATGGTGTTGGCCGGCTCCGAGCATCAGCAGCAGTCGAGCACGGCGCATATCGCGGCGGCGACCGTGCGCGTGCTGATGCGTACGGTGCCCTCTTCGGTTCCCGGTCTCGTGTTCCTGTCGGGCGGACAGTCGCCCGAGGAGGCTACCGCCAATCTCAGTGCGATGAACCGGCTCGGTGCGCTGCCGTGGAATCTGAGCTTTTCGTACGGGCGCGCGTTGCAGGAGCCGCCGTTGAATGCGTGGCGCGGACAGCCGGCCAACGTGAAGGAAGCGCAGCAGGCGTTGCTCAAGCGCGCGCGTCTGAACGGCGCGGCCGCGCTCGGCAAGTACGACGCGGCGATGGAAAAGGATTGAACCCAGGGATGGAACCCGGGCGCGGGCGCAGGCAACCCGGGAGCTGTGGAAAAAGGCTTCTGGATCCCGTCCGCGCATAACATCCATCCTGCACATATCACAGCGCTTGCGACTTCGCCCATGCACGGCGCACCTGCATCAGGTCGCCGTGTCCCATCCCTGGATGCGCTGGCCGACAGGTGCGCGGATAAGTACGCACGAAACGCCGACAGTACCAATTGACCCCTCAGCGATTGTTACGGGCTTTGCAGGTAATTCAACGCCGAGATTTGCCTTTTCCTGGCGACGTTCGTCACGATAAAGACCAGGGATCAACCTTGCCGCCCTCGATGATAAAGTGCTTCGCATCGGAGGTTGGGTCAAAAAAGCGCCAGTCTTCTTCGTCAGGTGCACTGTTCGGGCTGATGACAAGCCGCAAGCCACTGGACAGTAAAATGTCTGCACCGCCTTCTTCGCTTCCCGATACGCCTTTCACAATGGCAGGGCCCTGTTTGACCAGCAAATCGTCAATACGCTGAGCCGAACGGTGTGCCTTTTCATCGGGACCGAAAAGATCATCTTGCGTTGCAATCGCACTGCCAGCCTGTTCTATTTTCCAGTTGCATTGGATATGTAACGACCACTCCCCAACGTGCCTGATCGCACCTTTGAAATTGGCTACCGGTCTTAGGGAGCCAAACTGCATCGTCAGTGTGCCTGCTGCATGATGTACCGCACTTATCGGCAGTCCTTCAACAGCTGACAGGCGGCGCTCAATCTCGTCTCGTGTGTTAATCATTCGGTAATTCCACTGTTTGTTGGCCGCGTTACCACAAGTTGAACATATCTTTGGCGCGTTCCATTATTTCGTGATAGCCGAGCCGTTGACCGCCAATTTCCCGATGAAGCTGCTGCGCCTGATTTTTGTTGAGGCCCAAGGCAGTTGCTACGTCACGAGTCTGCCTGTTTTGCGCCTGATTATTACCCGGCATTCCCTCGGCGCCCGCCAGTACCTCAATGTCGCCACTTGCCGCGTCCGGTGTGTACTCGAACGGCTTTACATTGGCGAGATTCTGCGGCACGCGCGCGCTGTTGCTACGAAGAAGCTTTGCCATGTCCGCGTCGGCTGGCTGTTGCGCGCGCGCGGGCGCTTGCCTGGAACCCTTTTCTCGCTGCTCCTGTATCGCCCGCACGCACTTGCGCATATCCTCCCGCTCCGGCACAAAGAGCAGGCCACCGTTCTGCACTTCGTTGTAAAGGGCCTTTGCAACCTCATGGTCGTCCATCCGGCGCATATCGAATCGGTTGTCACTTCGGCCAAGCACATCGCGCAGCTCGTACGACTGGAGGGACAGCAGCATCGAGGGGGCGTGTTGCAGCCACGCTACGCGCGCTTCCTCCATGCCTTGCGCCAGGTCGTCGTTTCCCGCGCGGGGTGCGCCGGCGGGCAGGGCAAAATGAAACCAGCGGTCCGCGTCAAACATGCGGGGCGACTCAATGTGAAGGTAGATCGATTTGCGAACGCTCTGCCAGAAGAAATGTCCGTGCCGTCTTTCACGGACGTCGAGGCGAGGAGCGCGAAAAGGTGAAGTCATCGTGCCTCACAGTCAATTAACGAGGCCCGATTGTGCAACATGGCACCATCTCATAAAACCCTACCCCCCCGTTGCCGACGGTGCCGGGCTCTGGCGGGGACTGCGGGCACAGAAAAACGGCCGGAGCCGACGCGCGACTCCAGCGGCCCTTCTGCCTTGACACGCTGCGCTTACTGCCCCTTCGTATCGCTGCTCGCGTCGGCGCCCGGCGTATTCGTCGAGTCGGTCATGGGCTTCTTCGACTTCGAATGCTTCTTCATGTGATGGTGAGTCGAAGGCGTGGTCTCCCCGGTCGCGCCCGCATCGCCACCCTCGCGTGTCGAGGTCGCGGCGTTGGTGTTCAGGTGCCGCAAGCCACCAGCGCATGCAGTTCGTCGATATTGAACGGCTTCGCGAGTATCGCAATGCCGAGCCGACGCGCGCGGTCGAGCTCGTCGGCGTAACCGGTCATCAGCGCGATCTTCTGCGACGGCCACGCGCTGCGGATCTTCTCCGCCAGGTCGATACCGTTCAGCTTGCCCGGCATCTGGATGTCCGACAGCACGAGTTCGAACCGCTCGCCGGCGTTCAGCACGTCGAACGCCTGGTCGGCGGTCGGCTCGTGATGCACCTCGCAGCCGAAGGTTTCGAGCACCGCGGTCACGCCGGCCGCGACGTCCTCGTTGTCCTCGACGAGCAGCACGGCCCCGGCCGCGGTCGGCAGCGGCTGGCGCGCATCGGCGCCGGCCAGCGCGGCGCGCTCACGATAGCGCGGCAGAAACATCCGCACCGTCGTGCCGCTGCCCAGCACGCTGTCGATCTTCGCGGTTCCGCCGGCCTGCTCGGACATCGACAGCACCTGGGCGAGCCCGAGGCCGGTGCCCGAGCCGCGCAGCTTGGTCGTGAACAACGGCTCGAACGCGCGTCGCGCGACCGATTCGGGCATCCCTTCGCCGTCGTCGGAACAGGCGATCAGCACGTACTCGCCGTCCGGCAACAGCGTATCGCTGCTGACCAGCCGATTGTTCTGGCAGCGGATCACGAAGCGTCCGCCGCGCGGCATCGCATCGCGCGCGTTCATCGCGATGTTCACGATCGCGAACTCGAGATCGGTCGGATCGACGAGCACCTGCCACAGGTTCTCCGGCATGCGCAACGCCAGTTCGACTGTGTCGCCGAGCGCCGCGTCGATCAGCGGCACGGCGGCCGGCAGCCAGCGCGCAAGCTCGACGGGCTCCTGCTTCAGCGGCTGCTTGCGCGCGACGCTCAAGAGACGCCGCGTCAGCGCTTCGGCCGTGGCCGTGGCACGCTCGACCGCATGCACTTCCTTCTCGAGATCGTTGTAATGCTTGAGGCGCGCGAGCTCGATGTTCGCCGACACCACCATCAGCAGGTTGTTGAAATCGTGCGCGACATTCGCGACCAGATTGCCCAGCGCGCCCATGCGCTGCAGTTGCCGGCTCGACGCCTCGGCCGACAGACGCATCGCGACCTCGCCCTGCCACCGCTCCCACGCGCGCCGCTCCGCCTCGAGCTGACGCAGCGAATACAGCACGAGCCACCAGATCGCGATGCAGGGCATCGCCGTCAGCGCCGCGATCAACAGAAAGTGCGTGCGCCACGCCGCCACGATCGACGACGTCGCGTACGCGCTCATCACATACAACGGATAGTCGCCGACACGGCGAAACGCGAGCAGCCGCTCGACACCGTCGACGGTCGAATTCAGACGCACGTGCCCGAACAGCTCTTTGTCGCGCAACGCGGCCATGAACGCGCTGTGCATCGACGGCCGCGCGCCGGCCGGCCACGGCGGATAGCGCACCAGCAGATTGCCGTCCTGCCGGTACAGCGCGAGCGCGAGCGACGGATCGCCGTTGGTCAGCTCGCGATAGAAGCGCGAAAAATATTCGTTGCGCAGCGCCACCGTGACCGCGCCGAGAAACTGACCGTCCGTACCCGTGCGGGCGATTGCGGTCGTGAACACGTCGATCTTCGACAGCGCGCCGAACATCGGCAGCGAGAAATACGGCTGCGGACGCATCGCCTTCGCGGCGAGAAAGTCGTCGCGCAAGCCGATCGTCATCGCCGGCGCCGGATACGCGAGGCTCGACGCAAGTAACTGGCCGTTCACACCGAGCAGCGAGATCGACGCCACCTGCGGAAAGTCGCCGCCGATGCTCTGCAGACGCTCGTGCAATTCGCGCTCGCGCGCGCGGATCTGCGCGTCGTCGGAATTGCCGAGCAGCTCGATCACGCGCGAGGCCATCTGCCGGTTCAAATCCAGCACCTTGATGGCCTGCTCCTGCGCCACGCGCGCGATGCGGTCGATCATATCGTTCGCATCGGAGATGCGGCGCTGGTAGTCGAAGTAGCCATAGCCCACGAGGCAGGCCAATGGAAACACGATCGACACGGCCAGCAAGATCAGCAGCATGCGCCGCGTCGCGGCGAAGTTGCGTGACGGCATCGGCACATCGACTGCGACACGTTCTGCACGCTGCACGGTCACCTGCTCCATGAAAGTTGCATACGGTCAAGGAAGGCATTGCCTGTGAATTCGCACGCCGCTGTTCGCGCGCTAATTCCCCTGTCTCGAAATTTACCGCAACTCGGCCTATCTTCCCAAGCAGCTTCACGGCATCACTCCGCCGACGCGTCCGGGCACGACGATTGCTGCCTTATCGCTGCTTGATGGCAAGCGTACTTCCGTCACCGCTCGCGACGCGTTTGCGTGCGCTGCGCGAGCTCTTTCTTGCGCGAGGCCTCACCATGTCCACGACTGCCCGCCGCGTCGCGCGGCTCCCGGAATTGCCAGCGGACCGCGCGGTGCGCGTGATCGTGGACGGCACGCCGATTCTGCTGGTGCGCGATGGCGACACCGTACGGGCGTACTCGCCTGATTGCCCGCATGCCGGGGGCCCGCTCGAAGAGGGCGCGCTGTGCCACGGCCGCATCATCTGCCCATGGCACAAGGGTACGTTCGACGTCGCGACCGGCAACGTGCTCGAGCCGCCCGCGCTGCTGCCGCTCGATCGCTACCCGGTCACGCTCGATGGCGACGACGTGCTCGTGTCGGCGGAAAAAATCGCCGCGGCGGCACCGGCGGCGCACACATCCCCGCC
Organism: Paraburkholderia sp. CI3; assembly: GCF_050436505.1. Classification (NCBI taxonomy): domain Bacteria; kingdom Pseudomonadati; phylum Pseudomonadota; class Betaproteobacteria; order Burkholderiales; family Burkholderiaceae; genus Paraburkholderia; species Paraburkholderia sp. CI3. The sequence continues at coordinate 792,424 of NZ_JBNDMI010000002.1, forward strand.
CGATGCCACCGCGCAAGACAAGCACTACGTGGTAATCGGCGCGGGCGCGGCCGGCGCCGCTGCCTGTGCCGCGTTACGCGAGTTCGGCTTCGAGGGCCGCATCACGCTGATCGGCGACGAAGCGCACGCGCCCTATGACCGCACCTCGCTGAGCAAATTCGTCCCCTCGTTTGAAATGACGCCCGCCGACGTGCCGCCGCTGCTGCCGACCGACTGGCTGCACACGCACGGCATCGAGCGCATTGTCGCGAAGGTCGCGCGGCTCGACGTGCCTGCGCACACGATCCATTTCGAAGCCGGCGCGGGTGGTAGCGAGCAGAGCATCGAGCCGCTGAAATACGACACCGCGCTGCTCGCGACCGGCAGCGTGCCGAAAGTGCCCGACATGCCCGGCTGCGAACTCGGCGGCGTGCATGTGCTTCGACACCTCGACGATGCTGCCGCGTTGATCGACGCGCTCGGCGACGATGCATCGCAAACCCGCGTCGCGATTCTCGGCAGCAGCTTCATCGGCCTCGAAGTCGCGTCCGCGTTGCGCAAGCACGGCGTGCCCGTCACCGTGATTTCGCGCGACAAGGTGCCGTTCGCGAAGCAGTTCGGCGAGCGCGCGGGCCAGATGTTTCGCGCGCTGCACGAAAGCAATGGCGTCAAGTTTTATCTCGACGCCGAGGTCGCTTCGCTCGAGGGCGAGGAAGGCAATGTGCATGCGGTGATGCTCGCCGGCGGCGAGGCCATCGCGGCCGATGTCGTGCTGCTGGGCACGGGGGTTGCGCCGGCTACGGGGTTTGTCGAAGGACTGCCATTGCAGAAGGACGGCGGCGTGGTCGTCAATGCCGGCATGAACGCCGCGTGCGGTCTGTATGCGGCCGGCGATATCGCCGTGTTCACGCTGCACGAGAACCAGGAGCCGGTGCGTATCGAGCATTGGCGCGTCTCGCAGCAGCATGCGCGCATCGCCGCGCAGAACATGTGCGGTTTGCGCAATCGCTATGCCGACGTGCCGTTCTTCTGGACCTATCACTACGGCAAGAACTTCGAATACCTCGGCCACGCGAGCGAGTGGGATGAGATCGTCGTCGATGGCGACTTCGATCGTCACCAGTTCATCGCGCTGTACGTGCGCGACGGCCACGTCGACGCGGTGTTCGCCTGCGAGCGCGAAGCGCTGACCGCGCGGCTTTCCGACGCGATGCGCGGCGGGCTGTCGCGGGCCGACGCGCTCGCGATCATCGGCGCGCCGGAAGCGGCGGCGTCGTGACGATGCGCACGTGGACTCGCGCGATCCGATGTCTTGACGTTCAACCTGGAGCAAGGAGCCACCATGACGACAAACAAGGAAAAGCATCCGCACTCGGAAAAGAGCGAGCAGCAGATCGACAAGCAGGTCGAAGACAGCTTCCCGGCTAGCGACCCGCCTTCGACAGGCGGCACCACGAAGATCGAGCCGGAGCAGGACAAGTCGAAGGGCGGGCACGACAAGCCCGCCGGTCAATAGGCGGATAACAAGCCGCGATGCCGGGACGCATCAGCAACGATTGCTCAGGAAAACCACCTATCGGCCATCCTCGAACTGGGGCTGCGCAATCACCGTTCGCGTCGCATCGATGCGACGGCACGCTGCGCGAGGCGGCACTCGTGCCGCGCGGCTCGGGTGTGTCGTTCATGTTGCGGAGCGAAGATCGGGCATGGAAAAACGGTCCCGGAGCCGCACGCGGTTCGCCGGCTCGGAGTCTTATTACTCAATCCCGTTGAGCAATGCCTATTTCATCGAATCACCCGACACCGGCCCGCTCTCGACCGGTGGTGCCTCCTTCTCGATCTCACTGCGGGCCTGCTCCCAGTATTGCTCGGGCGTGCCCTTCGGCTCGGCCGCCTGCTCCCACAGATAGTAGGCGCGCGTGCGGATCTGCTCCTCGACGCTCGGTTCCTGTTCCATTTGTTCACTCCAGCTTGGCCGTTTGCGTGCGCGCGCCTGCCGTGGCGAAGATGGGAGACGCGTGCGTATCGTCAACGACAGAAGGAGCAAACCTTGTACCTGTGCTGCGGCCCGCTTTTGCAACGGGGCTGGCGTCGCTCGCCAGCCTGCACTAGCCTGGCGCGGAGTCGCCTTCGTCGGAAGTCAACTGCTCTTCGAGGCGGTCGAACACGCGCTGCGTCGCGCGGCTCGGCGCTTCGAGCGCGAACAGCAGCAGCGAGCGGCCGGTCACCTGGTAGGCATCGCCCGCGCTGAATTGCGGCAGCTCGGCGCGCACCGGCATGTTGGTGTCGACGAGGCAGGTCCAAAAATCGCCCTCGGGAATGTCGGGCAGCGTGAAGTTGACGACGTCGTGATACGCGTTCAGCACCAGCAGCAAGGTCGCGTCGGACGCGAGACGGCGAATGCCGCTCGCCTGCGCACGGCCGTCGATCACGAGGCCGAAGCAGCGCATCGCCGGATCGGCCCACTGCTCGCCCGTGATGTCGGTGCCGTCCGGCGATAGCCAGCGCGTGTCGGTCACGTCGAGCGTCTCGTTGTATTCGCCAGTCAGAAAACGGCCGCGCCTCAGCACCGGCAAACGGTGGCGCAACGTGGTCAGATTGCGCACGAACTCGGTCAGCGCGCGGCCGTCGTCGTCGATCGCATCCCAATCGACCCAGCTGATCTCGTTGTCCTGGCAATACGCGTTGTTGTTGCCCTGCTGCGTGCGGCCGAATTCGTCGCCGGCGAGGATCATCGGCGTGCCCTGCGACAGCAGCAGCGTCGCGAGCAGATTGCGCTTCTGGCGCTCGCGTTGCTGGCGGATGTCGGCGTCGTCGGTCGGTCCTTCGACGCCCATGTTCCACGACTTGTTGTCCGAATGGCCGTCGCGGTTGTCCTCGCCGTTTGCCTCGTTGTGCTTGTCGTTGTACGAGACCAGATCGTTCAGCGTGAAGCCGTCGTGCGCGGCGATGAAGTTCACGCTCGCCCACGGCCGCCGGCCGCGATGATTGAACTTGTCGCCCGACGCGGTGACGCGCGTCGCGAGATCGGCGGCGGTGCCCTCGTCGCCCTTCCAGTACGCCCGCGCGGTGTCGCGGAAGCGATCGTTCCATTCGGCCCAGCCCGGCGGAAAACCGCCCACCTGATAGCCGCCGGGGCCGCAATCCCAAGGCTCGGCGATCAACCGGATGCTGGAGAGCACCGGGTCCTGGCGGCAGCTGTCGAGAAAGCCGCCGCCCTCGTCGAAACCGTGATCTTCGCGGCCGAGGATCGTCGCGAGATCGAAGCGGAAGCCGTCCACTTTCATTTCGGTGACCCAGTAGCGCAGGCTGTCGGTCACCATCTGCAGCACACGCGGATGCGAGAGGTTCAGCGTATTGCCGGTGCCGGTGTCGTTGATGTAGTAGCGCGGCTCGTCGGGCATCAGCCGGTAGTACGACGCGTTGTCGATGCCCTTGAACGAGACCGTCGGGCCGCGTTCGTTGCCTTCGGCCGTGTGGTTGTACACGACGTCGAGTATCACTTCGAGATCGGCCTGGTGAAAGCGGTCGACCATCTCCTTGAATTCGCCGACCGACTCGGTCGATGACGCGAAAAAGCGCGGATCGGCCGCGAAGAAGCCGATCGTGTTGTAACCCCAGTAGTTCGTGAGACCCTTGTCGAGCAGATGGCTGTCGTTGACGAAAGTCTGGATCGGCATCAGCTCGACCGAGGTCACGCCAAGGCTGCGGATATGGTCGAGCACCGGCTGCTGCGCCAGACCCGCGAACGTGCCGCGCAATCGCTCAGGCACCCGCGGGTGACGTTTCGTGTAGCCGCGCACGTGCGTCTCGTAGAGAATCACGCGCTCCCACGGCAGCGCGTTGCGCTCGGGATGGCTCCACGAAAAATTCGCGTCAACCACCTTGCACTTCGGCACGAAAGGCGCGCTGTCGCGTTCATCGAATGACAGGTCGAGCTCTTCCGAGCCGAGCGTATAGCCGAAGATTTCCGGCGCCCATATAAGCTCGCCGATGTGCGCCTTCGCATATGGATCGAGCAGCAGCTTGTTCGGATTGAAGCGATGCCCGTTTTCGGGCTCGTAGGGACCATGCACGCGATATCCATAGACGGCACCCGGTTTCAGATTCGGTACGAACACATGCCATACCTCGTCGGTGTATTCGGGCAGCTCGATCCGTTCGAGTTCGTGTTGGCCAGTTTCATCGAACAGACACAGTTCGACTTTGGTTGCGTGCGCGGAGAACAACGCGAAGTTGACGCCACTGCCGTTCCATGTCGCGCCGAGCGGAAAAGGCGTGCCTTCGGCAATGCGCGTCGAGTAGCTGGCTGGGGATGACATAGGTGTTCTCAGTGGCTGCAAGGAGGTTGGTATCTCAGGGTCATGCATGTGTTTTTTTCAACTGCCTTTCCACGTGTTCTTTGCTGCTCATTGTTCCAGTGTAGGCATTCGAGGCCCGCGCGCCGGACATGGCACCGCGCGCAAGCAGCGCGCCGGTGCGTGTAGCAACTTATGGGCCTGATCCGCCTCGCTTTCCCTCAGCTCAAAGTCGCGGCATGAGATTTGCAGCATACCGGCAAGGCGCACGCATTGCGCGCCGTCGATACGCCACGACACCAAACCGGGAGGAACACAGATGATGCGCAACACGCAGATCACACCGCTGGCCGCTTCCGCATCGCTTCTCGCCGCCATTACGCTGATTTCCGCGTTGGGCACGTGCGGCAGCGCGTTCGCGCAAGGCGCGCCGCAGGCGATCACCGAAAAACGCACGGACGTCGTGCAGCTCGCGAGCGGCTATCGCGCGTCGAAGCTGTCGGGCGCGGACGTGTACAACCGCAACAAGGACAACATCGGCACGCTCGATGATCTGATCGTGTCGCCGGGCGCCGAGCGCACCACGTATGCGATCCTGTCGGTCGGCGGCTTTCTCGGCATGGGCAAGCATCTGGTCGCCGTGCCGTTCAACGATCTGCAGATCGACAACCGGCGCGTCGTGCTGCCCGAGGCGACGAAGAAATCGCTCGAGGCGTTGCCGGAGTTCAAGTACGCGAATTGAGCGCGGCGTTGCCGCGTCGAATCGATCGACGCGGCAACGGGCCATCCATGCACAGGCGTTCAGGGGCGTAGTCAGCCGAGCAGCTTGTCGGGCGTAATGGGCAAATCGCGGATGCGTTTGCCGGTCGCATGCCAGATCGCGTTGCACACTGCCGCGGCCACGCCCACCACGCCGATTTCGCCGACACCTTTGACGCCGAGCGGATTGACGATGTCATCGCGCTCGTCGACGAACAGCACGTCGATCTCGTGAATGTCGGCATTCACCGGCATGTGATATTCGGCGAGGTTGTGATTCATCTGGCGTCCTAGCGCGTGATCGAACTGGCCGTGCTCGTGCAGCGCCATGCTGATGCCCCACACGACGCCGCCCGCGACCTGATTGCCCGCCGTCTTCGGATTGACGATGCGTCCCGCCGCGACCGCGCTGACCACGCGCGTCACCCGCACAGTGCCGAGCGCTTCGTCGACGCGCACTTCGGCGAACACCGCCGAATGCGTGCCCATCGAATACGCCTGCTGTTTTTCGTGCGGCTTCACGCTGGCCTGCTCTTCGAGTTCGTCCAGCCCGGCGCGCTGCAACAGCGTCGCAATCGCGATCGAGTCGTCCTCGTGTGGGCCGCACACGAGCCGGTTGCGCTCGCGCCGCACGTGTTCGCGAGTCGCCGACGCGAACCGTGCCCCACCATGTTCGCGCGCCAGTTCAACCAGACGGTTGTGCAGGCGCGTACACGCGGCATCGACTGCGCTGCCCACCGACGACACCGTCCACGATCCGCCCTCGATCGGCGCCTTCGGCAGCCGGGTGTCGCCGAGTTCGAAGCTGACGTCGCCGAGCGGCACGCCGAGCGCGTCGGCGGCGATCTGCGTCATCGCGGTGTAGGTTCCGGTGCCGATATCGGCGGTCGAACTCGACACGCTGACGCGGCCATCGGGCGTCAACACCGCGCGTGCGGCCGCTTCGTTCTGCATCGCGTCCCACACACCGGTCGCCATGCCCCAGCCGATCAACTCGTTGCCGTCGCGGCGTGCGCGCGCCTCGAGCGGCCGCCCCGCCCAGCCGAAGCGGGCCGCGCCTTCCCGATAGCAGTCGCGCAGCGCCTTGCTCGAAAACGGCAGATTCCTGTTCGCGTCGCGCTCCGCATAGTTGACGAGCCTCAATTCGAGCGGGTCCATCCGCAATGCCTCGGCCAGTTCGTCCATCGCGACTTCGAGCGCAAAGAGCCCTTGTGTCGCGCCGGGCGCGCGCATGTCGGCCGGTGTCGGCACGTCGAGCTTCGCGACCCTGTAGCCCATCGACACGTTGTCGCATCGATACAGCTGCCCCGCCCAGTTGACCACCACGTCGCAGTAGTCCTCGTAGCGCGAGGTTTCCGACACCGCCTCGTGGATCACCGCCTGCAGGCGGCCATCCGCCGACGCGCCGAGCGCGACGCGCTGCACCGTTTGCGGACGATGCGCGAAGGTGAACATCTGCTGCCGGGTCAGCGCGACGCGCACGGGTTTCTTCAGTTCGCGCGCGGCCATTACCGCGAGCGCCAGATGATATTGCGGCCTCAAGCCAGAGCCGAACGCGCCGCCGACGAACGGCGACACCACCTGCACTTCGTCGTCTTTCAAACCGAACACACGCGTCAGATAGCCCTTCGTATTGACGACGCCCTGAGTCTTTTCATAGACGGTCAAGCGTCCTTGCGCATCGGGCACCACGGTGCATCCGTGCATTTCCATCGGATTGTGATACTCCGGTGGTGTCGTGTAGAACGCGTCCACGCGCGCCTTTGCATCGGCCAAGGCCTTGCGTGGGTCGCCACGCTCGGGCGGAGGCGGATCGAAGCCGCCCTTCTCGGCCGACGGCGGCACGGCGCTCGTCAACGCTGCTTCGATATCGGTCTGGTGCGAGCCGGCCTCGTAACGCACCTGCACCAGCGACGCCGCGTAGCGCGCCAGTTCCAGCGATTGCGCGACCACCAGCGCAACCGGCTGCCCGCTGTACCACACGCGCTCGTCCCACAGCGGCCTCAATGGCGTGCCGCCGGGCGCGACCATGTCCTTGAACGCGTCGACGTCCGACGGCAGCGCCGGGCGCTTGCGATGCGTGAGCACGAGCAGCACGCCGGACAGCGCCTCGGCGGCCGAGGTATCGATCGACACGATCTTGCCTGTCGCGATCGTGCCCGACACGACGACGCCATACACGAGCCCTTCGACGCAGAACTCGGCGGCATATTGCGCGGCGCCGGTCACTTTGACGGGCCCGTCCACACGCGAATGCGGCACGCCGGTGGCAGGCTTCGGGCTGCCTGCCCAAGGCAAGGTATCGGCACGGTTCATCGCGCGGCCTCCTCGAACGAACGTTGTGTGGCCTCGCCGAAGGCGCGCACGATCACGCGCGCCGCGAGTTCGATCTTGAACGCGTTGTCGCGCTGAGCGCGCGCACCGCGCAGCAGCGTCGCCGCGAAATCGCGCAACGTTCGCGCGTTCAGCGTCGCGCCGCGCAGTGCGGCTTCGGCGGCGGGATCGCGCCACGGCTTGTGCGCGACCCCGCCGAGCGCGCAACGCGCGTCGACGATCCGCGCCTCGTCATCGAGTTCGACGCCGACCGCGGCCGACACCAGCGCGAACGCATACGATGCGCGGTCGCGCACCTTCACGTACGCGTGATGCGCGGCAAAGCCTTGCGGCGGCAGTTCGATCGCGGTCACGAGTTCGTCGTCGCGCAGGTTGGTGTCGATCTGCGGCGTATCGCCGGGCAGCCGGTGAAAATCCGCGAACGGCAGCGTGCGTGCGCCGTCGTTGCCGATCAGATGCACGGTGGCGCCGAGCGCCGCCAACGCGACGCACATATCGGACGGATGCACGGCGATGCAGTGCTCGCTCGCACCGAGGATCGCGTGAATGCGGTTCACGCCGTGCAGCGCCGGACAGCCGCTGCCGGGTTCGCGCTTGTTGCACGGCGTGCCAATGTCGTAGAAGTAGTAGCAGCGCGTACGTTGCAGCAGATTGCCGCCGACCGTCGCGACGTTGCGAATCTGCGGCGAAGCGCCCGCCAGGATCGCCTTCGCGAGCAGCGGGTAGCGTGTCGCGACGGTATCGTCATACGCGAGCGCGCTATTGGTTACGAGCGCGCCGATCTTCAGGCCGCCTTGCGCCGACGCTTCGATCTGCCTGAGCGGCAAACGGTTGATGTCGACGAGCAAAGCCGGCCGCGCCACGTCTTCGCGCAGCAGGTCGACGAGATTCGTGCCGCCCGCGAGGAACGCGGCGCCCCTGTCCGAACGATGCCGTTCGAGCGCATCCTGCACCGCATCGGCGCGCGTGTACGAGAAGCGGTTCATGGCCGCGCTCCAGATTTATTCGCGACCGCACTGTCTTGCCTTGCGTCATCGTCACCGAAATGCGCAGCGTCGAGAATCGCCGCGACGATGTTCGGATACGCGCCGCAGCGGCACAGATTGCCGCTCATCTGCTCGCGCACATCGTCCGCGCAGCGCGCATGTCCTTCTTCGAGCATCGCGTGCGCCGAGCAGATTTGTCCGGGCGTACAGTAGCCGCACTGGAACGCGTCGTGATCGATGAACGCCTGCTGCAGCGGATGCAACGTGTCGCCGTTCGCGAGACCTTCGATCGTCGTGATCGATGCGCCGTCGTACACGACCGCGAGCGCGAGGCAGGTATTGATCCGCTGGCCATTGACGATCGCCGTACAAGCGCCGCATTGGCCGTGATCGCAGCCCTTCTTGGTGCCGCTCAGGTGCGCATGCTCGCGCAGCAGATCGAGCAGCGAGGTCCACGCTTCGACGTCGAAGCGCCGCGTCTCGCCGTTGATCTCGAACGTCAATGCATGCGACGCGGGTGCGTCGGCCCGGGCGGTTTCAGCATCGGGGGTAGCCATTGGATTTCCTCCTCACGTCATCGGACTTTCAGCAACGAGTGGGCCTGCGTGCAATAGCGAGAGGAAACTGCTGCGCGCCGGACAGATGGCAGATAGATGGCAGATTGATGACAAACAGATTCGCAGAGCGACGAGTGCGATTTTCTGGCGACGACCGTGCAGAAATAACAGAACTGTCAGTAAGTTTTCGCTAACAACGTGATTCAGATGATGGCTCCGCCGCATGCAACGCCGCCGCTGATTCGAGCACGCGCAGCAGACGCTCGGGTGTCAACGGTTTAGCGCAGTGCGCGTCGAAGCCGGCGGCCTTCGCGAGCGCGCGATCGTCGCGCGACGCAAACGCGGTACACGCGACCAGCAGCATGTGTGAAGTCTGCGGATGCGCGCGCAGCTGCCGCGCGAGTTCGAGCCCGTCGAGTCCAGGCATCTTGATGTCGAGCACCACCGCGAACGGCTGCCATTCGCGCGCGGTCTCGCACACGGCAAACGGATCGTCGAGCGCGCGGCATTCGAAGCCGTCGGCCATCAATAGCATTTGCAGCGCATCGGCCGCTTCCCGGTAATCGTCGACTACCAGCACACGACGATGCGCGGCCATCGCATAGCGGATCGGCCGCCATACGAGCACGTCGTCGCTGCTGTCCACGTTGTCGTTGAACACTGTCATTATTTCTCGCCCTTTTACATTCGCCCTGAAGGGCATCCGCGCCACACGTGCAAGATTCGATCCCATTGCTTTTGCCGGACTACGATCAGCTTTTTGTTATTCCCGCTTCGCATCGGACGATGCCGCGGCCAGCACGCCTCGTCGCGCATTCCAGCGTTTCAATCAGCTGGAATGCGGGATTCAGCGTGCCCATTCATCACGGCGTTTGAATGACGGCGCCTACGATGTGCGCGCTGCGCAACATCGATTGACGCTCTGTCTTTGTGCTATCCGCCTCGTTCCGGGGCGTCGCAGGTTATCCGCAATTTCAACGGATTGGGGGGCCACGCAATGCATGCCGCTTGCGCGCTGATGGCGCGAATCGATGACGCGGTCTTAACAAAGAATAAGCGACGATGCCGATAAAAAAATGCTCGACATGTTAGGGGTTTGTGCTCTGCGGGTTATCCCGCACGATTATCGATGAACCCTTTCAGCATCGCGAGCGTATCGGCGTCGTCGATGTGTTTGTCCGTGCGCCAGCGCAGCATGCGCGGAAAACGCACGGCCACGCCGGACTTGTGACGCGAGCTCGCCTGTATCCCTTCGAAGCCGATCTCGAACACGAGCGTTGGCGTCACGCTGCGCACGGGGCCGAATTTATCGACGGTGGTCTTGCGCACGATCGCATCGACCCGACGCATCTCTTCATCCGTGAGCCCTGAATAGGCCTTCGCGAACGGCACCAACGTGCGCACGCCGTCGGCCTCGTCCCACACCGCGAACGTGTAGTCCGTGTAAAGACTCGCGCGACGGCCGTGACCGCGCTGCGCGTAAACAAGTACAGCGTCCACCGCATAAGGCTCGATCTTCCATTTCCACCACGTGCCCGACGCCTTGGTACGACCGACGCCGTACATCGACTCGCGCTCCTTGAGCATCAAACCTTCGACGCCGCGCGCGCGACTCTCGTCGCGCAACGCCGCGAGCGCGGTCCAGTCCGCTGCAAGGACGAGCGGCGATATGCGCAGCAGACCACGCGCGAGCGTGCCATCGACGGAGCTGGCCAGCGCATCGAGGCGTGCGCGCCGTTCAGCGAGCGGGTTCATGCGCTGGTCCCGTCCGTTTGCTTCGAGCAGATCGTATGCGAGCAGCGCGGCGGGCGAATCCGCGAGTATCCTGCGCGTCAGCGTCTTGCGCGCGATGCGCGGTTGCAGCCGCGCGAACGGCAATGGCGCTGCCGCGCCCGGCTCCCACGCGAGAATCTCGCCATCGATCACGTAGCCATCGGGTAATGCCTCGCCCAATGCCGCGACTTCGGGAAAACGATCGGTAATCAGATCCTCGCCGCGCGACCACAACCACACGCGGCCGCCGCGTTTGACGAGTTGCGCGCGTATGCCGTCCCACTTCCACTCGATCAGCCAGTGCGCGGGATCGCCGAGCGTGGCCGGATCGGTCTGCAAGGGATGCGCGAGAAAGAACGGATACGGCAGGCCGAGGTCGCTATCGTGTTCAGGCGCGTGCGCTTGCGTATCGTCGTCGGTCTGCGGCGCGATCAGACGCAGATAGCGCGCCGCATCGGGCTTCTGTTGCGAATCGGTCCAGCCGACCATTCGTTGCGCGATCCGCTTGTGATCGACGCCGGCCACTTCGGCGAGCGCACGCACCACCAGTTGCCGCGCGACGCCGACACGAAAGCCGCCGCCGATCAGCTTGGTCAGCAGGAAACGACCGCCCCAGTCGAGTTCGTCCCAGTAGCTGAGCAGACGCCTGCGCAACTCGTCGGGCGGCAGGCCGCGCAGCGGCAGCATGCGTTGCTCGATCCATTGCGTGAGACCCAGCTCGGAGTTGCGCGACGCCGGCGGCAGGATATGCGCGATGGTCTCGGCCAGATCGCCCACCGCGTGATACGACTCCTCGAACAGCCACTCGGGCAAGCCGGCGCGCTCGCGCGCGATTTCGGTCAGCAAACGCGTCGGCACGAGTTGACGCGGCTTGCCGCCCGCGAGGAAATACGACGCCCATGCCGCGTCTTCGGGGTCGGCCACCGAGAAATAACTGGTCAGCGCCGCGAGCTTGTCGTGCGTCGACGTGGTCGCATCGAGCGCGGTGTAGAGAGCCGCGAAGCGTTTCATACGGTGCCCGTCATGATTCGCTCGCCGCCGGCGCCTGGTCGGCGCCGGCCGCATCGGCTTCGACGGTATCGTCGCCGTATTGCGTTTCGAACGCGCTGGCGTGCAGGCCCTGCTCGTTGAGCCAGCGCACCATCGGTTCGATCGAGCCATGCGTGACGATCACGCGGGAGGCGCCGCTCTCGCGTATCGCCGTTTGCAAACCCGGCCAGTCCGCGTGATCCGACAGCACGAAGCCACGATCGACGCCGCGCCGGCGACGCGCGCCGCGCAGGCGCATCCAGCCCGACGCGAACGCATCGCTATAGTCGCCGAAGCGCTTGAGCCACGCGCTGTTCTGCGCGGACGGCGGCGCGACGATCAGCGCCTGTTTGAATACGCCCTTGTCTTTCGCGGCAATCTCGCCGACCAGACCGACCGCCGGCAGACGCACGCCCGCGTCGCGATACGCGCGATTGAGCGGCCCGAGCGCGCCGTGGCAGAAGATCGGCCCGATCGCCGCATCGACACTCGCGAGCACGCGTTGCGCCTTGCCGAATGAATAGCAGAACAGCACCGACGCGCGCCCTTCGGCGGCGTTGTGACGCCACCATGAATCGATCGAATCGAACACGCTTTGCGGCGTATCCCAGCGATAGATCGGCAGACCGAACGTCGATTCGGTGATGAACGTATCGCAGCGCACCGGTTCGAACGCGGCGCAGGTCGGATCGGCTTCGAGCTTGTAGTCGCCCGATGCGACCCACACGCGGCCCGCGTGTTCGATGCGCACCTGCGCCGAGCCGAGCACGTGCCCGGCCGGATGCAGCGACACGCTCGCCGCGCCGATTGTCAACGGCTCGCCATAGTCGAGCGTGTGCAGCGCGATGCCGGGCAGCCGCGACAGCAGCACGCTCGCGCCCGCGCGCGTGGCCAGGTAGCGCTGATGACCGAAACGCGCGTGGTCGGAATGCGCATGTGTGATCACCGCGCGTTCGACCGGCCGCCACGGATCGATGTAAAAATCGCCGGGCGGGCAATACAGTCCCTCCGGCCGCGCGATCACCAGATCGTTGGCTTGCGGCGCGGTGTCGGTCTGACGCGGCGGCTGATCCATCGGCTGTCCTCGGCAAGGGAACGCGATCTTGCGAACGCGGCCAAGCAAACTATATGCCGCGCCATTGATGGCCCCGTTTCTGCTTACGGTATATAAAGCACACAGGCGTGTCGAGAGCGGCTGCCATCCGGCAGTGCCCGGCGCGCACCGCGAGGCCTCATGCCGATCCTGCTCGACCAGCAAGCGCTGTATATCGCCAGACATCCCTGGCGCTTCCTGCTGCAAACGCTGAAAGCGTTTCGCGCGAACCAGGGGCTGCTGCTCGCGGGCGCGGTCGCGTACTACGCGCTGCTGTCCATCGTGCCGCTGCTGATCCTGATCGTCATCGTGTTGTCGCGCGTGGTGCCGCAGCAGCTGGTGCTCGACGCGCTTGCGCATCTGCTGCGCTGGCTCGTGCCCGGACAATCGGCCGCGCTCGTGCGTGAGCTGTCGAACTTCCTGCTGCATCGCGCGGTAATCGGCTGGGTGCTGCTGCTGACGATGATCTTCTTCAGCTCGCTCGCGTTCACCGTGCTCGAAAACGCGATGTCGCTGATCTTCGTGCATCGGGTCGTCGTGAAGCGGCGCCACTTCCTGATCTCGGCGCTGCTGCCGTACTGCTACATCCTGTTTCTCGGCGTGGGCCTGCTGATCGTCACGTTCGTGTCGAGCGCGCTCGACACGATCGGCGCCGAAGGACTCAGACTGTTCGGCCTGCACGTATCGTTGCAGGGCTTCTCGCGAGTGATGCTGTATCTGTTCGGGCTCGCCGGCGAAATCTTCGTGCTGACCTCGGTTTATCTGGTGATGCCGGTGGGACGGCCGTCGCTCAAACACGCGCTGATCGGCGGCGTGGTGGCCGGCGGGTTGTGGGAGATCACGCGGCACGTGCTGGTCTGGTATTTCGCCACGCTGTCGCAGGTCAGCGTCGTCTATGGCTCGTTGACGATGGCGATCGTGATCCTGCTCAGCTTCGAATGGCTCGCGACACTGCTGCTGTTCGGCGCGCAGGTGATATCGCAATACGAGCGCTTCGGCCACGAACCGCTCGACGCGCCGCAGCCGAGGATCAAGACCGGGTAGCAAGCCATTCGCAAGGAACAAGCCTTGCTCGCCGATACCGACGACGGCCGCCCATTTCGCGCGGCGGCATCGACTGGCTATCGAGGAGCGAGGATCATGGCTGAAACCGTCGGCGATTTCATCATCGGGCGGCTGCACGCATGGGGTGTGCGACGAATCTACGGCTATCCGGGCGACGGCATCAACGGCGTGTTCGGCGCGTTGAACCGCGCGCAGAGCGAAGCGAAGAAACGCCACAAAAGCACGGATCAGCCGGGGCCGATCGAATTCATTCAGGTCCGTCACGAAGAAATGGCCGCGTTCATGGCCTCCGCGCATGCGAAATTCACCGGCGAGTTGGGCGTGTGCATCGCCACCTCGGGGCCGGGCGCATCGCATCTGCTGACGGGGCTGTACGACGCGCGCATGGATCACATGCCGGTGCTGGCGATTACCGGTCAGCAGGCGCGCGCGGCGATCGGCGGACACTATCAGCAGGAGCTCGATCTGCCCGCGATGTTCAAGGACGTGGCCGGCTCGTTCGTCGGCTTTGCGACGATGCCCGCGCAGGTCCGTCATCTGGTCGATCGCGCAGTGCGCATCGCGCTCGCCGAGCGCGCGGTCACGGCGCTGATACTGCCGAACGATCTGCAGGACATTTCCTACGAGCCGCCGGGGCGCAAGCATGGCACGCTGCATTCGGGCATCGGTTACGCGCGCCCGCGCGTCGTGCCGAGCGACGAGCAATTGCGCCAGGCCGCCGACGTGCTGAACGCGGGCCGCAAGGTCGCTATCCTGGTCGGCGCGGGCGCGCTGCACGCGACCGACGAAGTGATCGCGATCGCCGAGAAGCTCGGCGCCGGCGTCGCCAAGGCGCTGCTCGGCAAGGCCGCGCTGCCCGACGATCTGCCGTGGGTGACCGGTTCGATCGGCCTGCTCGGCACGAAGCCGAGCTACGACATGATGACCCATTGCGATACGTTGCTGATGATCGGCTCGGGCTTCCCCTACTCGGAATTTCTGCCGAAGGAAGGCGACGCGCGCGGCGTGCAGATCGACATCAAGGCCGACATGCTGAGCCTGCGTTATCCGATGGAAGTGAACCTCGTCGGCGATAGCGCCGAGACGCTGCGCGCGCTGCTGCCGCTACTCGAGCAAAAGAAGGATCGGCTGTGGCGCGAGCGCATCGAAGGCTGGGTGTCCGACTGGTGGAAGACGCTGGAGAAACGCGCGCACGAACCCGCGAAAGATGGCCTGAATCCGCAGCTCTCGATATGGGAGCTGTCGAAGCGCATACCCTCGAACGCGATCGTCACCAGCGATTCGGGCTCGGTCGCGAACTGGTACGCACGCGATCTGCAAGTGCAGCGCGGCATGATGTGCTCGCTGTCGGGCGGGCTCGCGTCGATGGGCGCGGCCGTGCCCTATGCGATCGCGGCGAAGTTCGCGTACCCCGAGCGGCCCGTGATTGCGCTCGTCGGTGACGGCGCGATGCAGATGAACAACATGGCCGAGCTGATCACGGTCGCGAAGTACTGGCAAGGCTGGAGCGATCCGCGCTGGATCTGCATGGTGCTCAACAATGGCGACCTGAATCAGGTCACATGGGAGCAGCGCGTGATGGAGGGCGATCCGAAGTTCGAGGCCTCGCAGAGCATTCCGTCCGTGCCGTATCACCGCTTCGCGGAGATGATCGGTCTGAAGGGCATCTATGTCGACAATCCCGATCAGATGGCCACCGCCTGGGACGACGCGCTCGCGTCGAATCGTCCGGTCGTGATCGAGGTGAAGGCCGATCCGAACGTGCCGCCGCTGCCGCCGCACGTCACGCTCGCGCAGGCAAAGGCGTTCGTCGAGACGTTGATGAAGGGCGACCCCGATCAGGGCAACGTGGTGGTCGAAACGGCGAAGCAGGTGCTCGGTGCCGTGCTGCCGGGGCATCACGACAAATGACGCGGTAGCGGCTCGACGACGCGTGTGCGCGCCAACGTTCGACGCAGAACGTGGCTGGTAAAATGGCGCGCGCTCCGTGCACGCGCTCATTGGGTCTGCTTCGCCGCAGGCCATCACGTCGGCCGTTATCTCATGCTCACACACGTCCTCGCCGTTTTCGCGGCGGCCCACACTGCGTCATTCGCGCAAGTCGCATCATTCGCGTCGTTCGCGTCATCAGGCATGGACGCTCTTGCCCATGCTTGACGAAACCCGCATCGCGCGCGCACTGACCGCGCGCGGCATCTCTGCCGATGCACGGCAGCGCGAGGCCATCGGCGCGCTCGTCGGGTTGGTCGGCGCGCAGCAGCGCGCGCGGCAGGCATGGTCCACCGCCGCGTTCGGGCCGCAAGGCGTCTACTGTCACGGACTGCCGGGCCGCGGTAAGAGCCTCGTCGTCGATACGCTGTTCGAGCTTGCGCCATGCCGCAAACGGCGCCTGCATTTCCACGAGTTCCTGCGCGAGATGAACCGCCGGCTCGTGCACGCGCCGCGCGGCGACGACCGGCTCGGCGACGTGTCGCGGCAATGGCTCGACGGTGTCGAGCTGCTGTGCTTCGACGAATTCCATGTGCACGATATCGCCGACGCGTTCCTGATGGGCCGCTTTCTCGACACCGCGATCAACCTGGGCACGCGTATCGTGCTGACGTCGAACTACGCACCGGACGATCTGTTGCCCGACCCCGAGTTTCACGAGCGCTTTCTGCCGACCATCGCGCAGATCAAACGCGGCTTCACGGTGATCCATTTCGACGGCGTGCGCGATTACCGCTTCAGCGGCGAAGCGGCCGAGGTGCCGCGCTTTTTCGCGCCGCTCGACGCATCGAGCGAGGCCGCGTTGCGCGATATCTTCACGAGCCATGAACGCGACGCTGCGATCGAGCCGGTCAGGCTGAGCGCGGCGGGCCGGCCGCTCGAAGCGCGGGCAGCCGGCCGCGCGCTGCTGTGGGCGGACTTCGAGCAGTTGTGCGTCGCAAGCCGCTCGCACCTCGACTACCTCGATCTCGCCGAGCAATGGCAAGGCTTGATCGTCGATCGTCTGCATACGGAAGCGCTGAGGCAGCCGCATACGCTGCAGCGCCTCGTCTGGCTGATCGACATCTTCTACGACCGCAAGCGTGCGCTCTTCATCGCCTCCGATCAGCCGATCGAGACCGCGTTGATCGGTCTCGAAGGCGCGCATGATCTGTCGCGTACGCTGAGCCGGCTGGCCGAGATGGAGTCGCGCGCATATCGCGGCACGCTTGAACGGGGCGGCGAGGACAACGCGCAAGACGGCATCAACGCCAAGGCTTGATGGCCGGGCATCGGACCCGCGCGAATTTCTGCAATTCTTGCAAAGCGACGGTAAAGCGTGCCAACGCCGTTTCGCCTCGACGCACGCGCCACGGCGCCGCGCGATGCATCGCCGGCCACCCGAAACAAGCCTACACTCAACCATGCCATGCCCCGCGGTACCGGAAAACTCGCCGCCAGATCAGTTCGATGGGCGTGGGCGAACCTGTTCGTTCTTCATCGCGCCGCTCTTTCGCGGCAAAGGAGAAGCCATGGAAAAGATCCCAAAAGCCACGGCCTTGTTCATCGCAGGTTTTGGCCCGATTGTGATTGAAGCCCAGGCAAGCCGCGATCTCTACGGTCGGGCCTTCGGTATCCCCTTCAAGGAAGAGAACGGCGGCTATCTCCATACGGAGGGTCTGAACGGCGCAAACTCTTTCGCCTTGTGGCCGCTCTCCCACGCCTCGCAGTCGTGCTTCGGCACGGATTCGTGGCCTCGCGACGTACCCATCCCGCAAGCCTGGATCGAGTTTGATGTCGACGACGTCCAGGCGGCAACGGCGGAACTTGAATCGCAAGGGTATCGGATGCTGGTCAGGAACCGGAATGAGCCGTGGGGCCAGACGGTCAGTCGCTTCATCGGGCCGGAAGGATTGCTGGTCGGAATCACGTTTACGCCGTGGATGCGGGAAGAGAAATAATGGCGGCCGCAGTGGGCGTCTTGCGCGCGGTGACTGATAGCCTCAGATTGGGGACCAGCGCGCGTCAGGTTACCCGGTTAGCGCCGAAAATCGATATTCACCATTGTGAATAATGCGCGTAACTATCAGCCATCGCTTTCCTAAACTTGGCATTAGGCGAGCACGACGGAAACGGTGCGGAAGCATCGTTTGCGTCGAAATCGCAGTCCAACCAAGGAGACGCGTGTCATGAAGAAGGCAACCAGCACATTGATCGCGGCCGTCGCCGCACTCACGCTGTCGGGCAGCGTATATGCACAAAGCAACAACACGCTGGCGACTCCGACCACACAGTCGCCGGCCGCTGCAACGAGTGGCTACGGCACGCCTGGCGCCACCAACACGGACAGCGGCGCCGCGTCGTCGACCTCGGGCCAGCCGAATAGCGCGAACAGTCGCTCGACGTCCCGCCCCCCCGCTTACGGGGTTAACAACTCGCTTGCGACCCCAACCACAAAGTCGCCAGCCGGCCAATGAGAGCAATCAAGGCTGGCAACCGGGCGCAAATGAGCGCAATGCGACCAGGCGGTTCAATTTCGTCGGGCGTAGCGTGACCGAATAGCCGCGACTGGGAACACAGATTGCGACGGTAGAAAAAAGTTGGTGTGTGCGAAGGGCCTCGAGAAGCCATCTGGTTGTCATTTTGGCTTCGCTTATAGCGCTAAAGCATACGAGGCATATCGGGGGAATCTGTGCGCTTCCAGACAATTCTTCAGCAATAAAGGGGCGGCCTCAATTGTGAAGTGCAACACCTTGGACCTGCTAAGGTGCGCACATGAATTCGCGAACATATCAGCAGTTGCAGCCTGAAGAACGTCTCACTATTGCCAGCATGAAACAGCAGGGGTTGATCGTTCGGGCCATGGCCCGAACGATCGCCGCTCGGCGTCGAGCGTAAGCCGCGAGCTGGCACGCAATACCCTTGCTGTGCGTGGCTACGCTTCGGTTCACGCGCAGGCCATCAGTTCGAGCCGTCGGGCGGCGGCTCGCCCGTCGCACAAACTGGACCCGCAAGGCGCGCTGTGGCGCATTGTGCTCAGCCTGCTGGACTGGAAGTGGTCGCCACAGCAGATCTCCGGTACCCTGAAACGCATGTGGCCTGATGACCCGAGCATGCATGTCTCGCACGAGACGATCTACAACGCGATCTACGCGCGGCCGCGCGGCGAGCTGCGTCGCCAGCTCATCGCGTGTCTGCGCCAGACCCACAATACGCGTATGCCGCGCAGTCGCGGCAACGACAGGCGCGGCCAGCTGGCCGGCATGCTGAGCATCCATGTGCGTCCTCCTGAAGTCGACGATCGCGTCATGCCCGGACATTGGGAGGGCGACTTCATCAAGGGCGCGGGCAACCGCTCCGCCGTGGGCGTGCTGGTCGAGCGTTCCAGCCGGCTTGTGCTGCTGGCGAAGATGAACGACGCCACTGCCGCCTCCGCGCTGGCTGGCTTCAGCGCCAAACTGAACTCCATCGCCGCTCCGATGCGCCAGAGCCTGACCTACGATCAGGGCAAGGAAATGGCGCGACATACCGAACTCACTGCCGCCACCGGCGTGCGCGTGTACTTCTGCGACCCGCACAGTCCGTGGCAACGCGGCACCTGCGAGAACACCAACGGGTTGCTGCGTCAGTACCTGCCCAAAGGTACGGATCTGTCCGTGTGCAGCCAGGATGAACTTGACGCCATCGCTGACAGCATGAATAGCAGGCCACGTGCTACGCACGCATTTCACTCGCCTCTGGAGGTCTTCGCACGCATGCTCGAAGCCGCTTCACTGCCTCCGCCTGCGTTTCATTAACCCCGTTGCGCTTCACCCTTGAAACCGCCAGGCAAAACGGCTATTGAAGACGACACATTGGATTAGTTTATCTCGCTACGCTTGATCCTGGCCGCGTGCCTTAAACGCACGCCGAATTGCATCATGCGTGCTGTCGGGCACGCGAATCGCGGCCACCATTTGATGGAGTATGCCACCCTGCTCGGCTTGCAGTCCCTGGACCGGTTC
The DNA here is from genome assembly GCF_050436505.1 of Paraburkholderia sp. CI3. Taxonomy (NCBI): domain Bacteria; kingdom Pseudomonadati; phylum Pseudomonadota; class Betaproteobacteria; order Burkholderiales; family Burkholderiaceae; genus Paraburkholderia; species Paraburkholderia sp. CI3. Next base: position 812,269 of record NZ_JBNDMI010000002.1, read on the forward strand.
TATGGGATTGGGTGTCATCAATCTCGCCTGCTCGCCGGGATGTAGAAGCCCGTGAAGCTCCTGCAAGGCCGTCGCGGTGTCCGACACGACGGCTGCGAACGGGCAGAGCCGCACCCAGCATCCGGCGGTACTGCTCGGCGATGACTGGCTCGAGCAAGGCAACTGGGGGATCGAGGTCAACACGTCGGGTGAAACCGTCACGTCATGAGGAGCCTGTGCGATTGCCGACTATCAAGCACTCGCTGCGCCCCATCAAATGACAATGGACTGGCGGTATCGATCAGATACGCTTGGTCGATCTCAGCCTGGCGCGCGCGTTTTCCCCGCGTGGTCATTGGCCTTGCAATACCGACCGCCCCAGAACCAGTAACTCGTTGAACTGGGTTACCAGTTCAAAACACAAGGCAAACGACAGGGTATAAAAGGGCCCGGGAAATTTGTGCATCCACCCCAGAATCGGCACTGAAAAACACGTTCTAACGGCGTCCCGAGTCATTATCCAGGTGATGGTCGCTCCAATCGCCGCCCCCGCAAGTATGTCGGTCGGATAGTGCCAGCCGAGATAAACGCGCGGCAGACAAATGAAGATCGCGGTGTATAAAAGTGCGAGCATGCCGACGCCGCGCCAAACCAGAAAGATCCCAGTTGCGACCGAAATCCACAGCATTGCGTGGTCACTCGGAAAGGAGCTCCAGGCTGGCAGCACGGCCGCGTCCAGACCACCCGATGGAAAATTCAAGTGCAGTTCAGGATTAAAGAGAGGCCGCATACGGAATGGCAAATAATGGGCAATGAGCCTGAATAGTGTGAGCGCCAGAAGGCCGCTCGCGATCGTCGCGACGACCATTTCACGCTCCCATTCGCCACGCTGGCTGGGTTTGAACCATATCCACCACAATACGGGCATGAGCACCAAACCTTTGAATGTGTATAGGTCCGCGATGATTCTTATCGCGTGGTTCAACATGGCGCAACTCAAAGCAATGTGCGTCAGGAAAGTTTGGATTGCTGTATCGAAAAGGTCCATTCTGCAATTTCTCCAATTTTTTTAGTTATAAAGTTTCTGAGCAGCGGAAGCGGGCACGGGTTGTGTCGCGATCTGAAGCCTGCCGTCGTCAAAGCCAAAAACCATCAATTCTCGCGCCACGTTGGATCGCGATTGGCAGTTGGTTGGGGCGTGTCGTGGCGCCTTGTCAGGTGAGCGCGGGCATGCTATCGGAAACAAGCCTGGGGATGGCTTTGCCGAACCTCGGCAAAGCGGGATGGATCCTGTGTCCGCTGGTACGCTCATCTCTGCTAGATCTGCCTTCAAAAGAGTCTCGTCTCGGCGACAGGAGATTGGAAGCCATCCGGAAGCCGCCTCATTGGGTTGTCGACCAGTGTTACCCGGTTTATTGTTTGAGATGCCTGATGCTCAATGAGATCGACGTTACTGCATCGCGGTGGAATAGAAAGTGGCTTGACCCGGCCGCCGCGCCTCGACAACTCCGGCCGCGGCTGCTCTTGCGCAGTCAGACATAGCTGAGTTGCGTTTATCGCGCAGGCTTCGATTCAAGAAGACTCCGGCGAATGGGAGCGATAGTCATTCCACCAATCGCATCTGCCCGCGGGTTTCGAGTCGTTGCTGCGCAAGAACTTTAGCCTTGCGACGTTTTCGCGAACCCTCACGCAGGCACATGGCCCGACGAGTTCGTGCTTCGTCATCCACACACGCACAGCCATCTGGGCGCGTGACCGCGATTGCGTATTCGTCGTCAAGAGAAGTGGTCAACACGGGGCCTTTACCAGGCCGCTCGAAAAAAATCTTGGGCATGGGGTCGTTTCCACTTGGTTTCTACGTCGCGCAGCCGACCGACCAGCGGTGTGTTGTTGATCGAGTCCTTCATGCAGTCAGTTGATCCGTTGGCTCGGTGGTTTGCATCGTCGCTTGAAAACGGCCGCCGTCCCACTATCCCCCCTAACTTTCGGACAATCGGTGCGATATCGAACGTTCGCGCTCAGCGGTGCCGGTTGTGACTCACCGTCTAGCAGACACTCGTGGATGTCCGATCACTGATCTACGATCGAACCGAACCGAGGCAAATTCAGTGCGACGAGACATAAGTTGTATCACCGAATACTGCCGGGATCGCGAAGCTCTCGCGCATACGCTTAGCCTCTGCGGCCGGCGTCAAGCCAAACAGACGCCTGAATTCCCTGCTGAACTGGGACGGGCTCGCATAACCCACAGCGTGTCCCGCCGCCTCCGCGGTTAGCTCCTCGCGCACCATTAACAGGCGAGCCTGATGAAGGCGCGTCGACTTCACATATTGCATCGGCGACACCTGCGTAATTGCCTTGAAGTGGCTGTGGAAACTCGGAATGCTCATACCCGCTTCGTCGGCCAGTTGCCTCACGTCGAGGGGCTGAGCATAGCTTGCATGAATCAGGCGGAGTGAGCGGCCTATCTGTCCGAACTGTCCTCGCATCGCCAAAGCCTCGCGCAACGAGCCTCCCTGGGCTCCGGTGAGCACCCGGAAATACAGTTCACGCAGCAGCCCGGCGCCCAACACAGCAGATTCGAGCGGCCGATGCATCGCCTCGAGGAAGCGCAGCACGGACGCTTGCATTGCGTCATCCATCGGCGTCGACATCATGCTTTGAGGTGCTGGTGCGCACTCCCCCACGCCTTCGCGGTCGATCCGCTCCGCAAGTTCGGCGGCCAATGCGAAATCTAGGTGCAGATACAGCGCGAGCAGTGGGCGCTCCTCGGTTGCGTCGGTCTCCATGCTGAACGGCACGGGCACGGACACGGCCAGGTAGTGACGCTCGTCGTACAGGTAGAGCTGGTCGCCGAAATAACCTCGCTTGCGGCCCTGGCAGACGATCACGATACCGGGATCGTACAGAACGGGCGTGCGCGATAGCGCCCGGTTCGACCGCAAGATGCGGACGCTCGGCAGTGCCGTCAGGTTGTAGCCCTCGTCAGGCGCCAACGCGCGTAGCAGGACAATCATGCGTTTCTGGCTTCGAGAGGATAGAGCTGGGTGCTGGGCCAAAGCGCGTATCGTGTTCATAGTTTTATGCAAGAAAATCAGCGGAATTCGGCTTAATTTGCCTCGCTGGTCAGATTAGTATGCACTCTCCAATCGACATTCGGGAGAAGCTTCAATGGCAACCAGCAAAACTCTGCTCATCACCGGCGTCAGCAGCGGCTTTGGCCGCGCGCTCGCACAGGAAGCGCTGTCGGTGGGTCACAAGGTCGTCGGTACGGTGAGAAGTGCCCAGGCAAAGCGTGAATTCGAGTCCGTATCCGCGAATGCCGCTTGGGGACGCGTGCTCGACGTGACCGACTTCGACGCGATCGACGGCGTCGTGGCGGAAATCGAGGCTGGCGTCGGCCCAATCGATGTGCTGGTCAACAATGCCGGCTACGGCCACGAGGGCATCATGGAGGAATCGCCGCTCTCGGATATGCGCCGACAGTTCGATGTGAATGTATTTGGTGCGGTCGCCATGATGAAGGCCGTCCTGCCGTTCATGCGTGAGCGCCGCCGCGGCCACATTCTGAATATCACATCGATGGGCGGCTACATCACGATGCCGGGAATCGCTTATTACTGCGGGAGCAAGTTTGCGTTGGAGGGCATCTCCGAGGCGCTTGGCAAAGAGGTCAAGCCCTTCGGTATTGCCGTGACGGCCGTGGCGCCGGGCTCATTTCGCACTGACTGGGCAGGTCGCTCGATGACGCGGACCCCCCGCTCGATTTCGGATTACGACGATATTTTCAATCCCATCCGCCAGGCCCGCGAGGAAAATAGCGGCAAGCAGTTGGGAGATCCCAGGAAAGCGGCGCGCGCAATGCTGGCCGCCATGGCAGCGGATCATCCGCCCACGCGTCTTTTGCTCGGTAGCGACGCACTCGGGCTCGTTCGAGACAAGTTGTCGGCATTGAACGTGGAAATCGATGCGTGGGAGGCTACCACCGTTTCGACGGACGGCTGATGAGCGCCGAGGCTGAGAAGCTGTCGAGAACCGTATCCCGCGGCGTCGGGTGCGAACGAAGCGATGCTTGCCCGATCTGAAAGTCCGTTGGCAGCGAGGATTTGTTGAGCCAGACGCGAAAGCTCATCGAAGGCGGCTCGATGCTCGAATGGATTAAGGGGCGAAGGAGATGTATGACCAACGTCCCGAGGATCAGCAACATCGCGCCTGCAACGCTGTTGTTAGTGCGCAGCAATACATTGGCGACGTAAAGTGTCAACGAGGTCAACACCATGTGGCCGGCGATGCGTATCGACCGCGGGTTCATCATTTCACCTGGAATTCGTTGCGCAGGGTCCGAAGATTCGGACGCCACCGGTGAGGACGCCCCCAGACGATCCAGGCACGTTACCCGGATCGTCGGGGCGGTGTCGGGCGAGCCATCTCGCGGTCAATTACCGAAGAAAAGGTTGCAATAACTTGCGGGGCCGACGCACGACGATGGCGAGGGCTTCGACACATGCTGGACACTGCCGGAAGCTGCGGTGCCGTTGGTCGTCGTACCGCCAACGTCACTGTTGCCCGCCTGCTGGCTGTCCTGTGCAGCGATCTTCGCTTCAGCAGCCTGAATTTGCTCGGGATACGTCGTATGGTCGCCGTCGCCCACGTGATAGCCGGCCTGCTCGAGACGGATCAGTTCCGCGCGCACCTGCGCACGGGTGACGGGCGCGGTGCTCTGAGCGAAGCTGACGACCGGGCTGGCAAGCGCACAGCTGGCGAGGACAAGGCATGCAAGGGTTTTCATCATGGAGCTCCTTGATTCATGGCTAACTTAACAATCGGGAAACCGAATAGCACACTGCAGCCAGTTCTGCAGACAAACTGCAAGTTGTGGTTGATATGGGGTGTGGAGTCGTCCGCGACTCAGCTGGCTTAACTCGGTGGCGTATTGCGGATCATGTCGATCTCCCTGAAAGTGAGGTGGAAAACGTCGCGCATGTACGCACTGCGTTTTCCGCATCGGCCGGTTATAGAGCCGTACTCGTAACAGGCATTCGACAAGAGAAGAACGCGGGCCGTTGTGCGGTGATTGACGCCCTTCTTGTATCGAATTATGTTGCATTATTGCGCCGTGTAATCGTGTCAGTTGTAGTTACGTCGATAATTTGATGTTCGGCATTAAATGTTCCTTTTCGGGAGAATAAATGTTGGGTGTCGCTTTACGATTATTCGTTAGGGTGATTTCTTGAGAGTACGGCGCACGCCTGGTTACGGATGCAGTTCGACGCGGCACACGCGGAGCGAGCACCCAATATCGCAATTGGCGAGCCGTGCTTGATCAGGACAACCGCGAGTTAGTGGTACTGCGCAGCGCGAGAGATCAGCCTCATACTTACCCTCGTTGAGCAGCTTTGACGGTCTTCCACCCAACGCTCGGCACAGCGGGCACAAATCTCGGGTAGGGACCACCTGCGTGGATCACGAACTTTTGTTCGGCAAAAAACAGAACACTTGTCCATCGACTTGCTGGCGGACCGCTAGCACAATGGCGTGTAGCTGCACCTGATTCCCGGAGGCCTGTTATGGCGTCCTGTACTCGAACACCACGTGATTCCGACGCGGGCGAAAAGCCCGGGGCCAGAACATCACTGTGCGCGGGCGAAACGGCTCACACAATCGAGCGCCGCAGATTCGCTGAATTTATGAATCTTTTTGTGGGACCGGTTGCAGCACTCAGTACTGAGCAGAATCTCCTCGTCAAACGCGAGTTATTGCAATCGCTGTCCCGCCGATCGGTATATTGGATCGCGCTACTGCTGGTCGGAAGCCCGTTCTGGTTCGTATTCGGATCGTGGATCAAAACATCGGATATTTATCCCTTGTTCCGTATCGTCTGGATCCTGGGACTGTGGGGGATAGCCGCTCCTTTGGCAGCATACTTGCTGAAAAAGACCATGACGCTCCCGAAGCACGCCAGCGTCAACGCGGTCGAGCAGATGCACTGGGCATGGGCTGCATTGGTCATGCTGACATCTTTCTGGTGGGCGGCGGCCAGCTTTGGGCTCATCCCACCCAAATTCGTGGTCCTCCATGGTTATTACTTTAGATTCGGCCGGTATGGCTTTCTGGAACTGACGATGATCTGCCAGGCATTTACGTTGCTGCTGCTCGCACCCAGTCTTCGTGCGGCTTTAGGCGCACTCGTGATTGGCACTATCCCATTCGGATTTAACATGGCACCACTGTTCTTTATTAACCGGCCAGGAATGTTTGACTGGTATACGGCTCAAATAATTGGCTATTGTGTCGTCGCATGGTTCATTTGCAACGATCAGCAACGCACATGTGTAAAAGAGGTTGTTCTCGAGGAGGCGCGATCTCAGGCTGTAGCGGCAACGGCGGAGAAGAACCAATTTATCGCCGCAATAAGCCATGACCTGCGTCAACCGCTCACCACGCTCGGCCTGAAGTTAGATTTCATCGGGCGGGGCATTAAATCGACCAATCTGGTTGAAGACGTCTCGATTGCGCAAAGGCAAGTGGATGCAATGGAAGGGATGATTAACGGGGCACTGGATATCTGCCGCCTCGAGTCCGGCACCTGGAATGTAGAAATTCAGGAGGTGGCGCTGCCTTCCCTTTTACGCGGCATAGTCGTGGATATGCAGCCGCTGGCTGAGGCAAAGGGGCTGAAGTTAAGACTCCGTAGTCGCCCCTATCTGGTCCGTACGGATCGACATGCGTTGGACAGGATCGTCCGGAATATGGTGCTCAATGCGGTCCGTTACACGCCTTCCGAACAGGGAGGCAAGAAGGGACATGTTCTGGTGAGTTGCCAGAGGCGAGGCAGCCGCATAAAGATAAGCGTCTGGGACAACGGGATCGGTATCCCTGAAGGTCGACAGGCGGATATCTTCAAAAGCTATGTACAGGTCGATAATCCCGAGAGGAATCGTGAAAAAGGGTTCGGCCTGGGTCTGTCCATTGTCCAGGGTCTCGCGAGCCTTCTTGGTCACAAACTGGACGTGGACTCGACACCAGGACGTGGATCGCGTTTTTCGGTTACGGTCCCGTTCATGGGACTCATACCGCCGGAGTTGCGCGAGGTTCAAACGGTTGAAGACGGCGACCCGGACCTGACCAATATGGTCGTGGCGATCATCGAGGACAACAGCGACTTAAGAATCGAAATATCGATGCGCCTGATCGAGCATGGCTGCTACGTCGTGGCGGGGGAATCATCATCCGACGTCATCGAGCAGTTGCGCATTGAGGCTCTGGCAAGTGGTCCGCACTTCATCCTCTCCGGCTACCGGCTGGAAAACGAGGACGGCATTGCGGCGATTACGGCGGTCCGCGCTGCTACCGACGCTTCGATCCCTGCGATCCTGTGGTCGGGAGACACCTCGTCAGCTGTGCTCAAAAAAGTAGCCGTCAGTGGCATCAAGCTTTTGTCGAAACCGGTTTCGGAACGAACCTTATTGACCGCACTTGCAGAACATAAGCCAAAAACATTGACCGAAGGCGGGTGAAAGAGATGGCAGGGGAACACAAAGCTTGCATAACGGAGCGTAGCTGCACTTGATTCTCGGAGGCCTGCTATGGCGTCCCGTATTCAAACACGACGTGATTCTGACTCGGGCGAAAAGCGCGGGGCCAAAACATCACTGTGGGCGGGTGAAACGGCTCACGAAATCGAGCTCCGCAGATTCGCTGAATTTGTGAATCCTTTTCTGGGACCCGTTGCAGCACTCAGTACCGAGCAGAATCTCTATGTCAAACGTGAGTTATTGAAATCGCTGTCCCGTCGAGCGGTATGTTGGACCGCGCTAGTGTCGGTCGGAGCCACACTGTTGTGCATATATGGATCGTGGATCAAGACGTCGGATAGCTATCTTTGGTTCCGTGTCGTCTGGGTCCTGGGACTGTGGGGGATAGCCACTCCCATGGCAGCATACTTGCTGAAAAAGACCATGGCGCTCCCGAAGCACGCCAGCGTCGACGCGGTCGAGCAGATGCACTGGACATGGGCTGCAGTCGTCACACTGACATCGTTCTGGTGGGCGGCGGGTAGCTTTGGGCTCACCCCACCCGATTTCTCGGGCCATGCTCCCTACGTCAAATTGGCCAGTTCTGGCTTCCTTGAGTACACGCTAATCAGCCATACATTTACCTTGCTGCTGCTCGCACCGAGTCTTCGTGCGAATTTAGGTTCATTCGTGCTCGGGGCTATCCCGTTCGGATTTAGCTTGGGACCACCTCTATTTATTTACCGGCCAGCAATGCTGGGCTTTTATACGGCTCAACTAATTGGCTATTGTTTCCTCGCGTGGTTTATTTTTTACAGTCAGAAACGCGCATATGTTAAAGAGATTATTCTCGAGGAGGCGCGTTCTCAGGCTGTAGCGGCAACGGCGGAGAAGAACCTGCTGATCGCTGCGATAAGCCATGACCTGCGTCAACCGCTCACCACGCTCGGCCTGAAGTTAAATTTCATCGGGCGGAGCATTAAATCGACCAATCTGGTCGAAGGCGTCTCGATTGCGCAAAGGCAAGTGGACGCGATGGAAGGAATGATTAACGGGGCACTGGATATCTGCCGCCTCGAGTCCGGCACCTGGAATGTAGAAATTCAGGAGGTGGCGCTGCCTTCCCTTTTACGCGGCATAGTCGTGGATATGCAGCCGCTGGCTGAGACGAAGGGGCTGAAGTTAAGACTCCGTAGTCGCCCCTATCTGGTCCGTACGGATCGACATGCGTTGGACAGGATCGTCCGGAATATGGTGATCAACGCGGTCCGTTACACGCCTTCCGAACAGGGAGGCAAGAAGGGACATGTTCTGGTGAGTTGCCAGAGGCGAGGCAGCGGCATAAAGATAAGCGTCTGGGACAACGGGATCGGTATCCCTGAAGGTCGACAGGCGGATATCTTCAAAAGCTATGTACAGGTCGATAATCCCGAGAGGAATCGTGAAAAAGGGTTCGGCCTGGGTCTGTCCATTGTCCAGGGGCTCGCGAACCTTCTTGGTCACAAACTGGACGTGGACTCGACACCAGGACGTGGATCGCGTTTTTCGGTTACGGTCCCGTTCATGGGACTCATACCGCCGGAGTTGCGCGAGGTTCAAACGGTTGAAGACGGCGACCCGGACCTGACCAATATGGTCGTGGCGATCATCGAGGACAACAGCGACTTAAGAATCGAAATATCGATGCGCCTGATCGAGCATGGCTGCTACGTCGTGGCGGGGGAATCGTCATCCGACGTCATCGAGCAGTTGCGCATTGAGGCTTTGGCAAGCGGTCCGCACTTCATCCTCTCTGACTACCGGCTGGAAAACGAGGACGGCATTGCGGCGATTACGGCGGTCCGCGCTGCTACCGACGCTTCGATCCCTGCGATCCTGTGGTCGGGGGACACCTCGTCAGCTGTGCTCAAAAAAGTAGCCGTCAGTGGCATCAAGCTTTTGTCGAAACCGGTTTCGGAACGAACCTTATTGACCACACTTGCAGAACATAAGCCAAAAACGTCGACCGAAGGCGGTTAAAAGTGATGGCAGGGAAACATGAAGAGCGGTGTAGCAGAGATCTTCACGACAGTCGCGTATCTGCCGCCCCGCTTCCAAGGGTAAGCTCGGCATTGACTCGAAGTGCAGCTTCAACGCGGTTTCTGACTTGAAGTTTGTCGTAAATAACACAAGAAACCTGTCTGACATGTCCCTCGGAGACGCCAAGCTCTCTTGCGATCTGTTTACCTGAGAGGCCACGTGCAATGCAACGCGCCAAATCCCACTCTCGCGGAGAAAGCCCAAGATGATGCTGATTCCGGCTAGCTGAGGGCGCTTGTGTCGAGCAGGCAAAGCGGAGCAAGACTTCTTCCGGAATCCAGAGTTCACCTCCTAAGATCCTGCTCAGTCCAATGAACATTTTTTTGTGCGCGCCTCCTTTCAACAGGATTCCTCGAGCGGCGTAGTCACGCATGCACATTCGCAAAATTTCAACTTCATGATCGTTTCCAGGAGCAAGTCCTGTGCAGATGACCACGGGAACATTGGATGGATTTCCGGCCTGAAAATGCTCAAGTGTCGCGGCGCCACGATTCTCACCATCCAGATTAAGATCCAGGAATACCAGGTCCGGGCACGGTGTCTTGTTGACTTCTTCAAGCGCGCTGGCAAGCGTAAAGACGGGCGTGATGTCGATTGGGGCTGCGCTCAGTTCCGACGCGTGTGTTTGGACATATTCGGAAAGAGCAACGCAAAGAATTTCGTGGTCATCGACCCATAGGATTTTCATGGTCGCTTCTCCTCTTTATACATCCGAGAAAAGCATCGATCGTGCGCTACTTTTGTGCGTTTGTGCGGAGCACTGTCTGACAGCTTAGCATATCGAGCGAGGCCGCAGATCCTTGAACTGCAGAGTGTTGCGGACCCGCGGTCTCTAGCGCACAGGGTGTGCCATGTTCGCGCGCGATCGAATCGGTTTGCGCGGCAGCCGCGGGCATGAAGGCGATTCGCGAGTGGTGGTGGCGCACGGACAGCCTCGCGGCGAAATGTCTGCGGCGTGCCGACAGTTCGATGCTCCGAACATGTGCGAAGTGCGTCGACGTATGCCCCTATCATTTCGTCCAGGCGGTATTGAACGACCGATGGACCTTGCCGCGATAGTCGAGCCGCGTGTCGGTGACGACCAGGTTCACCGCTGCCGCGCCGAACGGCGAATTTCGTCCGTCACCCCAGCGATGGTCTGTAAACTGTCCCTTCTGCTGCGGACAAGAGGTTGGAGTGGTGAGATCAGGATACGGCGCGATATTCACCGCCTTAATCGCCGCGGCGCTGTTCGGCGCCGCGACACCGTTGGCCAAGTCGCTGCTCGGCTCAGTCAGCCCCTTCATGCTCGCAGGACTGTTTTATCTCGGTAGCGGCCTGGGGCTTGGCGTCGGCATCGCGTGGCGTGCCTTCCGATCGCGCGGACTTCAGTCCGCCGCGGACCACCGCATCACCAAAGGCGAGTTGCCTTGGCTGATCGGGGCGATAGCGATGGGTGGCGTCGCCGGCCCCGCATTGCTGATGCTGGGCCTGTCCACCACACCAGCGGCAACGAGTTCGTTATTGCTCAACCTTGAGGGTGTGTTGACCGCAGTGATTGCCTGGGTGGTCTTCCAGGAAAATGTCGACATTCAGGTTTTTCTCGGGATGGTGGCGATCGTTGCGGGCGGCGTGCTTCTGTCGTGGCATCCGGGACAGTCAGGCGTGCCGGTGGGTGCGTTACTGATCGTCGGCGCGTGTCTGTGCTGGGCAATCGACAACAACCTGACGCGCAAGGTCTCGGCGAACGACGCGATGGTGATCGCGTGTCTCAAAGGGATGGTGGCCGGTCCCGTGAATCTCGGCATTGCGATCGCGGCGGGCGCTTCGCTTCCGTCAGCAGGAACCATGGCGGCAGCGATGCTGACCGGGCTTGGCGGTTACGGCATCAGCCTCGTGCTGTTCGTTGTTGCACTTCGCCATCTCGGTACGGCGCGTACAGGCGCGTACTTTTCCGTTGCGCCGCTGTTCGGTGTCATGCTTTCGCTGATCATATGGCCCGCGCTACCCAATCTGTCTTTCTGGATTGCCGCCGCCCTGATGGCGCTGGGTATCTGGCTACATGTGCGCGAGCGGCATGAGCATGAGCACAGCCATGAGTTTCTTGAACACACGCACCGGCATCGCCATGACGAGCACCATCAGCACGCGCATGAGTTTCCTTATGCCGGTGAAGATCCGCACACGCACGTTCACGTGCATCTGCCTATTACACATTCGCACGCGCATTTCCCCGATATCCATCATCGGCATCCGCACTAGCTGTCCTCCGACGTCGTCATTTCCCCAGGGCGGCGCAGCATCTTGTCGACTTCGCCCGCGTGCATCTCCTCGACGTGGATCATCTGACGGGCGAATTCCTCGAGTGCAACCGAGCGGTCCTCGACGAGCGCCAGCAGGTCGCGATACAACTGCAACGCAAGATTCTCGGCTTGCAACGACTCGCGGAGGATCGAAGAGATATCGAAGGTGTGCGAGTCGAGCAGAGGACCGATCGCAAGCGACGGATAGGCACCCAGAGTCGTGATCCATTCGCCGGCCTGCTGTGCGTGCAACAACGATTCATCGGCCTGCGCGCGCAACCACGACCTGATCGGAATGCGTCCGAATCCGAACACAAGGAACGAATAGTGCGTATATCGGACGACGCCGGCCAACTCGGATTCGAGAATCCGGTTCAGCACCGCAACAACGTCTTCCTTATTGATCTCGGCCATTTGAAGTCTCCTTTCATGGCGCGGCGAGGCGTCCGGCCTCGCGACCGAGTAGGCCGGCAAGCGGCCGCAAACCGTGGCCGCACGCCTGATCGAAACGGATAGATCCCGCCGGCCCACCGCTTTTCGCATCAAGCGTTCACGACGTCGTCGAGCGCCGCACGCTCAAGTGCCCTTCCCCTTCTTCACCCGCTCGATCTGCTGCTTCGCCGCCTGATACACGACTTCCGGCGTGAAACCGAATTTCTTCTTCAGATCCGCGATCGGCGCCGACGCGCCGAACGTATGCATGACGACCTGCGCACCGAGCCGTCCTGTATACCGATCCCAGCCGAGCGACGCAGCCTGCTCGACCGCGACGCGCGCCTCGACGTCCGCAGGCAGCACCGACTCCTGATACGCGCCGTCCTCGCGCTCGAAGATGTCCCACGACGGCATCGACACGACGCGCGCCGCGATGCCCTCGCTCTTCAGCTTCTCGTACACGTCGGCGCAGATCGATAGCTCGCTGCCGGTCGCCATCAGGATCACCTCGGGCTTCTTGCCGTCGGGCGCATCGGCGAGGACATACGCACCGTGCCTGACGCCGCTCGCGGGCGCATAGCGGCTCCGGTCGAGCGTCGGCAGCGGCTGGCGCGACAAGACGATGCATGCCGGCCGATGCGGCTGCGTCAGCGCAACGCGCCATGCCTCGGCCGCTTCGTTCGCGTCGCCGGGACGCAGCACCGTGAGGCCGGGCACGCCGCGCAGCGACGCGAGCTGCTCGATCGGCTGATGCGTCGGACCGTCTTCGCCGAGCCCGATCGAATCGTGCGTGAACACATAGATAGCCGGCACTTCCATGATCGCGGACAGGCGGATCGGCGGCTTCATGTAGTCGCTGAAGATCAGGAACGTCGAGCCGTACGCGCGCAGATTCGATAGCGCAAGACCGTTGACCACCGCGCCCATCGCATGCTCGCGAATGCCGAAGTGCAGATTGCGGCCGGCATAGTGATCCGCCTGGAAGCTGCCGGCGCCTTCGAACTTCAGGTTGGTTTTCGTCGACGGCGACAGGTCCGCCGCGCCGCCGATCATCCACGGCACACGCGCGGCAATCGCATTGAGCACCTTGCCCGACGATTCGCGTGTCGCGATGCCCTTCGGGTCCGCGTTGAAACTCGGGATGTCGCTGTCCCAGCCCTGCGGCAATTCGTGCGCCTCGATCTGCGCAAATTCGCGCGCGAGCTCCGCATACTGCTTTTTGTAGCTGTCGAACTTCGCCTGCCATTGTTCGCGCGCCGCCTTGCCGCGCGCGCCGATGCCCTGCGCGAAGCGCTCGTGCACGCCCTCGGGCACGTAGAAGAACTTGTCCTCGGGCCAGCCGTAGAATTTCTTGGCGAGCGCGACTTCCTCGACGCCGAGCGCTTCGCCATGCGCGGACGCGGTGTCCTGCTTGTTCGGCGCCCCCCAACCGATGATGCTGTGGACCACGATCAGCGTCGGCCGGTCGGTCACGCTCTTCGCTTCGACCAGCGCCTTTTCCAGCGCGGCGGTGTCGTTCGCATCGCCGACGTGCAGCGTGTGCCAGTTGTAGCCGTGAAAGCGGCTTGCCACATCGTCGCTATACGCGAGGTCCGTATGGCCTTCGATCGTCACGCGGTTGCTGTCGTAAATCCAGATCAGGTTCGACAGCTTCAGATGCCCCGCGAGCGAGGCCGCTTCGTGCGAGATGCCTTCCATCATGTCGCCGTCGCCGCAAATCGCGTACACGCGGTAGTCGAACAGCGGCGCGTCCGAGCGATTGAAGTGGCTCTCGTACCAGCGCGCGGCCATCGCCATGCCGACGCTATTGCCGAGCCCTTGCCCAAGCGGTCCCGTGGTGGTCTCGACGCCGGTCGTCATCCGGTACTCGGGGTGGCCCGGCGTATTGCTGTCGATCTGGCGGAAATGCTCGATGTCGTCGAGCGACACGGCCGGTGCGCCGGTCGGCTTGCCGTGTTCGTCGACGGCTTTCACGTTGGCCAGATGCAGCAGCGAATACAGCAGCATCGACGCATGCCCGGCCGACAGCACGAAGCGGTCGCGATTCGGCCACAGCGGCTCGTCAGGGTCGTAACGCAGGTGGTGTTGCCACAGGTGATACGCGACCGGCGCGAGCGCCATCGGCGTGCCGGGGTGGCCGGAATTGGCTTTCTGCACGGCGTCCATCGACAGCGTGCGGATCGTGTTGATGCACAACTGATCGAGGGCGGAATCGTTTTGCATGGGACGCTCCTTGTTCGGCAATTCGGAAGACGGCCGACGCGCGCCGCGGAGCGCGCGGACGGATCGGCGCATCGAGTCGACATCGAAGCGCGCGCGTCCGGGCATGTCGATAAGGACGCGAAGCCGCACGTGGAACCGCCCACGTGCCAGCGTCACCGCCGAAAGCGCGCGGGAAAATCGCGGCAAAGCCCACAGATGATGCGCCTAACCGCGCAACTCTGCACGCCACGCCGCGGCAGGTCGGTTGCTTCGCGAACGACGAAGTTCAGGCCGACTGCAGCCAAAACTCGATGACGGGACCATGCTTGCCGTCGATCGGATCGAGCGGCGGAAACGGCAACGCCAGCATCTCGGTGAGTTCCTGCGGCGTCAGCGCTTCGCGGCGAATGTCCCATTGCTGCCCGAACGGATAGCCCGCCACCACCTGAAAATGCCGCTCGAACGATTGCAGACAATGGCCGGTGCCGGCCGGCAGCAACAGCACGTCGCCCGCGTGCACCGTCACCACGCGTCCGCCCGGCCCGCCGACGATCACCTCGGCGCTCGCGTCTGTCACGCCGAGCACCTCGTGCGCGGTCGCGTGAAAGTGATGGAAATCGAAGATGCCGTTGCGCCACTGCGCGGGCCATGCATTGCGCTCGAAGAGGATTTCGAACGCGGCGGGCAGATTGCCGCTGCCGGGCGACAGCGCGCGCCGGTACAGCACGACCGGCAGCTTGCTGTTGTTCGGCACCCAGTCGTGCGGCTCCAGCATGAACGCTTCGTATTCGGTCTGCGCGGCGTCGAAGCCGTGCCTGGACTCGTTGAACATGGTTGCTCCTGGCTTGTGATGCGGTTGCCGCGAACCTGCGCACGAGCAGCCGGCTAGCCTCCGCCGATGCCCTGCAGCACCTTGCCCGTGCCGCCGCACACCGCGCAGCGAGCGCCCTCGACCTTGCCCGTACCGTGGCAGGCGGCGCACAGGTCTTCGCCAGCGCCCGGCGTGTTGGGCGGCGCTTCGTCGCCGGGGTTCATCGATTGGGTTGGATTGTCCGGTTGCATGCGCTTTCTCCGGTTGGGTGTTGACGGGTTGGATGCACGGCTGGCACGCAACGCGCAGCGTCATTGCTCGCCCGGCTGCTTGTGGTGCGATTCGCGCCCGCCGCCCCCCGGCGGCTCCGCGTGCTCGCCGCTGCCGAGCGGCACTTCGGCGCCCTGGCGCGGCCGCTCGCTCGACCGTGGCGGATTGGTCGCTTTGTCCACGCCGGTCTGCACGACCGGTTCGATGCCGAGCGGACTCGGCTCGACGTAGTGCGTACCGCTCGGCTTGTTGCGGGCTTTGACTTCGTCGGACATCGTGGGCGCGGCGCGGTTATCTGGCCTCGCGGACTGCTCGCCGCCTGGCGTCGCGCTCTGCTGCGGGGTGTCGGTCGATTGGGGATCTTGCATCGCGCCCTCCTCGTTTGTTCTGCCGTCGATTCGCGTCGTTACGCGCCATCTCGAACGGGCATCTGGTTCATGCAGCAACATTCGAGCCTTGCCGGAGAAGTCCGCGCGCAGCGCAACAGGCACGGCCATTGCGATCTCGAAGGCGGTAGCACGGCACGTTCGCTTTGTAAAAAAGGCGCGCCCCCGAAGGAGAACCTCATGAGCATTACGACAATTCGCGTATCCGATACCGAGGTGCAGGTCGAGCGCACGCTGTACACGTTCGCGCACAAGAGCGACGCCGATGCGTTCCAGAACTGCCTCGTCGACGGTTCGGTCGACACCTGCTATCGCGATCATCCGCCGCTGTCGGCGCGCCCCACCGTGCCCGACGAACATCCGGACGATCCCGCGCGCGGCAGCACGATTTCGCCGTCGCTCGGCGGTCTGCCCTGATGGCTCTGCGCCTCTCACGGAAGCACTGCCAAACCGGCTGCGCCCGCTCAGCCTTCGGGCGCGGCACGATCGGCCGCGACGAGCTTGCGGCCGTACGCAATCGCGGCGCGGCGTGCTTCATCGGCGGTCGCATAGGGGCCGATCTGCGGTGCGCCCTCGAACGGGAACAGAATCCGCCTGTCCGCTTTCCTCACAACCTTCAGCCCACCTATGTATCGGCCGTCACCTGTTCCGTGATAGCTGGCGAAAATCTCGAAGTCGTCGTCGGCAACGTCGGCCTTGTGTCGCGCCATATGCGCTCCTCGTCCAGTGCTTTGCGTGGGCGATGTCCAATGTGAGCCGGGCGCGCGCAGTCATCGCGATGCGGCGCGCGTGCCGGGTTCCAGCAATTGACGTTCCACGCGAACGACATCCGTCGGCATGCGGCACGAGCATTGCGCGTCTGAACGAAGACCAGGGTCTGTTTACATATGGAACGCGCGTGCGTTCCATATGTAAACAGACCCTAGGAGAGGACTGATGGATTTACCTGATACGAGCCGGCAAGCGCCCAGTGCAATCGGCACATTCGACCTGAACGCGCCAACCCACGCGCAAATTTCGTTGCAGTCGCTGTCACTGCCGCTGCATCCGCATGCGCCGATGCCGCCCGAAGTCGACCCCGACATCGCGCCGAACACGCCGCCGCCGAAGATCGACCCCGATCCGATCCCGGACGATCCGGTCGACGTTCCACACGAACCACCCGAAGGCGATCCGCCTGCGGCGCCGCCGCCACAGCATGCATGGCGCCGGCATGCGGCGCTAGCCCGCCGGCGGGCGCATCGTCGCGATCGGAATCAGGAATTCGGACACGCCGGTCAGAATGATCTGCACGCCGATGCATAGCAGCAGGAACGCCGACACCCGCAACGCGACCTTGGTGCCCTCGACGCCGAGATAGCGCGCGAGGATCGTCGCGCGGCTGTAGATCAGATACACGCAGACGGCCACCGCGAACGTGATGGCGACCGACGCGATGCCCCCCATCACGAACGCCGACAGCTTGTGCGTGCGATTCGCCGACAGCGCGATCGCGGTCGCGATCGAGCCGGGGCCAGTGGTCAGCGGCACGGTCAGAGGAAAGAACGCGCGCGATTTCGCGGTTTCGGCGTCGACGCGCTTGACTTCCGTCTGCTCGACCGCCGGCGTGTCCGGCGCATTGAGCATTTGCCAGCCGCCCACGGCAAGCGCGAGCCCGCCGCCGATGCGCAGCGCCTCCATCGAGATACCAAAGAAATGCAGGATCGGCGTGCCGATGAAGAATGCCACCAGCAGCACAACGGCGGCGTTGATCGCGATCTTGCGGGCGAGTACGGTGCGCTCGTCGAGGGTCAACGACGCGGTCCGGTCCAGAAACACAAACGCGCCGCTGAACGGATTGATGATGCTGATTAAGCCGATAAAGCCAAACATGATGTCCGAGATCAGACTTTCGACCATGTGCGTGTCCGTGTGCCTGCTTGTCTGCGTGTGCTCGCGCGAGTTCGCGCCTGGGCGCGCCGCCGGTCATGAACCCGGCTGGAATCGCGCGGTCCGGAAAATGCTGCAATGCTCGCAGATCATATCGCGGCGCGCCAGTCGGCCTGCAGAAAAGCCGCGCGACACCTTGCGCGCCACGGCGCGTCCCGCTTTGCACTGCAGCAATCCGGGCTGGAAAGATGCAATTGCAGCGGTCGAAACTCCGACATTTATTTTGACCTGCTTTACGGGACCGAAGTATCCGGCATACAGTCCTCAGCGAAGCCGGAATTTCAACGACACATACCTACTGGTTCGAGGAGTTGTCCACATGCTGCTTCGTGTACTTGCCGCGTTGCCGTTCGTCGGCATCCTGGTCGGCGTTTCGTTTGTCAATCGCGTCGAGCCGATCGTGCTCGGCATGCCGTTCGTGCTGGCCTGGATCGTCATGTGGGTGGTGTTGAGCGCGATCATCATGGCGATCATCTACAACCTCGATCCGTCCAACCGACACGTCGCCGCCGATGGCGAGGAGGTTCGCCCATGAGCGCACTCGTCATCATCGCCGCCGTTACGCTATTCGCGCTATTCCTCGGCGTGCGCGCAAGGCGCGGCCACGACATGAGCCTCGAGCAGTGGAGCGTGGGCGGCCGCAGCTTCGGCACCGCATTCGTGTTCCTGCTGATGGCCGGCGAAATCTATACGACCTTCACGTTCCTCGGCGGCAGCGGCTTCGCGTACGGCAAGGGGGCGCCGGTCTACTACATCCTCGCGTACGGCACGCTCGCGTACATCCTGTCGTACTGGATGCTGCCGCCGATCTGGCGCTACGCGAAGACGCACCGCCTGGTCTCGCAGCCGCACTTCCTGGCGCGCAAATACGAGAGCCCGGCGCTCGGCACGCTGGTCGCGCTGGTCGGCGTGGCCGCGCTGATCCCGTACCTGGTGCTGCAATTGAAGGGCCTCGGCATCATCGTCTCGACCGCGTCGTACGGTGCGATCTCGTCGACGGCGGCGATCTGGATCGGCGCGATCGTCGTGACCTCTTACGTGATCGTGTCGGGCGTGCGCGGCTCCGCCTGGAACTCGGTGGCCAAGGATCTGCTGATTCTCGCGATCGTGCTGTTCCTCGGCATCTATCTGCCACTGCATTACTACGGCGGCTTCGCCGCGATGTTCCGCACGATCGACGCCGCCCGTCCCGGCTTCCTGACCTTCCCGGCGCGCGGTTCGAGCGTCGTGTGGTTCCAGTCGACGGTGCTGCTGACCGCGCTCGGCTTCTTCATGTGGCCGCACACGTTCGGTTCGATCTTCACGGCGAAGGACGAGCGAATCTTCCGCCGCAATGCCGCGATTCTGCCGCTCTATCAGTTGATCCTGCTGTTCGTGTTCTTCGTCGGCTTCGCGGCGACGCTGCGCGTGCCGGGCCTGAAGGGCGCCGACATCGACCTGTCGTTGTTCCGCCTGTCGCTGCAGACGTTCGATCCGTGGTTCGTCGGCGTGATCGGCGCGGCCGGTATCCTGACCGCGCTGGTGCCGGGCTCGATGATCCTGACCTCGGCGTCGACGCTGCTCGCCAACGACGTGTATCGCGGCATGGTGAACCGCAACGCGTCGGATGCGTCGGTCGCGGTGATCGCGCGCTTCCTCGTACCGGTCGTGGCGCTGGTCGCGGTCGCCTTCACGCTGAACGGCGGCGAAACCATCGTCGCGCTGCTGCTGATGGGCTACAGCTTCGTCACGCAATTGTTCCCGGCCGTGCTCTGCAGCCTGTTCCCGCACAACCGCGCGACCAGGCAAGGCGCGTTCTGCGGCATCGTCGCGGGTGTCGCGGTGGTCACACTGACGACGACGCTGCACTGGAGCGTCGGCCAACTGATGCCGTTCCTGCCCGATGCGCTGAAGGACGTCAACATCGGCTTCCTTGCGCTCGCGGTCAACGTGGTCGTGTTCGTGATCGTCAGCGCGGTGACGCAGCCGAGCGCAGCCGAGCAGGAGAAGCACGCGTCGGCGCATTGAAAGAGACCTGGCCGCGGGCGTGATTCGAGGCTTGCTGTTTCGAAGCGCCCGCATTTGCGTACGCTGGCGCCTGACGCATCTGAAGGGGCTGTTCGTTTCGGCGACAGCCCCTTATTCTTTCTGTTCACAGCTCGACCGCGCTCTCAACGATCCACGGAGCCCCGAATGTCCTACGTTCTCTACTACTCGCCCGGCGCGGCCAGCATGCCCGTGCACTGGATGCTGCTCGAAATGGGCGTGCCGTTCGAAGCGCGCCTCGTCGATATCGACGCGGGCCAGCAGCACGATCCCGAGTATCTGCGTCTGAATCCGGCCGGGCGCGTGCCCACGCTGGTCGTCGATGGCGTGCCGCGGCATGAATCGGCCGCGCTGCTGATGCTGCTCGCCGAGCGCCACGCCGAGGCCGACCTCGCGCCCGCGCCCGGCTCGGCAGCACGCGCAGAATGGCTCGAATGGATGATCTACCTCGCGAATACGCTGCTGCCCGCGATGCGCGACTGGTTCTACGCCGGCAGCGACGGCGACCCCGCGGGCGCCGAGGCGGTGCGCGCGCTCGCGCAACGCCGCATCGAAGAAGCGTGTGCGCGGCTCGACAGGCATTTCGCCGACGGCCACGCATACCTCGCGGGCGGCAAGCTCAGCACCGCCGATCTGCTCGCGCTCGTGCTGATGCGCTGGACCCGCAACATGCCCCACCCCGCGACGGTGGGCTGGCCGCATCTCGCGAGCTATATCCGCGGGCTGCGCGCACGGCCGGCGTTCATCGAACTCAACGAGCGCGAAAAGCTGACGGAGTGGCGCAACGAAGGCCAGTGACGTTCAGGCGGTTCACAACGTCGCTTCCCTGCCCGTCTGCGCCGCGAACGCGAAGCCGTTCTTGCCGTCGCGCTTGACCTGATACATCGCGGCATCGGCGGCGGCGACCAGACGGCGGTGATCGTCGACGTCGTCGGGATAACTCGCAATGCCCACGCTCGCGCGCACGCCGCCGATTCCCATCTGTGCGTCGGTGTCGACCACGCAGGCCATCAGCCGGCGCGCGATCTCGGCGAGCTCGTCATCGCCCGCAAAGGTGCGCACCAGCACCGCGAACTCGTCGCCGCCGATGCGCGCGACCAGATCGCCTTTGCGCACCGACGCGCGAAACCGGGCGGATACCGCGGCGAGAAATTCGTCGCCGGTGCGATGCCCGAACGAATCGTTGACCTGCTTGAAGCCATCGAGGTCGATATAGAGCACGGCGAGGCGCTGCTCGACGGCCGCGGTCCGCGCGTGCCTGGCGGCAGAGTCGAGCGCGGCCAGCAGCTTGCGGCGGTTCGACAGGCCCGTCAGCGAATCGTGCAGCGACGCCAGCTCGAACTCGTGCGACTGCCCCGCGAGCTGGCGGGTGCGCTTCGCGTACATGCCGAGCGCCGTGATCAGCATGCAGAACAGCAGCGCGGCGAGCGCGATCAGCGTGCGCGCGACGTGCGCGACGCGCAGCCGCACGTCGGCGCTCGACGCGTCGCGCTGCGCGCGCCAATAGGCCGATACGCTGCCGAGCACCACCGCGACGGCTTCGGGCGTCGCCTGTGTCGGTGACACCGACGGAATGGGCGGCGCCGGCGACGGACTCGCGTTGACGAGCGCCGCGAGCGCCGCGAAACGCCGCGCGAGTTCGGCGCGCGCCGCGTCATAGGCCGGCACGAACGACGCGTCGTGACTCGCCGGGGTGTCGGCCATACGCTGCCACGCGGCCAACTGTTCGCGCGCGCTGTCGACGCGCCCGGCGGCTTCGAGTACGAGGCCCGCGTACTCCTGCTTCAACTGATCGGAAAACACCGTGCGGATCTGCATCGCTACATACAGCAGGCCGAACAGCAGACACAACAGCGCGGCCACGGCGACGCTCGCGGGCCCCGGCCGGAAGCGCCACACCGGCACGCGCGCGTGTGCGGCGCCGCGTAGCCCTGCTCGCCCCGCTGGCCCGACGACCGCGTGCTCAGGGATGGGAGTAGGTATCTTGTTGCCGTCGGCCGTTGTCATGTTGACGATAGCTCACGCGTCGAAAGAACTGTCCGATCCGCGCAAACAGACCACCCTTGTGCTGCGACGTCGCGCGCCGCTCCTGCTGTGCGAGCCGCGTTTCTTTCGCGTCGTGACCGGCCGCGGGTTTCCCGGTGGAATTGGCGGCATTGGCGACGTGCCGCGTGTAGCCCGGCGGTGGCGTGGGAACAATGGGGGCTGTGGGTGGGTTGGCCGACAGATCCGCCGACAGATCCGCCGACATATCCGCCGAGGTATCGACCGGCGTATCGGCCAGCGTGGCGGTGAGATTCGGGTCAGGCGTACTCGCGTGGATCTGCCCGGACCACACGGCCGGGTTGGTGTCCTCGAAGCCGCCGTTCGCGCGGGCCGCTTCGAGCGCGACGTCTGGCGCGGCGGGCTGCCTGGCTGACGGCATGGCGAAGGGCGGGGCGGCCTCCTCCGGCGCGTGCGCGACGGCCACCGTCGGCACCCGGGCCGATGCCGATGAGCCGAGCGCCCGGCGCGCGCCCGCAATGGCATCCGCGTACGTCTGCTGATCCTGGTTGAACCAGACGCCGTAGGCGACGGTGCCCATCACACCGAAGGTCAGCGCGCCGGCCGCCGCGAGGCACAGGGCGAGGCGGCCGAAGTGCGGGGGCGGCACGCCCGATTCGTCAGGGCCGTCGGGTTCGAAGGAGGACCGGCCGTCCGTGATGGAATGACGCAAGTCGATATCGTCGGGATCGGTAGCCATCGCAATACGCTCCGGGTATGCCACTTCCTGCTGACAAGCTGGCGCGCTGACGAGCCGGCGCGTAAACCGAACTCGCAGGCTGCCGCTGCACGCAATGCTCAATGAATGTAATCCTGTCGCGAACGGCCGACAACATAGCAGCGTTGCGTTTCCGCCTCGCTTCGGCGGTGCTTCAAACGACGCCGCCCGATACCGCGTGAGTTGGCAAAAAAGCGTGCAAAACAGGTAAAAACTCCAACCCGGCACAGAGCCCGACAGCCAGCCGTGCGCCTGCCGTCGTCCGCTACGCCCGATGCGACGCGGATTCTGCGGAACGCGCCAACGCGGTCGCCGTTTTGCATGCAACAAGCGGGCCTGGCAGCGAACGCGCGCGCGACGCCGAAACCGTCGCTCGAAACCCGCGTTGGACTGCGCGCGCCGCGCACCTCGAGCAGTATTCCGCGAACCTGCTGCCGTACGAATTCCCGAAGCCGTCCGCTCCGGATGGTAAGGTCACCTGCGCGCATGTCGCGAACGCCGCGCCGTGCCCGGCCCAACGGTGCCCGGCCCAACGTCATCGGTCAGCATAAGAATCATGTCGAACAGGTATCAGCACCAGCCACTCACGCCGTTGCACCGCGCGCTCGCGCGCTTTTCTCTGTCGGAAACCGCCAAGTACACGAAGCTGACGCTCGGCCTGTGGATCGGTTTCGGCATCCCATACCTGCTCGACTTTCCCGACGCGGCCGTGCCGCTCGCCGGTTCGACGATGCTGACGCTGGCGCTCGGTAGCTCGATTTCGGCGGCTCGAAGCTACTTCTACAAGCGGGTGTTTTCGAACGTGGTGGCGATGCCGATCGGCACGCTGCTGATCTGGCTGACCGCGCCGCACCTGTGGATGGGCGCGGCGCTGCTGCCGGTCGTGATCTTCGGCATCGTCGCGCTGCGGCCGTCGCTGTTCCAGATGACCAGCATCACGGTGCCGATCACGCTCGTGCTCTATACCGGCGAACATCTTCCGCTGCTCGAACAGCGCCTGATTGGCGTGGTACTCGGCATGTTGCTCGGCTTCGTCATCCAGCAGATCACGTTTCCGCCCGATCACGGCTACTGGGCGAACACGCTCGTCAACGACGGCAACGAACAGGCCACCGATGTCGTCGCGCAACTGGCCGCGGGACAGCTCGACAAAGCGCAGATCAAGCCGGCGGCCTCCAGGCTGCGCACGCTGAGCACGAACCTGAAGCAGGCGCACCTGCTGCTGAAGACCGACCTCGAGCAGGCGTGGGTGTCGCCACATCTGAAGCGCAACGCGGCACGGCTGCCGGTGTTCGCGAGCTATCAGGAGACCTTCGATTCGCTGGTCAATTTTCTTGAAACGATGGACACGTTTCACGATCAGTTCGCCGCGCTCGACGCCGCGTGGCGCGAAATGTTTCTCGCGCGGCTCGCGCGGCTCGTCAACGCGCACCGGCAACTGGCCGAGGCGGCGGACCTGCGCGTCGAGCGCCCGCCGCTCGACGCGCCGCCGCTGCATTTGCGCGGAATGGCAATGACTGTGCCTCTGGCTTCGGACGATTGCCGCGCGCCGATCACGGACGAAACCTTGCGTCAAATCGGAGGCATGGCTGTTCTCAACCAGGCGTCTGTCCATCCCGAATTGCGCGATCGTCTGCAGATTTCGCTGCACCACCCCGTCGACTGGGGGCCGGCCAAGCCGCCTACGGAATAACAGTGCTCGCGATCCAAGGTTGAGTTCGGAGCAAAATCCAAACTGCCCTTGCTGAGCAAGGGCTTGGCGGCAATCGGATCATTGCACGGTAATGGTCGCCTTCATGTTCGGATGGATGCCGCAAAAGATCTTGTACACGCCCGGTTTATCGAATTTGAACTGATAGGTGTCGTCCTGATCGAGCGCGGCCGAGCGGAACAGGCCCGCGTCGTTGACCACGCTGTGCGGCTCGCCGTCGAGATTCTTCCATGTGACCGTCGTGCCCGCCTTGATGGTCAGTTCCATCGGCGAGAACATGAAGTTCTTGATGACGATCGCGTTAGGCGTCGACGCGACGGTCTGTTTCTGCACCTGCATCGGTATCGTCGTTTGCGCAAAACCGAGCCCCGCCGACACCGCCAGAATCGCGACACTGCCGAGCAGAATCGCGAGCGCGCGGCCCATCATCCTGGTTAGCATCATTGATCTCCTCAAGCGTAAAAGTAGCGCGTGTCGTCAAGCGAGCGTCGTGTCGTCGAGCGTCGCCTTCAGCGGATGACGCGCGATGCTGACGCTCGTCACGCCGAGCATCTTCGGCAGCTGGTCGCTCGCGACCTTCAGCGGCCCAGGGCCATCGCCCTGGCCGGCGCTCGGCTGCGGATAGGCGGTCGAGCGCGCGGTATGGAAGGTCACGTTGCCCTCGACCTTTGTCACGATCTGATGAATGTGGCCGTTCAACACCGTCACGGAACCGAAGCGCTTCAGATAGCTCATCGCCTGTCCCGCGTCGCCCGTGCCCCAGCCCCACGGCTCGTAGATGGTCCACATCGGCATGTGCGCGAACACCACGACCGGGGTGCTCGACGAGCGGCCTTTCAGATCGTTTTCGAGCCATTCGAGCTGCTCGTCGCCGAGACCGCCGAGGCCGTTCGGCTTGAAATGCATCACGTTGACGAGCCCGACGAAATGCACGCCCTGGTGATCGAAGCTGTAATAGCCGCGGTTATCCGAAGCCTTGCCGAAGCGGCTGAAGTACTCCGTGCCGGGGCCGTCGGTGACGTCATGCTCGCCGGGGACCGTGTGCAACTCGGTGATCTTCAGTCCCGACATCAGCTGCGCGGCCAGATCGAATTCCGCGGGCTTCGACAGATGCGTGATGTCGCCGGTGTGAATCGCGAGCGGCGGACGCGCCGGCATCGCGTTGACGTAATCGATCGTCTGTTTCAGCGTGCCCGCGACGTCGGGATTCGCCTCCTTGTTGAAGCCGATATGCGTGTCGCTGATCTGCAGGAAAAGCGGCGTGCCAGCCGCTGGCGTCGCGGTGTTCGCGTCGGCCGCGAGCGCGAGTTCGACCGGCGTCAGCACGCCGCCCGACAGCATGAACACAGTGCCGAGGCCACCGAACGCAAGACACTTCAGCGCGCCGCGACGCGCCGGATCGAATGAAGGATGTGACGACATGATGACCTCACGATAAGGATTCGCCGAACCGAACCCGGTTCGTGAGGCATGACTGGCGTGTGGCGGGATTTATTCCCGTGTCGTGCGGCGTTTGTGGGAGGCGGCACCTGTATGCGAATAGCAAGCGGCAAGTAATCGCCGTGATGGATTGCGCACTGGATTGCGCATCACGTCAGCCGCCGACCGCCGCGATGATCCGCGCGCGCATCGCGTCGTCGGGTAGCGGCCCCGATCCCGCGCGCACGTTGTCCGCCATGTATTGCGGCCGCCCGGTGCCTGGAATCACGACCGTCACCGCCGGCTGCGCGAGCACGAATTTCAACAGAATCTGCGCCCAGCTCGTGCAGCCGATTTCGCCGGCCCATGCGGGCAACGGCATTTTCATCACGCGCGCGAGCAAACCGCCGCCGCCGAACGGCTGATTGATCACGACGCCGATGCCGAGATCGGCCGCGAGCGGCAGGATGCGCTGCTCGGCCGCGCGATCGTCGGCGGCGTAGTTGATCTGCACGAAATCGGGCTTCTCGCTGCGCATCACCGCCGCGACTTCGTCGAACGCGCTCGATGTGTAATGCGTGATGCCGAGATAGCGAATCCGGCCGCGCGCTTTCCAGTCGCGCAAGGTCGCGAGCTGCGTGCGCCAGTCGAGCAGATTGTGGATCTGCATCAGATCGACATGCGGCTGCTGAAAACGCCGCAGCGATTCCTCCATCTGCGCGATGCCGGCCTCGCGTCCCTCGGTCCAGACCTTGGTGGCGACGAACGCCTTGCGATGCGCGTCGAGCTGCGTGAGCAGCGCGCCCGCGACCGCTTCCGACGAACCGTACATCGGCGAGGAATCGATCACCGAGCCGCCCGCTTCGAACAGGATGCGCAGCACCTCGGCGAGTTGGGCGCGCGCGGCGGCATCGTCGCCGACGTCGAAGGTGCGCCACGTGCCGCAGCCGATCACCGGCAGCGCTTCGCCGGTGGACGGGATCGCGCGGCGGCCCATGCGGGGTAAGGTGGCACCGGATTGCGCGTGCGCCTCGGTTTGCGCGGACGTGACGCGCGACAGCGCAAGCGCTGCCGGCAGCCCGAGCGCCGTGCGCAGAAAACGGCGGCGGTGATCGTGGTTCGACGAATGTGCCATAGCGTGTATGGTGCCCTCGTGCATGAAAGTTCGACCATCATCGCAACTGCTATAACACACCGCGCCGCGCGAGTTCGATCGACAAGCTCGCCACGTCGACGCACCGGAAGCCCTAGAAACCGGCCGCGAGCGCGCCGTCCACGCTGGCCTGGCTGTCGTCGATGAATAGCGTGTCCGTTGCGGCCGCGCCGAGGCGTTCGACGCGCGCCGAATGAATAAAAAAGGCGGTATGAGCCGCCTTCGCCGTTAGTGATCGACGCTGCCTAGCGCGCTTTCTGCCGCAACGGCCTGAAGAACTTTCGAATCTCGGCCGCGAGCAACGCGGGCTTTTCCATCGCCGCGAAGTGCCCGCCGGCTGGCATTTCGCTCCACTGCGCGACGTTGAAGGTTCGTTCGAGCCAGCTTCGCGGCGGATGATTGATCTCCTTCGGAAACAGCGCGAAGCCGACTGGTGTGTCGATGCGCTCGCCGTCGGAGAAACGCATCGGCTGCAGGCGGTTTTCCCAATACATCTGCATCGCCGGGCCGATGCACTGCGTGAACCAGTACAGCGATATATTGGTCAGCAGATCGTCTTTCGAGAACACGCTTTCCACCTCGCCGCCGCAATCGCTCCACGCCCGAAACTTCTCGCCGATCCATGCGGCGAGTCCCACCGGCGAATCGTTCAGCGACGCGGCGACCGTCAGCGGTTTCGTGCCGTGCTGATGCGCGTAACTGCCTTCGAGTGCGGCCCAGTCGTTCTTCTCGCGCAGATAGTCCTGCTCGGCCGGCGTCAGCTCCCGCTGCACCGCGCCGATCGCGGGCTCATAGGAACTCGGCAGGAAGTTCAGATGGATGCCGTCGACCACCCGCGGATGATGCGCGGCCAACGCGATCGACACGCCCGCGCCAAGATCGCCGCCCTGCGCGCCGAAGCGCTCGTAGCCGAGCCCGCGCATCAGTAACACCCACCGGTCCGCGACCTGGAACGCGGACATGCCGGCCTGCGCGGGCGCAGGCGAAAACGCGAAGCCCGGCAGCGACGGCGCGACGACGTCGAAGGCGTCGGCGGGATCGGCGCCGAACGCGACCGGATCGCACAACTGACCGAGCAGCGCGTGAAACTCGAAGAAGGAACCGGGCCAGCCGTGCGTGATCACCAGCGGATAAGCCTGAAATCCGGGCGCGACACTGGCGGCGCGCCGATGCGCGAAGTGCACGGTCTGGCCGTTCACGTCGGCGAGAAATTGCGGCAGCTGGTTCAACCTGCGTTCGGCCGCGCGCCAGTCGAATTGCCCGGCCCAATAGGTCGCGAGTTCGCGCAGCCAGGCCGGGTCGGCGCCCTGCTGCCAGGCGGGCGCGGGCGTCGCGGGCGCCCAGCGGGTGGCGTGGATGCGGCGGCGCAAATCGTCGATGTCCTGATCGGCGATCGCAATCTCAAACGGGTCGATCTGCATGACGGGTCGTCCTAGGTCGGTTGGCGGCTCACCGTCATCGTACGCGCGTCCGACGAAAGCCCGATAATGGGCGTCCCTTCCCTACGATTCATTCACCGAGCCACAGGAGATTGACGCGATGTCCGCTTACGAATCCAAGCTGCCGCGAGTGCTGCTGACGAATGACGACGGTATCGACGCGCCCGGCCTCGCCGTGCTCGAAGCCGTGGCCGCCGAGCTCGCGCACGAAGTCTGGGTGGTCGCGCCCGAGCACGACCAGAGCGGTACGTCGCATTCCATCAGCCTGCATTCGCCGCTGCGCGTGAGCCGCCAGGGCGAACGCCGTTTCGGCGTGACCGGCACGCCCGGCGATTGCGTCGTGATGGGCGTGCGTCATCTGATGCGCGAGGCGCCGCCGTCGCTGGTGCTGTCCGGCGTCAATCGCGGCGGCAACCTCGGCATCGAAACGATGTTCTCGGGCACGGTCGGCGCGGCGATGACGGGTCTGCTGCTCGGGCTGCCGTCGTTCGCGCTGAGCCAGGCGTTCAGCGATCGCGAGCGCGTGCGCTGGGACACCGCGCGAACGCTCGCACCCGGCGTGATCCGTCAGTTGCTCGCGATCGAGCATGCGGCGCCGACCTGCCTGAACATCAACTTCCCCGACGTCGATGCCGCCGACGCCGGTCCGCTGACGCCGACGCGCCAGGGCGTCGGGCTCGTCAGGGACATCGAGGTGCTGCCGGAAGTCGACCCGCGCGGCATCGCGTATCACTGGCTGCGCTTCGATCGTGGCCCGCGCGAGAACGATGCCGACAGCGAAACGGCAACCGTCGCGGCGGGGCACGTATCGGTCACGCCGCTTGCGTTCGATCGCACCGACGAAGCCACCTTCGCGCGGCTCGCCGCGTCGTTGATCTAACGGTTGCCGGGGACGCGGCGCGAGGCCCGCTTCAGTGTGCCCCAGGTCCCGATGGCTCGGGTCTGCCGAACGCGGGCATCGTACCGTTCTCACGCGCGCGCACGAGTTCGGCCTCTACCTCGGCGCGGGTTTTGGGGCCGTTGCTGGCGACCGCTTGATTTGCGGACTGGCTGGTCAGCCCCGCGCGCGACATCGACCATGGCGACTCGACGCCTTGCGTTGCATATTGCGGCAACGGCCGCGCCTCTGGCACGACGCTGGCCGCTTTCTTCCCAGACCGCTCAGCAGTAGAACTTTTCCGGTGGCTGCCGCCCCGCGCATGACTACCCGATGTCGTCGCAACACTTTGCGCTGAGCGAGGTTTCGTCTTGGTACCCGACGCAACGCGGCTATGGTGTGCGTGCCCGGTCTTTGCCGTGGGTGGCGCCTGGGTCCGGTTCGAAGTCACCGTAGGCTGCGGCGGCAAACTCGTCTGCTGCGGCTGCGGCTGCGGCTGCGGGTGCGGGTGCTGCTGTTGCTGCGCCTTGTTCGACTCCCGGGCGAACTGTAGCGCCGCGATGGCCAGAGCGTCGCCCGCCTGCGCTCCAATCGACGCGGCCGGCTGAGCCCGCAAGGCGGCCACGTCGTCGCGCAGCGCATGGCGGCGCGTTGCCGGCGCGACCGTCGCCGCGCCGGGCCGGCCTTCGCTCTGCCCCGCCGCCGCCGCCGTCGCGCTGACACCCCGTTCGCCGTCGGCGACGAGACTCACGTCCCGACCGGACGACCAGTCGTTGTCCAGCTGCGATACATAGGCCCCAATCGTCACCGCGCCGAAGACGAGGCCCATCAACACGATCATTCTCGGTTCGCTATACAAGGCACGCTCCCCATTCCAACCGATCGACCGACCCATTAGTCAAAGTGTGGGCGATCCGAATGACAGTGTTTTCCCTTTTAGACCCAACAACCGACGAATCGGCGGATCTGGTCGGGGATGTGTCCGAAATCGACGGGTATTCTTCCGTTCAAACGCGCGCCTTAATCGGAGTCCCAAGCGGTTCTTCCGGCGCCGCCTTCGACCCTGTTTTCAGCGACGCAAGCGCAACTCAGACGAGCGGCCCTTCCTCCGGCTTGCGGCGCATCGCGACGGCGATCGAACTGCCGACGATCAACGCGATACCGAGCATCGATATTCCGCCGATCGTCTCGCCCCACACCAGGTAGCCGAACAGCGCGGCCCACACGATGCTCGTGTAGTTGTACGGCGCGAGCGCGCCGGCATCGGCATCGCGGAACGCCATCGTCATCAAGAACTGGCCCGCCGTCGCAAGCGCGCCGAGCAGCGCCATGATCGCGAGCGCATCGAACGACGGTGTGCGCCACGCGAAGACCAGCGACGCGCCCATGACGGCCGTGCCGACCAGCGTGAAGTACAGCACGGTCGTGCCCGAATCGTCGCTGGCTTTGATGCGCTTGATCTGGATGATCGACAGCGCGCCGCACAACGCACTCGCGATCAGCAGCGCAGGCCCGAGCCAGCTCGCGTGCGAGCCGTCAGGGCGCACCACGAGCAGCATGCCGGCGAAACCGACTGCCGCGGCCAGCGCGTCGCGCGGCTTGAGCGTTTCGTGCAACAGCAGCGGCGCCAGCACGATCACGAGCAAGGTCTCCGAATAGACGATCGCGACCGCCTCGCTGAGCGGCATATACGGCAGCCCCGCAAAGAACAGACCCGATGCGCCGAGCAGCGTCAGCGCGCGCAGGGTCTGCCCGCGCACGTCCAGTTGCCGCAAGCGCGTGGCGAGCGGCTTGCCGCGCAGGCACATCGCGACGGCCGGGAACAGACCGAACAGCATGCGGAAGAACGTGACCTCGTTGGCCGGATAGGCGAGCGCAAGCGATTTCGCGAGGGCGTCGACGAGCGCGAAGCAGAACATCGACACGAGGATCAGCGCGACGCTGCGCAACGGTACGGCGCTCGGGCGGACGGCGGCGACGGGCGGCATGGACGGTTCGGTGAGCGTGGGTGATGAAAAACAGGATTATGCCCGCGCTCGCGCGCGCCCTCGCGACTACCCCGCGCGCCCACTTTGGCAAATCAGGGAATCCACCGATACTGGTCAGACTAACTAATAATATTATTCATATCGACTTCCGCACTCTTACAGCGATGCTTTCAAGCAAGTTCGCTGTATGCGTATTTAATAATAATTATGACCCACGACCAAGCGGGGACCTCAGGAGATACAGGTGCGCAATTACTTTGTGCTGGCCGCGCTCGCGATGCTGAGCGCCTGCGGCGGTAATGACGGTTCGCCCAACGCGTCCGCTACGGCGGACGAGCAGGTCAAAGCGGTCGATGCGACAGCGGCGACAGCCGTTTCGTCGGCGTCGGCCGCCGCCGTGGCTTCGGCCGACGCGGCCGACGTGCAGAATGAGTTCAAGGCCGCCAAGGCCATCCCGGTCGGCATGAAAACGACCACCCCGCCACTCGTGATCGCCGACCCGACGCTGAACCTGGCGCCGTACACGCCCCCCGCGCCGCCCGCCCCGCTCTCGAGGACGACGCTGTCGTTCGGCGATTTCACCAGTTACCTCGCGCCCGGTTCGGCGAGCACCTGGCACCCGGGCGCCAGTGCGTCGACGATCGCGATCGACGCGCCGCCCGCCAACGGCACCGGCGCCGGCGACAAGGCCGTCGCGCTCGCCACGACCTACGCGAGCGCGTCGTACGAAGCGGACGTGACCGTCACCGCACCGGTCGGCTCGGGCCCTGCGAACGCGGGCTTCGTCGTGCGCACGACGAACCCGACGTCGGGCGGTCCGGACAGCCTGACCGGCTATTTCATCGGCCTCGACACCGGCTCGCATTCGCTCGTGGTGGGTCGCGAGAACAACAACTGGACCAATTTCATCCAGTATCCGATCAGTTCGATCGTCGGCGGCAGCACGCATCATCTGAAGGTGACGACGAGCGGCAACGCGATCCTCGTCGATCTGGACGGCCAGCGCGTGGTGAGCGCCAACGACGCGACCAATGCGCTGCCCGCGGCGTTCCAGTCGGGTAGCTTCGGCGTGCGGCGCTTCGGTGTGGGCGTATCGTTCAGCAACATCACGATCCATACGTATCCGACCGTGACTTCGCCGGTTTACGATTTCTCGAAGGTGGTCGGCGCGGTCTACACGCCGTCCAACGCGGTCAACGCAATCGACTTCTGGGAGAACTACGATCCCGAGATCGTCAACCGCGAACTCACCTATGCGCAGACGTACGGCATGAACACGGTCGCCGTGTACCTGCACTATCTGGTGTGGGCCAACGATCGCGTGGCCTTCCTGAGCAAGTTCGAAAACCTGCTGACGATCGCCGCGCGGCACGGCATCAAGGTTTCGCCGATCTTCTACGACGACTGCTGGAACCCCACCCCTCAATTCGGCCCGCAGCCCGCGCCAGTCTGGGGCGTGCATAACAGCCAGTGGGTGCAGTCGCCGGGCACGCCGGTCGAGCAGGCGTACTTCCAGGCGAGCGCGTCGAACCCGGCGATCACATACAAGCAGAGCCTCGCGAACTACATCACCGACTTTGTCGCGCCGCATCGCAACGACCCGCGCATCATCTTCTGGGAGCCGATGAACGAACCGGGCTGCAGCGGCAATGGTTCATTGCAGAACACGCGCGCTGAGATGATGAACGATGCGCGTATCGCGATCCTGAACGCAGGCGCGACGCAGCCGATCAACTCGCCGCAGGTGCAGGAAGACGAAGGCACGTACTTTTCGGACTTCTATGGGTTCCATCCGTACAACAATCCGTACACGGGTCCGGTGAATGGCAGCAGCATCAACGCGTTGAATTCGGAGACGCTGCAACGCGGCTTCGCGGGCACGACGGGCCAGACGATGCCGGGTATCGTCGGGAACTATGGCGGCACCACCGGCTTCATCGTGTGGGAGCTCATGATCGGCCGTACCAATACGCGCTTCCACTGGGGCCAGACGCCGAGCGCGCCCGCGACGGTCGAACCGGCGACGCCGTTCCAGGGGACGTTCTACCCGGACGGCCATCCTTGGCAGACGTCGGAAACGCAGGCGCTGACGGGCGGCTTCGACGTCAAGCTGCCGGTGCTGCAGGTCGCGTACTACAACGATCCGACCTTCAGCGCGGCGCCGGTGAAGACGTCGATCACGCCGCTGATCGATTTCGATCTGAACACCGAGCGCGGCACCGATTCGCCCGATGCATCGGCCGGCGTCAACGCGACCAACTACGGCGTGCGCTGGACCGGCGCGCTGAAGGCGACGCAGGACGGCGAATATACGTTCACGATCAACAGCGACAACGTCGCGCGTCTGTGGATCGACGGCGTGAAGGTGATCGACAAGACGAGCACGACGCCAGGCAGCGCGGGCGGGAAGGTCCATCTCGCCGCGAACCAGAGCGCCTCGATCAAGGTCGAGTACGTGCACGGCACGGGCGCGGCGAGCATGCATCTGCTGTGGTCGAACCCGGCTGCGAAGAGCCCTGGTGTGTTGAAGCTCGTGCCGTCGGATTCGCTGGTGACGTCGAGCTGATAGAGGTGGTTGTGCCGGGCGGCGCGGTGGGATCGAAGCCGCGTCGCCGCGCCGGCCAACCCGAAAAAACAACGCGGCGCACCGGAAATATCCGTTGCGCCGCGTTCGCTTTATGCAAGGCTTTTAGCAAGCCAAGGTGTCAATCCCTCAAACTAAAAACCCGTTTTAATGCCACTTCAACCCGCACAAATTTCCCGATTATCCGCAAGCGGCAAGAAGTTACCGGTCTTGCCATCGAGCGCAAGCATTTCGGCGCTTTCGATATTGAAGATCCAGCCATGCAGCCGCAGCGTCTTGTTCACGAGTCCGACCGCCACCGACGGATGCGTGCGGATGTTGCTGAGCTGCGCGATCACGTTGTCCTTGACCAGCGCCTCGAGACGCTCCGCATCCGAGCAGTAGTGGCGCGACGCGTTGATCGCCTTCGCCGCATCCGCGTGACGCAGCCAGCTCGCGACCGCCGGCATGTGCTCCAGATTCGTGCAGCTCGAGATCGCCGTCATCGCGCCGCAGTTCGAATGGCCGCAGATCACGATGTCGGTCACGCCGAGCACGGCAATCGCATATTCGACGGTCGCCGACACGCCGCCCGGCTCCGGACCGTACGACGGCACGATGTTGCCCGCATTGCGGATCACGAACAGCGACCCCGGTTCGGTCTGCGTCAGCAGTTCCGGCACCACGCGGCTGTCCGAACACGTCACGAAGAGGGTGCTGGGATTCTGCGCGGTCGACAAACGCTTGAAGAGCGCGCTTTGCTGTGGAAAGACCTCGCGTTGAAAGCGGATCAGACCTTCGATGATTTCCTGCACGATATTCTCCAGAGAATCGAAGAGACGGATTTAAAGTTGCCGCGACTATACCGCAGCCTTTCAATCGTCGCGCGAATCACCGTGCTAATCGTCGCACGCTCCTGCGGCGAATTGCCAGCGAAATAATGGCGTGCTCGCACGCGCCATAAAAAAAGACCCGGCTGCCGGCAGCCGGGTCCAACTCTCTCGCTCACACGCGTTAAGCGGTGTGTGCGTCGATACTGTAGCCGCGCCGACGTCGCGGATATAGTCGCCGCGATGGAAGAGTCCTTTCCACCGCGGCACGAATCGCTTGACCCGATACAAGCAAGCGGGTCGCTCAATCGAAGTCGCGCGTCTCGAGCTCCACGGACCGTCCCCCGTTGCGTTCGAGCACCCGCCGCGTAGCATTTTCAATGCGGGCGCGGTTCGCCTCGAACGCTCCCACCAGATCGTGAGCAGACGGGGCGCCGTTGCCGAGGCTGCCATTGCCGAAATGGTCATTGAGCGCGTCGAGCGACACGCTGCACCATACGTCCTTCCCGTCCACATTGGCCTCGTAGGCGACGCGCGCAGCAGCCACCACTTCCCGGCGTCCGGTGAATTCGATCCTCATGATTGTCCTCCGTGTGTCAAAGGGAAATCCGAATACGCAACGGTCGTGCCCAATCCGGCCGGTTCGCCGGCTGCCCGGGCGCGAGCGCGCATTCTCCGCAAGGCGCATACTCCTGACCGGCCGCCGCGCGCGGCCGCGCCGATGCGTCGCAGCAAGGCCTCCTCCGGGCCGTCGACGCATTCAACATATCGATACTACGCCCTTCATGTCCCGCAATATTCAATCTTCGCGCCCGCTCGTGATCGCCGCCGTGATGGCCTCGATGGCGATGGTCGCGATCGAAGCGACCATCGTGTCGACCGCCATGCCGCAGATCGTCTCGCAACTCGGCGACCTGCATTTATACAGTTGGGTGTTCTCGTCGTTCCTGCTGACGCAGACCGCGATGACCGTGGTGTTCGGCAAGCTCGCCGACCTCTATGGGCGCAAGCCCGTGATCCTCGCGGGCATCGCGATCTTTCTCGTCGGCTCGGTGCTCGCCGGCTTCGCGTGGTCGATGCCGGCGATGATCGTGTTCCGCCTGATCCAGGGGATCGGCGCGGGCGCGATCCAGCCGGTCACGCTGACCGTCGTCGCCGATCTGTACCCGGCGCGCGAACGCGGCAAGGTGCAGGGTTATCTCGCGAGCGTGTGGGCGATTTCGGCGGTCGTGGGTCCGATGGTCGGCGGCTTCATCATTCACAACCTGTCCTGGGCGTGGATCTTCTGGATGAACGTGCCGATCGGGCTCGCGTCGGCGGCGGGCTTCATCGCGTTCCTGCGCGAATCGGAACGGCACGCGCGGCCGTCCATCGACTTCGCCGGCGCCGCGCTGTTCATGGCCGCGATCGCAGCGCTGATGATGACGCTGACCTACGCCGGCGACGACGCGTTGGCGCCAGCCTCGTTCGCAGGCGGCGTCTTCGTGCTGTGCGTGCTGCTGTTCGTGCTGCAGGAGCGTCGCGCGGCCGAACCGATGATCTCGTTCGCGCTATGGAGCCGCCGCCCGATCGCCGCATGCAACAGCGCGACGGTGCTGGCCGGCATGATCCTGATGGGCGCGACCACGTTCCTGCCGATGTACGTGCAGGGCGTGCTGCATCGTTCGCC
The DNA here is from genome assembly GCF_050436505.1 of Paraburkholderia sp. CI3. Classification (NCBI taxonomy): domain Bacteria; kingdom Pseudomonadati; phylum Pseudomonadota; class Betaproteobacteria; order Burkholderiales; family Burkholderiaceae; genus Paraburkholderia; species Paraburkholderia sp. CI3. The sequence continues at coordinate 848,591 of NZ_JBNDMI010000002.1, forward strand.
CGTGGTGGCCGGCCTCGCGCTGACGATGATGATGGTCGGCTGGCCCACCGGCGCGACGTTCGCGGCGAAGTCGTTTCACCGGCTCGGTTTGCGGCGCATCCTGATCTGCGGCAGCGCGTTCGTGCCGCTCGGCGCGGTGCTGCTGCTGTTGCTGTCGCCGGGCGCGTCGCCGCTCGTCGCCGGGTTCGCGTCGCTGATCATGGGCTTTGGCATGGGGACGTCGAGCGTCAGTTCGCTCGTGCTGATCCAGGAGATCGTCAGGATGGACGAACGCGGCAGCGCGACCGCGTCGAACCTGTTTTCGCGCAATCTCGGCAGCACGCTCGGCGCGACGCTGTTCGGCGCGGTGCTGAACTTCGGGCTCAGTCATTCGCAGGGCGTCGCGACGGTCACGTCGGATCAGCTGAAGGCGCTGCTGCAGAACCGCGCCGCCGATCTCGGCGACAGCGATCTGGTCCGGCTCGTGCTGCACCAGTCGCTGCATCTGACCTTCGTGTCGATGTTCGTGATCGCGCTATTCGTGGTCGCGCTGCTCGCGCTGGTCCCAACGATCCGATTCGGCGACGACCAGCCGGCACCACTCAAGGCCATGTCGCCGCTCGAGGATTGAGTCGCGCGGCGTCGCGAACCACGTGCGTTCGCGAGCGCTACGAGCCGCCCGCCGGCAGCGTCGCCGCGAAGAAATCACGCACCGCGCTCGACAGCGCGGCACAGCTTCGACGCATCATGGTTAGTTCTCGCAAATGGGGATCAGCAGATCGGTGACGCAGGCGGTCTGCGCGCCGCGAGGCGGTGCAGAACTTGCGGATTTTCGCGTTTTCGCGCTTCGCGTTTTGCCAGCAGACGGCGGCCAGGCTCGCGCGCTGCGTCACATTATGATCGACAACGCACGCCGCTTCCTGACGCCAGAAAGGCTTTCACGGCGCCGTCAACTGCCCTTCGCATACAGCGTCGAATCGGCGAACCCTTCGGCGGCCAGCACCTGGCCGACCAGAATCAGCGCGGTGCGCTCGATCGCGCTGCCCTGCACCTTCGCGACGATATCGTCGAGCGTGCCAGTGATCTTTTCCTCGTCGGGCCAGCTCGCGCGATAGATCACCGCGATCGGACACGCGCCGCCGTAATGCGGCCGCAACTCATCGACGATGCGCGCGAGATGCCGCACGCCGAGGTGAATCGCCAGCGTCGCGCGATGCCGCGCGAGATCGCCCAACTGCTCGCCTTCGGGCATCGACGTCTTGCTCGCGTAGCGCGTGAGGATCAGCGTCTGCGACACGCCGGGCAGCGTCAACTCGCAGCCGAGCGCCGCTGCGCATGCGGCCGTCGCGGTCACGCCGGGCACGATTTCGTAAGGAATGGCCAGCTCGCGCAAACGGCGGATCTGCTCGCCGATCGCACCGTACAGCGACGGATCGCCCGAATGCACCCGCGCGACATGCTGGCCCTTCGCGTGCGCCGCCGCGAGCAGCGCGACGATCTGGTCGAGATCGAGCTCCGCGGTGTTGATCACCTGTTGCGCGCTATGACCTTCGAGCACCGCGGCCGGCACCAGCGACCCCGCATACAGGATCACCGGACAACTGCGCACGAGACGCTGCCCTTTGACCGTGATCAGTTCCGGGTCGCCCGGACCCGCGCCGATAAAAAACACTGTCATTCAGTACTCCAATTATTTGCTCACTTACCCGAATCCGCATTCGCCTGCGCGGGCAACGCATCGAGAAGATCGGCAACGCTGGCGAACTCGCGATCGACCTCGGGCAACACCGGCCGTCGCAGCATGATCACCGGCAAGCCGCGTTCGCGCGCGACCTCGAGCTTCGCCTCGGTCGCGGCGCCGCCGCTGTTCTTGCTGACGACGACGTCGAACGCCTGCAGCGCGAACAGCGCGCGTTCGCCGTCGAGCGTGAACGGTCCGCGCGCCGCGAGGATGCGCGAGCGCGCCGTGTCCGGATGCGAATCGAGCACGCGCACGGTCCAGAATTGATGCGGCGCAATCTCGTCGAGATGCGCGAGCGGTTCGCGCCCGAGCGTGAAAAGCGGCCGCCTGAACGGCGCGAGCGTGTCGATCAGTTCGTTCCAGTCATCGACCATGCGCCATTCGTCGCCGGCTTGCGGCTGCCACGCTGGACGCCGCAGCGCCCAGCACGGCACCTTCGCCACGCGGCACGCGTCTACGGCATTCGCGCTGATCCGCGCCGCGTACGGATGCGTCGCGTCGATCACGAGGCCGATCGCTTCGCTCGCGAGGTAACGCGCCAGACCCGCGCTGCCGCCGAAACCGCCGACGCGCACCGCGCACTTCAAGTCGTCGGGGACCTTGCCGAGTCCCGCGAGACTGTACACATGCGCGGGACCGAGTTGGCGCGCGATCTTCAGCGCGTCGCCGGTGCCGCCGAGCAGCAGGATGCGCGTCACCGCGCGACTCCGACGATGTTGCCCTGCCGGTCGATCGCGAAGATTTCGACGCTGACCTGCGGCGGCACGATATCGCGAGCAACGGCCAACGCGTGCTGACAGACGATATCGCCGAGCGGCACCTGCCGCGCGTGAGCGAGCGCGAGCGCCTGCTGGCTCGTGTTGGCCGCGCGCATCGCCGCTTGCAGCGCGGCGTCGGCGCCATGCGCGGCAGCCCAGGCGGCGAGTTGTTCGAGATCGATGCTGGAGTTGCGGCTATGCAGATCGAGATGGCCGGCCGCGAGCTTGCTGAGCTTGCCGAAGCCGCCGCAAATGCTCAGTCGCTCGACCGGCGCGCGCTTCACATGCTTGAGCACCGCGCCGACAAAATCGCCCATTTCGATCAGCGCGATATCGGGCAGGCCGTAGTGCGCGCGCATCGCGTCCTCGCTCGCGTTGCCGGTGCAGGCGGCCACATGCGTATAGCCGTTCGCTCGCGCGACATCGATGCCCTGATGGATCGACGCGATATACGCCGAGCACGAAAACGGCCGCACGATGCCGGTGGTGCCGAGTATCGACAGCCCACCGACAATCCCGAGTCGCGGGTTCATCGTTTTCAGCGCGAGCGCTTCGCCGCCTTCGACGCCGAGCGTCACTTCGAAGCCGCCGCGATACGCATGGCGCGCGGCGAGTTCGTCGAGGTGCTGCGTGATCATCTGGCGCGGGACCGGATTGATCGCCGGTTCGCCGACCGGCAGCGTGAGCCCCGCGCGCGTGACCGTGCCGACGCCCGGCCCCGCGCGAAAGATCACACCGGGCCCGGGCACGAGGCGCACGCGCGCGAACACGAGCGCGCCGTGGGTCACGTCGGGATCGTCGCCGGCATCCTTGATCGTGCCGGCTTCGGCGATCCGCTCGCCGTCCAGCGCGGCAAGGCGGCAGAACGTGAGCCGCATCGGCACATGCTGGCCCTTCGGCAACACGATCTCCGCGACCTCGCTGACCTCGCCCGCCAGCAGTAGACGAGCGGCCGCGAGCGACGTCGCGGTCGCGCAACTGCCGGTCGTATAGCCGCTGCGCAGCGGCGCCGGCTGCTCGGGAGTCTCGTCACGCATCACGAATCGGCCGCTGGTTTGGCGGGTTTGGTCACGTCGAGCAGTGTGATCGGCAACGCCTGGCGCCACGTATCGAAGCCGCCGAGCGGTTGCGCGTGAGCGAGCCCGATGCGCGTCAGCGTACCGCCATGCCGCTCGCGCCATGCGGCGAGCACCGCCTCGCCTTGCAGCGTCACCGCGTTCGCGACGAGCCGGCCGCCGTCGCGCAGTTGTGTCCAACAGGTGTCGAGCACGTCAGGCTCCGTCACCCCACCGCCGATGAACACCGCGTGCGGCGCCGGCAGTCCCTGCAACGCGTCGGGCGCGCGGCCGGCCACGAGTTGCAGCCCGGGCACGCCCAAAGCATCGCGATTCTGTTCGATGAAGCGCTGCCGCGCGTCGTTCGCTTCGATCGCGATCGCGCGACACGTGGGATGCGCGCGCATCCATTCGATTCCGATCGAACCGCTGCCCGCGCCGACGTCCCACAGCAACTCGCCGGGCGCGGGCGCGAGGCGCGCGAGCGTGATGACGCGCACGTCGCGCTTGGTCAACTGGCCGTCGTGGATGAAGGCGTCGTCGGGCAAACCGCAGGTCAGCGGCAGACGCGGCGCATGCGCCGACGCGCGGCACTCGAGCGCGATCAGATTGAGCGCGGCCATCTCGCCGGCCGGCCATTGATCCGCGCGGCCATCGACACGCCGTTCGCGTGCACCGCCCAGATGTTCGAGCACGGTCATGGCAGTCGCGCCGAAACCGCGCGCATCGAGCGAGGCCGCCAGTGCCGCGGGCGTGCGCCCGTCCACGCTCAGCACGAACAGGCGCGCGCCGTCACGCAGATGCGCATTCAGGGCGGCAAGCGGTCGGCCGACCAGCGAGACGGTGGCGACATCCTGCAACGGCCAGCCGAGCCGCGCGGCCGCGAGCGACAACGACGACGGCGCCGGCAGCACGCGCAACTCGCCGGCCGGCAACTGCCGCGCGAGCGTCGCGCCGACGCCGAACAGCATCGGGTCGCCGCTCGCGAGCACGCACACCGCGTGCGGACGCTCGGCGAGCAACGGCGCGAGATCGAACGGGCGCGGCCATGCGGCACGGCGCGCGGCGAGCCGCGCGGGCAGCATCGCCAGATGGCGCTCGCCGCCGTACACGACCGACGCGCCCAGCAACGCACGCCGCGCGGGCCGCCCCAAACCGGCGAAGCCGTCGTCGCCAATGCCCACTACGGTCAGCCATGCCGGCATGCATCCATCCTCATTAGTTGCGTCGATTCTTTAGCGATTGCACCGGCTCACGCATGCGGCTTTGCACAGGCTCGGAGCGCGGGTTGCGAAAGTCGGCATGATACCGCCGCCATGCGGCCCGCGGGTTCGCGGCGGAGCGCCATGCTGCCGGGATCACCGGCAGCGCGCGATGGCCGGCAAACAGGCGCTGCGGCCACAGCGTAAAGATATAATGGCCGCTTTCATTGCCCACGGTCGGCCCGAAGCGCCTTTCGGCCGCACCGTTCACGCCGGCCCTCGTCGGGCAGCATGCAGCGAGGCCGCAGCCATGCCGTCGCGCGACGCTAAACCCGGTGCCCCTTTGAATCGAGCTTCGCCTCCCACTGTTTCGTCCCACGCGGTCACGACACCGCGGTCCTCGGCATGTCCGGGGTTGCTGCGCATCGTCCCCGCGCGCGACGGCGGCATCTGCCGCATCAAACTGCCCGGCGGCGTGCTGAGCGCGGCGCAGGCACGCGCGATCGCCGATGCGAGCACGCGGCACGCGAACGGCGTCGCCGAGCTGACCAATCGCGCGAATCTGCAACTGCGCGGCGTGCGTAACGGACACGAAGCGGCGTTGAGCGCGGCGCTGATCGGTGCGGGGCTTGGACCGGCCGGCGCGCTCAGTTCCGCCGACGACGTCCGCAACGTGATGATCAGCCCCGCCGCCGGCCGCGATCCGCACGCGCTGATCGACACGACGCCGCTGTGCGCAGAACTGCTGACGCTGCTGCAAGGCGATGCGCGTTTCGTAGCGTTGTCGCCGAAATTCGCGCTGCTGCTCGACGGCGGCGAACAGCTTGCGCGGGTCGATCATCCGCATGACGTGTGGCTCGCGGCGTCGGCTGACGAAGAAGGCGTGCGCTTCGTGTTCGGCCTCGCGGGGTGCCCGGCTCCGGCAGGCGAAAACTCGAACCCGCGCGACCATCGCGATTCCAACGGCACGGGCACGCTCGCGGCGGTGCCGGCGTCGCGCGTGCCTGCGCTCCTGCGCGCGTTGCTGCACACGTTCCTCGACCTCGCCGCAGCCGACGCGACCCGCATGCGCGACCTGCTCGCCACGCATTGCGCCGACGCGCTGCTGCAGCACGCGCAGCGCTACGTCGATTTCCCGCTCGCGCGCGACGCATCGCTGAGCCACTGGCAACGACACATCGCCGCCGACCCATCGCTGCGGCTCGGCGCGCACGCGCAGCGCGGCGACGGCACGTCGCATGTCGGCGGCCAACCACCGCTCGGCCGGATTGATGCGGCCACGCTGCGCGCCTTGGCTGCGCTCGCGCAAAAACACGGCAACGGCAGGTTGCACGCGACGCCATGGCAAAGCGTGCTGCTGCCCGACATCGCGACGACGGCGGTGCCCGCCGTGCTCGCGAAGCTGATCGAACTCGGTCTCGCGTGCGATCCCGCGCAGGCCATCACGCACGTGATCGCCTGCGCCGGTTCGGCCGGCTGCGCGAAGGGCCTCGCCGACACCAAGACCGACGCGCTGCAACTCGCCGAGCGCTTACCCGCCGGCGTCGACGTGCATCTGACGGGCTGTCCGCGCTCCTGCGCGGCTGCCCATCGCGCGCCCTACACGCTGCTCGCCGCCGCGCCCGGCCTCTACGACCTTTATCGACGCGACGGCCGCCCCGGCTTCGGCCAATGCGTCGCGCCCCAACTGACGATCGACGAGGCCGCCGCGCTGCTCGCGCGCCTCGCCCGGAGTACTCCACATGCTTGATTACATTCGCGACGGTCAGGAGATCTATCGCCAATCCTTCGCGACGATCCGCGCGGAGGCCGACCTCGCGCGCATCCCCGCCGACCTCGAAAAGCTCGCGGTGCGCGTGATCCACGCGTGCGGCATGGTCGACGTGATCGACGACCTCGCGTTCTCCGACGGTGCCGGCAGCGCGGGCCGCCGCGCGCTCGCGCAAGGCGCGCCGATCCTGTGCGATGCGGGCATGGTCGCGCAAGGCATCACGCGCGCGCGGCTGGCCGCGAACAACGAAGTGATCTGCACGCTCACGCACCCGGACGTGCCCGCGCTCACGCGCGAAATCGGCAACACGCGCTCGGCCGCCGCGCTCGAATTGTGGCGCCCGCATCTGGCGGGCAGCGTCGTCGTGATCGGCAATGCACCGACCGCGCTGTTTCATCTGCTCGACATGCTCGATGCCGGCGCGCAGAAGCCGGCGCTGATTCTCGGCTTTCCGGTCGGCTTCGTCGGCGCGGCGGAATCGAAAGCGGCACTCGCGCAAAACAGCCGCGGCGTCCCCTATGTGGTCGTGCACGGACGGCGCGGCGGCAGCGCGATGGCCGCCGCCGCGGTCAACGCGCTTGCGACGGAGGTCGAATAAATGGCGAGCCAGCTAACGAGTCGCGGACGGCTGTACGGCATCGGCGTCGGTCCCGGTGACCCGGAATTGCTGACGTTGAAGGCGCTGCGGCTGCTCAAAGCGGCGCCGGTGGTCGCATATTTCGTCGCGAAGGGCAAGAAGGGCAACGCGTTCGGCATCATCGAGGCGTATCTGCACGACGCGCAGCAGCATCTGCCGCTCGTCTATCCGGTCACCACCGAAGCACTCGAACCGCCGCTGTCGTACGAAGCGATCATCGCGGACTTCTATGACACCGCCGCCGAAATCGTCGCGGGCCATCTCGACGCGGGCCGCGACGTCGCGGTGATCTGCGAAGGCGATCCGTTCTTCTATGGCTCGTACATGTATCTGCACGACCGGCTCGCGGCGCGCTACGACAGTGAGGTGGTGCCCGGCGTGTGCTCGATGCTCGGCGGCGCAGCGGTGCTCGGCGCGCCGCTCGTCTATCGCAACCAGAGCTTGTCGGTGCTGTCGGGCGTGCTGCCCGAAGATGAATTGCGCCGCCGTCTGGCCGACGCCGACGCGGCGGTCATCATGAAACTCGGCCGCAATTTCGACAAGGTACGGCGCGTGCTCGACGAACTCGGACTCGCGCGGCGCGCGCTGTACGTCGAACGCGCGACGATGCGAAATCAGCGCATCGTGCCGCTCGCGGAAGTCGATCCGATGGCGTCGCCGTATTTCTCACTGCTGGTCGTGCCGGGGCAAAAATGGCAAGGATGAACGGGCCCGCCATCGTGATTCTCGGTACGGGCGCGCTTGCGACCGCGCGGCGGATTCAGGCGTCGTATGTCGAGCGCGGCGCGCATGCCGCGGCCGGCGTTGCCACGGACTGCCAGGTCCATGCGCTGCAGGGGCGCGTCGACGCCGACGTCTCGTACAGCGAACTCGGCGCGCATCTGCGCGAGCTGTATGCGCGCGGCACGCCGATCGTCGCGCTGTGCGCGGCCGGCATCGTGATTCGCTGCCTCGCGCCGCTGCTGTCGAACAAAGGCGCCGAGCCGCCGGTCCTCGCGGTCGCCGAGGACGGCAGCGCGGTCGTGCCGCTGCTCGGCGGCCTCGCGGGCGTCAACGTAATGGCGCGCGACATCGCCGCGGCGTTGGCCGTACAGCCCGCGATCACGACGAGCGGCGAGCTGCGCTTCGGCACCTGCGTGCTCAATCCGCCCGATGGCTATGCGCTCGCCGACCTGGGTCAGGGCAAGCGCTTCGTGTCGGATCTGCTCGCGGGCGAAAGCACGCGCATCGAAGGCGACGCGCCGTGGCTCGACGACGCGCAACTGCCGCGCTCGGCGTCGGCGCGTCTCGCGATTCGCGTGACGCCGCGCGCGTGGGATGGGCGTGACGACGAACTCGTGATTCATCCGCGCAGTGTGGTGGCGGCTGTCGCCAGCGACGATGCCGATGCCGCCGACGCGATCGTCGCACGCGTGCGCGCGGCACTGAACGCGCAGGGTCTCGCGATGCTTTCGCTTGCGGCCTTGCTCGCGCCATCGACGAGCATGGCCGACCCGGCGCTCGCGCAAGCGGCAAGGCTTCTCGAGGTGCCGCTGCGCTTCGCCGATGCCAGCGCCGCACAGGGCGAATCGAGTGCCGCAAGGTTGCTGCATACCGCGCTACGCGTCCCCCACGAAACGCTGCACGACGACGCACACCCCGGCGTCGTGCTCGCCCTCTCCCCGCTCGCCATCGACCCCGCGACGCTCGGCCGTGCCCGCGGCCGTCTGAGCGTGATCGGCCTCGGTCCCGGCCGGGCCGAGCTGATGGTCCCGGCCGCGCGCACCGCGTTGAACGAAGCAACCGACATCCTCGGCTACGACACGTACGTGAAAATGGCCGGCCCGCTGCGCGCCGGTCAGCGCGTGCACGGCACCGACAATCGCGAGGAAATGCAGCGCGCGCGGCACGCGTTCGAGCTCGCGAGCGAGGGCCGCTCGGTCGTGATGGTGTCGTCGGGCGACCCCGGCGTGTTCGCGATGGCGGCCGCCGTGCTCGAAGCGCTCGAAGCTTCCCGGAACGACGCATGGGCGGCCGTCGAACTATCGATCGTGCCGGGCGTGTCGGCCGCGCTCGCGACCGCCGCGCAGGCCGGCGCGCCGCTCGGCCACGACTTCTGCATGCTGTCGCTGTCGGACAACCTGAAGCCGTGGACGATCATCGAAACCCGCCTGCGCCATGCGGCGCAGGCCGATCTCGTGATGGCGTTCTACAACCCGATTTCGCGCGCGCGTCCATGGCAACTCGACAAGGCACTCGACATCGTGCGGGAGTATCGCGTGCCATCGACCCAGGTGGTGCTGGGTCGCGATATCGGCCGGCCCGGCGGCACGCTGCGCACGCTGACGCTCGGCGAGCTTCGCTCGGCCGATGTGGATATGCGCACGATGGTGATCGTCGGGTCGTCGCTGACGAGAAGATTCGCTTGCGGTCATCACGGCGCGCAGTGGGTGTACACGCCGCGGTGGTACGAGTAAGCGGACCGTACCGGGGTGGTACCGGCCCGCCCCGCTCACGCCACCTTCAGATCCTGCACCGCCCGCTGCCTGACGCCCAGGTCGTCCCACAACTCCGGATGGCACGTGAACACCAGAATCTGATGCCGCGTCGCCGCGTCGATCAACGCGCGTTTGAGCGCGTCGCGGCGCGCGGCATCGGTGTGTACCGCGGCATCGTCGAGCATCAGCAGAGTCGGCCGGCCTGAGGCCTGCAAGAGATCCGCGTACGCGAGCCGCGTCAGGATGCCGAGCTGTTCGCGCGTGCCGAAGCTGAGCGCATCGAGCAGTTCCGCGCGGCCGTCGCGATCGAGCATCGCCGGAATCAGATCGTCGCCGAGCGCGAGGCTCGACTGCGGAAAAAGCCGCTTCAGGTAGTGACCGACCCGCTCGGTCAACGGCGCACGCAGTTGGGCGAGCGCGGCGTCGCGTTCGTCGACCAGCACTTCGTCGAGCAGACTGAGCGCGCTCGCGCGCAGGCGCAGTTCGTCCTTGCGACGCGTGGCCTGCTCGACCTGGGCTTCGAGCGCGGCAAGCCGTTCGCCGAGGCCCGATGCGCCCATCGTTTCGAGCTGGCTACGCAGCTCCGCGATCCGCAGTTGACGCTCGTGCTGCTCGTTGCGCGCGAGGTCCGCCGATGCGCGATAGCGCTTCGCCTCCGCCACGGGGTCGTCCAGACGCGCCGCATCGAGTTCGCGCTCGCGCTCGCCGCGCTGGTTCTTCAGCGCATCGACCTTGACGCGTTGCTCGACGATATGCGCCTGCCACTGCGCGCGCTTGCGCCGAAACGCTTCGTCGTGCAGCTGCGCTTCTTTACGCTGCAACTGCGCCGTGAGCGAATCGGCCTTCGCAACGCCGCTGGATTGCGCGCCCGCCGCCTGCGCGAGCACCTTGCGCGCGGTCTCCAACGCGTCGCGCGCGATGTCGGCGTTGCGGCGCGCGTCGTCGAGCGGTGCCGCCGCGGACACGTCGGGCAGACTGGCAAGGCGCTCGCTCGACGCCTGCAAGCGCGCCGCCGTCGATGCCAGCGCCGCGCGCAACGCATCGATGCCTTGCGGCGCGTGCACCTCGAGAATCCTCGCCTGGCTCTTCTGTTGCGCGACCAGCGTTTTCCATTGCTCGTGACGCGCCTGCGCATCGCCCACCGACGCGACGCCGAGCGAGCGCAGCAACTGCGCGTGCTTCGCCTCGAGCGACGCCAGCTCCGACAACCGCGCGGACAGATCGGACACGCCCGGAATCACGCGCAGTTCGCCGAGCTTCCCGAGGCCGATGCGCTTTTCATCGTCGACATGCAGCACGCCCCTGCCGCTGATCGTCTGATCGCCGACGCTCAATTCGCCATTCAAGCTGTACTCGATGCGCGTCATCGCCGCTTCGGTCCGCGCGCGCAACACGGTCAGTTCGCCGTCGAGCGCGACGAGGCGCTTGAACTGCGCGTCGTCGAGTTCGAGCGCCGCCGCCTCGCGCGCGGCCTGCAACACCGCCGCGTTCGCCTTGTCCGCCTCGCCGATCGACGCTTCGAGCCGCTGGCTCTCCGCCCGATAGAAATCGACCTGGCTGCGCAGATCGGCGGCGGTCACGGCCGCGTTCGCGAGTTCGAGCGCGCGGTTCGCCTCGCCCGCTGCCTGCTCGAATTGCGCCACACGGCTTTGCGCCTGCGCATGCGCGGTTTGCGCGGCCGCGACCTCGACGCGCGCCGCGTCGAGCTGCTCGCGTTCGCGCGCGATGGCCGCCTCCAGTTCGAGCGCGCCCTGCTCCTGCTGCACCGACAACGCGAGTTCGGCCTCGCCGATCTTCAGCGACTGCGCGAGCCCTTCGAGACCGCGTTCGAGTTGTTCGACCGCCGCGGCACGTTGCTGCGCGAGCGCGGCCTTCTGCTCGTGAAGCTCCCACGGTCGCCTGCGCTCGGCGTCGTCGAATGCCTGCTGTTGGGCGGCGAGGCGCGCGATGTTGTCGTCGAACTGCTGGCGCTGCTGTTGCAGCTCGTCGCGGCTCGCGATCAGCGAGGCGAGCTTCTGCTCCGCCTCGGCGAACGGCCCGGTCGACTTCTGCGTGCGCGCGGTCAGCAGTTGTCGCAGCTCGCGCTGCACGGCCGCGATCAGCGCGTCCTCGCCGCCCGCTTCGCGGCCGCCCGACAGTTGCGTGAGCGCGTCGCGCAGATACTGCGCCGCGTGCCCGGTCGAATCGCGCATCTCCTGCGTGCCGCCTTGCTGCACCCACAACAGACCCGGCACGCCGGCGTTCTCGGCTTTCATCGGACCGCGCGCCGCGCGCGAGAAGCCGAGCAGCGCGGCGAGCTTGTCTTCGGCTTCATCCTCGCTATACACGGCCTGGCCGATCCTCAGCTCGCAACGCTGACGCGACACGAACTGCTTCGACAGACGGCACGTCACACCATCGAGCTCGAAGCTGACCTCGACCGACGGCTGCCCGCTCGCGAGCCCCCACGGCAACAGGTCTTTCAGATGCGACGCCTTGTAGCGTTCGAGGAACACCGTGCGCACCGCCTCGGCAATCGTGCTTTTGCCGGCCTCGTTCGGGCCGATGAACAGATTGAGACCGGGCTGCAGATCGTCGATCACGATCTGGCCGCCGAACTGCCTGAATTCCTGAATCGCGATACGTTGCAGCTTCATGCGGGGGCTCCTTCACGCGGCGCTTCAGGTTGCTGCCGCTCGCGCGTCTGCGCGGGTGGTGCGGCCTGCGAATCGCGTTGCCGCTGGTCGCGCTGAAAACGCGCCAGCAGCAGCAACGCCTCGGCCGCGCGCCGCGCCTCTTGCGGATCGGCCTGCGCGTCTTCCTGCAGGCCGCGCAGCCGCGCGACCACCTTCGCGAGATAGCCGCTTTGCGCGCCGAGTTCGGCGAGATCGTCGGCGGTCGGCAGCACGTGCAGACTGCCCAGATCGGCACGCAACGCGCGCATGCGGGCGCGCGCCTGTTCGACCGCGACATGCAGCGCCTCGGCATCGGCGAGCGCCGCGGTGCCGCCGACCTCGATGCGCAGCACGTCATTCGCGCCGAGTTCGGCGAGGCGGGTTTTCAATGCATCGACATCGGTCGGCACCGAAATCGTCTCGTCCCAGCGATGCCACCGGTATTGCCCGACCCGCACCGCGGCGACCTGCGGCACCGCGCCGGGATCGCTGACGGTAACGTCGAGGACGAAGCCCGGCTCGTTCGCGCGGAAACGGTCCTGCTCGTGCGTGCCCGCGTACCACGTGCGTTCGTCGACGCGCAGATGGCCGTGCCAGTCGCCGAGCGCCAGATAGTCGAGCCGCGCACTGGCGGCGCGCGTCGGCGCGATCGGATTCGACGAATCGATGCCGTCTTGCAGAATGCCGCCGACGCTGCCATGCGCGAGCCCCACGCGGTGATAGCCGGGCGGAGTATCGGTGGAATCGAAGAACGCGGTGGTGTCGTCGTAGGTGATGCGCTGCGTGAGCGGCGCGCACAGCAGCGCGCAACGGCACGCGTCGAGCAGCACGACGCCGGCTTCGAGCACGAGGCGCACGTTCGGCGGCACGCAATCGAGCCGCTGCGCGCGGGTCCACACGCTTTCGACGAGCGCCGCGTCGTGATTGCCCGGCAGCATGATCCACGCTCCGGAAAACGCTTGCAGCGCGGCGAACAAACGTCGGATCACGGTGTCCGACACCGTCTGCAGATCGAACACGTCGCCCGCGACGAGCACCGCGTCGACGTTGCGCGCGGCCGCTTCTTCGGCGATGCGGCGCACCGTGTCGAAGCGCGCCTGGGCGAGATGCGTGGCCTCGTCCGGTTCGAACTGACCGAATTGCGTGCCGATCTGCCAGTCCGCGGTGTGCAGAAACCTGATCACTGTGCCTCCATTGCGATTGCGTTGCGTCCTCTTGCGTTGATTTCGCCGAAGAGCCCAATCGCGAATGTTACCTTGCCGAAGCGCCGGCGCGTATTGCGCTCGCGTATCCAGGCTGGACGCGCGCGCGGGCCGTACCGCATCATTGCAACCGAACCGGCCGAGCCCGCCGACTTTCCAGCCCCCGCCCGACACGATCAACCGCGCCCGATGGACAAGACCACCGAACTGAAGAAGGCCAAGCGCACGCCTTTACTGCTGCTGCTCGCGGCCGCCTGCGTTTTCGTCGTCGCCGCATTCCTGCCGCGCGGCCTGTGGGTCGACGGCATCAAGGCCGTCGCCGAGGCCGCGATGGTCGGCGCGCTCGCCGACTGGTTCGCGGTCGCGGCGCTGTTTCGCCGCGTGCCGATTCCGCTCGTGTCCGCGCACACCGCGATCATCCCGCGCAACAAGCACAAGATCGCCGACAACCTCGCGCACTTCGTGCAGGACAAGTTTCTCGATGTGCCGTCGCTGGTCGGTCTGATCCGCCGGCATGATCCGGCGCAGACCATCACCGCGTGGCTCAGCGAATCGGCCAACTCCGCGCGCCTCGGCGACTACGTGGTGCGGCTCACCGGCGGCATCCTCGACGTGGCCGACGACGCGCGCATTCAGAACTTCATCAGGGACGGGTTGCGCGACGTGCTCGCGAAGGTCGATCTGTCGCAATCGCTCGGCGCGATTCTCGACACGCTGACGCGCGACGGCCGCCATCAGGAACTGCTCGACACCGCGATCGATCAGGTGATCGCGGTGCTGCGCGAGGCGCCGGCGCGCGAATTCATTGCCGCGCGCATCGTCGATTGGGTGAAAAGCGAGTATCCGACGATCGAGAAGTTTCTGCCGTCGGTATGGCTCGGCGACAAGGGGGCGGAGGCGATCGCGAGCGCCGCGAACCGTATGCTCGAACAGATCGCGGAGAACCCCACGCACGAGCTGCGCGACAAGTTCGACCACGCGGTGCAGAAGCTGATCGTGCGGCTGAAGACCGATCCCGTGTTCCTGCAGCAAGGCGAAGCACTGAAGCGCTATCTGGTCGAAGGCGAGGCTTTCGGCAGCTACGTGAAGGACATGTGGGGCGAGCTGCGCGCGTGGCTCAAGCGCGATCTGCAAAGCGCCGATTCGGCACTGCATGCGCGTGTCGCCGCGATGGGCGCGTGGGTCGGCCGCGAACTCGCGCGCGATCCAGCGCTGCGGCAATCGCTGAACGATCACCTCGAGGAAGCGGCGCGCGCGATGGCGCCGGACTTCGCGCGGTTCCTCACACGCCATATCAGCGATACGGTGAAGAACTGGCCCGCGCACGAGATGTCGCACCAGGTCGAGATGAATATCGGCAAGGATCTGCAGTACATCCGCATCAATGGGACGATCGTCGGCGGATTTATCGGCTTGTTGCTGTATGTGAGTTCGCTGTGGCTGGAGATGCTGCGGGTGCATGTCGGCTGACGACTCGAGCGCATTGAGCGACTCAACGCGCAGCCACGCGTGAGCCCCCTCCCGCCAAACCACCTACAATTCGGGCATCTGTCTTGCTGACGACCAGTGCTCCGCTCGGTCGTCAACGCGTCCCAACCGGAATTCTGCTTACATGAAAATATCGCTACCGCCGCCGCATGATGGGCGGCCCAACCGCGTTTACCCGCCGGGCACGCCGGGCCTGCATGGCCTCGTGTCGCTGATCACCGGCGTGGTGGTCGTGTGCGGGCTGTACTTCGGGCGGGAGATACTGATTCCGATCACGTTATCGGTGCTGCTGAGCTTCCTGCTCGCGCCGCTCGTGCAGATGCTGCGGCGTCTGCACATGGGCCAGTTGCCGTCGATCTTCATCGCGGTGCTGTTCGCTCTCGCCTCGCTGCTCGCGGTCGGCGCGCTGATCGGCGCGCAGCTCGTGCAGCTCGCGGACGCGCTGCCACAGTACCAGGAAGCGATCGAGCAGAAGATCGAAACGGTGCAGGAAAAGACCGTGGGCCGCGCCGACGCCCTGATGAGCAGCGCTGCCAGCGCGCTGCAGCGCGTGGCGCCATCGCGCCCCGCGCCGCCACGCCCGACCGGCCGCGCCGCGCGCAACGCGCCGCAGGTGCCGCAACAGGTCGAGGTGCACGAGCCCGCGCCGACGCCTGTGCAACTCGCGCAGCGCGCGCTGACGCCGGCCATCGCGCCGCTCGAGACGACCTTCATCGTGCTAGTCGTGACTATCTTCATCCTGTTGCAGCGCGAGGATTTGCGCGACCGTCTGATCAGCCTGTTCGGTTCGCGCGACCTGCACCGCACGACTACCGCGATCAACGACGCCGCCGGGCGCCTGTCACGCTATTTCGTCGCGCAGCTCGGCGTGAATCTGAGCGCGGGCGGCATCATCGCGATCGGGCTCGCGATCATCGGCGTACCGGGGGCGCTGCTGTTCGGCGTGATCGCCGCGCTGCTGCGCTTCGTGCCGTACATCGGCATCTGGATCGCGGCGATCCTCGCATTCTTTCTCGCGGCCGCGATCCAGCCGCAATGGACGATGGCGGTCCTCACGCTGATCCTGTTCATCGTCGTCGACGTGGTCGCCGGGCAGATCGCCGAGCCGCTGCTGTACGGTCATCGCTCGGGCCTGTCACCCCTCGCGGTGGTGGTCGCGGCGATTTTCTGGAGCTGGCTGTGGGGGCCGATCGGCCTCGTGCTGTCGACG
Source organism: Paraburkholderia sp. CI3 (assembly GCF_050436505.1). Lineage (NCBI taxonomy): Bacteria > Pseudomonadati > Pseudomonadota > Betaproteobacteria > Burkholderiales > Burkholderiaceae > Paraburkholderia > Paraburkholderia sp. CI3. The sequence goes on from NZ_JBNDMI010000002.1 coordinate 864,765, forward strand.
CCGCTCACGCTGTGCGTCGTCACGCTCGGGCGCTACGCGGACCGGCTGAACTTCCTGACCGTGCTGCTCGGCGATCAGCCCGCGTTGACGCCCGCGCAGAACTTCTATCAGCGCCTGCTCGCCGACGATCCGCACGAGGCGATCGTGCAGGCCGAACGGCTGCTGCGCGAGATGTCGCTGATCGACTACTACGACAAGGTCGCGCTCGAAGGCCTGCGGCTCGCGCGCAACGACGCGCAGCGCGGCGTGCTGATGCCCGACCAGTTGCAGCGGATCAACGACGCGCTCGTCGATATCGTCGAGAACCTCGATATCGCCGAAGGGCTGCGCGATTCGCTGTCGCCCGCCGAACCGGCGGACGCGGGTAACGCGCTGCTTGCCGGGACGCCGGATCTGGCGTCGCCGGGCGCGGGTGCCACGGAGCGATACCGCAGCGATCTGCTCATGCGCTCGCAACAGCCGGACGGAGCGGGCAAGGCCGCGGTGTTGTGCGTGCCCGGCCGCGGCGCGTTCGACGAAGTGACGACCGCGATCGCCGTGCAACTGCTGAACCGCCAGGGCTTCGCGCCGCTGATGGCGACGCACTCGGGCTATCGCAGCGCACGCGCCGACGAGCCGAGCTTCAAGGACACGTCGATCATCTGCATCGTGTCGCTCGACGCGCCCGAGTCGCCGCTGTACCTGCGCAACATGCTGCGGCGCACGCGCGAATGGCGGCCACGCGCGACGCTGTTGGTCGGCGTCGGCGTCGGCGACGCGCCGGACGGCAGCGTCGAACTCGATGCGGGCGGCGAGCTGCATGCGTCGCCGACGTTCCGCGCGATGATCGAGGCATGTCACGCGGCGACGGCTGGGCAGCCCATGCGGCAGCCGTCGCAGACGGCCAGCGCCGGCTGAGGCTGGGTGGGCTGACGCCGTGACCGCAGTGGTGAAAATCTGCGTCGTGATCGCCATTTGGCGGTCACTGCGCTCGACGCTGATAACCGCTCTTCAATGCGTCCACCACAAGCTCGACTGCCCGGGATGATTTGCGGCGACCAGGGTAATAGACGTGATGTCCGACGAACGTGGGAAACCAGTCTTCCAGCACCCAATTCAAGCGCCCGGCCCGGACATGCACCTCAGCCAGGTCTTTGGGCACGTACGCGAGCCCAAACCCGCCAAGCGCTGCGTCCATCATCTGGTAGACACTATTGAAGGTGAGCTGCCCTTCGACCCGCACCTGCAGTTCTCGCCGCCCCTTCCGTAGCTCCCACGGGAGCAGTGAATCTCGCGTTGGCAATCGGAGATTGATGCAGTTGTGCAGCGTTAGATCCTGCGGCGTCTTCGCCGGTGCGGTCGATTGCAGGTAGCCTGGAGAGCCCGCGATTGCCATCGTCATGTCAGGCGCGATTCGCACCGCGATCATGTCTTTGGCCACCTGGTCGCCTAGCCGCACGCCGATGTCGTACCGATCCGCGACGATGTCGGCTAACCCGTAGTCATTGACCAATTCAATCTTCAGATCCGGATACTGGCGCAGCAACGGTTGCAGACGCGGCCAAACGTACGAGTTTGCCGCGTAGTCGGTGGTCGTGATCCGGACAGTTCCGCCTGGGCGGCTCGTCATCGCGCGCAAAGAATCGACCTCCGCTTCGATTTCCTGAAAGCGCGGTGCAATCGCCGCCAGTAGCCGTTCGCCTGCCTCCGTCAACGAGACACTCCGGGTAGTGCGCATCAGTAACTGAAGGCCCATCCGCTTTTCAAGGCCGGCAACCGTCCGGCTCAAGGCCGACTGCGAGACTCCCAGTTGCGCGGCCGCCCGCGTGAAGTTGCGCTCACGCGCGACGTTCATGAAGCCGACCAGATCGTTGAAATCCTCTTTCAATTAATGCTCCACAGCATAAGGGCATCCCGATATTGCCATCTAGTCGCATCAATTACCAGGAGTTAGATTAGCTGCAGTGGCATATCGCCCAGACGATACCGACGAGGAACAGTCATGGAATTGAAACGTGCGGGCACCCAGCCCTCGAAGAAAGGCCCTGAAGAATGGTTTACGGGCACGGTGCGGCTCGACCCGCTGAACGCTCCGCCTCCGCCGGCACGCGTTTCGTGCGCGAGCGTCACTTTTGAGCCGGGAGCACGGACTAACTGGCATACCCACCCGCTCGGCCAGACTTTGATCGTTACGGCCGGCTGTGGCTGGACCCAGTGCGAAGGCGAGCCGCGCGTCGAAATCCGGGCTGGTGACGTGATCTGGTGCCCGCCTGGCCACACGCATTGGCATGGCGCAACTTCGACGACCGCGATGACACATATCGCCATTCAGGAAGCGCTCGACGGCAAGAACGTCGAATGGCTGGAGAAGGTCACGGACGAGCAGTACCTCGGCAGCGGCGAGCAGGTGTAATGCGGTTCTTCGCTGCCTGTACCTCAATCGAAAGGACTGGAAACATGCAAGATCCATTGTCACAAGTTGATCTCACTCTCGTTTCTCCGGCATTCGCGCGTTATACGAGCCAGACCGTGCTCGGCGGCCTCTGGAAGAGGCCGCAACTGTCACCGCGAGACAGGAGCATCGTGACGCTGTCGGTGCTCATCGCCCGCAACCAGACCATCGAGATGCCGTTCTATCTCCGCTTGGCGCTGGATAGCGGTGTGAAGCCTGCCGAGATTTCGGAAATGATCACGCACCTCGCCTTCTATTCCGGCTGGGGAAACGCGACCGCGGCGGCTGTCGTCGCGAAGCGTATCTTCGATGAACGTGGCATCGGTATCGATCAGGTCCCTCGGGCCGAGGTCGAGCCGCTACCACTGAACGAAGTCGCAGAGCAACAGCGCGCTCAGGCGGTCGAGCAAAGCTTCGGGTCGGTCGCTCCCGGCGTTGTTCAGTACACGACCGATGTGCTGTTCCGCGACCTTTGGCTGCGTCCAGGACTCGCTCCACGCGACCGGAGCCTCGTCACGGTGAGCGCCCTGGTTGCCAGCGGTCAGGTCGCGCAGATTCCGTATCACCTCGGCCGTGCCATGGACAACGGTCTGACGAAGGACGAGGCGTGCGAAATGCTGACGCAGCTCGCCTTTTACGCAGGCTGGCCGAACGTCTTTTCGGCGATGCCCGTGTTCAAGGATGTATTCGCGAAACCAGCGGCATAAACGTCGATGCCACATCATCGCGAGCGTCCAGCGGGGCAGTCCGATCGGCGGCTGATGTACGACGCTCAGCATAAAGCGCGTCGAACGCCTTCAGCAGATTGAGATCAAAGCCGCCGATATCCATGTTTTCGATGTTACCTGAATGGCATTCATCGTCGGCGGCAACATAGTCGAACCTTCGGAAACCGCCTCTGCATCGACGGCGCACCCGCTCTAGTCACTCACAGGATTGCCCGCGCTAAACGCGGCCCGAACTTCGCTCACCGTCTGTTCAGGCGCTTGCAGATGCGGAAAATGGCCGAGTTCAGGAAAAATCGAAAGCTTCACACCGTTACGGTTCGCGTACTCAACGCCCATTTCCTTCTTGATATAGAAATCCTGCTCGCCCCACACCACCTTCACGGGGACCTTCAGCTTTGCCATGTTGGCTTCGAAGTAGTCCTGGTCGCGGGTGAAGTACGAGTAGTAGTGGAAGAAGGCGTCTGCCGACGTGACATCACCGCCCCACCCTTTCGCCATATCGTCCTTGAACTCCTCGGACAATGCGTAGCGCTCCTTCGCCGACATGCCGCGGAAGAACGTGTTTGCCAGGATTTCGTCACGGTTCTGGTTCATCGCGGCACGCACGGCGTCAGACGATGGCTTTGACTTCAGGCCCTGCAGGCTTTCGTACATGTACTGCGGGCGGTTGAACGGGGCAAAATCGCCAACAATGATTTGCCTGGCGATATTCGGCTGCTCCAATGCTGCCAGCAGCGCAGGCAAGGCCCCGATATCGGTCGCATAAATCAACAGCTTCGAACTGTCGATGCCAGAAGTGCGGATATAGTCTTCCAGCACATGCGCATAATCCTTCGGCGCGTAGGAAAAGCGATCGGCGCCTGGACGCGAGGACTGTCCGTAGCCCGGCCAGTCAAACGCATGCACCTCGTAGTCGCTGGACAGGGACTCGGCAATAGGCTTCCACGCATACATCGTCTCCGGGAAGCCGTGCAGGAACAGTACCGTACCCTTTGGATGCGCGGGCCGATAGACCATATGACGCAGCTTGATGTCAGGATTGACCTGCACCTCGCCGACTTCAACCTTCGGCGCCGACGAGGACGACGTGGGCACAATGCTGCATGCTGAAATGCCCGCAGTTACTGCGGAGAAGACTGTCGTCTCCGGTACAGGTTTGAACATGATCGTGGTTCCCGTTTTAGTGCGAAATTGCGCCAGGTAAATTGCACTTCATTGCTGGGGGGAAGGCGAATTCAAAAGCTTACTCAACGGCTTCAGTGGGCCAATTGGGAGCAGTGAGAATGTCATCAAGTGCGCTTTCCCTAAAGGAAGGGCCTCAAGCATTTCATGCGCTTGAGTTACGTCGGTAACGTTCAGGATGAACGCCACCCCAGCCCGGTCTTGCAGTGAATACCACTGATCAATCTTGCCCTCGAGGTAGAGCTGCGCCGTCTCGCGAGCCTCGCTCGGAAGGAAGTGTTGGACAAGTTGCATGTCCGTGCCCGGCGGAAAGGTGCCAATCGCCAATATCTTCGTGGTTGGCGTGGTTGGCATCTGAGTGGTATGCGCCATGGAAACTCCAGCAGAAGCGACCAGCACGGAGGCTGTTGTCAAATCAGGAAGAAGCCGTTTCATCATTCGGCTCCGAACAGCGGCTGAACCATATTCAGCGCCGCTGCTTCCGGTCCCGTCAGATAGCAATCGCGCAAGCGCTCTTCGACGCACTCCCCCATCAGTTTCGAAAACAGCAGCATCGCATTGAGTGGGCGATGATTGATGACCACGGACTCCGTCTCGCCTTGCCCGTTCATATGCGCGACGACCACCGTCTCGATCGGCACCCCCTGGATCTGCGAGCGATAGGATTCCATATATAAACCGTCGCCAATCGTGCCCTTGTAGCTGTGATGCTGGAATTCGTACAGCGAGACCGCGTGTTTGATCACGGAGAGAATATCGGCTCGTCCTTCGATCGGACGCTTCAGCACGGAGGCTTCGAGCGTCGCGTTTTCAGCGAGGCTCGTTAGCCAGAGCGGCGGAGCGCCAGCGGATGCCATGACGGGGGCTGTGTCGTTGAATTTCATGCTGGGCGCTCCGGTTATGGTTTGCTCGTGCTGCCAGCGCCAGCGCCAGCGCCAGCGCCAGCGCCAGCGCCAGCGGCATCGAGCAATGCTTCGAGCGTGATGCGCGCTTTTTCGAGGCGGCGTCGCGCAAGCCGTCCAACGCCCGCGTCGCGCTCCGACTCGCCCGCCAGCAGCGCATGAATATCGGGCAGCATCCAGATCGCGCCGCGCGTCCCCCAGGCGCCATCCGGTATCTCGGTTGGGAAGACCCAGACGCGCGGCGCGACGTCGTCGAACTGCCGGTTCTCCGCGCGCGCCACTGCTTCCGTGACCTGTCTGACGAGCGAGCGGCGCGATTCGTCGGTGTATTGCCCCTCAGGTGCAGACGGAATGATCCGGTAGCGGATCGTGTTCGTGCGTTCACCGCCGATGTAGATCGCCGCAGGCCGATGAAGATGGAACACGGTGACACGCTGGGCGAGCGGACTGGCGGGATCGTACCCTTCCGCCTCGATCAGGATGTCGGTCAGTTCCTTGACGAGGCGAGCTTCGGACTCGGGCGTCAAGGCGTCCTCGGGCCACAGTGCATCGATCATTGGCATGGTTCTGCTCCTGCTTGCAGTTCATTGAATGTGGCCATGATCGGGGTTTACTGGTGCGGCCAGAAGTGGCAGCATCGCCATTATTCAGGGAATTTCAGACACGCAAATGGCCATCGTCCGCATCTGGGTCTATGACGGAATCCTCGCGTCCGGCGTCGCGGGCCCTGTTGATGTCTTCAGCGCGGCCAATCAGTTCCATACGCGCAAGGCTGGACCGGGCACGACATCCGCGCCCGTGTTCGTATGGCGGGTGGAATCACTCGACGGACATCCCGTCACGGCTGCGTCGGGTCAGACCGTTCACGTCGACGGAAAGATCGACCCGCGCAAACGGGCGGATGCCGTTCTGCTGACGGCACCGTTTTTCTCGAACATCGACGAGTTCATGGGGCGCCGCGAGCAGTTGAACGCGCTGTCTTCCGCGCTGCGGCGCCAACGCAAGGCCGGCGCCGTGCTGGCGGCTTATTGCACGGCCAATTATCTGCTCGCCGAGGCCGGCCTGCTGGATGGCCGCGCCGCAACGACGCACTGGGCGAGAGCGTCGGACTTCGGGCGCCGCTATCCGCGTGTCGAAGTTCGCGCACAGGAACTGCTGATCGAGCAGGACGGCATCATCTCTGGCGGGTCCGTGACGTCGTATCTGAATCTCGCCGTGCGGCTCGTGGAAACATTCGCCGGCGAAAAACTCGCCGCGATGACCGCGAAGGCGCTGCTGATCGACATGAACCGGACTTCGCAGGCTTCCTTTGCAACGCTTCTCGACGAACATGGGCATACCGACACGCTCGTCGCGCGCGCCCAGCAGCAGATGGAGGCTACGTTGCAGCAGGGATTCCGTTTGAGCGATCTGGCAGCGTCGCTTGCTGTCAGCGAACGCACGCTCAATCGCCGTTTTAAGGAAGCGGTCGGGCTGGCGCCGTTGACGTATCTGCAAAATCTGCGCATCGAGGTCGCAAAACGCTTGCTGGAAACGCGGCCAATTGGGCTCGAGGCGGTGAGTCAACGTGTCGGTTATGGCGATATCAGCACGTTTCGGCAATTGTTCAAGCGCAAGACCGGATTGTCCCCGAGCGAATATCAAATGCGGTTTTCGCGGGGCGCGGCGAAGAATATGGAAGCCGAATCAGCCAGCAAAACCGGCTGAAGCCTCGCCATGCTGATTCTGCTTTCGCATCGACCTGAAATCACCCCTTTTCAGTTTGCGCCAGCCACTCGTCCAGGCTCACGCGGCCGATTCGCGCCTCGCCGAGCGGTACGAGCGACTGTTCCTCGACGCGGCCGCCGTAATAGCGCGCACCCTGATCCGTCACAACAGGGCGCGGGTCGCTGACGGACTTCAGATAACGTCTGATGATGGCGGCAAACGGTTCACGGTCCGGGCCCGCGATATCGACTGTGCCGTTCAGTGGCGTGGCGAGAGCGACCTGCGCGAGGATCGCTGCGACGTCGTCCGCGGCTATCGGCTGGAACAGTCCGTCCCCAACGCGCACCGTCCCACCTTCTGTGCCGGAATCAGCAATCGCGCCGATGAATTCCATGAACTGGGTCGCGCGCACGATCGTATAGGGCACGCCCGCCGCTTCAATCGCCTCTTCCTGCGCGACCTTGGCAACGAAATACGCATTTTCCGGCGTGCGGTCGCAGCCGACGATGGAAAGCGCGACGTGATGGCGTACCCCTGCAGCCACTTCGGCTTTGCCGAGGTTGCGCGTCGAGGTGCGGAAAAAGTCGAGCACCGCCTGAGGCTCCCAGGAAGGCGCGTTCGCCACATCCACTACGACGTCCGCGCCTGCTAGCGCGTTGCTCAGACCTTCCCCCGTCACGGCGTTCACACCGGTACGCGGCGACGCAGCAAGTGCCTCATGACCCGCCTCGCCGAGCAGCGTGACGAGGCGCGAGCCGATCAGGCCGGAACCACCGATTACGACGATCTTCATGGCACATTCTCCAGATGAGAGTCAGTTGACAAGGGCAGGCGGCTGGCGGCCGTTGCATCGCGGGAAAGAACTCGCCGCCGTCGCATCGTGTGAGGCTATTGTGAGAAGATCATGAACTATCGAAAAGTGCCAAGAATTGTCGATCGGACCAGGACATCCTGATTCCGGTCTGCTTGCCGGCAAGACTGTGATGACCGTATCGCCTACCGCATTCACCGTCGATATCGATCGGCAGCTACAGTTGCCGATCTACCTGCAGATCTGCGCGCGCTTCAGAACCGCGATCGCCGCAGGGCATCTGCGTCCAGGCGATCGCGTGCCCGCGCTGCGCAGCCTCGCTACGCAACTGAACACGGCGCGCGGCACGGTTGAACTGGCGTATACGGTCCTCGTCGACGAAGGCTACCTCCAGATGCGCGGTGCGGCTGGCACGTTCGTGTCGCCCTCGCTGCCCGCTTCAGTGACGCGCTCGCGTACGCAAAGCACAAAGAGTTCGAACAGCACGCAGAGCGTTAAAGCGGCTACCGCAGCTCAGACGCCAGCCGAATCGCACGGCGCTCGACCGGCGCCGCGCCAGCTTGCCATTGCCGCCGCCATGAGCGGCGAGCCCCGGCCGTTGCAACCCGGGCTGCCCGCGCTTGACGCGTTTCCGCTCAAGGTTTGGAATCGTCTCGTTTCGCATCGCGCGCGCAGCGGCGAGCGCGCGATGCTCGCGTACCCGGATCCTGTCGGCTACCGGCCGCTTCGCGAACACATCGCCACGTATCTTGGGCTGTCGCGCGGGGTGACCTGCCTGCCGGACCAGGTGTTCGTGACGGGCGGCTACCGTGCGACGCTCGAGCTCGTGTTGCGCAGTCTCGCCCGCCCGAACGACAGCGTGTGGTACGAAGATCCGGGCTATCTGCTCGCGCGCGGTTTTCTCGCCGAAACCGGCGTGCAGCTCGTCGCAGTGCCGGTGGACGAAGATGGGATCGACGTCGAACACGGCACACGGCTGGATCCGCAGGCGCGCTTCGCGCTGGTCACGCCGTCGCACCAGAGCCCGCTCGGGCACACGTTATCGCTCCCCCGACGCATGGCGTTGCTGGGCTGGGCAGAGCAAGCGTCCAGCTGGATCGTCGAAGACGATTACGACAGCGAGTTCCGCTATCTGGGCCGGCCATTGCCGGCATTGAAGAGCCTCGATCGTCGCGATCACGTGATCTACTGCGGCACATTCAGCAAGGTGATGTTTCCCGGCTTGCGGCTCGCGTATGCGGTGGTGCCGGAGCGGGCCGTCGAGCGCGTCGGGCGGGTGGCGCGCAGCATGAACGCCGGATCGCCAACCGTGTTGCAGGCCGCTTTGGCCGACTTCATCGAGCGGGGGCATTTTGCGCGACATCTGAAGCGCATGCGTGCGTTATACGCCGAGCGGCGCGTGCTGATCGTGCGCGCGTTGGAGCAGGCGTTCGGCGAACGGCTGATCGTCGAACTGCCGCCAGGGGGAATCCAGTTCGCGGCACAGTTCGTCGAGGGCCCTGATGGCCCGGTCGACGACGTCGCGGTTGCGGCGCGCGCCCGCGAAGCGGGGCTCGCCGTTCTGCCGCTCTCGGTCTGGTACGCGAATGGTCGCACGCGTAGCACGCCGCGTGGCGTTGTGATGGGCTTTGCAAACATCGCCAATGCAGGTGAAGCGGGCCATCTCGCGCGGAGCTTGCGCGTCTGTCTGGACGGCTAACGAGCGGCGAAGGTCCAGGTCTCTCCCACTCCTCACGCTCGCGCGCGGCGCTGTACCCAAAATGAGGACAGCCGCGCGCGAACGCCGACGCATACTGCACCGATAACGCAGGAAAACTGGAGACACGCATGACCCGCCCGTTCAAGCCCTATCCGTTCGCCCCGCGCCGCTATCCGGCCGCGGTGCCGCCGCTCATCGACGGACGCGATCCACAAGCGCGCGCCGTCGCGATCGTCGGCGGCGGTCCGGTCGGCATGACGCTCGCGCTTGCGCTCGCGCGCCAGGGCGTGCGCTCGGTGCTGATCGAGGCGGACGACAGCGTGTGCACCGGCAGCCGCGCGATCTGCATCTCGCGACGCAGCCTCGAAATCTTCAAGCGGCTCGGCGTCGTCGACGGTTTTCTGCAAAAGGGGCTGGCGTGGACCGGCGGGCGCAGTTTCTATCGCGACACCGAGGTGTTCCGCTTCGCGATGCATCAGGACGACGAGCAGTCGCTGCCGCCGATGATCAATATCGCGCAGTATCAGATCGAGCAGTTGCTGCTCGACGAGATCGAACGGCACGCCGATCTGATCGACGTGCGCTGGCAAACGCGTGTGACGGGCCTCGAGCAACGGCCGCAGGGCGGCGCGACCTTGACCTTGCGCAGCGCCGATCCTGCCGATCCGCAAGGCAAAAGCTGGCAGATGGACGCTGCGTGGGTCGTCGCCTGCGACGGCGGACGCAGCACGATCCGCGACCTGCTCGGGCTGAAGCTCACAGGCACGACCTACGAAGGCCGCTACGTGATCGTCGATATCGAACTCGACAGCACGCGCGCGACCGAACGGCTCGCGTACTTCGATCCGCCGTCGAATCCGGGCTCGACGGTGCTCGTGCACAAGCAGCCTGACAACGTGTGGCGCATCGACTATCAGTTACGCGACGACGAAGACCCCGACGCCGCCGTGCTGCCCGGGAACGTGATACCGCGCGTGCAAAACTTGCTCGACTCGATGGGCGAAGCCGGCGCTTGGTCGCCGATCTGGATCACGATCTACAAGGCCAATGCGCTGACGCTCGAACGCTATCGGCATGGCAGCGTGCTATTCGCGGGCGACGCCGCGCATCTGGTGCCGATCTTCGGCGTGCGGGGCGCGAACTCCGGCATCGACGACGCCGACAATCTCGGCTGGAAGCTCGGCTGCGTGATCAATGGGAGCGCGTCGCCAGCGCTGCTCGATAGCTATAGCGACGAACGTGTGTACGCGGCGCGCGAGAACCTGAGCTACGGCATGAAAAGTACCGAGTTCATGGCGCCGCCGACCTTCGCGTTCGACTTGCTGCGCACGGCCGTGCTCGGGCTCGCCGAGCGACATGAGGCGGTGCGGCCGCTGATCAATCCGCGCCAGACGCATGCGATCGCGTATCGGCAATCGCCGCTGAACTTCGCAGGCGACGGAGCCGATGCGTTCGATCGCGGCCCCGCGCCGGGTACCGTGCTGCCCGAGGGCAGGCTGCTCAAACAATCGCAAGATGGCGCACGGCTCGGCATTCATCTAACCGATCTGCTCGGACCGTGCTTCACGGCGCTGCGCTTCGACGCAGACCACGCGAACGATGGTGACGCGTGGCGGCAACTGCAAAGCACGCTAGCCAGCCGGGGCATTCCGTTCAACGTGATCGATATCGTCACGGCCGAAGCGCAATCGGCAAACAGCCCGCGAGCGATCGACCCAACCGGCCGCCTGCACGACATGCTCGGCGCACGGCCCGGCACCGTCTATCTGATCCGCCCCGACGGCCACGTGCTCGCGCGCTGGCGCAACGGCAGCGCGGCGGCCGTTCTGCGCGCGCTCGATGCCACGCTGACACAGCAGAACTAACGCGCAAGGACCTTCGACATCATGACCGATTCCGATCTCGACCTCGTCTATACGACGCTGTGCAACACGCTGACCCACGAAGGCGAGGCGCAGGCGTCGCTGTATCTCGCGCGCCTCGCGCTCTTGTGCCTGACCGAACTCGACGACTCGCGGCGCGCGTTGTCGTTGATCGAAGCGGCGAAGCTGCCGGCTGCCGCCACGGCCTGGCGCGGGTAAAAGAAACCGCCTCCCTGGAGGCGGTAACGAGCGGATCATTCTGACTCGCGTCTGCGTCGTTAATCGCGGTACTCGTCAATCTCAATGGTCCCGCCGAGGGCTTCCATCATCGCGCGGATATCCTGTGGAATATCCGGCGCGCGATCTCCGCTTTGATTGCGCCAGTAGCAGAAAAAGCGAAGTCTCACGCCTTTTTCGGCGACGACTTTTGGAAGATCGCCGCGAGTAAGATTTAGTCTTTGGGTGAGATAGCGAAGATGCGGGCTGAGGTCATCGCTGTGTACGTGCCGCTTGCTGCTCACGCCCCACAAGCCGACACGTCCGGGACCGCCAAGACGCCCTGATGGCGTCACAAAGGGCTCTCCTTTCGCTATGGCCGTGTCGGGCGACAATCCAAAATACTCTGTCCAGAAGGTGGGCTCGACTGCATCGCCCATGACGTGAAACGTCGCGTATGCAAGAGGGAGATTTGTCATTGGCGGCCCCCAGTTAGTTAGCCCAATCGTGAAAGTTTGCGATGTAGTCACCGTTAAAATACACATCGCCGTTGTCATGCCAGATGACGTTATCGGCAGGCCCAAGCCCGTTGTCGGGCTTGAACCTGTGGAGAATTTCCCCGAAAGTGTCCTGGTGATACCCGAGCATCTTTGCAGCATAGCGAGGGTTGTTCGTCGATTTCGCGAGCTGTTCAATGTCATCGCTCAACGCATCCGGCTTGTAGACGAACGGTTGTGCACCGCCGAGATTTTGCGGCACGCGTGGGCTGTTGCCATAGAGCGAGCTGGCGATGTCGGCGTCGGCCGGTTGTTGTGCGCGCGCGGACGCTGCCGTGGAACTCCTTTCCCGCTGCTCCCGTATCGCCCGCACACACTTGCGCATCTCGTCCCGGTCAGGCACAAAGAGCAGGCTACAGTTCTTCACTTCGTTGTAGAGGGCCTTTGCTACAGCATGGTCGTTCATCCTGTTCATGTGAAAGACGTTATTGCTTCGGCCGAGCATGTCGCGCAATTCGTGCGACTGATGGGACAGCAGCACGGAGGGGGCGTATTGCAGCCACGCTGCGTGCGCCTCCGCCATGCCCTGCATGATGTCGCTGAGTGTCTCGCGGGGTTCGCGGGCCGGCAATGCAAAATGGAACCACCGGTCAACGTCCAACATATGGGGAGACTCGATGTGAAGGTAGAACGATTTGTTCAGGCTCCACCAAAAGAACCGTCCGTGTCGCCTTTCGCGAATGTCGCGGTGAGAGCCGTCAGAAAGTGAAGTCATCGTGCCTCACAGTCAGTCGAGGAAGCGCGATTGTGCATCAAGTCATCATCCCAAAAAACCCCTGCTTGATCTGGTAGCAGGCGCACGTCAAACGTAACCTTGACGTGTTTACGCTTCTCACCATTCCTCGATAATTCGTTACCCCAAATAAAGCCGCGCGGTCAACGCGCGGCGTTTCTTCGTTCTTCGAACCGAGGGCTTAACGACAACCTCACTGCCTCGGATACAAGCCCAACGTACTCGCATGCAGCCGCGCGAGTCCGAGCAACGCATCCGTATAGGGCGTCGGCACGCGCGTCAGTTGCCCGAGTTCGCGCACCGCGCCGACCAGCGCATCGAGTTCGACCGCCTTGCCGGCCTGCACGTCCTGCAACATCGATGTCTTCATCGCGCCGAGTTTCAGCGTGACCGCGTGACGGTCGTCGGGCGCCTGGTCGATCGGGATGCCGAAGCGCGCGCCGATTTCCTTCGCCTCCAGCATGATGTGCGTGACGAAACCGCGCACGAGTTCGTCGCCGAGGATCCGGTCGGTCGTTGCGCCGGTGATCGCGCTGACCGGGTTCATCGTCATGTTGCCCCACAGCTTGAACCACACGTCGCGCTGGATCTGCGCCGAAGCCGTTGCATGGAAGCCCGCCGCCTGCAACAGCGCGGCGAGCAGCTCGACACGCTCGCTCGGCTTGCCCGACGCCTCGCCGACGATCAGCCCGTTGCCCTGGTGATGCCGGATCACGCCGGGCGCGTCGATCAGGCAACTGGCATGCACGACGCAGCCGACCGTCTGCGCGGCCGGGATCGCGGCGGTGATCGCGCCGTCGGGATCGATCGTCTTCAGGCGCTGGCCGGCGAGTTCGCCGCCCAGGCCCTCGCAGAACCACCACGGCACGCCGTTCATCGCCGTCAGCACGATCGTCTCGGGGCCGAGCAGCGGTTTGATATGCGCGGCCACGGTCGCCATCGCCGGGCCCTTCACCGCGATCACGACGAGTTCCTGCACGCCGAGATCGGCCGGCTTGTCGCTCGCCTTCACCTGCTCGGCGTAGATCACGCCGCCTTCGATCAGCCGCAAACCATGCTGGCGCACCGCGTCGAGCGTCGCGCCGCGCGCGACCACGCTGACCCGATGGCCCGCCTGCGCGAGCTTCACTCCCATCCAGCCGCCGATCGAGCCGGCGCCGTAGATCGCTACTTTCATCGCCTGAATCCTTGCCTGTTGCTGTGACTATTGCAGCGTTGATTGTCGCGCTCGTTTACGCGTGGCTTCAATCATTGCCGGAAACTCGCATCGATCCGGTCGACCCGCCGCACCAGCGCATCGAACACGTCCTGTCCGGCGCCGTGGCGCGGATCGAACTGCAGCGCGTCGCGCGAGCAGCGAATCGCGACCTCCTCCGGCACCGGCCGAGCGCGGCCCATCGAGAACGTCGCCACCTGGACTTCGCACGCGCGATTCAGCGTCCACAGAATCGCGAAGGTCTGCGGCAATGTTCGGCCCCACGATAGCAGACCGTGGTTGCGCAGGATCACCGCCTGTCTGTCGCCGATATGCGCGAGCAGCCGCGGCCCCTCTTCCGCATGAATCGTGATGCCTTCAAAGTCGTGATACGCGATCCGGTCGTGCAACTGCGCGCTATAGAAGTTGGTCTGCTGCAGGCCCTCTTCGAGGCAGGCGACCGCGACGCCCGCCGTCGTATGCGTATGCATCACACAGTGCGCGTCGGGCAAGCCCTCGTGAATCGCCGCATGCACCACGAAGCCAGCCGGATTCACCAGATGCGGCGAGCCGTCGAGCACGCGCCCCTGCGCGTCGATCTTCACCAGATTGCTCGCGGTCACTTCGCTGTAGTGCAGCCCGAACGGATTGATCAGGAACTGGCGCTCCGGGCCGCTGACGCTTTCTGGCACCCGCAGCGTGATGTGGTTGTAGATCATCTCGGTCCAACCGAGCAGATCGAAAATCCGGTAGCAGGCGGCGAGTTGCACGCGCGCCTGCCATTCGTCCGGATGCATCGCGGCAGATCTGGGCGGGCTCGCCGGTTGCGCTTCGAGGGTCGTGGCCATCGTCGGTGTCTCCAAAATTGTCGTTGTGACGGCGCCCCCGTGCGCGCCGCCCATCATATTCACGCGTGCCGCAACAGCGGCCCGAGCGCGGGACCGCTTCAGGCGCCCGACACCACCGCCGCGATCGACGACGCGACATAGTCCGCGTTGCGCGCGTTCAGCCCGGCGACGCACATGCGGCCCGAGCGCAGCACGTACACCGCGTATTCGTTGCGCAGACGCTCGACCTGGCTTTCGGACAGGCCCGTATACGTGAACATGCCGCGCTGCGCGACATAGCGCGCGCGCATCACTTCATCGACGCGTCCGTCGAGCCCGGCATGGATCACGTTGCGCATCGCCAGAATGCGCTCGCGCATCGCGCCGAGCTCGGCTTCCCACGACGCGCGCAGCGTCGCATCGGCGAGCACGTTGGCGACGAGGCGCGCGCCGTGCGTCGGCGGATTGCTGTAGTTCGCGCGCACCGCCGACATCAGCTGGCCCGCCACGCGCGCCGCTTCGTCGGCGCTCTTGCAGACCACGCTCAACGCGCCGACGCGCTCGCCGTAAAGCGAGAAATTCTTCGAGAACGAGTTCGCGACGATCAGCGGCACGTTCGCGTCGGCGAGCAGGCGCACCGGCGCGGCGTCTTCTTCGAGGCCCGCGCCGAAACCCTGGTAGGCCATGTCGACGAATGCGATCAGCTTGCGGCGCTGCAAAACCGGCACCAGTTCCGCCCATTGCGACGGGCTCAGATCGACGCCCGTCGGGTTATGGCAGCACGCGTGCAGTAGCACGATGCTCTTTTCCGGCAGCGTGTCGATTGCGGCGAGCATTTCGGCAAAGCGCAGGCCGCCCGTTTGCGCGTCGTAGTACGGATAGGTGTTGACCGTGAGGCCCGCGCCTTCGAACACCACGCGATGGTTTTCCCAGCTCGGATCGCTGATCCACATTTGCGAGCCGGGGAAATAGCGTTTCAGGAAATCGGCGCCGACCTTCAGCGCGCCCGAGCCGCCGAGCGTTTGCAGCGTCGCGATCCGGCCTTCGGCCCGCGCCGCGCTGCGGGCGCCGAACACGAGCGCCTGCGCGGTGTCGCGATAGAGCGGCAGACCCGCCATCGGCAGATACGAGCGCGGGCCGATCGCGTCGAGCAGCGCGGTTTCGGCGCGGCGCACCGCGTCGATCACCGGCAGCTTGCCGGCGTCGTCGAAATAGATGCCGATGCTGAGGTTGACCTTGTTCGGCCGGGGGTCCAGCTGAAAGTCTTCGTTCAGGCTCAGAATCGGGTCGCCCGGATAGGCGGGAATATGGTCGAACATGACGGGTCCTTGAAGACGGCCTCTGCAGGCCTGTTGTAGCGGTCGTCCGCGCGCCGCGGGATAACCGGGCAAACCTTTAGTCTAAGCGGGTTTGCCGGGCCAAGTCGACCCGCACGAGTGTCGGTCGTCGACGCGCCGCGCACAATCAATCGATTTTTCACGATTCGTAAGTTTTTCTTTAGAATCGATCGTATGCCTCTTACCCGCGTCACGATCCGTCAATTCGAAGCGTTTCTCGCCATCGTCGATCTGCACAGCATCGGCGCGGCGGCGCAGCGGCTCGGGCTGACCTCGTCGGCGGTCAGCCAGTTGCTTGCCGAACTCGAAACGGAGCTCGGCTTCCGGCTGTTCGATCGCACCACGCGGCGCGTCGCGCTGTCCAGCGCGGGGCAGGACTTTCTGGCGTCGGCCGAATCGGTGCTGCGCCACGTGCGCGCAGCCGCCCAATCCGCCGACGATATCCGCAACCGCGCGGCCGGCATCGTGCGGGTCGGCGCGCCGCTCGTCATCGCGTCGACGGCGCTGCCCGCGGCGATCGCCGAATACGCGCGCGACAAACCGAAGGTGGTCGTGCGCGTCTGCGATACCGTGGTCGAGCAACTGGTGGAGCGCGTCGAGAGCGGCGACATCGATCTCGCGATCGGCCCGGATCGGCAAAGCGGGCCGCGCGTGCGCTCCGAGCCCGCGTTCGCGAGTCCGTGGGTCATGTGGTGCTCGGCCGCGCATCCGCTCGCCGCGCGCCGCCGCGTGCAGTGGCAGCATCTGCGCGAGGTGCCGATCGTCGCGACCGGCCGCGACCACGAGCGCGCGGTCGACCAGATGCTCGCCAATCTGCCGGTCGAGGCGCGCATCATTCCCGTCGATGTCGTCGACAACGTGACCACCGCGTTCGGCCTCGCCGCGCGAGGGCTGGCGGTCACGCTCGCGCCAGCCTATGTCGCACCGCTCGCGCGGACCTTCGGGCTCATGATGAAGCGCATCGTCGATCCTGAAACGATTCGCGAGGTGTGCGTGTATCGGTCGACCGAGCGTGCGCTGTCGCCATCGGCCGACGGCTTCGCGGAATTCGTGATGCCGTGGTTGAAGCGTTGGGATCGGGAGACGCAGGCCGAGGCGCGGGGTAAGCGGAGTTGAAGCGGACTCGAAGCGCGATCCGATGCGCGCTTCGGCGCGAGTTTCGGCAGATGTGCAGCTAGGGCTGCATACACAGCGCGAACAGTTGTCGCTGATTTGAAATCCCGAGCCGCGCGTACGCGCGCTTCTGGTACGTGACGACGCTCGCCGGCTTCACGCCCATCTGCCCGGCGATCTCGGCCGCGCTCGCGCCATCGAGCGTGCCACGCAACACGTCGAGCTCGCGCGGCGTCAGCGTCGGACATGCGCGCCGCACACGCGCGAGCATCGCCGCACCGGTGCCCTGCTGATGTTGCCCGTTCAGCGCGTATTGGCCCTTCGCCGCATGCGCGAACAGCGGCGCGACGCTTTCGATCCGCTCCAGTTCGCCCGGCGCGAACACGCCGTACGCGCGGTCGCGATACAGGTTGATCGACAGCCACACGCTATCCGCCGGCTGCACGAGCAACGACAGCCGGTCCGATACGTTCGGCTGCGCGTAGCAGGCCGCGCGGTACGCTTCGTTTTCGATTTCGTCGCCGCGCTGCTGATGCAGCACCAGCGCATCGCGCAAAGCGGTGCGCCGGCTGTGGTTCGATTGACCGATGATCGCGCGATTGCCGTCGAGCGCATAGAAATGCGCGGCGTAGCGTTCGGCGACGTCGCGCAGAAAATGCCCGCCGCGATGGTCGGCCGCCGACACCGTACGGGGCCGCGAGTCGAACTCATACGCGAAGATCGAGCACTGCGAGACGGGCAGCGACAACGATTCGCCAACCGTCAGCAGAATGCTCGCGGCGAGCGCGTCGGCATCCGGGTGGGAGATCGCCATGACGAGGTCGGTGGCGCGCGCGGTGCTGATCTGACCGCTGCGCTGCGGTGATGCGAGGCGCCAGGAACGCATGATGGGGATTCGTGCTTGCGCTGCGTGAATTGGGTTGCGGCAAGCGTAGCACAGCGGGCACGCGGCGCTGGCCTAGCGGCGTGATCGCCGGCCTGGCGATGCTTTATCGCCGGGTAAACGACCCCCGCTGCAACGCCACCGTCCTCGGCAATTCGATCGTAAAGGTCGTGCGGGACTCGTCCGTGGATACGACGCTGACGCCGCCGCCATGCATGCGCGCGATCTCCTGCACGATATGCAGACCGAGCCCGAGCCCTTCGCGCGAGCGCGCGCCGTTGCCGTTCGACACGAACGCCTTGAACAGATGCGGAAACACCTCCGCCGGAATCGTGCCGCGATTGGACACCATCAGGCGCACGCAATCCTCGGCGTCGCCATCGACCTCCACGCCGATATCGCCCTCCGGCGCGCCATGATGGAGCGCGTTGCTGACGAGATTCGACACCGCCTGCCACACGAGATCGGTATCCCACGCGCCGGCCGTATTGCCGGTGCAGGTGAACACGATCTGCTTGCCGCTCTTCTGCGATGCGAATTCGTCGATGACCGAGCGGCACAGCGTCGCGAGCTCGATCGAGCGCGGCTGCAACGGCAGGCGTCCGCCTTGCAGGCGCGCGAGGTTCAGCAGCTGATCGACCATCCGCGCCATGCGCAGGGAGCTGTTCTTCACGCGCGCGGCCACGGTTGCGGCCTGCTCGTCGGCGGCCGTGCGCATCAGGTATTCCGCCGACGCCAGCACCGCGCCGAGCGGCGTGCGCAGATCGTGGCTGAGCACCGCCATCAGCATCTCGTTCGCTTCGAGCATCTGGCGCGTCGTCACCAGTTGCGCGGCGAGCTCGCGCTTCTGCTGCTCCAGCTGCACGAACACGTCGACCTTCGACTGCAGGATGCGCGGATCGAACGGCTTGTACAGGAAGTCGACCGCGCCCGCCTCATAGCCACGGAACGTGCGCGACGCGTCCTGCGCGGTCGCGCTCAGGAAGATGATCGGCACGTGCGACGTGCGCGGGCTGCCGCGCATCAGCGCGGCCAGCTCGAAGCCGTTCATGCCGGGCATATTGACGTCGAGAATCGCCAGCGCGACTTCGTGCTTGAGCAGCAGATCGAGCGCGGCGGTGCCGCAGTCGGCGACCAGCACCGCGACGTCGGGCCGCGCGAGCAAGGCTTCCAGCGCAGTGATGTTGTGGACGATGTCGTCGACGATCAGGATGTTCACAGGTGAGTTCGTCATGGCACCGGTTCAGAGGGAAGTCGGCAGCGCGGCAAGGCGCTTCGCCAGGGTTTCGGGATTGTAGATCGCGTCGGCCGCGCCGCGCTCGATCGCCGCGCGCGGCATCTCCGGTGCACCGGCGCTGCCGGGGTCCTGCACCCACGCGGCGCCGCCGAGCGCGCGCACGCATTCGAGCCCCTGCGCGCCGTCGTCGTTGGCGCCGGACAGCAGGATCGCGAGCAGCCGCTCGCCGTACACCGCGGCGGCCGATTCGAACAGCACGTCGATCGACGGCCGCGAGAAGCGCACCGCCGCAGCGGTCGACAGCGCGACCGTGCGGTCCGCTTCGACGAGCATGTGATAACCGGGCGGCGCGACGTACACGCGGCCCGGCAGGATCAGCTCCCCCGCATCGGGTTCGAGCACCGGCAGCGCGCAGCGATGCGCGATCGCCGGCACCAGATAGCTCGGCGAATCGGGCGGCAGATGCGCGACGATCATCACGGCTGCCGCGAAGCGTGCGGGCAGCGCGGCGAGCAGCACCTTGAGCACCTCGATGCCGCCCGCCGACCCGCCAATCACGACCAGTTGATAGCCGCGCCGCGCGTGTGTCCGCGCGGCGGTGCCGGCGTCGGCGGCCTGGGTGGGCGGGGGTTCACTGGTCGAGCGTGGCATCGCGACCTCGCTAACGCTTCTGATAAATGCGTTCGGCCGCGCGAAACTCGTCGAACGCCGGGTAGTGATGTGAAAACCGCAGGGTTTCCTTGCTGCCCAGGCCGA
Organism: Paraburkholderia sp. CI3; assembly: GCF_050436505.1. NCBI lineage: Bacteria > Pseudomonadati > Pseudomonadota > Betaproteobacteria > Burkholderiales > Burkholderiaceae > Paraburkholderia > Paraburkholderia sp. CI3. The sequence continues at coordinate 884,941 of NZ_JBNDMI010000002.1, forward strand.
GAAAGCCGCGCCGCACCAGTGCGTTCTCGAACAGCCCCAACGCGCGATCCTGCAAGCCGCGATCGAAATAGATCAGCACGTTGCGGCACGACACCAGATGCGCTTCGAGGAACACTTCGTCTGTGGACAGGCTGTGATCGGCGAACACCACGCGCTCTTTGAGCGAGCCGGCAAAGCGCGCGCCGCCATACGCTGCATGATAGTAGTCCGACAGCGAACGCGTGCCGCCCGCCGCCAGATAGTTCTGCGTGAAGCCCTGGATGCGTTCGAGCGCGTAGATGCCCGCCTCCGCGCGCGCGAGCGCGTCGGGGTTGATGTCGGTCGCGTAGAACAGCGTGCGCTCGGTGAGACCCTCCTCGTCGAACAGGATCTTCAGCGACCACAGCTCCTCGCCGGTGCTGCATCCGGCGACCCACACCTTGATCGACGGGTAGGTGCGCAAACGCGGCAGCACGTGCTCGCGCAGCGCGAGGAAATACGACGGATCGCGAAACATGTCGCTGACCTGCACGGTCAGGTAGCGGAACAGCCGCGAAAACTCGTAGCCGTCGCGCATGATGCGGTCCTGCAATTGCGACAGCGTCTCCACGTTGAATTCATCGAGCGCCTGCGTGAGGCGGCGGCGCAGCGACGACATCGCGTAGTGGCGAAAGTCGTGCTGATACTTCAGATAGATCGCCTCGAGCAGCAGCCGCAGCTCGATGTCGAAATCGCTGATGCGGTGCGGTGCCTCAGATGCGGACGGTTTCATCGCGTTGCTCGCTTCCGTGCTTACGCTCGCGCCGTCAGCGCTGCCGCAGCCACACGCGGCACAGCGCGACGAGCTTGTCGACGTCGATCGGTTTCGACACGTAGTCGTCGGCGCCCGCTTCGAGGCAGCGCGTGCGATCGTTCGCCATCGCCTTCGCGGTCAGCGCGATGATCGGCAGATGCGCGAAGCGCGGATTGCGGCGAACCTCGCCCATCGCGGTCAGGCCGTCCATCTCGGGCATCATGATATCCATCAGCACCAGATGCACTTCCGGCCCGTTCTCCAGTTCGTCTAGCGCCTCGCGGCCGTTGCGCGCGATCAGCAGTTTCGCGCCGAGCGGCTCCAGCACGTGCGACAGCGCGAAGATGTTGCGCACGTCGTCTTCGGCGAGCAGGATCGTGCGGCCCTCGAACGCATTGTCGCGTTGCCGCACTGTGCGCAGCATGCGCTGCTGCTCCGGCGCGAGCGACGACTCGACGCTATGCAGAAACAGCGTGACTTCATCGAGCAGACGCTCCGGCGATTTCGCGCCCTTGATGATGATCGACTTCGAGTAGCGGCGCAGCCGGTGCTCCTCTTCGTCGGACAGCATGCGGCCCGTGTAGACGATCACCGGCAGCGATGCATGCGCGCTGTTCGCGGCGAGGCGTTCGAGCAGATCGTAGCCGGTGCCGTCCGGCAGCGCGAGATCGGTGACGACGCAGTCGAACGTCGGCGCCGACAGTTGCTCGAACGCCTCGGCGAGCGTCGCGACCGCGACGATCTCGGTGTTCTCGCTTTGCAGCAGCGCGCGGATGCTTTCGCGCATCGGCGCGTCGTCCTCGATCACCAGCACGCGCTTCAGGCGCTGTTGCAGCCGCGCTTCGAGGCGGCGGATCGCGGCCTCCATCGTCGAGCGCGCGGTCGGCTTCAGCGTGTAGCCGATCGCGCCGAGGTGCAGGGCCTTGTCGGCGTGATCGGTGGCCGACACGATATGGATCGGAATGTGGCGAGTCAGCGGATCGTTCTTCAGCCATTCGAGCACCGTGAGGCCCGAGCGGTCCGGCAGACCGACGTCGAGCAGCACCGCGGCCGGCCGCATGTCGCGCACCAGCGCGAGGCCGCTCGCGGCATCGCTCGCGTGCACGAAGTCGAAGTCGAGTTCGTGCACGAGATCGCGCAGAATCGCGGCGAACGGCGGATCGTCTTCGACCGCGACGATCAGACGGCCCGCGCGGGTGCGATGGTCGCGATCGTCGGCTATCGACGCGGCGGCGGGCTCGGCGGCACCGGACAGCGAGGCTTCGCGCGACGCGGTGGGCGGCGCCCGGCTTGCCAGACGATTCGCTGGCGGGATCACCGCGGCGGGTGCGGTGTCGAGCGGCGTGCGCAGCAACGGCGCTTGCGCCGTCGCCTGCGCGCCCATGCCCTCGTTCAGCGCGTTCAGCGCGTTCAGCGTGGCGACGCTCGTCATCGCGCTGTCCGCGCTCACGCGCGCATCGAGCGGCAGCCACAGCGAAAACACGCTGCCCTTGCCGACTTCGCTCGCCACCGTGATGCGCCCGCCCAGCAGCCGCGAGAACTCGCGCGAAATCGACAGCCCGAGGCCGCTGCCCCCATATTGACGGCTCGTCGAGCCATCGGCCTGCTGGAACGCCTCGAAGATCATGTCGAGCTTGTCGGCCGGAATACCGATGCCCGAATCGCGCACGTCGAAGCGCAGCACGTTGTCCTCGACCCTGGCGACCTCGAGCGTGACCTCGCCGCGCTCGGTGAACTTCACCGCGTTCGACAGCAGGTTGCGCAGGATCTGCGTGAGCCGCTGGCCATCGGTGACGAACGTATCGGGCGTGCCCGGCAACGTGTCGAAGGCGAGACGCAAGTGCTTGGTCGCCGCGATCGGACGAACCATTTCTTCAAGCGATTGCAGCGTCGCCTCGATCGACACCGTTTCGTGCTCGACCGTCAATTGACCCGCCTCGACCTTCGACAGGTCGAGAATGTCGTTGATCAGCACGAGCAGATCGCTGTTCGACGCGTGGATCGTCTCCGCGTAGCGCACCTGCTCGTCGGTCAGATTGCCGCTGCGATTCTGCTGCAGCAGCTTCGCGAGAATCAGCGAGCTGTTCAGCGGCGTGCGCAATTCGTGCGACATGTTCGCGAGGAACTCGGACTTGTAGCGGCTCGACTGTTCGAGGCGCTCCGCATTGGCCGCCAGATCGTTCTGCACGCGCAGCAGATCCGATTTTTGCCGCTCCAGCCGCAGCGCGTATTCCTCGAGCCGCACGTTGGTCTGTTCGAGCTCGGCCTGCTGCGCTTCGAGGCGCCGTTGCGATTCCAGCAGCGCGCGGCCGCGTTCCTCGAGCCCTTCGTTGGAGACCCGCAACTCCTCCTGCTGGACCTGCAACTCCTCGTTCAGCTGCTGCGTCTCGGCGAGCGCATCCTGCAGGCGTTCGCGATACAGCGCCGCCTCGAGAAAATTGCCCATGCTGTGGCGGATCAGCTCCATGAACTCTTCGTCGCGCGGCGTCACCTCGCGCAGGAAGCCCATTTCGACGACGCCGTTGACCTGGCCGTCGTTGTCGATCGGCAGGATCAGCAGATTGCGCGGCGCACCGCTGCCCGTCGCCGACACGACCCGCACGTAATCGGCCGGCACGTCGCGCAGCACCAGCGTGCGGCGCGAGCGCGCGGCCTGGCCGACCAGCGTTTCACCCTCCTCGAAACTCAGAGCGGCCGTCTGCTCGCTGTCACGGCTATAGCCGTACGCCGCGATGCGGCGCAGCGTGCCGCTCTGCCTGTCGCGCACGTACAGCGCGGCGACGACCGCATCGAGATATTGAGCGAGAAACTCGAGCATCGCGCGGCCGACTAGCGGCGCGCTCGTCTGGCCGACGACCTTGTCCGCGAGCAGGCGCTGGCCCGAGCGCAACCAGACCTGCTGCTCGAGCAGCGCGGTCTGTTCGGCCTGACGGCGCAGCACGTCGTCATAGATCTCGGACAGGTCCAGCAGTTCGCGACGGCCTCGCCACGCGAGCAGGCCGCTGACGACGAGGCTGAACAGCAGAAACACGCCGACCAGCGTCGCCGTCACGTTGCGCGTCGCCTCGACGCGCTGCTGGCGCAAGCGCAATTCGACGTCGAGAAAATCGCCGAATTCGCGGCGCGTTTCGTCGAATTCGAGCTTGCCGCGCCCCGCTGCGATCGCGCTCTCATAGTCCTGGTTGCGGCGGCGCGCGTCGATGATCTGTTCGGCGAAGCGGCTCCAACGCTCCTGCAAGGCCTCGATCTGCTTGAGCCGCTCGATTTGCGGTGGGTTGTCGGCGACCTGCTTTTTCAACGCTTCGAGCTGTGCCTTGAATTTCGGGCCGCCGTTTTCATACGGTGCGAGGAAACTCTCGTTACCGGTGATCAGAAAGCCGCGCATCGACGATTCGCGAGCCACCGCGAGCCGCAGCATTTCGTTGGCGTCGCCGATCACGCGCTCGGAGTGCTCGGCCCAGTTCATCGTCGACACGAGATACGCGATCAAGCCGACGAACAGCGCCATCGTGACGAGGCCGACGCCCAAAGGCAGCGCGATATTGCGGCGAAGGATGCGGCGGAAACGGAGCTGATCGACGGCCTGCGATGCGGTCATTTTTTCTGTAAGTGGCATGGCGAATCGGGTCGATGCAGAATATTTTTCGGGTCTGCGCACGGTGTTGAGTGCCGCGATGCGACCGCTGTCATCATACAAGGACGACCCGCACGCGCGCGACGCCGAATGCAAAACCAACCTGGCCGGCTAACACCGGCCAGATTCCTGCATCGACGCGCATCGACGCGCCGCGTTTCAGCTACGCTCAGCACCGTTCAGCGGCTCACGCGGCAGCGCATCAGCGCAACCGGCTCGGCCCGCTCAGGCCGGCACCGATTCCGCCTGCGCCGCGCGCGACCACACGCGATGCTGTCCGGCGGCCTTGATGAACGCCTTCAACACGTCGGCGGACTGCGAGTCCTCGCCGGTCGCGACGCCGTCCGACTGCGCAGGCAACTGCGCGGCCGCGAGCAGGTCGCGCCCCGCGCCGAGCGCCGCGATTGCCTTCAGATGCTTGAACGCTTCGAGCACGAAGTGCCGCGCATCGCCCGATTGCGACAGTGCCTTCGCCCCCTTCTCGCCGCCGACGACGATCACCGCGTCGAACATCACCGATGGCAGCCCGGCGATCGTCGCGTCGGGCGTGAGGCCATCGATCCCGGCGAGCGTCGGCGCGATCAGCATCGGCGTTGCGCCTTCACCCGTGAGCGCCTGCTGCAACTGTTTGATCGCCGCGCCATCGGAGCCGGGTGCGGCGAGCAGCGCGATCTTGCGGGTCTTGATGCCGGGCTTCACGCGATTGAGCAGACTCAACGCTGGCGACGTCTTCGGCCCGACGAGTTTCGCCGTGCCCTTTTTCGGCGCCGGCAAGCCGAGTCCTTCGGCGACCTTCGCGGCGAGATCGGCGTCGAAGTTCGCGAGAATCTCGTTGACCTGACGCGCGCGAATCTCGGGCTTCGTCACCTTGCCGAGCTCGAACTGATAGGCCGCCGCGATATGGTCCTTTTCCGGCTGCGACATGCTGTTGTAGAACAACGCGGCCTGCGAGAAATGATCGGCGAACGAGTCGCTGCGCACGCGAATCTTCGTGCCCTCGACGCGTTCCTGATGGCTGTCGAAGCCGCCATCTTCAGCGGCCGGATCGGTTTCCTTCGGCCAGCTGTCGTTCAGCGAGTTCGGCTCGTACGACGCCTGGCCGACATGGATCGCCTGCCGATGCATCGCATCGCGCTGATTGTTGACGGATGGACAGACCGGCCGGTTGATCGGAATCTCGTGAAAGTTCGGGCCACCGAGGCGGCTGATCTGAGTGTCCGTGTACGAGAACAAACGCCCCTGCAGCAACGGATCGTTGGTGAAATCGATGCCCGGCACGATATGCCCCGGATGGAACGCGGCCTGTTCGGTCTCGGCGAAGAAGTTGTCCGGATTGCGATTGAGCGTCATCTTGCCGATGATTTTCACCAGCACCAGCTCTTCCGGAATCAGCTTGGTCGGATCGAGCAGGTCGAAATCGAACTTGTGCTCGTCGGCTTCCTCGACGATCTGCACCCCCAGTTCGTACTCCGGATAATCGCCGCGCTCGATCGCTTCCCATAGGTCGCGGCGGTGAAAGTCCGGGTCCTTGCCCGCGAGCTTCTGCGCTTCGTCCCACAGCAGCGAATACGAGCCGAGCACGGGACGCCAGTGGAACTTGACGAAACGAGCTTTGCCCTGCGCATTGATGAAGCGGAACGTGTGAACGCCGAAGCCTTCCATCGTCCGTAAGCTGCGCGGAATCGCGCGGTCCGACATCGTCCACAGCACCATGTGCGCCGATTCGGGCACGAGCGAGACGAAGTCCCAGAACGTGTCGTGCGCGGACCCGCCGGTCGGCATTTCGTTCGGTGCTTCCGGTTTCACCGCGTGCACGAAGTCAGGAAACTTGATCGCGTCCTGGATGAAGAACACCGGCATGTTGTTGCCGACCAGATCGAAATTGCCTTCCTGCGTGTAGAACTTCGTCGCGAAGCCGCGCACGTCGCGCACGGTGTCGGCAGAGCCGCGCGGACCTTGCACGGTCGAGAAACGCACATAGACCGGCGTTTCGGCGGCCGGGTCCTGCAAAAACGCGGCCTTGGTGTACTCGCGCATCGATTCGTAGACCTTGAAGACACCATGCGCGGCCGAGCCACGCGCATGCACGATCCGTTCGGGAATGCGCTCGTGGTCGAAGTGCGTGATCTTTTCACGCATGATGAAATCTTCGAGCAGCGATGGACCGCGCGGTCCCGCACGCAACGTGTTCTGGTTGTCGGCGATCTTGACGCCCTGATTGGTCCTCAGGGCCTCGCCTCGCGGCTTCACGCGATTGCGTTCGAGATCGTTCGATTTCGCGTCGTTCGACTGCGCTGCCCCGTTTGCCTGGGCCGCGGCCTTCTGGGTATTCGCTCTACCTGCCATGGGGATCGACTCCTTGTGTTCGGGCGCGCGGCGACGGAGGCGTCGCGGCGCGCGACCACAGAGTCAGCAAGGGCTATACCCACCAAGTCACGGCGCAGTGGCTGCGCGGCGGCGGTGCGTCAGAACCGGTAGTTGATCGACACGTCGGCGACGCCGGTCGCGCGGCTGCGCGTGATCGGACTGTTGCCGGCGCTGCCGACGAGCTGCTCGAACGCGCCGTCGGCGGTCGCGAACCAGTGCTTGCTGAACAGCCAGATCGCGCTGACGCCGAAACCCACCGACTTGAAGCCCGCGCTCGCGTGGTACTGCGGATACTGCGAGTGCGCGGCCTGCTCCTGATTGACGCCGAACCAGCTGTTCATGTAATTGGAGTCCGCGAGCACCACGTTCGGGCCGGCGAACCAGAAGAACTGCCTGGTGCTGCCGGGCATCGGCATATAGGCGCCGAGATCGCCGATCCAGCCGTTCGATCCGCCGAAATAGCGGCGGATATCGGCGCGCAGGACGAGCGGAAAATCCTTCGACACGACGTACTCGCCCGCAAGCTTCAGACCGGGCGCCGGGTTGATGTTGCCGAGCCCGTTGAGTTCCTGCGGATCGTCCTGGCCGCGTCGCCCGAGGTCGTAGACCGCGGCGAGACTCATGCGCCAGTTCTCGCCCTGCGCGAAATTCACGCCGAAACCTTCGCCGCTCGACAGAAAGAACAGATCCTTGTAGCGCACGTCGATGCTCGGGCCGGTCACCAGGTGATAGCGGTCCGATCCTTCGAAGCGCGGCTGGAACGATGTGGCCACGCCGAAGCGCAGTTGCCAGTCGGGAATGTTCGGCTGCCACATCTTCTGCAGCGGAATGCCCACCGAATATTGCCATTCGCCGAGCGGCGACGGCGTCTGCGCGAAGACCACACCCGGCACGCAGGCCATCGCGCCCAAGGTCGCGGCGACGAGCGAGCTCGCCGCGATGCCGGTTTGTTTATGGCGAGGCATGGCGCCCCGCTTCTTTCTACGGCTGTTCAACACCGGAAGCCTCCAATTTCGCTCGTCGCGATGAGGTTAGGTTTTCGCCCGGGGTCCAGCGCGGGCCCAACAACGCGGACGACCGCCGCGCTGTTACTTACGGCGTGTAATTTTTCCAATCGATGAAGCGGGCAGCGCGAGGCGCGCGAGGCGCGGCGAGCCCGCATGACCCACGCGCTAGTATGGCCACTGCGCATAGTCCTTGCGCGCCGCGGTGACGCGGACAATGGCCAACGGAACATTGCTGCGCAAGATACGCGCCAACTCTGTGGAAGATTGATGACGAGCGCGACCCAAGGCGTAACCCGAAGACGGTCCGGCGCTGCGGCGGCGCCGCTGGCGCCGCCGTTCAGAGGGGTTATTGCCCTGCTTCGACGAGTACCGGCTTGTCGCGATACAGGTTGGGGAACAGGCGTTTCAGGTTGGCGATTTTCGGCATGTCATTGAACACGATGTAGGCCGAATCGGGATGCAAGGTCAGATAGTTCTGGTGATACGACTCGGCCGGATAGAAGCCCTTGTACGGCTCCGTCTTCGTGACGATCGGCGCGGGGAACACGTGCGACTTGTCGAGCTGCGCAATGTAGCTTTGCGCGACGTGCCGTTGCGCGTCGTTCAGCGGAAAGATCGCGGAGCGGTATTGCGTGCCGCTGTCGGGCCCCTGACGATTCAGCTCGGTCGGGTCCTGAACCACCGAGAAATACACCTGCAGCAACTGGCCGTAGGTGACCTTGCCAGGATCGAACGTGACCTGCACCGATTCGGCGTGCCCCGTCTCGCCGCCGCTGACGGTCTCGTACTGCGCGGTGTCGCGTGAGCCGCCCGAGTAGCCGGACACCGCCCGCGTGACGCCGCGCACATGCTGGAACACCCCCTGGACGCCCCAGAAGCAGCCACCCGCGAACACCGCGGTTTCCTCGTGCGCGGTGCTGGCCGGGATCGGTTCGTCGAGCGCGGGCGGCGCGATCACGACGGCGCTCTCCGCCGCGAACACGACGCGCTGCGCGAGCGGCAACGCGAGCGCGGCCGCGCCTAGCAGCAGCGACAACACGGCCGCGCGTGTGCGTTTCGAGCTGCCGCCGAACGATGTAAGGAATTGCGGTCTGTTGCGAGTCATGATGGTCGCTCCGGAAAAGTGCCGGCGCCCGCCCGCGTTGGCACGGTGCTGCCATGGCCGCATGCGGGTGCGCCGAAGCTTGGTCGCGCGGGCGCGGCGTTTATGACAGCATGCGCGCTTTCGCGGCCGGCGGCGCGGCCGCGCGGCTCACAGCGGAAATTTCGTGGTCGACAGGATTTCCTTCAGCACCATGAATGAGCGGATCTGCCGTACGCCCGGCAGATACAGCAACTGCTCGGCGTGGAGTCGATTGAAGCTGTCGCTGTCGCGCGTGCGGATCACCATGAAATAGTCGAACTCGCCGGTCACCACGTGGCACTCCATGCAGCCGGCCACTTTCTGCGCGGCCTTCTCGAACTCGGCGAACGACTCGGGCGTCGAGCGATCCAGTACCACGCCGATGATCACGAGCATGCCCGCGCCGGCCGCCTTTGGATCGAGCAGCGCGACCACGCCGCGAATCAGCCCCGATTCCTTCAAGCGTTCGACGCGCCGCAAACACGCCGGCGCGCTCAGCTTCACTTTCGCGGCGAGCGCCACGTTCGAAATCGACGCGTCGGTTTGCAACTGCCGCAGGATCGCGCGATCGATGCGATCGAGCGGGTGGTGAATCGCGCCGATGCCCGAAGGTGGCGCTCCAGCACGAACTTTCGTTGCGCTCATGACCATGTGTACGAAAGTTTTGTTAGGAAGCGGACATTCTTTGATTTCGAAAAATACGTCTACGCGATTTTTTTCGCAAGCTCATTTCTGGCGGTTTTTCCTAACATAAACTCATGGAAATCACCCCACCACGGAGCCGCGATGAACCTGCAACGATTCCCCCGCTACCCGCTCACCTTCGGACCGACGCCAATTCAACCGCTCAAGCGTCTGAGCGAGCATCTCGGCGGCAAGGTCGAGCTGTATGCCAAGCGCGAGGACTGCAATAGCGGCCTCGCGTTCGGCGGCAACAAGACCCGCAAGCTCGAGTATCTGATCCCCGACGCGCTCGCGCAGGGCTGCGACACGCTCGTGTCGATCGGCGGCATCCAGTCGAACCAGACGCGCCAGGTCGCGGCGGTTGCCGCGCATCTGGGCCTGAAGTGCGTGCTCGTGCAGGAGAACTGGGTCAACTACTCGGATGCGGTGTACGACCGCGTCGGCAACATCCAGATGTCGCGCATGATGGGCGCCGACGTGCGGCTCGTGCCGGACGGCTTCGACATTGGCTTTCGCAAGAGCTGGGAAGACGCGCTCGACAGCGTGCGCGCGGCCGGCGGCAAGCCGTACGCGATTCCGGCCGGCTGCTCGGACCATCCGCTCGGCGGCCTCGGCTTCGTCGGCTTTGCCGAAGAGGTGCGTCAGCAGGAAGCCGAACTGGGCTTCAAGTTCGACTACGTCGTCGTGTGCTCGGTGACGGGCAGCACGCAGGCTGGCATGGTCGTCGGTTTCGCCGCCGACGGCCGCGCCGATCGGGTTATCGGCATCGACGCATCGGCGAAACCGGCGCAGACACGCGAGCAGATCACGCGCATCGCGAAGCGGACCGCCGAGAGCGTCGAACTGGGCCGCGACATCACCGCGAAGGACATCGTGCTCGACGAGCGCTACGGCGGCCCGGAATACGGTCTGCCGAACGACGGCACGCTCGAGGCGATCCGTCTGTGCGCGCGGCTCGAAGGCATGCTGACCGATCCGGTGTACGAGGGAAAGTCGATGCACGGCATGATCGACAAGGTGCGTAACGGCGAATTTCCGGCCGGCTCGCGCGTACTTTATGCGCACCTGGGCGGCGTGCCGGCGTTGAGCGCGTACAGCTTTATCTTCCGCAACGGTTGATAGGGTTTAGGGGATTAGCCGACGGGCGTCCGCGGTTCGGTCGCGAGCTTCTTCCTCAGATGCCTGCGCAGAAACTCGACGAATGCCCGGATCGTGACCGAGCTTTGCCGATGCTGCGGATAGACGGCATAGACGCCCGTCGCCGACGGCAGGAACGCTTCGAGCACGGGCACGAGTTGTCCGCTTGCGAGCGCATCGGCGACGATGAAATCCGGCAGCCGAACGATTCCAAGTCCCGCGACGGCCGCATCGCGAATCAGATCGCCGTTATTGGCGCGTAACGGCCCGCGCACCTCGACGCTCTTCACCACGCCCTCGACGCTGAAGTCCCAGCTCACCGCGCCGCCGTGGCCGTACAGCAGACATTCGTGGTTCGCAAGATCGCCAGGCACGGCCGGGCTGCCACGCCGGCGCAGATAACCGGGGCTGCAGCACGCGACCATCTTCACATCGATCAGCTTTTGCGCGATCAGCGACGAATCCGCCAGCGTGCCGATACGGATCGCCATGTCGAAGCCTTCGCCGACCACATCGACGGCGCGGTCGCTCAGTTCCATGTCGAAGCGCACGTCGCGATGCTCGCGCAGAAACGCCGCGACGAGCGGCGACAGATGCATCATGCCGAACGACATCGGCGCGCTCACGCGTAGCAGCCCGCGCGGCCCGGCGCGGCGCAGCGACATGGCCTGCTCGGCGTCCTCGACCTCGCCGAGGATGCGCTTCGCGCGCTCGTAGAACTCCTGACCCAGATCGGTCACCGCCAGCTTGCGCGTGTTGCGGATCAGCAGTTGCACACCGAGCGCTTCCTCGAGCGCCATCACACGGCGGCTCACGAACTGTTTCGACAGCGACAGCCGGTTCGCCGCGGCGGTGAAATTGTGGGCGTCGACGGTCGCGACGAAGATGCGCATGTCATCGAGTTGCATCGTATTGTCCACTCCAATGCGACAGTGTTTCCGGTTTTATCATGATTATAGTCATCCGGATTGACCTACACTGTCGTTCATGGATCGCAGCCAAACATCTGGCCCGGATCGCACGACAAAACTCAAGGAGAAAGAGCATGCTCGAAATCAGACACGCCAACCAACGTGGCCGCGCGGAACACGGCTGGCTCAGCTCGCGTCATACGTTTTCGTTCGCGAACTATCACGATCCGAAGCAGAACGGCTTCTCCGACCTGCTCGTGATCAACGACGACCGTGTGGCGCCGGCGCAGGGCTTCGGCAAGCATCCGCATCGCGACATGGAGATCTTTTCGTACGTGCTCGAAGGCGCGCTCGAACACAAGGACACGATGGGCACGGGCTCGGTGATCGTGCCGGGCGACATCCAGTTGATGAGCGCGGGCACCGGTGTGGCGCACAGCGAATACAACCATTCGAAGAGCGAGCCGGTGCACTTCCTGCAGATCTGGATCGCGCCGGCCCAGCAAGGCACGAAGCCGCGCTATCAGCAACAGCACTTCGGCGCGGCCGACAAGCGCGGTGTACTGCGGCTCGTGCTGTCGCCGGACGGTGCGAACGGTTCGCTGCAGTTGCAACAGGATGCGCGCGTGTATGCCGGTCTGTTCAACGGCGAGGAAACTGCGCGGCTCGAACTCGCGAAGGACCGCTATGCATATGTTCAGGTGGCGCGCGGCAGCGTTACGGTGAATGGCGTCGAGCTTGGCGAGGGTGACGGCGCGCGGGTGCGGGGTGAAGAAGCGCTGACGTTCACGCAGGGCCGCGATGCGGAAGTGCTCGTGTTCGACCTGCGTAATATCGAAACCTCGGCGTTGTGGGCATAAGCGCTCCGCTTGCGCCGCTATTGACTCAAACCTGAACGCGGCTCGCTGGACGACGATTTCCAGCGAGCTTCATCCCTCTACCCTATCGGGAAAAATCATGCGCTACACACTGTTTGAAAACCAGAAAGACGTCGTCGTTCTCGTCGCTCGAATCCTGCTGATGGTGCTGTTCGTGATGTTCGGCTGGTCGAAGCTGACCGGCTTTGCCGGCACCGTCGCTTATATGACGTCGACCGGCGCGCCCGTGCCGGCGTTGTCGGCTGTTATCGCGGTGGTGATGGAGCTTGTGGTGGGCGTCGCGCTGTTAGTGGGATTTTTCACGCGACCGCTGGCGCTGCTGCTTGCGGTGTATACGCTCGGCACCGCGATCATCGGCCATCACTACTGGAATATGACGGGCGCGATGCAGTACGACAATATGATTCATTTCTACAAGAACATCGGCATCATCGGCGGGTTGCTGCTGTTGTGCGTGACCGGCCCCGGCAAGTATTCGTTCGACCGGCGGTGATACCGATTCCCGTGCGTTAACGAAAAAGGCCCGCACGAATGCGGGCCTTGTTGCATGCGCAAACTGAAACGGCGGCCCGCGGGTCGCGGTTTGCCTCTCTGAGCTACCGAATCACACCGCTGCTTCGGCTTCCGCTTCCGCTTCGCTGACCGCCGCGACTTCTTCGCTGTTGCGGATCAGGTGATCGAATGCGGACAGCGATGCCTTCGCACCCTCGCCCACCGCGATCACGATCTGCTTGAACGGCACCGTGGTCACGTCGCCGGCGGCGAACACGCCCGGCACCGACGTCGCGCCGCGCGCATCGACGACGATCTCGCCATGCTTCGACAGCTCGACCGTGCCCTTCAGCCATTCGGTGTTCGGCACGAGACCGATCTGCACGAACACGCCTTCGAGTTCGACCGTCTTCACTTCGCCCGAAGCGAGGTCCTTGTAGACCAGGCCGTTGACCTTCTTGCCGTCGCCGGTGATTTCCGTGGTCTGCGCCTGCGTGACGACCGTCACGTTCGGCAGGCTGCGCAGCTTGCGTTGCAGCACCTCGTCGGCACGCAGCGTCGCACCGAATTCGAGCAGCGTCACTTCGCGCACGAGACCCGCGAGGTCGATCGCGGCCTCGACGCCCGAGTTGCCGCCGCCGATTACCGCGACGCGCTTGCCCTTGAACAGGGGGCCATCGCAGTGCGGGCAGTACGCGACGCCATGATTGCGATACTCGCGCTCGCCCGGCACGTTGATTTCGCGCCAGCGCGCACCGGTCGCGAGGATGATCGTCTTCGCCTTCAGCACCGCGCCGTTGGCCAGACGTACTTCGATGATGCGCCCCGGAATCAGCGCTTCGGCGCGCTGCACGTCCATGATGTCGACGTCATAGGCCTTTACGTGCTGTTCGAGCGCAGTCGCGAACTTCGGTCCTTCGGTTTCGGTCACGGAGACGAAGTTCTCGATCGCCAGCGTGTCGAGCACCTGGCCACCGAAACGCTCGGCCACGACACCGGTCGCAATGCCCTTGCGCGCCGAGTAGATCGCCGCCGCTGCGCCCGCCGGGCCGCCGCCGACGATCAGCGTGTCGAACACCGGCTTGTTCTCCAGTTCCTTCGCGGCGCGCGCACCGGCGTTGGTATCGAGCTTCGCGAGGATTTCCTTCACGCCGCTGCGGCCCTGGCCGAAGGTTTCGCCGTTCAGGAACATCGTCGGTACCGCCATGATCTGGCGCGCGTCGACTTCGTTCTGGAACAGCGCGCCGTCGATCGCGACGTGACGGATGCGCGGATTGATCAACGCCATCACGTTCAGCGCCTGCACGACTTCCGGGCAGTTCTGGCACGACAGCGAGAAATACGTTTCGAATCGATAGTCGCCGTCGAGGCTGCGGATCTGTTCGATCACCGCGTCGTCGAGTTTGACCGGGTGGCCGCCGACCTGCAGCAGTGCGAGGACGAGCGACGTGAATTCATGCCCCATCGGAATGCCGGCGAAACGGATGCCGGTTTCCTTGCCCGCTTCGCCAATCGAGAACGACGGCTTGCGTTCGTCGTCGCCGCGACGCTCGATCACCGTGACGCGCTCCGACAAGGTCGCGATGTCGTTCAGCAGGGCCAGCAGCTCCTGGGACTTCGCGCTGTCATCGACCGACGCGACGAGCTCGATAGGCCTGCTAACTTTTTCGAGGTACGACTTCAGTTGAGTCTTGAGATTGACGTCGAGCATGGCGTTGCGATTCCGTGACGAGGGGTGTGGGTGTCCCGGCGCCGCACGCATCCGGATAGGACGTGTTGGGCCCGGGGACGCGCGAAGCGCCGTATCAGGCGATTCGCGCGGTGAAGCGCCGGAAAGAACCCGGCAGATGCAGACTGCGGGTGCAGCGTGAGCTGCGCGGACCTTAGATCTTGCCGATCAGGTCGAGCGACGGGGTCAGCGTTTCCGCGCCCGGCGTCCACTTGGCGGGGCACACTTCGCCCGGGTGCTTTGCGATGTACTGAGCAGCCTGAACCTTGCGCAGCAGTTCGCCAGCGTCACGGCCGATGCCGTTGTCGTGGATTTCGCACAGCTTGATCTCGCCTTCCGGGTTGATCACGAACGTGCCACGCAGCGCGAGGCCTTCTTCTTCGATCAGCACGTCGAAGTTGCGCGAGATAGCGAGCGTCGGGTCAGCCAGCATCGGGTACTTGATCTTGCGGATCGTATCCGACGTGTCGCGCCAGGCCTTGTGCGTGAAGTGCGTATCGGTCGACACGCTGTAGATTTCCACGCCCAGCTTCTTGAAATCTTCATAACGATCGGCCAGGTCACCGAGTTCGGTCGGGCACACGAACGTGAAGTCGGCCGGGTAGAACACGAAAACCGACCACTTGCCCTTCAGGCTTTCTTCAGTGATGGTCTGGAAATCGCCGTTGTGAAAAGCCTGTGCTTTGAACGGTTTGACTTGACTGTTGATGATCGGCATTTGCTGAATCCTCTCTTTGAGGGGGTTGGAAAGTAGAGTCAGTATGTCAGACTGCGCTTAATAGGTAAAGTGGATTGTGTTAATGAGTTCGATAGTCTGGCCCTATTCATTTCGTCTGCCGAGACTATCGGACGATTTGCCGGGCGTTTCAGCCCTTCAGAAGCCGCCACAGCGTGGTTCTGCCGATGCCGAGCGCGCGGCTCGCGGCGGCGCGATTGCCGCCCGATTGTTCGAGGGCGCGCAGCGCGGCCTCACGGCTGGGGGTAGCGCGGGGCGCCGTGCTGCCGGGCGCAGGGCCCGGAGGCGCCTGTGTGATCTGCTCGACCTCAACTGCCCTCATCCGGAAGAACTCGGGAAACACGGCCTGCCAGTCTGGCAATGCGTCGGCAGTCAGGTTCCCGGACATCACGTTGGTCGGGTCACCGATATAAATCGCCGCGCGGGCCAGGAGATTTTCCAGTTCACGGACGTTACCGGGCCACGCGTAATCCGCAAAAAGCGGGGCGAGAAACACGAGCACCCGCTCGAGCCCCGCCGCCGACAAGCCGTACTGCAGCGCGCTGCGCTCCAACAGGTGCCGCGCCAGCGGCGCGATATCGGCACGGCGTTCGCGCAGCGGCGGCAATTTTATCTGAAGCAGATTTAATCTGAAATACAGGTCCGCGCGAAACGCGCCCTCCTCGACGAGCGCGTGCAGATCGCGGTGGGTCGCGGCGATCACCCTCACGTCGACCGGCGTCGCGCGGCCCGCGCCGAGCTTCATCACCTCGCGCTCCTGCAGCACGCGCAATAGCCGGCTTTGCAGCGCGGCCGGCATTTCGCCGATCTCATCGAGAAAAATAGTGCCGGTGTGCGCGATTTCAAACAACCCTGGCTTGCCGCCGCGCCGCGCGCCCGTGAACGCCCCTTCCTCGTGCCCGAACAGTTCGCTTTCGATCAGCCCCTCGGGCAGCGCCGCGCAGTTGAACGCGACGAACGGATTGCCGCGCCGCCGGCTCGCGTTGTGGATGCCCTGTGCGACCAGTTCCTTGCCGGTACCGCTTTCGCCGCTCAGGAGCACGGTCGCGTCGTGCGCGGCGCCGGCGCGCGCGAGCCGGCGCACGCGCTCGAGCGCCGCCGAAGCGCCGATCAGATCGTCGAGCCGGTGCCGCGCGACCAGATGCCTCGGCCGCAGGCTGGTGCGCAGGGAACGGTCGATCCGCTGCGCAACGAGCGCGTCCTGCGCCGTCACGACGAAACCGGCGCGCGCGCCCTGCTCGACGATCGGTACACAGCCGACGATCAGTGCGCGGCCGCCAATCTGTTCGATGCGCTCGTCGACCGGCTGGTCGGCGGCGCGCGTCTCGCGCAGCAGCGGCGCGAGCGCGCGCGCGACTCGTGCGGGGGTGTCCTCGTCGTCGTTTGGGACCGCCTGCGCGGCGCCTAGACCGAGCAGTTCGAGCATTGCCGGGTTGACGGCTTCGAGCTGGGCGGCTTCGTCGAACGCGGCGACGCCGTCGCGCAGATGCGCGACGATCGTGTTCAGGCGCACCCGCTTCGATTCCTTCTGGCGGCTCACCCGCGCCAGTTCGACCGAGCGCTCGAACGCTTCCTCGACCGCGGCAAGCGAATACAGGAACACGCTTTCCATGCCGGCCTGCTGCGCCAGATCGCAGGCCATGCCAGCGCCGACCACCACGTGGCAGCCCTGCGCGGCGAGTTCATCGACTGCGAGCCGCACTTCGTCGATCGACCGATACGCGCGCTGCCGCAGATCGACGTTCAAGAGCGGGCTCAGGTCGGCCAACTCCTGCGCGATTGCTTCGTGCAGCGCGAGCCCGATGCGCGCCTGCGGCCATGTGGCGGTCGCGCGCGTGATCGCGCTCAACACGTCGAAACCATTCACCTTGACCATTACCACCGGCACGCTGAGGTTCTCGCGCAGGTACGCGCCGTTCGAGCCGGCGGACAGTACGACGTCGACCGAACCTGCGTCCACGTAAGCCTGCAACGCCGCGACGGCCGCGCCGTAGCCCTCCCGCACCGTGAAGAACTTCGCCCGGCCCGCGTAGCGCGGCGCCACCGTCTCGCAAAGCGACTGCAGTCGGCTGATACTGACGAGTGCGACACCGGGCCGCCCGGCATCGACGGCAGGGCTAGGATTCGCGACAAATGGGGTGAACGTGGACACGCGGCTCTCCTTGATTGAAACGTTCCTCGAAACGTTTCATGAAACGTTCCACCGATTGTGCCATGGACGTCCAGGCAGGAGTTCATATCGCGCAAACCCTTGTTCCAGCGGCACGACCGGCGAACTGCCGTTCAATGGCACGCTTCCTGCAGAATGTCGGCCGCGTTCCATTACCGATTTTCCCTTCTGGAGACCTGCATCATGACCACCACTTCCGCCACCCGCCGCGCCGCGTTCCGCGCCAAAGTCAATCAGCGTCAGGGCCTGCTCGTGCCCGGCGCGTTCAACGCGATGAGCGCGCGCGTGATCGAGGACGCCGGCTTCGAGGCGGTCTACATCACCGGCGCGGGCGTCACCAACATGTCGCTCGGTCTACCCGACCTCGGCTTCATCGGCCTTGCCGAAGTCGCAGAGCACACCGCGCGCATCCGCGACGCGGTCGCGCTGCCGCTGATCGTCGATGCCGACACCGGCTTCGGCAACGCGCTGAACGTGCGCCAGACCGTGCGCGTGCTGGAGCGCAGCGGCGCCGACGTTATCCAGTTCGAAGATCAGGTGATGCCCAAAAAATGCGGCCACTTCTCGGGCAAGGAAGTCGTCGCGGCGAGCGAGATGGTCGGCAAGATCCGCGCGGCTGTCGACGCGCGCGAAGACGCGAACCTGCAGATCATGGCGCGCACCGACGCGGCCGCAGTCCACGGCATCGAGGACGCGATCGAGCGCGGTCATCGCTTCATCGAGGCGGGCGCCGACATCCTGTTCATCGAGGCGACCGAATCGCTCGCCGACATCGAGCGTCTGCCGGGGCTGTTCAATGTGCCGCAGCTGATCAACATCGTGATCGGCGGCAAGACGCCGGTGCAGTCGCGCGACGCGCTCGCGAAGCTCGGCTACGGCATCGTGCTGTACGCGAATGCGGCGCTGCAGGGCGCGGTGCTCGGCATGCAGCGCGCGCTCGGCACGCTGCAAAGCAGCGGCCGCCTCGACGAGGACGCGACGATCGTCGCGCCGTTCAGCGAGCGCCAGCGGCTCGTCAACAAGCCGCTGTATGACCGGCTGGACAAGGAGTACGCGGGGAAGGACTGACGCTCGGGCGGCGGCGCGGCGGTGCGACGCGCTGCATGCCTGCGCGATATGGAACCCTTTATTGCGTTAGGATTCAGGGCTGGCAATCAGGCAAGCTGATGTTCGCGTCAGCCCGCCGCGACCGTTCGCGGCGCCGGCCTCGTCCGCGGGGCCGCTCTCCCGGCTGCCGGCAGACGCACAAAACCGCAAACGAAAGGTAGTCGCAAGCACCATGAAGTCAAACTCTTCACGCGCCCCGCGCGGGCTCGTCAATTGTCTTTCAGCGCGCACGCGCGCAGCACGGGAGCTCGCCCGATGAGCCGCAGCGGCACCCGCACCGCGCACGTCGGCTGGCTGCCGTACATCGTCGCGGCTACCTTCTTCATGGAGTACCTCGACACCACGGTGATCGCCACCGCGCTGCCGCAGATGGCGCGTTCGTTCGGCGTCGGCCCGAACAGCCTGAGTCTCGGCATGACCGCCTACATGCTCGCGCTCGCGATCTTCATCCCGGCGAGCGGCTGGGTCGCCGACCGCTGCGGCGCGCGCACCGTGTTCGTCAGCGCGATCGGCGTGTTCACGGTCGCGTCGGTGCTGTGCGGACTGTCGCAGAATGTGCCCGAGTTCACGGCCGCGCGGCTGCTGCAAGGCATCGGCGGCGCGATGATGGTGCCGGTCGGCCGTCTCATTGTGGTCCGCAGCACCGAGAAGGCTCGCATGATGCAGGCGATCTCGACGATCACATGGCCGGCCATCGCGGCACCGGTGGTCGGGCCGCCGATCGGCGGCTTCATCACGACCTACGCGTCGTGGCGCTGGATCTTCCTGCTGAACGTGCCGTTCGGCCTCGCGGCGATTGCCGTCGCGCTCGCCATCGTGCCGAACCTGCGCGGCACCGAACGCAAGCCGCTCGACGTCGTCGGCCTGCTGCTGAGCGGCATCGCGCTGACCGCGATTCTGTACGGCGCGGAGCTCGCGAGCCAGGCGGCCACCAATCCGTGGCTCGCGGTCTCGATCGTGGCGGGCGGCCTGCTGGTCGGCGCGCTCGCGTTCCAGCATGCGAAGCGTCATCCGTATCCGCTCGTCGACGTGTCGACGCTGAAGGTGCCGACGTTTTCCGTGACGGTCATCACCGGCTCGTTCACGCGCATTGGCATTGGCGCGGTGCCCTATCTGATGCCGCTGCTGTTCCAGGTCGGTTTCGGGCTGTCGGCGTTCCGCTCGGGGCTGCTGCTGCTCGCGAGCGCGCTCGGCAATCTCGGCATGAAGGCGCTGACCACGCGCATCCTGCAGCGCTATGGCTTCCGGATGGTGTCGATCGTCGATGTGGCGGTGGCCGGCATTTTCATCATCGCGTGCGGACTGCTGACGCCGGACGTGCCGCTCGTGTTCGTGCTGATCGTCGTGTTCGTGTACGGCGTCGCGCGCTCGATGCAGTTCTCCACGCTCGCGACGCTCGCCTATGCCGACATCCCGCAGCCGCAGATGAGCGCGGCGAGTACGCTGTGGAGCGCGGCCGCGCAGATGACGATCGGTCTCGGCATCGCATTCGGCGCGGTGTCGCTGCGCGTCGCGGCGCTGTTCAATGGCGAGACGACCGGCCACGTGTTCACGCTCGACGATTTCCGCCTCGCGTTCCTGTTCGCCGGTGTGCTGACGCTGCTGTCCGTGCTTGGATATATGGGGCTCGCCCGCAATGCTGGGCAGAGTATCGGTGGGGGTTCGCGCGGCGGTGAAACTCCGGCGAAGAGCTAGGGGACGCGCAAGCGCTGCGCGATCAAAAGGAGACGTGCCGTGCAAGCAGGCGAACTGACGATTTCCAGCCGCATCGACGACCTCGACCTCGACCTCGTCTACATATTCCTGTCGCAGGAAACGCCGTGGGCGCGAGGCATGCCACGCGCGACCTTCAAGCGCGCCGTCGCCGGGTCGCTGTGCTTCGGTGGGTTTGTCGACGGCAAGCAGATGGCGTTCGCGCGCCTCGTCACCGACGAGGCGACCTTCGCCTACCTATGCGACGTGTTCGTGCTGCCCGCGTATCGCGGCCAGGGCTATGCGTCGGCGTTGATGGAACATATCTTTGCGAGCCCTTCGCTCGTCACGCTGCGCAGAATCATGTTGGTCACGACCGACGCGCATCACGTCTATGCGCCGCATGGGTTCACGTCGCTCGAGAACCCCGAGCGGTATATGGAGCTGCATCGACCGGATGTTTACAAGACGGACGCATGAACACGCATCCAAATGCCGACTATCGCGGGTGTGCCACGATTGGCTTCCACGGCCGCCGCCCTTAGCCTTCTTCTCTGCCCGCAATCCATCCAGTTGTCACCGGCCAACTGCCACATTTTGTTCATCGGCTGCCGGATTGCCATCGTCGCCGATCAGGGAAAATAGGACTTTTGCGCTTTCACCCGGGTTGGCGTGCAGCGTCTCGAGATCGAAAGTGGCGCTGGAAAAAGGGGCGACCATATCGGCTTGGGCTTGTTGCGACGCATTCGCCAGCTTGACCTCGACGGCACCGATCGTTGCGTAATAGGGTGTCGGGTTGTCGACCTTCAGCACAAGCTTGTCTGATTCCTGCACAAGTGAGAACACAAGATGCCGGGCGAGGTCGCTCACAGGATATGGGAGATTTTGTGGTCGCACGAACACCTTGACCTGGGTGCGCATCGTAACAGTCACCGTCTGAGCATCGGGTAGCCGGTCTTTAGGTGTTGCTGGAATCTCGTACAGATTGAGCCAGAACAGGGACTCGCGATCTTCGGGCAGCGGCGCCCCCGAATTGATGAGGCGCAGACTCGTCTGATCGCCTGGACCCATGCGAAAAACAGGCGGCAGCACGATGATCGGTGCCTTCGACTCCTGTGGCACCGAATTGATGTCACCGTCATCCACCCATGCCTGAACGAGTACCGGGTACTTGTTGACATTGAACACCTGCAGGGACTGTTCGGTGGCACCCGCCGCGAACACCACTCGCGATACCTCGGGCGTCACACCCGCAGCGGCCTGAGCGCTCCATATAGCCAGGGGCAGTGCGCCCCACGCAAGCGCGAAGCGCACCAACCGGCGGGACCCGCGCACGGCCAGACGTGTCCAGCCAGCACGAGGAACGCGTACCTGTCCACGCGCAGTCGGGGCACCGCGCCGGTCCGCAAACGTCGTGCGAATCGACGGTCTTTCGGCATCCTGCGCGCGGGACGCTGACACGTGGATCTTCATAGGCGGCTCACAAAGATTGATGCTGATCTAACGACTTTACTATTCGGGCGACCTAACGCTTCTCTGATGTGTTCACGCGCTCCCCGACGAATCCGATATCGCCATGCTGCGGCCGCAAACTTCATTGGAGCGCCGTAACCGGCGCCCAAATAATGACCGTCGGTGAGGGTAGAACCGGTTACTGCACCCGCACGACAACCTGAGCCGTCGCATTAAACTTCCCTGTCGTCACGGGCGTCACTCGTGGCGCAAAGGCCTTGAAGGTTGCATTGATCGTGCGCGTATAGGAGGTCATACCGCCAGATGCCGGGCCATTTGCAGATGCATCATTCAAAACAGGATCCCAGCCATCCTTGGTGCCGCCGGCGGTGACGTACTCGTTGGTGAGGAAATTCAAGGCAGCACCTCCCGGCCTCGACAATGCCACACCCACGCCGGTTGCCGCACCAGGATCGGTTCCGTAGCCATCGGAGAGCAGGTAGCTTACGCCACTTCCCGTGGTCGTCAGGCCTACGCTAGTCGCGCTCCGTGCATTGGCCGGTGGAGCAAGAATGCCCAACGCGGTCTGGTTGGCCGCCGTTCCGCTCGCGAAAGCCGCCAGGTTCGCAGGCTTGGTGGTCTGGCACTGCATCTGGATTGTGATGGGTAACTGCCTGGAACCACCCTGATTCAGTTCGCCTATCGTAATCGACGGGAAATTTACCACCGGTGTTGCATTGGTCACTGCACAGGTGGCGGATCGTCTGACCGTTACATTGCCATAAGGGTTAATCGAACCGGGCCAATTGCCATACCACCCGGAGTAGTTCGTGGCTGAGTCGGCGCCAACCGACAGGTTACCCTTGATGATAGTGCCACTGGCGCCGCCAACGAACGCAGAATAGGCGACGGGCTGGGAATACCCCCAAGCCCCACTGGCAGTACTGCCGTAGGACGGGCAGGTGCTGCACTGGAAAAACTCCATCTTGTACTGACTGAAGTTCTTTGCCTTGACGAGAAACCAGCCCTGACTGTCGACATCGAGGTTAGTAAGGGGTGTAGCCTGCCAGTAACGCGACACGTATAGGCCTGTTGTCATGTTCGTTACTCGGGAAACCAGCCCCGCGTACTGCGTTCGATACGTTCCCGGGATACCTGACTGGGCACTTACATCGTAATAGCCGGCATCCGCGTTATCGCCGTTCGTAGCATAGTATTCAAACATGCTGCCGGCCGAATCAGGGGAGCAGCGGAACAGAACCTGCTCGGGACTGTAGCCCCCAACGCCTTTGTCACCGAGGTTGACCATGGGCGCCACGCCGCTTGCGAGCAGCGTGCCGTCTGGCACAAAGGGAGGGGTGTTGATCTGAATGGTCATTGGATAGGCGCCTTTCCCCCCCCCATCGGTTGACCCCGTCCAGCTACTCGCAACGGTACCCGGGTCCGTGTAGAGATACGAATTCTTATTGGTGGTAAGACCCGTGATCTTCCAGCACCCCTTCGAGGTGGACTGGGCCCAGGCGTGCGTGGGCACGACGATGCTCGACATGACGACCAGCGTTGCCAGCAGGCCGTTTCGGCTCACCCGTGGCGAATGCCGGACGAAGTTTAAAAAACGATTCATGAATAAAAACTCCTGATAGTCGTCGATTCCGCTGTGGGCTCGAATCGACAGCTGCGCCAGCCTTGCCGGCGCACGACATTACCTGGCTGCTGCCTGAATTTCAGTCGATCCAGGCGGGGTGCACTTTGCGCTCATCCGAATGATGGGTGCGGAATCTTGCCCGGTGGTGTCGTACGCAATAGCGCATTGATCTTCGCTACGCTCTCCCCACTTCACGGTCAGCGTGCCGCGATCCTCCGGCACCCGAGCGTAGACCTGTCCACCCTGCCCCACCATGCCGATGGCAGCGCCAGTGCTGTCCAGCACATCCGCGCCCAGAGGCAGCGGCTCGCCTTCCGGCAGGGTCGCTCCGATCAACAACGCGTTACCGGTCAACGTGGAAAATTTAAGCAGCACGGCAGATCCGGCATACGGTGCAACCCGAATCTGGTTACCTGTCAATTCAGCGTTCTGGTTGATCCCCTTGGTGTCAAGCGCCACATCGTTGAAACGGTACGGTGTCAGCGACGGAACGATCGCGTACCCGGAACTATCCACGCGCGCGCCGGATCCGTTGCGCACAGTGGCTCCCTCCGCACCCTTGGCTTCAACAAGGCCGAACGTATTGCTCAGATACGGACCGAACGTGACTCCACCACCATGCGCGACTGCTGCGCCGCGTGCGCTGGCGCCGGCCTGCCAGAAGCCATTACCCTGCGAATAATTCGCGCCCATCGTGACCATCGACAAGTTCTTCTGCACGTTGCCGCTGACGCTCTTCGCGCCGTTTTGCGTCTCGGCCGATGCCGACAGGCCATAGCTGAGTGTCTGCGCCGTATCGGCGATACCGCTTACCGACGTCTGGAACGAGGTACCCTGGCCGGTGCCGGTTGCAACGCTGCCGGAGAGACTTGCGGAGCGCGGCCCGGAGCCGAGCGGGATCGAAACCGTCGCCATGAACGTATTGGACGACTGGCCGCTCGATCCCGACTGGGCACTGCCGGACACCAGGTTCGGCAAGCCGGTGCTGTAGAGCATGCCGGTCTGCTGGCGAATGAACGACAGGTTATAGTTGATCGACTTGTAGTGATTGTTATAGCTGAGCTGGAGCTGCGTATCGCGCGGCCTCGAGCCATAGTAGCTACTTACCGCAGCTGACAGAGAAAGGGAGCCGTACTGGTTAAGGCTCTGGTTGACGTTAACCGTAAACTGATCACGCTGCTGATACGTGCCTGAAGACCAGGTCTCGCCATTCTTATAAGCCGCCCGTGCGCTCAGTGCATCCAGAAAGTCCCGATATCCTTTGGTCGAATAGCGATAGCCGGCCAGCGAGAACGTAGTCATGGTCTGCTGGAGGGTATGGCTGTAGTTGATGGAACTCCGCCATCCGTTCACGCGGTTACCCTGCGCATCGAGTGCGTTGGACCACGCTGCGTTCAGGCCGAACGCGCCAAATGACGTTCCAAATACCACACCAGCCAGTATGGACTGGTAATCCGTGGAAAGACGTGCGCCGCCGTTGGCGGTGATCATATTGGTCAGACCGCGCTCATATGTAAAGTCGGCGAACTTTGCGTTCGAGCTTTCCACTTGGCGCACCTGACCCAACGTGAAACTGTAGTGTGACGCGCCGGGTCGCAGTGAGTTCGGCACTGCTGAAAACGGCACCGTGAACGTGGAGACCTGCCCGTTCGCTTCGAACACGCGCACGGTCAGGTCACCCTGATAGCTCGTGGGATTCAGATCGTTGATCGAAAACGGACCCGGCGCAACTGTGGTCTGGTAAATGACATTGCCGTTCTGACTTACCTCGACCCGTGCATTGGTGTTGGCAACACCATTCACGACCGGCGCGTAACCGCGCATGGAGTCCGGCAGCATGCGCTCATCAGTCTCGATATGCAGCCCGGTGTAACCCACACTACTGAGCAGGTTGCCACCCGTGAAGTTTTGCCCGACAGTGAGGTGGCTGTTCCAGCCCGGCAACGGTCGCTCGGCGTACGTGCGAATGTTGTTCCACTGCCCGGCGCTACCCGCAGGACTGTTGTTAAACGTATAGGCGGATTGCTGGTGAAATCGCCATAGCCCGATGTTCAGACCGGCGTTGATACCCGCATAAAGCGAGTTTGTCTTGTAACCAAACGCCGATGACGTGTAGTAGTTCGTGTCGTAGTTGAAATAGGCCATGGTCTGGCCTGCCTCGAGGCTGGCCAGGTCGACTGCACCGCGCGGCACATGCTTCATCTGCGCGTGAGGTACGCTGATGTTCAGACGCAGGCGCGGCAGGTCGAAGGCAGTGGATGCGCCCGGCACGCGCTGCGCAAGCGGACCGCACAGCGCAGTCAACGCATCTGCGGGTGGCGTATGCACAGTTGGCATAGCCTCATCCGGGACACTGTCCATTGACGCGGAAGACGCACCGGACACTTCGCTGGATGTGCCGCTCTCTACCAGTATCCCAGTCGAGGTCAGAAAATCGTCGCTCAGACACGGAAATACCTCGCCGCTGTCTATGCTGCGGAACTCGACCGGCTGACGGGAAATAAAGACATCATTCACGTAGATATCGACCCGATAATTTCCGGGGTCAACGCTGCTGACTTTATTAAAGCGTTCGATATCGGCGACACCGAGTGATGAACCCATCAGCAGATCGCTGTCGAATGTATAGGCAGGTGCTCCACTAGCGGAAGCCTCGACGACTGTCGGAATGGGCGCGGCCAGCGCCTGGCATGCGGGAATCGCAAAACCGAGGGCCGTTACGACTATCGAAACCTGGAAAGGTCTGATTGAACGTACGCCGGTGGAAGCACCCCGACTGTTGACGGAATACACTGCTTTTCGAGGCTGACGCAACATCTCACTTGATCCCTTGTTCTACGACTACCGGATATTCCGATTCGTGAACCGCACCGTAGTCGTCGACGTATTTGATTTTCAGACTAGGAGTTGCCCCTTCAAGCGGACATTCCCCCTTAATGCTCCATTCCGCCTCGGAACGAGGCGCAACCATGTCAGCCGCGAAAGTTGCGGTATGCGTGCCGCAGGTCAAACTGCCGTCAAGAAGTGAAATGTGGTACCCCGACGGATTGTTAGCGGTGACGCGCTCACTCTTGCCTTCTTTGCCAATACGGAATGTGAGTTGCTGCTGCGCTTTTTGCGCGCTGCCTTCAATCCCGGTCGGACGATAGAAAAGCTTGAGCCGGTTGCGCAACATCACCAGCATCTGGTTCTGGTCGGCATAGGCTGCGTTTTTCGATGGGATCTGCAGGGTATTGAGGTAAAACACCGACTCGCGGTCCTGCGGCAGATCCTTGCCGGTAAACACCAGGCGTACTGTCTGCCCAGCCTTGGGTTCGATGCGAAAGATGGGTGGAGTAACGAGGAACGGCGCGTCCGCCGTGTCGGGGGTAGACTGGGCGTTCCCCGAGTCAACCCACACCTGCATGACGCTTGGCCCATCGTCCTGATTGGAAAACTGCAGACTCTGCTCTCTGGCGTTTCCATCGAAGATGACACGAGTACTGGGCATGATGACGCTGGCACAAGCGCTGCCAATCTGGGCAGCACACGTGGCGGCCAGCATTACCCTGTAAGCATTTTTACGAACCCAGCTCATGTTATCTCCGTTTCTGAAGGCTGTTGATTAGATGTACTGATATAAAATCCTTCGGACTTGCTCAAATATGCAAGCCCGAAGGCAAGGGGGTGATTACTGGTAGCTAACTGCGTACTGCACGCTGCCCAGCACCGAACCCGGCGTTGCGCCGCCTTGTTCGGAGATGTACTGAACAGCGAAGTCGTGCGACGCGGCCGATGCGCCAACTTCCAGATTCAGACCCGGTGCTGCATAACCGTTGACGCCGCTCAGGTTGAACGGCGCAGCGGGTGCTGCCGGATCGAGCAGTTGCAGGGCAACGTTAGTCGCGCTGCCGGTGTTGCCCAGATTGCCGCTCGTGGTGACCTGGTTGCCCACGAACACCGTATCGATCGCCTGAGCAACCGTCGTCGGAGCCATACATCCCGTCACCCCAATCGTGAAGTTGGTCTGCTTGGCGGTGGAGCCCGCGCCAGCCAACTCTGACGATGCGACGGTAGGCAGCAGCACGCTCGGGCTAGCAGCATTGCCGTTGATCGAAACTGCGCACGTCTGATCCGTCACTTCGCCCTGGAAGTTAATGGTGTTGCCGCTGGCAGCAAACGCGAAGGCAGGAACAGCCGCAATGGCGAGGGCAAGAAGATGTTTTTTCAAGGTATAACTCGTTTTGGAAAGTTGATAAATGTCGCTGCATCTCAAGCAGCAAACGAATTCTGATTCTTTCAGCTTCATTTCACTCTAGGGAAACGCTGATTAATGAACTGTCGGATCGGCTTGAGATCAAGACGCGTCAAATTTTCTGGATAACGAATCGAATCGACGCTCATTTCGGTGAATTTGGCTCGCAAACGAGCCCCTCTTCTCTCATTTTTCATACGCATGACGGATTGCTCCCATGAACCGATCGCAACAGATTTCGCGCAGTCACCAGATTCGCCAGAGCGAACAAGCTGAACAGTTGCGCCGTGTTCTTGGCCAAGCCCTTGTATCGGGTTTTGCGATGGTGAAACAGGTTCTTGACGATATGGAACGGATGCTCAACGCGCGAACGGATTTGCGCCTTGGTTCGCTCAAGCGCAGTCACCAGGTCCTTCAGCGGCCCGTCCTGCATCGCCTTGATCTTTCCGCGCTTGGCAGCGACGTGCCAATTTACTGCCTTGCCTTTCATTTCATCACGCTTGTCTACACCAATGTAGCCTGCGTCGGCGAACGCTTCCTCTTCATGGCCGTGCAGCAGCAAATGGGCTTGCGACACATCCGACACGTTGGCCGCCGTGCCAACCACACTGTGGACCAAGCCCGAATCGGCGTCCACGCCAACGTGGGCTTTCATCCCGAAGTGCCATTCGTTTCCCTTCTTCGTTTGATGCATCTCCGGGTCACGGCTCTTCCCGGCGTTCTTGGTCGACGGTGGCGCTTCGATGATCGTCGCATCAACCAGCGTGCCTTCCTTCATCATCAGTCCACGCTCACACAGCGAGATACCGATCTCGTCGAACAGCTTCCGTGTCAGTTCGTGCTCGATCAACAGGCGCCGGAATTTCAGCAGCGTGGTCGCATCCGGAACGTTCTCGACTGCCAGATCGATGCCGGCGAAGGCGCGCAGCGCAATGCTGTCATACAGCGCGTCTTCCAGCCCTTCGTCCGACAGCCCGTACCACTGTTGCAGGAAATAGATCCGCAGCATTCGCTCCAAGCCAATCGGCGGACGGCCTCGCGTGCCCTTCGGGTAATGCGGTTCGATTGCAGACAGCAAACGCTGCCACGGCACAATCTGCTCCATCTCCGCCAGGAAGCGTTGGCGCCTCGTCACGCGCTTCTTGCCTGCAATTTCCGCTTCCGCGAAGCCGATCTGCCTCTTCATCCTCGTGAGTCCGTTCTGTGAGCTGCCTTCTATAACGTCTTCGGCTACGTGAGCGATGACCGCCGAGCTCCATTAATCAGCGTTTCCCTAGGACGTGTCCGATAATTTCGTTGGTTGGCTGGGAGATCGGGACAATTGAAGGAAGAGCGCAAGGCAATCGCACAAATTGTTCAATCGTTATGAACTGTGCCAGCCGAGAATTTGAGGGCGATAGACGTCGTTGGTACATGCTTTCACCGGTTCAGGGCGATGCGCCTTAGATGGCGAAGTTCTGAGCGGCGCTATCCACACGGACCCGGCATTGAACTTCACCGAACGCCATATCGAGACGCCACGGCATGTCATTCTCTATACCCAGGTGGGAACGAACACCGCGGACAATACGGGTATGCATCGGGCGGCAAGCTGCTGACGTAATAGCGCGACGCCGTTGTGACCGTGTCGCGGATGTCGCGAGTCGATTCGACCATCACGATCGAGCGCAGCCCCGGCCACAGATCGGACTCATGTTGCAAGCGCGCGAGAATACCGCTGGCAACAGCGGCGCGTCTCCATCTCTGGGGCAAAATCCAGAGTAATCGCGTGCACCACTTTGTTTAAATGAGCGAGTTCCGGAATTTCAGCCTTCGCTGCCGGGTAACTGCGCAGCTGGTCGGTAACGATCCTGCGCGGCACCGGGTTTGACCGCAGCACCCGCCGGAAGAAGCGCTTTGCCGCGGCCTTGTCGCGGCGCTTTTGCACCAGCACGTCGAGTTCGGCGCCATGCTCGTCGACCGCACGCCACAACATATACGGCTCGCCGCGCAGCGTCACGAACATCTCGTCCAGACGCCACGTCCTGCCCGGCTTCCGCCGCACCGCCTTGGCGCACCGGGCGAATCCAGCGCCGAACTTGTCGCACCAGCAACGGATTGTTTCGTACGTGACCACGACGCCGCGCTCGAGCAACAACTCCTCGATGTCGCGCAGGCTCAAGCTGAACCGGAAATACCAGCGAACCGCGCAGCTGATCACGACAGCAGGGAAGTGGTGGCCATGTAAGGCGATTTCGTTTTTTCATCGCCTCATTCTGCCGCCACCTACCCATCAACCTGACAGCGCCGTCGTTGTTCCCTGTATCTCAAAATCAGTGACTCTTAACAGTCAGGGCGAGAATATCGCCGCATCCGGGCACGCTTCTGCCGCTAGTTGTATCGGCTCGATAACATAAATCGCCAAGGCTCGATAACAGCGCCTTTTCGGGATCACATTGGCTGAGAATATCGGCGCGTCCAGGTCCACATTAAGTGAGAACGGGCTCACGTTAAGGAAGGTCTGCATAACCCGTTTTCTGCGCGCCAATTTTTTGCTACTGGCACGGAACCAGCGTTGATTGAGGACTTGCTGGCACGGTGACACACCGTGTTCGATCATGACACCTCGCGCTTTCCGATTGCCCTGGACGTCATCTTCCAGGGCATTCACACCTTCTATAAAACCTTGCGTACCATCCACAGGTTGCCCAGCGCAAACAGTGTCGTGATCTGGGCAGTGTTCTTCTTCAAGCCACGGTATCGCGTCTTCGTGTAGCCAAATTGCCGCTTGAGGATGCGGAACGGATCTTCGACCTTGGCACGGACACCGGCTTTCAGTCGTTCGATCTGATCGAATATCGCGTCCACGCGATCACTCAGGTCCAGCTTCCTTCGCCTGCCGGGCCTCATTGCGACGTGCCAGCGCACCGAACCGCTTTCGCAGCGCTTTTCAATACCCTGATAGCCAGCATCGGCCTACACATCCGCTTCTTCACCTTGCAGCAGTGCTTCGGCCGCGTTGATGTCGTGAACGTTGGCCGCCGTGCCGATGACGGTGTGAACCAGGCCCGATTCCGCGTCCACACCGATATGCGCCTTCATCCCGAAGTACCAGTTGCCGCCTTTTTGCGTCGACTGCATTTCCGGATCTCGTGTACCGGAGCCGTTTTTCGTTGAACTGGGCGCTGGAATCAGCGTGGCGTCGACTGCCGATCCGGTCTTGAGCAACAAACCTTTCTCGCTCAGAATCTCATTGACCAATGCGAGCATCTGCTCCGCCAGGCCATGAGCTTCCAGCAGATGACGAAACCGCAGGATCGTACTTTCGTCCGGCAAGCGCGTCACCCCACCATCCAGTCCAGCGAAATCGCGATACAGCGGCACGTCGTATAGTGCCTCTTCCATCGCCGGGTCGGACAATCCGAACCACTGCTGCATGAAATGGATCTGCAGCATTGTCGCAACCGGAAACGGCGGCCGTCCGGTTTTACCCTTCGGATAGTGCGGCTCGATCAGCGCGATCAGTTTTAGCCACGGCACCACGCGTCGCATCTCGTCGAGAAATTCACGCTTGCGCGTGCGCTTCGTTGACAGATTCAGACCAAGATCCAGTTGCGTCATTGCAGCACCTCGCGCTCTCATCTGTTCCCAGGATAGTTCACGCGCCCATCAAATCCAGGACTTTTGCAGACCTTCCTTAACTGAGAACGGCTCGATAAGATCGGCCAGGATCCACAATCAGTGAGAATGCTAGACGGGCACGCCGGTAGCCAGCAGATGAAATGGTGAGTCACGGGCGGCATATGGGCCGCCGCCCCTTTCCGATCATCCTTCCGGACCGAGCCCCTCGCTGCCTGCAACGCTCAGAAGCACTGGTCACCCACGATTTGTACTTGCGATTTTTCCCGTGCGGGTGCGCCGCCAAGGAGCGCCTGACTCAGGTATCCGCCGCGCACCCGCATGTCCTGCAACGCGTTTTCAGCATCCTCCATGCTCACTTCGCCCTGTGCCTTACGCGCAATACTTTGCTGGGCCAGCCGGCGCACCAGTTCCTTGATGAATGCAGCGCTGACGCCTTCAGTCCGCTCCACTGCAAACGCTGCGACGTCTGCCGGGATGCTCATCCTCGAACCGTAGAGCCGGAGCAGGCGCGCCCGGCAATCCGCATCAGGTGCCGGTATTTCAATGGCCTGATCAACCCGGCCCGGACGGGCCGCGAGCGCCTCCTCGATTTCCTCCGGCCGGTTGGTGGTAAGCACGAACAGGATCTCGGCGTCCTCGTGAAGCCCGTCCATTTCGTTGAGCAAGCGGTTGAGCAGACTCTCTTCCTTCGGGCCGCGCATCTCGGTGCGATGTCTCCCGATCAGATCGACGTCCTCGATGACCACCA
Source organism: Paraburkholderia sp. CI3 (assembly GCF_050436505.1). NCBI lineage: Bacteria > Pseudomonadati > Pseudomonadota > Betaproteobacteria > Burkholderiales > Burkholderiaceae > Paraburkholderia > Paraburkholderia sp. CI3. The sequence goes on from NZ_JBNDMI010000002.1 coordinate 917,080, forward strand.
TGCTTGGCTGTAGCAACCGGGCCAGCAGCATGTAGTTGTCGAGTTGCCCCACTTGATTCGCGCTGATCAGAAGGGTGGTATGCGCTGGCAGATTGCTGGCGAGGTACTTGATCGTATGGGTTTTGCCCGTTCCGGGCGGCCCGTACAACAGGACACCCTTTTGCAACGACTGGCGTAATGTCTTTAATCCTTCTCTGGTGCGTGCGAATTCAAAAATATTGCGTTCCAGCAGCTCCATGGTTTGCGGTGGCAGGATGACGTCCTGACGCCCCACGGCAGGCAGACGGTGCACGACGATGCTGCTGGGCTGGCCTGAATAATCCTCGGTTACCTCGAGGGAAAGAACCTTGCCCCGGTACAGACGGGACTCGCGAATTGCCTGCTCCAGCCCCGCATACACCTCGCTGCCGAAGGCCAGCCCGCGCGCGTTGGGCAGACTGACAATCTCCACGCTCGCGATAGACGTGTTCAATCCTTCCGTGTGCTGCTCGAACAGCACAGCGGCTCTCAGCTCGCCATCGGTGATCAGCCACAAGCCGTTGTCGAGTACCGCGACCGGTGTTTCTTCTCCGACATCGACATCCCGGTATTTCACAGGAGCAAGGGACACCGTGGTAGACATCGGGCCGGTACTCTGCACAAACAGCGAGGAAATCGTCAACGGAACCCGCTCATGAACCTGATTGAGGCCGAGAAAGCGCGGAGCGAACGGCGTCAGCAGGCGGGAGAGCGTCTGTTGAAGCTCGGGGCGCGTGTGATGGGGAAACTGCCGCTGCGAGGAGGTGAGCTCTTCCGGGGGCCGATCATCAAAATGCGCAGCTAGCGCTTCCCATGCAAATTGCTGCCTTACCGGGTCAAGGTTCTTGTGATCAATATCGGTGAACTGGTTCATGAACGGGCTCTTTGATATTAGGTGGCTGTGCCAGGTACCGATGCGAACGCGCAACAACCGGTTCCTTTCGGCGACGGAGATTTGTCCCGAACGCGCGCTCATGAAAGGATCATTTCGACGCGCTTAATTTACTTTCGGGGGCAAACCGGGGTTTGACATGCGATTCGGCAAAACGATCGTATAAACGAACTCTGGCGCTGAAGCCGCACTCTGCCAGGGAACCCGCGACTGGCGGGGCGATGCTCGTGCAGAATATCCGTTGCACAAAACAGCGTTCGATTTATTCCCATGCGTTGACTATAGCGTACGGAGACCCTTGGCGGAGGAAGAGATGATCATCGGCGACGCATGCGTGAGCACGCGCGAACAGAACGTTGCGCTGCAGGTTGACGCGCTCCGAGCAACAGGCTGTGCCCCTGTACTGACTGAAGTTGCCAGTGGAGCCTCGACCGAGCGGCCCGTTCTGACTCATCTGCTCGCTGACGATCGTGCTGGCGACGTGATCGTCATCTGGAAGCTGGATCGCCTGGGCCGCTCGATGCGGCATCTGATCGATGTTGTCGGCGTCGGCTCTGTCAAGTTGAAGACCGTAGACTATCTGTGTGGCTCAAACATAGTTATCCCGATCAGATAACTTCCCCGACTACAGCGGAGACGGTCCAACCATGCCATGTGGCAAGGCGTTCTTTGAGTATGGCGCGATGACATGCCGCGTTCATCTGATGCCTGGGCAACGCGAAGTGCTGCCGGATCGGGCCGAAGCACGAAAGAAACACCTGCGTGCGACGCGCATCGCGAAAGCCGCACATCTGGCGTTCGCGCCTGCGGGTCGGCTGGTGGCTATTCTCGGCACGGTTGTTCACGCGTGCAGCCGCTTTGACAGAAACGTGCTTCACATGAGTTTAAATGCCTTTCGGCCAAACTTTAAATAACAATCTTTAACGCTTCATTCAATCGCCCTATGGCGGGAATAGCAAAGATCTTCGATTGGGATCAATCGCATTCAGACGACGCCTTCGATCTAGGGGCACGCTACGAAAGGGGCGTCAAACTACATCAAGCCAAATGGCAACCCCGTGGATCTTGGCGCTCAGGCAGTGCGCCGCGAAGTTTTTCCTTGGCCGACAGCCTCCGAGGACTGCCGGGCTCGTCGGGTGTCGTTTCCGTTCAGGTGCATCGAGATCGCCGAGATTGACGCGTGGCGCTGGCGATGCCAGCCCTGCCCTTGCTGCATGACTCGGGATGGTCTCACCGTGCGTTCTCGACGACAGCGCCCTTCTGCAAGGTGAATCCTGCATTTCCGAAGGAACCTGTCTGAAGTGCCCTGCATCCTTTTTCTTGCGACCGGTCCGCTTTCCTTCCTGAAACCCCTTCTACTGTGGACGTGCCCTCGTCTGCACGCGGATACGCGTATGGCACGGCACGATCTCTGTTCCCTCCTGAATCCACGCCCAAGGCCCGCGTCGCGGCGCTTGCCCCTTACGAGAAGCGCCATGCAGAAGGTCCATCCACTGCCTATCTTGCCTGGGGTGAACATCAACCTCGTTGGCTTTGCGGACCGGGATGAAGCGGAGCGGAATCAAATTTGCCAGACCCAGCCTCAGCCGTACGCGCTCGCGCATCCACTTCGTCATGATCCACTTATCGCCGGCAAGCACCGGCGCGCCGCCGTGCAGGGTCGACGGATCGAGCTGGCGCTGGCCGTTCATGTAGCGCAAATACACCGCGCCGCCGGCGCGCGCCGCGAACGACAGGCTCGCTGACGGAAACACCGTCTCGCCGCCGTCGGCGACGTCGTTCAGATACATGATCAGTGTCGCGACGCGTTGGCCGCCCTGCGCGGTGTGCACCGCGCTTCCCGGCTGATCGGGTGGGAAGAAGTCGAAATGAGGGCTGTATTCGCCGCTCCGGTCGTAATGGAGCACCTGCAGGCCTTCGCCATTTTCGAGCGGCCAGTTCGTCAGGCTCTCGATGCGCCGTTCGATCCGCGCGATCAACGCATCCTCACCGCGCCGATACCAGACGCCTTCGCTGGTGCGGTTGCGAATCACGTCTTCGTGGCCGGTGAGCGGATTGACCGTCGTCGAGCGTTTCAACCGATGCCGCGAGCGTTCGATCAGCTCGGCGCATTCCGCGACCGACAGCACGTCGGCGAACACGACCAGTTGCGGACGCTCACAGCGCAGCAGCACGCGTACGTCGCGGTCGTCGGCGCGGATCAGGTTGCCGCCGGCGACCGGCGCGGCGTCGTATCGATCAGGCTGGGTGGCGGGATCGGCGACTGTGGCTTGCGCCGCGGGGTCGGTCGCGCGTCGATCGAACGCATGGTGGACCGCGACGCGGGCGTCGCCACCGGCAAAACCGGCGTGCAGCCGCGCGCGACATTGCTGCTCAGCCATTCTTGCCAGGCGGCATCGACGACTCGCATAGCGCTTCCTGTGCGGCGGCCCGGCAAGGAGTGCGGGCACGCTGGTGCTTCGATCATAGCAAGCGCGATGCGCGCGCCGCCCGCGCGCGCCTAGTCGCGCTTCAACTGCCCGCGATAGTGCAGCAGCCCTCGGCGCGCCTGCTGCCGGAGCATCCGCTGCACGAACGGCGACCAGCCGAACAGCGTGCCGCGCACGCCCATCGCCTGGCGCATCCACAGCCACAGATCGAAGCGGTCGCGATGCTCGACGATGAGCCCATCGCCGAACACGAAACGCGCCTCGATCCGGTTCACGACGTCGCGCCCCGTCTGGACGAAACGGTAGCGCGCGACCCACTGCGCGCGGCCGGTATGGTCGTCCGCCTCGATGTCGCTGAAGGTCAGCGTGAAGTCTTGCGCATGCTTGACGAGCATGCGCCACATGTCGCGCGCTTCGTCGCCGACCAGCTCGCCGAAAGCGGGGTCGCTGAAGACGACGTCGTCGGCATAACAGGCGACCATGGTCTCGGCGTCGCGTTGCTGGAAGGCGGTGTAGAAACGTTCGATCAGCTCGGTGTTGGGATGGCTCATTGATGTCGTATCGTGTATTGCGGGAGCGCGTCATGCACGCGCAGCGTCGCGCCGAGCTCCGGAAAAACAGCCCGCGCGCGGTAGGCGGCGGGGATGGCGCACACGATATCGGAAAACGGCGTGAAAGGGGGCCCGGCGCGAGCCGACGACGGCTTTTTACCCCACGATACCGCTCCCTTGAAGCGCACCACCTCCGCCCGCCCGGCGAGCTTCCACACCACCGCCGCCGACGCCGCGACGAGCGCCGCTACCCCCAACGCCGCCGCAAAACCCGCGGCGAAGCTCGCCTGCGCGGCCGTCGTGAGCGCCGCCCGTAGCGCAGGCGCCAGCGACGCGGTGGCCTGCGCGGCGTCGCCCGCCAACACGCGCGACATAAAACCAGCGTAGAGCGCGGCGCGCACGGGCGGCGTCAGCGGCGTGGCCGCGTCGAACGCGGCGCGCGCGTGCGCGGCCGGCACCGGGCCGAGCACGCCGACCGACGTGACGATCGCCGTAAAACGCGTGGTCGTGCTGATACCCGAGGCCATCCCGGTCCGCTCCGGCCGCACGCACGCCATGATCGCCTTCTGGGTGCGTCCGCCGATGCCGCTCGCAACCGGCATTCAGGCCACGACCTTGCATCGCGACCGCTTCGTGCTCGCGCTGCCAGCCGATTCGCCACTCGCGGACTCGGCCAGCGTGCGGCCCTCGCAACTGCGCGACCCGTGTTTCGTGCTGCCCGAACAGGAGTCAGGCACCTTCGAAGTCGCGCGGCGCGGGCGCTTCTCACCTCGGCTCGGGCCGCGTCCGGGTACGCTCGCGGCCGTGCTCGCCTGCGTGTCGCTCGGCGGTTATGTGTCGGTCGTGCCGCATACGCTCGCCGATTGCATCGCGCTGCCGGGCGTCGTCTACCGTGACATCGCCGGTCGGGCGATTGGCTCCGAAATCGCGCTCGCGTTTCGTCGGCACGAGCGAGCGCCCGCCGTCAAGGCGTTCCTGCGCTTCGCGCGCGATGGTAAAGATTCACGCTGACGGCAGCGCCGCTACGTTGATCGGGGTCGGCGTCCTGTCGGATATTGCGGTAGGTCTGCCCTTCATGCAGCACTGGGCGCTGATGACCCGCCCGCTCGTGACCATGCCGATGCGTCAGAAAGCCGGATCAACCTTCGTCCGCATATGCGCGGCCTCGAATCTCGGCCAGCGACGTATCGACCATCAAACGGCCCGCATCGAACACCGTCTCGAGCGCTTCGTCCCACTCGCCCTCCACCGTGCTCCCGTCCCACGCGATCGGCAACGTGACCGTCCGGTACTCGCCGGTGCGGCGATGGCGCAGCAAGGTGAGCCGGCCTTTCATCGAGCGCTTGGCGTGATCCGTGACTGGATCCTTCGACACATCGAGCCACGTGTCGCCTAGCCGGATCGCCGAGCACTTCATCGCGAAGCGCTGCGTATCGCGGTTGATCTGCTGCAACAGCGCACCGCCCATGCCGAACACGATGTTGTCGGTGGCGAAGTCGGCCTCGTCCATCGCGGCGAGGATCGCGACGATCGAATCCGGGTTCACGCCGTCACCCTGAATCACGCGCACATGGTCGAGCACGCGCCGCCCCTTGCTGTTGGTCTGCGACCCGAACGAAGCCTCCAGCGAGCGCAGCGTGTGCAGGACGATCGTGCACGGATCGCCGGAGTCCGGGCGAATCACGAGCATGCCGCCGGAATCGAGCACGGCCTGCTTCAGCTCGCCGCCCCATGCGTTCAGCGCGGCGAACAGGTCGTAAGAGTCGGACACCACCGAAACGATCGCGCCCGGCTTGCCGAAGCGGGCGATCATGTTGCGATACGCGTCGACTTCGCGCTCGCGGCCCCACGACGTGATCGTGCTGTGCTCGGCCGCCGGCACCGAGAACGCGGCCATGCGGTCGCGGTAGTAGTGATTCGCCGCAACCACGCCGAGCACCGTATCCGAGCCCATGAAGCTGACGAGATGTGCCGCGCCGCCGATCGCCGCCGACTCCGCGCTCGACACGCCGCGCGCGCCGAAATCATGCAGCTTGAACGGTAGCTGCGAGAGATCGTCGCTGCTTTTCAGCAGATACGCGCGGATCGTCTGGCGCAGATGCCAGCTTTGCGTCGCGACCGTGATCGGATACCACACGCGCATCAGCATCGTCTCCAGATACGACGTGAGCCAGAACACCTGCGGATCGTCGCATTCGACGGTGACGAGCACGTTGTGCGTGGGCACGACCGAGCCTTCGGGCGCCGCGCGAATCCGCACCGGCAGATGGCCGCCGTATCGCTGCACGACGTAGCGCCAGCCCGCCTCGTTGAACGGCTCGCCGTGCGCGCTGAAGAAGGTCCGCGCCTGGTCGATCATCGCGCCGGTAACCGGCCGGCACAGGTACTCCTTCAGCAGCATCTGCAAGCCGAAGAACAGCGTGCGGCCGTAACGTCCGCCGCGCGATTCGATGTACGAGAACATCGCCGTCGCGTCGGGCGGATATTGCAGATAGTGCGATGCCTTGTACGAATCCGTATTCAGAATCGGATTGGAGAGGATCGACGCGAGGTCGCTGAAACCCTGCGCGTTTTGCATGGACGGTGCTGCGCTCACGTGATTTTCTCGCTGGAGTGACCGGACGGCGCGAGCCTGCCCGACGCTTTCGAAACTCTGAGGCCGCGGCTTTACGCCTACAGACTATGCCGGGGATGACCCTGTATCTCACCTTACTACGGTATGCGCGATAGCGCTCGTCGTCGGACTGTAGCTTCTCTTCGCGCAGGATGAGTCTGGCCCGCAGCGCCAACTGCAGCCGCAGACGATCATCCTCCGGATCTCGAGGTTCACCAGCAGAAGACCGGGCTAGAGCAGCGAGTAGACGTCGTCCTAGCCCCCCGGCTTCAATTGCGGCGGTAGGTTCGGCCACGTCGCGAGCAACCTGCCGAGCATGCTCCTGCGCCGCTCCGCACCCGCGGGCCACAGCATGTTCGCGAGCAGCACGATGCCTTGCGCGAGCCCGCTGTCGCGCGCGCACGCGACGAGCGGCACGCCGCGGCTGAGCGCATCGTTGACGTGCTGATCGTCGCGCGGCAGTTGATGCGCGACCCTCGCGCCGAGCGTGCGTTCGAGCATCGGCAGATTGATCTGCGCGTCCTTGTCGTACTGGTTGACGACGACCCGCACCTTGCTGGACGGATGCCCCAGTTCGCGAAAGATATCGAGCATGCGGCGCGCGCCATGCAGGTACAGCGGGTTCTGCCGCACCACCATGCAGATCGCGTCGCTATGCGCGAGCGCGCGGATCGTCGACGGATTCAGGCTCGGGCCGACGTCGATCAGCACCGCGTCGTAGCGCTCGCGCACCAGCGTCAGAATCCGGTCCAGCTGACCGGGCAGCAGTTCGGCGGCCTTCAACGGATCGCCGGCGCCGGCGAGCAGATCCAGGTTCGGGCACACGTGCATCGCGCACGCGTCGAACAGCGCCGGGTCGAGTTGCTCGTTGCGCGAGCACAGATCGACGAGAGTCATGGGCGGGGGGCGATTCGCCATCAGCAGGCTCCCGTCGGCGAATTGCTGGCTCAGGTCGATCAGCAGTACGCGCCGCTCACGCCGCGCGGCGAGCGCGCACGCGAGGTTGACCGCGATCAGCGTGGTGCCGCTACCGCCCTTGCTCGACGCCAGGGTGACCATGCGCGCGTGGCGGCGCTCGGGCTCGCGGCGCCGCGCTTCGATCTGCGCAAGCGCATCGACGACGGCCTGACGATCGAGCGGCCACGACAGCACCTGCCGCACGCCGACGCGCAGCGCCGCGCCGATCAGCGCGGTGGACGGCGCCGACGTCACCAGCATGCAATGGAGCATCGGCGCGCAGGCGAGCGTTTCCTCGATGCCGTCTAGTCCGCGGACGCTCAGATTGGCGTCGTCGACGATCAGCAGGTCGGCGCCGCGGACCACGCGCGCGTGCATCGGCAGTTGCCGGGCCGGACCGAACGCGGTGCGCAGCCGGTAGCGCACGCCGCTCTCTTCGAGCCGCACGACGATTCGCTGCGCGTTTTCGATGCTCGCGGCAATCAGGAAGATGTCGATCATGGCAGCTCTGCGGCGCTTGGCGCGTCATGCGCGGGCTTTTATTCCAGTCGTCTGTTCACGATTGACGACGCAGGCTTCGGCGCGAGTTCCTTACCGCGACGCTCCTCCGTGAAAACCATGAGCCGGCAAACGGTGCTATCGAATTCCTGCGCGGTCGCTGCGAGCCGACGAGCGGCAAGCGTCAGACGTCGGTTTCAACGTCGTCGCGCCGCTGCGCCGCGCTGCGTTCAGCGCGCACCGGCATGGCGTACAGCGCGTCGCGCAGCAGGTCGCGGCGGATCTCGGCTTGCGCTCGGCGCTCGAGCGCCTCGGCGACGACGAGCGTCAGCAGATCGACCGACGAGCCCGCCGCCTGCGCGAAAAAGCGCGCGCGCGATGCCGCGACATACCGCCGGTAAGTGCTTCTGGTTCCTCCCGAAGCGGCCGGCCTGCGAATCAGTTGTGGTTTCATGTCAACCCCCGATGTCGAGCAGATTTGCGCCAGGTCACGCCGTCTGGTCTCAGCGCCCCGGCCGTTGGGCCAGGTCGCCGTGCCCGTGCCAACCCACGGACACGGCCCCTGGTTCACCTCGTACATTCGTCTCTCTGTGGAGACTAGCGTCTCTCCCCGCTTCGTCGCGCCGGCCGGTCCTGATCCGGCGCTGCCCCTTCCCTTTGCGGCGCGTCGCTCGCAAAGGTTGCCAGCGCGTTGCCTGTCGTTATCGCCACCCTTTTCGCGTCGTGAGGACAAAAAGTCGAAAAGGAAAAACGGCGAAGTCGTTGCCCTTTTTTCGTCCGGTTTTGAATGGCCGCCAAACCGGTCCGCCACTCACCCGTTTTCTAACGTATTCAAGAAGGCCCCGCCGCGCTCCCGCAAACACCTGATGGCTTCCCCGACCACGTCTGCGAGTGTCTTTTTTACCGCCGGTCTTTTTTAATCCGGTTTTCCCCGTACCGTCGACCTGGCGGCAAAACATTTTTCTGTGCAGACCTTATTGCAATGGTTATGCCAACACGCGTTCGAATCGGTAAGGCGCCCGTCACGGCTTCACGTTGCCGAGAAATCGGTTTGCTTTTGACGCAGTGCGAGCCTGCCCGATTTTTGGCGTGGCGCGCATTGATTCGTTTCTGACACGCCAAATCGCCGCGCGCTGGCCGCAAAGCGCGCCTCCCGCTCCGTCTCGCCAGCCTGCTGACTCGCCGCGGGGCCAGCCACACGCGGCTTCGCCGCTCCTTCCGGCTGGCAAAGCGCCCCACCCGGCGCGGCAAAGCGCATTCGACTCGCGCTGTCCAATCTGTCGCAAGTGTGAAACATGACTGCTCGCGCCCCGTCCGTTTTAGTCACGCCTTAATACCAGAGCAATTGCTACGCAATGTGCGATTGCGCGCATAACCGGCCTTGACCGCTTATTCATTAGTGATCCGTGTTAATCCGAAAATCCAACACGCATTCTTCATCCCTGTTTCTTTGTCTGGCGCTTTTAGGCGCTTTCGCTTATCGTTAGGCCATGCGCCAATCAGAGCGCTTGTATCGGGTCAACGAGGCAAGCCACGGTTCAAGTGGTTTTCACGGTTCGGGGAAAAAATCGCCGGGCAGTTTCAGCAATGAACGACAAGGTCGCCGCCATTGCATGAATCGGTCCGCCATGCAGCGCGTTCCGGTTCGCGCCGCGCTTGAAGCGTGTCCCTTGTTCGTGATTGCTGCTGTCGTGAATGCGTCGCAGCCGGAGTGCAGCAACTGGCCGCCTGAATCTCACAACGTCGCACGGCAATCCTGAGGATCGAACGGGGGGAACCATGACTACGACTTGCACACCGGCCGATATGGAACGCACGGTTCTGTACGTGGCGAACGCGCCCGACCAGATACTCGTCGAGTTTCTGGCCGCGTCGGGATGGCAAGCCGTGCACGCAAAAAGCACGGCCGTGGCGGAACGCATGATCGAACGCGGCAACATCAAGGTCGGTCTCGTTCAGTTGCCCGAAGATTGCACGTCACAGCAGCTCTCCGCGCTCGCGCTGTGCATGCGCCGCGTCGAAACCAACTGGGTCGCGCAGATCGTGCCGGGCCAGGCCGACAACGAGCTGGTCAGCCGTTTCATCCTCGATTACTGCTTCGACTTCGTCACGCAGCCGTGGCTCAACGAGCGGCTCGTGTTCGCGCTCGGCCACGCGCATGGGCTGTCGAGCCTGCGTCAGCCGCGCGTCGCGCCGGAGCCGTCGCTCGGCCGCCACGGCATGGTCGGGCAATGCGAGCCGATGCAGCAGCTCTACCGGCGCATCGACAAATGCGGCGTGACCGATGCGCCGGTGTTCATCGCGGGCGAATCGGGCACCGGCAAGGAGCTGACCGCTCGCGCTATTCACGACCGCTCGCCGCGCGCGGGCCGCACGTTCGTCGCGATCAATTGCGCGGCGATTCCGCCGAGCCTGTTGCAGGCCGAACTGTTCGGCCACGAGCGCGGCGCTTTTACCGGCGCGCTGCAACGCAAGCTCGGCCGGATCGAGAGCGCGCATGAAGGCACGCTGTTTCTCGACGAAATCGGCGACATGCCGCACGAATGCCAGGCGGTGCTGCTGCGCTTCCTGCAGGAAGGCACGATCGAGCGGCTTGGCGGCAACGGTCCGATCAGCGTCGACGTGCGCGTGATCTCGGCCACCCACGTCGATCTGGAGCGCGCCGTCGAAGACGGGCGTTTCCGTTCCGACCTCTATCACCGGCTGTGCGTGCTGCGCCTCGTCGAGCCGCCATTGCGCGAGCGCGGCGGCGACATCAAGCTACTCGCCAATTACGCGCTTAGCATGTACAAGCAGGACGGCGCGCGCAAGCTGCGCGGCCTGTCGAGCGACGCGATCGTCGCGATGTCGAACTATCCGTGGCCCGGCAACGTGCGCGAGCTGATCAACTGCGTGCGCCGCGCGGTCGTGATGAGCGAGGGCCGCTTCATCACCGCGAGCGACCTCGGCCTACCCGAAGCTGACAATGGCCCGGCGGTCACGCTGGCGGAAATCCGCAGCAAGGCCGAAAAGGATGCGATCGAAAACGCGCTGCTGCGGCACGGCTACAAGCTGTCCGATGCGGCGGCCGAACTTGGCATTTCGCGCGCGACGCTGTACCGGCTGATGCACGCGAACCGGCTGCATCAGGAGCCGGCCGGACGCGGCGCGAGCAGCGGCCCCCATGCCGATGACCAAGCAGAGCGCCAGACCTCTTCAGTGGCATAAGCGCGGATTTAAGCGTTTTTTGTAGTGAACGCTTAGCAGCGCACGGTCACGGCGATTGAGCATTCCCGACTTTCCCTGCTCTGCCCGCACGTAGTGTGGTCGTCGAGAACATCCTCGCGCCGCCGCCAGCATTGCCACCCGGCAAGCGGCCTCCTACCTCCTGCGCCGCCCCGCTCACGGGGCTTTCCGGGCAGGCTTTCTGCTGCCTTCGACAGGCCTGCCGGCCATCATCGGCTATCCTGTCGGGTGAACGCCCCGCCCGACGGGCGCCGCTCTCGCGGCCCTTTCGCCCGTCCGGCGGGCCTCCGCCGCAGGAACTTCAGCGCCCCGCCCCGTGTCGGTCCCGGGTCACCCCGCTGAAACAGCCCATGTTCCGGCACAATCGTCCGCACTGGCTTCATCCCGCTTTACACCCTATGCCAAAATTTCTGCGTGTCTGTTTTTTCATTTTTCTGCTCGCCGGCGCGGCGCCCGTATTCGCCGCCGCGCCTGAGCCTGCCCATCCCACGCCCGCGACACCCGCTTCCGCCGCCGTCACGCTGACACCTCAGCAGGCCCGCGACGCGCTCGCTGTCCTGAACGACCCCAAACGCCGCGCGCAAGTCGCCGATACGCTGCAAGCGATCGCCGCGGCCGGCGCGTTGAGCGCGCCGCTCGCATCCGCGCCGGCGGCGGCGTCGGCGCCCGCCGCCGCAAGCGGCGCAGCCGCGCTCGTGCCGGACGCGTTCAAATCCAATGGCCTCGCCTCGCAACTCGCGCGCGAGGGCGCGCATTACGCCGGCTATCTCGCGACCTCGCTGCGCGGCTCGATCGCCGCGCTGCTCGACGTCGCGTCGGTGCGCGCATGGTGGAACTGGCAGTTCGCCAATCCGCACGCGCGCACGGTGCTGTTCGAGGTGCTGTGGTCGCTGCTGGCCGCGCTGATCCCCGCTCTGGTGCTCGAATGGCTGGCGCGGCGGCTGCTGCGGCGCGTCTATCGGGCGATCGCCGCGCGCCGCGAAGCCGCGCTGCAGGATGACAACGACAACTCACCGCCGCCCGCGCACGCCGCCGGCGCCGCGCCGGCAGGTCATCCGCCGACCAGCACGCCGCCGCTGCCCCCGATGTCATCGGTGCCGTCAGTGCTCGAAGCGCAGGCGCAAGCCGTCGCGACTGGCCCGGACGCGCCGTACGCGACACCATCCGCCAAAGGCCGCGCCATCGAAGCCGAAGGCAAGCGCAACGCGACGCACCACTGGACGCTGCTGCAACGTCTGCCGCGCGCGTTGCTGATCACGCTGGTGCGGCTCGTGCCGATCGCGGTGTTCCTCGGCGCGGCGAGCGCGCTGATGTCGATCTTCACCGGCAACGGCACGCCGCAGGATCGCGCGCTCGATTCGCTGATCGACGTCTATGTGGTGTGCCGCTGCGTCGTGATCGTCGGCGCGTTCTTCCTGCAGCCGAGCGCACCGCGTCTGCGGCTGCTGCGCATGGGCGATGCGTGGGCCGCGTTCGTGCTCGACTGGATCGTGCGAATCGTCAGCGTGGTGGGCGCCGGCGTCGCGCTAGCCGAAGTCGCGCAGGCGCTTGGCATGAACGACGCCGCGCATCTCGCGCTGCTGAAAGTGGTCGCACTCGCCGGTCACGTGATGATCTCGATCCTCGTGCTGCGCTGCGCGAAACCGGTCGCCAACCGGATCCGCAATCGCTTCGCCGCTCACGAGTCGTTAGAGATGTTCGGCAACGCGTTCGCGGACGCGTGGGCCGTGGTGACCGTGGTCATCGTGATGGGCCTGTGGTTCGTCTGGGCCTTCGACGTACGGAACGGCTTTCACGCGCTCGTGAATATCGGCGGCATGACGCTCGCGATACTGATCGGCGCACGGCTCGTGTCGATCGTGATCTTCGGCGCGCTCGCGCGCATCTTTCATGTGCAGGACGAAGCGTCACACTCGCTCGTGCATCAGCACGCCTACCGATACTATCCGGCGCTGCGGCGCGTGATCGGCTGGATCATCGGCAGCGTCACCGCGCTCGTGCTGTTGCAGGCGTGGGGCGTCGACGTCATCGATCTGTTCCGCAGCGGCACGATCGGCCACCGGCTCGCCTCGGCGCTCGCGACGATCGCCGTCGCCGCGATCATCGCGCTGGTGGTGTGGGAGCTCGTCAACGTGTCGGCCGAACGTCGCCTCGATAACTGGACGAGCAGCGGCGATCTGGTGCGCGCCGCGCGTCTGCGCACCTTGATGCCGATGCTGCGCACCGCGCTGTTCTGCGTGATCGCGCTCGTCGTCGTGCTGACCGGCCTGAGCCAACTCGGCGTGAACATCGGCCCGCTGCTCGCGGGCGCGAGCATCTTCGGCGTCGCGCTCGGCTTCGGCTCGCAGAAGCTCGTGCAGGACTTCATCACCGGCATCTTTCTGCTGATGGAAAACGCGATGCAGGTCGGCGACTGGGTCACGCTCGCGGGCGTGTCGGGCACCGTCGAATATCTGTCGATTCGCACCGTGCGGCTGCGCGGCGGCGACGGCTCGCTGTTTACGGTGCCGTTCAGCTCGGTGTCGACCGTGAACAACACGAATCGCGGCATCGGCAACGCGGCGGTGCGCGTGAATATCGTGTTCGGCCAGGACGTCGAGCGCGCGATCGACACGCTGAAGGAAATCGGCGCATCGCTGCGCACGGACGACAACTTCAAGGACGGCATCCTGGCGGACTTCTCGTTCTGGGGCGTCGATGCGGTCGACGGTTCGGCGATCACGCTGGCCGGCCAGATGCAATGCCGCGATACGTCGCGCTGGGGCGTGCAACGCGAATTCAACCGACGCATCCTCGAACGCTTCAGCGAACTCGGCATCGAGATCGCGAATCCGCAGCGTCATCTGCTCACGTGGGACCCGGCGAGCAAGGCCAAGTTCGACACAGCCCTGCCGCGCGAACGCCATGGCGACCGGCCGGACGGCGACGCCGCGGGGGACGGCCACGCTCCGCACAAGGGCGACGCGCCGCTCGACGACCAGATCCCTGTTGATTCGAACCCGGCCGGCGGCCCTGGTACGCCCGGCAATCCGGGCTCGACCTCGCCGCACGCGTGACGCGTCGCGCGTCGTGCGCGTAAAGGTTCGCTAGCGCGGCGCTAGCGAACCTGCCACCAGCGCGGCAACAGGCGCCGCACTTCCGGCCTGCGAAAGCGGTCGTCGATCAGATGCACGACGCCGCGGTCCTCTTCGGTGCGAATCACGCGCCCCGCCGCCTGCACGACTTTCTGCAAACCCGGATACAGGTACATGTAGTCGTAGCCATTGCCGAAGCGCGCATCGAGCGCGCGGCGCATCTGCTCGTTGACGTCGTTGATCTGCGGCAGACCGAGCGTCGCGACGAACGCGCCGATCAGTTGCTGCCCGGTCAGATCGACACCCTCCGAAAACGCGCCACCGAGCACCGCGAAGCCAATGCCCTGATTCATCGTCCTGAAGCGCGCGAGAAACGCATCGCGCGCGGCTTCGTCCATGCCGGGTTCCTGGGCCCACACCGGCAAGCCGGGATGCCGCTCGCGCAGCAGCGCGACCACGCGTTGCAGATAGTCGAAACTGCTCAGGAACCCCAGATAATTGCCGGGCTGGGAGTCGTACTGCTTCGCGATCAGCTCGACGATCGGCGCGAGCGAGCGTTCGCGGTCACGCCAGCGGGTCGACACATGAGCGGCCACGTGCACCTGCAACTGCTCCGCGCGAAACGGTCCCTCGACGTCGAGCCATTGCGTGTCCTCGGCTAGCCCAAGTGTGTCGCGATAGAAATGCTGAGGATTCAGCGTGCCGGAGAACATCACCGTGGTACGCGCGGCCGCATAGCGTGGCGCGAGGAACGGCGCGGGGATCACGTTGCGCACGCAGAGCGTCGCACTGGTTTTGTCGCGCGGCGCGTAGCGCTCGGCGCTCAATGTCACGTCGAACATCGAGTGCTCGCCGAACTGCTCGGCGAGCGCGACGAAGTGCATCGCGTCGAAGAAAAGCCGCAGCGCATGTTCGTCGATCGACAACGGCGCGTCGGCGAGCTGATCCGTTACCGCGCCGATCAGATTCTGCGCGGCGGACAGCAATTTGCCGGGCACCTCCGCATACACCTGATAGCTGGACGTCTGCGTGCGCTTCACCGCATTCCACTCGCGCTGCAAGCGTTCGAGCGGCTTCTTCAGCGCCACCGGCGCGCTCTTGCGCGCGAGCCGGAACGCGCCTTGATCTAGCGACGCGGTATACATGCGCCGCGCGCGTTCGAGCAGGTTGTGCGCTTCGTCGACCAGCACGCCGACGCGCCACTGGTTGATCTGCGTGAGCGCATGCAGCATCGCGCTCCCGTCGTAGTAGTAGTTGTAATCGCCGACGATCACGTCGGCCCAGCGCGCGAGCTCCTGCGACAGATAGTACGGACAGATATTGTGCGTGAGCGCAGCCTCGCGCACCGCCGCGCGATCGAGCCGTGGCGTCGCCAACGCGGCGGCGCGCGCCGCATCGAGACGGTCGTAAAAGCCGCGCGCGAGCGGACAGGACTCGCCGTTGCAGGCTTTGTCCGGATGCTCGCAGGCTTTGTCGCGCGCGACGAGTTCGAGCGTTCTGAGCGGCAACGGCGCGCTCTGGTGCAGCGAGTCGATCGCATTGAACGCGAGCGCGCGGCCCGGCGTCTTCGCGGTCAGAAAAAACACGCGATCGAGCCGGTCTTCGCCGCAGGCTTTCAGCAACGGAAAAATCGTCGCCAGCGTCTTACCGATACCGGTCGGCGCCTGCGCCATCAACGGCTTGCCGTCGCGTGCCGCGCGATACACGGCCACCGCGAGCTCGCGCTGCCCGCGCCGAAACCGCCCATACGGAAACTGCAACGCGACGAGCGCCGCGTTGCGCGCGACGCGATGCGCGTCTTCCTGCACGGCCCAATCGAGAAATCGTTCACACTGGTCGACGAAGAAGATTTCGAGTTCGCGCGCGCTGTGCTGCTGCGTCAGCACGGTTTCCTTCTGACTGCCGATATCGAAGTACACGAGCGCGATCGTCAGCTCGCCCAGCCCGCGCGCCCGGCACAGCAGATGCCCATACACGAGTGCCTGCGCCCAATGCAGCACGCGATGATTCGCGGGCATACGCGCGAGATCGCCGCGATACGTCTTCACTTCTTCGAGCCGGTTCGCGATTCCGTCGTAGCCGTCCGCGCGGCCACGCACGGTCAGACTGCGATGCGTGCCCGTCAGCGTGAGTTCGGTTTCGTAGCCGCTCGCGCGACGGCCGGCGACCATCTGATGACCCGCGATGCCTTCGAGCGAAGTCGGCGCGGGCGTGAAGCGCAGATCGAGATCGCCGCGCCGAGCGGTGAATTCGCACATCGCACGGACGGCCACCACGTAGCTCATACGACGCGCTCGGCTTCGGCTTGCGTCGCGGCTTCCGCTTCGCTCTGCGCCTCTTGCCCGGCCCAGCGCACATCGACGACGCGCACCGGCATGCCGTGCTGCGCGCAGTACGCGAGCCAGCGGATCTGGTTGTCCTGCAGACGATCGCCGGGGCCTTTCACCTCGATCAGTTCATAGCGACGCTCGGCCGGCCAGAACCGGATCAGGTCGGGCAAGCCCGAACGATTGCCGCGAATGTCGCGCAGCAAGCGCTCGAAGCACAGCTTCAGATGCGCGGCGGGCAGACAGTCGAGCGCGGGCGCGATGAGGTCAGGCGTCAGCAGTCCCCAGAACACGAACGGCGACTGCATGCCGGCCTTGTCGTGCAGATGCCGCAGAATCGTGTCGCGATAGACGCCGCTATCGAGCTGCGCGAAGCACGCGGCGAACTGCGTGGCGCGACGCGCGTGAAAGTCCGGCGCGTGCAGATCGGCCGGTCCGCGTTGGAACGGATGAAAAAACGCGCCGGGCAACGCCGTGAACACCGGCTCCCAGCACAGCAGGCCGAACATCGAATTGATCAGCGCGTTCTCGACGTAGTGCACCGGCGCGGCGTCGCTGCTCAAATGATCGCGCACCAGGTACTCGACGGCCACCGGCGTATCAGGCTTCGGCAGCACCAGCGTGCCGCGCTCCACAGGCCTCGCCGCTGGTGCGCGCGGCACCGGCTCGCCGCACTTGCGCCGCAAGCGCGGCAACATCCGGGCGACGCGCTGCGCCTCTTCTTCGCTCTCAGGCGCGGCATCGGCCTGCGAGGCCAGCGCCAGCGCTTCGCCGTAACGCTCGCTGCGCTCGAGCACGCGCATGCGTCGAAGACGCGTGCCGGGCCAAGCGCACGCGTCGTACACCGCGAGCGCGGTGTCCCACTGCCCGCGCCGCTCGCAATCCTGGCCGATCCGGAACAGCAGTTTCGCGCGACGCATTTCGAGCCACGGATTCGCGGTGCCGATCGAGCGGACGGTCGCGATCAGTTCGTGAAGGGAGGGGGTGTCGGTGTCGACCGGTAGCCATTCGAGCGCTTCGCGGCACGCGTGCAGCGCGAGATAGACGTCGACGTCCGCGCGTTGCTGGAACGCGCGCGACAAAGGCCCGAACGCGACCTTCTCGTACTGGAACACGCCAAGATCGGCGAGCACGAACTCCGACCAGTCCTGATGCAGATTGCCGAAGAACATCAGGCGCAAGCGATCGCACAACGGCGCGATCGCGACGTGCAGCACGCGGTCCGTAGAAGCGTCGTGCCAGGCGGCGAGCGGACGCGATGTGCACGCTTGCGCGTCGCCGCTTGCGGTTTCATGAAACTCGCGCAGCGTTTCGAGCAGATCCGGTTTGCGCAAAGCCTTTGCGCCGGGAATCCGCGCGATCGCGTCCGCGAAGATGTCCAGCAATTGCGCACGCGTGCTGAGCGCAAACAGGTCGTCGAGAGACAGGGCCGGCTCGGTGTCGATCCAGCGATGCACCGTCATCGGCATCGCCGCCTGCAACGGACAGCCGATTTCGTCGTAAGCCAGGCGGCTCGCGCGGAACAGCATGCCTTTGCGCATCAGCATGCGCACGAGCAGCGCACGCGATGCCTGCGGCAACGTCGCGAAAGTTTCCAGAAAAGCGTGCTCTTCGTCGTCGAGCAGATCGTCGTAACGCGCGGCGAGCCACGCAAGCGCGCGCTCGAAATTCAGCAGGTAGTAAGGGGCTTCAGAGCGGATCTCTGAGCGAGCATCGGTTGCCACGGACTTTGTGCGGGACCTGTATGTTTATACAGTGATGATAGCAAAGTCCGGCGCTGCGACCGCCGCGCATCAGCCCGCGAGCCACACGACCGTCAGCGAGCGCACGCCCTGCGCGCCGCGAATCAGTACGCCCTCGATATCGGCGGTGGCCGAAGGGCCGGTAACGAGCGCCGCGTAGCGCGCCCTGCGGAAATCGTCGCGACGATAGACGTCTTGCAGTCCATCGAGCAATTGCGCCGGATCGAGCAGCACGACCAGATGCTGGACGATGTAGCCCAATGCATTGACCACATATTCGCGCTCGCTAAACCACACCGAGCCGGTTTCGGCGACGCCAAAGCGCGCACGGACCAAACCGACGTCGACGTCCTGCAGCGATGCGGGGGCCGTATCCGCGCCGATCACGCGCGTGCCCGGCACTTCGGCGCTCGCCGATGCGATCGATGCCGTCGCGCCAAAACGCTCGCGGATCAGATCGCTGACGTCGCTCACGCTGGCCGCTTCGACGCAAGTGCCGCCCATCGTTTGCAACGCCGCCGTGAAGCGCGCCCGCAGATCGCCGCCAACCGCTTCGAACAGCGGCACGTCGGGACGCGGCCGCGCGGCCGGTTGCGCGGCGCGCACCTTGGCGAGAAAAGCTTCACGCGTTGTCATCGCCGCCTCCGCGATTCTTTTTGTACCAGGCATGAAAAGTCAGCTTCGGCGCCTCCGGCAATTCGCGCTGCCGGCCCCAGATATTCAGAGGGTTGTACAGCACGAAATTCGGCAGCCGCCGCAACGCGCTGCCCATCGACGACACCGTCGCGCGATACAAGGTCGGACTCGATAGCAGACGCCCCGCCATCTTCAGGACCTCCTGCTTCACGAACGGCACTTCGTGCTGCTCGGCGATCACCGCGCGCCACTTATAGATCTGCTCGTGAATGTTGATCTTCACCGGACACACATTCGTGCAACTGCCATTGAGTGTCGATGCGAACGGCAACGCGCTATAGCGTTTCAGATCGAACGTCGGATTGATGATCGCGCCGATCGGCCCCGAATAGGTGCCGCCATACGACAGGCCGCCGCTGCGTCGATAGACCGGACACGTATTCATGCACGCGCCGCAGCGTATGCATTTGAGCGAGTACCAGAAGTCCTCCATCGCGAGCCGTTCGGAGCGGCCATGATCGACGAGGATGAAATGCATCTCGGTGCCCGGCCGCGGCGCACGAAAATGCGACGTGTACTGCGTGATCGGCGAACCCAATGCGCTGCGCGACAGCATGCGCACGAACACGCCGAGATCCGACACCTTCGGTATCAGCTTCTCGATTCCGATCGATGCGATATGCAGCGGCGGCACGTTCGCCGAAAGATCGGCATTGCCTTCGTTCGTGCAGACGACGACCGTGCCCGTTTCCGCCACCGCGAAATTGCAGCCGGTCATGCCAGCCGTTTTCTCGCGCACGAAATACGGCCGCGTATTCATGCGCTGGCTTTCCGCCAGATAGTGGATATCACTATTCTTCGGATCGGTGCCGATGGTCCGGCCGAACAGCTCGGCCACGTCCGCGCGCAGCTTGTGCACGGCCGGCACGACCATATGACTCGGGTCCTGATGATCGAGCTGCTGGATGCGCTCGCCGAGGTCCGTTTCCATCACGGTAATGCCGCGCGGTTCGAGATACTCGCGCATCCGGCATTCGTCGGTCAGCATCGACTTGCTCTTCACGAGCGTCGTCATGCCGCGCCCGGACATCAGCTTGTGGACGATCGCGTTGTGCTCTTCCGCGCTCGCTGCCCAATGCACGACCACGCCATTGGCCTCGGCCGCCGCCGCGAACTGCTCCAGGTAGTCGGCCAGATGCGACAGCGTGTGTTCCTTGATGCCCGACGCCAGCGAGCGCAACGTTTCCCATTCGGCAATGCCGTGCGCCTGCGCGTCGCGCTTCTCTCGCAGGTCCCACAGACGCTTGTCGTGAAACGCGACATGCTCGGTCTTGCTGATGAAAGAACCCGCGGCTTTGGCGTGATCGATGCGGTGATGGTCGCCGCTCATGCGCGTGCTCCATTGAGAACCTGCGCGATATGAATGAAGCGCGCGTCGGCTTTCATGCGTTCCGCGCAACCCTGCTGGTGCATCAGGCACGACATGTCGCCCGAAACGATGTACTCGGCGCCCGCATCCAGATGGTCGCGCACCTTGTCCTGCCCCATGCGCACCGACACCGCCTCTTCGGTGACCGAGAACGTGCCGCCAAAACCGCAGCATTCGTCGGGCCTCGCCGGCTTGACGAACTCGATGCCCTTCACGCCTTCGAGCAACGCGCGCGGCTTCGAAAACGGCGTGCCGGCGATTTCCGACGCCGACGCCTGCTTCAGATGACGCAGCGCGCTGCAACTGGTGTGTAGACCGACGCGATGCGGAAATTCGGCCCAAGGAAATTCGCGCGCGCCGATCACGTCGTGCAGAAACTCGACCAGGTCGTAAGCGCCTGCGCGTACTTTCTTCACTTCGTCGGTCTGCTCGAGCGCGGTCAGATGTTCGCGCACGTGATGAATGCAACTCGCGGACGGCCCGACGATGTAGTCGTAACCCGCGAAGTTGCGCGCGAATAGTCGCTCCGTGGCGGCGGCGTCCGCATGCGCGCCGCTATTGGCCATCGGCTGGCCGCAGCAGGTCTGCTGCTGCGGATAGTCGACCTCGATGCCGAAACGTTCGAGCAGTTCGAGCGTCGCGATACCGACCTCAGGATAGAACGCGTCGATAAAGCACGGGATAAACAGCGCGACTTTCATAGGCTCTTCAGGAAAAGCGGCGGGAACGATGTCTGTCGACCGGTGTGGCCGGTGTGGCCTGGCTGGCCGTCTTGGTCATGTTGGTCTGACCAAGACTATAAAAAAGTCCGTTGGCGGTGTCAATTCGGACGGCGCGGGCCTTGAAATCAGGGAATCAGGAAATCACCGCGGCCGACGGCTTCGTCGCATCGTCCTTGTAAATCTCTCGCACGAACGCCAGATGCCGCTCGGCGGCCTTGCGTGCCTTGGGCGCATCGCGTGCGACGACCGCGTCGTAAATCGCCTGGTGCTGGCTCATCAACTGCTTTTCCATCGCGTCGTCGTAATCGATCAACCGATGATACTGGCGCATGCCCTCGCGAATCAGCGTATGAATGCCGTGCATCACATGCGCCAGCGCGACATTGTGCGTGGAGTCGGCGATCGCGAGATGAAACGCGGCATCGAGTTCGGCGAGATTCGCGCGATCGCGCGCGAGCGACGCGGCCTTCAACGCCTCGAACGCCGCGCGGATTTTCTTCAGATCGGTGGCAGTTGCGCGCTGCGCGGCATAGACCGTCGAAATCGCTTCGAGCCCCTGGCGCAACTCCAGAATGTCGGCACTGGTGCGCGGATTCCGCAGCAACAGTTCGGCAAGCGGCTTCGAGATGATGGGCGCGGTCACGTCGACCACCGTGAAACCGCCGCGCCCCGACGTTTCGATGTAACCGTCCGCCTCCAGCCGGATCAGCGCCTCGCGCAGCGATGGTCGCGACACGCCGAGCTGCGCCGCGAGATCGCGCTCGGCCGGCAGACGGTCGCCGGGCATCAGCGTGCCCTCCGAGATCAATTGCTTGATCTGGTCGGACACCACGTCGGAAATGCGCTTGCGCGCGAAGGACGGAATCGGGGTGAATGGCATAAGCGGCGAACGATGAAGCCGGTTGACAGAGCGCGCGGCTACTCCACGGTGCGGGGAATTATACCGTTCGACACCATGCGACGATTCGCCGATCTCAACGCGGCTGCGCCGTATAAAAGCTCACGAGGTCACGCTTCATCGCGTGCAGCGCGGCATCGTCGAGATACACCATATGGCCGGTCGGATAGTAGGCGATGCGCACGTTCTCGCGCAGCGACCGATCGAGGCCGAGATGCGCGAGCGCATATTCGGTCGCATAGAACGGCGTGGCGAGATCGAAGTAGCCGTTCAGCGATAACACCCGCAACTGCGGATTCTGCCGCATCGCTTCGGCCAGATCGCCGCCCGCGTAGGGCAGCTCCAGCCGTTCGCCCCACCATTCGCGATGTTTCCAGTCCCATTGCTTCAACGCGTCGTCGCTGAACACCAGGTAACGGTCGGTTGGCGTGTAGTGCAGGTCGTCCGACAGATGCTGATGAAGCGCCGCATTGAACGCATTCGACACGCTGCTCACCGACGCATCGAAGTCCGGATCCTCCGATGCATCGTCGTAGTTCAGGCCTTCGAAACGCGCATCGTAGCGGCCCACGCTGCGCGACTCGTTGCGCAGCAACTCGTTTCGAAAACGCGACGGATAAAGACGCAGACGGTTACGCTTCACGAAACCCACGTCCAATCCGGTGAAGTACGCGATGCGCGCGGCGATCGCGTCGCGCTGATCGTCGGGCAGCGCATCGCCCTGTTCGAGCGCCTGCGCATAGGGTCCGCGGGCGAACGCGCGTGCTTCGTCGAGAAAGGCCGGCAGGCTCGCGGGCTTCGGCGTGACCTTGTCGTGATACCACGCGATCGCCGCGAAACTCGGCAGATAACTCTCGCTCCTGAAATCGTTGCCAGGCGCGAACGCCGCGGAATTGAGCACCGACGACAGCAGGATCACGCCGTTCAGCGCGATATTGTTCTGCCCCAACTGATAAGCGAGCATCGCGGCGCGCGCGGTGCCATACGATTCGCCGAGCAGGTACTTCGGCGAATTCCAGCGCTGATTCACCGTCAGATAACGGTCGATGAATTGCGCAAAAGCACGGACGTCCTGATCGACGCCCCAGAAGTCCTTGCCCGTGCCATGCCCGACCGGTCTCGACAGGCCCGCGCCGACCGCGTCGATGAACACGAGGTCGCTGGTGTCGAGGAGGCTATCGGGGTTGTCGTCGAGCGTGTACGGCGCGGGCGGCGTGCTCGCGGGGCTCGCGGTGCGCACGCGTTTTGGGCCGACCGAGCCCATCATCAGGAATACGCTGCCGGCGCCTGGGCCGCCGTTGAACAGAAAGGTGATCGGACGCGTCGCAGGCGTCCTGCTCGGCACCGTGTACGCGACATAGAACACGCTCGCGTTGGGCGCGCCGGTCTTGTCGTGCAGCAACAGACTGCCCGCGCTCGCCGTGTAGTCGAGCTTGCGGCCGTTCAGGCGAAGCGAATGCGTGGTGACGCTGGTGGTTTCGGGCGGCACGGGAATCGCGGGCGTCGAAGCCCTGTCGTTGCGAGGCGTTGCCGTCGCGTCGGCCGAGTCCGGTGCATTCGATGCAGCCTGCGTGTCGCCACGCGCAGCCGTCCGCTTGCGCGGCTCGCCGTTCGGGCGCGCCGTCATCGCGTGCGGCTCGCTCGATTCGCCGACCGGCGACGCGTTCGCCTCCGGCCCCTGGCGTGGTGCGATCGGCGCGAATGCGGCGGCGTCCGTGCTTCCCCCCGTTGCCGTCCTTTCCGAGGTGCTCGACGCATCGGCCTGTTCGGCTGCCATGCACCGTTCGCCGAACGGCACCACACCAGCGACAGAAAGCGTCACCGTCAGCGCGGCGGCCGGTAATCCGGCTGTCAGCAAGCGGCGCAATGAAGAAGAGAAGCGATGAATCATGAAGTTTTCCGCGACGAGTCGAAACGCGCTGGAATCGGGCTAGCCGGGTTCGGGAGCACACCCGGCGCTCGATTCTTGACGCAAGTTTGCGCGGCGTCAACCGTCGGCGTCACAGCACGCCGAACATTACAAAGCGCTTTTTGCTCGACGTGGCGCAGACCTGCGCAGTCATGGCAGAATCGACAGCGCCTTCGTCGCCTTGTCGAGAATACCCAATGGACCAACTGGTACTGGATGCATTCGACGCTGCCGCGCTGATCCCCGGCTTTCGCGCGCCGCAACTGCCGCACGAGCAGCCCGACCCCTCGACCCTCGAGGCCGCCGACCACGCGATGCGGCACTGGACTAGCACCGTCAACGGCCCGCTGGCGCCCGGCTCCGACGTGCACCGGCAGGAAATGTGCCGCATGTTTCGCGAGACCTTCAATCCGTATCGCCCGTCCGTGCTCGCATGGCCGCAGCTCGAAGCCGCGACGCTCAAGCGCATCGTCGATCTGCCGATCTGGGACATCGCCGTGCAAACCGAAGGCAGGGCGCGCCTGCGCATGGCCGCCTACGCGGCCACGCTCGACACCCCGGAGCTGCGCGACGCACTTGCGCTGAACGCGTGGGAAGAGAACCGCCATAAGGAAGTGCTGTCGCGCATGGTGCATGCGTATGGCATCGCGCTCGCGAGCGAGCCGTCGTACGTCTATCCGAAAGACACGGAACGGGCTTACCTCGTGACCGGCTATAGCGAATGTATCGACAGCTTCTTCGCGTTCGGCCTGTTCGAGGTGGCGCGGCGCTCGGGCCTGTTCCCGCCGGCACTGACCGAGACATTCGAGCCGGTGATGCAGGAAGAGTGCCGCCATATTCTGCTCTTCGCGAACTGGGTCGCGTGGCATCGCGCGCAGCTTTCATGGTGGCAGCGCATCCGCTTCGAGCTCAAGGTGGCGGGCGTGTGGGCGTTTCTGGTGTGGGAGCGCATTGGGCTCGCACGTGCGATGGATGGTGAGGGCAACGTCCACGAGCACGATAACAACTTCACGGTAAACGGCGCGCAGTCGGTAACGGATGTCGATATCAGCGTGCCCGAATTGATGCAACTGTGTCTTCAGGAGAATGAGCGGCGATTTGCTGGGTATGACCCACGGCTGTTGCGGCCCGAAACGATGCCGCGGCTGGTGCGCTTCGGCTTGAAATTCGTGCGCAGGAAAAAGTAAGCCGCGCCGAACGCACTGCCCAGCCACCTTCGGCTGGCCGTGGTGACCACCGACCGGATCGTCGCAATCTACAACCCACCGCCCTCTCGGTCCCGCCCCCCTTCCACGAACCGCGCGATCCTCTCGCACGCCTCGATCAATCGATCCTCGCCCACCACCAGCCCCAACCTCACGAAGCCGTTCGCCGTCTCCCCGAACGCACTCGCGTCGAGCACGGCCACGCCTTGTGCGCGAAACAGCTGCCATGTGAACTCGGTCGTATCGAGCCCGGTCCCGCTGACGTCGACCATCATGAACATGCCCGCTTCGGGCAACAGGCACCGCAAGCCCGGCACACGATGCAAGCGCTCGAACACGACGTCGCGCCGCCGCCGGTAGATCTCGCGAATATCGGCGACGATCTCCGCCCTGTTCTCCAAAGCCGTCAACGCGGCCTGCTGGATGAAACCCGGCAGGCCGTACAGCATCGCGAGCGCGAGCCGCGCCATGTGCTCGATCAGCGTCGCGGGCCCGATTGCCCAGCCGACGCGCCACCCCGCCATCGCATGCGACTTCGACAGGCTGCCGAGCGTGACCGTGCGCTCCGCCATGCCGGACAACGACGCAATGCTCACGTGATCGCGTTCGAACGTGAGTTCCGCATACACCTCGTCGGACAGCACCCACAGGTCGTGCTTGCACGCGAGCCGCGCGATGCGTTCGAGATCGGCGCGCTGCATCACCACGCCGGTCGGGTTGCACGGCGTCGCGAAGAATATCGCCCTCGTGCGCGGCGTGATCGCCGCTTCGAGCGCGTCGCAGTCGACGTGAAACGCGCGCGCCGGATCGACCGGCACCGCGACGAGCGTCGCACCCGCCGCGCGCACGCAGGCCTCGTAGGTCAGGTACATCGGCTCGGGAACGATCACTTCGTCGCCCGCTTCGAGCAGGCACAGCGACACCGCGAACACGCCGTTTTGCGCGCCGGCGGTCAGCACCACGTTGGTGGCGCTCACGTCGCAGCCCGTCGTGCGCGCGTGCTCGGCGGCAATCGCGGCGCGCAGCGGCTCGCGACCGGCCATCGCCGTATAGTGCGTGTCGCCGGCCCGCAACGCATCGATGGCGCGCTCGACGATCGGCGCGGGCGTCGAGAACTCGGGATCGCCGACGCTCAGCACGATCACGTCTTCTCCCATGGCAGCCGCCTGCTGCGCGACCCGATGAATTTCCCACGCCGACGTGCGCCGCCCTTGCAGTCGCTCGACCAGATTCGAATACTTCATTGCGCTCACCCGTTGTTGTGCGATCCGTTCCGCCGATCTCTTTCCAATTGACCGCGCCAATGTATAGGCACGCCGGCGAAACGTCCAGATACGAAAAAGGGTCATGCGAGCGGATAACCTCGCATGACCCTGTGCGCAATGTACTGCTGTTTGAATGGCTGCTTTGCTTCAAACCCCCGTTAAAACTTCGGCGCGTCAAAGCTGCCGGCGCAGTTCAGCCGGCGGCACCTTCATCAGATGCCGGTATTTCGCCACCGTGCGTCGCGCGACCAGCACGCCCTGATCCGCGAGCATCTTCGCGAGCGTCACGTCCGACAGTGGATCGCGCGTATTTTCCGCGGCGATCATCTCCTTGAGCAGCGCGCGCACCGCGGCGGCCGAGCAGGTTCCGCCGCTTTCGGTGCCGAGCTCGCGCGGGAAGAAATGCTTGAACTCGAAGATGCCGCGCGGCGTCGCCATATATTTGTTGCCCGTCGCGCGCGAGATCGTGGATTCGTGCAGGCCCAGTTCGTCAGCCACGTCACGCAGCACCATCGGCTTCAGCGCGATCTCGCCGTACAGGAAGAACGCCTTCTGATGCGCGACGATGCATTCGGCAACCCGCTGGATCGTATCGAAGCGCTGTTGCGCGTTGCGGATCAGCCAGCGCGCCTCCTGCAACTGCTGCGCGAGCGGCGAACGGCTCGCGCCGGCCGACTGCGCGAACAGCTGGGCATACATGCGATGGATTCGCGCCCGCGGCTGCACCGCCGGATTGATCGACACGACCCACTTGTTGCGCACCTGACGCACGATCACGTCGGGCACGACATAGTTGTCCTCGGTGCGGCCGTAGCAATTGCCGGGCTTCGGATCGAGCTTGCGCACCAACGCGCAAGCCACACGCAATTCCTCCGCGCTGCAGCCGATCTGTTTTTGCAACTCGGCCTGCTCGCGGCGCGCGAGCCTTTCCAGATGATGCTCGGCGATCTGCCGCGCGACGTCACGTCCCGGCGTATTGGCGGGTAGCGCATTGATCTGCAGCGCGAGGCATTCCGATAGCGAACGCGCGCCGAGCCCCGGACGATCGAGCGCCTGCACGAGGCGCAACGCCACCAGCAGTTCTTCCTCGGTCAGCGTGGGTTCCAGATCGACGCTATCGGCCAGGTCGGCCAGCGATTGCCGCAGATAGCCGTCGTCGTCGAGCGCCTCGATGATGAAACGGGCCACCGCGCGATCGCGGTCGTCTAGGCGGTACAGGCGCAACGCGTCGTGCAACTGCTCGCGCAGCGTGGGTTGCGAGCGAGCCCAATCGCCCGGGTCGCTGCCGTCCGCGTCGCCGTTCTGGCGCGTCGAGTTGCGCGAACCGTAGTCGCCGGAAAAATCGGCGGGCATGTCGTCCTGGCCCGCGCTTTCGAGCGTATCGCTACCGGCGCTTTCCGCCGGCAGTCCGTCCGGCTCGGCGGCGGCAAGCGTATCGACGGCGGGCGGCGCGTTGGCGTCTTCACCCTCGCCTGGCGTCGTGCCGGCGAGCGCGACGTCTTCCGCTTCGGATGAGTCGTATTCGAGGAACGGATTGGTATCGAGCGCCGTGCGCAATTCCTGCTGGAACTCGAGAGCCGACAATTGCAAGAGCCGCACCGACTGCTGAAGACGAGGCGTCAGTGCGAGAGACTGCCTTGTACGTAGTTCGATTGAAGGCATTGGAGTGATCCCGTTCGTTAGTAGCCTCAGACTCAACGAGCCGAGTTCACTGACCAACGCAACGTCCGTACCAGATCGCGCAAGACGCTGTTTTGATTGCGCTTTGTTTATTCAGGAGGATGAATTGCCCTGACCGGGCGCGCCGGTTTTTACAAACGGCAGGCAATTTCCGGTCCCTTTCTTCACCTCTGCGGCGGCCTCGCGCATGGCCGCGCCGCAGCCCTATTCGTCAGTCGAAACTCCCCGATGCATGGGGCTTTCGCGAGCGGCACGGATTGGCTCGCAGCCGGCAGGCACGATGGTTGCGGAGCAACGGTGTGTGGACGGACGCCGCCCTTCGCAAACGCCTCGATCGAGCGCGGATGCGAGTACAGCGTCCGGTGTCGAGAAACGGGCCCCTGACGGTACCGTAGCGGCGACGACCCCACGTGTCTCATCAGCGGCTTCGGCCGCGATCGGCCACCGGCCAACAAGACCGCCATTTTCATTACCACCTGATGGAGAGAACCATGAAGACGATCCAGCTTCTGAAGACCGCAGGCAGCATCGCCGTCGTCGCGTTCGCGCTGAACGCGAACGCCCAGACCAGCGCTTCGGCCCCGCCCGCGGCGTCGGAAAGCGTCGGCCAGCATATCGACGATGGCACCATCACGACCAAGGTCAAGGCTGATCTGCTTGCCGCGAAGAACGTCAAATCGACGCATATCCACGTGAAGACCCGCAAGGGCGTCGTGTGGCTCACGGGTTCGGTGCCTTCGGCCGACGACAAGTCCGCCGCCGAAGATGTCGTGCAAAGCGTGAAGGGCGTGACCAGCGTGAAGAACCATCTGAAGGTCGCGGCTGACTGATATCCGCGCGATTGGTTCGCACCGATTCGACTGAACAGAACGTAACAGAGCCGGCTGGCAGAGCCGGCTCTTCCTTATTGCACTGACGCGTCGATCAGCGCTTCATCGCCGCATACTGGTCGCGCAGATCGCGCACGCGGTCATGCGTTTGCAGCACGCCCTGGTACTGCCGCTCGACGATTGCCCGCACGTCCGCCGGCAAATCCTTCTCCAGCGCGTCGTGATAGCGTTTCTTCGCGACGTCCTCGCCTTTTTCGCACTCGGCAAGAATCGCATGGTCGCTGCGATTCGCTACCGCCGATTTCACGTCGACCCAGCCGCGATGCAGCGCACCGCTCATGCTGCCGCCGGTTTCGGGCTTGCCGCCCAGAGTCTGAACGGCATCCTGCAACTCACGCGCGCCGCGCGAGCAGTCCTCGGCACTCGAACGGAACAGCATCTTCAGCTGGTCGTCGTGCGCATCCTCGGCTGCCTTCATAAAGCCCTTTTCGCCATCCTTCGACGTTTCGACCAGATCATTCAATACGGAAACAACGTTGGTAGCCATTCAATACCTCCAGGGGTTTCGTTCATCGCGGAATCCGCCGCGCGGGCCTTTTTATGTGCCTCGCGATGGATCGGTTCGACGCGCGGCGGGCTGCATTTGAGAGCACGCATCACGCGTGCCCGGCACCTCGCGAGCCGATGCGTAGCGAAAGGCAGCTCGAACGATCGCAGCCGCCGCGCGATGCGCGGCAACCGCGGGTGTCGCGCGACGTCGAAACAGCGCGGTAAACGGAAAACGGAAAACGGAAAACGGAAAACGGAAAACGGAAAACGGAAAACGGCCCGATGATCGTCATCGGGCCGTTTTTTGTCTGTATGCCGAGTCGCCCATATCACGCGCGCTTCTCCACGAATTCCTTGATCGGCTCGGGCGTCTTCAGCGGATCGAAATCGGCCCAGCGTCCCTGCTGCCAGCGGCCGGTCGCCTTCTCGATCGACACGCCGCCCGCTTCACGCAGCACGCGCGCGGCGTCCAGCTGATTGTCGGGCGACACGTGCACGGCGACGAGCACGCCCGAATCGCGCGCCTCCTCGTGATACGGCACGCGATGGTCCGATTTGCCGCGCTCCCTGGTGCGCGACATCGCGCCGACCAGCGAGCCGACATACGCGCCGACGCCGGCCGCGATCAGCGACACCAGCAGCGGCGCGGAAAACACCGCGAAGATCGCCACGCCAATCACCGCGCCAATCACCGCGCCGATCGTCACGCCCATGCCCGCACCTTTAGGCGCTTCTCGCGCGCCGGGGTCGGTATCGGTGTCGCCGCCGATCGGGAAACGCGCATGCTGGCCGCGCGGATTGACGAAAAACAGCGTGACGTCCTCTTCCACGAAACCCGCATCGAACAGTTTTTGCGCCGCGCTTTCCGCAGCGGGAAAAGTCGTGAAGCGTGCTGCGACGATGAGTGACATACGGCCTCCTTATCGTTGATTGCCGCTCGCGGACCATCCTGTCGCCGGTGGCGCGAGTCGGAAGCAGCGCGCCCAGTCGATGCGACACGCAGCGGCGCTACGCCGCGGCGCCGCGATCCGGTTCCATGCCTTCCACTCTGAACAGTCCGCTATGCAACACTACGCCTTCTCCGTCGTTCTGGTCGAGCGCTTCCGCGCAGACGGAGCGGATGCGCTGACGGCCTCTGTCGAAAGCGGCCATCAACGCCGCTTCAAGCGCGGACTCCGCGCCGAAATGATCTTCCAGAGCCTCGGCAGTAATCGCGCAAACCACTGGCTCGCCATCGACGCGCGCAAGAAAGCGCACGGTCAGATTGGCGCCGTCGAAGGCCGCTTCGTCATCGGGGAAAGTGATCTGCATCAGAGAGTCCTCATAAGCAGGCCGTGGCAGGATAGCGTTCATGACTAGCCCTTCAATTTGCCGGCCAGTTGCTGCGCCATCTCGAGGTGATGCTTGATGGTTGGCAGCGCTTGCGCGGCCGCGGCCTTCAGTTGCGAGTCGGTGCCGCTCTCGCTTTGCTGCTGGAACAGGTCGACCGCGCGCTGATGCGCTTCCACGCCGACCTGCTCGACATAGGCCTGATCGAACTCGGTGCCCTTCAACGTCTGCAGTTTGCCGACCAGCGCGGAATCCGCGGACGGCGTCGGCTTGAAGCCCTTCTTCGCGACCAGCCCGGCCATTGCGTGCGACAGCTTCGTGTGGTCGGCGATCATCTGTTGAGCGAACTTCCTGACATGCGGATCGTTGGAGTTCTTCAGCGCGACCTTGCCAGCGGCGATTTCAGTGGCGTCCGACTTCGACGCTTCGAGCACGAACTGCTGATCCGCGGGTGACAGCGTCGTGCCGCCGGTCGGCGCTGCGCTCGCGGGCGCATCGCTCGCCTGCGCGCGGGCCGTGTCGATCGATGCCGCGCTCACGCCCAACACGGCCAGCGCGGCAGTCAACACTTGTAGGGAATACCGGAATTTCATGCATTTTCTCCCTGTCGAATCACCGATGCGCAGGCTCCGAAGTCAACCGGCCGCCCGCGATCAAGCCGCCTTGCGCTTCGTCAGTTGCCGATCAGCGCCTTGTTGAACGCGGGAAGGTCGTCGGGTTTGCGGCTCGAAATAAGATTGCCGTCCTCGACCACTTCCTGATCGACCCACGTGCCGCCCGCGTTGCGAATATCGTCCTGCAGGCTAGGCCAGCTCGTCACCGTGCGCCCCTTGATGATCCCCGCCGATACCGGCAGCCACGTGCCGTGACAGATCACCGCGATCGGCTTCTTCGCCTTGTCGACCGCTTTGACGAACGCCTGCGCCTGCGGCAGCAGTCGCAGCGCGTCGCCGTTCACGACGCCCCCCGGCAACACCAGCGCGTCATAGTCGTCGGGACTGGCCTTGTCGAAGGTCGCATCGACGTCGACGGTATCGCCCTTGTCGACGTGTTTGAAGCCCTGGATCCTGCCCGGCTTCGCCGAGATCACGTGGACCGTCGCGCCCGCCTCGGTGAGCGCGCGTTTCGGCTCCATGAGTTCTGCCTGCTCGAAACCATCTACGGCGAGTACCGCTACCTTGTAGCCATTCAGTGCATCAGTCATGCGTGCTCTCCTTCGTGCGGCGTCGCGCTCATGCACTTGCCCGTGATGCATGTGCAGAGGTCCGCGCCTTCGCTAAGCGTGGTTCAGCAAAAGACGTGCCTGGTTAAGACAGTGGTCAGCGGGCGACATTAGGTTGGCGGTGCACCGACGCTGCGGTTGCGCCGTTCAGCTCGCGCAGCCGCGCGTGCAAAAGCACCGTGGTCAGACGTCGTTTTCGTCTTCGTCGGAGCGTCCCGCGCCCGGCGGCACTTGCGGATCGACGACGTGGTCGGTGTCGATATCGCGGTCCATCTCCAACGTCGAATCGCCATCGGCCGACGCGCGCTCGCCCGTACCTGAGCGATCGGTATCGCTGCCGAGTGCGGCGTCGCCGGCTTCGAGCGCGTGATTGTCGAGCTCCGTATCGACGTCGAAATCGTGACGCTTCGCGCCCGCCACGTCGCTGCCGCTATCGGACGAGTCGCTGGGACCCAGCGCGCCCGTCGTGCCGGACGTTTGCTTGACGGTCTGCTGCGGCTCTTCATCGGGGTTGAGTGTGCTGCTCATGAAAGCTCCCTTTCCCGTTGGTCACGTCGACTTTTCCGCAAGGACCGTTCCGCCTCAGCGCGCCGGGTCACTTGTCGATGGCATCCCCCTTGCTTCCCGCCGATCACACGGCACACATCGCACCTACCCGGCGAACCGGTTCGAACCGGGTTTGAAACTTCTACCTGCAACAATGGCTACCGCGACTCATTCCACGACCACATCACGCAGCCCGACCACCGCGAACGGCAACACCGCGCCCCAACCGATGCCGCCGGGACTGCGCCACGCCGACGACACGAGGCCCGGCTACACACGCAAGCGCGACCGGAACGGCTTCATTTATTTCGACGTCGACGGCAAGCGCATCGTCGATGAGGACGAGATTCAACGCATCAATTCGCTCGCGATTCCACCCGCGTACGAAAACGTGTGGATCTGCCCCGATCCGCGCGGTCATCTGCAGGCGACCGGCCGCGACGCGCGCGGCCGCAAGCAGTACCGCTATCACCCCCACTGGCGCGAAACGCGCGACGCCGACAAGTACGAACGGATGGCCGAGTTCGGCCGCGCATTGCCCAAAATCCGGGCGCGCGTGGAGCGTGATCTGAAGCTGCCCGGCATGCCGCTCGACAAGGTCGTCGCGGCCATCGTGCAGTTGCTCGACACGACGCTGATCCGCATCGGCAGCGCAGAATACGCGCGCGATAACCACTCGTACGGATTGACGACGCTGCGCAAGAAGCACGTGAAGATCAGGGCCGGTCAATTGCGCTTCCAGTTTCGCGGCAAGAGCGGCATCGAGCACGACGTGACAGTGGACAATCCGAACATCAAGCGCATCGTGCGACGTTGCGCGGAACTGCCCGGTCACGACCTGTTCCAGTATCTCGACGAAGACGGCACACGCCACAGCGTCGGCTCGACGGATATCAACGACTACCTGCGCCGCGTAAGCGGCGCGGACTTCACCGCCAAGGACTACCGCACGTGGGCCGGCAGCGTGTACGCGCTGGCGGCATTGCGCCGCTTGATGTGCAGCAGCGCGGCCGAAGCGCGTCGTCATATCGTCGCGATCGTGAAAGAAGTGGCGACGCTGCTACGCAATACGCCCGCCGTCTGCCGGCGCTGTTATATCCACCCAGCGATCATCAGCGCGTTCGAGGCGGACGAGTTGCAGAGCCTCGCGCCAGGCCAATCGCGCCGCGGACTCAAGGTAGATGAAGTGGCCTTTGCGGTGCTGCTCGCGCAGGCGGAAAAGCGTGCGGCGAAACTCGCGCGCGCATCCGGTGGCAAAGGACGCAAGACGCGGAAGTCGTCGGTCGACGACAGTATCAACGGTTCGTTGACGAGTCTGCTAAAAAAGTCGCGCGTGGTGCGCAAGAAAGCCACCGCCGCGAAAGACAAAAGCGCCGCGGCACATTTGCGAGCCACGGCACGCGTGCGTACGCGGCGTGCTGCGCGGGAAATGGCCTCCGAACCGAAACCGCCGGCCCAGTGACGGGCTCAGCGCTGAATCGACCCCGGCGCGTTACGATGAACGCACAGGTGCATGGCTGCGCCCGCATCGATCCAGCGTTACTGTCCCTTCGTATCGCTGCTGGCATTGGCGCCGGGCGTATTCGTCGTATCGGTCATCGGCTTGTTTGCCTTCGACTTCCTGTGATGATGTTTCATCGACGAAGTCGATCCCATGGTGCTGCCCGTGACATTCGACGCGGGCTCGTTGCCCGCCGTCGGCGCCGCGGTCGCCGCGCCATGCGCGTTGCCGCCGCCGGTGCCGCTATTGCCGTTACCGCCGCCCGCCTGCGCGAACGCGGCGCCCGACGCGACGGCGCCCGACGCGACCACACATGCCGCGAACAGCCATGCCTTCGGATACTTGCTCATCTGGGTTCTCCCTGAAGTAAAAGGACGGGTGCGATCCTTCGGCTCCCTGCTGCCATCACTGAGAGTCGAGCAAGGCCTATGCCGCGCGATGCAGTCGTCGCATGCGCGCATCGCGCTTCGCTGATCATCGCTTGCGTCGGCACGGACGAAATAATTGCAAACGCGCTCGCATACTTTACGCGCGCGCTGCCTCGTCGCGCGGATGCGCCGCGCGCCACGGCGTAACGGCGCCGCATGGCTAGATGGAACGGCCGTTGCTAAATGCCTCGGTACATTCACCCCTTCAAAAGGAGCCCATCATGGTGATGCAGACCCAGACACAAGGTGCGAACATCGTCGGTAAAGGCGCCGCGACCGCGGAAGGCCCAGGTCCGGATGTAATGGCCGCGGCTACGCTCGACGGCAACAAGGTTATCAGCAGCGACGGCGAGCACATCGGCAAGATCAAGGACATCATGCTAGACGTGCGTTCGGGCCGGGTCGCGTATGCGGTGCTGTCGAGCGGCGGTTTTCTCGGCATCGGCGACAAGCTGCTCGCGATTCCGTGGAGTGCGCTGACACTCGATACGCAGGAAAAATGCTTCGTGCTGAACATGGTGGCCGAGCGCGTGAAGAACGCACCGGGATTTGATAAGGATCACTGGCCATCGATGGCGGATCAGACGTGGGCCACCACCGTGCATCAGTACTACGGCAGCGAACCGTACTGGGGCGGCGACGTCTATACGAGGCGCGGCGAGCTCGGCGTCGATGACATTCCCGCGGGTTCGTCGGATGCGCCCGAGGCCGGTGGCGTGAAGCTCTGATCGCCAAATCGACCATTTTCGACGCGTGGCGAGTCGGACATTCCGCTTCAGGAGACAACACAATGGCGACCCGAAAGACCAGCAGCAAATCGAAACGCCCTGTGTCTCGTGGCAAGTCGGGACGGCCACCGCGTCAGCGCCACGCGCAGGCGCACGCCGCGCATCGCGCCAAAACCTCGAAGTCGAACGGCGCGTCCGGCGCGAAGAGATGGTCGCATCACGTAATGGAAACGAGCGACGCGATGGACATCCAGAAGGATATTTTCAAAACCGGCAGCGCGGAGTCCATCGCGCAATCGTTGAAGCACTCGTCGACGGCGAGCCGTCGACGCAAGGGCACGCCGTTTCAATCGGCGATGTCGATGCTCAATTTCTACATCAATCGAGCGGGCCGAAACCTGCCGAAGGAGCGGCGCGATACGTTGCAGCGGGCAAAGCGCAAGCTGCGCGAAGCGTTTGGACGCTGCCGAAGGAGCGGCGCGATACGTTGCAGCGGGCAAAGCGCAAGCTGCGCGAAGCGTTTGGACGAGAGCCGCGGTGAGGTGACCGGATGACGGCGCCATCACGCGGCACGGCGCTTCAGTCGGCTCCAGGCTGAATGCCGAAGACACTCTGCACGGCCTCGTACCGCGAATTGACGTTCAGTTTTTCGAACACGTTCTTCATGTGCCATTTGACCGTCTCGGGTGCCCGATTCAATGATCGTCCGATTTCCTTGTTGGACAGCCCGCGAGCGACGTAGCCCAGTATTTCGAGTTCTCGCGCGCTCAGTGTGCCCGGCGTTATCTTCGTGTCGGCATAGCTCGACGAAGAAGATGGCGTGTTATCCGCCTCGTCGAAAGCCGACAGCACCGTGCCGATATACGTGGCGTGCCCGGTCGCGATTTCCGATGGCGTGCGGCGAAAGCGTTCCAGTAACGCACGCATCGGCGGCCCCTCGTCCACGAAGCTATTGATCATCCCCATCGCGCCGCCGATCCGCAGCGCGTTTCCCAGCGCGGCGAACGCCTGTTCCGAAGCACCGTTCTGCTCATGCGCGAGAGAAAGCAGCAGCGAAACGACGGCCTCGGCATAGCGCCAGCCCAGTGCAACCAGATTGTCGAGTGAGCGCGAGAGAAAGCCAACGGCGTCGCCGGCGGCATTTTCAGCGAGCAGAACGCGGGCTTGCAGCACGCAGTAGCTTGCCCACGTTTCCATCGCCGAGCCCCGTCGCCCTTCGCACATCATCGGTACACTCGCGCTCAGTTCGTCGGTGACCTGTCGCGCCTCGACCACCCTACCGTCGGCAAGCAGCTGTCTGACGGTTTCCGCATCGCACGCGAGCTTCAGACGCAACCATCGACGGGTTATCGCGAGCTGTCGACCGTCCTCGAGAACGGCGAGCGCCGGCCCTTTTTTGCCATCCCGCCACAGCAGGCGCGACGCGGTAAGCATATAGCGCATCAATGCGGCGAGCGGCGAAGTCTCCAGCGCGATGGTCATGCGACCGTCGATCAACTTCCGCGCCTTGGACAGCTCGTTGCACTCGTAGTAAATCGACGCAAGGCAACCGGCTACCGCGGCCGCGCCCGCCGACCACTCTCCTAGCTTGTCTTCGGAGTACCGCATCGCGACCTCCATCACCCGCCTCGCATCGGGAAGTTCGCCGTGTATCAGCGCGGCGATGCCGTACACCGCGTCGCGCAACATATCCGCGCTGTTCGGTTTCCGGCTGAGTCCCACCTGATCGACCCGCGCTCTCCATACGCGGGAGATGTAGGCGAACTGCCCTCTATACATCAAGCCGAAAATCTCCGCGCTTTGCCCGTAATGGCGTACCCACGGTTCCGCAGGCGCCGTCGATGCCTCAACGGCACGCCCGAGTTCCAGCGCATGTTCGCTGTCGTCGTTCACGCAAGCGATCACCGCGCGGATCGCGTTGATCTCCGCCCATGCGACCTCGTCGGCT
This sequence comes from Paraburkholderia sp. CI3, assembly GCF_050436505.1. Taxonomy (NCBI): domain Bacteria; kingdom Pseudomonadati; phylum Pseudomonadota; class Betaproteobacteria; order Burkholderiales; family Burkholderiaceae; genus Paraburkholderia; species Paraburkholderia sp. CI3. Next base: position 954,232 of record NZ_JBNDMI010000002.1, read on the forward strand.
ACCGACCGATCATCACGGGCCGTTCGCTCGAACTCGTCGGCAATCTCGCCGATCTCCTTCGACGCGCGCGCGGTCTCAAGCGACATCGCGAGAGCCCAGGCTTTCGCCAGACGCAAGCGCAGTCGACCCGCGATCACGTCCGGCGGCAGTTTGCGAATCCAGCCCGGCAGCCTGAACGGGTCGCCGCGTTGGAGCATCTCCATCGCACAGTTTTCGGCCCACTGCGCCGCCTGCCCGATGTCGCCCGCGGCCAGCGCATGTCGCACGGCTTCGCGCCACAGGCGAGCCCGCGCGAACCACAGGCTGGCCCGGCGATGCAGCAACGGAACCTGTCGTGGCGTCTGACGCATGAGACGGCGGCGAAGCGCATCGCTCAGCAATGCGTGATAGCGATACCAGTTCTGCATCTCATCGAGCGGCCGGATGAACACGTTATGCCGCTCGAGCCAGTCCAGCTTTTCTCCGCTTTCGCCCTCACCGCCCATGACATCGTCGCACAGCGTCGCCGTAAGCCGCTCGAGAATCGACGTGTAAAGCAAAAACGTCAGCATGGGCGGCGGCAAATGCGCAAACACCGTATCGTTCAGGTAGCGATCGATGCCGAAGCGGGAACCGGCGAGATGACTGGCGAGCGCGGCCACGTCATCGATCCGGTTCAGTCCGAGCGAAGCCAGTTGCAAACCGGCCACCCAGCCTTCGGTCGCGCTGTTCAACAACTCGACGCTGTTGCGGTTGAGCAGCGCGTTACCGGTGTGGTCGAAAAACGCCTGGGCATCGTCGAGCGAAAAGCGCAGATCGTCGACATTCACACGCGAAAGTTTGTCGGGCGAGCGCAGCCCGCTCAGCGACAGCGCCGGTTCGCCGCGCGCGCCGAGCAGCACGTGCAGGTTGTCGGGCGCGTAGCGCAGCAGGCGCGACACGATCGCGAGAACGGGTTTCGCGCTCAGACGGTCGACGTCGTCGAGCACCAGGAAAACACCGCGGCCGTATGCGGCGATGCCATTGAGCAGCACTGAAATGACCGTTCTGACCGGCGTGTGTGCATCGTTATCGAGAAGTTGCTGTGCCTGCCACGCGATCTCCTTCGATGCGCGACAAAGCGCCGCCACCAGATAGGCCCCGAGTTGCTGCGGATCGTCGTCTTCTCCATCGAGACTGAGCCACGCAACGGGACGCTTCTTTCTCGTTTGCGCTTCGCTCCACGCGGCAAGCAAGGTCGTTTTGCCGAAACCCGCGGGCGCGCTCACGAGCGTAATGTGACGCGGACGTCGTTCATCGAGTCGCCGGAGCAATCCCGGCCGTTGCACGCAACCCGCGGGAAGACGCGGCGGCATCATCTTGGTCTGGATCAGCGACACGATCCATTCACGCTCGAAACTATCAGCGGTTGTATTCATGAGGTGTCCTCTCACCGGCTATCCGTGAGAGGCATGGAGGGTCGTTGTGAATTTGCTTTCAAGATACGCCGAACCGTATGACGACTCAATGAGGAGCCGCGCAACGAGGCGCGACCAGCGCAATCGGCTTCAGGTCGCTCATGGCCTCGTGTCGGATCGCTAGCGGAGATCGCTTTGCGCGCCCTGCACGGACCTGTCCTTCTCCGCGACAGCGTCTTCCGGCTCGGTGCTCGCCGGCGCTTGCGCTTCCGCGCTGCCAGCATCGGCCTCGTCGAGGCGGTAGCCGTGCGTATAGACGGTCGTCAATCGCACGCCGTTGTCCGGATGCAGGGCCAGCTTGCGTCGCAGCCGGTAGATATGCGTGTCGATCGTGCGCGACGTACTATCCAGCTCGCGGCCCCACGCAAGCTTCGCCAGAAGCCGCTTGGAAACGACCCGTCCGACGTTCGCGAAGAAATAGGCCGCCACGTCGAATTCCTTTTCCGTCAACAAGATCGATTCGCCGTGCAGAAAAACACTGCGCTGCGTGACGTCGAATACATAAGGCCCAACCGCGATTACACTTTCCACCTTTATGCTGCGTCGTGTGCGACGCAACAGCGCGCCTACCCGTGCCCCCAGCTCGTTGGCCCGGAACGGCTTGACGACGTAGTCATCCGCGCCGGCGTCCAGCGCCTGCACGATGTCCACTTCCAGAAGCCGGCTGGTCACGAACAGCACCGCGGGTTCGCGGCCCAGGTGACGGCGTATCCAGTACAGCACCTCGAAGCCGCTCATGCCCGGCAATTCCCAGTCGAGCACCACGAGATCGACCTCGTTGGCCTGAAGAAAACTGATTGCGTCCTTGCCCCGCTCGACCTTGTTTATTCGATGCCCGGATTGCCCGATCTCCCTTTCGACCGAATCAGCTTGCGCGGGATTGTCTTCCACCAACAGGATATTCATCTATCACCTTTTTCTTTCGCCCTGGCGACTTGAAGACCGGCCCGCTCGACAAATGCGGCGAAAGACATTTGCATCTGGAATTTCACTCACACGAGCAACCAGTTCAAACAGGACGAAAAAGCCAACATAAAAAATCGCATACGGCACCAGGTCGGCGTGAGCGGCCAGCGGCGCCGGCCCCGTATGCCTTGTGAATTTCGAGAAGAACGATAGAGCCAGTCGCTTTTCAAATCGCCCCCCTTTGGGAGGGGGGATTGTGTTTTCGAAGGGGGGGGTCATATTGCACGATCACCCCCCCTTATCAGTGATTCGATCTGGCGCGCGAGCATCCGGCCGCGCGTCGGCGGCGGTAATGGATCGGGATCGTCGCGGACATACAGCCGGTTTCCCCGTCGCGCTCGTACCGACGCCGCCCTTGACCTTCAGGTTGGCGGTCACCCGCGCGGAAAAGCCGATTGCAACGGCCGTGTAGCCCTTGTAGTTGCCCGAGCCGATTCCAACTGAGAGGGTCTTGCCGGGGTCGACGTCCGGGATCATCGTCAACGCGGTCGCGCCGGCGATGTCTGAATAGGCCTGGCGCGCCACCGCGTTCACCCCCTGCTGAACCGAGTCCAACCGCTGCATGTTCACCGCGTCGGTCGGACTGACGCCCGGCGCGACGTTCGAGATCGTCCGTTCGTGACCGAGCGAGCCGATCGACACCGAGTTCGCGTCGCTGGCGGCGGAGCCCGCACCGAGCGCGACCAAGTTGGGCGCGGCCGCAACCGCATTCGCGCCGAGCGCCGACGAACCCGCGCCGCCGAGCGTGATTTTCGTGTGGGATGGGTCGTCGTAGTGGACCGCGTCGCCGAGGCCGGTGGACAGGGAAGCGAGGCTGCTGTTGGTCGTGGTCAGCGCGATGGAAAGCGACGTTACGTCGCTTTGTGCGTGCTGATGTCAGTTGAGGTCGAAGTTGACAGCGAAGTCAATTGCCCAAAATTGACGGCATCGGCCGGGCGCACGCTGCGCCGCGCCTCACGACGACCTTGCCCGGTTGCACGCGGCCGTCCTTGATCGCCGCGATCGAATCGTCGGATGTCGAGAAGCGGATCGCCTCGCCGGTGAACGCGCGCTGCTGACAGCCTGCACGGTCTGAACAACGCTCACACCCCACTGCCGCCAACGGTCCGCTGACTCTTCCACTGCCCCTGCTGTACCTCGAACAGCGTATAAGGCGGCTTGATCAGATCTCCATGCGGATCGAACGCGATTTTCCCCGTCACGCCAGTCACGTTCACTTTTGGAAAAGCCGCAACGATCCTGGCGCGATCGAGCGAGTCCGCGTCCTGGATCGCCTGAATCATCGCCAGCGCGGCGTCATATGCGAACGGCGCATAAAGCTCGACATCCTGATTGAAGCGCGCCTTGTAGCGCTTGCCGAACTCCTGCGCGGACGGCAGCTTGTCGAGCGCCGGACCGGGCTCGAGATCGCGCGTACCTTCGCCCGCGTTGCCCGCAATCTGCAGGAACGCGTTGCTCTTCAGCGCGCCCGCGCCAAACAGTTGCGCGCGCATGCCGAGCGAGCGCATCTGCTTGACCAGCATCGCGCCCTGTTCGTCGAGCCCGCCGAAGAAAATCAGATCGACGTTTTTCTGCTTCAACGAAGTCAGGATCGCGCGCAGATCGACCGCCTTGTCGTTGGTGAACTCGCGATCGACGATATTGCCGTTCGCCTGCTTCGCGCCCTTCTCGAACGCATCGGCGAGGCCCTGGCCGAACGCGGTGCGGTCGTCGATGATGCCGATGCGCTTCGCCTTCAACTGCTGCACCGCGAACTCGCCCGCGATCACACCGCCCACGCCGTCGTGCCCCATCGTGCGAAACACGTTCGCGAAACCCTGCGCGGTGAGCGCCGGATTCGTCGAGCCAGGCGTGATCATCGCGACGTTGGCCGTGTGATAGACGGACGAGGCCGGAATGCTGCAGCCCGAGTTGTAATGGCCAATCACGCCGACCACGCCGTCGTCGACGAGCTTCTGCGCGACCTGGATCGCGATGCGGGGATCGGCCAGATCGTCCTGCACGTCGAGCACGTATTTGACGGGTTTGCCGCCGATCATGGGATGCTTCGCGTTCGCTTCGTCCACCGCGAGCTGCGCGCCGTTCTGCAGATCCTTGCCGACCCGCGCGACGGGCCCGGTCAGCGGTCCGACGAAGCCAATCTTGACGATTTGCGGCTCGGCGCCGTACGACGGCGCATGGGCACACAACATCCCAAGGGCGAGTGCGACAACCAGGTTTCTGCGTTTCATGATGTCCGTCCTCTTCCGTGCAGCAGTTGCGGTGGTTAAAAACGACGCGGGCTATATGGCGCGAGATCGACCGGCGGCACGCGCCCCGCCACCAGATCGGCGACGACGCTGCCCGTCACGCCGCCCAGCGTGACGCCCAGATGCTGATGACCGAACGCGTAGACGACACGTGGCGACCCGCTCGACGGCCCGACGACCGGCAGGCCGTCGGGCAGGCTCGGACGGAAACCGAGCCAGTCGCTATCCGGTTGCGGCAATTGCGGCAGCGCGTGCTGCGCGGAGCGCGTGATCAGATCGAGCAGCGCGGCATTGCGCTGCGGTCCATAGCCGCCGAGCTCGACGGTGCCCGCCGCGCGGATGCCGCCGTCCATCGGCACCATGTAGAAGCCGCGCTCGGCCCAGCCGCACGGCCGCGAAATCAGCGACGACGTGCCGGGAAAACGCACGTGATAGCCGCGTTCGGTATCGAGCGGTACGCGGTCGCCGCATTGGCGCGCGAAGCGGCCCGAAAACGCGCCGGCACAGACGACCACCCGCGCGGCGTCGTGGGCGCGACCCGTGTCGTCGACGATGCGCACGCTGGTGGCGCCCGGCACGAGCGTACGAACCGCGCTGCGCTCATGCGTGAGACCGCGTGCGAGCAGCGCCGCATGCAGCGCCTGCAAGAAGCCGCGCGGATCGCTGAGGAACCAACTGCCGTTGAACAACGTGCCGTGCGCAAAGATCGGCGCGAGATTCGGTTCGAGTGCTGCGATGCCCGCGCGGTCGAAGTTTTCGAAGCTCACGCCGAGCGCCCGGCGCAATGCGAGCGACGGCTGGGCCGCCTCGAACGACGCCGCATTCGAATACAGGTACAGGCATTCGCGGGGCCGCACGAAGCGCGACAGGTCGTCGCTCTCGAGCATCTCGCGATAGCCGTCGAACGCGCGCGACAGCAGGCTCGCCAGCGCCTGCGCGCTGTGCTCGTAGCGATGCGGCATCGACGCGCACAGAAAGCGCGCAAGCCACGGCGCGAGTTGGGGCAGATAGCGCCAGCGAATCCGCAGCGGACTCGTCGGCGAAAACAGGAAACGCGGCAGATTGCGGAACACCGCCGGGTTGTTCACCGGAATGCAGCCGTAGTTGGCGAACGTGCCCGCATTGCCGTATGACGTGGCCTCGCCCGGACCGAGCGTGTCGAACAGCGTGACGTGGTGACCGTCGCGCATCAGCCAGTAGGCGCACGACAGGCCGATGAAGCCGGCGCCCAGCACGGCGACTTCGCTCATCGCGTTCGCCGGCCGGCCGAACCGGCCGCCCGACCCGAACCTGCACCGGACGCACCGACCGGCAGGAGCGTGCTCTCCTGTTCTGTCACAACCGTCCCTCCTGTACTACAGTTGCGCGTCGCCTTTCGACACAGCGCCATACAAATCATGCTTTAATACTCACACAAAGTTTTTTTGTGCGCAATTAATTTGGCTTTGTGTGGACTTAGGTACTTTCCCCGAGCGAAACGGGCGGGCATCGTGCAGGGCGACGTACTTCCGCTTGGCAAGCCGACGACAAACGGGTTTAGTATTGGCTTGTCCGGCACGGACGAACGAGTTTTTGTATGGAGATTCACGCTGGATGAAAAGCGCAATTGACCACACAAACGGTGAAGACGTTCTCCAGACAAAGGGGCGTCAGCCGACTTATCTCGAAGTGTCGCGCAGCCTCGAGGAAAAAGTCCGCAGCGGTCTCTACCCGCCGGGCAGCCGCCTGCCGCCGCAGCGCGAGCTTGCGTTGGAGCTGGGCCTGAATGTCTCGACCGTGTCGCGCGCGTACAAGGAGCTACAGACGCGTGGGCTGATCGTCGCGAGCAAGCGGCGCGGCTCGATCGTCACCGGCGGCGCCATGCCTGCCGTGCATGCCCGCAGCGACAACACGTCGGCAAACGGCAAACCCAACGCGAACGCCGTGCTCGATCTGACCGTGAACCGGCCTGCCACCGGTGAATTCCTCACACAACTCGCGCGGACGATGGCGCAAATTGCGCACGATCCCCGCTATCCGGAGACCCAGGAATATCAGCCGCCGCAAGGCCCCGAATGGGCGCGGGCCGCGGGCGCGCAATGGCTCGCCGCGCCCGGCTTCACTCCCGGCGCCGACAGCGTGGTCGTCACGAGCGGGGCACAGCATGGCCTGTATGCGGTGCTGAGCAGCTTGATGGGTCAAGAAGGCGTGATCCTGTCGGATCAGCTGACCTACTATGGGCTGAAAGCCCTTGCGCCGGTGTTTCAGTTCGAACTCGTCGGCATTCCGAGCGACGACGAAGGGCTGCTGCCCGAGCGTCTCGAAGACGTCTGCCGGCATCGGCGCGTGAAGGCGATCTTCACGGTGCCGAATCTGCAGAACCCGACCGTCGTGACGATGAGCCTCGCCCGTCGCGCGGCGCTCGCCGACATCGCGCGTCGGCATCACATCGTCATCATCGAGGACGACGTGTACGGTCCGCTGCTGCAAGCGCGCCTGCCGACGATCGCGAGCCTGTGCCCGGAGCTGACCTTCCACATCACGTCGACGTCGAAGGTCCTCGCGCCGGGTCTACGCATCGGCTATCTGCGCACGCCGCCGCATGGCGCGGCGCTGGCCGCGGAAGCGGTGCGAACGACCGCATGGATGCCTGCGCCGCTGTCGACGCTGATCGCGACACGCTGGATCGAGGACGGCACCGCGCAGACGATCCTCGACGCGCAGCGCGCCGAGTTGCGCGCGCGCCAGGAGATCGCGCGCGAACTATTGCCCGCCGAGCATCTGAAGAGCGACCCCGCATGCATGTTCGTGTGGTTGCGCGTGCCGCCGCCGTGGCGCTCGGACGACTTCGCGGCAAACGCGCTCGCGCGCGGGGTCAACACGATGCCCGCATCCGCGTTCGCGGTCGATCGCTCGACGGTCGAGCACGGCGTGCGCATCAACCTCGCTTGCGCCGAGTCGCGCGAGCAGTTGACGCGTGGCCTGCTGATTCTCGCGCACACGCTGCGCGACCGGCCGCGTGCGCTGTTCGGCACGATCTAGCTAGCAGTGGAAGCGTGAAGCGGAGCCGCTAGAATACGGCACCCCCTGCCCCGCCGAGCCGCCTTCATCCGATGACTCCGTCCGACGATTCAAGCCCTTCCTCGCGCACGCACGCCGCCGATGCGCTGTTCGCTTTCCTGAAGACGCTGCCGCTCGGCGACCGCTTGATCGAGGGCGGCTTCATGGCCGTGCAGGCCGTGGCGGGCGCGAGCCTCGCGTTCGGCATCGGTCGCACGCTGCACACCGAGCAGGCGTTCTGGGCCGCGATCACCGCGATCGCGGTGAGCCAGCATAGTTATATCGACACCCGCAAGCTGTCGCGCGACCAGTTCATCGGTGCGATGGTCGGCGGTATTTGCGGGCTGATCGGCACGCTCGCGGGCGGCGGCCATTTTGCCGCGTACGCGGCGACCGTGGCGGTCGCGATCCTGATCTGCTGGGTCGTCAACGTCGGCAGCGCAGCGCGCCTCGGCGGCATCACCGCGACGATCATGCTGCTGGCGCCAGGCATCGGCCCGGCGTGGGACAAGGCCTTTCTGCGGCTTGCCGAAGTGACGCTCGGCACGGTCTGCGCGCTCGTGGTCGCGCGACTCATGGCGTCGCTCGAAAGGCGCGCGTTCAGCAAGGGCGGACCGCCCAGATAGAATCGCCCACGCGTTGAGTCTTTAGTCAGTCATCCAGAGCATCGTCCGTTGGTGTGCGGCGCCGGTAACGTCCCGGCGTCACACCGACGCTTTGCGCGAACGCCTTGCCGAACGCCGCCTCCGATTGATAGCCGACCGCCTCGCCGATGTCCGCCGCGCTGCGTTGTGTGCGCAACAGCAGATCGCTGGCGATCGCCATGCGGATCTGCGTCAGAAAATCCATCACGGTCACGCCCGCGCGCTCGTTGAAGTGGCGCGCGTATGTCGCGCGCGACATCGCCGCGCGCTCGCCGAGTTCAGAGATCGTCCATGCGCGTTCGGGCGCGTCGAGCATGGCCTGCACCGATGCGCCGAGGCGTGCGTCCGTCAGCAACGCGAGCATCCCGGTGCCGTTCGCATTGCGCTCGCCGTGCACGCGCAGTGCCATCGCGAACAGCGCGTGGCTCAAGGCCGTCACGATCGCGAGCGCGCCAGGCTGACGCCGCTCCGCTTCGCCGCGCATCAGAGTGATCACCGCCTGCAACGCATCGAGCGTTTGCGCGTCCCCGAGCGATACGTGCAGCGGATCGGGCAGCACATTGAGCAGCAGCGCCGATGAACCGGGTGCATAGACGAAGCGGCCGCACAGCAGATCGACACCGTCATGAATCGCGGTGTCGTTGGGCGCGTGCGCGGCCGTGGCAGTGGTTTCGTGGCCATCGTTGCGCCGCACCGGCAGCATGCCGTCATGCCCGAGCGTCAACGGCAGGCCACCCGCCGAGCGCTTTACGTCGCGCATGCGATGCGCGGCGCCACGCGGAAACAGCATGAAATCGCCGGCCTGCAATTCGAGCGGCTCGCCGGCGGCGGTCTCGATCACACAGCTGCCGTCGAGCACCAGATGAAACGGCGCAACGCCCGCCTCCAGCGGCGCGTGATCGATGTCGAATGCGCCTGATAGCAGGCAGCGAAGATCGAGACTCGCTTGCGGCCGGGCAAGGTCGATCAGGCGACTGAGCGTGTCCATGAGACGAGCGCGCTAAAAGTTGAGTCGAATGAGTATTCAGGATATCGCGGCGCGGCGCAATACTTTGTCCCACGACGCCGGCAACCGCCGGCGCGCAACGGACCAAGGAGCACTGCCATGTTGAACTGGATCGATTACCGCAAGGAACTGTTCGGCCGTATCGGCGAAATGTCGAAGCTCGCGCCCGAAAGCGTGAAGGCGTATCAGGCGATGTCGAGCGCCGGTCAGAAGACCGATCTGCTCGGCGCGAAAACGCGCGAGCTGATTGCGCTCGCGGTAGCGGTCAGCCTGCGCTGTGACGGCTGTATCACGGTCCATACGGCCGAGGCGCTGAAGCACGGCGCGACCCGTGAGGAAATCGCCGAAGCGCTCGGCGTCGCGATGGCGATCAACGCGGGCGCGACGCTGGTGTACTCGGCGCGCACGCTGGACGCGGTCGCCGCGCATACGCAGGGGTAAGCGAGACTGCTGATTAGACGCAGCGATTGCTAATTCATCGTCCGTCCTTACGTGCCGCATCGACCGATCATGTCCGGCGATGCGGCGCGCGGCCCTTGTTGCAGCGATCGATCAAACGCCTACCAGCCTGGTGACCGTTCCTCAGAACTGAATCGTCGTGCGCAAACCGGGAACTGCTTCGTTCTTGATGCGCTGGGTCGTTACGCGGAAATCTTCTCGTACAACGACAAGACGGAGACTTTCAGTCTCGCGGACGTCGAGACCTGAGCGAGTGCCGAAACGAAATGGCCGCGGAGAACCTGAGAGCGGTGGATCGTCTTCACGAGTTGGCGGTTTTTCCAGTCGACCGCCTCAGGACCGCGCGCGAGCATGAAACTCGCGCGGCCCATCGATGAAGATTCGGGCTTCCAGGGCGAACGCGAGTACGCCGTCGCGTTATCGCTGCACGACGTGCCGAACCTCGGCCAGCTGCTGCCGGCGTTGCTCGCCCTGCCGCTCCAGCATCCAGCCGGGGTACTCCGCCGGCAGCGCGCTGACTTCGGCCAGCTTCGCGAGCTCATCGGCGGATAGCGCGACGTTGGTCGCCGCGATGTTGTCGTCGAGCTGCTCGATTTTCTTCGCGCCGACGATGACCGTGCTGACGACACGCTGATGCAGCAGCCACGCCAGCGCGATCTGCGCGACCGAGACGTTTTTCGCTACAGCGATTTCGCGCATCACGTCGATGCAGTCATACGCGCGCTCGCGATCGACAGGCGGAAAATCGAAGTTCGTGCGACGGCTGCCCGCTTCGGCCTGCTGCTCGCGTCCGTATTTGCCGCTCAGCAAACCACCCGCGAGCGGACTCCACACCATCAGGCCGAGGCCTTCGCTTTGCAGCATCGGCACGAGTTCGCGTTCGAGATCGCGGCCCGCGAGCGTGTAATACGCCTGCAGCGTTTCGAAGCGCGCGGTGCCGAGCCGCTCGGCGATGCCGAGCGCCTTCGCGATCTGCCACGCGGCCCAGTTCGACACGCCGACGTAGCGCACGTGGCCGTGCTGCACGAGCGTATCGAGCGCGCGCACGGTTTCTTCGATCGGCGTGGCCGGATCGAAACCGTGGATCTGATACAGGTCGACGTGATCGAGTTGGAGACGCTTCAGGCTCGCCTTGATGCCGTCGAGGATGTGATAGCGCGACGCGCCGCGCGCGTTTGCGAACTCGCCGGTTTGGCCGAACACCTTGGTCGCGATCACGACCTTGTCGCGCGGTACTTGCAGATTCTTCAGCGCCTGGCCGGTGATCTGCTCGGACAGGCCGCCCGCGTAAACGTCGGCGGTGTCGATGAAATTGATGCCCGTGTCGAGCGCCCGGCCGACCAGCCGCTCCGCGTCGTTCTGCTGCAGATCGCCGATCTGCCGCCAGATGCCTTCGCCACCGCCGAAGGTCATCGTGCCCAAACACAACTCTGAAACAAACACACCGGTACGGCCCAACTGGTTATATCGCATCGTCGACGCTCCATCGTGGGTGCAGGAAGAGTCGTCAAGCGTACTGCAATCGGCGGAGGTTGGTAGGAGTGGCACACACGCCGCAAAAGACTACGAATTCCAGCAGCGGCGCGAAGCCCGATGCGCCGCGCACGAGCGGCGAAAACCTGCGAGACTGACGGCTATTGCGCCGTCAGCGTGGAATGACCCACAACCCCAAAACGGTCGACATTGCCCGGTGCCGACTGGATATCCCCCGCGCCGCCCTCATCTGCACAAGCATGACTTCGGCAAAGACTTCCGCCGCACTCGACGCGGCGCCCCGCTCCCGCAAGGCCCGCTCCACCGCGAGCGCGGCGCGCGCCGCCGCGCCAGCCTTACCGCCAGCCCAGCAGGCGCTCGACGGCTTTCACCCAGCCGTCGCCAACTGGTTCCAGCAAACCTTCGCCGCCCCGACCGACGCACAAGCCGCCGCGTGGCCGCAGATCCGTAGCGGCCGCTCGACGCTGGTCGCCGCGCCGACGGGCTCCGGCAAGACGCTGACCGCATTCCTGTCCGCGCTGAACGACCTGGTCTCGCAAGGCCTCGCGAACGGCGGCACGCTGCCCGACGAAACGCTGGTCGTCTACGTGTCGCCGCTGAAGGCGCTTTCGAACGACATCCGCCTGAATCTGCAACTGCCGCTGCAAGGCATCGCCGCCGAACTCGACAGGCTCGGCCTGCCGCCGCTCGACATTCGCACCGCGGTGCGCACCGGCGACACCACGCAGCAGGAACGCAATGCGTTGAAAAAGCGCGCGCCGCACATTCTCGTGACGACGCCCGAGTCGCTGTACGTGCTGCTCGGCTCGGATTCTGGCCGCCGCATGCTGGCGACGGTGCGCACGGTGATCGTCGATGAGATTCATGCGCTCGCCGGCAGCAAGCGCGGCAGTCATCTCGCGCTGAGCCTCGAACGGCTCGACGCCCTCTGCGCCCGGCGCCTGCCGCGCATCGGGCTGTCGGCGACGCAAAAGCCGGTCAGCGCGGTCGCGCGGTTTCTGGTCGGCGGCGCGAGCCTCGAGAGCGACGTACCGGCCGAGTGCGCGGTGATCGACGTCGGCCACGTCCGCGCGCGCGACCTCGCGCTCGAGATCCCGCCGGTGCCGCTCGAAGCGGTGATGGCCAACGAAGTGTGGGAGCGCGTCTACGACCGGCTCGCCGAGCTGGTCGCGCAGCACCGCACGACGCTGATCTTCGTCAACACGCGGCGGATGGCCGAGCGCGCCGCGCGTCATCTGACCGAGCGGCTCGGCAAGGACGCGGTCGCCGCGCATCACGGCAGTCTCGCGAAAGAACATCGTTTCGACGCCGAACAGCGCCTGAAACGCGGCGAACTGCGCGTGCTGATCGCGACCGCTTCGCTCGAACTCGGCATCGATATCGGCGACGTCGACCTCATCTGCCAGATGGGTTCGCCACGCGCGATCGCGCCGTTCCTGCAACGCGTCGGCCGCTCGGGCCACCACGTCGGCGGCATGCCGAAGGGGCGGCTCTTTCCAGCCTCGCGCGACGACCTGCTCGAATGCGCGGCGCTGCTCGATTGCGTGCGGCGTGGCGAACTCGATGCGCTACGCATCCCGCGCGCGCCGCTCGACGTGCTCGCGCAACAGATCGTCGCGGAAGTGTCGAGCGCCGAGTGGAGCGAGGATGCGCTGTTCGACATGCTGCGGCGCGCAGCGCCGTACGCGGATCTGGCGCGCGAGCAATACGACGCGGTGCTGCGCATGCTCGCCGAGGGCTACACGAGCCGCCACGGTCCGCGCGCCGCGTACGTGCATCGCGATGCGGTAAGCGGCACGCTGCGCGGCCGGCGCGGCGGCAAGCTGGTCGCCGTAACGTCGGGCGGCACGATCCCCGAAAACGCCGATTACGCCGTCGTGCTCGAACCGCAGGCGATCAATATCGGCACCGTCAACGAGGACTTCGCGGTCGAAAGCCTCGCCGGCGATGTGTTCCAGCTCGGCAACGCGTCGTATCGGATTCTGCGAATCGAGAGTGGCCGGGTGCGGGTCGAGGACGCACAAGGGCAACCGCCGAACATTCCGTTCTGGCTCGGCGAGGCGCCGGGGCGCAGCGACGAGCTGTCTTTCGCGGTCACGAGATTGCGGGAGCAGGTCGAGCGTTTGCTGACGGAGGGCGAGCCGGCGTCACACGCGGTTGCGTCGGTGCCAATCGCCGCGGCGCAATTCGAAGCAGCCGCAACGCCCGCGAAATCCGCGGCAAAGAGAGGACGCAAAGCCAAAGCTGCCGTGGCGCAGAGCGCGACGCAGACCACAACGGCGTCCGCAACCGCCGCAGCCACGTTGCCCGCGAGCGAAGCCGAACCCACGGCCGCGCGCCTCGACCGCGCCATCGCCAGGCTTGCCGACGAGCTCGCGCTCGACGAGTCCGCCGCGCGCCAGATCGTCGAATACCTGGCGCGTGCGCGCGCCGCGCTCGGCGTACTGCCGACGCAAAGCACGCTGGTGATGGAGCGCTTCTTCGACGAATCGGGCGGCACCCAGCTCGTGATCCACTCGCCGTTCGGCAGCCGCGTCAACCGCCCGTGGGGGCTCACGCTGCGCAAGCGCTTCTGCCGCGGCTTCAACTTCGAGTTGCAGGCCGCCGCCACCGAAGACGCGATCGTGCTGTCGCTGACCGGCAGCCATTCGTTCGTGCTCGACGAGGTCTGGCGCTATCTGCACTCGAACAGCGCCGAACATCTGCTGATCCAGGCACTGCTCGATGCGCCATTGTTCGGCGTGCGCTGGCGCTGGAACGCGACGACCGCGCTCGGCCTGCCGCGCTACACGGGCGGCCGCAAGACCGCGCCGCAACTGCAGCGCATGCGCAGCGAGGATCTGCTCGCAAGCGTGTTTCCCGAGCAGGCCGCGTGTCTGGAGAACGTCGTCGGCGAACGCGAGGTGCCGCGCCATCCCTTAGTCGACCAAACCATCGACGACTGTCTGCACGACGCGATGGACAGCGAACGCTGGCTCGCGCTGCTGCGCCGCATCGAGCGCGGCGAGTTGCGGCTCGTCGCGCGTGATCTGCCGGCGCCGTCGCCGCTCGCCGCCGAAATCCTGACCGCGAAGCCCTACGCGTATCTCGACGACGCGCCGATCGAGGAGCGCCGCACCCAGGCGGTGCTGAACCGCCGCTGGACGGACCCTGAAAGCGCCGACGATCTTGGTGCGCTCGACGCCGCCGCGATCGACAGCGTGCGCGACGAGGCGTGGCCGCAGGCGCGCAACGCCGACGAAATGCACGAAGCGCTGACGGGCCTCGCGTGCATCACCGGGGCCGAGGCGCTCGCGCACGAGGATTGGCCGACGCTGCTTGCGGCGTTGGCGAAAGCCGGCCGGGCGACGCGCTTGCCGCTGGCCGCGCAAGCCAACGCGAGCACGGGCAACGACAACGCCAGCGACAGCGCACTGTGGCTGCCCGCCGAACGCCTCACCTGTTTCGAAGCGCTGTACCCCGGCATCGCGCGCAATCGCTACACACCGCCGCTGAGCGCCCCGAAGGGCTACACCGAGAGCTGGAGCGCCGACGACGCGCTCGTCGACGTGTTGCGCGCGCGGCTGACCGGCTTCGGCCCGCTGACGATCGAGGCGATCGCGCGTCCGCTCGGTTTGCCGGCCGACCGGATCGAACAGGCGCTGATCCGGCTCGAAGCCGAAGGCTATCTGTTGCGCGGCCGCTTCACGCCGCACACGAGCGACGAGGAATGGTGCGAACGACACCTGCTCGCACGCATCCACCGCTACACGGTGAGGCGGCTGCGGCGTGAGATCGAGCCGGTCGAGCGGCACGACTTCATGCGCTTCCTGTTCGAATGGCAGCATCTGACGCCGATGACTCAGCATCTGACGCCGACGTCGCGCGCCGAAGGCCGCGACGCGCTCGCCGCCGCGCTCGACCAGCTCGAAGGCTTCCAGGCCGCGGCCGGCGCGTGGGAGGAAGACCTCCTGCCCGCGCGCGTGCGTGCCTACACCAGCAGTTCGCTCGATGAGCTATGCCGCGCCGGCAAGATCGTCTGGACCCGCTTGACCGAGCGGGCGCGCGGCGCCGCCGGTCCGGTCCGCGGCACGCCGATCGTGCTGCTGCCGCGCGTCCAGCTGCGTGCGTGGCGCGCGCTGCTCGATCCGGCGCGCCAGGTCGAGTTGTCGGCGCTCGCGCAAAGCGTGCACGACACCCTCGCGCAACACGGCGCGATGTTCTTCGACGAACTGCTCACCGAGGTGCGCGTGCTGCGCATGGAGCTCGAAAACGCGCTCGGCGAGCTGGTCGCGGCCGGCCTCGCGAACTCCGACAGCTTCGCGGGCTTGCGCGCGTTGCTCAAGCCGGTCGCCAAACGCAACGCGTTTTCCAGCAGCCGGCGCGCGCGAGCGAGCGCGCTGATCGGCGGCATGGACGACGCGGGGCGCTGGGCGCTCGTAAGCCGTCCGTCCGCCGCCGCGCCGGAAAATCCACCCGAACGGCGTCGCCAGTTACCGCCCGAGGCGCTCGAACACGTCGCAATGACGTTGCTGCGCCGCTACGGTGTCGTGTTCTGGCGCGTGCTCGAACGCGAGGCCGAATGGCTTCCGCCGTGGCGCGATCTGCTGCGCGTTCTGCAGCGGCTCGAGGCGCGCGGCGTGATCCGCGGCGGGCGGTTCGTCAACGGACTCGCGGGCGAGCAGTTCGCGCTGCCCGAGGCGATTCCGCTGCTGCGCGAGGTGCGCCGGCAGCCGAACGACGGTGCTCTTATCTGCGTTGCTGGGACCGATCCGCTGAATCTCGTCGGCACGCTGCTGGTCGGCGACAAGGTGCCGGCCGTGACCGGAAACCGCGTGCTGTATCGCGACGGCGTGGTGGCGGCCACGCTGGTGGCCGGCAAGTTCCGGTTCGACCCGGCGCTCGACGCCAACCCGCCCGAACGCGAACGCGCCCGCGCGCTGCTGGCGCGCCGCCTCTAGTGACGTCGTCGTGGCGTCGTTCTGGCGGGTAATAATCGCGCCGCGCGCGGCCGCGCCGGCCCATACTCATGGTTAGCAAAACGTTAATGATTCTTCGCTCGAATTGTCACGCTTAGATACAATGAGGCAGTTTCACTTTAGTACGAGGAAGACTGTCTGCCGCCGCCCGCCTTGATTGGGACCGCCGGCACACTCCGGGGATTTCATGAGCGACCAGCTACACGACCAGGTGCTTCACGCGCGGTTCGGCACGAGCAGCCCTTGCTGGCGCCTGGCGGCCGCCAGCGACACGCTGGAACTCGTGCCTGCGCACGGCCACGCGGCTGTCGGCGTCGCCATTTCCCTCACCTCTTCTCAAGCTTCCCAGGTCCGCGCGCTGAGCGGCGTGACCTCCCACGTCGTCGTCGACGTTCAGTTGGACGCCGCGCCGCTGCGACTGCATCTGGTCGGCAAGAAACTCGATTGTCATCGCTGGGGCGGCACCGCGTCGGCCGATGGCGACACCGAATCCGTCGCGCGAGCGCTACTGCACGGTCTGTCGTTCGCTGAACAGGTCGTCTCGGAGGTCAATTCGGTCGTCGTGATCGTCGACCGGAACGGCCGGATACAGCGCTTCAACCGGCTCGCCGAGGAGCTGACCGGACTCAGGGAAGAGGACATCATCGGCCGCAGCGTCTGGACGTTGTTCATGTCGTCCGACGACGGCGGGGTCTCGAACGAGGTCAGCGCGAATTTTTTCAATCGTGGCGAACCGTACGAGATCGAACGGCGCATCAAAACGGTGCACGGCGAACGGCTGTTCCTGTTTCGCAACAAATTCGTGCGCAGCGGCAGCGGCATCGAAGAGCAGTTCCTGATCTGCTCGGGCACCGACATCACCGAGCAACGGCTCGCGCAGGACCGCCTGATCGAGCAGGCCACCACCGACCCGCTCACTGGCCTCGCCAATCGCAACGCGATCCAGGAGCGCATCCAGATCGCGATCGAACTGGCGGCGCCGGGCGAAACCGTCGGCGTCCTGTTTCTCGATCTCGACAACTTCAAGAAGGTCAACGATCACTACGGCCACGTGTTCGGCGACCGCCTGATCTGCGACGTGTCGGACGCGATCCGCGACTGCCTGAATCCGGGCGACTCGCTCGCGCGTCTGGGCGGCGACGAATTCATCGTGCTCGCGGCGAAGGGCTCCGCGCATGACCTGGAAAACACCGCGCAGCGCATTCTCGATCGTATGCGCATGCCGTTCGCCGTCGGGCTCGTCGAGGTCTATACCGGCTGCTCGATCGGCATCGCGCGTTCGCCCGAGCATGGCGAAACCCTCGAATCGCTGATCCGTTCGGCCGACACAGCGATGTACGTCGCGAAGGACGAAGGCAAGCGCACGCATCGCGTGTTCTCGCCGGACATGAATCGCCGCGTCGCGGAGTTCATGTGGCTCGACACGAATCTGCGCCGCGGACTCGAGGAAGGCCAGTTGGCGCTGCACTATCAGCCGAAGCTGAACCTCGCGACGGGCGCCGTGCAAGGCGCCGAAGCGCTGGTGCGCTGGAATTCGCCGGAGCGCGGCCAGATCATGCCGGCGGAATTCATCCGTTATGCCGAGGAATCCGGACTGATCGGCGTGCTCGGCCGCTGGGTGATGGAAACCGCAGCGAAACAGGCGGCCCGCTGGAAAGCGGCCGGCTATGACCTGCGCGTCGCGATCAACGTGTCTGCGCGACAGCTCACGGATACAGCCGTGGTCCGCCATTTCACCGAGGCATTGCAGCACGCGAGTCTCGATCCATGCCTCGTCGACCTCGAACTGACCGAAAGCTGCCTGATCGAAAACGAAGCGGCCGCGATCGAGCTGATCAAGCAGTTCCGCCAACTCGGCGCGCAGGTGCATCTCGACGACTTCGGCACCGGCTACTCGTCGCTGTCGCAACTCGGCCGTATTCCGCTCGACGTGATCAAGCTCGACCGCAGCTTCACGGGCTCGATCCACGCGGATATGAAGGCACAGGCGCTGGTGCGCTCGATGGTCGCCGTCGCGCAGGAGCTCGATTTCCAGGTGGTCGCCGAAGGGATCGAAACCGAGGCGGAAGAAGCCTTCATGAAGGGGCTCGGCGTCGATTACGTGCAGGGCTTCCTGTACGCGAAGCCGATGCCCGCCACCGAGTTCGAGCGCTGGCTGCTCGATAGGCGCAGCAAGCTCAGGCTGATCGCCTGAGCCCTGCTGTCGCGCGCTTCAGCCGAGGCGCGCGGACCAACCACCCACTTCGTCTTCATTCATCCCGACGGCGCGCGCCGCGGAGTGGATTTGCGTCCACGTAGCCGCGTCGATCGGAATGCCGGCGGCCTCGCGCTGCGCGCGCGTCACGCGCTCGGGCTCGCCGGGTTCGTAGATGCGCTCCGCGCCCGCCGCGAGCGGCGACGCCTTCACCCACGCGAGGAACGCATCGGCTTCGGCTTGCGCATCGGGCGCGTCGAATGCGGTCGGATCGATGATCACCGATAGCATGCAGTTGATGATCGCGTGCGTGGTACCGAGCGTGTCCGCATGCGTCGTGAAGCCGCCCGACAGCGCACCGCCGAAAATCTCGCAGATCGCCGCGAGCCCGAAACCCTTGTAGCCACCGAACGGCGTCAGCGCGCCGAACGGCGCTTCGTGCATGACTTTCGGTTCGAGCGTCGGCATGCCTTCGTGATCGATCAGCGCGCCGGGTGGCGTGTGCTTGCCCTGGTTATAAGCGACGCGCGTCTTGCCGAACGCGATCGTGCTGGTCGCGAAGTCGAGCACCAGCGGCGGTTTGCCGGGCCGCGGATAAGCGGCGCAGAACGGATTCGTGCCGATGCGCCGGTCCGCGCCGCCGAATGGCGCGACGAGCGGATCGCCCGCCACGTTGACGAAGTGAAACGACACCAGCCCGGCGCGCGCGCACTGCTCGGCCCAATGCCCGATGCGGCCGATATGATGCGCGCCGCGCATGCCGACCGCGCAGACGCCGAGCCGCCGCGCGCGCTCGATGCCCCGCTCCATCGCCTCGAACGCGATCACCTGACCGAAGCCCTTGCCGCCTTCGACGGTCAGTACCGCGCCCGCGTCCTTCACGACGTCGGCGTGTCGATTCAGTTGCAGTTGCTGGTCGGCGAGCGATTCGACATAGCGCGGGATCATGCCGACGCCGTGCGAGTCGTGCCCGGTCAGATTCGCTGCCACCAGATGATCGGCCACCAGCTCCGCTTCGCGCGGCGTACTGCCCGCCCGCTCCCAGATCGCCCTGACGTAGGCATGCAGTTGATCGGCCGGAATCCGGGGCGTGGTGGTTTGGGCAGTCTGGGAGTCGGTCATTCAGCGTGTCGGTGAGGTTCGAACGGAAGGAATGAAACGGCGGGACAAACAGCTGCATCAAAGCAGCATCGATAAACAGCGGGCCCGGGTCACGCCCGAGCCCCACTCAAACGAAACCAGAACTCACGGCGCCGCGGCAATCACTTCGGCAACCGCGGCCGTCAGCTTCTTGCCGTACGGCACGTGCAGGAACTCGTTCGGCCCATGTGCGTTCGACTTCGGCCCGAGCACGCCGCACACCATGAACTGCGACTTCGGGAAGCCCGCCTTCAGCACGTTCATCAACGGGATCGTGCCGCCGAGACCCATGTAGGCCGCGTCGGCGCCGAAGTGCTGACGCGACGCATCGTTGAGCGCGGTGGCGAGCCACGGCGCGACCTCCGGTGCGTTCCAGCCGCTCGCCGCGCCCGCATCCGGCTTGAACGTGACCTTCGCGTTGTACGGCGGATCGAATTCGAGCAGCGCCTTCAGTTCGGCGACCGCCTTCTCCGCTTCGATGGTCGGCGGCAGCCGCAGCGACAGCTTGAACGCCGTGCGCGGACGCAGCACGTTGCCGGCGTCGGCGAGCGCGGGCAAGCCAGCCGCGCCCGTCACCGACAGTGACGGACGCCACGTCGAATTGAGCAGCGCCTCGCGCGGATCGGTCGTGGTGGGCAGCACCTGACGGCCGTCCTGGCCGCACGCCCACGGCATCTTCTTCCAGACGTCATCGCCGAGAATCTTTGCGGCGGCCTCCGCTTCGCGCAGACGATCGGCCGGCACCGTGCAGTGGAAGCCTTTCGGCAGCAGCGTGCCGTTGGCGGAGTCTTCGAGACGGTCGAACAGCTGCCGCATGATGCGGAAGCTCGACGGTACGATGCCGCCGTAGACGCCCGAGTGGATCCCTTCGTCGAGCACCTGCACTTCGAGATCGCCGCCGACGAGGCCGCGCAGCGACGTGGTCAGCCACAGCTGATCGTAATTGCCCGCGCCCGAGTCGAGACACACGACGAGCCCGACATTACCGAGCCGCTCGCGCAGCGCGTCGACGTAGGGCAGCAGATCGTAGCTGCCCGACTCCTCGCAGGTTTCGATCAGCCCGACGCAGCGCGGACGCTCGACACCCTGTGCATCGAGCGCGGCGAGCGCCGTCAGGCTCGCATAGATCGCGTAGCCGTCGTCCGCGCCGCCGCGGCCGTAGAGCTTGCCGTCTTCGAACTTCGGCGTCCACGGACCGAGGTCGTTGCGCCAGCCATCGAACTCGGGCTGCTTGTCGAGGTGGCCATAGAGCACGACGGTTTCGTCGCTGCCCGAGCGCGTCGCGGCCGTCTCGAAGAAGATCACCGGCGTGCGGCCCGGCAGGCGGACCACCTCGAGCTTCAGGCCGCGCACCGGTTGCTGCTCGGCCCATTGCGCGGCGTCGGTGATCACGCGCTCCAGATAACCGTGTTTCGCCCAGTCGGGATCGAACGCCGGACTCTTGGCCGGCACCGCGATGTAGTCCGTCAGCGCGGGCACGATCTCGTCGTTCCACTTGCGCTCGACGAATTCTCGCAGCGTGTCCGGGTTGAGTTGAGCCTGCTGGGTCGTGTCGTCGGTGATCATGATCGGGTCCGTGAAGTACTGTTCGGTCGAAACGATCATGATAGTCCCGATGCGTGTCGGGCTGAACCCCTTGCGGTGATTGGGGTGGAGACTGGAACGCGCAGGTGCGAGGCGCGCGGCCGCCATTCGCGCGACAATCGCTACATGCATCGCGCATCAGGAGCTTGTATGGGTGGCAACGTGGCCGTTCAGGCCATCGGCGCGGCGTTCGCGCTGGCGCTATATTTTCTGCCGGCGATCATCGCGGACCGGCTCAAGCGCCGCGACGTGCTGACGCTCGCGCTCTTCAATGCCTGCCTCGGCTGGACCATACTCGGCTGGGTGCTCGCGCTGTATTGGGCGCTACAGCCGAATCCGGCGGAGAGCCTCGCGCGGGACGTCGTGGAGACACGCAAGGTGTCGACCTTGCGCGCGTTTTCATCGGCGCTGACGCTGCGCGTGCGACGACGCGAGGCCGCGCGCGACCGGCCCGAGCGCTGAAACGATTCGGGCGGCTCGAGCAAGACGAGCAACAAACGAACAACAGGAAACCGATTGATTGACGTGCACGGGCGTCACTCAGGGGCGTCACTCAGGCCGCGCGCCCGATGCGACTCCACTGTACCGAGCCCGCCGGAATGGAGCGCGGCTCCGCCCGCACGGCTTGCGCCGCAAAGCTTTCGTGACGCAGTTCGCCGTGTTCGTCGAACCACTCGCAGATCACCCAGTCGCCGGGATTCAGCGCGACCGGACCTGCGTACGTCACGGTCATGCGCGGGCCTCCTTCTTTTAACTTGACGACGTCGCCCACATTGAAGGCGGCGGATGTTGTCTGGAATGCGTCAATGGTAGCGGTCAGCATATTGGGTCCCCCTATCTTGAGCGTTTATTAAGTTGAGCCCGGCTTTATCGACTCCGACCTGTTGAACGTACACTCTAAAGTTAAGACAGATTAACAATCGAATTTAAACGCGGCAAGCGCTTTTTTATTGATACCGTTTCCATTAGAGCCGCAGTCCATGCTCGCCGGCTAAAGTTCCCGGTATTACCGAAAACAATCATCGCGACACCTTGCGGCTAACCCTATGTGCGCTACCGCACAAACGCAACACTTACTGCAGGCCATTTGCAGGCAGGTAGAAAATGCGAGGTTGGTTTCGTCTGATTAGAAAAGCTGGCGCGATGTCGTCGAGCCGTTAATCGGTTGAGCCAGTTTGATCTAAATCAGAATTACCTGTGAACGAGGAGATCGCCGGTAAATACCATGCAGTTCGTTATACCGCTTCGTTCAAATTGAACGATTTTTTCAGCGAGCCAACAAATGAAAACGATTACCAGCGGATTAATTTCAAACTGCCGGGGCGACTGAGCGCCGCACGCCTTTCTGATGACGCACCAGCAGCACGCTAAGGCCGATACACACGAACATCAGCACGGCATTGATAGCGAGGCTCACTTGGAACGCGTGCGCATAAGAGGCGGGTGCCGAACTGCCGCCGAGCGCCCCGAAGAACGCGCCGCTGATCGCCGCGGTGCCGAACGCGGAGCCGATCTGCAACGTCGACGAGACCACACCCGATGCGAGCCCGGCCTTCTCGGGCACCACCTCCTGCAGCACGATGCGCATGATCGACGGCAACAGCAGACCATGTCCGACGCCCGCGCACACTAGCCCGCAGTAGAACAGCAGATCGGGCGTCGCGGATTGGGTCGCGGACCAGCCGGTCACCGTGAAGCCCAGCGTCATCATCGAGAAACCAAGCGTCAGCACATGGGCGCCGATGCGCTTGACCACGGCCGGCGACGTCAACGGCCCGATCACGAAGCCGAGCGCGAACGGCATGATCGCGATGCCCGACGCGAGCGGCGTCCAGTGCAGGCCGGTTTGCAGAAAGATGCCGTAGGTCAGGAAGAACGCGCTATTGCAATAGAACAGGAACGCGAGCACGAGACCGAGCGCGAACGCGCGACTGCGGAACAGTTGCAGATCGACGAGCGGATGCCCGCCAGCGCGCTCGACGCGCCGCTCGGTCGCGACGAACAGCGCGAACACCGGCACCGCGAGTGCGAACATGGCGAAGGTCCACGCGGGCCAGCCGGCTTCACGGCCATGCGTCATCGGATAGATGACGAGCAGCAGCACCGCCGACAGCAGCGCGACGCCCTTCAGATCGACGCCGGTATGCGTGGCCGGCTGGTTCTCCGGCACGAACTTCCATGTGCCGATGAACGCCGCGATGCCGATCGGGATGTTGATCAGGAAGATCACGCGCCAGTCGAGCCCGAACGGGTGATACGTGATCAGCGCGCCGCCGCCGAGTTGCCCGACGATCGACGACAAGCCGAACACGAAGCCATACAGACTCATCACGCGCGTCTGCTGATGCAACGGCACGACCGCACGAATCGTCGCGAGCACTTGCGGCGCCATCACCGCGGCCGCGATGCCTTGCACGATGCGCGAGATCACGAGCATGTGCCCGCTCGTCGCGAAGCCGCACAACGCCGACGCGATCACGAAAGCCGCCATGCCCGTCATGAACATGCGACGGCGGCCGAACAGATCGCCAAGGCGGCCCCCCGTGATCAGCAGCACCGCGTAGGCGGACGCATAAGCCGACACGACGAGTTGCAGTTGCGCGTCGCTCGCGTTGAGGCCCGTGTGAATCGACGGCAGCGCCAGATTGACGATGAAGTAATCGAGCGGCGCGAGAAAGGCGCCGACGAACAGCACGGCGAGCGCGAGCGCCTGGCGCTGAAAGCCGGGCGCCGACGCTTTGGCGGCGACAGCCATGCCGGCCATCGCCGGGCCGGGACCGGTCACGGCTGCGCTCGCCGCGCAGCTGACGGACCCACCGAATGCCGCCGGAGCGGACTTGATTGCTTCGCTTTTCATGACCGCTCGTTCAAAAATTGGTTAAAAAATTTTTGCGCCACTGCTCGCGAACGAGGCGTTACACCAGCGCGCGCATCGCCACATCGACGATACCGATCAGCGCATCTTGCTGATGCGCGACCCGCCCGATGACCCGCAAGCCCTGCATCACGCATAACAGGAAATCGCCGACGGCTTTTTCGTCGAGCGTCGAATCGAATGCGCCGCTCGCCTGACCGCGGATCACCGCCGCAGCGAGCAAAGTCGCCATGCGGCGCTGAATCGCGGCGACGCGCGCGCGCAGCACTTCGTCATCGGGCTGCATTTCGAGCGTCGTATTCGTAATGAAACAGCTGCGCCGGCCGCTCAATGCGCAGGACACCCTCGCGTAGTGCAGCAGCGCGTCGCGCAGCGCCTGCTCCGGTTCGGCCGTCGCGCTCAGTCGCTGCGCGAGCCGCGCGACCGCGCCTTCCGAGTAATGATCCAGCGCGGCGAGCATGATGCCGTGCTTGTCGCCGAACACGCCGTACAGGCTGCCGCGCAGCAGACCGGTGGCCTTGCACAGATCGTCGATCGACGTCGCGTGGTAGCCGTGATCCCAGAACACCTGGCTCGCGTTCGCCAGCACGGTGGCCGTGTCGAACTCGCGCGGACGGCCGCGCTGACATGTTTCGCCAGCTTTTTTCGCGGCTTGCTTTGAATGACTCAATTGCGATGACCTTGTTGCCTGGTTGCGTCGGTCCGCTGATATTATGACCGGATGTTCAATAAATCAAGGATGGCATTCCGTAGGCCTACTCGCGTCGGGGTGTTCCTGCACAATAGACCCAGAAAAATGAGCAATAGACTCGGAAACGCCGCTGGATGGCCGTGCAATAGACCTTGAAAAATGAAAGCTGTTTTTAATATTTCACATATCAGCCGCTTTCGCGCAGGGTCGACCATGGAAATTCACCATTGCAATAATTCCAGAGATCTTTGGCCCTCCCACAAGCCGCGACCGAGGCTGGATCAGCGCCGCCTTCTTTGCTCCGCAATTTCCTCGCTGCTCTCGCACATCACAACTAACTCGCGATGCACGAGCGTGCGCGCGGGCGCCTCTTGTCCCACCACATTCGATCGTCGCGTACCTAAACACTATGACGAAAACAAACACTCGAGGCCGCAAGCAGCTCCAACTTCGATCTCCGGAATCGAACCATCAAAATGGGTGCGTGCCAATCCACAAGAGACCTTGCAAGCTTGAGACTTTAAACTTTCATGGCGTTGAAAACATTCGGACTCTTTGCCGCCTTCAGCGTGAAGAGCGGGTCTCGGAGCGTACCCACTACGACCGGCGGCCTGCTCGCGTGTGCTCGTAGCGTGGGCGGTTAGGGGCAAATCCCCGCCGGTGAACTGGCAAACCGATTGACTCGAGCCGCGTTGTGCGTCAGCAATGTGGCGGATTGCTGACGGTGGCGGCATCGAACAACCCGACGGCAGCTTCCTGCATCAGCGAACTCACACTCCCGACCCAGTTGAGCCGTTCGACTCCGGGCGGCATCAACGGCAGCTATCGAACTTACGTCGGTCATACACGTAAGTTCGGCAGGCAAGGTCTACAGGTAGCAGTTCATCGTCAACCGGACGGGGGACAGGTGCTCGATCCCATCACAGGCTGTCGGGGGCACATCGAATACTTGCCGGCGTTCCGACACACGGGCTTCGTCCTGTGGCAGCCAGTTGTGACAACGATCGCATTGCGCTGGCAATGGATGGTACACGGTCTGGGTCGGCTGCTCGACTTGCTTAAGCGTCGTTGGTTCTGTCGCACGGTAGGCCGGCAAGGTTGCAAAAACGGGAACTATGAGTTGGCGCCACGGGGCTTGTAAGCCGACAGCAAGTGGATAAACTGGCGCCCAACGATCTGGCATACAGGCTCTCGGCCGCGCCGAACCGGTGTTTCACTAACCTATGCGACTCCCGCCGTCCCAACCTTTAAGTGGCATTGGGACATTGCCCGCGGTAGCGAAGGGACATTGGCCGGCGTCGCCCCCCGGGGCCGAAGAACGTGCCAGAAACCGAATCTAACCATGGAGTGAACGTATGGCTTTGCACAAGGCAGTATTGGTAGCAGTGGCACTTGCAGCATGTATCGGTGCGCACGCACAGGTCGCCGGCACACAGACTCTGAGCGTCACTATTAGCCAGTCCCAGGCGCTTTTGCAGGGATGGAGCGTCAAGAAGAGCGTGCTGGGCAAATCGGTCTACAACGACCAGAACGAAAAAATCGGCGCGGTCAAAGATCTGATCGTGGCCCCGGACGGCTCCGTGTCGGCGGCCATCGTCGCTACAGCCGGCTTCCTCGGCGTCGCCACGCATGACGTCGCGGTGCCCATCGCCGCACTCGACGTGCGCGGCGGCAATCTATATCTGCCGGGCGCCACCAAGGACGCCCTGAAGGCAACGCCCGAGTTCCAGTACGCGAAGGTGCAATCGCCGCCTAAGCCGAAGAAGGTTCAGGCAGAGTGACCTGTTTTCAACAGTCCTAAGCTGAGGTCGTTGCGGCTGGCAAGGTCAGTCGCAACGACTTATCGCCGGACTCGAGCTTCGCGCTCAACCGCTTGCCCCTTCAGTCCCCCTTACGCTGCGCACTCAACACCCTGCCCCCGCGCTGTTCGGATGTGGGTATTGCAGAGTAGCCCCATCCGAACAAAGCCCCTTCAGACCGCCTTCCCATTTTTCCATTTCCAAGCCACTTCTGTAGTCAATATTGGCGACTGCTGATTAACACGGCCGCGCGTCTGGACGGGCCATCGCCTTTCATGGATCACCCAACACCATGCAAAAAACCCTCGGACTTGCCGTTGCCACCCTGCTCGCCGTCGCCGCTATTGCGCTGTGGACCCTCCTCGCCCGGTTCGAACCATCCATCAAGTCCGCCATCGAGACGGAAGGCGCGCTTGCGACCCAGACGCAGGTGCTCGTGGGTAGCGTCGAATTCTCGCCCTTAACCGGCGTGGGCGCGCTTGATGGACTTACCGTGGGCAACCCCACTGGTTTCTCTTCGCCCTACGCCGTAGTGGTGGACCGTATCGCCTTGCAGGTGGAAAGCGGCTCACTTCTCGGCGGCGGCCCTGTCATTGTTGATTCCGCCACAGTCATCGCGCCGAAGATTACTTACAAGGCGGAAAGTCCCACCGCCACCAGCAACCTGGAGACCATCAAGAACAACGCCCAGACCTATTCCACCACCCCGGCCGCCATCCGGGCCGGCAGCAACGCGCGCAAGGTCATCATCCGCAACCTCACCGTCATGGGCGGCACACTCTCACTTGACATGCACCTGCCCGGAGGCCCGCTTACGGTACCGCTGCCTCCGCTGCATCTCGTCAATATCGGCGCGACCACAAACGGCGCCACGCCCTCCGAGATCATCCGTGCCGTGTGCGAGGCGCTCGCGGACGAAGCGAAAAAGGCGGTCACCGAGGCCATCGCCCAAAAGCTGAAATCCGTTATCGATATGCTCAAGCCGCCCGTAGGTGGGTTGCCAAAGCTGCCGTCCCTGCCGTCCCTGCCGTCCCGTCCGTCCCTGCCGCGCCCTCCGTCCCCTCCGTCCCCTCCGTCCCTGTCGTCCCCGCCATCCCTGCCATCGCTGCCCCCCCCACCCGGCCTACCCTTGCCGCCCCCGCCCGGCTTTTAGGGCCTGACCTGGCCACTGCAATCCAGTCCCGATCAGAACCGTAGAGCGTAATAAACATGTCAGTGCGCCGGGGGACCGGCAAGGAGTAAAGAGTGGAAGTCTCTAACAACGAAGGTCTAGCTCCTCGATTAGTGGCACTCGCCCCTTTGCTCTGGCTATACTGCGCCACAAAAAGTACAGACAAGAGATAAGAAGCCGTATGAAAAACCTGCCGCGTAGGCGAAGTGATGAAAACGAAGCTGAGGGCCGCGAGCGCAGCGGTATTGATCGCAGGCGTGCTCACGGGTTGCGCCGATGTGCGACAAGAACACGCCGGAGGCAGCGACCTACGGCACGTACTCTGACGACTACAAAGCCCTGATCGATGCCTATCGGCAGACAATGCTAAATGAACCTTCGAGCGCCGTGGTGCAATATCTGAATGAACCATCGTCGGGATGGACGCGAGCCGCACCTGGAGCGCCTGCTGTGTTCGGTTATCGCGTGTACCTGATAGTCAATGCGAAAAACAGTTACAACGGGTATGTTGGCAACCTGCTTACCGAAGTTTTCATCCGCAATGAAAAGGTGGTGAGTTACCGCGTCGCTGATCATTCGAGCAGTGCGTATGACGCCGTCGTACAGAGTGCGTGCGACTCGGTCAGCCCCAAATGAAGGGCGTGCACGCCACGAGGCCTATAGTTATCAGCGCCATTCGTACGGCCCGCAACTGCGAATGACTGTCCCACAGCCTGCGATCCCTTGCGGGCTTTTCTTGTGCGGGCAGCCCTCCGTCTCATCCTGGTCGGCTCGCCTGAATGTCCGAGCCAATATGCCGACATTCGCGACCCGTTCCGGCGAATGTCAGCATTCGTTATTGGCGAATGAGTCTTGTCGACCCATAGCCGCCTTTGGGGTTAGCGCGCGGTCAACAGCGGCTTCAAAGAGTCCACCGGTCAATCGTGCGACGCCGACGGCCGGTCGCTGTTCGGGGCCAAGGTGCCGTTTGCGTATGCACCTTCATGCTTCAATGAGGAAGTCTGACTTGATGTTCACCAATCCGCGCGGTAAACACGATCGCTCGCTGCCCACGGACAGGACGCGATCAATTCAGGTCTCTCTAGCGCATCCGGGGCCTTCAGCCCGAAGCGAACGGCTGCACCTGCCATTGCGTCCGCGGAACATAGAGATCGCAGGCCCACACGGTGTCGATGGCATAACCTCACTCACTCGCCGCTGCCGTAAGGCCGGGTGATCACTTCGAGGTAGTGGCCGTCAGGATCGCGAAAATAGACGCCGCGCCCACCATCGTTGTGGTTGATCTCGCCCGGCCGGCTACCCCTCGGATCGGCCCAGTATTCCAGTCCGCGATCCTTGATCCGGGTGAATACAGCGTCGAAATCAGCTTCGCTGATCAGGAAGGCGTAATGCTGCGGCTGGATCCGGCCCTCAACTTTGGCAAAATCGAGCGAGACCCCGTTGTCCAGATCGACGACGTCGAAGTGGCCGAAGCGATTCGGCGCTGGCCGGCCGAGCATTTCGGCCAGAAACCTGGCTGAGGCGCTCTGGTTCGAGCACCAGACAATGGTGTGATTGAGCTGGGCGACCATAACGTGGGCTCCGGCGACCTGGGAATAGAGTGGTTTGAGCGTAGACGGTCCGTTCCAATCGCGACTGTCAGTGCGTACGTGCTGACACGATGGCAAAGGCGGACAGACTATCGTATCGAGCCTGCACTTGAGTCGTCGATACCTGAGTATAGCCGTCGTTCGAATGTCCACCGGAAGGCCTTAGCGTACGTCGCCTCCTGGCCGTTCAGTGCCTCGTGCAAGCGGCATGTGCACGCCAAGGCAGCGCGATGCAGCGATCGACAGCAGCCGACCCACTGCCGCCGCTCGAGCCACTTCCTCATGAACGGCAGCCTTCAAAAGCACAGTGGCCGTTCGCGCGACCACCTCGGATCGGCAAGGTTAGGTCCGTATTGCGTCGCAGAGCGAAGCAGCCGAGGTGACGGTCGCCTGCTTGGGGAATACCCGGTTCAAGAGCGTATCGTGCGCCTCCTGGTCGGGATCGGCGCAGCAATCGCGCGCTACGACAATCCGGTAGTCGAGATCGAATGCTTGACGGAGGGTCGAAAGGACAACACCGCTGGTATGTACGCCTGCGACCACAAGGGTTTCAATTGCTTGTGATTGCAGAATGGTCTGGAGGTCGGTTCCGCTGAAAGCCCCGATACGATGTTTAATCACAACTATCTCGCCTTCGACCGGGGCAACAGCAGGGTGGATTTGCGCCCCCGGACTGCCAGCTTGGCAAAGCCCGTTTTGGGCAATGAAAGAAAATATCGAGTTGCGCGGGCTGACTTCGGGATAGCCAGGACGAAAAGAAACAACGACATAAATGACCAGCATGCCAGCAGACCGCGCGGCAGCGAGCAATTCCGGCATAACCGACAGGACCTCACTGGAATCGGTGGGCTCCATGAACTTTCCAAGGGTGTCTATCTGGTAATCCATCACCAGAAGGGCAGATTTGCTGGGGTCGACAAGAGGGGGGTTGGTCATGTCTTTTCCACAGTAAAAGTTTGGATGGGTGGGGAACTTGGCTAGCAAGCAGGGGCAAGCATAACGTTATTTGAGTCTATCCTCAAATAACGTTATCTGGCTGACAGTGCCCCGAACTGGCAAACTTCAGGCATGTCTTCACGCCCAGATAAGAAAACGCCCCGATCTGCCGACGCGCGTTCGAACCTCGATCGCCCAGCACTCGCACCCCAGCGCAGCGTCGGCCGAGAGCGCGTTGCAGCAGTTATGGCAGCCGCATCCAAGGTAATTCAGGAGCGCGGCTACGAAGCCGCAACGATGGCCGAGATAGCGGAGCGCGCCGACACGAAAGTAGGTTCGCTCTATCGCTTCTTCCCGAACAAGGAGCTTCTCGCCGACGCGTTGATGCAGCGCTACGACGAACTGCGCGAAGCACAGTGTGCAAAAATCGATGCACGCGCCAGCGTCATGCCGCTCCACGAACTGGCAGATCGGCTGGTGAACTCCATCGCGGAGATTCATGACGAAACCAGGGCGCTGGTCGCCTTGCTGGACGCTCGTTCGGAGTGGGCAGGCAAGCGACTTGAATATCGCGAGAAAACGCTCAAACGTATCGCCCATACCCTACGACTCAGGGTGCCTACCCTGCCGGAAGACAGCGCCGTAGATATGGCTGTCGTCTTGCTCAACAATATGAAGACGATGGTTGCCATGACGCTTGACCAATCTGCCCCGTCGAGCCCCGGCGGGCCTGACGAGTTGCGCTTAATGAACCGGCTTTACCTTGCTCACAAGCTTGCCCCGTATGAGAGAACTTGAATGAAGGCATGTGTCCATCGCTTTATCGCATCAGTTGCATTGCGGCTACAACTGCATGCCGTCTAGCCACCGTTCGCTATATTGGCCAATGATGCGACAAGCATTGCCACGGGTCGAGGGGCGGTTTGTTGGGTGAAGTAGTCGCTCAGATGTCCGATCGCGAGACCGAGCGAACGACGCTTCATGGCCGAGAGCACCAGTTCAATGAAGGTCCTGTAGAGCGGCCGTTGAAAATCATAGACGGCCGCTTTCGGGCGGCTTCTGTGGATGAGTACTGTCGGCCATGAAGAGTCATTCGATCGCACCGTCGCTCAGACATTCAGAGGCCGGTTCCACCCAGGAACCGGCCATTCAATTTGCAATGTTGAAGTGTTGCTTGTCGGCCGAAACTGTCCTTCGGGGCATCGTGACCCGAGCGTCCGCTTACGAAGTCCGACAGACGTCCCCTCACATCGATCGACTATCTGGTGCACCCCCACGCGGACCAGCATCAACCGGGCGTGAAATTGCTGAAGGCCTGACTGGCCGAGAGGATGACTGAAGAGAGCACACCCCTGAGTTCCCGTCGGCCTACACATCGATGAACCGAGGCTATTTTCCCGCGGACTGCCTTGGCTGAAACGGAGGCCCGTGAATTGGAAGGATGAGCCGTTTTGGCGAAGAGCGGCACGAGCCTAAGCCCCCAGTCCCGTCGGCCGAGCAACCGCTCATCCGAGCAGTTGGAGCAAGAGAAGGCGAACTTCCCACCAGGTCGAAGATATCCAGCGGCTTCATCAAAAAAGCGCCGGGTCGATAATTTCTGAACCGTCTTGCTTCCCGATCACGCTTCAGGCAGTGCGTAAGACCACGGACGCCGTGTAGAGTGCGAGCCCCGGAACCGAAAAAAGAGTACGGATCACGTGAAACCTGATCCATCGCGCGCGTATTTGGACCCATTCGCGCGGCGGGTTGTGAATAGACCAGGACTGGATTTGATGATTAATGCGGACACATGTCGGTACGCCAATTATTATGATGAGCGCATAGCAGACTGCACCTGCCGCAGCAAGTTGCCCGGGAATGGAATGGACACCGTACATCACAGCAAGGGCTACGCCTCCTGCCAGGGCACCTATAACTACGATCGGCATATAGGGATCGAAAGTACGATTCGTATGCTGATGGAATTCAACATAGGCAGAAACCGAAAGCCGGGACATCGCGCGTCCTAACCCTATCCAGTTGACGATCAATCCACCGGTTGCAAGTGCGCCGAATAGAATAACGATTACTATAATTGAATTTTCCACGATTCGTTTGTGTCTCCATCCATTGGTGAGCATCCTCAGCCGCATCGGGTATAGCTCCCCGGCGCTGCTGGTGTTCGGATTGCCCGGCTCGACTAGCCAGCGGCGGTCTTCGGGACCAAGTCTTCCAGAAGCAGCCTGCCAACTGCCGCATAATTTCGTTGCTGGGCCACGACGTGCTGCGCCCCGGCGTGAAGGTCACGCAATCGCCGCTGCAGCGGCGAGACGTCGTAGAGAGCGCTCCCGCCACCCAGCGCGAAGCACGCGTCGGCAATACGCACACAGGTCGAAGCGATCCACACGGCGTTCTGCGTGCTTTGCATGCGCAGCGCGTCGTCGTTGATTGTTCCCGCCTGCGCATGGCCCCAGTGGCTTGCGGCCTGTACCTCCATGAACGCCTGCGCCGCCCTCAGGTCGGCTTCGACTCGGCCGAGTTCTGCCTGGAACAGCTCCGAATCACGCATCGCAGTCACCGCGCGCTGCTGCCTCCGGCCGGTATTCGCAAGCGCGACGAGTTCCCCCAACGCTCCTTCGGCCACACCTACGGAGAAGGCGCTATGCAGCACCGGAATGAGTTCCAGCACGCTCTGATAGAGCGGGCCCGGAAGACAAGGCACGCGGTTCTCGATATCAAAGAAGTTCCTTTCCGGCACGATCTTGTCGGCGATCGCGATGTGATGACTGCCGGAACCCTTGAGCCCTGCCACGTGCCACGTATCTTCGATCCGCCATTCGGACGCTGGGAGAATGAAGCCGCGCACCAGCGGCGGCCCGTCTTCGCCGGCGCAACCGGGAAGCGGCCTCCCGTCTTTCGTCATCGTGCAGAAACCCATCATCCATTCGGCTTGCTGACAACCGCTGGCGAACGGCCAGCGCCCGCTCACGCGCCAGCCGCCCGTCACCGCCTGCGCGGTGCCCGCAGGCTGGGACGAACCGGCAAGGATGACGTCCGGACCCGTCGCGTAGACCTGATCATATGTCCGAATGCGCAGCAAGGATGCAAACAGCGCGCCTGCGCTGGCAATCATCGCGAGCCAGCCCAACGCCCCATCGATCTTTGCGAGTTCGACGATCACCCTGAGCCCTTTCGGAAGATCAAGCTCCATTCCGCCGTGACTCCTGGGTACGAACATGCGATAGATGCCGATCGCCTTAAGCGTCTCCACCAGGTCTGGAGGCATTCGGCGTGCTGCTTCGATTTCGGCTGCGCGCGATGGAATGCTCGGCGCCAGTTTGCGGATTTCGTCAAGCATACGGTCGACTTCATGGGGCATGGCGTGGGTCCTTTGATGTGAGTATCGCGGAGTGACTCTTTCACAACACCCTTGATCCACGAGTTATTCCACCCGATGGAACGCGTCGCGCCGCATCAGACCGAATAATCGCCGGGCTTGCGCTGTTATTCTGGGCGAGGGGCTCTGCGCCGCCTCGAGACCGTCAGCAATCCTTCCGACGTTCATCGCATCTGTGTTTGCCATCCCACGGGGACACGCCGGACCCGGCGCAATCGGGTTCGATGGCACCGCAAGTGTCGCTTGCGGCGTACGCGCTGCGTCTTCTCCGTCGATGATTGGGGTTACCCTTTCCAGGACACGTCGATGAAATGCTGTAACTGGTTCGCGTAAATGTTCCCGTCCGCGCTTTCGATCGGGACATGGGAAATCAGCCCGTGCTGTCTCTTTTCACCGTCATAAGTCCAAATCCTCATATCAGAAAAAGCGCACCATCTGTTCCCGCAAAGAAGTGCGTCGGGACCGGGCGGTAGTCGAACAATTTCCGGTCCTCGCCGCCCGCCGTGTCCCAGTTCCACGGCGTGGCCGTTGTATCCGACAGACTGATGTTGGCAAGCGCTCTGCTTGACAGGCGCAGCGAGCATGCCGCCGAGTCCTCGACAGCGAAGCGCCGCGTGCCACTCGACGTGACGACCTGCACCGTTTCGATCCCACCGCAGAGATGCCGTAGCAAGTCGATTTCGTGAGCGAGATGACGGTACGTACATAAGATTAGCCGCTCAAATTTTCGCCCTGCCATTGCAGGCGCACGAATGATGTCCTACTCCTACGGAGGAAAGCTACCTAAAGGCAACTGCCGCTTCCATTCCGTGATCTGGTTCGGATGCACATCGAACTGCTGCGTCAGTTCGGCCAGCGGCCGCTCGCCTTTGACCGCTGCCAGCGGCACTTATTCGACTGTCCGAATTTGCGCGGCCACCTCTCGAATAGCTGGCGCCGCGTCGCCGCTCGAACGAAGCTTCAGCGACGCGCCGATGAGCGAGAGCGCTCGTACGGCGTCGCTGAGGCTTCGAAGACGATCTTCGATGGGCTCTGACATGATTGCTCCTTTAGCCGATTCTGGAACTGGTTGGTGTGATTGACGACAGGAAGGAAGCTGGTCGACTCACGGACTGCGGAGAGTGTCCTCCACACAGGCCCGAAGTTGCTCCGGACGTTGATCCGGCCCGGTGATCCGCCTGGCTATTCGGCTCAGGACGGGGACGCAGCTTCGATTCCGGCAACCGGTTTCCAGTTCGGCAGGGGCGTCACGTAGTGCAAATCGAATCTGCGCTCCGTGAATGCCCAGTGGCCGTCACGGCGCTCGAACCGGTCGTGATAAAGGCCGCTGATCTGGACGGGCCCCATCTCCGCATGGGTAACCAGCGCGTTGAGCGCCACCTTGCCCGTGGCGAGGTCGCCGTTAATGTCGATCAGTGGATTGGCCGTCCAGTGATGCATGTACGGGATCTGCGCCCAGTTCCTGTGAGCTGACTCGATGATGGCATCGATACCGGTACAGTTGCCGAACGCGTCGCCCAGTAACAGACTCGCATCGCTATGCCAAATGCTGCGCAGCAGTGCCTCATCGCGAGTGTCGAACGCCTGACTGTATGCGGCGATGAGCCGCTCCAGCGCGAATTGGCTTTCGAGTGCATCGATCCGTGCAGCGATATCCTGGGTAGTCGCCATGTGTCCTCCTTGAACGTTTCATTGGCTGGTGATACAAGCAGTCCTCTTCACGTCGGGCTCTCCCTCGACCTCCTTTCACTATCGCGATACGCCCAAGCGCCATGTCGATGCAGCTGACCACACGTCGGATCAGTGTTTGCCGAAGGCGAATGACATGTATCGGCACCCTTGATCGGAGCCGCGATTCCTTGATGCGTCTGATTGCCCCCTGCAAGGCGAGCTTATCGGCGTGTGTTGTGTTGGCCAGCAGGAACGGCGGCAGAGCGCATCCGGCGCTAAAATCTCATAGCACCACCTCGCCTATACAAGTTCCACGTCGTACCTTTCCAGCCAGTCCGACATCGCGAGTGCGTGATCGATGTCCCCTCGCTCCCAACCGATGCTAACTTCGTTCAGTGGTTGATCGATCAGCTTACGAACCGCGTCCACGTCGAAAGTCTGTGCCGTGCGCGGCGACGCCTTCGAGATCACGCTGCCCATGCAGTCACGCAAAGCGCGTTCATACGCTGGGTCTTGCGTGGCCGGATAGGGGCTTTTCACGCGTTTGAGAATCGCCTTGGGCACGACGTCGCCTGCCGCTGCGCGCAGCAGGCTCTTCTCGCGACCATCGAACGTCTTCATGCTCCACGGCGTGTTGAATACGTACTGCATCAGTTCGTGGTCGCAAAAGGGCACACGTACTTCGAGGCCCACCGCCATGCTCATCCTGTCCTTCCGGTCTAGCAGGATGGGGAGCCAGTTGACGAGATGGAGGTGGCAGATCTCACGCATACGCTTCTCGACGCCGGACTGGCCGACATGCGGTACAGCGCGGAGTGCCTGGGCGTAACAGTCGGCCTCATACTCCTTCAGGCGAAGC
Organism: Paraburkholderia sp. CI3; assembly: GCF_050436505.1. Taxonomy (NCBI): domain Bacteria; kingdom Pseudomonadati; phylum Pseudomonadota; class Betaproteobacteria; order Burkholderiales; family Burkholderiaceae; genus Paraburkholderia; species Paraburkholderia sp. CI3. The sequence goes on from NZ_JBNDMI010000002.1 coordinate 990,368, forward strand.
TCCTGTGACAGGTCCGGCGACAACAACGTGTCGAGCCTCGACGGCACAACCTGCATCCACGGGAACGTGTCGAGGTTGACGGTCTCGGGCGTGTGGAACCATCTATAGCCGCCGAACACTTCGTCGGCTGCCTCGCCGGACAATGCGACCGTCGAATTCTCGCGTACCGCCTTGAAGAGCAGATAGAGCGATGGGAACAGATCGCTCCCGACGAACCATGCCGAGTCGAGCGCATCGACGACGGCACGCCGCACCTGCATGTTCGCGAGCTCGCGATTGTTCAACACGACCTCGGTGTGCCGCGTCTTCACCTGCTTGACGAATTCACGCACGAACGGCGTATCGGCGGTGTCACGGTACGGGTCCTTGGCGAACGCCTGCCCATGGTCCGCAAAATCGACCGAATAGGAGTGCACTGCACGGCCGCTTCGTTGGCGCAATATCCGATCGGCCATCGCCGTGACCAACGACGAATCGAGCCCGCCCGATAGCAGGCTGCATAGCGGCACGTCGGCAACGGTCTGCTGGCGCATGATCCGGTCGAGGTGTCCACGAATCGTTTCGATCGTGACACCCAGCGAATCGGTATGTTCGTAACCCTCGAGCTTCCAGTAGGACCGTTGCGCGATGCCGCTGCGCGACACGCGCACCAGGTGTCCAGGCATCACTTCGCGCATGCCTTCGTATACCGCGTCGCCGGGCATGCGGAACATGCTGATTACGTGCCGCAACCCTTCCAGCCCCACTCGCGGGACAATATCCGGATGAGCCAGAATCGCTTTTGGCTCGGAACCGAACAACACGCCGCTGCCGAAGGGTTGATAGAACAGCGGCTTCACGCCTACACGGTCGCGCACCAGCAGCAACTCCTCTTTGCGCGTATCCCAGATCGCGAACGCATAGATACCAACCAGACGATCGACAAATGACTCGCCCCACTCGAGGTAGCTGCGCAACACGACTTCGGTATCGCTGCGGCTCGTAAAGCGATGGCCGCGCTTCATCAACTCGTCGCGTAGTTCAACGAAGTTGTACACTTCGCCGCTGTAGGTCAGGCATGCAACCGCTTTACCTTCTTCCGCAGCTTGCATCGGTTGCGCTCCGCCTTCGAGATCGATGACGGAAAGCCTGCGGTGTCCCAGTGCTGCATGGCGGTCGATCCAGATGCCCTGCGCGTCGGGCCCGCGCAGTGCCATCGTGCGTGTCATTGCTTCAATGATCGGCTTTTGCTCGCCCAGATCGCGTTGGTAGTCCACCCAGCCCACAATCCCACACATCAAGTATCTCCTCTGACATTTGAAGGACGTGCAACGGTCTGGCCTTCATCGGGCTCTCTAAAAAGCTCAAATGAAGCCATTGCTTCCTCAGATAACACGTCACGAGAAGGAAAATTCCGAGATATTCAGTGGATGAGTGCACACCCTGTCGCAAGCTTCAGGATAGGTATCTGACGGTTCGTAATCACCTCTGGCTTCGACGATCATCGACCCGATAGGGTGAGCGGATGCTGTACTTCGCCTGCTGTCAATCGCGGGCTTCGGAGATTCAAGCGGCTCATGCTGTTTGCATGAGGCGGCACGCGGCCATGAACAGTCATGCGCTCGTACCATCGCCCGGAGATTCAGGCGTCGGCCCCACTCACGAACCGGCCATTCGATTCGCAATGCCGCGTTGTCGCTGTTCGACGCTGCTGTCGGACACCTCCGACATTGGTACTGCACTGCGTCGCGTTACTCGGAAGGCAGACGCTCCAGCGGACTGTTGACTTCGCGCAGTAGGTCGGTTGCGACCCTCCGGTGTGACTGCTCGCGCGCCGGCGCCCCCGCGCCATAAGCGACCGACAGCGCGATCTGATGCCTGGGATTCCCATCTGCTGCGATCAACAGCCGCATCTCGTCCGGCTCAATCAGTGCGGCGGGCGACGATATCGATGCAGAGCGCGCCTTGCTCAAACATTCGCAGCTCAGCAGCCGCGAAAACGCGCGGCCTTCGGCGAAGTGCCGCCCGGCGTGTGGTCCACGCCGGCAGCACTTTCAAGGCCGCCGGCGACGGCAACTTCGCGCCTCGTCCATGCATGGAAGGACCCAGCGTCAAGCCTTCATCTTCGTTTTGGCCGGGGCTTTGATGGTCACCGAGTCGACGGGTGCGCTCGCGACCTTCGCCGGCGAGTCGAACGACACCGAGAAATAGTCCACTACCAGTGCCGAGGGGCTCGCCGTAACGCGCAGGAACCCTGAGTTCTTGTCGTCGGCGAACTGGAGCGAGACGCCCTCCGACTTGGTCGCATACGGTAGTTGCACGTTTTCCAGCCCCGTCTGCAGCTTGTGCATCGCCCGCTGGGTGTTGGCGTAACCGCCCGCGCCTGCGATGATGTATGGAATCTCATTGTTACCGAGCTTGCGCGAAAAGCGCTGGAAGTTGTGCACGTGACCGGAGAAGACCGCGTCCGCCGTACGCCCGCTCGTCTCGAACGCCTTGTCGAGCGTGTTCAGTGTCTCCTCATAGCCGCCGTGAACCGAGTCGAGCGAGTAGCATGGGTGATGGACCGCCAGGATGACCCACTTGTCCTGCGGCGCGGCTTTAAGCCGTTGTACCAGCCAGTTCAATTGGGCGTTCGATCCGCGCGCATCGAGGAGTCCGTCTACATTCGAGTACGCGCCGATGATCTGGACGAACGGCGCGTCCAGCGCCCAATAGCAGTAGGGCTGCGTCATCGTGGAGCGGTACTTGAAGAAAGGCTGCGAGGTCACGCTGCAGAAGTTCTTCATGAAGCCGTACAGCGAGGGCTCATTATCGCTCTCGTCGCCCGGGCGCGTCTGAGTGTCGCCATCGTGATTGCCCGGAATGGCGAAGATGGGTGCGTCGTAGTACTGGTACGGCTCATAGAACTGCTCGATGTAGTGCGTGCTCATGCCGTTGAAGTACACGACATCGCCCAGATGATAGAAGAACCCGGGCGCGCTGCCTTGCGCGGCGTTGCTAATCTGGGCTTCCATCGCGTCCGAGATCGCAGTTTGGGTTTCGGTGCCGTGAATGCCGCCGGTGTCGCCGAGCGAATGAAAGACGAGCTTGCCCGCCTTGGACGCCTTGGCGGTGATCCCGGGCAAGATTGATTCGAGCATCAGCACGAGGTCACTGCCCGTGCCGGTATAAGCGGGCAGCGCCTCGAAGCGCGGATGGGGTGCGGCCGGTGAAACCGGATCGCCGACTTGCCGGCGTGCCTTCGCGAATGTCGCCCCTGTGAATCCTTGTGCCATCTCGAGTCTCCCGCGCCACGGTTGAAGTGCCCTGAGGGAACCGGACGCGTGTAGCAAACGCGGCCCGATTCGATTACCTCCAACGTTGTAGGCAACGGTGGATGAAAGGTCAAATCGGCGATCCTTTGTTTTGGAATAAGGCGATCGCTTAGGATGTCATAAAAATGACATCAAGCCTGCAGAGACACTCGACGCATGCTTATGCGACGCTTAACGGATACGGGGTCAAGGCCGGGTGTCGGTGAAGCTGCCCGCGTGGCCGCACGGAACTGCCTGAACGTGCGGCCCGACTGATTTCGCGGCCGATGATGCGAGGGTCACAGGGCGGCCGCATGATTATGACGCCGTCCTGGCCGACTAGCGACGCGGCGACATGCGGGCCGAGCCAAGAAGCTTCTGCCGACGACGCGGGGCTCCCGAGCTCCGATAAGGTTTGCCTGCTGGCCTCAACTGGCGATCGCCCAGCGCAGGGACTGCAGGCGTATCAGCAGCGTGTCAGCCAGGAAAAGCGCAGGCCGACCCTGGAAGTCGCAATCGAGGCGTTTCTGGCCAACGGATACGACACGGCGCCGGAGGTCGAGTCGGGCACGCGTGAGACTGCCCTCGCATACAACGAGCTTGTTTCGGATGCCAACATGATTGCCGCGATGCGCCTCGTCATTGCGCAGGTGCGAAGCTTTCCCGACATGGGACTTCGCTTCCAGCGCGCGAAGGATCTGTTCAGCGATGTGACAGATGCCTGGTTGACAAAGCGGGTGGAAGAAGGCCGGCTGGAGAGCGGCAACGTGCAACTTGCTCGCGCCGAATTTATAGGAATGTTGGGAGAAACGCTTTATTTTCCCCGTCTGATGCAGATCGACTACGCGATCCCCAACGATGATGTTGAAACATCGGCAGCGCGGTCTCCACGTTCCTGTTGCGCTATCGCGCGCGCTGAATGACGCGTCGCGACACCTACACCACGGCGAATGAGTCGGCGCCTCGCCTTTACACGATACCTATAGAGACAGCAATCAGCCTGATCAACACATCTGTTCGTCGATTATCCTCGTCAACGTAGACTCGACATCGCCCGTGTGCTTCATCCGCACGGGCTCGATCAGGACGATCCAGCACTCGTTATCGGCCACGGATTGCGCAACGTGCCCCTTGGGACTACGTGCATCGAACCCGCTCGCAAATCGACGACGCGTCCGCCTTCGTATTCGATCTTCAGATGTCCGCGCACGACAGGAGACCGTTCGTCTTCCTCTGCACGCTCGTGCCACACGAGCTGTCCGCGCACTTTCGCAATCTTCAGGTATTGATCGTTGACTTGCGTGACGACTTTCGGTGACCAATATTTCGACCACGTCGCCGAACGCGGCTTCGAGGTCGAACGATTCGGCAAACGGACGGACTGCCATGACTGTATCCCGGTCGGAATGACGAAAATGGCGAGCAGCACGAGCGCAAGCAGAGCCATGTCCACCAGACTCAACTTAGGGAGTCTTCGCGTTCGATGGCACCTGCAAGAACGGGACGTTGTTGAACTTCGAATTCACCGCCCCCTTCTCGACGAGACGGATTCAAACGAACACCTTTCGCAGCCGACTGGGTTGAGCGCGAAGATACTGGTTCGGCGCCCTGACTTGAGCCCCAAAGTGAGCCGCAGCGTGCCAAGGCCAGCGAGGGTCAAAGAGCACGGCCCGAGCAAGCGCGATCAGATCGGCATCTCCCGTGCCGAGAATGGATTCGGCTTGTTCGAACTCAGTGATCATGCCGACGGCGATGACAGGGAGCGTCGTCTCCTGCTTCACTGCCCGCGCGAAGGGAACCTGATAGCCAGGCCCGATCGGAATTTGCGCGGCTGGGTTCGAACCACCACTCGAGACATTGATCGCGGCACAGCCTCTAGCCTCCAGTGCGTGGACAAAGGCGATCGCGTCCTGCACGGACCACCCGCCGTCCACCCAATCAGTAGCCGATATCCGCATTGTAACGGGGCGATCATGCGAAAATGCGTCTCGCACGGCTTCGAAAACCTCGAGTGGAAAGCGCATTCGGTTTTCCAATGAGCCGCCGTACTCGTCGTCCCTGTGGTTTGAGAGAGGCGAGAGGAATTGATGGAGCAGATAGCCGTGCCCACCAAGGATTTGAATGAAATTCAACCCAAGCCGGGAGGCGCGTTGCGCTGCGGCCGCGAAGGCGTCGCGAATTGCGGCCAGACCATCGCGGTCCAAGGCGGTGGGAGGTGTCTCACCGGCCGCAAAAGCGACCGGCGATGGGCCGTAGGTGTTCCAACCATTTGCGTGACCATATGGAATCTGTGCGCCGCCGTCCCATAATTTTTGCCGAGACCCTTTTCGGCCAGCATGGTTGAGCTGGATTCCAATCGGCGTATCAGACCACCGCCGAACGCCCTGCAGCACTCGTGCCATGGAGACTTCGCACTCGTCCGAATAGAGCCCCACGTCACCATAGCTGGTGCGTCCCTCGGGGGTGACCGCCGTCCCCTCAATGGTTAGCGCCGCCGCACCTGAAATCGCCAGCTGGCCCAGGTGAATCAGGTGCCAATCGCTCATCTGCCCGTCTTCGGCCGAGTACTGGGCCATCGGTGCGATCACGATACGGTTAGCTAATTTCAAGTTGCCGACTTTGATCGGCGAGAACAGCGTTGGGTGACTCATAACAACTCCTTCCGGCGCGTTTTAGCGCCATCAATGTGCTTCGTAAAACCCGCGCGCGACACGCTGATGTCGACGAGGCGCTTTTCGTTCCTGATCGCCACAGCGACACGGTCGAGGTCATCGAGGTTCGCGGCGTCAGCCTGGATCGCGGTGGCGTTGCATCCGATCCGTTTGGCGGCCTCGTCGAGCTGTGCTTGCCGACCGCCGAAAATGAAGACGTGAGCGCCTTCGGCGGCGACACACCGCTGGGCGATCGGCAAACCGATGCCAGTTATTCCACCGCTAATGACGGCGACTTTGCCTGCGAGAGTGGACATGGAAATCTTCTGTCTGGTGATGAGTGACAGGTAGATCGTAGTTGCCACGTACGGGAGTGATAATTCGCAGATTTTTCATAGGGCCAATTCCTGGCGAGAATAGCCGTGAGCGGCGCTTTCTGGCTGAACCCCGGTCCTCAGGTCGATCTTATGTTGTCGGATTCGTGCGAGATATGGTGGTAGATCGAATCCATCTCGCGATTCGAGTGGGCGCCGTCAACGATCCGGATTCGGTCGTGAAGCGAATCGCCAGCACCCCGCTGGTCTGCGTCGGATCGCGTCGCTATGTCGAGCAACACGGTATACCGAAGGATCCTACCGAACTCGCCAATTACAATTGCCTGCTCTACGGCGGTCTGATGGAATCAGCGAACTGGCCGTTTCATGGGCCGCAAGGCCGGTTCAGCGTACCGGTGCGAGGCAACCTCTCGTCGAATAGCGTCGAGACAATACGAACGGCCGTACTCGCGGGCGTGGGAATCGGCCTCTTCGCGAAGCTCTCGCTTGCCGACGAACTCAATCATCCCGACATCGTGACCGTGCTCGACGACTTCCTTCGGGACGTACGCGATGTGAGTATCATCTGGCCGAGGCGTCGTTTCGTGCCTGCGCGCGTGCGCCGGGTCACCGATTTTTTTGCGGCTGCGCTGCCGCAGCGCTTGTAGAATCGCGACGTCCGGAAGGCATTTCAAACGCAATACATCACGCAATGTTCGCAAGCTGCGCGCGTCGAGTGCCTGCGTCGTTCGACATCGAATCCCGCACATGGCGCGCGAATTCCTGTGCCGCTGGCTGAACCGTCGCGGGCAATCGCAGGCAGATCGCGAACGGAGGCAGCGCAGGCAAGCCGGTTGCTTGAGGCGTGAGCGTTTCCAGATCGGCCGGCACCGTGGAGACGAGCCAGGTCGCGATCGCGAGGCCCGCGCGTACCGTCGCAGCGGTCGCCTCGATGTTGCCGCTCTCGAACACCGTGCGCCACGCAATGCCCTCGTCTGCGAGCGCGCCGAGCACCACCGGTCGGAACGCACAACGCTCGTCTACCATCGACAGTGGCAACGGCCGCTTCTGCCATGCATCACTGCCGCGCCCCTTGACCCACACCAACGGCTCGATGCAGACCACTTCACCTTCGGCTTCGCTTGCGACACATTCGACCAACGACACGTCCACACGACCGCTATCGACCGCTTCGCTCAGCTCCGGTGACGCCGCACATACCAGCGAAATGTCGACGTGCGGATGCGCCTCGGCGAATGCCTTCAGCGCCGGCCCGAGCCGCATCACGAGATCGTATGGCACCCCCACACGCAGGGCGCCGCGCAACGGCTGGCCGGTCATGTCGGCCCAGATTTCGTCGTTCAGCCGCAGCAGCTTGCGCGCATTCACAAGAAACTGCTCGCCTTGGCGCGACAGCTCCAGCTTGCGCGTCTTGCGCACGAACAGAAGGCAATCCAGTACGTCTTCGAGACGCTTCACCTGCTGGCTCACGGCGCCTTGCGTCATGTGCAGCAGATTCGCGGCGACCGTCATGCTGCCGCTATCGGCGACGGCAACGAAGGTGCGGATCAGATCGAGGTCGAGGTTTCGGCTCATCTATGCATTATGCGGCGTAATGTACCGCATCAATATTATTAGCTTTCACGTTGCTTTGACGATCCGTACAGTGCGAATTCACTGATCCGAATGTGCACCGATGACCTCGATTCTGCCGCTCCTGCTCTTCGTCGCCGTCGCGACCGTGACGCCCGGCGGCGCGACCACGCTCGCCGCCGCCTCAGGCGCACGCTTCGGCTTCGTACGCTCGATACCGCTGATGCTCGGCATCGCTATGGGCCTCGCCTTGCTCGCTGCGCTCGCCGCACTCGGGCTTGGCGGTCTGCTTCTCACGCTGCCGTCGCTGCAAACGGCGGTGAGGACGCTCGGCTCCGCGTATCTGCTGTGGCTCGCGTGGCGCATCGCGCGCAGCGGGCCGCCAAACGCGAGCAATGGCCCCGTGCGGCCGGTTTCGCTCGTCAACGGTTTCCTGCTGCTCTGGCTCAACCCGAAAGGCTGGGCGATGACGGTTGGCGCGGCGGCGTCTTTCGCGCTGCTCGCAAACAATCCGAACCGCCTCGCGATGCTGCTCGGTGCAGCGTTCGGGGTGACTGCGTGCGCGTCGCTCGCGCTGTGGTGTGCGCTCGGCGTGCTATTCGCGCGGCTGTTTCGGACGCCGCGCCACTGGCGCATTCTCAATCTCGCGATGGGTGTGCTGCTCGCCGCATCCCTCATTCCGACCTGGAGATAAGCATGTCTTCCCATCCGTTCGCCGAATCGTTCGACCTTGAAGCCGCGTTCGCCGATGTGTCGGATCATTGGTCGCCGAAAGTTGTCGCACAGGTCAACGATCAGTACGTGAAGGTCGCGAAAGTGCGCGGGCAGCTCGTGTGGCACGACCACGAGCACGAGGACGAACTGTTCTTCGTCGTGCGCGGACATCTGGAGATCGAATATGAGGGCGGACACGTCATCGATCTGCCCGCGGGCTCGATGCACGTAGTGCCGCGCGGCACGCTGCACAATCCAGTCGCAGACGACGAATGCTGGATCGTGCTGATCGAGCCCGTGCAGACAAAGCATACGGGGCGCGTGGAATCACCCTCGACGAGGACGATCGAAGAACAGTTAGGCGGATCACTCTGAGTTCACTCCCTCCGTGAGGGCTGAACCCGGCCCGCTTTCGGACATTGACCGGCATTGCCGGGACTGGCTGTTCAGGATCGTCTGATGCCCTTTGCATGATGCGCGCGCCCGACACAATGGCCGCGCTCAGTCGTCGGGCGCTGATCGGCCAACAGCGGTCAGTCGTGAATTGCTTCAGAATAGTGGCCGATGAAGCAACTCCGCGTTTTGTACAACCCCAATTCACTGAGGCGACAAATGGTTAATTCGTCTGCTATTGCGACAGTCTTTTCTGTCTATGCGGCAGGTGTCGTCATACCCGGGCCGAACTTCGTCGTAATCACTCAGAAGGCGGTAGCCGGCAGACGCTCCGATGCGCTCGCGCTTGTCGCCGGAATCGTGACGGTGAATCTGTTCTGGGCGACTTGCGCCATCCTTGGTATCGGAATGGTGTTCGCTATTTTCCCGTGGCTCGCTGTCGGCATTAGGCTTGCTGGCGCGGCCTATCTGATCTGGTTCGGGCTGCGGCTCGTTGTGTCGGCACGCGCAACCCCCTCAGCGGCACGTCACCCAACGAAGGCGCCTCTGTTTCGTGCCGCGTTCCTACAAGGTATCGCGACAAATATCACGAACCCGAAGTCCATCGCCTTTTATGCGGCGGTGTTTTCCTCAGCGGTGCCCACGCACGTTTCCATGCCGACGTTCTTCGCGATGCTTGCTACTGTCGGTGCAACAGCGACGTGCTGGTACGGAGCAGTCGCGCTCGTTCTATCGCATGCGGCGATTGCGACGGCGTATCGTCGCGCGAAGGCATGGATCGACCTCACATGTGGAGGGCTCATGATTGCGCTGGGAATCCGGCAGGCATTTCGTTAACAAAGCGCCCGGCGGAGCCTATCTGAACGGCCGCTTTGCGTGTGGGCGACCGTCCCTTGCGGGTCCGATCAGCGACGCTCGGGACGCACGCCCTGAGCGCTTGGCGTACGAAAAAATCCCTTTATTGACGGCACCCCTGATAGCACATGGCGTGATCCTCCGAGGTTCGGCACGCTGGATCAGCATGAACGATTCCTGCGCGAATTTAGCGGTGCAACGAAGGCACATGTGAATACCGCAAACGCAAGACTGGCAAGCCTTTCGGCGCTTTTCGCGGATTGTTTATAGTCGACACGCCAGCACGCAACCGGTCGTCTGTGAGCTGGGGCAGCTCGGCATGCCGACGCTGCTGCTGATCGGTCAGACGGACACGACGGCGATTGGCAAGGACGCAGCGCCGCCCGAGGTGCGCGCGAAGCTCGGCCATTACCCCGAATTGGGCCGCGCGGCCGCGAAGGCGATTCCCCATGCGACGCTGGTCGAGTTCGCGGGGCTCGGTCACGCGCCGCAGATGCAGGACCCGCAGGCGTTTCATAAGGCGCTGTTGGAGGGGCTGACAGCGGCGCCGGAAAACCGTTGATCGATCACGTGGGTTTCTGTCGCGCAGTCATAGTCCTGCGTCGCTCGCCGTTAAGCGAAGCTGTCTGGGGCTATTTTGCGGTCCAACGCGGCATTCCGGAGAGGGCCGGCTGTGGACAGGCGGTAGTCGGCCATCTGCGGTCGTTCGTCTGTGCATTCACATGGACGTTCAAACGTCGCAATCCCCCTGATGGCGGACATTGAGGTGCGGACTGGATCCAGCAATTCATCGACCATCCCGGTCCATCAGGCAATCGGCGAAGCTTCCGGTGTCGGCAGTCTTCTTACTGGAATGTTGAACGGGTCGATGTCAATCCGCAGCGGAGGTCGACTGTCAGAGGACCGCCGACGTTGGTCGCGTCCAGCCCACGAGGTAGATTTTAGCAATTGGCCCGTGCGTAGTCCTACAATCGGCGGTGTCGGAACACGCCGACAATCATTCGATGGTCGAAAAGCCCTTCTGGGGCACAACGCTTCATTAGCTGCCGCCTCGGTAAATATCAAGCATCAGTGCTGGGCCGCCATTTTTCTGAAAATCTTCCAGCTCACGCATCACTTGCGCGCGTGTTTTTCCAACGGGCACGGAGGGTGCCGGTGTGACGGCCGGAACCGCGACCTCTGAAACCTGCGGGGCGTTGCCATCCGTTACCGCCCCCTGCTGGTTGATCGCCGTTTGGGCGAAGCATCCGTCTGCTGTGACTCCAGCTATCAGGGCCAGACAGACGGTGATCGATTCATAAAGTTTCATGGGAGTACTCCCTCGGAGTTTAAGAGATCGGCCTGTGCATCTTTCGCCGACCGACAGCAGTCTTCGCACGAACAGAGACAGGTTCGGCTCGTTGCGACGATCAACCGATCTGGATGCACTCGACGAATGCCTTTCCCAGCGTTGCTGTCATATTCATTGTTGGTCAGGCGAAACGCCGTCACCACGCACATGCGTAGGCGACGGACCAGCAACGCAGACGAAAGATGTATGCAGTCCCGCTGGCTCATCCCGGGGACGTATCAGCTATTCGCCTTCAATGATTGCGGAGCGCCTTGCTGAACCTTCCAGTGCAGACAAGGACACATCCCGTAGTTGATACATTTGTGGCTGATCGTAGAAACCGCGACCTGTTATTCTGTTTTTATGTGGTTACGCACGATGGTGTTGTGCGCCCATGACCACCGGCGCCCCGTTCGCTGGAGTGTGCCGTCTTACTCCGTTAGCCACTTTCGGTGGGGATATGTCTAACCCGTGGTGCGCCGATACAGCCTCTCGACGTCGCGCACAATCCGCCCACGGTGGCTTTCCCGGTTCAAGCAGCCTTATGAGATTGTCAGGCTTCGTAGTACGCAGGTTCAGTTCGGCGGCTCAGGAACACGCGTTCCGGATGGACTACGCGAAGCGCTTCTTCGGACAGCGGAGGCTCGCCATCACAATCTTCACCGCGTTGTGGGTCGTGTTTTCCATCCACGACCTCGGGCGGTTAGACGTACTCGATCCCTCCCATCTGCACCACAATGAACTCATTCTCCTGAGAATCGCCGGGACGATCGGCATGACGGTGCCCGTGCTGTTGTGGAGCCCACACGCCACCGACGAGCGCTGGGCCGTCGGGCTGCTCAGTGTCTGGACGCTCGGTTGCTGGTTCGCGGTCCTGAGAATGGTACAGCTCTATCCGGGCGACCTAGCCTGGCGGGAAGCTTACCCGATCCTGACGTTTGCCCTTTTCATGATATTCATGGCCTTCCGGCTTCGCGTCATCACGGCGGCGTGGCTGATCGGCCTATGCGTCGTCAGTTACCTTGTCATGCTCTATCTCAAGCCCAGTGGCCAGAGCGTCGACGCGCGCGTGGAGTCGGTGATTGCGCATGCCACGATGGTGCCAATGATGTATATCGTCGGTTTGCTAGTCAGCATTCCGCTGGAACGTGCCGCGAGGCGCGAATTCATGTATCGGCGCACCTTGCGCGCGGCCAAGGCGCGCGTCGAAGCGGCGTCGCGCGCAGTCAACGAACAGAACCTACGCATGCAAGAGCTCGTCAGGGAGAAAGAGCGGTTCTTCTCATCGGCGTATCACGACATCCAGCAACCTCTCGCCGCAATCAATCTCTTCATTCGAAGCGCCCGGACGAAGGCCAGGGACGGATACGCCGTGGATCGCGACCTGGATGTCATCGAGGAGACCGCGTGCGACCTTCTCGATATGTTCAAGGACATTCAGGACTATAGCGAACTGGGTTCATACGTTCCGCACCTGGCGCCACTCGATACGCAGACCGTGCTTATGGAGGTCTTCGAGCAATACCTTGAACCGGCGAGATCGCGAGATATCGAATTCAGAATCAGCGAGCGTCGGCGCCACCCTCCACCCATTGAAAGCGACCGCTCCTTGTTCAAACGAGCATTGGCCAATCTTGTATCGAATGCGATCAAGAACACCTCCGTGGGGGGAGTCGTAATCGGCTGGGTGCTGATTGGGGAACGGCTTCGCATTGACGTATGGGACACGGGCATCGGCATCTCGCCCGCGCATCGGAATGCGATATTCGCCGAGTACTATCAGATTAACAACCCTGGCCGCGACCGGTCGAAAGGCCTTGGACTTGGGTTGTCTATCGTCAATCGGGTTGTCGGAATTCTGCCGAAGCACAGCATGCGTTTCTGGTCGGTCGAAGGGCGCGGGTCACGCTTCTCCCTGTACGCTCCGATATCGCAATCAGCACCCGTGATCGTGATGGAAGATCAAGCGAACGCAGCATGCACGTCCATCCTTAACGGCAGATACATCCTGCTTTGCGACGACGAACCGACCGTTCTCGAAGGTCTGCGCCGATTATTCCTCAGTGCTGGCGCACTGGTGGATACCGCCGGATCAATGGCGGGATTCGAAGCGATTCTCGCCGACGATGGCCGCGCACCCGACATCATTGTCACCGATATCCGGTTGCGCGACGGCCCGACTGGCATTGAGGTTGCCGAACGGATCAGGCAGCATTTCGCCTGGGCGGGCGTGCTTCCCGTCGCATTCATCACTGGCGAACTGGTGTCTCCGCACGCACTTCGCGATTTCACCGAGCCGTTCGTGCTGTTGCGGAAGTCTTCCACGCCGGAAAGCACGCTCGCTGAAGTCAGTCGGTTCGTTGCTGCCCAACGGCCGACGGGCTTCGATCATGTACGGGATCCGTGACTGGCGGGACGCCAAGTTTGATCCCTTTATCCGCCAGCATGACGATGAGTTCCGTACGGCGCCGCAGATTGAAATGCGCGAGCAAATGACTGACGTACTTTCGTACCGTAATGTCTTCGAGCCCCATTCTCAGCGCAATCGCCTTGGACGGGAGCCCGCGCACCAGCCACGCCAACGTTTCGAACTCTCTCGGAGTGAGTCCCAGCTCGGATGCGCGGCTCATTTCCGAATTACCGCTCGGCTGTGCCTTCCCAGGCCCACTTACCGGAGCCCCGTCCGTGCCCATGTCACGCCTGAGCCTCGCGATGCTGGCGGCGGGTAGGAACACGCCCCCGGCAAGCACTGCGCTTATCGCTGCATGAAGGGCTTCAGGAGGTGACGACTTGGGTACATATCCCATCGCGCGAAGTTCGATGCACCGACTGATGGTTTCCACGCTCTCATCGGCGGATATCACGATCACCGGTAACGACGGGCGCGACTCCTTCAGTGTGGCAAGCGCGCCGCAACCGTGGCCGTCGGGAAGATCGAGATCGAGAAATGCGATGTTCAGGAGCTCGCCAAGCGCATGCTTTACGCCTTGAGACAACGTACTCGCGTGCAGCAACTCGATGTTCGGAAAGAACTCTCTCAGCAGCAGCGCCAATCCGGCTCTGAACAGCTCGTGATCGTCGACGATCAGTACGCGCATCTCATCGTCTCCCAGGACCGCTTTCGAAGCGAGCTGCAATTACACAGCTGATGATGCTACCTCCGTAGCAGTCGTCCGCTATGTTCAACACGAATAGTACACGCAGGGCCCCTAGGTCACGGACGGTGGCGACTGACCCATGTGGCGTTGCCTCGAAAGTGGCGGTTTTCGCCCGTCACCCGACACCCACCGCCTGACCTGATGGGCGAACGGCTGGAGGACTTTGAAAGGAGCCGTATAGGTCGCGCGAGAGCGGGGGGCGGCAGTGGGCCGACCTTCGCCTGTCGGCGAGCCGACGAGCCACCGTTCAGCAGTTGATAACACCGGCGAATGTGATTGACGTGTAGAACGGTCTCCAGGCATGGGGCGCTAAAATTGTACGTCGCATTGGTCCGTTCCGTGGAACCGATTGCCCCATCCCGATCTATCAACGGCAGGCAACCATGAACACTCACTACGCGTGTTTCGTTCGTCCGGCGCTGGCTGCAATTTGCGTGGCTTCCCTCGCAACGCTCGCCGCTTGCGGCGGAAACGCCTGTGTCGGCCTCGACAGTTGCGGTGGCGCAAACGTGACGCCAACCGTCGCTATATCCGGCACGGCCGCCACCGGTAGTGCGGTCGCCAGCGCGACGGTCAGCTTCAGTTGTGTGCAGGGCTCGGGCTCCACCCTGTCCGACGGCGGTGGACACTACGCGATTACGTTCAATGCCACGCCTCCCTGCATCCTCACCGTGACCTCTGGTGGCATTGGCCTGCATTCGGTGGCATTTGCCGGGGGCACCTTCAATACGACGCCAGAGACCGAACTGATGTTTGTCTACATCGCTTCGCAACTCGGCACGAGCGAGAGCGGTCTGATAGCGGGCTTCCCGACCAACTCACAGTTCCAGGAGGTGCTGGCAAACCCGGCCGACGTGCAGGCTGCGCAATCGGCAGTCGTCACGAATCTACAGCAGCGCTATGCGGTCACGCTGGCGGCACCGGCGTTTCTAACGACATCCTTTACAGTTGGCCAAATAGGTGTCGACAGCGACCTGGGCGCACTAGCGGCAGCAGGGGCTCTCGACGCCAATGGCATGCCCGATCAGGCCACCGTCTCGCTGCTGTCCGCGGCGGGTCTCGCCCATCCGCTTACAGCGACGTCCGCACCTTTTTCCGGCACTGGCAGTACTGGCAGCAACGGCGGAATGATGTGACGTGCGGCGAGCCCGGGGCCATCGAGTCAGCCCCGGCGCCACAAGACGTTGCGCTCGTCTACCTGGAAGAACACCACCCATCTTCCTGCTGCGCAGCGTGGGCAGTGAGCATCGTGGACTGGAGTCGGCCATCCACGGTCCTCCGCAATTCGTTGGCGAATGTCTGCTCAAGAGTTGCCGAGCCGCCGTTTGATCCCGTAATGGAAGCCACTCCTCAGCCCTGGCTGACTCTCTGGTTGAGACGAAGCTCAGGATTTCGCAATGCCCGTTCCACGGCTGACAAACGGGCGTCGATAAGCCAATCGTCTTGGAGATGAAGGTGCGGCTTATCCGGCCAATTTGTACGAATCTGCAACCAAACATTGCTACGCGTGGCTACAAGAAGTGTTGCCTCCCTCGCGACGCAATGGGGCGGTCCAAAAGACTGCGAAACCACGATTACAAAACCTGAATTCGGAAACTAATACCGAATGGACGGCATGCGGCTTAACATTTCATCCCTTGCTTACGGAATATTCCGCCGTTGACGGAGCAAAAACGATCGTGAATTGCAACAAGGATCGGTATTCAGGTCAATTGAGCACGGACACGGGGTCATCCGTTCATTCGACAACCGGCATCAAAAAACCGGCGGCGGACATGGCCCGTCGCCGGCTTCGTTGCGCGCTCACAGTGACAGCAGGGGCTCAGGTCTCAAGCTTCGCATCCATCGTAATCGTCGCATTCAGCACCTTCGACACTGGGCACCCGGCCTTCGCGTCCGCGGTGGCTTTGTCGAACGCGGCCTTGTCTCCGCCCGGAATCTTCACGGTCACGTCGAGATGCACTGCGGTGATCGCGAAGCCGCCGCCGTCCTTGTCGAGCGTGACGGTGGCAGTGGTGCCGATGCGCTCCGGCGTGATGTTGGCCTTGCCCAGCTCCGCCGACAACGCCATCGAGAAACATCCCGCATGCGCAGCCGCGATCAGCTCTTCCGGATTCGTGCCGATGCCGTCCGCGAAGCGCGTCGCGAACGAGTACTGGGTGTCCTTCAGGACGCCGCTGTCGGTGGAAATCGAGCCCTTGCCGTTCTGCAGGCCGCCTTGCCAGACTGCCGATGCCTTGCGCTTCATTGCTCTCTCCTGTTTGTGCCTTGCCGCGCACGCTGCTCGACCAAAGATGATGCCCGCCGCGGCGGTCCGCCCGGATGTGTCCGCGCCTGGGCATCGGTCGCAGGTGCCGCGCGGCTTGCAGGCGCGGGCTTGGACCGGATTTCATCATAGGCGCTTCCGCGCCCCGGCGCGGAAAAGCGCCTTTTTCACTATCTCAAAATTGGCAACAATATTTCGCCAGAAAGCCGCTTTTTTGCTGACCTCGTAAGAAATAGACTGCGTTCAACGGATCGGGGAACGCGGTTCACACCGATCCACCACACAGTCAATTGGAGGTCGTCATGAAATCGCTTCTTTCCGCAGTCGTCGTCGCATCCGCTCTTATCGTTCCGGCACTGTCGTTCGCCCAGCAGGCAAACGGTCCGGTCACGCGCGCTCAGGTGCGCGCCGAACTCGTAGCCGCGCAAAAAGCAGGCCTCCTGAACCAGAACGACACCACCTATCCGAAGGCCGTGTCACAAGACTCGACGATCGTCACCGCTTCGGCGCAAGGTTCGCAAGACGTCGGCGGCGCGAAGGCCAGTTCGTCGGACGCGGGCGCGCCGGCGACGGTGCAGCAACGTCTCTTTTCGACGTATCGCGGTAACTGAGCGTGGTAACTGATCGTGATAACTGAGCGCGCAAGTCGTTAATGCAGCGCGCAGTAAAAAGCCCCGGTTGCGAAGTTCGGCAACCGGGGCTTTTCGTTGGCGCGCGCGGCGCTGCTGCGCAGCCGCTCGTTGGCAAAAGCGCTATTCGGGAAACGGCAGGCTTTGCTGCCCCAATGCGCGCATGTCGAACACGTTCAGCGTCATCGCGACCAGGGCGTAGTAGCCGAGCAGGCCGACCAGGTTGATCACGACCTGATGCCCGAAACGGCCGACCGCCTGCGCATACGTCGCGGCCGTCACGCGCTTCGTCTCGTACAGTTCGCTCGCGAAGTCGTAGATCAGCGCGTCGTCGGCATCGGCGAACTCGGGGCGGCGCCCCTGGCGGATCGCCTCGGCGTCCGCTTCGCCGATGCCCGCCTGCAGCGCGATCGGATAGTGGATGTACCACTCCGCCTGGGCCTGCCAGCGCGAAGCGGTCACCAGAATCGCGAGTTCCGACAGCCGCAGCGGCAGCCCGGTCTGGTAGCGGCAAAACGCGCCGAGGCGTTGCGCATGCTGCGCGAGTTCGGGGCTGTGAATCCAGCCGAGGAACGGCCCATTCAGGTTGCCGCGCGGGCCGGACAGGATTTCGTCGAGCACCGCCTTCTGTTCGGGCGTGGCAGTGGACATGTCGAAGTGAGGCAAGCGCTCGGTCATCATCGTTCTCGCAAAAGGCGGTGGGTCGAATCTCAGCGGGCGGCGAGCGACGCGCCGATCGCATCGCTGAGGCGGCTGACGATCTCGTCGATGTCGCGCTCCGTGCAGATGAACGGCGGCGCGAGCAGCACGTGGTCGCCGCTCTTGCCGTCGACGGTCCCGCCCATCGGATACACCATCAGGCCGCGCGCGAACGCTTCGCGTTTGATCGTCGCGTGCAGTTTCAGTTTGGCGTCGAACGGCTCTTTGGTAACCCGATCCTTGACGAGTTCGACGCCGACGAACAAGCCGCGCCCGCGCACGTCGCCGATATGCGCATGCTGTGCATAGTGCTCGCGCAGCCGGCCGCGCAACTGCTCGCCGCGCGCCTGCACGTTCGCCAGCAGATCGTCTTCCGCGATCACGCGCTGCACTTCGAGCGCGGCCGCGCACGCGGTCGCATGGCCGATATAGGTATGGCCATGCTGGAAGAAGCCGGAGCCGCCGACGATGGTCTGATAGATGCGGTCGCTGACCAGCGTCGCGCCGATCGCCTGATAACCCGCGCCAAGGCCCTTGGCGATGGTCAGCATATCGGGCGCCACCCCGTCTTCGTCGCACGCGAACAGATAGCCGGTGCGGCCCATGCCCGACATGATCTCGTCGAGAATCAGCAGCACGCCGTAGCGGTCGCACACCGCGCGGATCTTGCGGAAGTATTCGCGCACCGGCGGCACCGCGCCCGCCGTGGCGCCGACCACCGTTTCCGCGACGAACGCCGCGACCGTGTCCGCACCGAGCGCGAGAATCTTCTGCTCGAGTTCATCGGCGAGACGCTGAGCGAACGCTTCTTCGGTTTCGTCCGCGCGCTGCTCGCGATATGCGTAGCACGGGCTCACGTGATGCGCTTCGATCAGGATCGGCAGGAACGGCTCGCGGCGCCATGCATTGCCGCCGATCGCGAGTGCGCCGAGGGTGTTGCCGTGATAGCTCTGCCGACGCGCGATGAAATGGCGCCGCTGCGTCTCGCCCTTCTCGACGAAATACTGACGCGCGAGCTTGAGCGCCGCCTCGATCGCCTCCGAGCCACCCGACACGAAGTACACGTGCTCGAGTCCGGCCGGCGCGCTCGCGACGAGCCGGTCGGCCAGTTGCTCGGCCGGCTCCGTCGTGAAGAACGACGTGTGCGCGTACGGCAACCGTTGGGCTTGCCGCTTGATCGCGTCGATCACGCGCTGGTTGCTGTGACCGAGGCACGACACGGCTGCGCCGCCCGACGCGTCGATATAACGCTTGCCGGTGGAGTCGATGATTTCGATGCCGTCGCCCGCGACGGCCACCGGCAAGGATTGCTTCGGAGAGCGATGAAAAACGGTGGACATGATGTTCAGTTCCTGGTGAGGGCGGCGGGCGCTGAAACGCGGGCCGGTTCGGGCGTCGCGCATGCGACGAAAGTGTCGAACGCGCATTGCCTCTGGCGATACGCTTTCATCGACACACCAGCGTTGCCGATTTCGAACAGCGCGGTGGCGAGGGTGTTTTCGTCGTCGGGATCGTGAGGATCGTCGCGGTAGATCGGCAAGCCCCACGGCGCGCGATCGTGCAGTACGTCGAGCCGGTAGCCGATGTCGTACGGCTCACCGCTGACCTGAAAAACACTGAATTCCTGCATCGACGCCACGGGTCGCACCATATTCAACAATCGGTACGTATTTATACGCCAATACAACATTTGTTGTCAAATGCCTTGAACGATATCGAGTGGAGCGCGGCGTGGCCTCACGCAATCGCTCAAGGCACGTAGGCGCCCTTCGCATGCAACGATTGTTCGGCGAGCGCAAGCTGCTCGAGCGCATCCGCGCCTTCGAGCGCGAGCAAATGCGCGACCAGCGCTTCGGCGATCGCTGTGGCGGCCACCAGCGACGGAAAGAACGACGGGCTTTCGTGCGAGAAGATCAGTACCTTGTCGGCGTTCAACGCGATCGGCGACACGGCGCTGTCGGTGATGGCGATCAGTTTGCTGCCTTTTTCGAGCGCGGCCTCGGCGACGCGCGCGGCTTCGACCGAATACGGCGCGAAGCTGATGACGATGGTCGCGCTGTCGCGCTCGATCGTGCGCAGTTGCATTTCGAGCGTGCCGGCCTCGCCGTTGAGCAGCGACACCGACGGACGAAACAGCCGGTAGCCATAGACGAGACCGAACGCCACCGCGTAACACGAGCGGAAGCCCGCCACGTGCACGTGCGACGCACGCCGCAACACGCGCGCGGCCTCGACGATCACGCGGCCGTTATGCGCGGCGGTCGTTTCGAGGTTGTGCTGCTGCGCGACGAGAAGATCGTTCGCGAGCGCATCTTTCGATTTGACCATCGAGCGCGCCCGGCTCGTCAACGGCTCGGGCCGCGTGCGCACGCGCGCGACGAACAGATCGCGTAATTCGTTCCAGCCGGGAAACCCCAGTTGCTGCGACAGCCGCACCAGCGACGCGGGCTGCACCTGCGCGCGCTCGGCCACCTTGCGCATCGACGACACCGCGACCTCGTCGGGATGATCGAGCAGGAAGCCCGCTCCCATCTGGAACTGCGGGCTCAGTTCGGGAAACCGCGCCCGGATCAGGGCGACGAGCTGATCGAAGCTGTCTGGCATGGTGAGGTGGGTCGGGGCCGGAGTGAGAGATGACAACAAATGTTACCACCGGGCAGGCGCGTTTCAACGGCGCGAAGATGCTCAGTTCACCAGCGCTTCCCGATGCGCGTCGACGAAGTCCGCCATGCTGTCGAAGCGGAAATCGATGTCAGGCTGCGAGCCCGGGTTCATCGTCGCGCCAAAGCCCGGCTGCGAATGACGGCGGTAAATCCAGCACGACGCCAGGCCGAACTCGTTTGCGGGCTTGTGGTCATGGAAGAGGCTTTCTGCCGTGTGAAGGATTTTTTCCTTCTGGATGCCGCGCTGATCGAGCTTCTGAAGCATGTACTCGAAGTTGCGCGGCGACGGCTTGTAGGACCCGACGTCCTCAGCCGTGATGATGGCGTCGAACTCAACCTGCAGCCTGGCGTTGCTGAAGGTGAAACTTTCGTTGTCGATGTTCGACAGGATGACCAGCTTGTAGTGCTTCTTCAGATATTGCAGCGCGACCGCGGAATCGGCGAATGCCGGCCAGTTTCTGATCGACTGGCCGTACGCCACGCATTCTTCGTGTGTATAGGGCAGGCCCCACTCTTCAGCCATGCGCTTATATACGATGGGAAGCAGTTCCTGATAGCGCTTCGCAGGGGTGAAGTTCTGCTGCGACGACTCGTGGCGAGCGTGCGCTTCGAGAACCTGGTCACGCGTGAGCGGCGTCCTGGCTCGCTCCAGCAGAGGCCTCAGGCCTTCAAAGATGCCACTCTCCCAGTCGATCAACGTGCCGTAGCAGTCAAAAGTCAGTGTATCGAAATCGGTCAGTTTCACGACTCCTCCTGTCGGATGGCGTGCTCAAAGGTTGAACCCATGCCGAAGCGGAGCTAATCTGGTCAAACATGGGTCCAATACCTGGAGACTATATGCGCCACCTCGTCCTAACAATGGCTGTCTTAACAGCCGCCGGCATCACCGCATCCGCCAATGCTCAATCGGTGGTCACCCTCGGTCACTCGGCTCCGCTTACGGGCCCCCAGGCGCCGAACGGAAAGGACAACGAGAACGGCGCCCGCCTTGCTATCGATGAACTCAACAAGAGCGGTGTCACGGTCGCTGGCCAGAAGGTAACTTTCAAACTGGACTCCGAGGACGACCAGGCAGATCCGAAGGTTGGCGTTCAGGTCGCGCAGAAACTCGTCGACAGCGGCGTGATTGCTGTCCTCGGCCCGTACAACTCAGGTGTGGCTATTCCGGCTTCGCGCGTCTATAACACCGGCGGGGTACCGATGCTGCCGGTTGCCTCCAATCCGGCGCTGACGAAGCAAGGCTTCAGGAACATCTTCCGTATCGGCGCGAGTGACGAGCAGCTAGGCGGAACGATGGGTCAGTTTGCGGCCAAAACATTGAAGGCCAAGACCGCCGCGGTGATCGACGACCGCACGGCATATGGACAAGGTGTGGCCGAGCAGTTCGTCAAAGAGGCAAAGGCAAATGGAATTCAAATCGTGGACCAACAGTTCACGAACTCGTCGGCGACTGACTTCCTCGGCATTCTCACCAGCATCAAGGCCAAAAATCCGGATGTCGTCTTCTTCGGTGGATACGCTGCTCAAGGCGCGCCGATGGCCAGGCAGATGCGCGCACGCGGACTGCGAGCCAAGCTGCTTGGCGGTGATGGCATTTGCTCGGCCGACATGGGCAGGGTTGCCGGTGACGCGGCCTCTATCGTGTATTGCGCCCAGGGCGGCATCGCGCTCGACAAGACCCCAGCCGGCCGTGAGTTTCTGCAGAAATACAAGGCCGCGTTCAACACCGACACGCAGGTTTATGCGGTCAGCTACTACGACGGCGTAAAACTGCTGGCCGATGCGATGGTCAAAGCGGGAACCACGACCGACAAGGCAAAGCTCACCGCCCAGTTGGCAAAGACCAACTATAAGGGCGTGGCAGGCACCTACTCTTTCGATGAAAACGGCGATCTGAAGGGCGCACCCACGACCGTCTATGTGATCAGAAACGGCCTTCCGGTGCCCTACGGGCAGTGACGTTCAATCGAATAACCCCCAACGCACACATGAAAATCACTCGCACTATTTCGACAGTCGAGGTCCATACCGGCGGCGAAGCGTTCCGTATCGTGACAAGCGGGCTTCCTCGTCTTCCCGGTGACACCATCGTAAAGCGTCGAGCGTGGCTGAAGGAGAACGCCGACGAAATTCGTACCGCGCTGATGTTCGAACCGCGTGGTCATGCTGACATGTACGGTGGATACCTGACCGAACCCGTTAGTCCCACGGCAGACTTCGGAATCATCTTCGTCCACAACGAGGGTTATAGCGACCACTGCGGACACGGCGTTATCGCGCTGTCTACCGCGGCGGTCGAGTTGGGCTGGGTTCAGCGCCAGATTCCCGAGACGCGAATCGGCATCGACGCTCCATGTGGCTTCATCGAGGCGTTCGTGCAATGGGATGGTGAACACGCCGGCAACGTACGCTTCGTCAACGTTCCGTCGTTCATCTGGAAACGGGATGTCACGGTCGAGACGCCGTCGTTTGGCACGGTAATGGGTGACATCGCCTTCGGTGGTGCCTTCTACTTCTACACGGACGGTGCGCCGCACGGTCTCGCAGTCCGGGAGTCTTCTGTCGAGGAACTGATCAAGTTTGGCGCCGAGGTCAAAAAAGCTGCAAACGACGCGTACCGGGTTGAGCATCCCGATATCCCGGAAATCAACCACATCTACGGGACCATCATTGCCAACGCGCCGCGGCACGAAGGCTCGACGCAAGCCAACTGTTGCGTGTTCGCCGACCGTGAAGTGGACCGTTCGCCCACCGGCTCAGGGACGGGCGGACGCGTCGCGCAACTCTATCTGCGCGGCGAACTGACGAGCAACGAGACGCTCGTCAATGAGTCCATCATCGGCACGGTCTTCAAGGGGCGTGTACTCAGTGAGACGACCGTCGGCGACTTCAAGGCCGTCGTCCCCGAGGTCCAGGGCAACGCATACGTTTGCGGTTTCGCAACCTGGATCGTGGACGAGCGTGACCCGCTGACTTACGGTTTCCTCGTCCGATAATCGGTTCCTTGCAGTCGCTTTTAGCGCGGAAGGCTGTGACAGGCATTCCGCGTTGTTTGATTGGCGAATCGCGCGGCCCGACCGGTAGGTCAAAGCGCGGCTTCGTGCGCGAGGCCAGCGCGTTGGCATCACCTCATCGCCCGTTCTTACCTTGCGTCTTCTTTGCGGTCGCTCTGCTTCGGTTCCGAAGCGCGAAGAACACACCGGCTCCGAGCGCGACGAGCAGAACCACGATCAGGCCGCCACTGATGTCGCTCATGCCGGTCATGCCACGAGATTCGCTCTGGCTGGGCGCCGCCGAGGCAGCCACGGGCGCGGAAGCCTCCGCCGCGACGGGCTGCGGAAGCGCCACACCGGCGGCACTCCCTCGACGCACCAGAGAAGCCTCCGATGTCGGCGAGGCCTGGGACACCTGAGATGCATCAGACGCGGATACGGCTGGAGGCGCTTCGGGATTGGGACCGACAGGTGCCATCGCCGTTTCCGAAGTAGTCACGACAGGCGCGGCCGGCTGAGGCGCGGCCGCCTGTGGAGCGACGTCGACGGACCGGGCCATCGCCTTCCACTGCGCGAACACCCCGTCCACGCAGTGCACATCGATACAGGCGTTTCGCGCCTGCCGCCACTTCGCCAGTTGCGCGGACGAGAGTTTCCCGCTGCTCAGAAGAGCCTGTTGCTGCGCGAAGATGTCGTCGTACTCGTTGTTCAGGATCGCGTGATCGCAGATGACGCGCTCAGCGGGTTGCTGCGAGGTTGCACACTGAATGTCGTTCGCCGATGCCGCGGTCGAACCCAACGCCGCCATGGATAGCAGCAATACTCCGAATCGTCGTGCCAGGTGCACCCGTCCTCCCAGAATGTGAGTGTCAAAGTCCAGGCACCACGATGAATCCGCCTGGCTCGTCACCGTATGTATCGACTCTGCCTTCCAGCAGATACCGTGCCGCCAACGCGCATAGCGCCGCGTCGACGTCGTCGATCGAAGTCAGCGACGCTGTTGCGATACCTTCCCGTTCGAGGATTGCCCGGCGCTGCGGACCCTTTTGCTTCGCGGATGCGACGTCCGTCCCGAGGAAAGCGCACGTGATCGCGTGGGGGAATGTCTCGAAGCACACGCGGCCATCGAGTTTTTCGCCGCCGCTGAAAAGCGGAAAGTGCGCGACGAATGCGTCGTAGACGCGCTCGCCGTTGAACATCCATCCGTAGAAGCCGCTTTTGCTGGCGATCGCCGTTTCGCGAGCCGGTGTCGCAAACGAAAAGATTCGCTGCCGCGCGAGCGCCTTCTCGGCTAGTCGTCCCGCGGCGCCTGTTCGCCAACGACACGGCGCATCGATGCCGACCGCCGCCACCCCGAATGCGCGACACCGTTCGAGCATCTGTTCGGGGGTCGCGTTGCCGAGATGGCTCACGATCTCGGTGCCGCGCAGGACGACCAGATGGTTTCCCTTCCGGTCGCCGCCAACATCGATGCCCGCTACCGTGGTCGGCGTCAAAGCAGCGCCACCACCCTCACATCGCCCTGCTCCGCCGACGCCACCACCTTCTCGCCGATCCGGCGGAACGTGATCGACACCGACGCATCCCCGACCCGCAGATCGCTGACCTCGAGCCAGTCGATACCTTCGGGCAGCATCGGCTGTTCGATCAGCACTTCGCGGCGCTCGGCGTCGATCGTGATGCCCAGACACGCCTCGAGCATCATGAACGGCGAGCCCGCCGCCCATGCCTGCGGCAAACACGCGACCGGATAGGCCGTGGGCGGCTCGCCGCGGCGTCGCGGGAAGCCGCAAAACAGCTCGGGCAAGCGCATGTCGAAATTGACCGCGGCCTGGAACAGCGCCTGCAGCAGCTTCACGGCCGACGCCTTGCCGCCATAGCGTGACAGCCCGCGCGCGCACAGCGCGTTGTCGTGCGGCCAGACCGAGCCGTTGTGATATGCCATCGGATTGAAGCGCGCCTGGCTCGCGGCCAGTGTGCGCACGCCCCAGCCGGTGTGGAACAGCGTCGAGTCGAGCGCCCGCACCACCGCCTCGCCGCGCTCGCGGGTGGGCAGGCCGAACGCCAGCAGATGCCCCGCGTTCGATGCCATCACGCGACACAACTCGCCATGACCGTCGAGCGCGATACCGTAAAAGCCGACCTCGTCCATCCAGTACTTTTCTTCGACGCAGCGGCGGATCTTCTTCGCGCGCTCCGCGTATTGCACGGCCGCGTCGCGCAGGCCGCGCAGCTTCGCGTAGTGAGCCATCGTATCGAACGCGGCGCTCGCATAGGCCTGCACTTCGACGAGCGCAATCGGGCCGTCAGGGAAGCGCCCGTCCGCATGGAACACCGAATCGTGACTGTCTTTCCAGCCCTGGTTCGCGAGGCCGCCATCCGATTCGCGCTGGTAATCGAGCAGCCCGTGCCGGTTTTTGTCGCACACGCCCGCGACCCACTGCGCCGCGCGTTCGAGCGCCGGCCATAGTTCGTCGATCAAGCCGACGTCGCCGGTGCGGGCCGCGTAGGCGCCGGCCAGCACGATGAACAGCGGCGTGGTGTCGACACCGCCGTAGTACAGCGCGAACGGGACTTCGCCGGCCGCGGCCATTTCGCCCTTGCGCATCTCGTGCATGATCTTGCCCGGCGCGGCATCGCGAAACGGCGAGTTCTCGCGCGCCTGATGCTCGGCGAGAAAGCGCAGCACGCCGGCTGCGAGATGCGGTTGCAGCCACAGCGTCTGCAGCGACGTGATCACCGCGTCGCGGCCGAACGGGGTCGAAAACCATGGGATGCCCGCGTACGGGTACGGGCCGGTCGCGAGATCCGTCGTCAGCAGGCCGAGGTCGGCGAACGAACGGTCGATCCACGCGTTGAACAGCGGATTGCTCGAACGCACGCGCGCGCTCGCGTTGCGTCGCTCGCGCATCACCAGGTGCGCATCCACCATTGCCGCGCGTACCGCCGTGCGGCCGACCCGCGGGCGCTCCGCATCGATCTGCGAGAGATGCGCTTCGCTCAACGCATGCATCGGCTGCGACACGTCGGCGCCGGGCTTGCCGGTCATCGGCACGACATGCACCGCTATCGACAGATAGATCGACACGCATGCCTGCGCGGGCAGCTTGACGGTGTAGTCGGCGCGGTCGGCGAACAGCTTGTCCGGCTGCGGCGAGAACGCGATCCGCACGTTGCGCGCCACGTCGTCGAGACCGATGTAGCCGAGCAGCACTTCCTGATTCTCGATGCGCGCGGGCTGCACGCGACCCTGTTTGTCGCGCTTCAGGCCGCGCACTTCGAACATATCGCGGAAATCGCTGGAAAACGAAATCGACAGCGGCACGGTCGCATCGTGCGTGCCGTAGTTCGTGAGCTCGATCGCCTCGTTGAGCACGGTGCCCGACAGCACACGCACACGCTCGACGTGGATCACGCCTTCGGGTGTGCTGTCGCCGCCGAGCGGCGGCAGCGGGCGGTTGGTCAGATGCGCGGTGAAACTGGTGTTGTCGCTGCTGACGCTGCCCGACAGCAGCGACGGCGCGCGGCCGCCGAAGGTCAGGCGCAGTTGCGACATCACGCGCGTATCGTTGACGAACAGGCCATCGTCGTGGCCGGTGATATCGCCGAGCGGATCGTTGACGATGAAGGTGTCGCCCGACTTGAGCACGTGCTGCGTAGCGCTCGCGACGTTAAGGTTTTCCGTCGGGATGAAAACGCCGTCCTGCTCGGGCTCGCGATGATCGACGCCGCCCGAGTGGGTCAGCCCGCCGAGGGCTTCTGGCTGCTGTATCAAGGTCGCTCCTATGGATTCGCTGCTGCGTTTGGTTGCACTTCGGGTCTCGCCTCGGATCGGCCGCCGGATTGCCCGGTTGCCCCGTCACCCGGGCCCCGGTTGGCCGGCCCCCGGTTGGCCGGCCCATCCGATTGTAGAGGCTCTTTCCGCGTGAGACGAGCTTATCGCCTCGGAGTTTCGGCTTTTTGGGCCGTTTTTTGACGGCGTTTTCGGTGGCACGGGACGTGCAGGCGGCAGGATGCGCGGAACGTAAAAAAACCCACGGCCTCGTGAGCCGTGGGTTGGCGACCGTCGTTGAACGCGTTGTCGGGCGTCTATCCGGCCTGTTACCGCTTCGCGACCGGCTTCGCCTCGCGCAGCGTCTCGCCGATGAACAGCTGACGCGGACGGCCAATCTTCTGCTCGGGATCGGCGATCATTTCGTTCCACTGCGCGATCCAGCCGACCGTGCGTGCCATCGCGAAGATACAGGTGAACATCGACGTCGGAATGCCCAGCGCGCGCTGCACGATGCCCGAGTAGAAGTCGACGTTCGGGTACAGCTTGCGCGACACGAAATATTCGTCTTCGAGCGCGATCTTTTCCAGCGCCATCGCGAGCTTGAACAGCGGGTCGTCGTGCAGGCCCAGCTCTTCGAGCACTTCGTGGCAGGTTTCGCGCATCAGCTTCGCGCGCGGATCGTAGTTCTTGTACACGCGGTGGCCGAAGCCCATCAGCTTCACGCCCGAATTCTTGTCCTTCACCTTCGCGATGAAGTCGGGAATGTTGTCGACCGAGCCGATTTCTTCCAGCATGGTCAGCGCGGCTTCGTTCGCGCCGCCGTGCGCCGGGCCCCACAGACACGCGATACCCGCCGCGATACACGCGAACGGATTCGCGCCCGACGAACCGGCGAGCCGCACGGTCGACGTCGACGCGTTCTGCTCGTGGTCAGCGTGCAGGATCAGAATGCGGTCGAGCGCGCGCACCAGCACGTCGTTGACCTCGTACTCTTCGGCCGGATTCGAGAACATCATGCGCATGAAGTTCGCGCTGTACGACAGGTCGTTCTTCGGATACACGAACGGTTGACCGACGCTGTACTTGTACGCCATCGCGACCAGCGTGGGCAGCTTCGCGATCATGCGGATCGCCGATACGTCGCGATGCTGCTGATTCGTGATGTCGAGCGAGTCGTGATAGAACGCGGACAGCGCGCCGACCGCCGCAACCAGAATCGCCATCGGGTGCGCGTCGCGACGAAAGCCGCGGAAAAAGAAGTGCATCTGCTCGTGCACCATCGTGTGCTGCGTGACGGTGTTCTCGAACCGGGCTTTCTGCTGGGCGTTCGGCAGTTCGCCCTTCAGCAGCAGGTAGCAGGTTTCGAGGAAGTCGGCGTTCTGCGCGAGGTTGTCGATCGGGTAGCCGCGGTAGAGCAGTTCGCCCTTGTCGCCGTCGATATATGTGATCTCGGAGTTGCATGCCGCCGTCGACATGAAGCCAGGATCGTACGTGAATTTGCCGGTCTGGCCGTACAGCTTGCGGATGTCGATGACGTCGGGGCCCAGCGAGCCCTGATAGATCGGCAGATCGATGGTCTGGTCGCTGTCGGAAAAGCTCAGCGTTGCGTGTGACTTCGAGTTCATGTACGTCTTCCTTTTGCTTGATACCGCACTCACGCCGGCATGCATCGCAGTCGTACGGCGAGGCGCGACATCGGCGCTCCCGAAAAGTACGGGCATGCTCAGGCTCCGCTGCGCATTCTACGGGTCGGCGTGTCGTTGATTGGGTCGATTGATCGCAACAGTCCATCTCCTTGGGCGCAACATTCGTTGTCGGCACGCGGCGGGTGCATCGCGATGCCGATGAAAGTTGCACGAAAGTCGGAACACCAGCCGCAACAATGTTTTGCCGCCAGCACACTGCGTCGGCGTGGATCCATCTGCGATACTCAATCCGTGCATTGATGCTTGCGGCCCGTGATTCGAAGCGGGTTTTTTTGATCACACAGAAAAGCAGGACGAATACAAATGAATGTCTCTCTCGAAACGCTGTTTCCGGATCATGTCCATACCGAAGACCACACGGTCACCGCGCTGAATCATCAGGATATCGTCGTCGCGTTGTCGGCGGCGCTGAAGACGCAGGACGTCGCGGTGCTGCACATGCTCTATCCGCGCACCGACGCGCGCACGCATCGCAGTCTCGACACGCTCGTCGACGTGCTGCATGGACACGGCCTGCATGAAGTCGCGGATCTGATCGCGCAGGAAGCGCACTATCTGTTGTTCAAGGACCCGGTGAAGGCGTGGAAGGTGTTCCACGAAATCCGCAACGACTCGCTCGCGATCGGCGTACATCTGTACTATCACGGGCTCGTCGGCGAGGCGGCCGAACGCGCGCTCGACAAGGACGCGCATCGCAAGGCCTGATGCAGTAACGGGCGATCGGCGGCGGCGCGCGCCGGCCGATCGCCCTCGATCTTCGCTTCACTTGCTCAGCGCGCGCTCATCGCCTGAATGAAATCATCCACGTAACGATTGAACGCGGACGGATGCGCGAGGTTCATGCCATGCGACGCACCGCGTACCGTTTCGCGGCGCGCATCGGGCAACCATCCCTGCAACGCCGTCACCGTGCGGTGGAACATGTCCGGACTCTTCTCGCCGTCGATCAGCAGGACCGGGCAGCGCAGATCGGCCGCGTCCTCGGGCATGTAGGCGGGCAGCGGATCGCGGAATTGCCGCGCGAGCGTGTGCGCGTTGTCCGTCGCCATGCGGCGAAAACCCGGGGTGCTCATCGCCCAGAAGCCGGGGCGGCTCACCGAATCGACGAACAGTTGCAAGCCTGCTTCGACCTCGCCGCTTTCGATCAACCGAGCCGCTTTCGCACGCAATGCGTTGACCGTCTCCGGCACGCTCGCGGGTGGACGTCCGGCGATCTGCAGCGGGCCGCCCGGATCGGCGAGCGTCAGCGTGCGCACGTGTTCGGGATGGCGTCGCGCGAAATGATAGGCGACGCAGCCGCCGCGCGAATGCCCGATCACATGCGCGGGCCCCGCGCCGAAACGCGCGATGAACTCCGCCACTTCATCGGCGTGGCTGCTCCAGCTGAACGGCAGGTCCGCCGCGCTATCGGTGACTGGCCAGTAATGCGTGAGACTGACCGCGACGCAGCGATAGCGCTTCGACAGACCGGCCAGTTGTGGCTGCCAGTAGCGGTAGTCGCACAACGAGCCGTGCACGAACAGCAGCAAGTCGGCGTCGCCGGCCTCGACGTAAGGCATGCGCAAGCCGCTGCGTAGTCCGATGAAGGATGGCGATGACGACAGCGACGAAGCGGAAACGGATTGATTCACGGGTGATCGACGGACAGCGGCATCGGCGCGGGAATGCGGGCGGAGCCGGCTACAGGCATTGGGAAATGAGCGTACCGGTGCCCCTGAAAATGGGACGCGATGCGTATTGTCACATAAGCGTCAGCGACGCGTCGGGCAGGCGTCTTCATCAAACCACTGACGCGTGGCGACAAGGATATTACTCGCCTGGAGAGAACTTCATCAGTCAGGCCGTTTCCTAAAGATCAACATAACCGGTGCGCCCCATAAAGCACCGTATATTGGGTTTCCCGATATTTTTTAGATGTTCGACGACCTCTTTAAACAGAGGCTCATCTTTGTCTGGCTCCATCATTATTCGCCAATCCTGGTCGCCGTCTCCTTTCATCTTTAAGAAGTGTGCGTCGCCGGGTTCGTCCATATAGGC
This sequence comes from Paraburkholderia sp. CI3, assembly GCF_050436505.1. Classification (NCBI taxonomy): domain Bacteria; kingdom Pseudomonadati; phylum Pseudomonadota; class Betaproteobacteria; order Burkholderiales; family Burkholderiaceae; genus Paraburkholderia; species Paraburkholderia sp. CI3. The sequence continues at coordinate 1,021,419 of NZ_JBNDMI010000002.1, forward strand.
CCTGACTATATAACTGACATTTCCCTCGACAAATTCATAGATATCGTACTCGTAATAATATTCATACATTCCATTTTCATCGCGGTCACTGCAGTCGACGTGGTGGCTCACAATTACTTTCATTAACTTCTCCTGCCGGTCAAAAATTTTGGCATCAAAGCTCAAGATACGCTGTGAGAATGTAGTACGGCATGCCATTGTGGGGTTCGCGCTTTATAAACATTTTAACCTTGCTCAACGGCACGAGTTTCCCTGTTGATCGAGTCATTCCATACCCTGCAGGGGACCCTACGTCATGAATCAGACATAGACGTATGTCATTTGTCGCCGCCCATGCCTTCACCCTCGCAGAGTTGAATTGCATAACCTTCGAAACTGCACTTTCAGCGGCGCGCAAATTCGTAAATGAGGATGCGATGTCAATGCGACTTTCAGCAGCCAGCCTGGCGCGCAATTACGCCTCGGTTCGTCCCACATGCTTTGCGATTGTATGCCCACCAATCCGGCTGCCAGCTTGCGCCTCATGCTCAATCAGATTGATCCGGCCCATCGTAACGCTGGCGGCGCGTACCGCCCTGATCGAACCGGCAAAGCCGAACGGCACGACCATATCAACTGACAGGCCGATGTTGTTCGCCAAGTCAGGACTGGCCTTCATCGCCTCGGCCAGTTTCGTCGTACCTTGCTGTATCAGCGTGGCCGTATCCCGGCCTGTCCAGATTTGGCGTAGACCGGCCGACGCCGTATCTGAGCCATGCACGCCGAACACGACACACGCGGCCTTGCTGGCCATCGTCGGTTCCGGCAGCACACACAGAGCCGCCGCCCCGACCATTTCCAGCACCCCGCCGACCACCTGCAAACCGCCCCATAGCCGGTTGGAAAGCATCTCCGTGGGGCTGATCGACTGGCGGGAGAGCACTGCCGCCAGTTGCGGCGCACTGAGCACCACCCGCACGCCGTCCGAATCCTGTTGATACGACATTCCGGTGTCCTCTGTAGTTGTTAGGGCTGCTACGCTAGCAGGCATCCACAGGGGTATGGAATGGGCGATGGATGATTTTCGGATTCCGCTTCGGTCAACGAAATGTCAATATTTGTCCGCGTCGGAGGGTCTCAGTTCACTGGGAAGCGCGTGCGCGGCATTCTGAAACGGGAGCGCTGCGGCGGCAACGCTGGCCGCTTCCTGTTCGCGGTCGCGTTCGTTAATTGAGTGTTTGCCAGCGTCGATCGAACGGCCCATCGCAAGCGCCTTCACGTGCGTCCGCAATAGAGACCTCGGGAGACAGACCGGGCCCGCATCGCGTCGCTTGCCCGTCACAGGGCCGGTAAAGCGGAGCGTCCATTTGCAGCCCGCCTTGCCAAGGGTGAGCAGCAGCCCGGTTACCTTGCCACCGAATGCCGGGTCTTTGCCGAGCTGTAGTGAAGCCCTTATCCACCGCTCACGCGTCCCCGGCTTCGTCCACCCACCCCGCTGCGGCCGCCGCGCCCGCGCCGCGCACCGCGCAGGTCAGCGGTTCGTCGGCGACGTGCACGTCGAGGCCGATTTCCCGGCTCAAACGCCGCCCCAGATTGCGCAGCAGCGCGCCGCCACCGGTCAGCACGATGCCCTTGTGCGCGATGTCCGTCACGAGTTCGGCGGGAGCCAATTCGAGCCCGCGCTTCACCGCGCCGATCACCTGACTCAGCGGCCCTTCGATCGCCTCCGAAATATCGCGGTTGCTCAACTGCACCGTGCGCGGTAGCCCATCGTCGACGCTGCGGCCGGTTGCGTTCATCTGCTCGAGCGGCACGTCGCGCACGGCCGAGCCGATGGCTCTCTTGACGTGCTCGGCGGTCTGCTCGCCGAGCAGCACGCCATACAGATTACGCACGTAGCCGATGATCGCCGCGTCGAAATTGTCGCCGCCGACGCGCACCGAGCCGCTATACGCGGTGCCGCCCAGCGCGATCACGCCCACCTCGGTGGTGCCGCCGCCGATGTCGACCACCATCGAGCCGGTCGCGTCGCCCACCGGCAGGCCCGCGCCGAGCGCCGACGCGAGCGATTCGCCGATCAGGCTGACCTTCCACGCGCCAGCCGCCTCGGCCGCTTCGCGGATCGCGCGGCGCTCGACGTGGGTCGCGGAGGCCGGCACGCACAGCGTGAATGCCGCGCGCCGGCTGAAGAGCGAGCGCGGCCGCGCCATGTCGACGAATTGCTTGATCATGTGTTCGGCCGCGGAGAAATTGGCGATGACGCCGTGGCGCATCGGCCGCACCGCTTCGAGGTTGCGCGGCACGCGGCCGAGCAGCTGGCGCGCCTCGGCGCCGATCGCGGCGATCCGCTTCGACCCGCTCGCGGGCTGCGTCTCGAAGCACACGACGGACGGCTGGTTCAGCACGATGCCGCCGTCGTCGGTATAGATAAGGGTGTTGGCCGTGCCGAGATCCACCGCCACGGCGTGGCGGAACAGTCGCTCAAAGAGCGGGTAATGCGGCGTCGGTCTGGCCATATGCAGGCTCTGATGTGTCGTTATGCGCCGTCCAAGGCGGTCTGGAAATGCGCCCCCGGTACCCCGAAGCCGCGCGACACGCCCCGCTGGGCGTTGCGCTTCCCGCACGGCGGGGGTGATTTTCAAGCTATTGCCCGTATGACGGCAAGCCCATCAGAATCTTTAGGGCCACTTTCTAGTGGGTTTGTGTCAATCGCGCGACAGCTCGCCCAGCGCGCGTTCCAGCGCATCACGGCCGAGCGCGACGCCGTCGGCGGTGATCGTGTGGCCGACGCCGGGCAGCACGTAGGCGTCGACCGCATAGCCGGCGGAGTTGAAAGCGTCGGCCGCGGATTCGAGTTCGCGCACCGGGATCACCTCGTCGTTCTCGCCGTGGACGAGCGTGAGCGGCGTCGCGCGGTTCGACGACACGATCGGCGAGGCGAGCCGCCCCGAATACGCGACGACGCCGGCCGCGCCCTCAACGCTCGACGCGACGTGATGCAGCGCCATGATCGAACCTTGCGAGAAGCCGACCAGCGCAAGCCGATCGAAAGACAGCTGCCAATGCGCGAGCTCGGCGTCGAGCACGCGGCGCAGCGCCGGATAGGCGGCGACGACGCGCGCCTCGCGGTTCGCCGCGCCGACGTCGCGCAGGCTGAACCACTGGCGGCCGCCGAAGCCGCCGTCGAACGGATCGGTGCCGTCGAGCGACACGAACGCCGTGCCGGGCAGCTCCTCGCTCCAGATGTCGGCGAGCGGCATCAGATCGCGCGCGTTGCTGCCGACGCCGTGCATCAGCACGACGAGGCTCGTCGCGGGCGTATTTTGCGGCGAGCGCCGCCAGCCGTGTTCGAATTGTTGCCAGCTCATGGTGGGGTCCTTTTTTCCGTGGGATTGGGTGTACGTTTCGGCCTTTGCTGACGCAGCCTCAGCCGCGAGCATACGCCGCGTGCCGCGTTCGCGCCGTCGGGCGCCGCATCGGCTGCTGCCGTGGCCGACGCCGGCCGGCGATTGCGGGTATGCTTTTGCGCATCGACGGACCCGCCGACGCGGTGCACGGTCCACGGCATCCTGCGCCGACCATGCATTGCGAATCGCGCGCCCTCGCCATCCGTCCTCACACCGTTCGCGCCGTCCGCCGCAAAACCTCCGGAGAACGCCTTTTGAGCCAGCCCAACGCCGCGCCTGATTCCGCGTCGTCGCCGCCTCAGCCACCCGCGCCACCGTCGCCGCCCGCGCCTCTCGAAGGCGGCCGGCTGGTTCTCGCGACGATCGCGGTCGCGCTCGCCACGTTCATGAACGTGCTCGACACGTCGATCGCGAACGTCGCGATTCCGACGATTTCCGGCAACCTCGGCGTCTCGGTCGACGAAGGCACGTGGGTGATCACCGTGTTCGCGGCCTCCAACGCGGTGGCGATTCCGCTGACCGGCTGGCTCACGCAGCGCATCGGCCAGGTGAAGCTGTTCGTCGGCGCGATCCTGTCCTTCACGCTCGCGTCATGGCTGTGCGGCATCGCGCCGACGCTGCCGATCCTGCTGCTGGCGCGGGTATTCCAGGGCGCGGTGGCCGGGCCGCTGATTCCGTTGTCGCAGGCGATCCTGCTCGGCTCGTATCCGAAGGAGAAGTCGTCGACCGCGCTCGCGCTGTGGGCGATGACCGCCACCGTCGGCCCGATTGCGGGCCCGGCGCTAGGCGGCTGGATCACCGACAGTTACAGCTGGTCGTGGATCTTCTACATCAACATCCCGGTCGGCCTGTTCGCGGCCAGCGTCACGTGGATGATCTACCGCACCCGCGAATCGCCGACGCGCAAGCCGCCGATCGACGTGGTCGGTCTCGGCCTGCTGATCACGTGGGTCGCGTCGCTGCAGATCATGCTCGACAAGGGCAAGGATCTCGACTGGTTCTCGTCGCCGGTGATCGCGATTCTCGGCCTCGTCGCGCTGATCAGCTTTGCGTTTTTCCTCGTATGGGAGCTGACCGAGGAGCACCCGATCGTCGATCTGCGGCTCTTTCAGCAGCGCAACTTTCTCGGCGGCACGATCGCGATTTCGATCGCCTACGGGGTATTTTTCGGCAATCTCGTGCTGCTGCCGCAATGGATGCAGGAGTACCTGAACTACCGTTCGATCGACGCCGGCCTCGTCACCGCACCGCTCGGCATCTTCGCGATCATTCTTGCGCCGATACTCGGCCGCGTGCTGCCGCACTCGGACGCGCGCGTGATCTCGACAGTCGCGTTCGTCGGCTTCGCGATCGTGTTCTATATGCGCTCGAAGTACGTGATCGAGATCGACACGTGGCACCTCGTGCTGCCGACGCTGCTGCAAGGCATTCCGATGGCGCTGTTCTTCGTGCCGCTGACGGCGATCATCCTGTCCGGCCAGCCGCAGAGCCGGATTCCGGCGGCGGCGGGGCTGTCGAATTTCGTGCGGGTGTTCTGCGGCGCGGTGGGCACGTCGATCGCGGGTACCGCGTGGAACAACCGCACGATACTGCATCATGTGCGGCTGACCGAGCAGGCGTCGGTCGACAACCCGTTGTTCGCGCAGCAGATCGACAACACGCAGTCGTTGCTGCATCTGAATCCACAATCGGCGAATGCGCTGTTCGATTTCACGGTGAACACGCAGGCCGCGATGATGGGCCTGAACGACGTCTTCTTTGTGTCGGCGATCATCTTCCTGCTGATCATTCCGCTGATCTGGATCACGCGGCCGGCCAAGGGCGGAGGTGGACCGGATGCGGCCGGCGCCCATTGAGGCAGATTCGTTTTCGCGCGACGGCGACGCTCGCGCGGTGGCCACGAAGCGGCGTCAGCGGAAATAGCGCGCCGGCGTGTCGCCGAACGCATCGCGAAACACCGCGATAAACGACGACACGTCGTTATAGCCGACTTCGAGCGCCACCTGCGTGACGCTCTCACCGGCGCCCAGATGTTCGAGCGCGGCCAGCAGACGCAACTGCTGGCGCCATTGACCGAAGGTCTGCCCCGTTTCCTTCGCGAACAAACGCGCGGCCGTGCGCGCGGTCACGCCCGCGGCCGCGGCGAGTTCCTCCAGCACCAGCGATTGCGCGGGATTCGCGCTGAGCGCCTCGGCTATGCGCCGCGCGCGCGGATCGCCCGGCCAGTTCAAGCCAAGCGGCGCGGCGGGCAAGCCGGCGACGCGATCCAGCAGCACCTGCAGCAGACGGCGGGCGGGTTCATCGGGCGTGTGATCGTGCGGCAGATCGGCCGCGGCGGCGAGCAGCGCCTGCACCAGTGTGTCGGGGACCAGCGCGCCGGTCTGCGCGGGCAGCGGCGCGGCGTCGGCGGCGGCGGCGGAGTCGTCGGTGGCGTCCATTGCGGCATCGGTTGCAACATGGAGCGAATACGACTGCACCGGCCGCGTCGCGTGCAGGCAGTGCAGCGTATTCGCGGCGATCCACAGCGCGCGGGCGGGCGGCACGACCCAACGGCCGGATGCCGTGCGCACGGTCAGCACGCCTTCGCTAACGTAAATCAGACGCGCGCGCCGATACGCGCGCCACGGCTCGTCCAGCGTCGCATGGCGTTCGCCGACCACGAAGACCGCTTGCTCGATGCCGTCCGGATCGAAGGCTTCCGTCATGGTGTCTGCTCTGACGCGGGACGTCCGCGAAGGGAGCAAGATTAGCACGCGCGCGGGGCGCGGCTGCGAGGCGGGCTAACAGCGTCCGGCCACCGTGAGCGCGCATCCCGCCTAAGGCCTGGTTACCCCGCCCGCTTCACCAACTCCTCCAGCACCGTCCGATACGACGTCATGCCAATCACCCGCTCGTTCACCCCCTGCTCGAAATCGATCCACCCCGAGTTGAAGCCGTCGAGCATCTCGATACGCGGCGCGGGCCACTCCGTGCCTTGCGCCTGAAACAGCGCCTCCCACTGCTCGCGCGGCACCGTCTGCGCTTCGACGGGCCGCCCGAGCGCCTCGCCGAGCAGCGCGGCAATCTCGTGCTGGGTATAGCGCCCTGGCCCCTCGATCTCGATCACGCGCCGCCCTTGCCACGACTGCGTGAGCGCCTGCGCGACCACGCGGCCGATATCCGCGGTCGCGACCATCGGATACGCGCGATCGAGCGGCTGCAGAAAGCTCGGCATCACGCCGGCGTTGCGGGCCGGTGCGATATCCCACAACGAGTTTTCCATGAACCAGGCCGGCCGCAGGATCGCGGTCGGAAGCGGCAGATCGGCGAGCGCCTGTTCGAGAATATGCACCTGCGTGATGAGGCCGAGCCCCGCATCGCGCTGCCCGCCCACCGACGACAACGCCGCCACCCGCCCCGGCCGCGCCTTCGACAACGCCTCCTTCAGTATCGCGGCCGCCGCATGCGCGTTGGGATAACCGGGCTGCGGCGCGAAATTCGGCGCAATCATCACGAATACGCCGGCCGTGTCGCGAAACGCGGCGCTGAGCGAGTCGGCGTCCTCGAACGACGCGATCGCCACCTCCGCGCCGCGCTCGCGCCACGGTGCCGCCTTGCTTGCGTCGCGCAGCACGGCGCGCACCGCGTGCCCCGCGTCGAGTAACGCGCGTGCCGCCGCGCCGCCCACCTGTCCTGTCACACCGGTAATTGCAAACATGCTGTTCTCCTCGATTACGGCGGATGCCGTGTTGGAAAGCATTCTCGGTGTGGCGTGGTGATTTCGCGAGAGCCTGGGTGTCATTTGTTTAATGACTCGACGTCATCAAACCTCCTTGGCGGGCCCAGGTGATGCGCTTGTCTGATGGAGTGTTCTCCACGCCAAGTATCGAATCGTCGCTCGATGTTCGCGAAACGCAGCGGCAATCGTGCGCAGCGCTCCACGCGACCTCGTATCCGAGAGGCTCGAATGCAGCACGATTTCCGAAGGAGGAAGCGCGGGGAGCCCCAGCAGCGCACCGTCTTCGATGACACCGACCGGCGCGACCCGCTGCGCGAACGCACCGACGGCAAGCCCGGCCGAGACAGCGGCGGTGACGGCCGGCGTGCCACCGCCTATGAACACGTCGATCCGGGCGATCCCCGCTGCGTCGAGCTTGCGGGTCGCGAGACTGCGCAGGCCGCACGATGTCGACAGCGATGCAAGCCGCAGCGGCGCATCAAGGCGGTCATTGGGGGAGCCCCGACAAAGCATGCCGGACTCGCCTCAGGGGTTGTGATTTCTACGTTTCAGATCGGCTCGGCACTGGGCGTCGCAATCATTGGCGGCGTCTTTTACGGTGCGCTTGGCGAGAGCCACGCGGCCGCGAGGCAAGACTGACTGGACGGACATCCGGGCGAACGTCATGCGGTGTGATAACGCAGCCAGAAGGTTTCGCGGCAGACGTTGTCGAATCTCTGGCTCGCCGGATCGATGCTGAGGCCGGCGGGATGCTGGATCACGACATAGTCGATCCAGCATTCGGCGCAGAGCGCATCGGAGCTCACCTGATCCCACTCGAGGGATCGGCGAATCACCGCGCCGTTGTCGAAAGCGAAGGTGATTTCCTGCTTGTGAACTTCGATGTCCTGTTCGCGCCAGGTCTCCGTTGAAACGTCCTGGCGCACGATCGTCACAGGGCCGGACAGCCCATGAATGGAGCTGACATAGGAAAGGAAGGTCTGCATAACCCGTTTTCTGCGCGCCAATTTTTTGCTACTGGCACGGAACCAGCGTTGATTGAGGACTTGCTGGCACGGTGACACACCGTGTTCGATCATGACACCTCGCGCTTTCCGATTGCCCTGGACGTCATCTTCCAGGGCATTCACACCTTCTATAAAACCTTGCGTACCATCCACAGGTTGCCCAGTGCAAACAGTGTCGTGATCTGGGCGGTGTTCTTCTTCAAGCCACGGTATCGCGTCTTCGTGTAGCCAAATTGCCGCTTGAGGATGCGGAACGGATGTTCGACCTTGGCACGGACACCGGCTTTCAGTCGTTCGATCTGATCGAATATCGCGTCCACGCGATCACTCAGGTCCAGCTTCCTTCGCCTGCCGGGCCTCATTGCGACGTGCCAGCGCACCGAACCGCTTTCGCAGCGCTTTTCAATACCCTGATATCCAGCATCGGCGTACACATCCGCTTCTTCACCTTGGAGCAGTGCTTCGGCCGCGTTGATGTCGTGAACGTTGGCCGCCGTGCCGATGACGGTGTGAACCAGGCCCGATTCCGCGTCCACACCGATATGCGCCTTCATCCCGAAGTACCAGTTGCCGCCTTTTTGCGTCGACTGCATTTCCGGATCTCGTGTACCGGAGCCGTTTTTCGTTGAACTGGGCGCTGGAATCAGCGTGGCGTCGACTGCCGATCCGGTCTTGAGCAACAAACCTTTCTCGCTCAGAATCTCATTGACCAATGCGAGCATCTGCTCCGCCAGGCCATGAGCTTCCAGCAGATGACGAAACCGCAGGATCGTACTTTCGTCCGGCAAGCGCGTCACCCCACCATCCAGTCCAGCGAAATCGCGATACAGCGGCACGTCGTATAGTGCCTCTTCCATCGCCGGGTCGGACAATCCGAACCACTGCTGCATGAAATGGATCTGCAGCATTGTCGCAACCGGAAACGGCGGCCGTCCGGTTTTACCCTTCGGATAGTGCGGCTCGATCAGCGCGATCAGTTTTAGCCACGGCACCACGCGTCGCATCTCGTCGAGAAATTCACGCTTGCGCGTGCGCTTCGTTGACAGATTCAGACCAAGATCCAGTTGCGTCATTGCAGCACCTCGCGCTCTCATCTGTTCCCAGGATAGTTCACGCGCCCATCAAATCCAGGACTTTTGCAGACCTTCCTTTACCGCGTCGGCCCGCTTGCACTGCCTGACGTCGAGGATGCCCCTGGGGCAACGCTTCGCTCCCCATCCTTTCGGCTGTTCCAGCGACGTCTGTTCTCCAACGGGCAGAACATGGATATGAACTGTGACCGCCTACGGCTGATCGACGACATATGTCGACGCCTGGACGGTGTCCCACTGGCCATTGAATTGGCGGCGGGGCGCGCCTCGATTCTTGGACTGGAGCATCTCCGAGTTGGGCTCGAGGAACTGTTGCTCTACCTGGGCGGCGGCTTCAGAACCGCGCAGGAAAGACAGAAAAGCTTGCGAGCCTCGTTGGACTGGAGTTTCGAGATGCTCAGCGACCGGGAGCGGGCGGTATTTCGGCGCTTTTGCGTGTTCGGCTATCCGTTCAACGCTGAGGCCGCGTGCCTTATCGCCCGCGATGACGCTCTCAATGATTCGGCGGTGATGGATTGCGTCTGCAAGCTCGTCGACAAATCGATGGTCGAGATTCGCTTCGAAGGCACCGTTGTCACGTATCGCGTGTTGGCGCTGGCCCGCGCGTACGGAAGAGAAAAGCTTGCCGAGGCCGGTGAACTGGACGCAATCGTGGAACGATACGCCCTGTACGCCAGCGGCCAAAGCACCGACGAGGATTTCACCCAAACCTCGCGGCAAGCGCCCCACACGGCCGCGCAGCCTGAAACTCTGCGGGATTTTTGGCAACTGGCCTCTTAACAATTGATTTGAGCCTCCGTCTTCGTTACGGCGAAGGACACTGGATGCTTTCGTCATCGACGTGGCGAAGACTCATCCATCCGCACAGACAGGAAATCAGACTTTGCGGTGATAGAATCATCAGATATTTAGTGTGGCCGCAACGGATGCCCGTACTATTGACCTGCATGGGGGTTTGATGGTTGCCCGGTATAGCCTGACTTTCGGCCCGTTCCGCATCGATTTCCCGCAGCGTGTCCTCACCAGAAATGGCGATGAGGTCCGCATTGGGAGTCGTGCGCTCGACATTCTTATCGTGCTCGCCGAGCACGGTGGCGAACTGGTCTCAACGCGTCAACTGCGCGAGCAGGTCTGGAAAGAAAGCGTGGTCGACGATGGCGCGCTTCGTGTGCACGTTTCCACGCTTCGGAAAGCGCTGAGCGATGGCAAATCGGATAGCCGCTACATCGCGAACGACAATGGACGCGGCTATCGGCTCGCGGTGCCGGTCAATTCCACGAGGGCTACGCAATTCACCGCCGCCACGCCGACTGCGCCGGCCCGTACCCCCGATGAAGGTGCGCGAGCGTTGCCCGTGACCCTCACCCGGGTCATCGGCCGGCAAGATGTCATTGACGGCCTGACCGACCAGCTTCCCGAACGCAGGCTATTGACCATCGCCGGTCCGGGCGGCATCGGCAAGACCACGGTCGCCGTGGCTATAGCGCATCGCTTTTCCGAGCGTACCGGTATCCGGGCACTATTCGTCAACTTCGCCCCCGTTTCCGACAAGGCGAGCGTCGCCAGTACCGTGGCGTCGACGCTCGGCGTCGCCGTATTCAGCGGCAAGCCAGTCCCGGACCTGCTTGCCTCACTGGGCGACACGCCAATACTATTGATCCTGGACAATTGCGAACATGTCGTCGAGGCGGTTGCGCAGGTCGCGGAACAATTGCTGCAAGGCGCATCTGGCGTGTACCTTCTGGTAACAAGTCGGGAGCCGTTGCGCGCGGATGGCGAGTCGGTGCATCGGCTGTCGGCCCTGCCGTTTCCGGAAGTGGGTGCGAGGATTGGCATCGAGGAGGCCGGAAGTTATCCGGCCATCTCGTTGTTTCACGACCGGGCGAAGGCTGCCGACGACGCCTTTCAGTTCACGGTTTCGAACATCGGCGCCGTGGCCGACATTTGCCGGCGCCTGGACGGAATTCCTTTGGCGATTGAATTTGCCGCGGCGCGCGTCGCGCACATGGACGTGGGTGCGATCGCCGCGCGCCTGGACGACCGCTTTGCGCTACTCACACAAGGGCGCCGAACCGCGTTGCCGCGGCATCAAACGTTGAAAGCGACGCTTGACTGGAGCTACGAGCTGCTGGACTCGCATGAGCAGCACGTCCTGCGCCGGCTGTCGGTGATGCGCTCTTCGTTTGGCATTCGTGAAGCCGTTGCCGTGGCAGGTTGTGGGCAGATCGATGAACTGGCGGTATGTGAGGCAATCAGAGGCCTTGTCGCCAAGTCGCTTGTCGCACGTGATATCAGTGATGCCGACAACCCGTATCGGCTCCTCGATACGACCCGCCAATACGCACACCTTCGCTTGCTGGAAGCCGGCGAAGCGAACGAGGCCTGGCGCCTGCTTACGATACATTGCTGCGAGACCTTCGCGGACCTGGGCGCCGCCTGGGAGGGCAAGGCGCAACCCCAATGGCTCGCCCAGCTCAGCAAGCGAATTGACGATATCCGCGCGGCGTTCGAGTGGGCCTCGCATCAGGAGGGGGATTCCGAGCTCGAAATCGACCTCGTTATCGCCACGGCACCACTTTGGCTCCATCTGTCGCGGCCGCACGAGTTCCTTAGCATGGCGGAACACGCCATTGCAGCCGTTGAGGGCTCGGAGCAGGCCGGTAGCACGCGACACGTCGAACTGCTGGTGGCCTACGGACACTCGCTCTGGCACACGCGTGGGCCAACCATCGAAATGGCACGTGCTTTTGAACGTGCCTGCGCCCTGAGCCGACGATTGGGTGACGAGGCGTTGGAATTTCGCATTCTGTGGGGCGTATTTGCGCATCGGCTTGTCACAGGTCGATACGTGGAAGGTCTTGCACTGGCCGAGGCGATGCAGGCATTCGCGAATCGTTTCGGAGACTCCACGCTCAATCAGATGTCGAGCCGCAATCTCGCCTTTGCACGCCACTACCTCGGCGACCAGGCGAAAGCGCGAACGCTGATTGAACAGGTCATCGCCCTCGAAGCTGGCCCCACGCGGGAAAATCTTGCAAGGGCAAATGATGCACAAATGGATGGCCGCATCGCAAGCATGGTGGTGTACATGCGAATTCTTTGGCTGCAAGGCGAGACTGAGCGCGCTGTGAAGCTGGCAAGGGACTGCGCCGAGCTCGTCGCTTCGATCGGGCACGACCTGTCGATCGTCTACGGCCTCGCACTCGGCTCAATACCCGTCATGATCTGGGCAGGCGAGCATGACTTCGCCCGGCAGCTCACCCGCAAGCTTCGCGAGTGCACGAGCCGGCGGGGATTGGCGCATTGGGACATCTACCGGGAAGGATTCGAAAACATTCTTGGCGGCAGGCCTATCGCCCTTTCCAGAGCAACCGTTCCCCAACTGGAAGCGTTTGCAAGCGCCGGGTGCAAAGTCTCCATGGATGCGCTGATTCTGGCGGATCGCGTTGCAGAGCCGTCCTGGGTGAGCGAGGTGCTTCATGAGCATGCGCGCTCGAGCGTGTAATGGCCGCACCTTGCAAGGGTGAGACTCGCGGAGGCGGCGCCTGACGCGGACGCGCTTCCGGGTTTGCACCTGCGGCTAACGCTTCTTAGCAAACTTTAACTGAACGGTCCCGGCGCATTGCCTGGAGAATAGCGGTTACCGGGACTCGACATCGTTTCAGGCTCAGCAGGTGCAGTTGACGCTGTGTGTGGCGCGAGTGGGAGTCCCCCCAACCGCTTAACTCTCATATGTCGGCTTTCATGGACCACGTTCCGCCTGCAAGTACCGTCGATTCCGCGTCACCGCGTCTCGCGACGCCATGGACGTCCCACCCAGTACTGGACCCCGAGACGCAGCAATTTCTCGATCTGGTCTCCGAAGCCGGCATGCATCCGGATTCGCTGCTCGCCGAACAGCCGTCGTTCCCCTGCCGCGCCGACAGTGACAACGGTTTCGCGGACGACTATGCCGTCACGACCGAAGCGCTGACCTTCAAGACTGGACCGACTGGCTCCGTCGACGTGCACATCGTGCGACCGGCCGGCACGCCGGGCTTACTGCCCGTCGTGCTCTACTATCCGGGCGGCGGCTGGCGCATGGCGAGCTTCGCAACCCACCGCAGGCTCGTGTCACGCCTTTCGGCTGAAGCAGAGGTGGCGGTTGTCTTCGTCTCTTGTTCGCCTGCACCTCACGCCCTGTTTCCGACACAAAACGAAGAGGCATACGCCGCACTGCAATACGTCGCTGCAAATGCCGAAGCGCTGCAGGTCGATGCTCGCGCGATTGCGGTGGCCGGCGACGGTGCAGGCGGAAACATCGCTGCAGTCATGGCGCGATGGACGAGAGACCGGCATGGCCCGAGTCTGCACCTGCAAGTGCTGTTCTGCCCCATCCTGTCGGCAGATTCCACCACGCAGTCATATCGTCAGTTCGCGACGGGGCCCGGTATGACGGCGAGAGCGCTGGAGCGTTTTATCGAGTCGCAGTTTCCCGAGAAATCTCGGTCACTCGCGGCGGCGATGCCGATACAGTCGAAACCCGACGAACTCGAAGACCTCCCTGCCGCACTCGTCATCACAGCAGAGAACGACATTACGCGAGATGACGCCGAAGAATATGCCCGAAAGCTCATGCGCGCCGGCGTCAGAGTCAATGCCGCTCGTTATATCGGCACGATTCATGACTTTATGGTTTTCGATGGCCTGGCTGAAACCAGTCCGACAGACGCTGCGTTCAGACACGCCAGCAGCGTTATAAAGCGCGCACTCCGGCGGTAGCCGACCTGACTTCACCACTCACCGATGGCGAAGACACGCGTGTCTATTTCCCTTGCTGGAGGCAACCTTATGAAAATCGGCCGAATCGAACTCGATATGGACGCGCGACGCTTGCTGCGTGATGGCCAGGATGTGCGGCTGGGCTCGCGCGCCTTCGACCTGCTGGTGACGCTCGCCTCGGCACAGGGTCGAGTGGTGTCGAGGTCCGAGCTGATGCAGACGGTCTGGCCCGGCACCATCGTCGAAAACAGCAATATCGACGTCAACATCTCTGCGCTGCGCAAGGCGCTGGGTGATGACCGGGACCTCATCACCACGGTCGCGCGCCGTGGCTACCGGTTGGCCCCGTCTCAGGACGTACCTCCGAAATTCCGTACCGCCGCCAGTCCGCGGCCGCTCCCGAGCCGCGTCGGGAATTTCGTCGGGAGAGACGTAGTCGTCGCCAAGGCAGCCGAGGCAATGGTGGAGTCCCAGGTGCTTACGCTGACGGGCACAGGTGGTGTCGGAAAATCGAGCCTTGCACTTGAAGTCGCCTATCGGATAGTGCCGTCATGCCCGGCGACGGTGGCCTTTGTCGATCTTGCGTCCCTAGCCACGATTGACGAGGTGCTGAGTGCCATCGCGTGCGGTTGCGGCGTCGAAATGCCGGAGGAAATCGTCTCTTCCGAGTGTTTAAGAGCAGCGCTATCGAATGCGCCGTGGTTGTTGATACTCGATGGCGCGGAGCATGTCATCTCAGCTGTTGCACAAATCGTAGAAGCATTGTTGGCAGCAAGCCTGAATATCCAGTTCCTGGTTACGAGTCGGGAGCCACTGAGGATTCGAAGCGAGACGGTTTTCAGGGTGGATCCGCTTGGTGTTCCCAAACTCACGGACCGTTGCGACGAGATGCTGAACAGTCCGGCTGTCCAGCTGTTCGTCCATCATGCGCAGCAGATGCACCCGAGGTTTGTCCCTCGCATCGCTGAGATTGAGAGCATCGCAAAGATTTGTCAGCGCCTGGATGGTATTCCACTTGCTATCGAGTTGGCCGCCGGACGGGCGAAATTATTGGGCGTAGAAGGCGTGCAAAGCCTGCTGAACGATGGACTGTCGTTCCTGTCCGGGGGATACCGCACTGCGACGGCGCGGCAGCGCTGTCTACAGGCAGCCTTTGATGTCAGCTTCGACCTGTTGAGTGCCCCGGCCCAGTCCCTGCTCGTTCAACTTTGCCGGCTGGACAGACCGTTCAGCTTTGATTCGCTGCGTGGAGTCGTCAACAACATGGCAGTGACGACAGGCGGCTTGATTGAAAGCATGGATGACCTTGTCTCGAAGTCACTTGTCAACGTCTGTCTCGACGGGCCAGAGGCGATGTATAGCCTTTTCGAATGCACCCGGACGTACGTCGCAGAGAAGTTCCAATGCGCCTTCGACGAGCACGCTCCTAAGAGGGCAGCTCAAAAATCTCTCGAAGGCGATGTTAACTTTCTCGGCAAACTGTTAGCCTTGAGCACCTGAACAACGAGCTCCTTCGTCCATCGGGCCAGCCGTAATCAGAGCCTGAACGAAGTTGACAAATGGCGCGATCCCGGCAACGCTCCTCACGCCGCCGGGATCGCCACGAGCCTGATCGCCGACGAGTCCTACCACCCGTACTTGAGTTCGACGCCTGCGTAGTCGGCATTGCGGCCGCCCGCCTCACGAATCGAGTTTCCCACCTGGAAGTGCACGGCTTCGACCGAACCTACCAGATTTGCCGCAATCGTCCAGTCCGCGCGCAACTGCACATACATGCCGGTCCACCGGCTGCCCTTGCCCGCCGTGCCCGGCACTGGCTGACTCGGCTGCTGGTACACGGCGTCGCCGGTCGTCTCGCGCCACTGGAAGCCCAGCGCGCCAAGCAGCGTGAGACTGGCCGAAGGCTTGAGCGTGATGGATGGTTTGATGTGGATCAGGTTCGCGTAGCCCGTATAGCCTGCGAGCGTGAAGTAATAGCCGTTCGGAAATAGCGGATTGAAGGTCTCGAGCCGCCCATCATGCGGGTGCCGGTCGCCAGAGGCAGCGTCGATCTGCAGCGCGACGCGCGGCGTCCACGGCAGGTCGAGCTTGTAACCCGCGAGCGAGCCGACCGCCCACGCGAGAACCGTACTATTACCGACCGTTCCCGTCTGCAGCATCGCCTCGGCATCCCAATCGACGCGGCCGCGCGTGCCGAAATAATGCAGGTCCCAGACGTCGCGGTGCTCAGAACCTTGAGCGTCGAGGTATCGCGCGTTGGTGTTGTTGTAGCGCGACCAGTAGCCGGACATATCACCCGGCCCGACGGATTGGCGCTCGAAACGCACGCCGCTGAAAGTGAGATTGCGGTTCGACACGTCGTCGAACACCGTCGCGTTACGGTACTGCACGGGCTGCGTCGCGTAGGCGATAAAGCGCCACTTCTGGTATTCGTAGTCTGCCCAGATAGCATCGAACGCCTGTCGTACGTTCGGGCCATCGCGTACGGCAATGAAACGCTGCAAGTCGAATGCCATTTCCTGGCGGCCAACGCGAAACTTGAACGTACCGCCGCCGACCGCTCCGGTGTAGGCCACGAATGCCTGCTCGAGATCGAGCGGATTCTTGTCCACCGGCGTGACCACGTTCTTGCCAAACGCCCGCGCATCCACGAGTTGCACGAAAAACTGCCAGTGCTCGGCGAGATGTGCATCGGCATGCACTTCGATGCGCTGAATCAGATAAGTATCCGACTGCGCAGAGCCGATACCGAACAGCGGGGCGTCATTGGTTTCGATACGCTCACGCAGGTTCGCGCCAAGCGACAGATATGAGGCGGGGTCGCCGCCGAGCGGAATGTACTTGAGGCTGTCGAGCGGCTTGCGCGGAACGCAGGGGTTCGCAAGCACCGACCAGTCCTCCTGCCAGCGGTTGAACATCACGGCAGGACGTTTGACGTTGCACGCGTCGGTCGTTGTGGCGTCATTCGCCACCGTGCCTGTGGTCGCACCGGCCGAGTCAGCCGCGAGGCTCGCACCTGCAACCGGTTGCGCCGCCGTATCCGCTAACGCTGCGCCGGCGCCCATCAGCAACAGCCCGGCGATGGCCGTCAAGCGCGCGGCCTTCTCGAATCGACGCCCGCGCATCGTGCTCGATACCATCGATTTCCTTGCCTTTGTCGGCTTGTGTTTGTGTTTGCCCGTGCCGCTCACGCGCCGGGGCCGAGCGGGATGATTCCCTGCGCCGCCTGGATTCATGAGTGCCCCGGTGCGCTCGCGCGCTCATGCTCTCCCGTGGTCACCGCGAGCCCGACGAGGGCGCACGCCGGCGCAAGCAGCGCCCAGAAGCCCATGTAGACCACTCCCAGTGCCCCGGCCACCGCGCTAACCGCAAACGCGACAATGGCCGGCATCATCGACCCGAAGCGCGAGCGCGCCGCGGCGCGCACGCTGTCGACCGTGCCCGGCGACAGCATGTCGATCACGTCCAGAACGGCTTGCGTGACGTTGCCCGTCATTACGGTATTCGGCACGCCAGGACGCTGGATCAGGCGCGGATGCGCATTCTGCACACCCATCGCGAACGCACCCACGACGCCGGCCACGATGACAGGCAAGCTGTCGGGCCGGCTGACCGGCGTCGCCCATACGCCGGCGAGGCAAAAGCCGACGATCAGCACGGCCTGCACCGCATAGAGCAAGCGTGCGCCCTGACGCGCATGCCCCTGCGAGAGCCAACGCACGAGCAGGCTGCTGAGAACGACCCCGCCGATAAACGCGGGGAACACGATCAGCTTGAGCAGAACGCCCTGCCCCGAGCCGGCGATGCCGGCGCCAATCAACACGAAGTTGCCCGTCACGTGTGCGGTGAACAGACCGAACAGTGCAACGAAGCTCAGCGTGTCGACAAAGCCGGCGATCGCGGCAAGGATCGTGTCCTCGGACTTCATTGCGCCGCGCCTGCGTGAATTTCGGCGATATAGCCGCCCGGGAACTGCACGACCGCGGCATCACGCCCGGCCGAGGTGAACGGCGGCACCAGCACATTGACGCCAGCGGCCTTCGCCTTTTGAAGCGTATCGGCCAGATTCGATACTTCGTAGCCGGTCACTTCGCGCCCGAACGGGTAAGGCAGATGACCGTCCGTCACGAGCACGGTCATCTTGCCGAACGGCGATTCGATTCGAATGCGGCGATAGGTGTCGTCAGGTCTGCCGATCTCGACACCCGGCGCCTTCAGGTCATCGGACACCACCTTGCCGTGCGAGAATTTGACGAAATCGTGAACCAGCTTGTGCACGCTTTGCGGCGACACGTAGACCCGATTCTCGGGAATGGTCTGCAGCTTGTCGTAGTGCGGGGCCTCGGTGTGCCAGTAGAGCTGCATGTTGGTACCACCCGGCCACGTGATGATCGCATCACGGCCGATCGGATCGGGGAACGTATCGACGATCACATCGGCACCGAGTGCACGCGCCGACTTCACCGCCGCGTCCATGTCCGTCACGAGGTAGCCCGTGCGCTCCGCGCCGAAGGGATATGGCATGGGCGTCTTGAAGCCGAACACGGAGATCGTGCCTGCCGGGGTAAATACGAGCTGCGACATCGTCTGACTCGGTGTCGGCGTGACCTGGAACACACCCTGCTTCGACTTGCTGCCGCCGAACGTCGCCGCGAAGCTGTCGGTGAAGCGGTCGAAGTCCTCTGGTGCCACGTATACGTGCGTCGTGTCGTACTGCGGACCGACTGCGACCGACGGCGATTCGACCGGCGCTACGGGCGGCGTCGCGAAAGAAACGGGCGCGGCGACGAGACCGCCCGCGATCATCAGGGCAACTAAGGCAGTGCGAATTGCTTTCATAGCGGAATTTCCTTGATATTTCATCGTACTGATCAATCGGTCAGGCGCGGCTCTCGCCGGCCGGACGCTGCGAATCGCCGAGCAGGATCGCGAGCACGAGCCCCGCGACCAGTCCCAGATGCTCGAAAAAACTGTTGAGCGCCATGAAGCGCTCGACACCGGCATGGTTCCAGAAGTCGTTGGCAACCAGCATCGCGACGACGGTCAGCATGCCGAGGCCGCCTGCGCCGATCCACGTGAAGCGGCGCAATACCACGCATAGCGAGCCGACGATCTCGACCGCCACCGCGAGCGCTGCCCAGAGGGCGGCCGGGTGCAGGCCGAAATGCGCCTGCTCCGCAATCGCGCCCTCGAAGTTCAGGGCTTTGGTGACACCGCCGATGAGGTAGGCGGACACGAGCGCAAGGCGCACGAGCGGCCCAACCCACGGCTGCGATAGCAGCGCGCGAACCCATGCGGGGTTGCTGCTGCCGTTCCATATCGCCATGTCAGATCGCCCAGCAAGCGCAGCCGAATGCGCCCCAGAAGCCCTTTGCGTCCGAAGTCGGCAATGCACTGGCCCAGGCGCTCGCATGTGCATGGCCGTGCACATCGCAGGCGCTCGCGCAGGCGCACATCGCCGCGGCAGCGGCGCGGCCGAGCGGCGCGCCCTCGCGCTGCGTAGCGCCCCAGCCGCCATAGCCGCCGTATTGGCGCACCGGCGACCAGTCCGGCATTGCAGGCGGGATTGGCTGATCGTGTTGCGAGAATGGGCCCGCGCCCCAGACGATCTTTCCGCCGACCACCGTGAGCAATGCGGTGGTGCCGGCAATGTCGTCCTCCGCGCACGAGAAGAAGTCGCGGTCCGGAACCATGAGGTCGGCGAGCTGCCCGGGCACCATGCGCCCTTTCTTGCCCTCTTCGTTCGAGAACCAGGTGACGTACTCCGTCCACATGCGCAGCGCGGTATCGCGATCGAGCAGGTTACGTTGCGGATACATCCGCAGACCGCCAACTGTCTTGCCGCTCACGAGCCATGCGAGCGACACCCACGGGTTGTACGACGCGACGCGCGTCGCATCGGTGCCGGCCGAGACCTTGATGCCCTTCTCGAGCATTCTCGCGACGGGCGGCGTGGCTTGCGCCGCTTGCGCGCCATAGCGCTCGACGAAATACTCGCCCTGATAGGCCATGCGATGCTGAATCGCGATGCCGCCACCCAGCGCCGCGATTCGATCCATCGATCGCTCGGAAACGGTTTCCGCGTGGTCGAAGAACCAGTTGATTCCGTCGAGCGGAATATCCTTGTTGACCTTCTCGAACACATCGAGCGCACGGCTGATGGTTTCGTCATAGGTCGCATGCAGGCGCCACGGCCAGCGGTTCTGTGCGAGTACCCGCACCACGCCTTCGAGTTCGCCTTCCATTCCGGGCGGCAGTTCGGGGCGCGCCACGCGGAAGTCCTCGAAGTCGGCCGCCGAAAACACCAGCATTTCACCCGCACCGTTGTGGCGGAAGTAGTCCGAACCATCGTGATACTTGACCGAGCCGGTCCAGTTCACGAAGTCTTCCTTTTCGGCCTTCGGCTTTTGCGTGAAGAGGTTGTATGCGATGCGCACCGTCATCTCGCCCGCGTCATGGAGCTTGCGGATGACTTCGTAATCGTCCGGGTAGTTCTGCGAGCCGCCGCCGGCATCGATCGCGCCGGTCACGCCAAGGCGGTTGAGTTCGCGCATGAAATGACGCGTCGAATTGTATTGATACTCCAGCGGCAGCTTCGGGCCTTTCGCGAGTGTCGCGTAGAGGATCGACGCATTGGGGTTCGCCAGCAGCAGCCCGTTGGGGTTGCCCGCGCTGTCGCGCATGATCGTGCCGCCAGGCGGCTCCGGAGTATCCTTCGTATAGCCCACCACGCGCAACGCGGCGGCATTGAGCAGCGCCCGGTCGTACAAGTGCAGGATGAAGACCGGCGTATCCGGCGCGACGGCGTTCAACTCATCGAGCGTCGGCAGCCGCTTCTCTTCGAACTGGTGCTCGGTGAAGCCGCCGACCACGCGCACCCATTGCGGCGCGGGCGTGATCGCAACCTGCTGCTTGAGCATCTCCATGGCAACGGCGAGCGAGCGTACGCCGTCCCAGCGCAGTTCCATGTTGTAGTTCAGACCGCCGCGGATCAAATGCAGGTGATTGTCGATGAGGCCTGGCAGCACCGGCCGGCCACCGAGATCGATAACTTTGGTTGCGCGGCCCGCGAGCGGCATGACGTCGGTATCGCTGCCGACCGCGACGAAGCGGCCATCGGCAATCGCCACGGCACTGGCGATCGGGTTCGAACGATCCAGCGTGGTGAACCGTCCATTGTGCAAAATGAGATCGGGATGGGTAACGGTTGCGCTCATTTGCGTTTCCTCGTTTCTATCAGTTCGATTAAAAGCCCAACAACTGCCTCAGGGATGGAACGGCCTGTGCGCCGATCAACATGCCAAGCAGGCCGATGAGGGCAACGAGCGGGGGCGCGGGCGAGCGGACCTTGATCACGCTGTAGATCACGCCTATCAGCATCCCTGCACCGAGGGACACCAGATAAGATTCCATACGATCAGTCTCTCTGTGAGATTGGAATGCTGATGCGAGACCCCGCGGTTCAACCCGAGTACCTCGCGGGGAATGCACTGCAGCGCAGCGATCGGCAGACCGCGTGCGCTGCCGCCGACTTCACGCGGAGCGCATCGCCCCGCTTTCGGCGATCGCGGAGGCGATTAGCGTGCCGGTACAGCCGGCAGCACCTCGTGCGGCGTAGCCGTGCGCTGCGCTGCCTTATGGACCATCGTGTACGCGTAGTCGACACCCATGCCGTACGCGCCCGAATGTTCCTTCGCGATCGCCATCACGGCGTCGTAGGTCGCGCGGTGAGCCCAGTCACGCTGCCATTCGAGCAGGACCTGCTGCCACGTGACGGGCACGGCGCCCGCCTGGACCATGCGCTGCATCGCGAAGTCGTGCGCGTCTTTCGACGTGCCCCCCGATGCGTCGGCCACCATGTAGATCTCGTAGTCACCTTCGAGCATGGCGCAGAGCGCGAACGTCGTGTTGCAGACCTCGGTCCACAGACCCGCTACGACCACCTTCTTGCGGCCATTCGCGGCGAGCGCGTCGCGTACCTTCTGGTCGTCCCACGAATTCATCGACGTGCGTTCGAGCACCTTGTGCTCGGGGAACACGTCGAGCAGTTCCGGATACGTGTAACCCGAGAAGCTTTGCGACTCGACCGTGGTGATCGTGGTCGGAACGTTGAACACCTTGGCCGCCTTGGCCAGACCGACGACGTTGTTCTTCAGCACCTGGCGGTCGATCGACTGAACGCCGAACGCCATTTGCGGTTGGTGATCGATGATGATCAGTTGGCTGTTTTGAGGAGTGAGAACTTCGAGCTTCGAATCGTTCATGACGGGTAGGTCCTTTGAACCGGAGAGAGGAGGAAGCCGCCATGCCGGCATGACCGGCAGGCGTCCAATGTGCATTGGCGCTGGGCAATTCGACATCCAGCTCCGGTTATTTGACACGCAAGGACAGAGCAGCAACAACTAAAAAGGGATTAAATTTTATTGCCCAAAGAATTAATCTTAAAAGCTCTTAATTGGTATTTTCTTAATCCAGAGTAGCCGGTAGTCTTTCCACGAATTCGCTGGGCAGATCCTGTAACGGGACAGGTCGTCAATGAGACTCGCACTATGAAACCGTATATCCTTTCCTTGTTGGCCGGCATCCTTGCCGGGGTCGTCTACGGTGCGATCGGCGTGCAATCGCCGGCCCCGCCCACCATTGCGCTGACGGGCCTGCTCGGCATGCTGGCCGGCGAGCAGATACTTCCCCTCGCACGCAGGGTGCTCTCCGGTTACAAGTTGGGTGCCGCATGGCGCGAGGCGAAATGCAGCCAGCACATGTTCGGCTCGCTGCCGGGCGCTCAAGGCTCCAACGCGGCCGCAAGGGACCAGCAGTCATCCTCATTCTGAGCGGCGCTTCACCGAAGCCGCGGTAAATTCGAGGCGGTTGTCTTCACAGCGGTCTTGCTGCGGCGGAGCAGCTTGACCTGGGACTGCGCGATGTCACTCCATGTCTGCTCCGCTCGACGCACGGCGCAATCAAACGACTCGTCTTCCACCGTGCAGCGACCGTCTACCGTGATCAGCCACCCCTTGCGCGTACGCGTGCAACTCACGCGTCCGTCTTCCATGAGGTCGGCGTACCAGCGCCAGACACGCGCATCGTCAGCGTTCGCACGAACGGCGGCAGCGAGACGCGCGATCTCGAGGCTATGCGGGTGCGAGCCTTGCAGTTTCAAACCCATTTCATTCCCTTTTCGAAGCCACTCAAAACTGGGCGCCAGGAGCAAGAGGCCTGTTTCGCGTTCGTTCGTATGGTGGTCGCGATAGGCATCGAGCTGAGGCGACGCGCGCCTGAAAGTCCTTGTGACAAGCTGAAGAGTTCTGAACAGACGCGCGTTGCCTCGCAGGCGCGTCACGCAGATCTCGTCGTAGCGCCTCAGGACTTGAGGAACGCGAGCAGGTCCGCATTGACCTGATCGACGTGCGTGCTGCACATGCCGTGCGGCGCGCCCTTGTACACCTTGAGCGTCGCGTTCTTGACGATCTTCGCCGAGAGCTTCGCCGAATCGTCGATCGGCACGATCTGGTCGTCGTCGCCGTGCAGGATCAGCGTGGGCACGCTGATCTTCTTGAGGTCGTCGGTGTAGTCGACTTCAGAGAATTGCTTGATGCACTCATACTGGCCTTTGATCGAACCGGCCATGCCCTGGCGCCAGAAGTCCTGCACGAGGCCCTGCGAGACTTTCGCGTCGGGGCGGTTGAAGCCGTAGAACGGCGTGGCCAGATCCAGATAGAACTGCGAGCGGTTCGCCGCCACGCCCGCGCGGATGTTGTCGAACACCGACATCGGCAGACCGTTCGGATTGTTCGCAGACTTGACCATTTGCGGCGGCACTGCGCCGATCAGCACGGCCTTCGCCACGCGCTTTTCGCCATGGCGGCCGATGTAATGCGCCACCTCGCCGCCGCCCGTGGAATGGCCCACGAGCATCGCGCCCTTCACGTCGAGCGCGTCCAGCACAGCCGCGAGATCGTCGGCGTAGGTGTTCATGTCGTTGCCCTCGGACGGCTGGCCCGAACGGCCATGGCCGCGGCGGTCGTGCGCGATTACCCGGTAGCCCTGATTCACCAGGAAGAGCATCTGCGCGTCCCACGCGTCAGCCGAGAGCGGCCAGCCGTGCGAGCAGACGACCGGCATGCCCGTGCCCCAGTCCTTGAAGAAGATCTGCGTGCCGTCCTTCGCGCTCACGTAGTTGCCGCCGTGATGATGCGAGGTGCCATGCGTATGCGCCGAGCCGCCCGTCACGGACGCGGCTGCGTTCGCGGACAGGCTCGACATGGCTGCCACGGCGCCGGCCATGCCCGCACTTGCCGAAAGCAGCCTGCGGCGCGACGCCGAAGGCCTGGTCGAATCGATTTGCTGGGTGTTCATGCTAGATCTCCGTCGTTGCATCGCCGCGCGCGGGCGTGGCGACGACCTTGCGTGTTGAGATGGATAGCGATGCGGCGAGGAGCGAGAACTCGCTGAATAGCGCCACATGCCGGCAGGCACTCTAATGACGCAAGCGGCCGAAGTCCTTGGCGCAAACTGAAAAGTTCTGAAACGAAGCCGCAATGCCTTTGCGCCCAGCGAGGCACAAAAGCTTTAGCCACGATTCGGCGCCGTCGTCGCGCTCACGCACGACTCCAAAGCTCGGTCGAACGGATATCTCGCATGCGCCAGAGATTAAATATTCTTAATCAGACTCTGGCTGATTCCAGACGAACCTATACTTTTTCCGCGAGCCTTTCGCGTAGTTCCTGTCACGCCACGTTCACCAACCAAGACTCGCATCATGAAACCGTACATCCTTTCGCTGCTTGCCGGTACTCTCGCCGGGGTCGTCTACGGTCTGATCGACGTGCAATCCCCGGGCTTCTAGCGGATGAACAACGTCGAGTTTTTTCATTACCTCCTGCTGTTGATCTGCGGAGCGGGCGCCCTGACGTGGCTCGCGGAGCGCATCGCGATCCCGCCTGCCGTCGTTCTGCTGCTCGGCGGCTGTGTGATCGCAGTCGCCGGCAGGCGCGTACCCGACGTGGACCCGAACCTGCTGCTCGCGGCCGTGCTGCCGCCGCTGCTGATGTCGAGTTCGTTCTATACGGCGTGGAAGGAATTCCAACGCGGCATCGGCACGATCGTTTCGCTCGTGCTCGGGGCCGTGACATTCACCACCGTCGCCGTGGCCGTCGCCGTGCATGCCTTCAACCCGAACCTGCCATGGGCGGCGTGCTTCACGCTCGGTGCGATCGTCTCGCCGCCCGACGCGGTCGCCGCCAAAGCGATCCTTCAGCGCCACCCGCTACCCGCCAGGCTCGTGGCCGTGCTGGAAGGCGAAAGCCTCGTGAACGACGCGTCGGGCCTGCTGCTCTATCAGATGGCGGTCTCGGCAGCGCTAGCCGCGACGATCACGGTCACGAGCGGATCGGTGCTGTTCTTTACGCTTACCCTGATCGGCATCGCGGTCGGCATCGTGTGCGGCCAGGCCATGTGTTGGGTGCTGCCGCGTCTGGGCGATCCGATGCTCGGCATCGTCGTGACCTTCGTTATGGCGTGGGCCAGCTACGGTATCGCGGAGGCCGTCGGCGGATCGGGTGTGCTGTCCGTCGTGACCTGCGGTCTCGTGCTCGGCATCCGCCAGCATCGGGTATTCGACGCTGATATGCGCATAAAAGCCAAGGCGACCTGGGAAGCGGTCGTGTTCGTGCTCGAGGCGCTGGTCTTCATCCTGATCGGCCTCACACTGCATGCACTCCTCTCACGGGTGAATCACGAATCGGCCGTGTTGACGGCCGGGCTGCGTGTCGCGTTGCCGGCAACTGCGGCAGCCATCGTTGCGCGCCTCGCATGGGTGTTTGCTGCGATCTGGCTGCCCGACCAGATACGCGCGAAACGCTCGGGCCGCGAGCCGTGGAGCTTCAAGGAAGCGGTTGTGCTCGGCTGGGCGGGTATGCGCGGCGTCGTCAGTCTGGCGGCCGCAATCGCGCTGCCAGACAATTTCCCCGGCCGCGACCTGATCGTCTTCAGCACATTTCTGCTGATCATCGCGACGCTTGTCGTGCAGGGTGGCAGCCTCGCGCCGCTCATCCGGCTGCTGAAACTGCGCCCGACAGCCCGTCACACCATGTCCGAGCATGAGGCGCGCGCCCATGCGTTCGGCGCCTCTCTCGCTGCGCTCGAGGAAATCGACGAGCGCTCGTCCGGCATCGAACGCGCGACGTTCGAGCGGCTGCTAGCCGAATACCGGATTCGCGTCACCGCGAACGAAAGCGCATACCAGTTGGGTGCGGACCGGATCGAACACCGTGCGCACTTCCTGCGTGTCGAACTCGAACTCGTTGGCGTGTCGCGTGAGGCATTGCTCGGCCTGCATCGCGACGGCAAGGTGGACGACGCGGTCCTGCATCGCATCGAATCCGAACTTGATTTCGAGGAGTTGCGGCTGTTGCGGCTGCTCGAACCGTGACGGCTTGCCTCCACCTCGGCCCTTAACGAAAGGTATTCATCATGCCCACTACGATCAAGGCTCTGCTCACGCCGCGCGAAAGCGACATCGGCAACCTGATCGTGCGGCGCGTGCTTCCCGCCCGTGCCGCGCGCCTCGTCGGACCATTCATTTTCTTCGACCATATGGGGCCAGCCGTGCTGCCCGCTGGCAGCGGCGTGGATGTGCTGCCGCATCCGCATATCGGCCTCGCGACCGTCACGTACCTGTTCGAAGGCTCGTTCATGCATCACGACAGCCTCGGCTATCGACAGAAAATCGTACCCGGTGACGTGAACTGGATGACGGCCGGTCGCGGCATCGTCCATTCAGAACGCACGCCGCTGGAGGATCGGCCAGTTGAACAGGCGATCCACGGCATTCAGACCTGGGTCGCGCTGCCTGTCGAACACGAAGACGCCGCGCCCGCGTTCATTCATCATCCGGCCGATACGCTGCCGACGTTCACGCGCGACGGGGCAACCGTACATGTGATCGCAGGCACGGCTTTCGGGAAGACCTCGCCGGTCGAAGTCTTTTCACCCACGCTCTACGTCTATGCCGAGTTCGCGGCTGCCGGTCGCCTTGCACTCGATGCCGAGCACGAGGAGCGCGGCGTCTATCTCGTCGACGGAGATCTGGCCATCGACGGGACGCCGTTGTCTCCGACAACGATGGCCGTGCTGGAGCCGCGTGCAACGGTCGAACTCGCCAGCGCGAATGGCGCGCGCGTGATGCTCCTCGGCGGCGCGCACCTGCCGGGCGAACGCTTCATCGAGTGGAATTTCGTGTCTGGTTCGCGCGAGAAAATTGTGGCTGCGCGGCAAGCCTGGGCTGCGCGGACCTTCGGCAAAGTGCCTGGCGAAGAGCATGAGTGGACGCCTCAACCCGAGCGTGGCGCACATTGAGCATCGACTTGGGGAGCGATTGCGTTTGGCCCGTCATGCCGCTCATTGCGCGCCTCAAGAAGCCTTGACGCGCGCTTCGTCTCGACCGAGCCACGCATGAATCTGACTGACTACCGCTGCGCCGTCTCCTACCGCTGCGGCCACCCGCTTCGGCGCCCCTGATCGGACGTCGCCGATCGCGAAAAGCCCCGGCACATTCGTCTCGAGTGGGAAGCGCTCAGTGCCTGCGTTCGCATCGGGCGGCCCCGTTTCGACAAAGCCGCGCTCATCCAGTTGAACGCCCATCGATGTCAACCAGTCTGTTTTTGGATCGGCGCCGATGAACAGGAAAAGATGCTGTATCTCAATGAGCTCACTGCCCTGTTCGTGATGAAAGACGCGAATTCGCTCAAGACCACCGTCGCTCGCTTCCAGTGATTCAAGCGTGCATCTTGCGCAGATCGACACGTTTGGCAGAGCGCTGAGCCGGTCTATCAGGTAACGGGACATGGTGGCTTCGAGACTATGGCCACGTATCAAAACGCGTATGCTTTTCGCAAAGTTGGCGAGAAAGACGGCAGCCTGCCCAGCCGAGTTACCGCCACCGATCAGCACAACGTCTTTCCCGCTGACTAGACGCGCCTCGATGGGCGACGCCCAATAGTAGATCCCTCTGCCCTCGAAGCGCTCAAGGCCCGTCACGGAAGGCTTTCGATACACCGCTCCGCTCGCGACCACGACTGTCCGCGCACGCACGCACTGTCGATCGGAAAGTGCGAGCACGAAGTTGCCCGCCGCGCCCTCGACCCGATCGACCGCAGTGGGAATGGCCACGTGAGCACCAAATTTCAATGCCTGCTGAAACGCGCGTGCTGCAAGAGCTTGCCCCGATATGCCAGTCGGAAAGCCAAGGTAGTTCTCGATACGTGCGCTCGCACCGGCCTGACCACCTGGCGCGCGCCGATCGAAAACGACGGCCGAAAGCCCCTCCGACGCCGCGTAAACGGCCGCCGCGAGGCCCGCCGGACCCGCGCCGATGATAGCGATGTCGTAGCACTGCGACGCACAGAACGTCGGCACCAGGCCGAGCCGGGTGGCGAGCTCCACTTCGTCGGGCGCCCTCAGGACCGACCCGTCCGGGCAAAAAACAAGCGGGAAATCGTCGGCCTTCGAAGTGAGGCCGGCGAGCAGCTGCACGGCGTCCGAATCCTTGTGTGCATCGATCACCGCAGCCGGATAGGCATTGCGCCGCAAAAAGCCTTGCAGGCGGACCACCCTCGCGTCGTCACCCTTGCCGACGATAATGGGACCGAGCCCCTGCTCGATGAGCCCGAGACGCCTCAGGATCAACGCGCGCATGATGTGCTCGCCCAACTGGGCGTCCGCGATGATCAGCGCCCGCAACTGCTCTGAGTTCAGGACGAGCGTATCGCAGTCAGTCATGGCAATCGCGTCCACCAGCGACGGTTTGCCGGTGAGTTGCGCCATTTCGGCCATGAAATGGCCGTCATGATGGTCTGTCACGACCGTGGTACGCCCTTGCGGGTCGCACGAATAGATCCGCACACTCCCGCGCAGCAAGATGAATAGCCCTTCTGCAATGCTCCCCGTCCTGAAGATCGAATCGCCGGCCTTGAACGACTTCTGGCGGCCATAGCGGCTCGCACTGCGTATCTCCGCATTGGAGAGGCGCGGAAACATTTGATGCTGCCGATATTCAAGGGACGAAAACGGAAGTTCAGAGTCGAGTGAGCTTGCGTTCGTATTACCTGCGTCGATCATATTCGCCTCGCCTGTCGACCGCGTTAAGTTCGAGTCCGGATGTTAGCAACATCAAGCCCAAAAGTTCTTGTTGCGAAGCGGAATAGTTCTGAAGAGACCAGCAACCCTAGGGGAAGCGCTTTCCCATCGAATGGGCCATTGCGCCACGCGCAACACGAGCTCGCGCGCTGAGTATATTCAGCTGGGAGCTCGTGTTGTTTTGCCTGGTGAGCATCGCAACTTGCCCACGGGGCATGCCATGGAACGCTCAAAAATCACGATCGCCTACGACTTCATTTGTCCATGGTGCTGGATCGGACATCGAAATCTGGAGGCCGGCAAGGCCCTTGACGAACTTCCCGAATTAGATGTTCGTTATCTTCCGTTCGAATTGAACCCGGAAATACCGCCTCAAGGGATGCACCGGCGCGCCTACCGAAGGCTCGAGTTCGGTAGCTGGACTCGCTCGGAAATGCTGGGCGAACGTGACTTTGCCGTGACGCGCCGCTATTTGAACTTGACGAGATCCTTGAAGATCAGTTGAGCCCAGGTATTCCCCCTGGCCTGGACGAGCGAACCGCCATCCTTGAGCGGTCCTAGCGCAATCGGCGCGAAACCGAGTTGTTCAGCCAGAGCCGCGACCGGTGCCACCGCACTTTCGTCATCGCTCGACAGAAACACGACGCGGCTGCCGCCATTCACACTCGGATCAGCGGCCAGAACGGCGGCGGGCAGATGGTTAAAACCCTTTACGAACCTGGACCCGGTAAACGCTTTGGCGACAACTGCGGAGGACGGCAGACCTTGTAGCTCTTCGACGGGAACGCCATAAGCATTTGTCGCGTCGATGACCGTCTTGCCCTTCCAACTCTTGATCTGCTTCGCGACCTCGCGGTGCTCCCAGAAAGGAACCGCCAGGAAGATCGTGTCGGACGCGATTGCATCCTGCAGCGTCCTGGGGACGACGGTAGGGCCGATCGCTCGTGCCTGCTGCATCAACGTCTCGGGAGGGCGCCGGCTGGCGACCGTTACGTCGATGTTCTTTCTTGCAAACGCTCGAGCGAGTGCCTGGCCTACCGCGCCAAAGCCAATAATCGAATAGCTCATGCGAACTCTCCATTCAGGTGACGTTTTGATCAACCACGGACTCGTGTTAGTTGGTAACCGGGCGCGCGGCACCGTTGCCCGCGTTAGGCGCCTCGCTGCGCGCGATGCGCCACGCGAGCCGCAGCAGACACGCGGAGCCGAGCGCCTTCGCCGCCGTTTGCAGCGCAGCGCGAGCAGACGTGACAATATCCGCTGGACAATCACCGAAACCAATCCAGCTTTTCGGCGCGATTTCAGATAGCCGATAAGCCACCGTCGACAGACAATTCCACCCCATTCACGAAGCTCGAATCGTCTGAAGCAAGAAACAGCGCGACCGCCGCAATTTCCTCAGGACGCCCCATCTTTCCCCGCGGGATCAGGGATTCGAACATCCGCTTCGCCTCCTCGGTGAGAACCTGGTCCTGCATCGGTGTGGCGATCGGCCCCGGGCTCAGCACGTTCACCCGGATATTCCTGCCCTTCAGTTCGTTGAGCCAAGTGCGTGCGAATGAGCGCAATGCCGCCTTGCTCGCCGCATACACGCCGTAACCAGGAAAACCCTTCACCGAAGCAACTGACCCGGTCATGAAGATCGATCCACCATCGTTGAACAGCGGCAACGCCTTCTGAACCGTAAACAGCGTGCCGCGCGTATTCAGGCCGAATTCCGCATCGAAGTGCTGCTCGGTAATCTCGCCCAGCGGGACGGCTTTGCCCGTGCCAGCGCTCGCGTACAGGATGTCGATCTTGCCCTTTTCACGCCTGACTGTATCGAACAGACGGTCAAGGTCGTCGAGATTGGCCGCGTCGCCGCGCACACCGGTCACGTTCCGGCCAATCTGCTTGACGGCCTCGTCGAGCACCTCCTGCCTCCGGCCCGTGATGAAAACATAGGCGCCTTCTTCAACGAACCGCTTGGCGCTCGCCAGCGCCATGCCGCTCGATCCGCCCGTGATGACTGCAACCTTACCCTCAAGCTTTCCCATGACATCTCCTTTCGTGGTGTCGGACAGCGTCTCGGTTCCCATTTGCACAAATGTGCTGTATCTTGTGGATCACTGATCCAGATACAGTTTCATTTTATACGGATCACCGATCCGATTGTCAAGGCGATTTATGCGAGCCGACGCCAGAAAAAATTACAGCCATCTACTTGCGGTCGCGCGTGACGTCGTCACCGAGCATGGCGCCGATGCGTCCATGCGAGATATCGCCCGCCGGGCCGACGTCGGGTTGGCCACACTGTTTCGCCATTTCCCGACACGAGAAGCCTTGTTCGAAGCGTTGCTGCGTATGAACGTGGACGAACTGATACAGCAGGCAGCCAAACTAGAAACGTCGAATCCGCCTGACGAAGCGCTGGTGTCCTGGTTTCGCGAAGGGGTTGCATTCGTTCGTAGCTATAGCGGCATTTGCGCCTTGTTCGCGACCGCGCACGCGGACCCTGACTCCGCGCTTCACGCTTCGAGCACAGCGCTGCGTTCAGCGGGCGCGCGACTACTGCGCCGTGCTCAGGCCGAGGGAACGGCGCGCGCCGATATGGATGGGGTCGACCTGTTCGCCCTGATGTCGGCGCTCGGCTGGCTCGACGGCCAACCCGGATTCGCGCCACGCGGGGATCATCTCTTTCACATTGTTACGAGCGCCATCCTGACAAACCGGTCGAGCAACGATGTCGAGATGGCAACGCGTTGAATCAGATCGCCGACGCATACTTTCCTACCAGGAAAGCCCCGGGGATTCGAACCAGACGGCGGAAAGCTGACTGGAGCCGACACTCGAATGGCCATTACCGCACTTGATCGATCGGCCGCTGCTGGCCGCGCGGAGACATCCGGGTCAGTCCTCGATCTCTCTATCTCAGCCGGGTTGAAGGTGCTGGCACTCCGTTTGGAACCAATAGTCGACCAGGCGCTGTGCCGCTTGTAGATCATCCGGGTAATACGGATCATCAAACCACGGTGACGGGTCGTAGCCCGCTTTCCTCAAGGCAGCGAGTTCGCTTTGGTGCTGCGCCATCGTAGGGGGCGCGTTTGTCTTGAGCGCCGCCAGGTCGCGGCACTCTGTCGGAGTGAGGTGCGGCCCGGTATACGGCATGCCACCAGCGACACAGCCGGTGAGCAAAATCACCAGAGCGGGAAGTATTGACTGTGTTCCAGGCCGATTTCTCATAGTACGTCTCCTTCCCTGCGCCGCGCCGTGAGCCAACTCGTAGTGCGCACCGTTGCCGCTGCAGGTGGAAAATGCTCGCCTTCGACGCATGTCACTTCGAAGCCGGAGCCGGAGCCGGAGCCGGCGTCGCCTTCTCTCACCACCTTGCAGATGCCACACGTCTGAACCTTCTCGCCCGGTTTGTGCCCTTCGGCCCTATCACGCTCCTTCGGTTGATCCGCCGCAGGAGCAGCAAGCATCGTTCCTCCCGGCTACCGCGGAGGTTGGTCAGCGAGGCGCGCCGCGAATAGGATCGCGCGAGGTTCGCATCGGCGGAGTCTCGGTCAGATTCAATGTGTGCCAACGATATCTGCATCCAGATCCCGCTCACCTGCAGGTATCGTCCGGCTACGGGATCCGAGAAAGATTTCGCTTCGCCTCCAGCAATTCGATCAGCGCTTGATCGCGCTGGCGAAGCATTTCTGAAAAATCGTATAACTGAAGTTCAGCATCGACCCCTCGCAATAGACTCAATGTAGTCGTCCGTGGCCGAATATTTGCCCCGGTCTCTAGCCCACTCACGCTGGACGGCACCCAGATGCTGCAGCACATGCGTGATGCCACCGGATCCTCCGGAAGCGTGAAGATTGAGAAACGGACCGAGCAGTGCCCAGCGCAGGCCTGGGCCGTAGGAGATCACGGCATCGACGTCCTCCACAGAGACGATCCCGCGCTGTACAAGACTGATGGCTTCTTGCCCTATCGCCACTTGCAGACGGTTGGCGATATGACCTTTGACTTCTTTAACGATTCTGACGACTTTCTTGCCCGTTGAGGAATAGAACGTCATAGCCTTCGCAATGTTTTCGGGCGATGTAAGTCTGCCGCGACCGACCTCTACCAGCGGCATGATGTGGGACGGATTGAATGGATGTCCCAGGACGATTCGTTCCGGGTACTTCGCGCCTGCTTCAATGTCGCTGATCGCCAGCCCCGACGACGACGATGCGATGATCGCCTCTGCCCTTGCCACCGATTCGATGCTCACGATCAACGCGTGTTTGATATACAGACGCTCAGGGCCGCTTTCTTGAATGAAATCGGCGTTGCGCACCGCCGAGCCCACGTCAGGCGGGAACGTCAACTTGTCGTCTTCGAGTCCGACGCGCACGTCCCCTCCCAGCAACAGCGAGTTCATCGCGGCAGGCAACTGCGCCGCGCCGATAGCGCTGACGTTGAAGACGGCGTTGCGGGGCAGATGATCGATCATCGTCTGCAACAGCCGGGGCGTGTAGGGTAACGCGCCCTGGAACGCATTGGCGCCGATCACGATATTGATAAAGTGCGGCGCGTCGTCGAGCCCCTCGTTGATGGCGCGCTGAACTCCTGGACGATGTCGGCGAGGCTGACCGGCCACAAGGGGACCCTCGACGACGTAGGCTACATCGTCGACAATCGCCATTTTTTGACGCATGCGGGCGTCTTATCAGTTGTGTCGCGCCGTTCCGGAAGCCGATTGATCGAATCCAGGCGGCGAACAATCTGCGTTCGAATGCGCTATCAGGGATATGACACGCTCTTCGAGACCCTCCCGCATCCGGCTGCAGGATGCTCCGCAATGAGGGCGGCCGAATCCGGTCGGATACTCCTCATTGCATTGCAGCAAAGGCGCCGCCGCCATCCGCACCGGCAGGCGCGCAGTTCGCCCCTTGCCGATCCCCCGCTCCTTGCCTGCCGCGACGTCACTGGATCAGCGGCACCACGCCGAGCTTTTCAGCCAGCATCCTTTCGTAGACACCAAAGTGCAGATCGACCTCTTCCTGGGTGACCACGGTCACGAAAATAGTGATCTGCGCGGGCTGCAGGCCCAGGACCGTCGCGATCGCCGCTTCAAGCGGCGGCGCGCATAGCCGGTCGTCGGCGAATGTGGTGCCGACAGCAATCTCGTAAGCGGACTCCTGCCGGAACACCACTTCAACCAGCCGCGCCCGGGCGCTCATGTTGCTGTCGATCGCCAGCCGGATGACTTCGACCGCCGTGCGCATCGTCTCGGTCGGGAACCCCTTTGTTGAGCGCAACCGGATACGGTGACGCCCAAGAGTGAGCCAATCGTATTCGAATTCCATGGTGTCCTCGCATGGTGTTGCAGGGTGTCGTGAACGTAGGGGTGTGGCAATCCAAATTCAAGAACAAAAAGTCGCCATGACCCACTTGAAATTTCTGTTTCCAATCCTATCTTAGATATCGCTCAGGCAGTCGCGCCAGCATGGCGGCGCGCTGCGTGTTTCGATTTGTTTGCCGCAGCATGGCAGACGGACTGGAGCGCGTATGCCGGTTCGTTTCCCTGCTGCATCCAAGGAGGAAACGATCATGAGTGATCTCTACTTCGGGACCGACCTTTTCAGCGAGTTCGACCGTCTGCAACGGCAGATGGCGAGTCTCTTCGGCGGTTTCCCGTCCAGTATCCGCTCGGGGCGCCTGGGCGCCTTCCCGCAGGTCAACATCGGTTCGACCGACGACTCTATCGAGATCGTCGCGTTCGCGCCCGGTATCGATCCGGCGCATCTCGACGTATCCATCGACAAAGGGCTGCTGACCATCAGCGGCGAGCGCCAGACGGGACAGCCGGAAGCGGCCGGCGACGACGTGCGTACTTATGCGCAGGAGCGGTTCGTCGGCACCTTCCGGCGCGTCATTGAACTGCCGCAGCATGCGGACCCTGACAAGGTCACGGCGCAGTACACCAATGGTTGCCTGACCGTGAGCATCGGCAAGCGGGAGACGTCGAAGCCGCGGGCCATCACTGTTCAATGAAACCGGTCGCAGAACTGAGGAGGACATCATGAACGACACCACAGAACTTGCCAGAAAAGACGAAACGGCGGTGGCCCGTCGCGAAGACGAGCAGTCGCAACGCCCGATCACGCTAACGCCGCCCGTAGACATCTTCGAGGACAGCCAGGGCATCACCCTGTGGGCCGATCTGCCCGGCGTTACAAAGGACCGCCTTGATGTGAAGGTACACGATGGCAACCTGTCCATCGAAGCCGAGGCGGTGGTGCCCACGCCGGCGGGGCTGCGCCTGCAGCATGCGGAGATCCGGCAGCCGCATTTCGCGCGGGCGTTCGCTCTTGGGGCTGACTTCGACGCAACGAAAATCGATGCGAACCTGAAAGACGGCGTGCTGAAACTGACGATACCGCGCCGCGACGAAGCCCGGCCGCGCCGGATCGAGGTGCGGACGGACTGAAGTCGGCAGGTGGGCAGCAACGACAGGGAGAAAACCGGTGGCGGTCGTCTGGCCGCCACCTACTGACTGCGGAGGCCTGGATGGGGACGTCGTACATGAATGCTGGCGCGGACGCACGCTCAGCATACGGCGCGGTGCCGGTACGGAGCTCAGGACGCGCCGCGGATCGCGACGCGGCCGTGACGGCGTTCCGCAGATGCAGTCCGGAATGTCGAGGGCAGAGTCGCGACTTCAGCGCAATGACAGGAATCCGGTTCTCCGGCCAGACTGTAGAGGAGGATACGATGAATACGGATCCGAAAAAATGGAATCCCTTCAAGTTCCTACGCGGGGCGGCCCGCAAGTCCGATGCGGACAGCCCGGAAAGCCCCCCGGCGAACGAACAGTGGCGTGCCCCGTGGCCTGACATTCCGCGGCTGTTCGCACGCGAACCGTGGCGTGCTTTGGAAGAGTTCTTCCATGACCCGTTTGCAGGTCGCGGCGCCCTCGAACGATGGTTTGGCGACTTCAGTTCATCGCGCTTCCAGCCGCGCATCGACGTGGTCGACGAAGGGAAGGTGTTGCGCGTGACCGCCGAGTTGCCCGGGATGGAGCGCGAAGACCTGAGTGTGAGCGTCGAGGACGGGGCGATCGTGTTGCGCGGCGAAAAGAAACAGGACGTGCGCAGCGAGGAAGACGGCTGCTACCGGCTCGAGCGCGCCTATGGAAGCTTCATGCGCACGATTCCGATGCCGGAAAACGCCGACCCCGGTCACGCCCTGGCAAAGTTTGATAACGGTGTGCTCACGTTGACCGTGCCGAAATCGGAGCCGGCGCGATCCACGAGTCGCACGATCGATATCGGCTAGGGCAACCAGCCAAGAAGTGCCCTGGTCGCGGTGGACATCGGGCGAGACGGGCCGTTAGCTCAGTTGGTAGAGCAGCGGACTTTTAATCCGTTGGTCACTGGTTCGAATCCAGTACGGCCTACCAAAAGATTCAAGGGCTTAGCGTTCGCGCTAGGCCCTTTTTCTTTTCCGACTGTCAACGAAGTGTCAACGGCGTTGTTGTGGCGGCCCGCGATTTGGCTTAATTCGCCGAGTATGATTGAACCTCTTCCGATCTCAAGGGGGGCTCTATGGAGCGGGAAATAGCCAAGGTCGGGGCGTCTCCCAAAGATGGCTTCGATGTGCGGTCAAGCACCGGAAGCAAGGTCGATCCATCTTCGGCGATCTTCGCAATCATCCGTCAACCGGACCCGCCTTACGGCGACCTGACAGTCATCGGAACGGGCTTTTACATTTGCCACTATGGGCTGTTTGCCACCGCCAAGCATGTACTTAAGGAATGCTTGGATAAACGCGGTCAGCCAACCATACCGTTGAGCATCGTTCATCGATTTCCCCTGACTCAAACGGTGCAAGTACGTCCAATCATTAGAGCCTTTCTACATGACTCCTCGGACGTCGCGGTCGGAATGGCCGCCCCGATGCAGCATCGGACGACGCGGGAGAATTTATGGAGCGACTCGGTGGTGCTGAGCGCGTCAGAAGCATCAATCGGCGACAAAATCGCCACGTACGCGTACCCGAACGCGACGACGGAGCGCATAGCAGACGATTGGCACAAGGCGCATTTGTATCCACTTTTTTACGAAGGCACGGTGGTCGAATGCTACCCGCACGGGCGTGATCGAGTCATGATGCCGGGGCCTTGTTTTCGGACGTCAATGCATATGCATGGAGGAGCAAGCGGAGGCCCTGTGTTTGACCTACGATCCGGGCGCGTATGCGGAATTGACAGCACTGCTTTTCCTGACAGCCCCGACGTGTCATTTGTCTCAATGGTGTCGCCGTTGCTTCAGCTAGACATAGAAGGGGTGACGTTCGATGCTTCTACCCCACCCCAAACCGTCAAATTGGCTCGCCTCGTTGAGTTAGGCATTGTTCCTTACGAGTAATGTCTCTTTGTACAAGGCGGCCCTCGATCAAAACAGCCTGTCCGCTTGACGTCTTAGACGCTTTTTGGGATCGCTTCAGCGCTGCGGAGGAGCTAAGCTCGAATCTGGTGTATGGGGGATTTGAGGCGGGAGATTGAAGACGGTGGAGGTTTCAGCTGAGAATCTGATTGTCGAAGTCGGAAACCAGCAAACAACAAACCATCCACCATGAGCAAGTTTACGGAAAAAGAAGTCGTCGGTCTATCGGAAGTCGGTCTGGGCTTGGACGATCTGGTGCGCCAGGGCGCGCGGGAGGTGATCCAGCAGGCAATCGAAGCAGAGCTGTCGGCGCTGCTGGAGCGGTTCGAGAACGTTAAAACCCTGCACGGACAGCGTGCCGTGGTGCGCAATGGCTATCTGCCGGAGCGCGAGGTGCTGACGGCGGCCGGCCCCATTGCGGTGAAGGTGCCGAAGGTTCGCGATCGATCAGGATCAGGTGTGAAGTTCAATTCATCGATTGTGCCGCCGTATGTGAGGAAGTCGCCGCGCGTGAGTGCCGCGCTGCCGTGGCTGTATCTGAAGGGCATTTCGACGGGCGACATGAGCGAAGCGCTGGGCGTGCTGCTGGGCGAGGACGCCAAGGGGTTGTCGGCGAACGTGGTAAGTCGCCTGAAGGCGCAATGGGGCGATGAGCACGCCAGCTGGAGCCGGCGTGATCTGTCGAACTCGCGCTACGTGTACTGGTGGGTCGACGGCATTCATACCGGCCTGCGGAGTGAGAGCTCGGACGGCCAGTGCCTGCTGGTGATCATCGGCGTGAGGCCGGATGGGCGCAAGGAGCGTGTGGCAATCGGCGACGGGTATCGGGAGTCGAAGGCGTCCTGGCAGGAGCTGCTGCTCGATCTGAAATCGCGAGGCTTGCAGGGTGGTCCGCTGCTGGCCGTCGGTGATGGCGCAATGGGCTTCTGGGCCGCACTGGAGGAAGTGTTTCCTGCAACGCGCGGCCAGCGCTGCTGGTTTCACAAGATGGGCAACGTGCTCAACGCGCTGCCGAAGTCGCAACAGGGGCGCGCGAAGGCCGACCTGCAGGCGATCTGGATGGCGGCGACGCGCGCCGACGCGTACGCCGCGTTCGATCGTTTCGTGACGGTCTACGCCGCGAAATATCCGAAGGCGACCGAAACGCTGAAGAAGGACCGGGAGAGCCTGCTGGCGTTTTACGACTTCCCCGCCGAGCACTGGCAGCATTTGCGCACGACGAATGCGATTGAGTCGACATTCGCGACCGTGCGCCACCGGACGACTCGCACCCGCAACTGCGTGTCGCGACCAACCTTCCTCGGTCTGGCATTCAAGCTGATCGAGGAAGCCGAGAAAACCTGGCGCCGTATCAACGGCCCTGAGCAGATCAAGCTGTTGCTGGAGGGCATTGCCTTCAGGGACGGCGAACCGGTGCAAGGCGATCAACCGGTTCAGCAGAAACTCGCCGCCTGAAGTCGAACGCTATCAGCTGCCCATACACCACTCTTGACGTTAGCTCAGCGCGGAGTGTGGCTGCCGTTCCTAGGTAATTCGACAGCAATCGATGCCAGCGCATCTCGAGCGGGCCGGAGCTTACTGCGCCCGTTTGACCTGACAATGCTGCGCATCGGCCATGTGACGCCCCACAACCATCGATGCTAGTCGGGCGATTCATCGTTGGACTTTTTCCATGAAGTGACCTCCCTGTCGGTTAGGATCGTTTCAAGCGTCGCCGCGTTGTATGTGATGTCGGTTTTTCGATGAACCTCTTCGAAGGCATCAGACCCAACGCAAGCAGGATCAGACGCTTCTCCTGTGCACCGATGTCGCCCTTGGGATTGAATGAAGTCATGCTGCATCCGCGGAGCAGGCCGAATGCGCCGAGCGGCATAACGCGGCCTGCGGCAACGCAAAACCGTTTGACGGTATCAGATTGACCGTGCGCACTTGACCCGATACAGGGACTTCTTCTACATAAACCTGGGATTCTGCATGTCATGTACCTTGGTTGCCGGTAACACCACAGGCGGACGAACTCACCTGCGGCAGCGCCCCTTTGGCTGGCGTGGAAAGGGACCGGCCAAACTGAACCCGGCCGGCCCCACGATGGCTAGCGGCCTGTCGCATCCTGCACAGCTTCCTTCGTGGTTTCCCCAGGTGGGGCGGACTTCGGCGCTGCCACTTCGAGATGTGGTTGCGCGACGCCCGCTTTATGGCGCCTGCGCGAGTATTGCGCTGGCTTGGTAGCGCCCTCCAGCCGCGCCGCGTGAGGCGCGCCCCCGGGACGATGCACGTCGTGCGTCACGAATCCCGAATCGTGATTCGGTATCGCAAACCAGTCCGGATGCTCAAACGACGCGCGAATGTCGTCCAGACCCGTCTGCCAGTGCTCGCTCATCGTGTCGATGCTGAATTCGTAATCCTTATAGTGCCCCTCATACGCCTTGTTCTTGTATATGAGGTGCACAACATTGACCGCACTGCCATCGGCAACTTCCCGTGCCTCCCGGATGAGCGGATGCTGCTTCTCCAGGCCCGGCGGCACATGCTTCAATAGCTCCTTGATGAGCTGTGCATGACGCTGGTTCGACCCGAGCATCGCGGTGATAGCGCGGGTCCGGCTGGAATACTGGATGTCCTTGGCGCGCTCGGACACATCCAGCATGTCGCCCGGGAGGCCGCCGCTCGAACTCCAGAGGTCAACCTGGAAGACCAGGGTGTCCTTGTGCTGCGGGTCGCTTACAACCTCGGTCAATGGCGTGTTCGACACCAGACCGCCGTCCCAGTAATATTCGCCATCAATCTCGACGGCAGGAAAGCCCGGAGGGAGCGCACCCGAGGCCATGAAGTGCTCTGGCGAAAGGCGCATCTGCGTGTTGTCGAAGTAGACCAGGTTACCCGTGCGCACGTTGACCGCGCCGACGGAGACGCGAATATCGCCGTCGTTGATTCTGTCGAAATCGGCGAATTGCAGAAGGGTCGCCCGAAGCGCGGTGGTATCGTAAAAGCTCACTTCTTCTGGCGAGCGCTTGCCCATCCCTGGGATGGGCACCGGAAGGCGCGGCGAGAAAAAGCCTCGCTGCCCTTCGGTGAGTGCGCGGCCTGCCGCCCAGCAGCTCGACCACTTGCGCGACAGGTCGTGCATGCCCGCGGCGCGGGGTAGCCACGCGCCAAGGTTCCCAAGCATGTCCGCCGGCTGGCAGATGGTGTTCCAGAATCCATGCAATGCCTCGGTACGCTTGCCCGGAGCGTTGCCCGCGATGATGGCCGTGTTAAGCGCGCCGATGGAGATGCCGGAAATCCAGTCCGGATGAATGCCAACTTCCTCGAGGCCTTCGTAGACGCCGGCCTGATAGGAGCCCAGCGCGCCGCCACCCTGTAGCACGAGAGCGACCTCGTCATAGGCCGGAAGCTTGAAAGTCTTGCGAGGTGTGCCTGATGTTTCTTGATCTTGACGCACTGGGCGGCTCCTTAGTGCATCGACCAGCCGTGGCTGACGATAATGGACTGGCCCGTCAATGCGGACGATTCGAAGCCGGCGAGGAATGCCACGGTGTTGGCGACGTCTTCCACCGTCGTGAATTCGCCGTCGACCGTTTCCTTCAACATCACGTTCTTGACGACGTCTGCTTCCGAAATGCCCAACGCTATCGCCTGCTCCGGAATCTGCCTGTCGACAAGCGGCGTGCGCACGAACCCCGGACACACGACATTGGCCCGTACACCGCGCGAACCACCTTCCTTGGCTACCACGCGTGCGAGACCGAGCAGTCCATGCTTGGCCGTCACGTAGGCAGCCTTCAGCTTCGACGCTTCGTGCGAGTGGACCGAGCCCATATAGATAATCGACCCACCGTTGCCCGCAGCGTACATGTGCCTGACAGCAGCTTTGGTCGTGAGGAACGCGCCGTCCAGATGGATGGCGAGCATTTTTTTCCAGTCGGAGAAAGCATAATCTTCAATCGGGTTGACAATCTGGATGCCCGCGTTCGAGACCAGCACATCGATGCTGCCAAGCCTGTCGACAGCCTGCTGGATGCCGGCGTTGACCGCTTCTTCGCTCGTCACGTCCATTGATACAGGCAGCGCTTTGCCACCCTCCTTGCGGATGCTCTCGGCCACGCTCTCAGCAGCCTTGAGGTTCAGGTCCGCGATTACCACCGACGCGCCGAGCGCCGCGAGCTTGCGTGCGCACTGTTCACCGATACCACTTGCAGCACCCGTCACGAGCGCGACCTTATCTGTTACGGACATGCCTTTTCCTTGATCTGTCAGAGGGTGTTTACTGATTCGCGGCAAGCTTGAGTGCCGGCGTCTCGGCGAGGTAGTCGAAAGCTACCTCCCCGATGTCGAGCGTGAGATTGGCGATGACGTGCCGCGCGCCGACGATTTTGCGCACCGGCAAATCCGCCACGGGAGCCAAGGCATGCGGGTGCAGCTCAAGCGCGGCCGGACCGCCCCACGCGCCGAGCACGGTGACATCCCGCAGGAAGTAACGCACGAGCTCGCAGATGCGGGCCGAGCCGTCAACGTGCGGAATGACTTTCAGTAGATAGTTCGGCGTGTCCGCCAGCTTCTTGCGCTCGACCTCGAGGTCAAGTGGCTCGTACTTGTAGCCCATCGTGCCCGTGGCAATGGGCTGGGTGCCATAGTCGAGCGTTCCAAGCAGCGTGTCGTTGCCGTCAACACGCAATTTCGGACTCGCCAGCTTCTTGGGGAAGCCCCAAATCTCACGACCGCCTGCAATCGGGCCTTCGTCGTCGAGGTACATCGCGTGTGTGTAGCTGCCTGGCGCGCCGGCATCATCTCTTACCGAGATAACCTGGCCGCTTTCCGTGTAATCGCCGAATCCCGACGAGTCTGGCATGCGAATGAATTCGTAATGCACGAGGGGGCTTGCGACTGTCAGTGGTTCCGGGACCACGGCGCGCAATGCGTCCATGTCGGTCTCGTACGAAATGATGAAGTACTCGCGATTAAGGAAGCGAAACGGCGGGCGGGGGTAGGAAGGATTGTGGACGGGCATCGCAAAAGCATCTTTGCGGATTTGTTCGATTTTCAACTATCTCTCCAGTAGTGACGTCAAATGACGTCGCGTCTTTAAAGCCCACGCATGCGCACCAGAGGTGCTGTGCTGCACACCGCGCCTCTGCCTTATCACAGCGTGTCGGATTCGAGTGGCCCTGTGCTTTGCATCGTTGTACAGAGCACGGGCAATAGTAGCGCCTTGGCCCATGCATCGGGGTCCTTGCTGGTCGCAAAACATTGTCCCCCTCACCGCAACAATTGGTTCGATCCTTGTACGCGTCAGCTTCTCATCGGCGAAACGCCGCGTGTAGCGATGTCGCTTCGTGATAGGCAATGTCGCACATATAGGCATACGTATTAATTGCCACATGGCTCATTGTTTCGTCCCCGATGCCTCGCTTGCTTCAGGCATGTCGATTCGAAACCGCGTCCCCGAGAATATAAACGCGCGCAAAGTCACAGTTAGACATTAACGGAAGCCGCGACCATCATTGCGCCTGCGTTTCGCGGCGGCGGACCGCCTGCTCTGGGAGAGTACACGGCGTCGCCCGCCTCAATCGGATGACCGCTCAACACGCACGTGCCCGGCTCCTTCGCGATGAACACCCGTCAGGGCTGGTAATCACAGCGACCGCTGCACGAATCGCACCAGGAAACCGACAGGGTCTGCAAAGGGTTCGGCGCCACTTTCAGGTCAGGCGGATCTTCGGTTGGACGAGACCGTTGATCTGTTCCGCTGTCCACAGCAGCGTCGCCTTTCGAAAGCCATGGAGAGCCTGCTGATGGCGCCGGTAGAGCATGGCGTGACTCAGTTGAGCGAAACGTCCGCGCACGAAACCGCCACGAAAGAGTCCGAAGCGCCCAAGCGTGCCGAACGCGTTGTAGTCGCTCAGCGAGACGAGCGAACCGAAATCGCGGAAACGGAAATCGGCAAGTGGCTTGCCTGCAAGCCACCCCGGAAGGTGACGCGCGAGATGCTCGGCCTGCTGCGTGGCGACCTGCGCGGTCGGTGCAAGTTGCCGTTCGTGACCGGCAAGTGTCAGGCTTGCGCAATCGCCAAGCGCGAACACGTGATCGTCACGCGAAGACTGCAGACTCGCTCCGACGACGATCTGGTTGGACCGGTTCGTTTCGAGTCCGTCGAGA
Source organism: Paraburkholderia sp. CI3 (assembly GCF_050436505.1). NCBI lineage: Bacteria > Pseudomonadati > Pseudomonadota > Betaproteobacteria > Burkholderiales > Burkholderiaceae > Paraburkholderia > Paraburkholderia sp. CI3. The sequence continues at coordinate 1,065,081 of NZ_JBNDMI010000002.1, forward strand.
TTGTTCATGAAATCCGGCGCCTTGACGCCCGCTGCCCAGACCATCAGATCGGCTTCGGCAAGCGTGCCGTCGCCGTGGCGAAAACCATTCGCCTCTGCCGCGGTAACGCGCGTCGAAGTCAGCACGCGAAAGCCGATATGCTCGAGCTGCGACTGGCTCGATGCCGATATCTCCGGCGCAAACGCCCCGAGCACGCGCGGGCCGCTTTCGAGCAGCGTCAGACTCAGCCGCTCTCGCACAGTCGGGTCTCCGTAACTTGACGCAACGTCAAGCAAGCGGCTCAGTTCAGCGGACAGCTCAACACCCGTTGCACCCGCGCCGACGATCGCCACACGCAGTGGTTCGTCCTTCGCGACGCTTCGAAATACGCGCGCTCGCAACGCGGCGTTGAACGCTTCGGCCTGTTTTTGACTGTCGATGAAATGGCAGTGCTCTTTCACGCCCGGCACGCCGAAATCGTTCGCCCGGCTACCCAGCGACAGCACAAGCACGTCGTACCCGACCGTTCGCGGACCGAGCACTACTTCACCTTCCGGCGTTTTGAGCTCGTCGAGCTGGACCAGCCGCCGGCTTCGATCGAGCCCGTGCATTGCGCCGGGCTGATAGGTGAAGCCGTGATCGCGGGCATGGGCGAGGTAGATCACCTGCTGCTGCTGAACATCGCGCGTGCCGGCTGCAATGGTGTGCAGCATCGGCTTCCATATGTGCGTCGCGCTGCTGTCGATCAGCGTGACGCTGGCCCGGCCGCTGCGCCCTAACTGGTCGCCGAGTCGGGTAGCCAGCAAAATTCCCGCAATCCCGCCGCCAACGATGACAATCCGTATTGGTTGTGACATAATAAATTCAACGCGTGATGAATAAATCACATCGTAGTCTAAAGCACGAGCTCCGTCAAACCGTGGCCCTCCTCAGCGTCTCACGCACCGTCAGTTAAACTTCGGCTGAATTGACGATCCACAACTCACACCCAAATGAACGACGTAACGTCAGGACCTGCCAAGCTGATCGAGAAAAAGCGTACCCGCGGACGACCCGCGTACAGTGCTTCCGTCGGTGCCGACGTCCTCCTGCGAAATGCCCGGCACACCTTCGCAAAGCGTGGATTCGACGCTACCAGCGTGCGGGAAATCGCGCGCGACGCGGGTGTCGACCCGGCGCTGATCGCGCATCATTTCGGGTCGAAAGAAGCGCTATGGGTTGCGGTGGTAGAGCAGATCGCGGATCACGCTGCGCCAATGATCGACGCCACAGCCAGGTTGCGCTCGGCCACGCTAGGTGCGCGTGAACGTGTCGAACACGCAGTGGTTCTTTTCATCGATCAGGTTTTCGACGAACCCGACCTTGGTATGTTTTTTTCGACTGCCGCGACCGAAGAAGGTGAGCGCTTCAACATACTCATCGGGCGTCTGGTGCGCCCCTATCACGACGTGTTCGTGCCTTTGCTCGAAGATGCATCGAGGGCGAAGGAATTGAAACCGCACCACCCCGAAGTCATGTTTTCCATGCTGATGAACGCCATCAGCAATACCGTGGCTTACCACCATATGCTTCGGGCTTTCTCGTCACTTCCTGAAGATCAGACCAGGTTCAAGCGCGCGGTGCGCGACACGGCGCTGAACATGATCAGAAAGTAATCAGCAAGACCCAATGCGCTTCGCGACAAGCCCAGAATCCTCCACCTGCTTATCGTGCGCGTCGTCCCCTGACGCATTCGCTGCCCAAGAGAACTACCATGGCGATGACCGCCCCAAGGAACGTGTCCACGATCCGCTCGCCGACGAGGGCGAGGGGAGCGCTCGTCCCGCCCACCGCTGAGATGGTCAACGCGGTTGGGGTAATGAAGGTCAGGGCCAGGGCGTAGTGCCGCGCGGCCACGACTTCGATCGCGAACTGGAGCAGCGCGAGGACCCCGACGAGCCAGAGGCCTTTCGGGTCGACGAGCTGGATCAAGCCAAAGACAGCCGCGCCCAAGACCGTGCCCACAACGCGGTGCACGGCCCGAATGGCACTTGAGCTCGAGACGTGGCTGCCCTGCAGCACCGCACCCGCGACCATAACCGTCCAGTAGGCACGGTGCTCCCCAAAAGACAGGCTCAGCAAGCCGGCGCTGGCAACCGCAACGATCACCCTCGCGGCGATCGTGGCCTTTTCCCCGTCGAGCAAGCTGGGAGGAAACCGCATGCGCAAGCTGGGCGCCTCGCCCTTGCGCTGGTGCACAAGCGGCAGCGCGAGGGGTGCGATCACGAGCAAGTACGCACTGAGCGCGCCGACCGCGACCAGAGAGGGGATCATAAAGACGCCAAGGGGCGAACCGCTGAAACGCGCGGAAGCGGCCAGATGACCGCTGACACCGGCGACCAGCACGAACTGCATCGGCCCGGGCGGGCCCATTCCGACGCCGAGCAGAATGATGCTGGCGAGCGCAGCCACGGCGACGAGGCAGGCGATGGTCAGCCACGCATTCGTCGCGCACATTACGCCCAGCGTGGAGGCGGCCACGAACCCCGCCGCGACGAACGGCAAGGCCTGGAGCCGGTCGCCCAGGCGCAGCGTCGAGCCGTAGAGAGCCGTGAAGGCGCCGAGAGAAGCGATGAGCCCGAGTGACTGGTGGCCGGCCAGCATGAACGCGCTCAGAGGCACGCCCATGGCGACGCCCCCTCCGACGCCGGCCGACCACCGCCACGGGCCGTCGTTGAAGCCGAGCAGGCTTTTCAGTACGCGGGGCGGCAAGAAAGGTCTTCTCATTTGGGATTGTTTTGTGAAGCGGCCAGGTGATTGGGTCATGAAATTTGAATCGAAGGCGGAGATCGCGTTTTCGCTCCGACGGCGCTCCGGATTGCACGTCTTGTCTGTCGACACTTCAGAGCCGCATCCCGCAGGGTCGCAAGTGACCAACCGCCTTTTCGCGGCTTCAAGACGGCCCTCTCCTGACGACGTCGGTCTACGCGTTCGTGCTACCAGTTCGTTCGTTGCAAGTGCCGCTTCCCCCGAACCCACCGAGGTTCAAGTGCGCGAGCGCGATCGAATGACGTTCACGTGACGGCCATCATGCGGACCGCGTGCCTCGCGCAACGGTGTGCGACGACGTGATGGCTCCGGTCCTCCGAGTTTCAACCAACGCACGCGTACGCTGCGAGATTCGCGCCGCTGCCTCCCGGATCGATTCGACAAGACGGTCCAGATTGGCAAATTCGAGTCGCTGGGTCGGCACGATCACCGCAAGCGAACCGACTGCTTCACTGGAGTCGTCCGTAAATAGCGGCGACGCCAGTGCAGAAACGCTGCTTTCCAGTTCGCCCCTCGACAGATAAAAGCCGGCACGCCGGATTTTGAGCAGCGACGCGCGAAACTCGTCGAGTGTCGCCCCAAGGCCGCTTTGCGCGATCTCGTCGGCATACTGATCGAACAGGACCGCGAGCTTGGCCTTCGGAAAGGTGGACAGGATCGCTTTTGGAGCGGCGCCGAGAAACAGCGGACGAGGACGGCCCCGGCCGTACCGGAGGTCAAGCGCCGCGCCGTGAGTCTCACGATGCGTGTCCACGAGTTCGTTACCGTACCAGCGCGACATCACCACATCGAAGCCGGAGTGTTCACTCAACTCACGCATGATCGGCTGCCCGACCGCAAGCAGCGGATCCGACATGCGCAGGTGGTAGTCAAGCTTGATGATGCGAGGGCCGAGACCATAGTCTCCTCCTGCAAACCGGATGAGCAAGCCAGCATCCAGGAGCTCGCGTACATAGCGATAAGCCGTTGGAGTTGAGCAATCGAGTTCGGCGGCAACGTCTTCGACGGACAGGAACGGCTTCGCCTCCGAAAACAGCTCGAGTATGGATAAAAGTCTCGTAATGCTCGACATCTATTGCGCTGCGCCTCCGTGTGTGAACGGAATTATATCCACTGGCAAGATCGCCATTGACGCCTTCAACGACCACCGCGCGGAAACAGTCGCACGCGAGCCACGCAGCGCCACGCTTATGCAAGCCCCATGCGCTCGGCCATTTCGGTTTGCCAGACACTTCGCGGCCTGAATCCCGATAGCGTTCTTGCGTGGCGTTCGACAGCCGCCATCAGTTCAGCATCGGGCAAGCCGAAGTCTACCGGCACCCGCATCGGCTGGTCGACGTACCACGGCGTGTCGATGTAGAGCTCGAGGCGATTGCCCTCGGGATCGCGCGCATAGATCGAAACCGAATTGCCGTGGGTGACGGGGTTGATTTCCTGCAGGCCTTCCGCAATGAACTGCCGATGAAACCGCCTCAACGTGGCAAGGCTGTCTGCTGTGAACGAAATCTGGTTGATCGGATTGAACGCCAGGTGCTCGGGGCGGCCGCTCGCGAGCACGATCTGGTGATGCACCGCGGGATCGCGGCTCAAGAATACCAACTGCACGGCGCCGTGCGGCGTCTGCAGCGAACCCCGATCCGTCACGGTGAATTCCATCACCCGCGTATAAAAGTCCTCCACGCGCGCCATGTCGCTCACATAGAAGCCCATGTGACTGAGGGACAGCCCTGCCCTTGCTTTCTTCATACCGTTCATGCTCGTCTCCAAGTAGTGATAAACCCTAGCAAAAAACACGTTGTGACATTAGGTATATTTAGTCTATTCTCACCATAAGATAAATGCACGGGTTTTTTGCGAATCTAGGCGTTGATCCAATCTACTTTTTATCTATCCGGAGCATCAATGAAACTCGCCAGCTTCTCCACCCACCTTGGCTCGTCGTTCGGCATCGTTCGCGACGAAACCGTGTTCGACCTTGGCAAGCGTCTTGGCGGCCGCTATGCCGATCTGAAGGCACTGATTGCCGCCGACGCATTCCGCGAGGCCGCGCAGGCCGCCGATGGCACGCAGGGCGACTACCCGCTGTCGGAAGTCACGCTGCTGCCTGTGATCCCGAACCCCGAACAAATCTTTTGCGTGGGACTCAACTACGCAGACCACGTCAAGGAAACCAACCGCGAAACCACCGAGCATCCGGTCATCTTCATGCGGGTGCCCGCTTCCCAGGTTGGTCATGGCCAGCCGATGCTGCGTCCGCCTGAGTCGCAGAAGTTCGACTATGAGGGTGAGATTGCCGTCGTCATCGGGCGCGGTGGACGACGCATCGCCGAGGCCGACGCGTGGAATCACATCGCTGGCTACGCCTGCTACAACGACGGTTCCGTGCGCGACTGGCAGCTTCATACGGGCCAGTGGGGCCCAGGCAAAAATTTCTATCGCACCGGCGCGTTCGGACCGTGGATGGTGACGAGCGACGAGATCGAACCCAATGCGGTGATGACGCTCGTCACCCGCCTGAATGGACAGGAAGTACAACGCGCGACGACGCAGATGCTGATCCACGGCATTGCCAAACAGATTGCCTACCTGTCGACGTTCACCCCGCTCTCTCCGGGAGACGTGATCGTGACCGGCACGCCTGGCGGCGTCGGCGCGAAGCGCAATCCGCCGCTGTTCATGAAGGCCGGCGACGTGGCGGAAGTGGAGGTTGATCGGATCGGCGTTCTGTCCAATCCAATCGCCGACGAAGCGTAAAAGTCGTAGCCGGGCGCGTTCGTGTGCGCTCGGCGTCTTATCTGGCGGAACAAGACATGTTAGAGAAAACTATTTCGACGCACGCGTGCGACTACGACGTGGCCGTTATCGGTCTCGGGCCCACCGGGGCGACGCTCGCGAACCTGCTGGCAATCGAAGGCTTGCGGGTGCTGGTGCTGGAGCGAGACAAGGAGATTTTCGCGCTTCCTCGCGCGGTGCATTTCGACGGTGAATGCATGCGCGTGTTCCAAACCCTCGGTTTAACCGACAAACTGCTACCCAAGCTGTTCGTGGGTCCCGGCATGAAATTCGTGAACGGGGAAGGCAAGTTGCTGATCGACTGGCAACGGCCAACCTGTATCGGACCACAGGGGTGGAGTGCGAGTTACAAGTTCCATCAGCCCGATCTCGAGAATGCGTTACGCGAGCGTCTCGCGCAGCAATCGAGCGTTGACGTCCGGTTGCGCCACGAAGTGTTCGCGCTTGACGAGGCGAGCGATGGCGTCCAGTTGCGCTTCGAGGATACGTGCTGCGGCAAACTTGGACGTACCACCGCGCGATATGTAGTCGGCTGCGACGGTGCGCGCTCGATTGCGCGACGCTTCATGGGCACCGAATTGACCGATCTGAAATCGCATGAACGCTGGGTTGTGGTCGACGTATTGCTCGATGCACCGCGGCCCGATCTTGGCGACTACTCGGTCCAATACTGCGACCCGGCGCGCCCGACCACTTACACGCGTGGTCCCGGAAATCGGCGCCGCTGGGAAATCATGGTGATGCCAGGTGATGACGTGACGCAACTCACGTCCCCCGAATGGCTGTGGGACAAACTCGCTCGCTGGATTTCTCCGGCCGATGCGCGCCTCGAACGTTCTGCCATATATACATTTCACTCGGTCGTGGCGAACGGTTGGCGCCGTGGCCGACTGCTGCTTGCAGGCGATGCCGCACATCAGACGCCACCCTTCATGGGCCAGGGGATGGGAGCCGGCATTCGCGACGCGTCGAATCTCGCGTGGAAGCTTGGTGCCGTCATTCATGGCGAAGCGCCCGATACCCTCCTCGACAGCTACGAATCCGAACGCTCGCCGCACGTGCGCTTATTTATCGAAACGGCGGTACAGCTCGGCTCAGTCATTCAAACGACGAGGTCAGACCTGGCCGAAGTCCGTGATGAAGAAATGAGCGCAGCGATTCGCAATTTTGTGACCCCACAACCCAGGCTTGGCCCGGGCGCATGGATCGATGAACCATCGGGCGTGGCCGGGCATATTGCACCGCAACCCCGCCTGCTGGACGGACAACTCGTGGACGACGTGATCGGCTATCGGTTTGCGCTGCTTGCGCGACCGGAATTGCTCCGTGAATGCCCCGACGTCGCCAATAGCGCTGCGCAAGCGGGCGTCGGGATTGTGGCCAGCGATGGAGCGGCTGTTCGCGAGTGGTTGGAGTCGATCGACGCTCCAGCGGTGCTTGTACGCCCCGACCGGTATGTGTACGGCGTCGCGCAGGACGGTGAATCCTTGCAAAACCTTCTGCACCACGCCGTACCCGGCTTGCAAACCGAAGGTGCTGTGGCCATGTGAGCCCGCAACCCCCGTTGTCACGCGAGATGTCTCGCGGTCGACGCACGTAGACCATCGGACAAAGCATCCGATAATCAAATTGGAGGAGTCATGGGAATATCCCACAACCCGGTCGGCGGCGCCGACCGTTCACAGCCATCCGGCTTGTCCCGGTCGCAGTGGAAGATGATTCTCATCGCAAGCCTTGGCGGCTCGCTGGAGTTTTACGATTTCATCGTCTACGGCTTTTTTGCCCATAACATCGCGGCCCAGTTTTTCCCGAACTCGTCATCGCTGGTCAGCATGCTGGCTACTTTCTCCGTGCTCGCAATCGGGTACGTGATCCGACCGCTCGGCGGAATTGTGCTCAGTAGCTGGGGCGACCGGTATGGCCGGCGTCCAGTGTTTCTCGGCTCAATCATTGTGGTCACGACCGCGACGATCTGTCTTGGTCTGCTGCCCAACTTTCAGAGCTGGGGCATGACCGCATCGATCCTGTTGATCCTGCTGCGCATGCTTCAGGGTTTTTGCGTCGGCGGAGAAATGCCCGGCGCGATTACCTATGCAGTGGAAGCCGCGCCGCATCGGGCGGGGCTCGCCGCGGGCATTATTATCTGCGCGGTGAACCTGGGTGTTTTGCTGGCCACATTCGTCAACCTCGGCATCCAGACCTACCTGTCCGCCACGGACGCGGCGGCGTATGGCTGGAGGATCGCGTTTCTTTTCGGCGGCGTTTGCGGGATCGCTTCCTACCTGATGCGCCGTAATCTGGACGAGTCGCCCGAGTTCAAGAAGATGCAAGGAGCTGTCGTCAAACAGCCGTTTCGCGAGACCTTGCGACGTCATGGCAAAGCGGTCGTGACGGGGGCACTGGCGATCGCCGTGATGGCCGGCGTCAACGGCATACTTTATGGCCACATGCCCGCCTACCTCGTCCAGCAGTTGCACTATGCACCACGGACCGCGGCAATTGCCCAGAACGCTTATCTGATCGTCAGTTCCCTCGGCCTCCTCGCCGCAGGCTGGCTCGGGGACAAGATTCCACGCCGGTACCTGCTTCGAGCGTCAGCGGCGCTGCTGATCGCATTGAGCTACCCGTTCTATGAAGCGCTGGCGAGTCACACCGTCAATCCGGTGGTGCTGTTTGTGCTTGCCGGCCTGGTTTTTTCACTGGCAAGCGGGACATGGGCGTCGGTGCTCGCCGACCAATTCCCTGTCCAGGTCAGATTCAGCGGAATCGCGCTGGCTTACAACCTGGCCGTTGTCGTATTCAGCGGCTTTGCGCCCTTGCTGGCGACCATGCTGATTCGCATGACCGGCTCCTTGGCAGCGCCAGCCTGGTATGTCATCGCCGCATGCACGGTCGCGCTGCTTGCGAGCTATGGGTTGCCGACGGGAAAGTCTCGGGCCGGGTCGCCTTCGAATACAGATGGACTGAGCGGCGAACTGTTGCGTTGAGCCGAATCGAGCCACGACGCGGCCGGCACCGTCTCCGACAAGAGGTATCCATGCAGTATTTTCGGGAGATTTACGATGAAAGATGCGTCCATTCAGGCCGCCGTCGAGGCGTTGGAACAACAGCGCTGCGACGCCACGGTGGCTGGAGACCTGCTCAAACTCGCGTCGCTACTCGACGACGACCTGACGTTCGTCCATTCAGCTGGCTACGTTCATGGCAAGTCGGAGTATCTGTCCTTCCTTACCGAGAAGATCAAGGTGCGTCAAATCGTGCGTCCGCAACCGCTCGCGTATAGGTTCCTGCCAGACACCGTGATCACGACGGGCCATCTCGAGCAATCGCTGGTGCGCAGGACCGATGGATCTGAGCTCAACATTCGCGCGCTCATAACTGAAATCTGGGTCAAACGCGAGGGCGGCTGGAAACTGCTGCACCTCCATTCTGGGCGCTTGCCGGATTGACGCAGATCCCTATCTTGCCGTCCATCTCGGGGTAAGCCTGGACACCGATCTTGAACAGGTTCGCGATCTTCTGCTGCGTGCCTGTCAGGCGCACCCGTCGATTCTCGACCATCCGGCGCCATCCGTCAGGTTCAGTCAACTGACGCCCGACAGCATTACGCTGAGCGTCACCGGTTATGTCCGCAGCCCCCGGATCACGGGGGATATCAAGAGCGATCTGCTGTTCGAAATCCTCAAGCGATTACGTGCGGCGAAGATCCCACTGTCGAAGCCGCAAACCGTTATGGTCGGGAATCTGCATGACCAGAGTCGCGTCGCCTTTGCCACAACCAGCTTATCGGTCTAGCGTCCACCGGAGCAGGAACGAGCCGGCGGTCAAGAAACCAGGCGGGATCCGCGCGTTTTCGTCGAAAAATCCGGCGGCATAGTGCTTCCAACTCACGCGGTCCGCTCGGACTAATAATGCTTCTCGGACTGCAGATCGTCGATCACTAACGCGAGAAGCATGCCAGCACGCGAGTCGCCCGCTCATGCGCGCCAGATAGGTTTCGCACGGCTCGGTACGCGCGGCGATGTCGCTACTTGGTGCCCCGCAACCTGGGTGGTGCATAGGGGACCGCATTCGGCCCCATTGCAGTGCGTGCGCGTTGCAGGCGCTCGCCCGTCAAGGTGCGCACCGCAACGCGGCTACCCTCGATATGGCGCGCGATCAACGCAACGCTACGATCCGTTTCGCGACAACGAATCGCATCGAGGATCGCGACATGTTCGTCGTAAGTTTCGTCGATGCAGTCGCCATACACGAGATCGAGCCGCCGCACGACCCGGATGCGATCGGTCACGCGCTGCATCGCATTGGTCAGCTCGGCGTTATCGGCGGCCTGCACGAGGGCGTGATGAAATGCTTCGTCGAGCGCGACCATCTCGCGGCCGTCACGCCGACGGTGAGCAGGCGGGATCTTCCAGATTTGTTCAAGCTGACCGAGCATCTGTGCGACGCCTTCGGAAAGCTCTCCTTCGGCACTCGCAAGCTTCGAGACCGCAAAGGTTTCAATCAGCTGCGCATTTCGTACAGGTCTTCGAAGCGCTTGAAATCGACCGGCACGACTTCCCAGCCGCCGCGCACATAGCCGCGCATCAGGCCGTCACTTTGCAGGCGCTGCAAGGCCTCGCGCGCAGGCGTGCGGGACACGCCGAAGCGCTCGGCGATGCTGCCTTCCGTCACGCGGTCGCCGGGCAGCAGGCGCATATCGAAGATATCTTCGCGGACGCTGACATAGACATGATCAGCCCGCGAGGGGGGAATGCCGGTGATGTCGTTCACGCTTGGAACCTGAGTTGGCGAGTGTCGGGGCTGAGATTATTGTCCGACCCGAACGCGCCATGTCAACACGCGATGAAAAAACCGGCATCGCACGGACATCAGCCGCGAGCGAAATACGCCTTTACAGCCGACAGAAACGTATCGATGTCCGCGCGCCTGCAGCGCGGACGATTTCGATTGAATTGAAGATCGGGTTATGCCGCCACGCGCTCACGAGTAGCTGCTGGCGAGCGAAAGCGCCGGGTTGCGCGCAGTGGCATCGCGCTGCTGTGGGTTGGGCGATTTCAGTTCCGAGCCGCGTTCGGACCCAACGGAGAAAAGATTGACCGCTCCAAGGAGGTTTCGTGCTTGCCGGTTCAAGGCGTCCACGGCGGCGCCCGATTGCTGGACGAGCGCGACGTTCTGTTGCGTGCTGTGCTCCAGGCTTGCGATCATCTCGCGGACCTCGCCGATCTGAAGCGTTTGCTGCTGACACGCGTCATGGATTTCGCTCATGATGCCCGTGACGCGCGCCGACGAACCCACGACCGCGGTGATGGTCGAGCCCGCGTCATCGACCTGGGTAGCGCCGTCTTTCACGCGAGCGTCGCTCGCCACGATCAGTTGCCTGACTTCCTTCGCCGCTTCCGCGCTACGTTGCGCGAGGACTCTGACCTCGCCGGCCACCACGGCAAAACCACGTCCCTGGCTACCTGCCCGCGCGGCCTCGACCGCCGCATTCAGCGCGAGGATGTTGGTCTGGAACGCGATCCCGTCGATGACCGAGATGATCTCCGCGATGCGCGCCGACGACGCCCGTATCCCATGCATCGTCTCCACCACCCGGCCGACCGCCATGCCGCCTTCCCCAGCCGTTTCCGAGGCGTGCCTGGCAAGCTCGTCCGCGTGTCCCGCGTTCGCAGCGTTGGTGGCCACGCTCGCGTCGAATTCCTTGAGTGCGCCGGTGGCCTGCTCGAGCGCGCTGGCCTGGAGCTCGGTGCGCGCCAAGATCGGCATTGCCGGCGGCAATCGCGTGACTCATGTCGGCGACTGCATCGGCGCCTGCGCGGCAACGCAGCTCAATTTCGCAGGATTATATCGTCACCTGACGAGTTGCGCTGGAGACGACTCGGACGATCGCAGCGATAACACCGGCGAGCCGCCCGGCGCCGACTCGCAATGCGTTTATAGCGCAGGCAGCAGGCTCGGCAGGCTCGTCAGGAAGGCGCGCACGTGCATGGCAATCACCGCTGCGGCGGGGATGCTGTTTTCATTCGAATAGATGCGGCGGCGAATCGCCAGATGAGACACGGCGCCATGTAACAGCCAACCCACTTCGCCCAGTTGAGTCGGGTCGGCGGGCATGCGTAGACCCAGTTCATACGCGGTCTCCGTGACGATGATCTCGAGCGCATGGCTGACGATCGCGTTCGTATAGGCCGGCGCGGTGTGCAGGCCCTCGAGCGACGAATAAAGGAAGAGCCTCAGCCAGCGGCGCGTCAGGAGCGTGTCATAGTACTCGCAATAAAAGCGGTTGAGTCGGCTTTCAATCGGCACACTTCGGTCTTGCAATTGAACAAACCAGATTGCGTCGAAGATTCCGACGACTTCCCGCTTGTAGACTTCATCAATCAAGGCGGCCTTGCTCGGGAACAGGCTATATAACAAGCGTTGCGATACGCCGCAGGCTTGCGCGATGGCGCGGGTCTGTGCGCCGAGACCATGCTCCGCGAAATATTCCGCGGCCTTCTCCAGCACGCGCGCCTGACGCTCGGCGCGCGGCAAACGCTGCGGCGCTTTTTTCATCGGCCGCTTGACCGCCACGCGGTCGGCGCCGGTTCCACGGCTCGGCTTCTCGATAGTCCCTTTGGTCTTCATAGCTCCCTACGCTCTCGGATTATAGCTGTTATCATCACATGACGATTTACGTTTTGATAAAGTATACGCCCCGGGTGTGGGCGGCAGTCCCGCGCTGCCCTGCGTGACCCTCGCATTATCTCAGCCGTTGCGAAGCGAGCGTCGTCCTTGCTGCTGCCAACTAACCTGGAACCGGATGTTCGTCCATGTCCGCGTTGCCACGGAGGCATCGTGATGGGTGTCGGCGTGACGGCGCCCGCTTTGGCATCGAATCCCGCCCAGCCGATGGCGGGCCGCCACGAACGCTCTCTTTAGCAAGCCTGAAGCACGTTGATGACGCGGCTCACGAGCAACGGGCGCGTATCGTGTCCATATTCGGCCATATGCGCGGAGGCCCCGTGCGCCCTCAACGCTTCCGCGCTTTCCCAGCGCTCGATGACAGCGAACGTGTCCTTGCCGAGCGGTGTCTGAATCGCCCCGAACTCAGGTACATCGATGACGGCCTCGTAGCTGATGCACCCCTCTTCGGCCAACACCGCCGGCCGGTTCTTGTTGAAAAGTGCCAGCACGGCTTCGCGTTGACCGGGCTGTGCAGTGATTGTGGCAATGACATGGATCATCCGGGTACTTCTCCTTTTCTGTTTCGGCGCCGATCGCCGCGTGAAATCATAGCCGCGTTTGCGTACGTTTGCCGATAGAGCCTCATCGAGTTCAGACCGTACTTCCGACGTGACTCGTCAGCGATTCGATCCGTCACTACGTCGCGACGCTCAGCACGCTCTTGCCTATCTGAACATGGCAGCGGCGTCATGCAGAGGTCAGCCTCGCGTCACCTCATCTGCGGACAATAGAGCTTACTCATCCTCGCGGCGGTGGCGCGGCGAGACCCCATGCTTCATTCATCGTGCTTGAAGCTGACCACAATTAACTTGAGAGGTAATTCACCATGAAGACTCTGATCTATGCAGCGTTGGTTGCAAGCGCGCTCGTCGTCCCCGCAGTCTCCTTTGCACAGGACGTCACTGCCCCGCTGACGCGCGCCGAAGTGCGCGCGGACCTGGTGCAAGTCGAACAGGCCGGGTATCGCCCGAGCGCCAATGACTTGCACTATCCAACCGATATTCAGGCTGCAGAGGCGCGTATTCACGCGCAGGATGCCACAACGCCGAGCAGCATGGCAGTCGGCGGAGTGTCAATGAACGGCTCCTCGCAGTCGGGTGCGCCGTCGACGCCCGCAGGTACTCACTCGATCTACTTTGGTCACTGATGCACCTTCATGTGCATGTCATCCGTGAATCGTCGCTTGACTCTCCACCTAAAGCGATCTTCACCGAAAGGTAAGTGACGATCATCCTGAACGATACGGCAGTAACGCGAAGACCTCGCCTTTAGAAAGCAGCCAACCCTTTGAATGCCGTCTGAAACGAGCCACGAGAACCCTCGATGGCCCTCTCAAACGTTGCGCCATCCGTCACAGCCAAACATGTCGCTGGCTCAACCGTGTTTTATGAGTGTGTCAGGCTTCAGAACTGCGGCCGAGGTCGGCCGTACATCGCGCTAGATCGCTCCAAGATGCTCTTACGTTTCCTCCAAGCCCTGGAATTCTCATGCTCGGTCTAGTTCGTGTCGCGCTCCGACGCCCCTACACTTTCGTCGTCCTCGCGATCTTCATCCTCATCATCGGGCCACTGTCCGCGATGAAGACGCCCACCGACATTTTTCCCGATATCAGAATCCCGGTGATCAGCGTGGTGTGGCAATACACGGGGCTGCCGCCGGACCAGATGGTCGGTCGGATCACGTCGCCGTTCGAACGCACGCTGACTACCACCGTGAACGATGTCGAACACATCGAGGCGGAATCGGTCGCCGGCTTTGGGATCATCAAGATCTTCTTCCAGCCGGGCGTGAATATCAGCACGGCGAACGCGCAAGTGACCGCGGTCGCGCAAACTCAGTTGCGGCAGTTGCCCGCGGGCACTACGCCGCCGCTGATCCTCAATTACAACGCGTCGACCGTACCGATCATCCAGTTGGCGCTATCCGGCAAGGGGCTGTCCGAGCAGAAGCTGGGCGACCTCGGTCTGAATGCGGTGCGTCCCGTTCTCACGACTGTCGCCGGTGCGTCGGTTCCCTACCCTTTCGGCGGCAAGACACGCCAGGTGCAGATTGACATTGATCCTGCGGCACTGCAGGCGCGCGGCTTATCCGCGCAGGACGTCGCCAATGCCCTGGCGGGTCAGAACCTGATCACGCCGGTCGGCACGGAAAAGATCGGCGACTACGAATACACGCTGCAACTCAACAACGCGCCCTCGGAAATCAAGACCTTGGGCGATCTACCGGTCAAGGCGGTCAATGGCACGACGGTCGCGATTCGTGACATTGCGAATGTTCGCGACGGCAGTCCGCCGCAAACCAATATCGTTCACGTGAACGGCCGGCGTTCGGTGCTGATGTCGGTACTCAAGAACGGTTCGGTTTCGACGCTCGGGATCATCTCCGGCATCAAACAGCAAATCGCCAACGGGAAAGCATCGTGGCCCGATAACCTGAATGTCGAGCCGATCGGCGACCAGTCGATCTTCGTGCGCGCAGCCATCACCGGTGTGGCACGCGAAGGCGTGATCGCTGCCGTGCTCACCAGCCTGATGATTCTGCTGTTCCTCGGCAGCTGGCGTTCGACGATCATCATCGCAACCTCGATCCCACTGGCCATCCTTGGCTCGATAGCCACGCTCTCCGCACTGGGCGAAACCTTGAACATCATGACGCTCGGCGGTCTCGCGTTAGCGGTGGGGATTCTTGTCGACGATGCGACCGTGACGATCGAGAACATCAACTGGCATCTCGAGCACGGCAAGGAGGTGGAGACCGCTATCCTCGATGGCGCCGCGCAGATCGTCACACCCGCGTTCGTTTCTCTTCTGTGCATCTGCATCGTGTTCGTGCCGATGTTCTTCCTGAACGGCGTGGCGCGCTTCCTGTTCGTGCCGATGGCGGAGGCCGTCATTTTCGCGATGATCTCGTCGTTCATCCTCTCGAGAACCCTCGTGCCGACAATGGCCAAATACCTGCTGAAACCGCATGCGCAGGGTGAGCATGCCGATGAGGCGCAGCGTCCGGGTCCGCTCGGACGCTTCCAGCGCGGCTTCGAAGCACGCTTTGAAACGGTGCGTGGCGTGTATCGCGGGTTACTCGAACTCGCGCTGAACCATCGGCGTCCGTTCGTCAGTTGCTTCCTCGGCTTCGTCGCGCTCTCGTTCGCCCTCGCGCCCTTGCTCGGCCGCGACTTCTTTCCGGCGGTCGATGCCGGGCAGATCCTGATGCATGTGCGCGCACCAGTCGGGGTTCGCGTCGAAAAGACCGCGCAGATATTCGCGAATGTCGAAGGCGCAATCCGGCAGATCATCCCGCCATCCGATCTCGGCACGGTGGTCGACAATATGGGTCTGCCGGTCAGCGGCATCAATACCGCGTACAACAACACCGGGACGGTCGGTTCGCAGGACGGCGACATCCAGATTGCGCTGAACGAAGGGCATCGTCCGACCGACGAGTATGTCCGCATCATGCGTGAACGATTGCCGCGCGAATTCCCTGGAGTCACGTTCTCTTTTCCACCGGCGGACATCATCGGTCAGATCCTTAACTTCGGCTCGCCGGCGCCGATCGACCTGCAGATCCGCGGCAACAACCTGAACGCCAACTATGCGTATGCAGACCGTCTGCTGCGCGCGGTCCGCGACGTGCCCGGCGTGGTCGATGCACGGATCGCGCAGTCGCACGGCAACCCCACCTTCAACGTCGATGTCGACCGCACGCGTGCACAGTTACTCGGCATCACCGAGCGCGACGTGACGAACAGTATGGTGGTGAACCTCGCAGGTTCGAGCCAGGTTGCGCCCACGTACTGGCTGAACAACGCGAACGGCGTGTCGTATCCGATCGTGATGCAAACGCCGCAATACAGTCTCGATTCACTAGCAGCATTGCAAAATCTGCCGATCACCGCCAGCGGTGGAGGCACCGCCCAGATCCTCGGCGGTCTGGCAACGGTCGATCGCACCACCAGCAACGAAGTCGTCAGCCAATACAACATCCAGCCCATGGTCGAGATCTTCGCGACCACCCAGGACCGCGACCTCGGCGCGGTGTCGGCCGATATCCAGCGCGTCGTGCACCAGAACGCCAGCACCTTGCCGAAGGGCTCGAGCATCGCGCTGCTGGGTCAGGTGCAGACGATGAACAGCGCCTTTGCCGGCATGTTGTTCGGCCTGCTTGGCGCAGTGGTGCTGATCTATCTGCTGATCGTCGTCAACTTCCAGTCGTGGGCCGATCCGTTCGTGATTGTGAGCGCATTGCCGGCGGCGTTGGCGGGTATCGTCTGGATGCTGTTCGCGACGCACACGACGCTCTCCGTACCCGCACTCACTGGCGCGATCATGTGCATGGGGGTGGCGACTGCCAATTCGATTCTGGTCGTCAGCTTCTGCCGCGAACGTCTTGCCGTCCATGGCGATCCGTTCAAGGCGGCGCTCGAAGCGGGCTTTACGCGCTTTCGCCCGGTGCTCATGACCGCGCTATCCATGATGATCGGCATGGCGCCGATGGCGCTCGCTCTCGGCGAGGGCGGTGAGCAAAACGCGCCGCTCGGCCGCGCCGTGATCGGCGGTTTGATGTTTGCCACCACGGCTTCGCTGTTCCTGGTCCCCGTCATCTTCTGTATTGTTCACGCGCGCCCAGGGCGCGCGGCGACCCCAGCATCCGTCCCGGGAGATCCTGCACATGTCGTCTGAATCCGCTTTTCCCACTAATACGCCATCGCGCCGTCCGCTTCGGGTTGCGGGTGTGATCGGCCTGCTGGTCGCCTTAGGCATCGTCGTTGGCGGTGTCGCGCTGCGAGCCGTCGACGCCCGCAAGCTGAAAACCTGGACGGAGGCTCAGGCCGTACCGACAGTCAATCTGATCCAGCCCATGCGCGACCCCAACGGACCTTCACTGCAACTGCCCGGCCGGCTCGAAGCGTTCACGCGGGCGCCGATTTTCGCGCAGGTCAGCGGCTACCTGAAATCATGGAGCGTCGATATCGGCGCGCCGGTCAAGGCGGGTCAAGTGCTCGCCGAAATCGAAACACCCGAGCTTGACCAGCAGCTCCTTCAGGCACGCGCCGATCTGCAGAGCGCGCAGGCGAATGCCGTCGTAGCGGGTACGACGGCGAAGCGCTGGGAGGCGCTAAGAGGCACCGATTCCGTGGCCCAGCAGGACGTCGACCAACGCACTGCTGATTACACCGCGAAGGAGGCGATCGTGGCGGCCGCGAAGGCCAACGTCGATCGCCTCGTCGCTACGAAGGCCTTCGCGCGGATCGTCGCGCCGTTCGACGGCGTGGTGACCGCGCGCGACACCGACGTCGGCGCGCTGGTGAACGCCGGTAGCGGTGGCGTCGGCCAGGAGCTGTTCGCGGTCTCCGAGGTCAAGCAATTGCGTGTGTATGTTGAGGTACCGCAGAACTACGCTCCCGCGATCCACGATGGCACGACCGCGACCCTGACCGTTCCCGAGTACTCCGACCAGCATTTCACCGCGCGCGTGATAGCAGCGGCAGACTCCGTCAATTCCAGTTCGGGAACGACGCTGGTGCAGTTGCTGGTCGACAATGCCAACGGCAAGCTGCTGCCGGGCGGTTTCGCCAGCCTGAAATTCACGTTGCCCGCGTCCGCCGATTCACTTCGGGTCCCAGCTAGCGCGCTCGTGTTCGATAGCCGCGGCGTCGTGGTCGCCACGCTCGGTGCGAACGGTCACGTACTGTTCAAGCAGGTGAAGATCGACCGCGATCTGGGCGACTCGGTGGAGATCGGCTCGGGACTCGCCGCCAACGATCGCGTGATCGATACGCCGCCCGATGGACTCGCCGACGGCGACGGCGTGCAGGTTGCGCCGGCCACTGACAGGAAGGCGACCGCACATGGTTAAGCCTGGACTTGTCGCGATTTTAACGGGCGTTCTGGCGCTATCCGCCTGCTCGCTCGCGCCGCAATATCAGCTGCCTTCGGCGCCGATAGCGGCGCAATACAAAACCGTTGGTCCCTGGACCGCCGCTCAGCCTGCCGACCGGATAGACCGTAACGGCTGGTGGAAAATATATGGCGACGCGCAACTCGACGATCTCGAAGCGCGTCTACTGGCAAACAACACCGATCTGCGCGCCGCGTACGCGCACTATGCGCAAGCGCAGGCTTTCGTCGCGCAGGTCGCGTCGGGACTGTATCCGACCATCAGCGCAAGCGCCGTGCCGCAGCGCGTTCGCCAGTCCGACGACCGGCCGTTGCGCGTGGGCGGCCCGAACGACTACAACTCCGTCACGCTCGGCGCCGAAGTCAATTACGACCTCGACCTGTGGGGCCGCGTGCGTGACTCCGTGGTGGCCGGCAAGGATGAGGCTCAGGCGACCAAAGCCGATCTGGCTTCGGTGAAACTGGCCCTGCAAGTGGCACTCGCAGACAATTACATCGGTTTGCGGGGCCTCGACCAGCAGACCGAGCTGCTGAACGAGACGGTCATGGCGTATGCGAAAGCGCTGCAACTCACGCAGACGCTGCATGGCAGCGGCATCGTGGCGGGCCTCGACGTTTCGCGGGCTCAAACGCAATTGTCGTCGGCGAAGTCCCAGTTGTCGCAGAATCTCGCGCAACGAGCGCTCATCGAACACGCGATTGCCGTGTTGGTCGGCACTTCCGCGTCCGAATTCAGCCTGCCGCAGCAGACCGCCGCCATCGCGTTGCCGGCGATTCCAACCGGCCTGCCCTCGACGCTGCTGCAACGTCGCCCCGACGTCGCAGCAGCGGAACGCCGGGTTGCCGAGGCTAACGCAAAGATTGGCGTCGCGCGCGCGGCATATTTCCCGGACATCACGCTGAGCTTGCAGGGTGGTGTGCAAAGCGCCGCCTATGCTGGACTGGTTAGCGCGCCCAATCTGTTCTGGGCGATCGGCCCGCAGCTCGTGCAATACGTCTTCGACGGCGGCTACCGTCATGCGCAGCTCGATGCCGCGAAGGCGGCAACCGAGGAAGCCGGAGACCGCTACCGCAGCGTGGTTCTGTCGGCATTCCAGCAGGTCGAAGACAACCTTGCGCTGCTGTCGTATCTCGGCACCGCGCTTGGCGAGCAAAAGGATGCCGCGAATGCCGCGCAGTACTCGGTCGATCTGGCGTTGCGCCAATATCGCCAAGGCACTGTAGGTTACCTCGATGTCGTGCAGGCGCAGACCGTCGCACTCGAAGCACAACGCAGCGTGCTCGATATCCAGACACGCCAGCTAAGTGCCAACGTGCAACTGCTGCATGCGCTGGGCGGCGGATGGTCGAGCGATGAACTCGCCCAAGTGGCTGCCACGCGGGCACTCGTCGCGACAACGATGGCACAGGGCGCAAATTGAAGGCCTGCACAGGGCGCAACCGGAAGGGTGACCCGGTTGCGCACGCTGTCGATAGCATGCGTAGCAGTCCGATGTGGCGGAACCTCTTCGGAATGCCGCGACTCTGGAAATTCTCTTGTACGTGTCCGGCTTACGAACCGTGCCGGGGAATCCGCCCAAAGAAAAGATGCTTGGGATCATTGAACCCGGGCGTCGAAGGGTGGCCCGTAGTGACGAGCGAGTCGACGAAGTCTTCGTCTTCGGCGCTCAGGCGATAGCTCAAAGCTGGCAGATAATCGTCCCATTGCGCCACGGTGCGTGGTCCGGCGATGGTTGAACTGATATAGCTGCTGTTGAGCACCCACGCGAGTGCGAATTGTCCCGCACTCAGTCCACGCGCCTCTGCATGCTCGCGAACGCGCCGTGCCAGCTCCAATGATTCGGGCCGCCATTCGGCCTGCTGCAAGCGGCGGTCGCCGCGCCCTGCACGCGTATCGGCCGCGGGCGTCACGCCCAATTCGTATTTGCCGGTCAGCACGCCGCGAGCGAGTGGGCTGTACGAAATCACGCCGAGGCCGTAACGGTGCGCGGCTGTCAGCTGTTCGGCCTCGGCCTGCCGATTCGCGAGGTTGTAGAGCGGCTGACTGGCTACCGGGGCAGCGAGACCCAGTGCCTGGGCGGTATGACTGAATTCGGCGATCTTCCATGCGCGATGGTTCGACAGGCCGTAGTAGCGCAATTTGCCGGCCTGGACCAGATCATTTAGCGCGCGCACCGTTTCATCGACCGGCGTGTCGTGATCTTCAGCGTGGAGGTAAAGCAGATCGATATAGTCCGTCTTCAGGCGCTTGAGGCTGGCCTCAACCGCTCGCACCATGTGTTTGCGCGACGCGCCGCGCGCATTGACGTCACCATCGCCGAAGGGACTGGCAAGCTTGGTCGCCAGCACCCAGCGATCGCGCCGGGCGGCGATGCAACGCCCGACGACACGCTCCGATTCACCGCCAGCGTAGACGTCGGCGGTATCGATCGAGTTGACGCCTTGTTCATGCGCCTGGTCGACGATGCGTGCCGCGGTTGCTTCGTCGGTCGGATCGCCGAACAGCATCGTCCCAAGCGTCAGCGTCGAAACCTTGAGGCCGCAGCGGCCAAGTTGGCGATATTCCATTTGAGACTGTTCCGTTAATTTGAAGGATCTAACCCGGGAATTCCACGTGACACATCCATAGAGACGGGCACGTCGAGACCAGGTGATTGAAGCGACGACAGTTGGCACCCTCGTCTGGGCAACGCACCATTAGGGCCGTGCAAGGCTCCGCCCGCCGCGGAGAAACGGCCGCTTGGCCATTCATGCACTTTTACCGTCGTACTTCTCCACGAACTCGGCCGCCGTGAGCCCACGAAAATCGGCCAATGCCGCGTCAATGCGCTCGGCGCTCCAGTCCCACCAGGCTATCTGCTGCATGCGCTCCGAGGTGCGCGCGTCGACGCGAAAACGCAGCACCCGCGCCGGCACCCCGACGACGATGGCGAACGGCGGTACGTCCTTGGTCACAACGGCTCCTGAGCCGACCGCGGCGCCAGTGCCGATCGTCACGCCGGGCATGACGATGGCATCGTGGCCGAGCCACACGTCGTGACCCACCTCGACTGGCTCCTGGGCCCGCCACTGGAAGATGTCAGCGTCGTCGTCGAGAGACAATCCGTACGATCGGGAGCGATAGGTAAAGTGATGGTGGGTCGCACGCCACGAAGGATGATTGGGCGGGTTGATGCGTACGCCGGTGGCGATATTGGCGAACTTGCCAATGAGTGCGTGGGCGATCTGATTGTCACCCATCGCATAGCCGTAGTCGCCGATGACGGATTCGGCGACATGGCTGCGCGGACCGAGATAGGTGTAACGGCCAAAGTCGCTGGCGCGAACTACCGCCGTTGGATGGATTTCCGGATGCTCCGACAGAACGCGACCGAGCGCCCACGGATCGACGCCGACGCCATGATTGATCAACATATCAATTCTCGTGCTTCAATGATAAGGAGAGAACCCTGGGCCGCGGGCTGCGCACTTCCCATGACGATCGCGCCAGGGCATGTAGAGCGACGGCGACGCAGGTGAGCGGCCCGCGTTCAGGTGACACGGCTGCGCAGGTAAGCGGAAACGCGTTCGGCACAGACGACCAGGACGAAGGTGGCGATCAACAGGAACGACACCGTCTGGTACTGGAACAGGTTCATTGCAGTCAGCAACTGGAAGCCGATTCCCCCTGCTCCAACAAAGCCGAGCACGAGCGACGAGCGCAGGTTTTCGTCGAAGCGGAACAGCCCAATGCCGAGCAGCGAGGGCAACACGCCCGGCACGACAGCATGGCTTAACACCTGCAGGCGCCCTGCACCGGTCAGCGTCAACGCTTCGACGGGGCCCATATCCATGTCTTCGATTACTTCCGCGAACAGCCGCCCAAGCATGCCGACCGAATGGACCGCAAGCGCAAGTGCGCCCGGAAACGGCCCCAGCCCGACCGCCGTGACGAACAACAGTGCCCAGACCAGATCGGGCACTGCCCGGGTGACGCCGATCAGCGCGCGCGCGGCGTAGTACAGGGGCAGCGCCGGTGTGACATTCGCGGCCGCCAGAATCGACAGCGGAAAGGCGAGCAGCACCCCGAACACCGTGCCGAAAATCGCCAGGTCAATCGTTTCGAGAACCGGCCACAAGTTCGGGACGAACTGATCGAACGCCGGCGGCAAGGCGCGCGAAATGATGTCGACCATACCGTGGGCACCGGTAACCAGATCCTGCGGACGGGCCTGGACGACGATCCACGCCTGCACAAACAGCGCGAACAGCACGACGGCGGCACACACCGACCAGATGGTCCGGCTGCTCGACGAGCCCGTCGATGCACGCATTTCAAGAACCTTGCTCATGACGTCTCGGCCAAATAAAGGCTCGCGATCTGTTGACGGGAGACGGCCGACGCCGTCCGATCGAATTCAAGCAGGCCGCCGCGCAGACCGATCAGTCTGTCGGCATATCGCGTCGCCAGTTCGGGCTGGTGCAGTACGCACACCACCGCGAGACCGTCCTCGTCGGCGAGGCGGCGCAGCAGCCGCATGACTTCGTCAGCCGCTTCGGGGTCCAGACTGGCGACCGGCTCATCGGCGAGCAAGACGTGAGGACGTTGGGCCAGCGCACGGGCCACCGCCACGCGCTGCGCCTGTCCGCCCGAAAGCGTGCCGGCGCGCTGGCGCGCCAGATGCAGCAAGCCGACCTCGTCCAGATAGGACAGCGCCGGATCGATCTCCTCGCGAGGCACCCGACCCAGCGCGGTTGCCAGCGTCCGGTGTCGGCCGAGCGCGCCGCAGCAGACGTTCGCCAGCACGCTGCGCCGCTTCACGAGATTGGCGTTCTGCGAGATCAACGCAAGCGGCAGACGCGCCTCACGCAAAGCTTTGCCCGACAGTGCGGCGAGATCGCGCCCAGCCACCTCGACCGACCCGGCGGTCGGCCGATTCAGTCCGACCACGCACTTCATGAAGGTCGACTTGCCGCTGCCATTGCTGCCCAGCACCACGACCAGCTCACCGGCGTGGACCGACACATTCATGCCGCGCAGCGCAGTGTGGCCATTTGCGTAACGCATCGTCAGATCACGGACAGCCAGCTTTACGCCGGGCCCACGCGTCGTATGGAGTGCTGCTCCGGGTAGGCTCGACACGCCGGCTGAAAACCGGCTCGCCGAATCTATCGGGACGCCACCCGAGGTGCTGGACAGAGTGCTCACAGTTTTGCCAGGTCGATGTGAAGAGTCGAAACCAGATCGCGGATCTGGTTATAAGCAGCATCCGTTTGCGGCACCGTCTTCAGTTCCGGGTTCTGGTTCGATGCCAGGAACTTCTGATCGGCTTCCGGTAATTGGCGTAGATCGAGCGAACTCAGCACACTGGCCAGACGGGCCTTGAAATCCGCCGGCAAGTCTCCGCGCACGGCCAGCGGGTCGAGCGGAATCGGTTCCGATTTCCACAGCGTCACGTAAGCCGCAGGATCGAATTCGTTGTGTAGCTTGGCGCTGGCGATTTCTTCGCTGTTCAGCTCGCCCGCTTCGACCTTGTGGTTGCGCAGCGCCTCGAACGACGCCGTGTGGCTGCCCGCGTAGACCGCTTTTACGCCCTTGTCCGGATCGATGCCGTTCTTGCTCAGTCCGAAGGCGGGAAACAGATGGCCGGACGTCGACGCCGGATCGGCGTAAGCGAACGAGCGACCCTTGGTATCGCCCAGCGTCTTGATGCCCGAGCCGGGCCACGTGACGATGGAGGCGTAGTAAGTGGCCGGCTTGCCCTGCTCGCCGGCGAACGTGGCGACGGCTTCAGCGTGCGCGACCTGGTGCGCGAGCACGTAGCCGAGGGGACCGAATTCGCCGAATTCGAGCTTGTTGTTGCGCATTGCCTCGATCTCGGCGTTATAGCTGGTTGCGACGTAAAGTTGCACCGTGCAGCCAAGCTTGTCGCCGATCATCCTGGCGAGATCCGTATAGACCGGCAGCATGCGCTGGGCCGATTCGTATGGTTCGACACCAAAGCGAACCACGCCATCGTTCGGACACGTACCAGCTGCATGTGCCGTAACGGAGACAAAACTCACGGCCAGAGCCGCGGCAGATAGAATTTTGGAGACCTTCATATTTTCCTCAATTTATGTTTCGTACATGCCAGGCGATTCAACAACGGATTGCTTTGTTCCGTCCATCAGACGACGCGTTCGCCTGCCCGATACGTCGCGCGGGGGACAGGCAGCGCATCGTGCATCCGCACGCGCACAAAATCGGCACGCAAACCGGGGGCGATCGCGCCGCGGTCGTCCAACCCCACTGCGCGCGCGGGTTGCGCGGATACCGTTGCCATCGCGCGCGGCAGCGTCCAGCCGGCCTTGCCGACCAGTTCGAAGGCGGCGGTCAACAGGCTCGAGGGCACGTAGTCCGAGGACAGGATGTCGAGCAGTCCGGCTTGCGCAAGTTCGATTGCCGAGACGTTGCCCGAGTGCGATCCGCCTCTTACGACGTTGGGCGCGCCCATAATCGTAGCGATGCCGTGTTCGCGTGCGGCTTGCGCGGCGATGCGGGTGGTTGGGAATTCCGCCAGGACGATGCCTTCGGCCGCTGCCTGTTCAACATGCTCGATTACGGTGTCGTCGTGGCTCGCCACCGGCACGCCGAGCTCCATGCAGCGCGCAACGATCTCGCGACGGTGCCGGTCGGCGAAACGTTCCTGTCCGTCTGAAAGCTCAGCAATCACGGCGGCGAAGTGTTCGTCGGTCAATTTGCCGTGCCGTTCCTGCCAGCGACGCCATTGATCCCGATCGTGCCATTGGCGCTGGCCCGGCGTGTGATCCATCACCGAAGCGAGCCGCAGCAATGGATGCGTGCACAGTGAATCGAATACATTCACGACGTCGGGGGCGGCGATTTCGCAGCGCAGGTGGAGGAAATGCTCGGCACGCAGCAACTCGCACGCGGACAGGCGCGCGAGTGCCTCCACGCACTGCGTCTGAAGATCCCGGCTGTGCATGTCGACGTCCGAACGCGCGCCGATCCTGAGCGAATCGAATACGGTTGTGATGCCCGCCGCGGCCACCTGTGCGTCATGAATCACCAACGCCGCGTCGATATTCCATCTCACGCCCGGCCGCGGCGCCAGATGCTTCTCGAGATTGTCTGTGTGTAGTTCGACCAGGCCCGGCAACAGATAGTCACCGTTCCAGTCTTCGGCTTCGGCCGCCGACGTCGTGCCCCGTTCAAGGTCGACAATGACGCCGTTTTCAATCCGCAAGGTTCCCGTAAATTCCTCGTCCCGCGTGACGACGCGAGCGTTCCTGATCAGCATCGACATGCTCCGTATGTGTGTCGGCTTTAGCGTGCTGCTGTACGACGCAGCGTTGGTCGTGATTCGACGCGATGAGTCGTGTTGTTGCGTTTGCGATCTCGGCGCTCCGCCCGGCAGAAAGCGACGCTCGTGCTTCATGGGCGTTTCCTGCCGGCCCAGAAAGCGGTTGCTGGCCGCACTTTCGTCTAAACGTCTAGATGTTTAGGGAAAGATCCACCCGGCCGATTCCGCGAGCACGACCGTGATGGCTTCATCACGGTCCGCGCTCTACCATGCACGACTGCGAATTCATTTCACCCGACCGGAATGACAAGACCATGACAGCGACCGACAACAAACACCGAGAGTTTCAATCGAGCGCGGAGTAGACGTTGTAATGGAGCGGCAGATCGAACAGATTCTTGATTGACGAGGTGGTCACGGGCATCGCAAGTGGACGCCATTCATCGTCGATGAGCATCGAGGGCAGTCGCAATGCTGAAGCTGGCTGCCTCAACACTGGCTCATGTTGGGACGGCCGCCTTGGCATCCACGTAAAGCGCGTAGAGCGACTGGCCGGCGGCCATGAACAGGCGGTTGTGCGCAGCGCCGCCAAAGCACAGGTTCGCACAGCGTTCAGGCAGCGCGATGCGGCCGATGGCCTCGCCGTCCGGTGCGAACACCATCACGCCGTTCAACGTCGGTCCTGTACCCTAGCCGGCCCACAGGTTGCCGTCGGTGTCGCAGCGAAAGCCATCCGGCGCGCCGTGCTCGCCGTCGCCGAACCACACGGGCCCTTCACCAAAGCGCATTCCAGTCGCAAGGCGCTCCACTGCGGCATTGGTAATGCGATATTTCAGAAAGCACGGATCGAGGACCTCCACCGACGGATCGGGATAGGTTTCGCTCTGTCGCCACCTTGGAATCTCTACCATCTCCCATCTTCCACTTACGATTTGCGGGGCGGGCAAGTCAGTCGTTCTTCCGGATATACGCTGCGAACGCCTGCTCGTAGTCCGGATGCCAACGCGATAGCGCCGGGCGATTCTCTACAATGTCTCCCGCAGCCCAAAGGATGCGTCGCTCGTCGAGGGAGCGAGGCACATCGTTGTCGGGGCACAGAATGTAGAAATCGCCGGCACCCAGTCGCTCGATCATGAAATCGACAGTCTGCTCGGGCGTCCAGGCAGCGCCCGGTTTCTCGGTACGACCTTGAGCGGCAAGCTCCGTAAACACAAAGCCAGGAATCAGCAAATGCGCGCTGATCCGGCAGCCCGGCGTATTGCGCAACTCGTGCTGCAGTGCTTCGGTAAACGCCTTCAGGCCGGCCTTGGACACGTTATAAGCCGGGTCGCCGGGCGGCGTCGTGATGCCCTGCTTCGAACCGGTGTTAATGACGAGGCCCGGGCGTCCGCGCGCGATCATCGCGGGCACGAAGGTCTGAGTGCCACGGATGACACCCCACAGGTTGACGTCGAGCACCCGCTCCCAGTTAGCAGCCGCGCCGAACATGGCGCTACCCGGTTGAATCCCCGCATTGTTCATGAGGATATCCGTGCCGCCGAAGCGATCCCGAACGGCTGCTTCGAGGCGGACCAGGTCTTCGAGGCGGCTGACGTCCGTCTCGACGGCCAGTACATCCTTCGCGCCTTCAGCAGCCACGCTGGCAATCGCCTGCTTCGCGTGCGCCAGGCGGTCCTCACCCAGATCCGCAATGCACACGCGAAGCCCGAGCTGCGCGAACCGCTTCGCCGAGGCGAGTCCAATGCCGGCAGCGCCGCCTGTCACGACGGCGACGGCTCCGGGAGTGAAAGTAAAGTGTGTCATCAATAGTCCTTTCTGATACGTCATAAAACGTCAGCCCGCCACCTCACAAGCAGATCGCCAAACGGCAGGTACGTCGATAGGTCGCGCGGCCGGGAAATTCGTCACTCACCTCAGTCCATTGGGCAAAACGGCACTGGCGACAGAAACACCGATTCCTGATGGACGAGATACGGCAGGATGCGCGGCGTGAAAGCTTGCCAGCGCGGATCGGCTGCGAGTTTCGCGCGCTGCGCTGCCCGATGCGCGTAGTCCTCGTAGCCCCAGCAGAACACGATCGAGTTCAGCGTGCCTGAGTCCTTCGTCCCGCAACCCTTGAGGCGGGCGTACTGACTGATGATGCCGAGCCCTTCGCGCTCGTAGATGTCCAGGAACTCGCCTGTCTTTCCCGCCGTAATCTGATATGTACGCATTTCTACCAACATGATTCCCTCTGTTTCGATCGGTACTCTCTCGCAGCACACCGCCGTCAGACCGCATGGCTTTCGACATGCGCCTTCAGCGCGCTGAAGAACTCGTCGAGATTCTTGCTCGCGGCGGACTGAATCAGGCGCGAACCCACGCTCATCAGCTTCCCGCCAATCTCGACGTCAGCGTCGTACACCAGCACGGTCGTATTGCCTTGCGCTCCAAGCTGCAGGCGCGCAGTGACTTTGGGAAAGCCCAGCACACCTGCACTGCCCATACCGGCAATCGTATAGGCCCTGGGCGGATCGAGATCGGACAATTCGACGTTGCTTTTGAAGGTCGCCGCCATCGCGGCCAACGCGAATCTGCACGGTCGATTCGAAATGCAGGTCGTCGAGCCTCTTCAGCGCTTTGCAGCCAGGCAGGCATGCTTCGAGTACTACGGGATCGTTCAATGCACGCCATGCGGCTTCAGGGGGCACGGGCAGGATGGTTTGATCTGTCAGCTTCATCGCCGCCGCTCAGCGCTCGTAGAGTTTGAACAGCGCCTGCGTGCCGTTGCGCGCGCAGCCCCGCTCGGCCAACTCCTGGTACATTACGCGCACCAGTTCCAGACCCGGCAATTCACGTCCCATGCTCCCCGCTTCCTCGTGCGCAATCCGCATGTCCTTGATGAAATGCTCGATGAAGAAACCGGGCGCAAAATCGCCCTTGGCAATGCGCGGCCCCAGGTTGTTCAGCTGGAATCCACCCGCCGCACCTCCGCCAATCGCGCTCAATACGGTGTCGGCATCCAGCCCGGCGCTGTGCGCATAGGCGAGCCCTTCGCACACGCCCATCATCGTCGATGCAATGACGATCTGATTGCACAGCTTCGTGTGCTGACCCGCACCCGGGCCGCCTTGCAGGGCGATGTTGGTGCCGAGGCAGCGCAACATCGGTTCCACGCGTGCGAGCACAGCGCTTGCGCCGCCGACCATGATCGACAGGCGCCCTTCGCGCGCACCGATGTCGCCGCCCGATACCGGCGCATCCAGCATGTGCACCCCGCGCTCAGCGGCGTGCGCGGCCAACTCTTCGGCCAGTTTTGGACTCGACGTCGTCATGTCGACCAGCACCGCATCGCGCCGCGCATGCGCGATCAGACCGTCGTCGCCCAGATATAGTGTGCGGACGTCCGCGGGGGTGCCGACAATCGTGAACACGACGTCCGATACTTCGGCGAGCGCCCGCGGGGTCGCTTGCCATGTCGCGCCGGCCTCGATGAGCGGCTCAGCCTTCGCACGCGTACGGTTATAGACATGCAGCGGATAGCCGGCGGCGGCGAGCCGCGAGGCCATCGAGAAACCCATGATGCCAAGGCCGATAAAGCCAATCGCGGGTTTGCCTGTAGATTGATTCATGATGGTTGGTCCCTTCAGAGTTTGTCGCGCAGCAAGTCGCGCAATAGCATGGGAGTCAGTGGATGACGGTCGGCAACGACGCCAAATGGCGCCAGCGCATCATTGACCGCGTTGGTCAATGCGCCGATCGCTCCCATCACCCCGCCTTCGGCCATCCCCTTGATGCCGGCCGCCGTCGACTTGCCAGGCGTATGCAGCGGGATGATCTCGAAGTTGGGCAATTCAGTTGAAGTAGCGATCAGGTAGTCGGCGAGTGAGCCGGTCACGTTCTGTCCCGAGTCGTCGTAACGCATCTGCTCGAACAGCGCGCCCGACAGTCCCATCGCCACGGCGCCATGCTGCTGCCCTTCCACCACGGTGGGATTGAGCAGCGTGCCGCAGTTTTCGGCGACGACGTAACGCGCGATACGGATGGCGCCGGTCAAGACGTCCACCTCGATCTCGCATCCATGAGCCGCATTCGAATAGGTCATGGCCGGAGGGTCGTAAGTCAGGTGAAATTCAAGGCCCGGCGTCAAACCTTGCGCCTGGCGTGCTCGCAATGAGCGGTAATTGCGCCGCGGGGTCCGCATGCGCGAGACTGCCGCCGAGCGTCCCGCGCTGTCGGATCGCGTAATGTCCGATCGTCGCCGCCGCTTCAGCCGGTAGCGGGCAAGCAGCGCGCACTGTGTTGCTGGTGGCCAGCTCGTGATGGCGCGTCATTGCGCCGACCGCTAGCGTATCGGGTTCAAGCGTGACGCCCTTGAGTTGAGGCAGCGCATTCAGATCGACCAGGTGCGCCGGTTGCGCGAAGCGCATATTCATCATCGGCGCGAGGCTTTGTCCTCCGGCGATCAGCTTGGCGTCAAAACCGTGAAGAGCGAGCAGCGACAGCGCGTCGTCGAGCGTGCTCGGCCGGTGATACGAAAATGCGGTGGGCTTCATACGCGTTGCGCCTGCGCACTCAGGCTGCGATTCCGGGCGATGACAGGCAACCCGCGACAGCCCCGCCCGCCGATAACCGAGGCAATCGACGACGGCCATTCCCGATTCGCTTGACGCTGCTCATGAGTCGCTCCAGCCGCGTGCGCGGCGCTGTTCACCCCGTGGGATAGCTACTGCTTCAGCCATCGCATTGGCAACGAGGATATCGCCGATAAATTAAATCGTCAATTGACGACTAAATTTCCATGAACAGTCTCGACGTCGATCCAGCATGCAAGCTGGTGTATTTGCCTGTTTGTAAGGGAAATCGCGATGTGGCGTTTTTTATCGGCCGTTTGATCGGCGCCATCCCTGCCTTCATGCCCCTCCCTTGTGAACCGGCTTTTCAAATACGTCTTCACATGACGACTTATGATTTGATAGAGTACATCGTCCGCAAGCATGAACCGGTGTCGCCATGCTCCCGGTCTAGCCATGCACTATCTCAGTGCCATCGCGAAGCGAGCTTCATCTGTGACTGCCGGCATCGGCAAACACCCGCGCCAAGGCGTTTGCGAGTCTGCCACTCAACCCGTATCGGTTCTCCGCTCATGTCTTTGTCAAGCCGTCAATCGGTCGTCATTGCGTTGATCGTCGCCAGTGCCTATTTCATGGAGAACCTCGACGCTACGGTGATTGCGACGGCGCTGCCCCACATGGCCGCTACGTTCGGCGTCACTCCAGTGAGGTTGAGTATCGGCATGACCGCCTATCTGCTCGCGCTCGCGGTTTTCATCCCGATCAGCGGCTGGGTGGCGGATCGCTTTGGGCAACGCTCTGTGTTCGGTAGCGCCATCGTCGTGTTCACGGGCGCCTCGATACTTTGCGGACTCAGCAACGGTCTCGTCGAATTCACACTCGCGCGGATCCTGCAGGGACTCGGCGGTGCAATGATGGTGCCGGTAGGCCGGCTCGCGGTGCTGCGCAGCACTGAGAAGCGTCATCTGATGCGCTCGATCGCCTACATTACCTGGCCCGGGTTGGCCGCACCGGTGCTGGGTCCAGCGCTGGGCGGCTTTATATCGACCTATTTCAGCTGGCGGTGGATCTTTTTGCTGAACGTACCGATCGGTCTGCTGGGTCTGGTGCTGACCGCCACGTTCATTCCGAACTACCGCGAATCGAGCGGCCGGCCGTTCGATGTGCCCGGATTCGTGCTTAGCGGAGTCGCGCTAACCTGCCTCATGTATGGCATGGAACTCGTTGGACAACCATATGGCGACTGGCACATCACGGTCGCGGCCCTGACGGGTGGCATGGTCGCCGCGGCCTTTGCGGTACGGCATTTCCGGCGTGCCGAACATCCGCTGATCGATCTTGCGCCGTGGCGAATCCCGACCTTTCGCTTGACCCTCGAAGGAGGTTCGTTGTATGTCGTCTCGGTCAGCGTTTCGCCCTTCCTGTTGCCGCTGTTCTTCCAACTCGGTTTCGGGCTGAACGCGTTCGCCGCCGGTTTGCTCGTGCTCGCTTACGCGGCCGGCAATCTGGCCATGAAGACCGTCACCACGCCCATTCTCAAGCGCTTTGGTTTTCGCAAGGTAATGATCGTGAATGGCCTGCTCACTGCCGCCACCATCGCCCTGTGCGCCCTACTCTCGCCGGACACGCCACGCACGCTGATCATGCTGGTGCTGCTGATCGGCGGGCTATGCCGATCGATGCAGTTCACCAGCATCAACACGCTCGCATTCGCGGACGTGCCGTCGGCGCGGATGAGTTCGGCGAGCACGTTTTTCAGCATGGTCCAGCAGATGACCATCGGTCTAGGCATCGCATTCGGTGCGATCGCGCTGCATGCTGCAGTCCTGATACATGGCGGCCACGCGCAGCTTTCGCTCGCTGACTTCCGGGTCGCGTTTCTGCTTGTCGCGGCGTTGGTACTGATCTCCATGCTCTACTTTATCGGCATCGAACCCGATGCCGGCTGCGAGGTTAGCGGCCATACGCAAGCGGCATCGCAGTAGTGCGGAAATTGTATCGAGCGCATTGACGGCTACCGGTCCAAATTAAACAGAGAGAGTCCGTGCAGAATGACCCGGGTAGCGGAGATCTCGCAGCAGGCCAGGTACAAGTCCGTGCAGACGCCGCTCAGCGGAACGACGCAGCAAATGGCGATCCACAAGACGCTCGACTTCCGTCAGGCTGGCGAGTTCTACCGGACGCTACCTGAAGCCAACAAGGCGGATCGGGTCACGGCATTGTCGGGCGATCTGGGCCGTGTAACAAACGACGCGAACAAGTACACGATGCTGTCGTACTTCTACAAGGCTGATTCCCATTCCGGTACCCGCCTCGCGCGCGCCACACATGCGGATCTCGCACGCGTGCAGGATAGGGCGTCGCACCTTGGCAATACCTGAAGCCAGTAGGCCCCGTGTTGCCTGAATACGATTTCCGACGGAGAATGTCATGCGAGGTTTCTCTACTGCGCGGCGAGTAGTTCGAAACGCAGCCGTGGCAGCGATAGCCGCACTCCTGACCGCGAGTTGTGCGGAGCACGTTTATCGGCCAGCAACGTATTCCGGCACGGTCGACGCGCGGGGATACGCCGATGATTGGTTCGCCGCGGCGCGCGAAGGGCGCACCGATATCGTTCAATTGCTGATCGACGCACACTATCCGATCGAAACCGCAACGCCTGACGGATATACGGCGCTCATTCTTAGCGCGTATGACAATCACCCGGACACGCTAAAGGCGCTTCTTGCCGCACACGCCAACCCATGCGCCGCCGACAAGCACGGCAATACCGCGTTGATGGGTGCGCTTTTCAAGGGCGAAACGAACATTGCGCAAATATTGCTCGGGACGCGCTGCCCTATCGATCAAACCAACAATGCAGGGGAAACGGCGCTATCGTTTGCTGCGCTGTTCGGCCGGCTCGATATGCTTGCGGTGCTGGTGGCGCACGGAGCGAACGTCAATCATGTCGACGCACGCGGAGGCACCGCGCTGCAAATGGCCATTTCGCAACACAATACCGCCGCAACCGATGCGTTGCGCCGCTACGCCCGTTTCAGCAGCGACGTATCCACCGGCAACGCACGAATGCGCTGGCCGGTCGCATTGAAGATCGCGTTGCAGATGGCCGCTGAAGTCGGCGGCACGCCCGGCTCGCCAACACCGCCCGGCGGCGCATCGCTCGGCACGATATACACGTGTGTCTCGGGAACGGAATCGATACGGGCAACCTGGTAGTCCGTGAAGTTCGATTGCTCCGACGCGCCGTTCCGGAAAGTGAGTTCACTGTATAACGTGTTGCCGAGCGCCATCACCACCGCACCCTCGAACTGCGCAATAACCCGATCGGGATTGACGATGCGCCCGCAGTCGACGGCCAGATCGACGCGTGTCACACGCACCGAACCGTCGTCGGCCACCTGCACATGCGCGACCGCCGCCACGTAACTCAGAAAGCTGCGATGTACCGCAATCCCGCGCCCGTGCCGCGCCGGCAATACGGTCGACCACCCGGAGCGCACGGCGGCCGCGCGAACCACGGCCGCATAGCGGGCGGTGTCGATCGGATACTCGTCGATCGACGCGCCGTAGTTTGGGTAATCGACCCCTAGTGCATGCAGATCGACATGCCGCGGCGTGCCGAGCAGCGTGAGCAGGTGCTGCACCGGATCGTGCCGCGCGGCCGCGGCAAGTTCATCGACGAACGACCCTAATGCGAAGCCGTGGGGAATGTTGTACACCGATCGATACCAGCCGATGCGCGTGTGTGCAGAGGCGGCGCCGTTCTCACACCGCACGTTGGCGATGTCGTAAGGCATGTCGGTCACGCCCTGCCCCAGTTCACCCGCCGCCCCGTAACGGACATCAGCCTTGAATGTCGAACTGATCGACGGAAACACCGTGCGGTGCAACCACGCGACCGTCTTGCCTTGCGCATCGAGCCCGCCTTCCATGTGCTGGGCGCACACCGCATGGAAATAGTCGTTGTGCACATCGTCGTCGCGAGTCCACGTGAGCTTCACGGGAGCGCCAACCTCGCGTGACAGGAACGCCGCCTCGGCCACATAGTCAGGCTTGGACTTGCGGCCGAAGCCGCCGCCCAATAACGTGACATTGATCGTCACGGCCGGCTCCTGCAAGCCGAGCACCTGTGCCACGGTCGTGCGAGCCTGCTGTGGATTCTGCGTCGCGGTCCATACTTCAACCGCACCGTTCGCGTAGGACGCGGTCGCGGCGAGCGGCTCCATCGCCGCGTGCGCCAGGTGCGGCACATAGTAGTCCGCCGAGACATGGTGGGCGGCGCTCTTTAGCGCAGCCGCTGTGTCGCCGTTGTTGCGAACGATTTTGCCCGGCTGCCGCGCGGTGTCCTCGAGCGCCTTGCGATAAGCCTGACTGTCATAGGATGCATTCGGCCCAAGGTCCCAGTCGAGCCTCAATTTCCGCCGCCCTTGCATCGCAGACCAGGTGCTGGTTGCCACCACCGCGATGCCGCCCAGCGGCTGGAAACCGGCGGGCAACGGCGCAGCGGGAATGCGGACCACATGCAGCACGCCGGGCACTTTCATCGTTTCGGTCGAATCGACGCTCTTGAGCGTCGCGCCATAGACCACCGAACGTTCGATCGACGCGTACGTCATTCGGGGCAACACGACATCGATGCCGTACGTCGCCCGGCCGTGGACGATGTCGTCGAGATCGACGATCGGCAGCGACTTGCCGATATAGCGCCAGGTACCCTCGTCTTTCAGATGCAGCGTGTCACGGCCCGGCACCGGCTGACGCGCCGCCGCCGTTGCGAGCGCGCCGTAGGCCACGCGCCGCCCGCTCGCCGCATGCACGACATGACCCGGCTCAGTGTGGCAGGTCGCCGGCGCCACGCGCCATTGCACGGCGGCCGCCGCCACGAGCATCTGCCGGGCCGTGCCACCTGCTTCGCGCAATGGCTGGAAGAACTGGCGGATGCTGCGCGAGCCATCGGTATTCTGGTCGCCATACTTCGCATCGCCTTGCGCCTGCACGACCTTGACGGTGTTCCAGTCGGCATCGAGTTCGTCCGCAAGAATCATCGCGAGACTGGTGCGGATACCGGTCCCCATCTCCGAACGATGCACGACCAGAATGATCTCGCCGGACGGCGCGACCGAGACGTACACGTTCGGTGCGAAAGCCGCTTTAGCGCCATTCGCGGATGACAGCACGCTCGCCGCGAGTGCGGTACCCGCGCCGCCGATCTGCAAGCCCAGCACAACCCCACCTGCCAAAGTCCCTTTCAACACCCCGCGCCGGCTCAGATTGACGATTTCGCCCATCACGCCTCCGACGCTGCCGCCTTGATGGCGGCCTTGATGCGTTGATAGGTGCCACAGCGGCAAACATTGCCGGACATCGCTTCGACGATCTGCTCGTCACTCGGCTTCGGCGTCTGCTTGAGCAACGACGCGGCCTGCATGATCTGTCCAGGCTGGCAGTAACCGCACTGCGGCACATTGGCGGCTTTCCACGCGCGCTGCACGGGGTGATCGCCGCCTTTGCCGAGTCCCTCGATGGTCGTGACGGGCTTGCCCTGAACATCCGCCAGTGCGGTCACACACGAACGCACAGCGACACCGTCCAGATGGACCGTGCATGCGCCGCACGCGCCGACCCCGCAACCGAACTTGGTACCGTGCAGCCCGAGCAGATCACGGACTGCCCACAGCAGCGGCATATTCGCATCCGCATCGACGTTGTGATTAACGCCGTTCACAATGAGTTCCATCAACTGATTCCTCGTAGTCGACGCGAACGGCACGAAGTCGTCATGCGCCGTATCGCTTTACCCGCCCAAGCCTATCAGGCTCTCGCCTGATAGGCGTTGCACCATCCCGCGCCGCTCACCTGTTTCGCACCAAACAGCGCGCAAAGCGCGCTCGTGTCGGCTGGCTTGCCCTGATAGAACTGGCAATTCGAGCAGCGCTGGGTGGCGCTGAAGCGCGGATATTTCGCGTGATCGACGCGCGATGCGTCGGTCCGGTAGCCGAGCGCCTGCGCGGCCGGATCGCTTTCCTGAAGCTGCGTGGGCGCGGCCCACGCCGTGCCGCCGGTCATTGCCAGCGCCGCGGCGCCAACGGTATGCACAATGAAAGTTCGTCGATTGGTTCGCATGTTCAATACACTCCTTTCACGACACCAGAACACGTTGCGGCGGCGCCATAAACTCCGGGCCTACCGGGTCCTTGACGAATTGCGAGACGATCGCGTCGATTTGCGCGAAGGCCTTGTCGTCGAGTCGCCAGCCGAACGCGGCTTCGAGTCCGTCCAGTTGCGACGGACGGCGCGCACCCCACAGCGCGATCGTCGGGCCGCGGTCCAGCACCCAGCGCACTGCAAGCGCAAGCACCGACTTGTCGAAGTTATCGCGCGCGAAGACGTCCAGTGCTTTCACAGCGTCGACATACTGCTGACGACGCGGCGCACGGAACTTCGGGTCATGTTGACGCAGATCGTCACCCTCGAAACGCGTCTCGGCGCCGATGCGCCCTGCCAGCAATCCGCGGCACAGTGCGCCATAGGCGAGTGCAACCAGCCCATGCTGTTTCACATAAGGCAGCACATCGCGGTCGATGTCGCGTTCAAACAGGTTATAAGGCGGCTGCGTGGTGGACAGCGGCGCCACGCGGCGGAACGCGTCCATTTGCGCCGCAGAGAAATTGCTGACGCCGAGCGCGCGAACCTTGCCTTCCTTGCGTAGGTCGTTCAGCACCGCGGCCGTCTCTTCGATTGGCACGAGCGGATCGGGCCAGTGAACCTGGTATAGATCGATGTAATCTGTCCGCAAGCGCCGAAGTGTATCCTCTACTTCGTGACGAATGCGCTCCGGCGAAGCATTGCGAAATACCTTGCCGTCCTGCCATTCGAGAGCGACTTTAGTCGCGATGACTGCCTTGTGGCGATATCCATCGGCCAGTGCTTTGCCGACGATTTCCTCCGACGCGCCGAAGCCGTACGCCGGCGCCGTGTCGATAAGGTTCACGCCGCTGTCGAGCGCCCGGCGGATCACCGCAATCGAGTCCTTCTCATCAGTGCCGCCCCACATCCATCCGCCGATCGCCCACGTGCCCAGGCCGATACGCGATACAGGCGTCGATAAACCCTCAACTTCAATTGTTTCAATAGTCATGCGATGCTCTCTGGTTAAAGCGCCGCATCCATGTCGAATGCGGTCCGAGAAAATGCGACGTGCCCAAAGGACGGGCAGGCGAGTCGATTATTTCAGCCGGATCCGGCGATCACAAGAAGGCACCTGAAGGTTCCATACTTTCCCCATGGAAACAAATTGCTACGACGGCCCTCACGCCGCCGAGAACCCACAGAAGAAAACCGATGACCTCGCGCGCAACGTCATCGAGCAGATCGCCGACAAGTGGACGATCCTCGTGATCGACGCGCTGGGCACCCATGGCGAGATGCGTTTCTCGCGGCTACGCGACGAGGTGGGGGGCGTCAGTCAGAAGATGCTCACGAAGACCTTGCGGCAACTCGAGCGCGACGGTCTCGTCACGCGCTATGTGCATCCCGTGATACCGCCTCGTGTCGACTATCAGTTGACGCCGCTAGGACGCAGTCTGCTCGACAAGATCTGTGGGATCTGGGACTGGGTGGAAGCGCATATGGCGGAAATGGAATCGGCGCGACGGCAGTTCGATCTCGGCGAAAGGCGTACCGATCGCGCGCCTTCGAACCGGGACGCGGAGTCCGGCTCAGAAACGCGCCTGGAATAGCCGAACGCGCACTGTCAGGTTGGCCGCGAGCTTGGTAAGACGTTGCGACATCAGGGACGCCCGGAACGCGGCAAACGAGGAACGCATTCGCCTGGAAGCGCGGCGCGTTGGCAGCGCGCTTGCCATGGGTGGTCGGGTCGCCGGTGTCTTCCTGAACCGTCTCGATAGACGCGAGGCCGGCCACGATCGATAGATCGCGCGTGAGTCCTCACGTCACCGCACGTTCCCATCAACACCAGATAACAGAACGGTAATCTAGCCGACCGCAGCCCATAAGGGCCGCACCATCACACTCCTGACTCGCGAAGCCCGCGTCACGCGCTCTGACAGCGCAGGAACGCCGTGCCTTCATGGCCTCATTTCAGGAACCCGTCATGTGGATCGTCCAGCTCGCGCTGCGCCGCACTTATACCTTCGTGGTCCTCGCCGTACTGATCCTTATCGTCGGCCCGCTTGCGATACTGCGCACGCCGACCGATATCTTCCCGAACATCGATATCCCGGTGGTCAGCATCGTCTGGACGTACAACGGCTTTTCCGCCCAGGACATGGCCAATCGCATCACGTCGAATTACGAGCGCGCGCTGAGCTCGGACGTCGACGACATCGAGCATATCGAGTCGCAATCGCTGAACGGCGTCTCGGTGGTGAAGATCTTTTTCCATCCGGGCGCGGACATCAATCGCGCGATCGCCGAGGCAGCGTCGAACTCCGCATCGATCCTACGCGTGCTGCCGCCCGGCACGCTGCCGCCGAACATCATTACCTATAACGCCTCGACGGTGCCGATCCTGCAACTCGGCCTCTCCAGCGACACGCTCTCCGAACAGCAACTCTACGACCTCGGCAACAGCGCGATCCGCACTCAGTTGGCGACGGTACAAGGCGCGTCGGTGCCGCTGCCGTTCGGCGGCAAGGTCCGGCAGATCATGGTCGATATCGTTTGCTGGCATAGCCCCGCATCGCTAGAACGGTGTTCGCGCGTTGCCGACGATACCTTGTTCGTGAAGCGCGGCGGATGTCCGAAGCACCCCGGAAGCGGCCGATGGTATCGCAACCCCATGACCGGCCAATGTGGGTCGGCAAGACTCATCCATCCATGACATAGCTGACATTCACCGGCACCGGGTTGCGAAGGTCAGCAAAGCGACCTGCTGCCGCCGCACGCTGCCCGATCGGAAACCGACCATATGCCGAGATGCAGACGCGAATGACCGCACTTGGCATTGCCACGCTCATGGGCACCGATCTACGCGGCTGAGTTGAAGGGGCCGCATCCGGTCTCAGGATACGCGGCACGAACCGACGCGCATCGATCATGCGAGTGCCGTTAACTGACCCTGGATAGACCAGAGTGATTGGTCCGGTGAGCAGTTGTACCCGGATCGCCGGGACAGAGGTCCGCCGGACCGATCCCACAGATGGCGATGATCACCGTCTCCGGTTCTCCTCGGCGCACGGCGACGTTTGTCCAAATTCGATGACTGCGCGAATTGACCAGCCTGCGAGTTACGTTCGCGGCTGACGCTATTTTGTCGCGACGACGATCGAAGTGGGCCCGTCGAGCGGGTGATGGCCGGCTTCGACGAAGCCCGCTTCACGCATCCAGCCGATGCAGTCGGCGGCGGTGTAATCGAAACCGCCCGACGTCTCGATCAGCATGTTGAGACTCATTAGCAGGCCGAAGGCATTGTGCCGCCGGTCGTCATCGATGATCGCGTCATAGGCGATCAGGCGGCCGCCCTTGGGCAACGCCTCATAGGCCTTGGCTAACAGCAGCTTCTTTTGGTCGAGGTCCCAATCGTGCAGGATATGGCCCATGACCAGGACATCGGCTTCGGGCAGCGGCTGCTCGAAGAAGCTGCCGGCTTCGAAACGGACCCGGTCTGCGAGGCCCTTGCCGGCGACATATTGCTCGAACACCGGCCGGACCGGCGGCAGATCGAAGCCGGTCGCGGCAAGATGTGGATGGGCGGCCGCCACGACGCAGGTCAGCCCGCCCTCAGCGCAACCGATATCGGCAAAGCTCCCGACCTCCGCCCAGGGAAAGGTACCTGCCAGCGCTTGCGCAGCAGGTAGGCTGACCCCGGTCATCGCGCCGAGGAAGCCGCGCAACCTGGTCGGATCGCCATAGAGTGTGCTGAAGAAGTCCGGCGCGGCGTCCTTGGCATCGCCTTGCGGCAGGCCGGTCCTGAGCGCTTCGGTCAGGCTGCCCCAGGAGGAATAGAGACGCGCATTGGCCATTTCCAGGACCCCGCCGATATAGCTCGGCTTGTTTCTGTCCAGGAAGTGGTCGGTCGCCAGCGTGTTGGCATAGCGCCCATCCTGTCGGTCGAGCAGATCGAGGGCGACCAGCGCATCGAGGAAGTCCCGGGCACTGCGCGGATGCAGCCCGAGCCGGGCGGAGAGCGCTTTGAGACCCTGCGGCCCTTCGGCCAGGGTCGTGAAGGCGCCGAGTTCGACGGCGCTGAGCAGCGCCTTCGAGCTCCAGAAACCCATGCCGATCTGCATGATGAGGGCGGGTGAGATTTTGGTCATACAGTCTGCTCCTTCAGATTGTGTCGAATTCGAACCCGTGCGGTGACAAACAGTACGGTGGCATTGCTCGCGGGCTCGCCAAGTGCATCGGAGTGATGAACTGCGTCCAGATGATCCCGCAGACTGGGGTATCGGATCATCGATTCGTATCGTTGCGCATATCTCCTGTCGCGAGACACGATCGAATGCAGTGCGGCTCGCAAGTTGCCGCATGCACACAAAAACACCCGGCGTGTGCTCTCTATTCCACGCCGCATCCGCCTATGGAAAAGCCCGGTCGTACTGGAGAACCCTTGTGACCGATTTCCGGCAGATCTTGCCCAATGCGCCGGTCACTATATCGATTGCACAGGCCTTGCGCGAAGGCGGCTAACCGACGCAACGACGACATCCGAATGCCTGGCCAACGCCTCGGGTGAATGGCGGTTCATGGCCGAATCCGATCCGATAGCTGAATTGAGAATCGCTTGCCGGCGCGCAGCGGATGATCGTCGCAAGTCGACCCATCTCCGCCATAGGCAACGTCAGTATCAACGTCTGCAGTTCACCCCAAAACAGCCACCTAACTCTCACAGGCGCGGTTTCTCGAAGTCGGAAACAGCAATGAATGGGGTTGCGGCACGCCCTAATGGAGCCCTTGTCCTAGCGTAAGAGCTCGACAATCACGACATCAGTGTCGTCTCGCGCCCTCAGCATGAGCCGCGTTTCATCGCGAATGGCAATGCCATCGCGTCGCGCCAGCCTGATCGGCCCTACGTCCAGTCGCCCATGATCCGCAACCAGATAAGCCGAACCGGGCATCGGCAAAACTTGCTGCATCGCCGTGCCTTCGCGCAGCGTCGCGATACGCACACGTGCGTCGGCGTGAATGGGCAACGCGCCGGCGCGGACATCCTCCGGATCGCCGCTCGCCAGCGTAACGAATCGGCCCTCGCGACATCCGGGCGAACAGACTCGCGTCGCGCAGCGCGGTGTACTGGCAGGTGTGTGCGGACGGAGCCAGATCTGGAACTGCCGCGCGGGTATATTTTCCTCGTTGCGCTCGGCGTGATGGATCGCTGCGC
Organism: Paraburkholderia sp. CI3; assembly: GCF_050436505.1. Classification (NCBI taxonomy): domain Bacteria; kingdom Pseudomonadati; phylum Pseudomonadota; class Betaproteobacteria; order Burkholderiales; family Burkholderiaceae; genus Paraburkholderia; species Paraburkholderia sp. CI3. Next base: position 1,106,470 of record NZ_JBNDMI010000002.1, read on the forward strand.
CGGCACTCATCACATGGACGGAATCGGCGACCAGACGCGCGCGATTGCCCGTGTCGTCTTCGTAAGTGATGGCGCCCGAACGCACCCACGTGACGATCTCGACGTCGCGGTGAGCATGCGGGCCGAGGCCCGAGTGCGGCGCGAATTCAACGTCGTTCCACATATAGAGTGGATCGAGCGGCGCATGGTCGGCGTGCCCGGAGTCGCCCGCGCGGAAATGCTGGCGGACATCAACGCAGCCGCGGCGGATTGCGCCAAGCGCAAGAAAAGGCCGATGTTCCATCATGATGGCGCTCGATTCGAGGGGCGCCGGGCGTGGGTCGCGATCGTCGAAGACCGCATCCACCGCACCCCGCGCGCCCGAGCCACGCTCAGATTTGCTGCTGGCCGCCGTCGACGAACAATTCGATGCCGTTCACGAAGCTCGCGTCGTCCGAGGCCAGGAACAGCGCCGCGCTGGCGATCTCGCCGGGTTCGCCGAGGCGCCCCATCGGGATCTGGGCAGCCAGGTAATCGGCGAGACCCTGGCGCTGGGCAGCATCGTCACCGGCGAGATCGAGCAGGCCGGGCGTGCGAGTCGCGCCCGGGCTGATCGTGTTCACGCGGATGCGGCGCTCCTTGAGGTCGAGAATCCAGCTGCGTGCAAAGGCACGCACCGCCGCCTTCGAAGCCGAATACACGCTGAACGCCGCGGTGCCTGCGCTACCCGCCGTCGAGCCGGTGAGAATCACCGATGCGCCCTCGGCGAGCAGCGGCAGCGCCTTTTGCACCGTGAACAGCACGCCCTTCACGTTTCGGTCGAAGGTGTCGTCGTAGTGCGCTTCGGTGATGCTGCCAAGCGGCAGCATCGAACCGCCGCCGGCGTTCACGAACAGCACATCGAGGCGCCCCTGTTCTTCCTTGATTTGCGCATACAGCGCGTCAAGTTCACCGAGCTTTGTGGAGTCCGAACGTACGCCGGTCGCCTTGCCACCGGCTTCGCGAATGCCCTTCACGGCGTCATCGAGTTCAGCCTGACGGCGGCCCGTGAGATAGACGTGCGCACCTTCGGCCGCGAAGCGTTGGGCGGTGGCAAGACCGATGCCGCTGGTTGCGCCGGTGACGAGTGCGATCTTGTTGTCGAGTTTGCGTGCCATGGTATTGCTCCTTTCGTTGGATCGGTGAGGGTTGCGTTGGTGTTGCGTGCTGCGATGTGAGGAGAATATCGACGGCCCGATCTTTTCGAAATAGAATTAATCGCAAACAAACGTTGCATAATTGAAAAGATGAGGGGAAATGGCTCAACTACCTGATTTCGAGGGGCTCGCGATGTTCGCGAAGGTGGCCGAGCACGGGTCGTTTGCGGCTGCCGCGCGCGCGACGGGGGTGTCGGTCGCCACGGTCTCGCGTGGTGTCGCCCGCCTGGAGGAGCGGTTGGGCGCACGGCTTTTCAACCGCACGTCGCGCCAGCTCTCGCTCACCGAGTTCGGCCGGACAATCAGCGAGAAAGCCGGCGAGATCTATCGCCAGGCCGAGGAGGCGGAAAGCTCGGCGCGCGAAATGTCGGTGCAGCCGCGCGGGCAGGTGCGTCTGGCCGTGCCGATGTCGTACGGGCTGCGTTGGGTTGCGCCGCTGCTGCCGGGCTTCTTTCGCGCGTATCCGGAGGTGTCAATCGACCTGCATCTATCGGATGCGTCGGTCGATCTGGTCGCCGATGGGTTCGACGCCGCGCTGCGTATCGCCGCGCTTCCGGATTCATCTCTGGTCGCGCGGCGGCTGTGCGCGGTCACGCAATTCGTGGTGGCGTCGCCGGAATATCTGAGGCGTGAAGGACGGCCCACGCATCCGCGCGAGTTGGCGGATCGCCCCTGTCTCTCGTACGCGTACCGCGCGCGTAGCGCTGTATGGCGCTTCACGAACGACGCAGGTGAGGAGGAGCCGGTGATGCCGACGGGCCCGCTGCGCGTGACGAACTCCGATGCGCTGTTGCCCACGCTGCTCGACGGCCTTGCGATCGCCGAACTGCCTGAATTCATCGTGGGCGAATATCTGGCCGATGGCCGCCTCGAAGCGATCCTCACCGACTGGTCGCTGACGAAGGGCGGTCTTTACTTCGTCACGCCGTCGGCGCGCGCGCGGCCCGCGAAAGTCGCGGCGCTGTCGGATTACTTTGCCGAGCACCTTTCCGAGCCAACATGGCGATGGCCGAAATGATGCATCGGCGCAGTGGATCAGCCAGCGTCCATCATTGCATTCATGCAATGATGGATTTCAAACGATTCCATTTCGCAAATATTGTCCGATCCGTATTCTCCTTTCCACCGGCTGCACGACATCACATCGCAAGCCATTCAACCAAACGAAAGGAGAATCACGATGAACACGCAAGCCACACCGAACACGCCCGATACCGCGACTGTTGCCTTCCTCGACGCGCTGAACAGCGCCACCGGCCCGGCAATTGAGACGCTCACGCCCGCCGAAGCGCGCGAAGTCCTGGCAGGTGCCCAGCGCAGCGCGCCGGTTGACGTCTCGGGCATCGACGTCACGCGCCGCACGATCGAGCAGGACGGCCTGGTCGTGTCGCTTGTCGTGGTCAAGCCGCAGGATTCGCGCGGTGTGCTGCCCGTGTTCATGTTCTTCCACAGCGGTGGCTGGATTCTCGGCGACTACCCGTTCTCGCCCACGATGGCGAGACTGAGCAGCTGGCACTGCCGGAAGTCGGTGAATTCCGTGTCGAGGAAATACCGGTTGTTCCAGCCGGCCGGCGGCTCGGGTTCAGCCGGCAGTGGCCACCGCATTGCGCCGTGAAAGTGTGTATCCGTCATGTCCGTTACTTCGTCATTTTGCCGTCGGCTCGCCCCGTGTCATCCAACGCGCCCCCCCGGGGCTGATCCGGGTTTGTCGCCGTCTTCCCTGCGCGCGGCTAACCCGGCCCGCACCTCCGGCACCGGCACCATGCGGTATTCGCGCGCGCCGCGGATCCGCCGCAGCGGCCCGGCGAGCACCGTCACGGGTGTGGGAAACCGGATCGGGACGGCCCCGGTCACCGAAGGCCCTTTCAAGAAGTTCACGGGCTACTGGAACTTCATTCCTCTGCGCGAGGACGCCTGCAAGATCGAATTCGCGCTGCACTATGAATTCTCCAACATCATCCTGGAGAAGCTGATCGGGCCGGTGTTGAGCCACATCGCGAACACGTTCGTCGAATCATTCGTCAAGCGCGCGAGCGAACGCTATAGCAAGGGCTAGAATGGAAAAGACCTCTCGCCTGGACGGATTCATCGACGTCGAGGTCTGCTACCCACGGCCTCGACAGGAGAGCCTCATTGGTCCCGCCCGATCCGGAGGACTGGAGTTTTTTTGCGCCGCCGGGCGCTCAGCAACGAGAAAGCCATAAGCTGCCATGCGCAGCGTCGCGTGGTGATGAAAGCCGCGCCAGCTGCGCCCCTCGAAACGCCCCAGGCCACTCAGGAAGTACCTGGTCGGTTCACGTTCCCGCTTTTCGCCCTGCGTCGGAATGCGCACCTGCTTCTCGGTCGACAGGTCATAGAACAGCGCAACGATGAAGGTTGCCAGCTTGATGCGGTGCTTTTCGATCGCGAGCGACTTCGAGACCGTCACGCGCTTCTCGTCTTCCAGCGCCTGCTGAAGCCGGCGCAGCATCATCGTCTTGCCGCTGCCGATGACGCCGCACACCGCGATCAGCCGCCCTTCGAAGATCGCACCCTTGATGTCCTTTATCAGTTGCTGGTGGTGCGTGGTCTCGAAGTAGCCGGCCTGAATTCAGCGGTACCGTCGGCCGTAATGCTGCATCACTTCAACTCGCATGCTCTTCTCCTGACTTCCTGTGCCGGAAATAGTCTCGAACGCGCGCCAGTACGATCCGTCGGACCAGCGTGTCGGCCAGCACCTGGTCGATGAAGGCCCGATCCGGTGGCGGCAGTTTCGCGAGCGGTCGCCACATAGCCAACTAAAAAAAGTGCCATCCGGCCGGGGAGCTTCGATCGGCTCCATGGCAATGCCCTCTCGCCGCATAGTGGCTTGGGATGGCCCGGCCTCCGCCAAGTAAACTGGCCCCGAAAAAAGTGGAAACGACAAGTCGGCGCGTGAACTAGACTCAACTGGCCACAACGTCAAGAAGCCGCGTGGCCAATTGAGGTTAGACGAAAACGGTCATCTGCCTATCTGGTCCTCAATTGAGGGTTAACCATGAAGGTGGCTCTATTCATCCCGTCCTTCATCGACGCAATCTTTCACGAAGTTCGCGTAGCGACGCTCGAACGGCTCGGCTGCGAGGTTGCGTATCCACTCGACCAGACCTGTTGCGGACAACCGATGGGTAATAGCGGCTGCGAGCGGGACGCCGCGGCAACCGAAGCACTGTTCGTCAAGAACTTAGCGGACTTCGACTACATCGTCGCGCCCAGCGGCAGTTGCGTGCATCATGTGCGCCACCATCTGACCGCGATCGACCAGACGGCCGAGGTCAAGAAAGTGCGTAGCAATACGTTCGAGCTGGTCGAATTCCTGCACGACGTGTTGAAGGTCGACGCCTTCCCGTGGGCCGAATTTCCGCACAAGGTCGGCCTGCACAACAGCTCCGGCAGACATTCAGGGCGTACTGATACGCGGTGCGCAAGGTATACGCTCGCTGACCTTGTACCAATGGCCCGCAGCGTGCAAGCGGCTCGATCCAGCTAGTGATGCTTGCCCTGACGCGAAGTGAGCGGATGCGCCGGCCGTTTGACACGCTCGGGTGTTGCTCGCCGATATCGGCAGCGCCACCCCACGCGCAGAAAGTCCAGCGACCGGGATGCAGCGTCATGACGTCGCTACATCGAGCCTGAGCGCTGTAAATTGCCTGGAGCGGTTGCCATGAACCCGAGCGCATTGGATCTGTCGAGAATACAGTTCGCTTTCACCGTATCGTTCCACATTATTTTTCCGGCGCTAAGCATCGGCCTCGCGAGCTTTCTGGCCGTTCTGGAAGGCGCGTGGATCCGTACGCGCAAGCAGCACTACAAGGACCTTTGCGTCTACTGGGCCAAGATCTTCGCGGTCGGGTTCGGCATGGGCGTGGTGTCCGGTGTTGTCATGGCCTATCAGTTCGGAACGAACTGGGCCGGCTTCGCGCAGTTTGCCGGCCCTGTAACGGGCCCGCTACTGACTTACGAAGTCATGACGGCATTTTTCCTCGAAGCGGGCTTTCTCGGGATCATGCTGTTCGGCTGGGACAAGGTAGGTCGTAATGCGCATTTCGGCGCAACGCTGATGGTCGCCATCGGCACGCTGATCTCGACGTTCTGGATTCTTGCGTCCAACAGTTGGATGCAGACGCCACAGGGCATCACGGTGGAAGGCGGCCATGTTGTTCCAGTCGACTGGTTCAAGGTCATCTTCAACCCATCGTTCCCGTTCAGACTTGCCCATATGGCGATCGCGGCATTCATCGTCGGCGCCCTTGTGGTCGCCGGGACCGGCGCATGGCATCTGCTGAAGGGCCGACGCGATCCCGCCGTCAAGACCATGTTCTCGATGGCGCTGTGGCTGTTGCTGTTCCTCACGCCGATCCAGGCCTTGGTCGGTGACCAGCACGGGTTGAACACGCGCAAATATCAGCCGGCCAAGATCGCGGCCATCGAAGGGCTATGGGAAACCGAGAAGGGCGGGACCGCGTTGAACCTGGTCGGCTTTCCTGACATGAATGCAGAGGTGACTCGCTACGCTGTTCAGATCCCCCACCTTGGCAGTCTGATCCTGACTCACAGCTGGAGCGGCGAAATTCGTGGTCTCAAGGAATTCCCCAAGGAAGACAGGCCCGATTCGTCGATCATCTTCTGGACTTTCCGCCTGATGGCGGGACTCGGCATGTTGATGATCCTGCTGGCGCTCGTCGGCGCGCTGCTGCGGCGCGGGGGGCGGCTATTCGAGAGCAGGTGGTATCAGCGCTTCGTGCTGGTGATGGGGCCGACAGGTTTCATATCGCTGGTTGCGGGATGGATCACGACCGAAGTCGGGCGCCAGCCGTGGGTCGTGTACGGCGTGCTTCGAACTGCCGACGCCGTTTCGCCGGTTACGTCGCAGGGGGTCGGAGTCTCGCTGATGGCATTTGTCATCGTCTACAGCGTGGTGTTCGGAACCGGCATCTACTATATCCTGCGGCTCCTTCGGATGGGGCCTGAGGAGCCCGAGGAGGTGGACGCGCCGCGCAAGGCGGTGGTGCGGCCCGATGCCGACCACACGGGACGCAGGCCCTTGGCCGCGGCCGAGTAGCCGCGCGATCTTTCACGGGACGACAGGAGCCGAAAATGGGCGTCACACTTGCTTGGGCTGCGATCATCGCATTCGGGCTGTTCATGTATGTCGTGCTCGACGGGTTCGATCTCGGGATCGGTCTGATCTTCCCGTTCTTTCCCGATGACGCAGAGCGCGACATGATGATGCACGCGATCGCGCCTGTCTGGGACGGTAACGAAACCTGGCTCGTGCTGGGCGGGGCGGCGCTGTATGCGGCCTTTCCGGTTGTCTATTCGATCGCACTGTCCGCACTTTACTTGCCGATCGTCACCATGCTGGTATGCCTGATCTTTCGGGGCGTATCCTTCGAAATTCGCGGCAAGGCGACTCGCACGAAGAATCTCTGGAGCCTGGCGTTCTTTGCCGGGTCCGCGGGCGCATCGTTTTTTCAGGGCGTCATTCTCGGTACGTATTTGCGCGGCATACCGATCGCCAACCATACCTTTTCCGGCGACGCGTTTTTCTGGTTTCAGCCCTTCAACCTGATGTGCGGCCTGGGCCTGATGTCGATGTACGCCTTGCTGGGCGCATGCTGGCTCGTCATCAAGACGGAGGGGGATTTGCAAAAGCGGATGCATGAGCTCGCCTGGCCGCTGACGCTCGTGCTGCTGGTCTTTATGATCGCCGTATCCGTCTGGACGCCGCTGGCGGACGCGCAGATCGCGAAACGCTGGTTCGACCCGGGGCTGTTCCCCCAGTTGGTGCCGGTGCCGTTTCTGGTTGCGATCGTCGCATTGTTCATGTTTCGCGCAGTCAGACGCCGCATGCATATTGCGCCGTTCATCCTCGCGCTGGCTCTCATTCTGCTGGGCTACATAGGTTTGCTGGTGAGCATTTGGCCTTACGCGATTCCCTACTCGCTCACCCTCGCTGATGCGGCGGCGCCCCGGTCGAGTCAGGTGTTCACGCTGGTAGGCGCCCTTGTGATCCTGCCGATCATCATTGCGTATACGACCGCGGGCTATTGGGTCTTCAGGGGAAAGCTCGCCCGCGGCGCCGAGTACCACTAGGAGCGCGCGATGCGGAACGAGAGCGTGGGCCATGCACCGGGAGCATCTCCGGAGCACGGCGGCGATACGAAACTTAGGCGCGTCTTCTGGTTCATCGTGCTGTGGTGTCTCGGTGTGGCGGGTGCCGGGCTACTCGCCCTTCCTTTCGAAATATTGATGCGTGTCGGCATGCACTGAGTCGCACGGCCGGCGACAAGTCCGCGAGCCGCACGACCGGAATGAATTTTACCCCCGACGAGCCGCTGACCGGCTTCTCGCAGGTCCGGTCTGGCCGCATCCTGACTGGGAACGTGTCGGGACTTTTACTCGTTTAGGAGCGCAACATGGCCAAGCAGACGATCGCTGAGTATCTTGCAAAGACACTGGCAGCCGCAGGTGTCGAGCGAATCTGGGGCGTGACGGGCGACAGCTTGAACGGACTGGCATCGAGCCTGGACCAGGTTGGTTCCATCCGCTGGATGCACACCCGTCACGAGGAAGTCGCCGCGTTCGCGGCAGGCGCCGACGCGGCATCGACCGGGCAACTTGCGGCGCACATTCCGTCAACGGAAATCGGGCTCGGCTACTTCCAGGAAACCCATCCTCAGGAGCTCTTCAGGGAATGCAGCTATTTCGCCGAGTTGGTAACGAATGGGCCGCAGTTTCCGTGCGTGCTCGCGCGCGACGCGCACAGCTATTGAGGAGCGCGGTGTCGCCGTCATCGTGTTGCCGGGACTGTCGAAGCCGCAAACCGTTATGATCGGGAATCTGCATGACCAGAGTCGCGCGGCCTTTACCACAACCAGCTTATCGGTCTAGCGTCCACCGGAGCAGGAATGAGCCGGAGGTCAAGAAACCAGGCGGGATCAGCGCGTTTTCGTCGAATGTCTCTTCACACTTGCGCAGCGGACTGCGCATTTCGCCCGCCTATTGGTGGATGTAGATCGGCGGCGAGTATGGCGACATTCGAATGTCGCGCGGTTGCCCCGACTGCGACAATCCGCTCATGACACCGCCAGACCCACCCCCTGCGCCGTTCATCACCACCACCTTTGCTTCAGCGGCCCGACTGTCTGGCTCTGTCGCAACAAGGCGTTGAGGTAAAATTCGGCGGACGGAAATTGCTGACGACCACGATGGCCAAGACGACGAAGACGCCGCGCAAGACGTTGCTCCCTGGCATCGCCAAGGTGCTGAAGCGACTGCACTATCCACTGGATGTGATGCTATTGTGCGTGCGGTGGTACGTGGCATACTCGCTGAGCCTGCGAAACCTTGAGGAAATGATGGCAGAACGCGGTGTCGAGGTGGACCATTCGACGGTACACCGCTGGGTCATCAAGCTCGTGCCGTTATTCGAAAAAGCGTTTCGCCAGCACAGGCGACCGGTCGGCAAGAGCCGACCAGCTCTCCGCCGAACAGGTTCTTGAGCCCAGCCAAGTACAGCCAGCCCTCGTCGGTTGCGATGGAGACGAGCGCCAGATTTTGCAAGAAAAGGACGATTACCCCCGGAGGACGACTTCGCTCTGGCCGACAGTTGAGCGACCGGGCAACCGATTCCACTGAAACGAGCTTGCGAACGTTCCCAATAATTGCACTGATACAGTGGAGTGTCAGGTCGCCACTGCGGGTAATTTGAGCAAGTCCAGAAAAGCACGGGCGACGGGCACGAGCGGTTCTGCGGCGCTGCCCTTGAAAACAGCCGCGAGTTCCCAGCAAGGCTCCTCGGCTTCGCGCAGAGTCGCCGTGGCGACCGGCGCGCCACGCGTGTCGCGCACCCTGGCGGAGGCGACAGATTCCGGCACTATCGTTATCGCAAGCCCCTGCGCCGCCAATTCAAGCAACATCGGCATGTCGTTGACCTCGAAGCTGATTTGGCGCTGCAGCCCCGCGGCGGCAAAGCTTCGATCGACGAGCCGTCGCACGCTCCATTCTGGGCGCAGATCGGCGAACGTTTCTTCGCAAAGATCCGCGAGCTTTAGCCCATTAGCCCCCGCCAGTCGATGATGCGTCGCGCAGACGACGACCATTCCCTCACACGCGAACATTTGCGATCCGAGACCGTCCGGTGGCGAATCCGAGGGCTGGGTAAAAGCGAGGTCAAGACGTCCTTCCCGCACCTCGTCGATCAACGCGCGCGAGCCATCGAGCGTCAGGTGGATATCGATCCCGCCGAACGCGGCCCGAAACCGCCCCAAGGTAGCAGGCAGATCGACATAAGGCGCGAGACCGTGAATGGCGCCAATGCTGAGCCGGCCGCGTGCGAGCCCGTGAACTTGCGTCACGGCGTGGCGCGCGTCGCGCGCGGCCGCGAGCACCCGCTGCGCTTGCGCGAATAGCACTTCGCCCGCAGGGGTGAAGTCGACTCGCCGCGTGCTGCGGATGAACAATGGTCCGCCCAGTTCGTCCTCGAGTAAGCGGATCGATGCGGACAAGCCGGACTGAACGAGGTGAAGTCGCCGCGCCGCGCGCGTGAAATGCCGCTCTTCGGCGACCGCTACGAAATGTTCCAGCTGCTTCAAGTCCACGTTAGCACCCTTCTCACCACAGACGATTAATCACGAAAACCGCACAATTGGATCATATCTTTCTATTGGAATGTTAAGTCGATCTTCGATATTGTCAAATGCCCCGGAGCGTCAGAGGACCACCGGGCACGAAGTGCTCGCGCAGTGGGACTTAACGACCGCACCGCGGCCGTGGATACCGGGCAACATTTATGGAGATTGCTTCATCATGGAATACCGTCAACTGGGCCGTTCGGGCCTGAAGGTGTCCACCATCACGCTAGGCACGATGACGATGGGCGGCAAGGGCAAATTCGCGAGCGTCGGCGAGGTTGGCCTCGACGATGCGCGCCGGCAGATCGACATGTGCATCGACGCGGGCGTCAACCTGATCGATACGGCAGATGTCTATTCCAATGGCGCGTCGGAGGAAATCGTCGGCGAAGCGCTCGGCGGCAAACGCAAAGGCGGCGTGCTGATCGCCACGAAGGCCCGCTTCCCGATGGGCGACGGTCCGAACGATCGGGGTCTGTCGCGGCATCATCTGATAAAGGCCTGCGAAGCGAGCCTGCGGCGCCTCAAGACCGACGTGATCGACCTCTATCAGGTGCACGAATGGGACGGACTCACGCCGCTGGAAGAAACGCTTGAAGCGCTCGATCTGCTGGTTCGGCACGGCAAGATCCGGTATGTCGGTTGCTCGAACTACTCCGGCTGGCATTTGATGAAGGCGTTGCACGTGAGCGAACGCGATCGTCTGCCGCGTTTTGTGAGCCAACAGATTCACTACACGCTCGAAGCACGCGAAGCGGAATACGAACTCGCGCCGATCGCGCTCGATCAAGGGCTCGGCATTCTTGTCTGGAGCCCGCTCGCAGGTGGCCTGCTGTCCGGCAAGCACCGCCGCGACACGTCGCCCGAGGGAACGCGCCAGCTCGCCGGCTGGACCGAGCCGCCGATCCGCGACGCGGAGCGCCTGTGGTCGATTGTCGACACACTGGTCGAGATTGCCGGCGAGCACAATGTCTCGGCCGCGCAGGTCGCGCTTGCGTGGACGCTCGGACGCCCCGCCGTCACCTCGGTCATTATCGGCGGACGTAACGAAGCACAACTGCTCGACAACCTCGGCGCCGCGAATCTTACGTTGACCGCCCAGCAGCGCGAGCGGCTCGACACGGTGAGCGCGCCGCCCCTGCTCTATCCATACTGGCATCAGCTACAGACGGCCCATGATCGCCTTGGGGCGCCTGACCTGTCGTTACTGGGACCGTATCTCGACGCACAGGGTTGTGCTCTGTCGCAGTAAGACGATCTGCGATGGTGAGCGTCCTTGAAACGAACGATGTAACCGACGATGAAGACGCCAAACGTCGCCGTGAGCAAGGTGCTCAAACGCCTTCACTATCGGTTGGATGTAATCCTGAAATGATGGCTGAGCGTGGAATCTCGGTGGATCATTCGACCGCGCACCGCTGGGCGATAAAACTGTTGCCGGTGCTGGAGAAGTCGTTTCGCCATCGCAGCGTCCCGTCGGCAAGAGCTGACGTGTCGATGAAACCTACATCAAGGTCAAGGGCCAATGGAAATGTCTGTACCGCGCCGTCGACAAGGCCCGTAACACCGTCGGTTTTCTATTGCGAGTCCATCCGGACAAGGCCGCAGTCCAGCGTTACTTTGAGAAATCGATCGCTCAAAATGGCGTTCCGGAGACGGTGACCATCGACAGGAGCGGCGCCAATCTCGCCGGGCTTGAAGCCATCAATGCCGCGTGTGAAACGTCCATCAAGATCTGCCAGTCAAAATACCTCGACAACCTCGTCGAACAGGACCGTCGGGCGATCAGGCGACGCACGCGATCCATGCTGGGATTCAAGACATTCCGCTGCGCCCGGATCCTGCTGGGCGGCATCGAAGTAATGCACATGATCGCCAAGGGACAGATGAAGTTTGCTCGCGGAGCCCATCTGTCCACCGCCGACCCATTTTACGACCTCGCAATATAAGCAGTACTGTGCATATCGATCTCGTTCACCCGCATTCCTTACTGCGACAAAACCACCATGAGTCGAGATTCCACTCGTTCAACGAGCGTCGATTTCCTGCGCGGCCTGGCGTTGATCGTGATTACACTCGACCACGTCTCGCACAGCGCTCTCTCGCATCTGACACTGCATACCTATGCATTTTGCGACGCGGCCGAAGTCTTCGTCTTTCTCGGCGGCTATGCGAGCGCCGCCGCGTATTGCGCGATGACAGCGAGGGGTGACGCAGCGCAGGCGCATCGCCGCTTTCTAAAACGCAGTGGGGAAATCTATCGTGGCTATCTCCTGACGGCCGCTCTGATGCTGCTTTGCGGCTTGGCAATGATCGCGTTGCACATTCACACCGCCGTACTGACCTACACCGATGCGCCACTGTTTTTGGTCCGGCCGCTCCAAACGCTACTCGATATCGCCACGCTACGGCGCCAGCCTGATCTGGCTGCGGTGCTGCCGATGTATATCGGGTTCGCGCTGTGTGTGCCGCTGGTCGCGCCGGTCGTTCGCCGCCAGCCTGCCACCGCGCTGCTGGCGAGCCTGGCGTTGTGGCTGTGCGCACCTTCGCTTGCGCATCTGCTGCCGAGCGCCGACCCTATCGGCTGGGCATTCGATCCGTTCGCGTGGCAGTTGATGTTTATGCTTGGCATGCTATGCCGGCTGCATCCGGTGTCCGCCGTGTTCCAGGCTTCGCGCGCCGGACTGCGGCTGACCTGGATCGCGCTTGTCGTCGCGCTGGCTTTTGCCACTTACAGGTTGCTGATTGACAACCAGCCGGAACCCGGCTATTTGAAACAGCACCTGAGTTCCCTGAGAGTTGTCAGCTTCGTCTCGATCGCCTGGCTGGTCGCCCAGTTGAGCCGGCTCGGTTGGATCGACCGGCTGGCCGCGGCGCTACCGCCAGTGGTCACGGTCGGTCGCCAGGGGCTGACCTGTTTTATCTGGGGAACGCTCATTTCGATCGTTGCCGACACCGCGCTGCAGGTCGCGGCGTCCGCCTTCCATACACGCACGCAAGCGGTTGCCGCGGCGCTATCGGCCGACTTGCTGACGATCGCAGCGGTACTCGCAGTCGCCATCGCTACCGCTAGGCTCAAAGCGAATCGACCGATATCGCAGCGGCAACATAGAACTGGACAATACGGATGCCGAGCCCCTGCTCCGAAACAAGAACGGTCGATATCGGGGCGCCGTGTCTGGGAGACGCGCCGCAGTTCTACTTCACGGTATCGGTTCGAGTTCCGCGGGGTATCGCGCCCAGCTGGCCGGTCTCCAGGACAGCTTTCGGGTCGTGGCGTGGGTCGCCCCGGGTTACGGTCAGAGCGCACCATTGCGGGTTGCGACACCGGGGATTGAGGACTATGCCGACGCGCTCACGGACCTCATGTCGGCACTGGACATCGGCACCGCTACCATTGTCGGCAGTTCGCGTGATTGCCGCCGCCTTTGTGAATCGCTATCCGGAGGCGGACCGCTCGCTGGTTCTGTCGGCACCGAATTGTCGCGCGCGGTCATCTGCGGGGCAAAGCGAAGTCCCGAGAACTTGAGGCGCTTCTGCATGGGGTATTCGTGCCGTTCGTGAAATTTCTGGCGGTCATCGCCCGCAGAGCCCTTCCAGCAAGGATTTCGATGGAAAGGCGCCACGCGAAACTGGAAGCGCGTACACACGGTTCATCTGAATCCCGATCAGACTGACGACCCTGAACTCATCAGACGCCCCCACCAACAGGAGCAAAAAAGCCGCCTGAATCTAATCGTTGAGGCGACATCTAGCTTGAAAATTTCCGTCGCTGCGGGCGTCGATCGAGCGGTTCATCCGGCCGATCTGCTCGGGCGCCATGTAGCCGAGCGTGCCGGCGATGGTCTCAGGCGGCTCGGGCGTCTGCCGCTCGCGCGGCAGACGCGAGGCGATGCCGAAGCCGGTGAGCCGCACCTGTCCATCTGCGCAGTTCACGAAGATATGAGAGGGCTTGAGGTCCTTGTGGACGAGGCCGCGCTGGTGAAGCTTGCCCAGCGCCGCAGCGATGCCGACGGCCCACGCGCAAAAAACTCCCCATCTCCATGGCCGCGCCGAGAAGCCGCTCAAGCGGCTCACCGCCCGGATCCTCAAGCACCAGCAGGGTCCGGCCGCCTTCGCGCACCAGCTCCAGCGGCCGCACTATCCACGCGCCATCCAGATCGTCCTTCAGTGCGAATTCGTGAGCGAGGCGATCGGGTCGTGTCGCAGTAAGGGACGGGCGGTAGAATCCGGCTGATACAAAGTCGCTGGTGAGTGAATCGATGAAGATGCCGAACCCGGGGTTGGCCAAGGTGCTGAAGCGCCTGCATTATCCACTGGAGGTGATTCTGACGTGTGTGCGCTGGTACGTCGCGTGTCCACTGAGTCTGCGTCATCTGGAGGAGATGATGGCCGAACGCGGAATCGAGGTCGACCATTCAACGGTACACCGCTGGGCCATCAAGATATTGCCGGTGCTCGAGAAGGCGTTTCGTCGCCACAAGCGCCCGGTCGGCAGGAGCTGGAGGATGGACGAAACCTACGTGAAAATCAGGGGTGAATGGCGGTATCTCTACCGGGCCGTGGACAAGGAAGGCAACACGGTTGATTTTCTGCTGCGTGCCAGACGGGACAAGATTGCAGCGCAACGCTATTTCGAGAAATCGATCAACCAGCATGGATTGCCGCAGACGGTGACGATCGACGGAAGCAGCGCTAATCTGGCTGCGCTCGAGGCGATCAACGCCGGACTCGAGACACCCATCAAGGTTCGCCAGACGAAGCACCTGAATAACATCGTCGAGCAGGACCACCGTGCCATCAAACGCCTCGTCAAACCAATGATGGGTTAAGGATTTCCGTTGCGCACGCATCATCCTGTCGGGCATCGAAATCATGCACATGATCAGGAAGCGACAGATGAAAGATGCTGGAATCCCGCGCACCGCAGCCGAGCAGTTCTATTCTCTGATGGCATAAGCAGTCCTGATCGCCTATTCGTTTTTTCGCCCGGCTATCCTTATCGCGACACAACCGCCGGATTCGGCGTGATGTATTCGGGCCTGTACAATGTGTCGGCCGCATCCGGACAACTCATTTGTCGCCTGGGCGCTGCATAAGACCTACATGCAGTCGCTGCACCGTCATGCGGCCAGTATCCATGTGCCGACCGACCTGATGACCGTCGCCAACGTCGAAGCCGGCGCCCGTTTTTATCGGGGCACCTGCGCGGCGTGTCACGGCGCACCGGAGCAAACGCTGAACCCAATTGGCCAGGGCATCCTTCCGATTGCGCCGGAACTGCTAAGCGCAACACGCCGCAACAATCCTCAAATGATGTTTTGGGTGATCAAAAACGGCGTGAAAATGACCGCGATGCCCGCGTTCGGCAAAACGCAAGACGACCAGACGATCTGGGACTTGACGGCGTTCCTCTACAAAGGACGCGGCATTTCCGCTCAAGACTTCGACAAGCTAAGCGCATCCAAGCCGAACACCCGGCCGTAGGCTATCCCCACTGCCGCGTTCGGGCGCAGATAGCACGGTGGCTGCATCGCGGTCTACCGACGGCTGGATTGCCGTAGCGCGCGCGGGACGAACCGATATCGTCCGGTTGCTAATCGACGCGCACTACCCGGCCGAAACAAAGACGCCTGAAGGTTATGCGGCGCTGATTCTTTACGCCGTGTTGCCTCACGGGAAGATGTTACCCCGGCCTGATTGTCGCTTTCCGATTGTTTTGCGATGAAGACTGGCGCTGCGTAGCGGCGTTAGCCTTCATCGCATCGGCGCTGCCGAGTATCCGGGTCACTAGTTCTCGGGCACGGTTCGATCTCCATGCTTTCACGCGGCGCTGCAAGGTGCGCAGCTGCGCGCTGGAGTACATCGCCGGTGCCAGTGCGATGAGGCGCTCGTGCAGTTTCCTTGCTGTGATGCCAGGGATTCGAGCCATTGCTGGATCGTCGGCCACGTGTGCTCGAACGGCCTTCCCGGCTGCGCCACGTGTGCGGGACGCGAGCTTTTCGCTCGTGGGTTGGTCTCACCTCGCCGTCCTGCCACGCTGTTCCGAGGCTGACCAGGAATTCTGCGAGAGCAACCGGGTTAGGTATCTGCGTCTCGGCCGGTGCGGTGCCGCATTCATTGCATTTCGAAACCTGCTGCTGTGCTTGACGCATCCGGCGCAACAGATCCAGCGGGTCGAGCGCCCTGAATCGAGCGCGCAGTTTGCGTTTGGTTGCCTCTGGCACTGAGGCCGAATGCAGGACGCGCTCGACCGGCGTCAGAGGGGATTCATAATGCTTCGTCACCTTTGCGCCGTGACGTGTCTTCGATTTCAGCTTGAACGACGGCTGGAAGAAGTTGATGTAGAGCCGCGACACCTGGTACAGGGAGGCAAGGGCTTCCGTGGCCTCCAGACCTTGCAGCCTGCCATAGCCGACCAGTCGGCGCACGATGGCGCCATTCTTCTGCTCGACCCACGCCTAGTCGTTCTTCTTGTATGCGCGCGATCGCGTAAGCTCGATACCCGTCGCTTTGCAGAAGTCGAACACGGTCTCGTTCATGAAGGCGGTATCGTTGTCGCAATCCAGACCGCGCAGCGGAAACGGCAACGGACAGCTGACCTGCTCGATTTGCTCAAGAACGAATGCACCGCTGCGAAACGGCATCGCCAGACATTCCGTCCATCCCGTCGCGATATCAGTCATCACGAGCGTGTGCACCAGGTCGCCGTCAACCTTGCCGCCACCGCAATGCTGAACGAAATCGATCTCGAAATAACCGGGCAGTGGATTGTTCCAGTCCGAGAAGGTCCGGATCGGCACGGCGCGGCGAATAGCACTGCCGACTCCGCTGGCGCGCCGGTGTTGGCCACCGAAAGCCTGCTCGCGCAGGTCGTGTAGCAGGCGGTCAATGGTGGCAGCGCTGATCTGCCTGAGCCGCTGGTGTATGCCCTTCGACAGCGACAGGTGACCATGCCGTGTCAGCGATTCGATCAGCGTCGGGATGAGTGCTTTCAGCCGCTTGCCGCAGATCCGGTCAGCGGCCTCCCAGAGAGTGATCAACGCGGCGCGCACCTCATCGTCATAGTGTCGCTCGGGGCCGGGTTTCACCTTCGGCGGCCGCACCTCTCGGCACAGCACACGGATCGTGTGCTTGCGATGATAACCCGTCAACTCAACGAATTCGTCCAGTATCTCCCGCTTCTCGTTCCGGTCAGAACGGCGATACCGCTCACCGACTGATTCAGTCAATTCCTGTCGTGTTGTCATGCTGAGCCGCCTCGTCATAAGTCGCTCCCGCCTGCATTCTGACGGGTAGCAAATTACATGAGGCAACGACCCTCGCCCGGTAACAAAAAACCTGAGTCAATGCGACGCGTACGACAATCATCCGGACACGCTCAAGGCCTTGCCCGCGGCTCGCGCGAATGCATGCGTGCGCGACGGATCAGCACGGCAATACCGTATTGATGGTCGCCCTCTTCAAAAGAGAGACGAACGTTGCAAAAGATGCTGTTGGACACGCCCTGCAATATCTATCACCAACGATGCCGGCGAAGCCGCGCTCCCGTTTGGTGACGCCGCTTCTCCGCCGCGATATGAACCCAGTGCTGGTGGCGCACGGCGCAAACGCGAACCATCTGGATGCGCGCGGCGGCGCCGCGCTGCAAATGGCTATCGCACAGCGCAATACGGCGGCGGCAGATGCACTGCACCAGGCGAGTGCGACGGAGTGCAGCCGGGCTATCTCAGGAGAAGATCGCTTCAATATCCGGCGACGCGTCTTTCACCTCGTCGAAGTTCAGTGTCGCTTCGATATGCTGCAGGTGTTCCAGCATGCTCGCCGCAGCCTTTGCTTCGTCATGCGCTTCGATTGCATCGATCAGATCACTATGCTCGTGATGCGGGCACGCCGGGGCGTTGGGCTTGTCGTAAAGCGTGATGACGAGGCACGTCAAAGGCGCGAGTTCTCGCATCATCCGCAAGAGGATTTCGTTGCCGATCATCTCCGCGATCAGCACATGAAACTCGCCTGAAAGCCGGATGATGGCAGGCCGGTCATTCTGCTTGCGCGCGTCGCCTTCCTGCCGCACGTGCTTGCGTAACGCACGCACGTGCGCCGACGTCGCGGTGCGGCTCAACAGCCTGGCCATTTCCGGCTCGATCATGCGCCGCGTGACAAATACGTCTCGCGCCTGCTGGACGCTCGGGCTGGCGATAAAGGCTCCGCGATTCGGCACCAGCTCGACCAGCCCCTCATGCGCAAGCTTGTTGAGCACTTCGCGAATCTTGGTCCGGCTCACGCCCGAGACTTCCGCGAGCCGCTCCTCAATCAATTTTGTCCCGGGTGCAAGGCGATGTTCAAGCACCGCCTTCTGGATGCGGCCATAGATTTCCTCGTTCGTAAACGGCGCCTTGGGCGCGGCAACTTTACTGGCAGGCATGGAGGAGGCTCGGCTCAAAGGGTTTCTCGGCAACTGGGAAATGAATCGATGATAGAGCAATCACGAGCGTTTTTGTACACAAAAATTCGATGGAGCGTTCGCATCGAAACCATGTTCACGCGGAGGAAACCGCAAATTTTTTGTATGCAAACATTCATTGGCGCTTGTCGGGTCTGATAACCTGCAGACCTCTTTCGCAGGCGCCGTTTGGCCCGTGCGACAACCCTCATTTGGTGCCAATGATTCAATTTTGGTGCGCACGCGCACCATCTTCCGGCATGCGCTTTTATCGTAGTTTCCGCCATGATCCATTGCCGTTCGTTCCAGAGAAGGTGCTCAGGAAGCAGCCGTTTCCGCTATCGAACGTACGTCCAACATTGCATACAATCCCGTTTTTATTGCGTACAAATGCACAGATTTATGTTGGCACAAAGCTTGCATCAAAAGAAGCCGGCAAGCATCTTTCTCTGGCGCGGTCCGCCAGAAGCTACCCTTGATATGGAAATCATGACGCAACGCACTCTCATTGGCATGTTGACCCCGTCTTCCAACACGGTTCTCGAGCCGGTCACTTCGGCGATGCTCGCGGGACTGCCCGACGTCAGTGCGCATTTCGGCCGCTTTCGGGTGACCCAGATCGCACTGTCCGAACAGGCGCTGGCCCAGTTCGACGACGAGGAAATTCTCGGTGCGGCAGGATTGCTCGCCGATGCGAAGCTGGACGTAATCGGCTGGAACGGGACATCGTCGGGCTGGCTCGGATTTGAGGCAGACGAGCGTCTGTGCCGCAGCATCACAGAACGCACCGGCATTGCCGCCTGCACCTCGGTGCTCGCGCTCAACGAGATTTTCGCCATGACGGGCGTGCGTCGCTTCGGTCTGGTCACGCCATATCGCGACGACGTGCAGGCAAAGGTCATTTCGACGTATGGCGGCGCGGGCTTTGAATGTGTCGGTGAACGTCATCTAAACAAGCAGGACAATTTTTCGTTTTCGGAAGTCAGTGCCGACACGTTGCGTGAGATGGCGCGTGAAGTCGCAAAGAGCAAACCCAACGCGATTACGATTTTCTGCACCAATTTGCGCGGCGCGCCGCTCGCTGAAGAGCTCGAAGCCGAACTCGGCATTCCGGTGTACGACACCATCTCGACGGTGGTCTGGAAAGCACTGCGGATGAGCGGCATCGATACGTCGCGCGTCACCGGCTGGGGCAGCCTGTTCCGGGAGGTCGCATGAGCGACGCGGCGGCCTTCGACCTCGTGATCCGCGACGCGGATATCGCCACGGCGGCCGACCGCTTCACCGCCGACATCGGCGTGCGCGACGGGCGCATCGTCGCGCTGGGCAGCGGACTGGCTCAGGGCGCCAACGAGATCGATGCAGGCGGCCGCCTCGTCACTCCAGGCGGCGTGGATAGCCACTGCCACCTGGATCAGGACACCGGCGACGACAGCGTGATGGCCGACGACTTCCTGAGCGGCACGGTTTCCGCTGCCTGCGGCGGCACCACCACGGTGATTCCGTTTGCGTGCCAGCAGAAGGGAAAAACGCTGCGTGCGGCGATCGATACGTACCACCGACGCGCCGACGCCCGCGCGGTGATCGACTACGCCTTCCATCTGATCGTCACCGATCCCACGCCGCATGTGCTCGAACAGGAGCTGCCGCAACTGATCGAAGAGGGTTATACGTCGTTCAAGATCTACATGACGTATGACGCGCTCAAGCTGAACGACCGTCAGATAATCGAACTGCTCGCATTGGCCCGCGTCCACGGCGCTATGGTGATGATTCACGCCGAAAACGCCGATTGCATTGCGTGGCTCACCGAAGCGCTGCTGGAGCAAGGCATCACCGCGCCGATCGGGCATGCGCTGTCCCGTCCGATGCTGGTTGAGCGCGAAGCGACGCATCGCGCCATCAGTCTCGTGCAGCTGGTCGACACGCCCGTGCTGATCGTGCACGTCTCCGGCCGCGAGGCGATCGAGCAGATTCGCTGGGCGCAAGGACAAGGCCTCGCCGTCTACGCCGAGACATGTCCGCACTATCTGCTGCTGACCGAAGACATGCTCGAAGATGGCCCTCGCGGCTATCAATGTATCTGCAGTCCGCCGCCGCGCGACGAAGGCAACCGCCAGGCCGTCTGGGACGGTCTCGTGAACGGTACGTTTCAGGTGCTCTCCTCCGACCATGCGCCGTTCCGCTTCGACGGTCCGCACGGCAAGCAGGTGGCCGGCGAAAACCCGCGCTTCGACCAGGTGCCCAACGGCATACCGGGTCTCGAGACGCGCATGGCCTTGCTGATGTCCGAAGGCGTGATGAACGGACGCATCGACATTCACGCCTTCGTCGCATTGACCGCAACCAATGCGGCGAAGCTCTACGGCCTTTATCCGCGCAAGGGTTCAATCGCTATCGGCGGCGACGCCGATCTGGTGATCTGGGACACGGATCGTGCCTTCACGCTCACCAACGATGCGCTGCACCACAACGTCGACTACACGCCGTACGAGGGTTGGCAGATGAAAGCGTGGCCCGCGCTGACGCTGTCGCGTGGCGACGTAGTGTGGGACGGCGTGCAGCCCGGCGGCACGCGCGGCCGCGGCGAGTTCCTGCCGGCCTTGCGCCCGCAACAGGCGCAACCGCATCGGCCGTTGAACCCACGCCTTGACGCGCACCGTGTGCTACCGCGCTTTGACTTTCCCGCCGTCTATCGCAAGTAGGAATGGCTTTGCGGGCTCGCGCAAAACGTGCAGTGCATTCGGCACCTTCCGCGCCGCCTTACACGCTGTCTTTATAACGTACGTACTGTTATTTTCTCTGGAGAGCCTGATGTCCGAACGATTTTCGCGTCGCCAATTCCTCCATCGTGCCGGCGCGGCTGCAGCCATGGTGTCGATTGGTCTGCCCCGCTTTGCGATGGCCGCCGGGCTCACGCTTGACGACATCAAGAAGGCCGGCGTGCTGCGCATCGGCTGCGAAGCGACCTATCCGCCGCTGACGTATCGCGACGCGAGCGGCGCGATGATCGGCTACGACGTGGATCTCGCCAACGCGTTTTGCCGCAATCTCGGCGTCAAGGCGCAGTTCGTCGACACGGTCTGGTCGGGTGTGATTCCGTCGCTTTACACGAAGAAGTTCGATCTGGTGATGAGCAGCCTGAGCTACACGGCCGAGCGCGAGAAACACGTGGATTTCTCCGTGCCTTACGTCGAGGCCTCGCAGGCACTGCTGATTCGCGCGGCGGATCTGAAGAGCGTCGCCAGCCTCAGCGGCATGAACGGCAAGGTGCTCGGACTCAAGCTCGGCTCGCCGGGTCAGATACTCGAACCGAAGCTCGATGCGCAACTGAAAGCAGCGGGCGGGGCGGGTTTCAAGGAAGTAAAAACCTTTGACGACCATCCGGCCGCCTATATCGCGCTGGCAGAAGGCAAAGTGGACGGCGTGCTCAACACATTGCCGACACTTTCGCTCGTTCTGAAGAATGCGCCGGGCAAATACGCTATCGTCAAGGGCATCGGCGCGGATAACTGGGCCGGCATCGCAGCACGTACGGATGACACCGCGCTGATCGGCTTCATTGACCAGCAGCTGCGCAAGTTCAGAACAGACGGCACGTTGCATACGCTGCAGCAGAAGTGGTTTGGTTTCGACATGAACTTGCCGGATGCGATTCCGGTGCTGTCCTGAGAGCGCGGCGTCCATGGACTGGAGCATTATCGTCATGGCGTTGCCGATCCTCGCGGTCGGCCTGCTCGCCACGCTGAAGGTTTGCCTCGCGGCCATCGCGATTGGCATCGTGCTCGGCTTCGCGCTGGGTTTCGGTGCGCTCAGCCGCTTCAGGGCGGTTCGCATCGCCATACTGGCGTATGTAGATTTCGTGCGCGGCACACCGCTGCTCGTGCAGATCTTTCTCGTCTATTTTGCGCTGCCCGTCATCGGCATCAACTTCAACGAGTACTGGGCCGGCGTCATCGCGCTCAGTCTGAACGCGGGCGGCTTCATCTGCGAGATCGTGCGCGCCAGCATGCAGTCGGTCGATCGCGGCCAGACTGAAGCCGCGCAATCGATCGGAATGCGTCACGGCCAGATCGTTCTGCACGTGCTCTTTCCGCAAGCGTGGCGGCGCATCCTGCCCCCGCTCACCAACGAACTGATCTCGCTAATCAAGGGCTCGGCGCTGCTGTCCGCGATCTCCGTGTATGAACTCACGCACGCCGGTCAGGAAATCATCGCAACGTATTTTTCGCCGTTCGAGATTTTCCTGCTAATCGCCCTCTACTACTACGCATTGATCTCGGCGCTGGCGTGGCTGTCGCGCTACCTCGAACGGCGACTTCCGCAATACTGACTTCATGAGCTCGGGTTCCCGCATGTCTTCCACCGTTACCGTCTCTGACCTGTCCGCGGCGTCCGCTAAGGACGCCGCCGCGCGCGTGCATGAAGGCGGGGCTGCAACGCTGCTGTCCATAGAAGGGCTGCACAAGCGCTTCGGCGACAAGGTCATCCTGCCCTCCGTCTCACTGGACGTCGGGCACGGCGAGACCGTGGTGCTGATCGGGCCGTCGGGTTCGGGCAAGACCACGCTCCTGCGCTGTCTCAACTTCCTGGAAAGACCGGACGGCGGCACGATCCGCCTTGGCGGCCAGCGTATCGGGTTGTCGGAGCAAGGCCGCGCGCTGCCCGAAGCCGAACTGGCGCGGCAGCGCAGCCGCTTCGGTTTCGTGTTTCAGCGCTTCAACCTGTTCGCGCATTTGAGCGCACTGGATAACGTCGCCGCCGGCCCGCAGCGCGTGCTGGGACTCTCGCGCGACGCGGCCCGCGCTCGCGCACAAGTTGCCCTGGAAAAAGTCCACCTCGCGCAGCATGTCAACAAGCGGCCAGCGCAACTCTCGGGCGGCCAGCAGCAACGCGTGGCGATTGCGCGCGCACTCGCGATGGAGCCGCAGATGATCCTGTTCGACGAGCCGACCTCGGCGCTCGACCCGGAACTCGTCAACGAAGTGCTCGACGTGATGCGCGATCTCGCCGCGGCCCGTATGACGATGATGGTCGTGACACACGAAATGAGCTTCGCGCGCAACGTGGCGCATCGGGTGGTGTTCATGGACGCCGGCGCCATCGTGGAACAAGGCACGCCCGCCGACGTCTTCGGCCGTCCGCGCGAAGAGCGCACGCGGCGTTTCCTGCAGCACCTGCACACCTGAACTGAACCGGACCACTGGCTGATGACTGCCCCACCTATCGAGCTTGACCTTGACCTGTTGCTACTGGACGCCACCGTCGTGACGATGGACCCGGCTCAACCGCTGTTGCACGACGCGGCCATCGGCATTCGCGGCAATCGGCTCGCCTTTGTCAGCCGCGCGCAGGATCTGCCAGTGCGCACACGCACGCGGACCACGCGCCGGCTTGCCGGACGCGTCATCGTGCCCGGCTACGTGAACGTCCATACCCACGCCATTCTGACAATGGTGCGCGGCGTCGCCGAAGACCTGGGCTTCGCGCCCGCCTACACGCCGGGGATTCCCCACGGCCATGACGTGCGCCCAGACGAAGCTATCGCGCTGGCGCGTCTTGGTGCGCTCGAAGCGATGCTGTTCGGCTCGACGCTGATCAACGACAGCTACGTCCACGCCGATCTGACCATGGATGCCATGGCCGACCTCGGCCTGCGGGTGTATTCATGCGGCCGCCTGCACGACGTCGATTTCTCCGGCGTCGCGGACGGACGCTGGGAATACCATGCCGCGACCGGCGAGCGCACGCTCAACGAAGCACTGGCGCTGGCCGGGCGCTGGCATCGCAAGCGCAACGGACGCACGGGCGTCCAACTCGCCGTTCATGCGCCCGACACCTGCTCCGACGACTTTCTGCGTCTGATCGCCGAGGCGGCACGTACGCATGAGCTCGGCGTGACGACTCACCTTGCGCAAAGCCGCACCGAAGTCAACGTGGTGAAGAAGCGTTCGGGCAAGAGCCCCGCGCAGTTGCTAGACGAGGTCGGGCTGCTCGATCAAAGGCTCGTGGCAGCGCACTGTCTGTATCTGGACGACGACGACATCGCACGCGTCGGACGGGCCGGCATCACGGTGGCGCACATCCCCAAGGGCAACGCGACGGGCGGCACGATGGCGCCCACGCCGCGTCTGCGCGCCGCCGGCGCGCGCATTGCATTGGGCACCGACAACATGCACGCGGATATGACCGAGGTCATGCGCTGGGCGCTGGCCATCGCGCGCATCCAGTTGGGCGAAGTCACCGCGGACTGGCAACCCGCCGATGCGCTCACCATGGCGACGCACAACGGCGCGCACGCCATGGGGCTTGGCGACGAACTCGGCTGCCTCAAGACAGGCTGGCTCGCCGACCTCGCCATATTCGATTTCCAGCGCGCCCATCTGACTCCGCACCCCAATCCGTTGGGCACGCTGGTGCACACGGGACTTGGGCGCGATGTCGAGATGGTCATCGTGGACGGGGAGATCGTGGTGGACGGCGGCGCCCCCACCCGTTGCGATGCCGATGCCGTCATCGCGGCTGGAAAGCACGCCGCCACGCAACTATGGAAAAGGGCCAGCGCATGAGCACCCCGCACACTGTCGTTTCACAGTCGAAGCACGCCGCAGCGGGCGCCCACCTTGCAGCTTCGCAAGCACGCACCTTGCAAACCGGTGCCGCCGTGCAGATGCGCGGCATCCGGCATCGTTTCGCGGCCGTGCCGGTGATCGAAGACGTCACGCTTGAAATTGCCGCAGGCGAACTGGTTGCGTTGCTCGGCCCATCGGGCTGCGGCAAGAGCACCCTGTTGCGCATCCTTGCCGGTCTGCAGGTTCAGTCCGAGGGCGAAGTGCATATCGGCGGGCAACGCGTGGACGGCCTCGCGCCACGCCAGCGCGGCGTGGGCATCGTCTTCCAGAACTACGCGCTGTTTCCGCACATGACGGTCGCCGCCAACGTCGCCTACGGTCTCGAAGCCAACGGCGTCGCGCGTCGGGATGCTGCTCAGAAGGCCATGCAGATGCTGGAGATGGTGCGCATGGAGGCATTTGCGAAACGCTATCCGCGCGAGTTGTCGGGCGGTCAACAGCAACGCGTCGCACTGGCCCGCACGCTTGCCGTCGAGCCGCGCATCCTGCTGCTCGACGAGCCGTTTGCGGCGCTGGACAAGAACCTGCGGCTCGATATGCAGATCGAAATCCGCCGTCTGCAGCGCGAACTGAACATCACGACCGTGATGGTGACGCACGATCAGGAGGAGGCCATGAGCATGGCCGACCGGGTCGCGGTGCTCAATCGCGGGCGGCTCGAACAATACGACCCGGCGGTCGCGATCTACGATCAGCCCGCAACCCCCTTCGTCGCCACCTTCGTCGGCACGGCGAATCTGCTGCCGGTCACCTTGCGCGTGCACGGCAACCAGTGCCTGGCGACCTTCGACGATGGCACGGTGCTGACCGTTGCCCAGCCCGGCCCGTGGCGCGACGCCGGCGCGGCGCTGCTGGCGGTTCGCCCCGAGCAATGGGCGTGGCAGTTGACGCAGCCCGGCGGCAGCGCGCGTCAGCTGCTGGCTACAGTGCAATTGGCGATGCCTATCGGTCCCACATTGGTGGTCGATCTGCAGACCGATGCCGGACAGACCGTGAAGATTTCCGTGCCACGCGCAGAGGGTGCCGACTTGCGCCCGGGCATGCGCGTCGCGCTCGATTTCAAGCCGGGTGCGCGAGTGCGCACGTTCAAGGCGGCGCAACCCAATACCGCAGGTGTTTAGCGCATGGTCACGATCGTCCTGGTCCAACGTGCCGCCCGCCTCGTTATCGCCGATTCATCCTGTTTAACTATCCATCCAGAGGTTCTATGTCGCTGATCGATCACCAACGTCGCAAGCTCCTGCAACTGATGGGAGCGGCGGGGGCTGTCGGCCTGTCGCTCGGCAGCCCGCTTGCCATGGCTGCGTCCCAATCCCTCGCCGCCACCACGTTTCCCGGTGCGTGGGAAGAGTCGCAACGCAAGATCCTGTTGCCCGCGTTTCGCAAGGCTGCGGGCGTGAGCGCCGTGCTCACCGCATCGCAAGCGGTCGATACGCTGACCAAGCTGGTGGCCGCGCGCAACAACCCGCCGTTCGACGTGGTCATGATGGACGAGGGTCCCTACCTGCAGGGCATCGCGCAGGGCGTGTTCGAACCCATTCCGGCAGCCCGGGTGCCGAACCTGGCGGATCTGCCCGCGCGCTTCGTCGACCCGAAGGGCCTGGGCGTCTATGTGTCCGCGCAGGTCTATGGCATCGCGTACAACACGGAGCGCGTGAAGACCGCGCCCAAATCCTGGAATGATCTGCTCAAGCCGGAATTCAAGGGCCGCGTCGGCCTGGTGAGTCTCGACTCCACCTTGGGCACGGTATGGATGGTGGCGCTCGCCAAGATGCTGGGCGGCGACGAGGATCATATGGACCCGGCCTTCGATTACATCAAGCGGCTGATGCCGAACGTCGGCGCGGTCGCCGCCAATCCGGGCGCACTCGGCACGCTGTTCCAGCAAGGTCAGGTGGATATTGCCTGCCACTACCTCAACAATGTGGAATCGCTGAAAGCCAAGGGCGTGCCGGTGGCGCTCGCGCGCCCTGAAAGCAACTGGGGCATGGTGCGCAGCACGATGAATATCGTGAAGAACACCCAGGCGGCGGATCTCGCCGCGGCGTATATCAACACCGCGTTGAGCGTCGAAGTGCAGCAGCAGATGACGAGCGCGCCCTACTACGTCGCGCCGACCAACACGAAGGTGCCGTTTGGCGCGGCGCTCGCCGCTGTCGCTCATAACGCCAATGACATGACGTCGTTCGTGCAGGTCGACTGGGCACGCATCAATCCGCGCCGCGCTGAATATATCGACCGGTTCAACCGTCTAGTCAAGGCCTGACGCATGATGAACGCGAATCACCGGATGCCGCGCGACTGGCTGCTCGTGCTGCCACTGGGCCTGTTCTTCATCGCGTTTGTGGGCGTGCCGCTGTTGCTCGTCGCGCTGATCAGCCTGCACAACGACACCGCGATGACGCATTTCGGCTTTCGGCAATACATGCTCTTCTTTGGCGACTGCTATAACCGCGGCATCCTCTGGCAAACACTCTGGCTTGGGGTCGCGACCACGCTGGTGACGATCGTGCTCGGCTATCCGGTCGCGCATCTGTACGTGGTGAGCCCGCCGCGCTGGCGGCGTGTGCTGATCGTGCTGATCCTGCTGCCGCTTCTGACCAGTTCAGTGGTGCGCACGTTTGCGTGGGTCGTCATTCTCGGCAATGAAGGGCTGGTCAACGCGCTGCTGGCGGCGCTCGGGCATACGGGCCGACCGGTCAAGCTCCTTTACACGCCGCTGGCGGTGATCCTCTCGCTTGCGCAGATCGAATTGCCGTTGATGGTGTTGCCGCTCGTCACCACGCTCACTTCGCTCGACACGCGCTTGCCCGAGGCGTCGCATGCGCTGGGCGCCAGCAACTGGCGCACCTGGTGGAAGATCACCGTGCCGCTCGCGATGCCGGGTCTGCTCAGCGGAACCTTGCTGGTGTTTACCGGCGCGGTCAGTGCGTTCGTGGTTCAAACCCTGGTGGGCGGCGGCCAGCTGATGTACATGCCGTTCTACATCTACGAACAGGCCATCCAGACGCAGAACTATCCGTTTGCGGCGACGCTTGCCGTGATTCTGCTGGTGAGCGTGCTGCTCGTGGTGATCTTGCTCAACTATTTCGGCCGCAAGACCAGAGGGTTTGTCCATGGCTAATTCCACGCTTGCCGCGCCGGGCGTCATGCCGGCGCGCCGCACCCAGCCGGGTCGCCTGTCTTTCAATGCAGCGATGGGCCTGATGGGCGGCATCGGGCTGTTGATGCTGATCGGGCCCACGCTGATCGTACTGGTGACGTCGCTCACGTCGGGCTACTCGTTGAAGTTTCCGCCGCCGGGACTGTCATTGCGCTGGTATCAGGCGCTGATCTTCGATTCGCCGGAGATCAGCGACGACATGCTGTTGAGCCTGAAGCTCGCTGCCGCCGCGACCGCCTGCGCGACCGTGCTGGCGGTCGCCGCCGCGGTGACGCTCGCGCGTCGCCGCACGTTCTCTGCGCGACTGCTCGACTCGTTTTTCATGGCGCCGCTGACCATTCCGTCGCTGGCACTGGGGTTGGGTATCCTGATCCTGTTCAACCTCGAAAGCGCGGGGCTCTCGTTCTACAGCCTGCTCGCCGGACATATCGTGCTGTGCGCACCGTACGTGCTTTACACGACGTCGGCCAGTTATGCGCAGCTCGATCCCGCGCTGCTCGACAGCTCGACATGCCTCGGCGCGGGCGGCTGGTTCACGTTCCGCCGCGTCGTACTGCCGGCGTTGGTGCCAGGCATTGCGTCGGGGGCGTTCATTGCGTTCATGAATTCGTTCGATAACGTCGCGCTGTCGCTGTTCCTGTCGGACGCGCGATCTGAAGTATTGCCCATCCACCTGTGGCATATCATCGAGGACAGCCTCGACGTGCGGGCGGCCGCGGCCTCGGGTGTGCTGATTATCGCCACCATGATTTCCATGCTGTTGATGGAGCGGCTCGCCGGCTTGTCGCGGCAGTTTCGCTAGCCGCCGCAGTCAACCCCCTCCTTCGATCAGTCAGAAACCGTGCGCAAGATACTCTCCAACGTCAGGGCACTACACGGCACCGAACAGCGTTATGAGCCGCGACGCGTCGACGTCGTGATCGAAGGCGAACGCATCGCCGCTATCGTGCCGGGCGGCAGCGCGACCGACGGCGAATGCCTACCGCTCAACGACTGCCTGCTGGCGCCGGGGCTCATCAACGGCCATCAACATTCGCACGAGCATTTTCACAAGGGACGGCTCGAAAACCTGCCGCTCGAGTTGTGGATGCACTACGTGCGCGCGCCGCGGCCCGTGAAGCTGACGCCGCGCCAGGTCTATTTGCGAACGTTGATTGGCGCGCTCGAATCGCTGCGCAGCGGCGCAACCACGCTCGTCGACGACGTGAGCCTCGGTCAGGCCATTGACCCCGCCGCCGTCGACGCCATCTTCCAGGCATACGAGGACGCGGGGATTCGCGCGCTCGTGGGGTTCTCGATGACGGATCGAGCGATCGTCGATAACTTCCCGGAGGTCGACAGCATTTTCCCGCCCGCGCTGCTTGCGCAACTACGTGCGCAGCCGCGGCCCTCTCCCGATGCGTTCTTCGCGCTGCTGGAAAGCGAGTTGGCGCATCGCCATCCCCAGCATGATCGGGTGGGCATGCTGATCGCCCCTTCCGCACCGCAGCGCTGCACGCCAGAATTTCTCGCGCGTTGCCGCGCGTTCGCCGACATGCACGCGCTGCCGGTCATCATCCACGTTCAGGAAACGCGGCTGCAGGTGGTGACGGCACAAGCGTTCTATAGAAAGCCCATGGTGATGCGCCTTGCCGAATTGGGATTTTTGCGGCCGGGCACCTCGCTGATCCACGCGGTCTGGCTGTCGGAGGCCGAGATCGACTGCCTGGCGCAGTCTGGCGCCAGCGTTCAGCACAACCCATGGAGCAACCTGATGCTCGGCTCCGGCGTGCAACCGGTACGGGCGCTGCTCGATGCGGGCGTCAACGTGAGTCTCGGCTCAGACGGCTGCGCGTCGACCGTCACCTGCAATATGCTCAACGTGCTCGGTAGCGCCGCGGCCGTGTCGAAGATACGCGGCGACGATTATTCGCGCTGGCTGTCGGCCGCCGAAGCGCTACATGCCGGGACGATCGGTGGCGCGACAGCGCTTGGACTGGGCGGGCAGCTGGGTGCGATCGCGCCGGGTTATCGCGCCGACCTGGTCGCCTACCGGACCGACACCATTGCCTTCACTCCCTTGACCGATCCGGTGCGGCAACTCGTATATGCCGAGCGCGGCGCCGCCATCGACAGCGTGTTTGTCGCGGGCGAGGCAGTCATACGGCAAGGCCGGCTCGTGCGCGTCGATGAAGCCGCGCTAATGCGGGAAATTAGTGCGACCTACGAGGCGCTCAGCGCGGAGTTTGACCTCGCCGATGAATCAGTCGCACCACTGCGAGCGGAAATGGAGAAGGTCTACGCACGAGCCCAGACGCTATACGCCGACTGGCAGACCTACGCGGCAAAGCTGCCTGGTTGACGGAATGGCCAACGGTGGCGTAGCTATGCGCTCGGATCCCTGGAGACAAGTCACGAATCACCGGTGCGAGATGATCGCCGGTTCAGCATAAACTCGCCGCTTGAAATCGCCAGTCATCACGCTGTCCATACACCATGCATGGACGCCCCCGGCATGCCAAGCTCTCATTTGTAACGGATTGAAGGCAACGATTGCAGTCATGCATCCGGACTTCAATGGCCGGCGTAGGCCGGCGGTCCCTGATGGAATGTGCTGGTCGGTCTCTCAACAGTCTTGCGTGCCAAGAAGCACAGTGGTGTAGCCAGAGTTTCCCGACCACGGTCTTACCTGTCTCGCCATCACGTCATGATCGCCTGAGCAATCGGTGGTTTGCGTCTTGCTCCAGTCAGTTGCTTGTGTCAGTGTTTGCCCGACCTGATTACGCGACCGCAATCGCGGGCGTGTAATCAGGTCGGAACTCTCGCCCGTGGGCGAGCAGCGCCCATATGATCCGCGCGTTCTTGTTCGCGAGCGCGACAGCGGCGACGTTCGCGTTTCGTCGCTGCAGCAATTCATGTAACCAGCCATCCTTTTGCTGCTTACGCACTGCAGATTGCATCACGGAACGCGCGCCGTGGATAAGCAGCGTTCGTAGATACGTGTCACCGCGGGGTTGTCACGTTCGCGCGCTGGTCAGCTAGGATGACGTGATGAAGAAGACGAAATCGCTCTACCATGGCCATCGATTCCCGGCGTCAGTCATCAGCCACGCGGTTCGGTGGTATTTCCGCTTTCAACTCAGCCATCGCGACATCGAGGAGCTACTGTTCGAGCGCGGCGTGGTTGT
Source organism: Paraburkholderia sp. CI3 (assembly GCF_050436505.1). Classification (NCBI taxonomy): domain Bacteria; kingdom Pseudomonadati; phylum Pseudomonadota; class Betaproteobacteria; order Burkholderiales; family Burkholderiaceae; genus Paraburkholderia; species Paraburkholderia sp. CI3. The sequence goes on from NZ_JBNDMI010000002.1 coordinate 1,137,704, forward strand.
CAGCCATGAATCGATCCGGCGGTGGACGGACAAGTTCCGCGCCAGTTTTGCGCATCAGGTCAGGACTGCCCGTCGCAAGCCGGGCAGCACATGGCATCTCGACGAAATGTTCGTGACGCTGCGCGGCGAGCCCTGGCTGCTGTGGCGTGCAGTCGATGAGCACGGCATTGAACTCGACATCCTGCTTCAGAAGCGCCGCGACAAGGCCGCTGCCAAACGCTTCTTCAAACGGGTGTTGGCGGCCTGTCCTGCGGCGCCGAAGAAAATCGTCACCGACCAGTTGCGCAGCTACCCGGCCGCGAAAACAGAGATCCCTGAGCTGGCGAATGTGAAGCACGTGTTCGTCAAGGCCTGCGCGCGCGTGAACAACCGCGCTGAAAACAGATCCTATGACGCATCCAGGTTGTCGACTGGCTAACGCCTAAAATCGGCGTACCGAGGTTTGCTCACGGGAGAGCATCATGCGTACAGATCAGGGATACACGCGTACTGAGGAACCGGCGCTGGCGGTGTCGCTCGAACTCGCCGCGGCGAAGTGGAAGGTAGCGTTGCACGACGGGCAGCGGGAGCAGCCGGCGGTGTACACCGTAGCGCAACCGCAAGCCCCCGCGCGCCTACAGGCCGTGCTGGAAGTGATCGAACAACAGAAGCTGAAGTGGTCGCTGCCCGCGGGCGTGCACCTTGTCGTGAGTTATGAAGCCGGCCAGGACGCGTTCTGGATCTATCGGGCGCTACGGGCACGCGGTATCGAGTGTCATGTGGTCGATCCAGCGAGCATTCCGGTCGAGCGCCACAAGCGGCGTGCCAAGACTGACCGGCTTGATGCAATCAGGCTGGTGATCAGCCTGCGCGCGTGGCTGCGCGGCGAGCGCGACCGCATGCACGTGGTGCACGTGCCGTCACCGCAGGACGAAGCGTCCCGCCATCTGATGCGCGACCGAGGGGAACTGCAGAAGGAGGTGCTACAGCATCGTGACCGGATGCGCAAACTGCTTGTCACGCTCGGCTGCTGGGATGAGGTTGACCACAAGGCCTTCGCCGCCCGCCTCGCCCGTGACCAGGTGCGGTGTCACGACGGTGCGCCACTGCCGCGCGAGCTGCGGGAGCGGCTGCTGCGCGAGTGCGAACGGCTGGCGCTGGCCGTGCAGCAACTCGCGGCACTCGAGAAAACGCAACACGCTGGCCTGCCCGCACCCGCACGCGAAAGGATCGATCTTCTGACGCAGCTAAATGGCATTGGCCCGGTGGGTGGCTCGCGTCTGGCGCTCGAGCTGTTCTGGCGGGACTTCCATAACCGGCGCGAAGTTGGGGCCTGCGTAGGGCTGGTTCCACAACCCTACGACAGTGGCGAGAGCCAGGTGGACCAGGGGATCAGCAGGCAGGGCAACCGTCGCGTGCGCGCACTGCTGATTGAGATGGCGTGGTGCTGGATCCGTTACCAGCCCGGTAGTGCACTGACGCAGTGGTTCAACCAGCGCACGCAAGGCACGGGACCGAATCGCCGCGTGCGGCGCATTGCGATCGTCGCAGTAGCACGACGCCTCGCGATCGCGCTGTGGCGCTACTTGCAGGACGGCGTGATACCCGAAGGCGCACAACTGAAGTCAGTCTGAGTCCGAAAGGTATCGCGACAACGCAATCAAGGGAGGAACGATACCTGTCGATAGAGAGTTTGCAGTGAACATGCCCGTGTTGATGGCGGGTTGCTAACGCGACCGATTAAACAGATGGGGCATGCTCCCGGAACAGGTTCCGGCGTAACGCGCATAAAGGATGAGGCTGGCCATACGCCAGCGGATAGAAGTTGGTGAGACGTTGCTGTCTTACGCGCGCGATAAGCGGCTTCAGGCTAACGACGTTGACCGGACTGTAGCCAATGGTTGACGTTGAGGGCGGTGGGAATCCGCCCGACTATGCCGCGAAAATGCGGCTTGTATGGCGGCGAGCGCCATCACCCGCGCTTGCCGCCATACGCCAGCATGTCACCACTTTGCAGCAAGGAGAAAGAGACTTGACCTATCCTTTGTAAGCCAGTTCGCAAATGGCCTTGACAACTTTCTGCTCATAGAAGCCATCAACCCACGCGTGAACGCGAGCGCCGGATGCGAGGGTTTCGCTTGCCCGAACGCACGCAGTCATTCCTGTCGTGCTTCGGTCCGATCCGCCAGCACTTCGCGCTCAAGCGTCATCTGCTGAGTGCCTCGCTCTATCGCAAACAGCTCGCCGCGCGATTTGAAGCGTGGCGTCTCTTCACCGGCATTGCCCAAGCCCCGTCCACCGTCTTCTGAGACACGACTGTCCTTGCCGATATCTCGTCATCGAGTCAGCAACGTGACACCCATTAGCCGGCCCAAGTCAAGGCACGAATTCATCCATCGCCAGATTGCAGTGCCGACGGAAATATCATCGACACTGCAATCTGGCGATGCTTTTCCGTTGTCTGTCGTGCTGTCTACGAAGCCTGATCACATCCGTTTTCTCTCAGCTGGTTGCGAACCGGGTCGCACCAGACACCCATCGGGATCAAGCATGCCGCAGGTCTGCAGCCGCCCTGGCGACTATTGCCGCCCCAGAGAAACGTTGGTGCCAGGCGACGTCCAATGGCTTGCATCGCAGAGCCGTGGCTGTCACTTTCGCGACGCCAGTCAGTTATGGCTCATCGCCCGGGCGATCCGGTTTTTCGCAAACAGTGGGGCCGGCGCAGGAGCACGTCCAATCAGTAGCCCTGGCTGCAGGCCAGTCACGTTACTGGCTCGCCTCCATACGTCGACCCGTCAGGCAAAACATCGCTTCACGTCAAACGGCTGGTGCTCACGCAACATGTGATAGCACGCGCGCGCCAGCTTGTGCGCCAGCGCCTTGATTGCGAGGATTCCATTCCTTGCGCGCTTCTTGCGCTCATAAAAACGCCTGGCCTGCGGGCAGTAGCGAATAGCATAGTTCGCCGCCTCGACAAACGCCCAGGCGAGGTACTTGTTTCCATTCTTCGTGTTGCCTTCCCCTTTCTTGCGGTTGTTGCTTTCCCGTCGGCTATCCACACAGCGACAATACGAGCTGAAGTTGCCAACGTCGGCAAAGCGCGTGATGGTCCCCGTCTCTAGCATGATCGTTGTCGCCAGTACGGGGCCGACACCGGGTATCGACTTCAGCAGCGCATAATCCGGGCGCAGTTGTACACGCTCCATGAGTCGCTTCTGCAAGATGATGATTTCCTCCTGCAGCGTGCGCATCACCGCCAGACTGGCTTTCATGGCGAGCGTCACATCAGGCGCAAAACCGAGCGCGGTTACCTGCTCGTCGCTCAGATGCTTGATCACTTCTCCGGTCATCCGCTGACCTGTCTGTCGGGAAAGCAGGTTTTCGATTGAGAGTATCTGTGCGGTCCGGCAGCGCACCAGTTGCATTCGTTTGCGCGAGAGGTCCCGCACTGGCCGCTCTTCTGCTGGATAAATGTAGCCTTCTGGCAATAGCCTCAGACGCAGGAGTTGCGCAAGATGGGCTGCATCGGTGAAGTCGCCGCTGTATTTCAGACCCTCGTACTGCCTGATTGCCGCCGGGTTCGCCAGATGGACCTGATAGCCATCCCCCATCAACTCGTCCACCAGCCAGTACCAGTTGAACGTCGCTTCGATGACCACCCCGACCAGTTCGGCGCGGTACGGTGCCAGAGCGGCCCGAATCTGGATCGGATCGTTGGGTAATCGCCGCTGGTAGAGGACCCGGTCAACCTCATCACAGATCACCACCACACTGTTGTTCGAGTGCAAGTCGATTCCGCCAAACTTGTCCATGCTGACCTCCCGTGCATCAAGTCGGTTTGGACCTTGACTTTACGCTGGCCGTCGCTGCTGGACCGAAAGCAGGCCGGCTATATGATTATCAGCGCCCTTAACAGTATTGCGGCTAGAACCGGTGCGTCACGCCCATCAGCACCAGCGTCTGCGACGCGTTGGGTTCGGTCACGGTGATGCCGGGCCAGCTCGTCGTCGCACTTCCATTGTTCTTCATGTAGCCCGCACGCATGTACACGGACGTGCGCTTTGAAAGGCTATGGTCCGCGCCCACTTGTATTCCGGGCGTGTTGTCGTGTGAACCACGCACATCACGTTCAATTACGGCGATCTGGATGGCATCCTGCGACGTCGCCTGAATCGTCGCCCCCACTTGAACGATGCTGACCGAATGGACCGTACCAAGACGGGCCGCGAGTGAACCCGCCGCGGCGTCTTTGGGTTGCACGTACAGATAGGCGAACTGCAGGTTCACGATACCGAACTGGTAAGCAAGTGCCCCCGTGTAGTGAGCCGTTCCAACGAGATCCAGGCGGCCAGGAAGTCCGGGAAAGCTCAACTGTCCAGCATGCTGATACTGGTATCCGAAACCAGCAAACAGGCCATAGTTAGAATAGGTTGCCGATACATCGAGAAAATTCCCCGACGTTGACGGCAAAGGCTGCGTGACCGTAGCGGAGAACGCGTACATCGCGTTGAACGTGAAACCGCCCAGATTCGGCGATTGATAGTTGATCGAATTGCTGGTGCGTCCGGTGGCGTACTGCGTCGACGAGGTGTTTCGGTCAATTGCGAGGACGGCCGCGGCGAGCGGCGAAATCACTTCGTTGATGCGAAAGGGGTCGACGGGATAGACGACCTTGAAGCTCGGTTGATACTGACGACCGAAGGTCAGCGAACCGAAGTCGGCGTGACTCAACCCGACCCACGCCTGACGATAGAAGAGCGCATTGCTGTCCGCGAAGAACGTCCCGTTGTTCACGTTGAAGCCGCTCTCGAGGACGAATTCGGCCGTCAACCCGCGGCCGAGGTCCTCACTTCCCTTGAACCCCAAAAGGGACGCTGTGGAGCCGCCACTTCTTTCGGAAAACGAATGAGCTCCACCGTTGTTCAGATACTGACCAAAAACGTCGACCACCCCATACAACGTCACACTCGATTGCGCTACTGCATGGCCTGCGGCAAGAACCAACGTTGCACCGCAAATTCCCCGACTGATCGCACGCATGCTGTCTCCTATCGGCGCTTGCTTCATCAATATCTCCTCGCCCGCAGTGGTCGTCCTAGCCACCAGGCATCTTCATGTCGATTACAAGTTCGATGTGCCGAAATATTTAGTACTACATATCTGTAAAATCGCCATCGCACGCCAGCGCTTTATGGCCCGCATCGACCCGACGATGGAATCCGTACCTGGCGGCCCATCTCCATGCAAGCAATCTGGTTAGTCCAATTCACACCTGCGCTTCATGTGCCCGAATGACGAGGAACTCGCGCGCGCGTACCGCAGTTCGAGGGCGAGGCTGGGATCGTACCCACCCTGGGACGTGCCGAGAAGTCGCGCGGCCTCAGAGCGAAGAGCGACTTCTGGGATCGATCGAGAATCTGCGCTAAAAGGACCGGGCATCGTATGGGGCGGGCCCAGTCCCCGTGTGGGCATGGACTTTCGAGCGCATCCGGTCACTTCTAATAGATGCCCGGTATACGCTTCTTGATTTTCGAGATCGTGTGGACCTTCACCTGCTGAGCCCACGGTCCATCGATTGTCCGTTCGGACTGCGAAACGACTGCGCCAAAATCGAGCGAAAGGTTGGTGACAAGAACCTCATCCCCGCGGAATACGAGGCTATTCGACCAGAGAAAGCCTATGGGTGCCCCCTCGCGATCGATTCCGCCGAAATCGCCGAGCTTTGCAATCACTCGCCCCTGCGTCGGTTCGAGTACGAGAATCTCGTTGGACTGATTGCACGCGGTCCAGATGTTATCGTGCTCGTCAATGATCAGGCCGTCAGGTCCGCCGCCGACGCGATTGACGAAGACCTCAGGCGTGCCAGGTTCAAGCGTCGCCCCGGTCACCGGTATCTTGACAATCGTGTCGTTCGCTGTGTTGGCGACGAACAATGCTGTCCGCTCGTTGTTGAACGCCAGACCATTCGCGCCGATGCGCGGTGCTGGCCTTGCCGGACTGAGCAGTGGGCTTTTGACCCACGCCAATGCTTCGCCGCCGCCTGGTCCGGTTTTCCAGATGATGCCCTCGTGAGAGTCGGTCACGTACACGTTGCCGGCAGCGTCGAACGTCATCCCGTCGAGGCCGGGATGATTACCCGTGACCGTCATGAAAACGGATGCGGCACCCGTGTTGGGATCGACGACCCAGACCTTCGCGGCCTGGTAATCGACCACAAGCAACTTGCCGGTCTGCGGATTGAAACCAAGATCAAGCAATAGCCTGCTTGTGCCTTTGACTTGAACAGTCCGAGGGTGCTTGCCATGCGGGTCGAACACAATGAGCGTTCCCTCACTCGTCTCAGGTTTGTTCGCCGCCACTGTGGCGACGTAGACGTTCCCCTGACGGTCGATGGTGATCCCCTCGGGATGCGCCTCACCCGGCGGCAACGTGGCAAAGCGCTCGACCTGGCCGCGCTCCCAGGCGTTGGTGGTGAGCGGCGTCGCCAACAACGCCAGCAGTATCAGCATCGCTATGTTCGTTCTCATCTTGCAGTCTCCAAAGTTGGGGGGTAGCTGTAATGCGTCGGATTATTCAATCGTGTCTGCCCCGATTGAATCCACCAGCGCTCCCACCACCGGCACCAGGAACGCCGCACGCCCGCGCCGGGCCTGGCGAGCGGTTCAAACAGTGATAGCAAGGCGCACCCTCAGCGGTTGTAGAGGCCGGTCAGGGTGGCCATGGCGAGCGTGTTCTGGTAAATCATGAAGCGCACCACCGCGTTGGGCGCGTTGGCCGGCAGCTCCAGCTTGGGCACACCCAGCGCGTGCACGGTGAAGATATAGCGGTGCGTGGGCAACCACTTGGGCGGGCAGGGACCGCCGTAGCCGATGGCGCCGTAGTCGTTGGTGGCCTGAGTGCCGCTGGCGCCCAGGTCAGTGGCGTCGGCGGAGCCTGCGCCTGCGGCGAGCTGGGCGACGGACGAATCGATATCGAACAGGATCCAGTGCCAGAAGCCGCTGCCGGTCGGTGCGTCCGGGTCGTACAGCGTCAACGCGAAGCTCCTGGTGCCTGCCGGCGCGCCGTGCCATTGCAGCGCGGGCGAACGGTTCTGGCCGGTCCCGTCGAAGCCATCGAACTCATGCACCAGCTGCAGCCGTTCCTGATCCTTGAATTCAGGCGATATCACTGTGAAGATGCTCACGCCATTTCCTTTGATTTACTTGATTTGAGAACCAGGAAAGCTGCATCGCCCGGATGCGCCCCAGAACCGATGCACCCTCATGGCGCCGCTTCCTCCAGCTGCGCCACGGCATCCCCTCACACGACACCTTCGGCCGCGGACGATTATTCAATCGTGTCTACCCATTGATTCCGTCATGCGGACAGGTCCGCGATAACCCGGGCATAGGCGGCGCCCATTTCCGTCACTGTCGGATTGCGGCGCAGCGTCAGGCCGCCATTGACCTGCAGGTTCTGTCCCGTCATGAAGCACGCGTCGCTTGACAACCAGAGAGCCGCCTCGGCGACGTCGTCCACAGTGCCAATACGTCCGAGCGGATAGCCGGCCTCGAAGGCTCGCACTATTTCGGGGATGTTCAGGGCGTCACCCGACATCGGCGTGCGAGTGATGCCAGGAGAGATCGAATTGGCGCGGATTCCGAGATGGCCAAAGTCGTTGGCGACACAGCGCACGACGTGGTCGGTGCCAGCCTTGGTGCCCATATAGGCGGCGTGGTTCTCAAGCATGATCGTCGCGGTCGCCGACGAAATCATGATGATCGAGCCCCCCGGCGTCGGATTTTGCCTCATCGCTTTCACGAGCGCCTGCATGAACTGAAAGGGCCCCTTGAACTGGAGATCCATCATCGCCTGCAGTTCTTCCTCACTCGTGTCTTCGAACGGCCGGAGAAGTCCCCAGCCCGTGGCGTTGATGCCGACATCGACGTGGCCGTAGCGCTCGTGCGCGAAGGCGACGAGGGCATCGACGTCTTCCTTGCGCGTGAAATCGCAAAGCCGGCTGGCGCCTCCGATTTCGCTTGCCAGGTGATCCAACGGCTCCGCGCGTCGTCCAGCCACAATCACGCTGGCGCCTTCGCCGGCGAAGCGTCGGGCAATGCACTGCCCCATGTTGTCTTGGCCGGCGGCGCCGACGACGATTACGACCTTACCCTCAAACCTCTTCATGAAACTGTCCTCCCGCAACGTTCATCCTCATTTCGCAGTCTCCAGGCTCGGGTTTATCGACCGTTGCTGATTGATCTGGTTGGTGTCGTCGGACGTGCCGTTGCCACGCCCTGGATGCGGTTTGTCTCGCGCTGCGCGGGTCAGTACGACTTCGGCAGCCCGAGCGCCTGCTCGGCGACGTAGCACAACGCGAGCTCCTGTGTCACCGGTGCGAGCAGCGACAGCACGCTTTCGCGCAGGCCGCGCTCGACGTGGTACTCCGTCGCGTAGCCGTAGCCGCCGTGCGTGCGCACCGCACGCAACGACGTCTCGAAACTGGCCTCCGCCGCCAGGTACTTGGCCGCCGTAGCCTCGACACCGCAGGGCTTGCCGGCGTCGTAGAGCGCCGCCGCCTTCCACATCAGCAGTTCGGCCGATTGCAGGCGCATCCAGCATTCCGCCAGCGGATGCTGGATCGCCTGGTTCTTGCCGATCGGCCGGCCGAACACGACGCGTTCCCTGGCGTAGTCGGTTGCCCGCGCCAGCGCTGTCTCAGCGGCGCCGAGCGCCGCAGCCGCGACGAGGATGCGCTCCGGATTCAGGCCGTGCAGCAGGTACCTGAAGCCCTGGCCTTCGTCGCCGATGCGATCCTCGACGGGGATCTCCAGCCCGTCGATGAACAGTTCGTTCGAGTCCACTGCCTTGCGCGCCATCTTGTCGATCTCGCTGATGCGGACATGCGAACGGTCGAGGTCGGTGTAGAACAGCGTGACGCCCTCCATCGGCCGCGCGCATGCCTCGATCGCCGTCGTGCGGGCCACCAGCAGGATCTTGTTGGCGTGCTGCGCGGTCGAGGTCCAGACCTTCTGGCCGTGGACGATGTAGTGGTCGCCCGCGCGGCGGGCGAAGGTTCTGACGCGTGTGGTGTCGGAACCGACGCTGGGCTCTGTCACGCCAAAGCAGGCGCGATCCGAACCGTCGATCAACGGCGGCAGCATGCGCCGCTTTTGCGCCTCGCTGCCGAACACGACCACCGGCTGCGGGCCGAACAGGTTCAGGTGTATCGACGACACCGCCGCCGAGCCCAGCTTGCCGATCGTGCGCATCACCATCGCAGCCGCGGAGATGCCGAGGCCGGCGCCGCCATGTTCCTTGGGCATGGTCACGCCGAACCACCCGCCGCAGGCAACGGCGTCGCAGAACTCGCTGGGCCAGCGTCCATCGCGGTCCCGCTCGAGCCAGTAATCGGCGCCGTAGTCGGCGCAGAGGGCCTCGACGGCGTCGCGGATCGCAAGCTGGTCATCGGAAAAATCGAAATTCACGCGGGAAACTCCTGCAACATGCCTGGGGGGACGTCGACTGGCATGTCGAGCAGCATCTGCGCCATGCCCTTGCCGAGCGGGTCGTTGCGCAGCGACGCCATGCCGCCGCCGCCCAGCGCGCACTCGCAGACGAGGTTAATGGCATGAATGCCGGGCAGCTCGTAACGGTGAACCGGCCCCTGCACCAGATGGCGGAGGTACTCCGCGACGCGTTCTGGCGTCACCTGGTCTTTCAGCACCGGCAGCAGGGCCGGATGCCGCGCGATGAGGCCGATGTTGGAGGTGTCGCCCTTGTCGCCGCTGCGTCCGAGCGCGATTCTCAAGAGCGGCACGGTCTGGCGTGGGCCCGCGGGCAGCGCACCTTCGATGGGCGCCAGCGGTCCGGGCGCGACCTGCGGTTGCGGTGGCGGCAACGTCACGGCGAATGTCGTCTCGCCGAGCGTGACCGTCGGCGTCATCTGCGCCTTCGGAATGAGCCAGGCGAACTGCCGCAGCACCGGCGACACCGAGGGACGGCCACCGGCACCGGTCGTACCGGGTGACCAGGATGTGCCGGGTGCGGCTAACTCGCGGCTGAACATCTCCAGTGCGCGCCGGTCGGCATGCGTCACCGTCAGGCGCAACACGACTTCGCGCGTCGGCAAGGGGCGCGCATGCGGCCCGTAGGCTGATTCCGTGCCGAGCAGCTCGATATGGGTGGCCAGGAAATCCGCGAACCCGCTCTCGTGCAGCAGCCGGCGGCCGCGCTCGAGCAGCGCCTCGCCCGTGCGCCTGGCCTTCGCTGCGGCGTCGATCCCGACGATGGTGAGCTGCCCGGACACCTTGAAGCCCGCCGGCGCGGTGGCGCTGACCTTGTAGGTGCCGGTTGGCGGGCGGCCGCGCGCGCCGGTCACGAGCACGCGATGCGGCCCGGCCTGCTCCATGCGCACCTGGCGGAAGTCGCAGGTCACGTCCGGCAGCAGATAGTTGGCCGGATCGCCTATCTCGTACAGCAGTTGCTCCCCGACGGTTGCGGGCGTGACGAGGCCGCCGGTGTCTGCGGGCTTGGTGACCACAAAGCTGCCGTCTTCGCGGCACTCGACGATCGGATAGCCGATGTTCGCCCAGTCCGGCACGCTGGCCCAGTCGGTGTGCAGGCCGCCTGTCGCCTGGCAGCCGCATTCGATGATGTGGCCGGCCAGGCTGCCGGCGGCGAGCCGGTGGAAGTCGTCGGCCGCCCAGCCGAACTCGTGCATCAGCACGCCGAGGGTGACCGCACTGTCGACGCAGCGGCCGGTGATGACGATGTCGGCGCCCGCGGCCAGGGCCCGCGCGACGGGCAGTGCGCCGAGATAGGCATTGGCCGTCACCAGGCGCTCCGGCATAGGCTCGCCGGCGGTCATTTCGACCGTGCCGGCCGCTCGCATCGCGGCGGCAAGCGGGAGCACGTCGTCGCCTTCGACGATCGCGACCCGCACCGGTACGCCGAGTTCGTCGGCCAGAGCCCGCACCGCCGCGGCGCAGCCCCTCGGATTCACGCCGCCGGCGTTGCTGACGATGCGGATGCCCTGCTCGACGGCCTGCTTCAGCACCGAGCGCAGCGCCACCGTGACGAAGTCGATGGCGTAGCCTTCCTCCGGCCGCTTCATGCGCGCGCCCGCGAGGATCGACATGGTGAGCTCGGCGAGATAGTCGAACACGAGGTAATCGATGGCGCCGCAGCGCACCAGCTGCAGCGGCCCGAGGCTGCTGTCGCCCCAGAAACCTGAGGCGCCACCTATGCGCACAACCTTGCCCGGCGTCGACGATGTCAGTTGCCCGTCCATTGCGGTTTCCTCTTTTCCTTGAATGCGGCCAGGCCCTCGCGCGCGTCCTGGGTCAGGGCCAGCAGGCCGATTTGCCCTTCGCCGAAGGCGATCGCCTCTTCGAAGGACATGGAGCGCATCGCCTTCATCGCATACATGCCGCGCCGCAGCGCGGTGGGCGAGTTGGCGAGCAGCCGCGACAGCAGGCGCTCGAGCGCAGCGTCGAGGTCGTCAGCCACCTCGTTCACCAGACCGATCTCGCGTGCCCGCGCCGCGTCGATGGGCTCGCCCGTCAGGCACAGCTGCGCCAGGCAGCGCAGCGGCAACTGGGCCTGCAGCACGGCGAGCACCTGCATCGGGAACACGCCCACCTTCACCTCGGGCAGGCCGAAGCTCGCGTGCCGGGCCGTGATGGCGAGATCGCACATCGCGAGCAGGCCCATGCCGCCGGCTATGCAGGCGCCGTTGACCCGCGCGACGAGCGGCACGTTCAGCGTGCGGGCCGTGCGCAGCAGGTCGGCATAGGCGCTGGTCGGCGTGGCGTAGTCGAACGCGAAGGCATCCCCGCCCAGGTCGGCGCCGGCGCAGAACGCCTCGTCGCCCGCACCGGTGAGCACCACCGCGCGAATCGTCTCGTCAGACCGGGCGCGATCCAGCGCTTTCTGCAAGGTGCCGATCACTTCCGCGTTGAGCGCATTCCGGCGCTCCGGACGGTCGATGGTGAGAATCAGCCGCCCGTCCTGCCGGCTGGCGTGCACGACCTCGGTCATGCTTCGACTCCGGTTGACTCGCTGCACGCCGCCACTTGCGTCACGCCCGCCTGCGCCATCTCGCGGATCTGCTGCGGCGAGTAGCCGGCCTCGGCCAGCACTTGCGTGCTGTGCTCACCCAGCAGCGGCGGCGGGCGCAGCGGCGGCAGCGGGGTTTGCGGCCATTCGCTCGGCACCGCCATGGTTCGCAGCACGCCCTCGGTGGGATGCTCGAATTGCTGGAAGAACCCGATGTCCTGCAGGTGCGGATCGTCCATCAGCGACTCGAAGGTGTGCACCGGCAACACCGGGATGCCGAGCGGCACCAGCAGCTCGCGCCATTGCTGCGTGGTCTGCGCTTTCAGCTTGTCGGCGAGGATCTCGTACAGCGCCTCGACATGCTGCGTGCGCGCTTCGCCGTCGGCAAACCGCGGGTCGCTGTTGAACCGCTCGGTCTCGCCGACCACGCGCATGAAGGCCTGCCACTGTTCGTCGGTGTAGACGACGAGGCACACCAGGCCGTCCTGCGTTGCGTACGGCCGCCGCTGCGGGTTGAGCAGCCGCGGATAGCCGAAGCCGCCGCGCGGCGGGATGAACGTGTGGCCGTACAGATGATCGCCCAGCATCATCTGCGCGGTGGTCTCGAACATCGGCACGTCCACCGCCTGCCCGCAACCCGTGCGCTCGCGCGCGAGCAGGGCCGCGCAGATCACGCCGAACGCGTACAGGCCCGTGGCCCGGTCCGAGAGGTTGAGCGGGGCATAGCGCGGCACGTCGGAACCGGCCCGCACGCTGGCCTCGGGGATCGCGACGGCCGCCTGGATCAGGTCGTCGAAGGCGCGCGAGTCCGCATAGCGGCCGCGCTGGCTGAAGCCGAAGGTGCCGACGTAGACGATGCGCGGGTTCACCAGCCGCAGCGCCTCGTAATCCAGCCCGAGGCGCTGCATCGCCTGCGGCCGCACGTTGTAGACCAGCGCGTCGGCAGTCTGCGCCAGCTTCAGCAGCGCTTCCTTGCCGGCAGGGCGCTTCAGGTCCAGCATGACGCTGCGCTTGTTGCGGTTCAGGTTGAGGAACAGCGGGCCGGCGCCCGAGCGCCCGCCGGGCCCGACGGCGCGCAGCATGTCGCCGCCGGGCGGCTCCACCTTGATCACGTCGGCCCCCAGGTCGGCCAGCATCTGCGTGGCCGAAGGTCCCATGACGACTTCGGTGATGTCGATGATGCGCAGGCCGGCCAGCGGCCCACCCTGGTTCGAGTCATTGCTCATTCTGTCCGTGCTCCTCTTTCCGGTCAGGAACCGGCTACGTCGGCGCCGTTGCCGCGGATGTAGGGCACCGGTCCGATGTCGCGCGCTGCCGCGAGGGCCTCGATCGCGTACCGGATCGAGACCGCGTCATTGAGCGAGTGGAACGTGCCGTCCTCGTTGAAGCTGACCTGCGCGCCTTCGATCCAGGCGATAGTGATGGTGTCCTCGGTGTTGTCCTCGGGGGTATAGAAGGTGTGCACCGAGCCGCCGGGCTCGTACAGGTAGGAGCCTGCCGTCTGCCGCTGCTCGGGGTACTCGCGATACGCCCAGCAGCCCTGGATCGTCCACACCTGCGCCGTACCGGTGTGGTAGTGAATCGGCAGTGAGCAACCGGGTTCCAGGATGGCCATGAAGACCCACTCGCCGCGCTCCAGGTCCAGGCGCAGCGGCTTGATGTGGATGCCCGGAAAGACATCCCTGATCAGCGGGATCTGCTCGATGTTGACGGTCAGAAGTTTGTCCTGGGGCAGGGCGGGCAGCGGCAGCGGGACGCCGGTGGACGTGGTGGGCTGCGCGAGAATTCTTGCGTTCATGCGTTGTCTCCGGTTGCTAGTGGATGTAAAGCAGTCGATGGAAGCCGCCCTTTGATAAGGAAGCCGGACGCAGGCTGCTCCAGCAAGCAGCGCAGGGAGGCAGCGGCCCCGCGCGGAAGAAACAGGAAGTCGCCCGGGGCGAGACCGAAGTCCTGCCCGTCGACACGTGCGTCGATCCGTCCGTCTTCGACGTAGAGAACCTGCTCGGCGTCAGGCTCCGAGGTGCAGACCGATGCGCTGCCGGCAGGCATGCGCAGCGCCGCAATGTCGACCCAGCGCGCGTCAGCGGTCTCGCGGTCGATGAGGGGAACCGTGCCGCTGGCGGCGTCGCCGGCGGCAAGCACGCGCACCTTGCCGTGAGCAGGCGCGGCGGCAGCGCCGTCGGGTTCCGTGATCGTGTGCGCCGGGTTCTCGCCATAAGGCGGCGTATAGACGACCAGCACACGCCCGGGCTGGTCGCTGGTCACGCGAAACGAATGGAACACGCCGGCCGGCACGTAGGCCCAGGTCCCGGGCTCCATCGCTTCCACGCTGCCCTCCGCCCCCGACTCGCCGGTTCCCTCGATCATGTAGGCGCATTGCTCCAGGTGGGGATGCGCGTGCGGCCGCGCGCCGTGCGATTTCACGATCGTGCCGACCAGCACTTCGAGCGCCGTCGCGCCGACAGTCTCGGGGCCGATCACGCGCACGTTAGAGGTGCCGGTATGGTTCGCCGGCGCGTAGGCGGCAAGATCGGCCGCCCTGACCACGGTAGGTACGGGCTTCATTCGGGCTGGCTCCATTCGGTCTTGACCGCCGGGGCGGCGGCCTGCGCCGCCATGAAGCCCGAGGCATTCGGATGGTTTTCCACGGTGACGGGCTGGCCCTTGCCGGCGGGCAGCGATTGGTCGAGCAGGCGCGCCCCGGCGTCCGTTCCGCTTCCGACCGGAAAGGGAATGATGATCTTGATGGGGTTGGCCGGATAAGGGGCCGCCGCCATCGCTTCCGGCGCAAGCACGGGGGCAGCCAGGAGGAAGAGAAGGTTCCGCATGCGCATCGAGCTCCAGTGAGGACTCAGCTTCGGAGAGTTAAACCTAAATGACTAATGTTAGTAGTTTAGGCGTGCGCAAAGTGACGTCAAGTACGGGCTTACCCGACAGCCCGCCGCTGGGGCTCGGTGATTCCGGGCACGGTTTTCAGGGCGGACGCGGGGAGGTCGATCTCGGAGACGTAGCGGTCGCCCCGATACCAGGTAACACCGGCGTAGAGCACGGTGCCTTTGCCGTCAACCAGGCGCCGCGACATCTTCGCGACGGGCGAGGCAAACGGGATCTTCAGCATGTCGCATAGAGGAAAATCCGCGGGTATCACGGTCACGCGTTGCCGCAAGCGTTTGCAGCGCGCGCCCAGTTCGTCGAGCACCGCGGCGAGCAGCTTCCGCTTCATGGCGATGTCCGTGGGCAGCGATTCGAAAACGGGCGTGGGCACATAGATTTCGGCGTAGCAGAACGGCTCGCCGGAATAGGTGTGCAGCTTGCGGACACAGACGTATTCGTCGGCCGACCGGCCATCCGGTCCGAGCAGTTCTTGTGGCACAAGGGTGCGGCGCCGGACTTCGAGTATCTCGAAGGCAAGCGCCTGCGGTGCGGCGAAGGGGTTGTTGATCACCTGTTCGAGGTCGCCCGTGACGGCGGGCAGCGCTGCAACGTGGGTCCCGACGCCCCGCTGGCTGCGGATCAGCCCTTCCTTGGAAAGCAGCTCGTATGCTTGCCGAACGGTGATGACGGCGACGCCCAGGTCGTCCGCGAGTTGCGTGATCGGCGGCAGCTGCGTGCCGAGCGGGTAATCGCCCTTCGCAATTCGGTGCCGCAGCAGGGACGCCAGCCGGTGATATCGCGCAACGCCGCGTTCGGCTGGCAGCTCCGGCTGCTCGGTCCCAAGGGGTCGCTCATCCGCCATCATATAAATCCTAATTAACCAACTTTCGAATTATATGTCAGCGATGGGCGTGCAGACGTTCGCGTTCCTGGCACACGCCAACAACTTCCCTTGCGGCTCATGCTGCAAACGACGCGATGCCGCTTGAGCAAGGCTGATGCACGTTGCTTGGATATTGGCTGCCACTGCCCATCGAAGCTCCCTACGCCGCCGTTGACAACACGTGAGGTGCTGCAATCACCTTGCTTACGTCTTGAGCTTCCGCAAAAAAACGCATCGCCAAACGACGCTATAAAGATAAGTTTGCTCTGGGGTGTCCATTTAACCGGAGTTAGCGATTTGCCTCTGCGGGCGGCTCAGGAAGGTCGCTCCAGGCTGGGCGGATATCCGCGTTGCCTCCGCCATCCTCCGGATGACCACAGGACGGACTGACGAAGCCCCAAGGCCATCGCAGCCATTCCAGTCCAGCAGCCTGCATCAGTCGGGAACCAAGCCTGAAACTCCCAAGGAGCCTAGGGTATTGGGTGCTGGCGTGGGACCTTCCATTGCCCTGTCTACGCTCAACTCCGGTTAAATGGACACCCCAGAGTTTGCTTATCTCAATGACTGTATCTCGACCGGTAAGTCGCCTTACGCAAATCAAGCCTCTGCAAGACCAGACTGATCCTTGAACCGTCCGCCGTCTTGCAAAGAAACTTTTCGACAAATCAGTGCACTGCGACATAGTCCAGGCCGTGCGATGGGAAGTGATATCTTTAATTCGGGGTGCAAATTGAACGTTTTTTTATTTCGTTCGGACTGGAAATAAAATCGGTCAACTCGCACTGTCAGATCCCGCTGGCACCGCAATTCCGGGTTGACAGAATTATTGCGTTCTACGGCTTCGTTGCGTGGCCGCTTTCCAGAACCCCGCTGTTTACTGACTACCTTCGACACCCTGTTCACGCCGCGTCCGCCAGCATCGAGCGACGACAACCCCATGCGGCACACCGGCACGCGTACTGGGCGCGAACCTCTCCATCGAGCGGATCGTCAGTCGCCAGCAGATATTCAATAGACAGTTCTTCGCCGACGTCGATCGGCCGCAGCGTGTGGATGAAGATGCGACTGCCGGCTTCGATGGTCTCGCAGTTGGGGGCACACGCATGGTTCAGCCATCGCGCGCTATTGCCGCCACGGCTGCCGTCAATCATGCGCCCATCGGACAGCCCGAAGAGGAACGTATGCGCAGCGACGCCTTCCCGCCGGTGACGACGCACGGCCTCGCGCCAGCGTGTAATTTCGCCCTTGTACTCGAGCACGCGCGCTCGCCTGCCGCGAGGGCGCGCATCGCGAAAACACCCCTACCATGAACTGAAGACTGCCGGACAATCACGCGCCGCATACCGTTTCCCTATTGATAGCCGCGCAAGTGTAAAGCGGCAAATTTCCGCATCCACTGCGATGTGATGTGTGAATCCCCGTCAGGCCCGCGGCCCTGGTCTTCGCGTTGAAACTGGAGCGTTCAGGTCCAGCCGCGCAGGAATTTGAAAGACGAGGTCAGACTTTCCAGCAGAGACGTCTGAAATCAGAATAGCTGCGCGTCAAGCTCGCGCAGGCTGTCCCATTTGACGGTGCTGACGAAGGTCCGGCCTGTGGTGTCGAGCGATTCGACCATGGCGCGCTGAATCCGCGCTTCGGCGACAACCCGCACGATGCGCGCGCCTGGTAGCGCAGCAGCGCCACGGTGCGCCACGGCATTTTCGCCGCTCATGCTACCAGGTCGACGGCGACCGGTCCAGGCGGCTGGCCGCGCGTTGCCCGTCTCAACGATAGTCGCCGGCAGCAACAACGGCCTTTGTGCAGACGGCAAGCCGTCTGGCATTGCCGCCTGCGGCGACACGGGCAACGTGATCCTGCTGTCAGGCGCCGTTCACCGCATCCTTGAACGCCTTGCCGGCCGTGAACTTCACGGTTTTCGCGGCGGGGATCTGGATTTCGACGCCGGTTGCCGGATTGCGGCCCACGCGCGCGGCGCGCGCGCCTGTCGAAAACGAACCGAAACCGATCAACTGCACGGTCTCACCTTCCGTGATCGCCGCCGTCACGGTGCCGATGAAGGCGTCGATCATTTCCGCCGTTGCCGTCTTGCTGTCACCCGTCGCTGCAGCGACGGCGTCGACCAGTTCCTGCTTGTTCATGAGTCATTCCTCGTTGTGGTTGTTGATCGCGCCACCCTACCGCATCGGCGCACGTTTGCGCAATCGCCGCTGGTAACTGGATCCGGTCCGCCGCGCCACGCCCATCGCCGCGTGACGTCGAAGCGCGATGCTTCCCGCGCCGGCGGCAGGCGCCGCAGCCGCGCCTGAAAGTTCTTGCTTATTATCAGGGCCGCATCATTCCAATGGCGATAACTGACACTTATCGCCATTGAATTTAATCGCCACAATTCAGGGTAGGCTGATCGTTGCGTCGGCCGGAGGCTTCACGCCGATAGCACCTGTTCGATTTCTCCGGCACCAGCCGCGCAGAAACAGTCGAATGGTGGGAAATTCCAATGACCGGATTGGCCGAGGAGACAACCCGATCTGGACTCACGTCGGCGGTAGCTCGGTTTCATGGAAAATCTGAAGCTGCTGCAGCCGGACACTGGAATCGGCCGACGTGAAGCCGGCTGGCTAGCGACTTCAGGATCAGTCGCGGATTTCCTCTTTGTCATGCGGCTCTGGATGCTGCGCTTCCCATTCGCGTCGCGTTTTTGCCAACTCTTCAGCGAGCAGTCGTTCGTCTGGAAGTACCGTGTGATACTCGGCAGCAAGTATCTTGTTGGGGGGGGCCGTCGAGTGCGTAGCGGGCAATCGCGGCGTTGGTCCTTGCGCACAGGATCAGGCCCACCGGCGGATTTTCTCCTGCCAGCTGCGGAAGGTGCGGCCGTCCTCGTCCATCGACCCGATGATCGCGCGCTGGCCGCCCGCTTCGGCGATCGCCGATCGGCGAAGCATCGGACGACTGCCCTGACCAGCGGCCCCGTAAGGCCTCACTAACGACCGGGTCGATACGGCTGCCCTGCAACCTATACTTAACACATGCCCGTCGGGTTTGAACTGACCAGAATCGCGCGTGGGTTAAACATATAATTGTGGGGCGTGGCATTCATCTCACCACTCAGCGTCACGGGTTCATTGGTGGGGCTTGCGCGGCGTGACTGAAGATCGGACTGTCGCATTGTGCTAACCGCCGAGCGGGTGCATGCCTGGTTGGGCCTGTGTGCAGGTACGCACATGACGGAACGCCTTCGCGATGCCGCCGTTGTGCGTGACGTTACGGAACACATCGAACCTGTCCATGATCACCCTTAGCTGCTCCGAACTCGGGCTGTTACAGCACAGGCTCTGCGAGCGTCGTCATGAGCTGCTGGCGGCGCTGCACGGCGAATACGGTGACCTCGCCGGAGCCCGGCCGCCCGAAGTACTGGGCCCCGAGTCTCATCCCGACGAGACCGCATCGCGCAAGGCGCGCGACGAGCTGCGCACTGCGCTCGCGCGGCACGACTTCGACGAGCTGCAGCAGATCGACGTGGCGCTGGCACGCATCGACGCCGGCCGCTACGGCGCATGCGTCGGGTGCGGGGATCCGATCGGTTATGAGCGGCTTGTCGCCGCGCCCTACACGGCCCGCTGCGTTTCATGCCAGACAGCGTACGAACAACACCGCGTCACCCGCCAATAGGAAATTCATCGGGTACAAAGCGCATTCCTGTCGCGATAGACGCAGTAGCCCCAGCCCGTCAATGTGTGCACCTGAGTCGGTCCAGGTCTTTTGTATCGGCCTTCACCCGCCGGCAGGCCCGTTGCACCCGGGCATCCCCTGCGTGCACAGCTGGAACGGCGAAGTAAGTCGTGTTTTCACTCATACGGACATCGGCATCCGGACACTCGATGGACCGTGACGTATTGCCAATCGGCAAAGCCACACCTTTGCGCAGGGCGTCGTCGCCCCGGATGTGAAGCGCCCTGCCCGCCGGCATTCTGGCTCGTCGACCAAACCAGATCGCCTCCCTCCCGCTCAAACGCAAGATTACATTTGCAGAAGCAGGCGGATCGTCGTCGGGTGGCCGCCACATCGCGCCGCTGCAACGGCGCCAGCACGTCGTTGCGCAACATCACGTCACGGCTGTCGGCGAAGATGTCGAGCTGCTGCATGGTCTGGGTCATCCCGTTCAGAAGAGCTGATCGTGAAGAGCGGTCAGACTAGCCCATTTCACCATGCTACGGAAGGTGCGGCCGTCCTCGTCCACCGATTCGATGATCACGCGCTGGCCGCTGGCTTCGGCGACCACCCGCACGATCCGCTCGCCGTAGCGCATCAGTGCGCTGATCGGCGGGCAAGCTGGAGCCTTCCGTCTCTTGCGCGGACGGGTTCTATTTTCCATCCCTCTTTCCCCGCTTGCGGTGCACTACGGTCTTGCTGGCTGGCGCGGGCGTGACGCGCGGCGCGCGTGAAGGGCGTGTCGCCACCGGGCGCGCCGGGGTGGAGGCGGACTTCGCGCGGGCCGGCCGGGCGTCGCGTGTATCCGCCTGCCGCAGTGCCGCCAGCTGTTGCTGCAGCGTGACGTTCGTGGCCAGCACGGCATCGAGCCGTCCCTGCAGCATGCCCGCCTGGTGACGCGCGTCCCCGATCTGCGCCCGCAGCGCCTCGACCGCCCGGTGATGGTCCGCCTCGCGACTGTCGGCCCGCTTCACCGCGGCATCGAGGTCCTTCTGCAGCTTCGCGGCCGTACCCCGCTCGCGGTCGATCTCCAGCAGCGCGCGCTTTTCCGACGCCCGCAGGCGCTCTTCGGCGCGTTCCGCGCTCTCGCGCAGCTTCTCGAGATCCCGCGAGAAACCTTCGCGCACCTTGTCCAGTTCACGGTCGCGCACGAGCGCCTCGGCCTTGAGCCGGACGATCTCGGCCTCGCACGCCTGCCGCGCCGCGTGGCCCTCGGCCTCAGCCTTTTCCAGTTCGCGCACCTCGACCTGCGCGGCAAGGAGCGCCGCCGTGCGCTGTTCGAGCGCGGTCTCGACGCGACCCAGTTCGTCGCGGGCAGCAACGACCGACCGTTGCGCCTCAACGCGTTGCGCCTCGACCTCCTCGCGCAGCGCGTCGAGCGCGGCTTCGGCAGAGGCGGTTGCGCGGGTCCAGAGCGCCGCGACCAGTTCGCCGGCAGCCGGCCCCAGATCGGCGGGCAGGTCGGGGTGTTCGATGCGCACCCGGCTCTTTTCGCGCAGTTCGGCCCAGAATTCACCGAGTACCTGGGTCGGCGTGCTCATGCTGCCGCGCTTCACCAGCTGGTAAAGCCGGTTCGCGGTCGGCGTGATCCCGAAGCGGAAGAACAGTAGCGCGCAGACTTCGCGGTACAGCTCGCGGGTCTTCGGGAATTCGCCTTTCAGGCGGTCGATTTCAGCCGAGAGGCGGGTTTCGTCGGGCAGGACGTCGGACATGGCGGCGGTTTGCGGGTAATTGTATATGTATTACACCATAAACCGCCCGATATCTAACCACTCTTGGCGAATATTTTGACATTACGGCTATAATGTTGACATCTTGGGAGCGGATCAGTCCATCATCACGTCACACCCCGACCTCCGCCTCCGCCGCGTCTGCGACCATGAAAACCGCCGTCCCCGCCCCGCGCCCGATCGACCCGCTCGAACTGCCCGCCGCGCTCGACGGCCGCCACGGCACGAACCGCGCAACGGGTCACATGCAGGTCGCCGCCGGCAACGATCCCGAGGCGGTCCGCGCGTGGCTCGCCCGCTTCGTCGATACGAAGACGACGTTCGACAACTACCGCAAGGAAGCCGAACGGCTGCTGCTGTGGTCCGCCTTGCAGATGGCAAAACCGCTCTCCTCGCTCACGCACGAAGACCTGCTGGTCTACCAGCACTTTCTCGCCGATCCGCAACCTGCGGCGCGCTGGACAGCCGACGGTGGGCGCAAGCATCCTCGCCACGATCCGCGCTGGCGACCGTTCTACGGCCCCCTGTCGGCATCGAGCCAGCGGCAGGCGATGGTGATCGTCAACGTCATGTTTGCGTGGCTCGTGGAGGCGGGGTATCTGGCCGGCAATCCCCTGTCGCTCTCGCGCCAGCGCGCACGCCGGGTCAGGCCGCGCATCGTCCGGTATCTGTCGCCCGAACTGTGGCTCGAAGTCAAAACGTACATCCAGGGCATGCCCACGCGGACCGGTCGCGAGCGTGAACATCACGCACGCGTGCGCTGGCTTTTCACCCTGCTCTATCTGGGCGGCCTGCGGATCACGGAAGTGGGCACGAACACGATGGGACGCTTCTTTCGTCGTCCTGACGACCGCGGGAAGGATTGCTGGTGGCTTGAAGTAATGGGCAAAGGAAACAGGGAGCGGCTGGTGCCCGCCACCGCGGAAATGATGATGGAACTCGGCACGTACCGGCGGACACGCGGATTGCCAGCACTCCCCTCGCCAGGCGAGGACACGCCGCTGGTGCTGCCGATCGGGCAGTCACTGAAGCCACTCACGCGCGCCGCGCTGCACCGGATCGTGAAGGACGTCTTCGGCGGCGCCGCCGAAGCGTTGCGGGCGCGTGGCGACGACCATGCGCAGCGCGCAGACCGCCTCAAGCAGGCATCGGCACACTGGCTACGTCATAGCGCGGGGTCACACATGGCAGACCAGCAACTGGATCTGCGACTCGTGCGCGATAACCTCGGACATGCGTCCCTGACGACAACCAGTCAGTATCTGCACCTGGACGATGATCGCCGGCATCGCGAAACCGATGAGAAACACCGCATTGACTGGTGACCGACAGCAGCCGGAGGACTAACGCCTGATCTCGAAATCCCCGGTAGTGAGCCTGACGGGTTTGCCCGAACGCAGGCGGACTCTTCTTTCGGCGACCGCGATAATGCGACGCCGTCCGTCAGAAAATGCCTTGAGCATGCGGACCTGATCAGCGTCTCCGGGCAACCAGAATTGCGTTTCGAGCGCTTCCCGCGTGATCACACAGGCGACCTCACTGCGTTGGCCGGCCATGCGAAACGAGATTTCATATCGGTCCGCCGCGACGTCGGGCATCAGGTCAATCACGTCCATTTTTTACACCTCGTGAGTTCAACCAGGGGCCATTAAGCTGCTGTCGCCTGTCTTCAATTTTACAGAACAGACGGAAGACGGATGCGCCGCTGATTTCCGCCACGTAGATAAACCGTCGCGTAAACTCCGCCCCGCTGCCTTTGCAGGCAGGGTTTGGGTTTGGATTTTGATACGGATGCGATGAAGCCGGACTGTTAGTTGCATCCATATGGCTGACTCAAGTCCTCAAGGTGAGCCTTTGCGGGACGCGAGCTGCACGCGGTAATTCGAAACCCGATCAGTTGGTCAAGCCACCCGGGGCTGGATAATCGCGCGGGATGAAGGAGGCCGGGTTGGTTTTCGTTTCGCGTGGGGAGATCGGTTGAAGTCGACTCTGAGCCAGCTGTTGTCGATACCTTGGAAACGGCCATTCGATTCGCGATGCAGAGTGTTGCTTGTCGGCCATTGCCGGCATTGGGGCGGTCTGGGTTGTGCGTCAGCATTGTGGCGGATTGCTGACGGTGGCGGCGTCGAGCAACCCGACGGCAGTTTTAAATATCGGCGAACTCACACTATCGACCCGGAGCGGCCGGTCGTCGCATCAAGCTCCTCGCGTCGCATTCCGAAGTACAGCGGTCATTCGATTGATGCCATCGGCGCCCGCTCGCTAGGCTGCTATGAAAGGCCAATGCCCACTGTCGTGCAGAATCAACACCTCGGCGCGAGGTAAGATCTTGCACTGCCGGTTGGCGAAATCACGGAAATATTGGGATCGCATGCGCCCCACACAACCTGTGCAGGCAGATCCAACGGACGCAACGCGTTGGCGATGTCCTGCATAGCGCCGTTCGTCTCGCGGGTGTTGCGATAGAGCCGCTGCACAGCGCGTCGGGTGCGAGCATCGAAGTTGTTAAACGCCTGGTCGACGTATTCCACGGGCAAGCGACGCGGTTTACCGTTTCGAAGCAGGAGCCGCATCCCGGCACGCGTTGTCATGGCCATGAACATTCGCCCAGCAACGGTGTCAGCCAGATACGCGCGAGATAGTGCCATCCGTAGTCAAGCAAGATGCCTGTGTTGATTAATGTAACGCTCGCGATGGCGCGAGGATGGGCAGCGGCCCACGCGAGCCCCAAGGACCGCCGAAATCGTGCATGACGAGACGGGCACGCTGGACATTGCACTCAACCAGCAAACGACCGAGATGGCGTGCGTAGCAACGCACCCTGTAGTCAAACTGTTCAGGTTTGTCGGCATTGCCGAAACCCGGCATGTCCATGGCGAGTGCCCGGCCAAATTCACGCACCCTGACCGCGAGTCGCGTCCAGTCAGCAGTCGATCCCGGATTGCGGTTCACGAAAACGACTGCGTCGGCCGCGTCGGGCCATGCGGCCTCCAACAGAGGGGCGGATGCCATCGACGCGGACGCAGGTGTCCTTTCATGGCTGTCCGGGGGAGCGACGGCGGACGCGTCATTCAGACCGGTGCGTCAGGTTGCGCGGAGCGCGCGGCGGGCCGACGCAGATCGACCCAAGCGGCCCTCAGCAGAGCGCCGGGTGACAAAAACTTTGCCGGCCCTATCAGACGCGCGCCAAAGGCGTGCAGATGTCTCGCCGCCGCCGCGTCTTTTGCCGCGGCCGAGAAGTTAAGCCGTTCAACCGCGTTAAGTCCGCGTCGGCGTGAAAAATCGACTATAAGAAAGCGATGTCCATTGAGTTCCCGAGAAACACGCCTCGCATAGCTGCGCAGGGCCGGCGCAATCGAGTGCCCTTGCCGTAGCGCTGGAGTAAGAGTGTCGACGAGCCATTCCGCCGTCTGGAACGCGAACCCGCAACCGACGCCCCACAGTGGGTCGATACTCATTAGGGCATCGCCGACGAACGCGATGTTCCCAACAGCCGGCTGCCGCCACAAATTCGGATAGTCCTTGATGAGCAGCGCGTTGTCGAGCGGCTCGGCGGAAGCTAGATCGGGGGCATCTGGAAACCCAGCCATGCTTCGCTCGAGTGCCTCACCCGGATTGCCGCGAAAGCCGTCGAGCTTGTCCTTGGTCGCCATGTAGGCAATCACCGTAACGTTATCGTCATTGGGAAATACGTAGCCGGTCTCCGGACCACGCAACCACATTTGCGAGCAAGTTCCCCGCCGCAGTGACACGCCGTGGTAAGCGCGAATCGCACCGAAGCGACAGTTCTCCGACGAGGTAGGCTTGATCCCGGCGAGCGTCGCCAGCGGAGAGCTGCGGCCGTCCGCACCGACGATCAGGGGCGCCGAGACTACACCCGTGCGGCTCCCGCCAAGATTGACGCCACTGACGCCACTGTCCTTTTTCACGAGCCCGCTTACGCCGCAGCCGAACAGGGTTGTGACGCCCGGGGTGTTCATCGTCAGTTGCCGCAGGATCGGATCAAGAGTTTGGCGCCGGATGTTGTACCCGAAGGCAGGCTCACCGTTTTTGTCGAGCGGGGCGACGTCTCCGGTCCAGCCATAGCGAGTCCAGATATCAACGCCGTTGCGCAGACCGCCAGCGTCCTCAATCAGCCGGTCAAGACCCAGATGCCGGAGCGTTGGCGTCGCTGACGCCTGGATGAAATGTGTACATAACCGCTTGAAAGCGGCCACGTCGGAATGATGTTCGACCAGCGCGACACGCAGGTCTTGCAACGCAAACAACCGCGCTGCCGTACACCCAGCGAGACCTGCACCTATGACAACGACATCAAAGCGGCCATTCATCGGCGCGCTCGATGGCGGTGGCTCAGTGTCGCAGACTTCGGTGTTCACCTCGTTCTCCCGCCAGAATCCAAGCCGGTACAGAGTACGACTTTACTCAGTATAGGCGCAGCTTGGGGCATGAACCGACGCTATCCGGTGAGCTACATCGTTCGGCGATGACGCAGAGCGGACCAATACCGGTCCGTAACGACTGGCTGCTGCCGGGTCGATCCGAACAGCGAAGATGACAATCGACTTGAGTGTCTCTTGCGATGAGAAGCTCAAGTCGGAGAATGCGACGAGCGTCTCCCGAGATCCCAACTCGCTGATAAACGGCCACTCAGCCTCGCGACTATCAACGCCGACGGGAGCCGGAGCGACCGATCGCCTGACGTTTAGCTTTGCCCTGACGAACGGTGGCGCCAGCGAACACCGGATGAATCTGTGCCTCGGTTTTGTCCGCGATGTGCCCGCAGCGAGTCGAGGTGAGATTTAAATGTCGGCGTGCGTGTCGCGTCGTAGTTCATGAGATGTCATGGAGCCGATCGAGTCAGCGCAGATAAGGCGTAGCGCGTCAGACGCCTGCACCTACAACCGCGCATGTTAGCCGCATGCTTTCCAGAAAAAAGGTGGTTATTCAGCTTGGAAGCTTTGCCAGCAACCTATACTTGTGGTGCCTTGCAATCCACAGTGGCCTTGTTCGCAATCGGCGAATTTTGCAGCTCAAATCAGTCGCGACTGGCGGACTCCGTCGGCGAGCTTCCACGATGCCAGTCGATCGCAAACAATTTTGGCTAGCGTAGTCCACGACTGCAAGCCAGAGCGTTTTCGAGTGCATCCGTTACATTAACGGAGAATTCTGATGCAACAGAAACTACGTGCTGGGGTTGTGCAATCGGGATCCGTCGTCTTCGATGTTGATAGAACCATCGATAAAATCGCAACGTTCAGCGCCGACGCCGCACGACAGGGTACTCAACTTATCGTATTTCCTGAAGCATTTGTCTCAGCCTATCCAAAGGGGCTCGATTTTGGCTCGACAATCGGTGGAAGAACCTCTGCCGGGCGCGACGACTATCGCCGGTACTATGACAGTGCGATAGAAGTGCCAAGTCCTGGCACCCGCCGGTTGGGGGAGATCGCCGCCGAGTACAAGCAATACATCGTGATCGGCGTCATCGAGCGGGACCACGGCACGTTGTATTGCACTGCGCTGTTTTATGGTCCGGACGGCATGATGCTCGGCAAGCATCGCAAGCTGATGCCAACCGCCGGCGAAAGGCTGATCTGGGGCTATGGCGATGGGTCGACCCTCCCGGTTTTCGACACGCCGTTCGGCAGGCTCGGCGCAGTCATTTGCTGGGAAAACTATATGCCATTGATGCGTATGGCAATGTACGCGAAGGGTGTGCAGATTTACTGCGCCCCCACCGCTGACAGCCGGCCGACATGGGCTTCCTCGATGCAGCACGTTGCCCTGGAGGGGCGCTGCTTTGTATTGTCGGCCTGCCAGCACCTGCGCCGATCGGATTGCCCTACCGACTATGCCGCAATCCAGGGTAACGATCCGTCCACTGTGCTCATGAGCGGTGGAAGCTGCATCGTCAGCCCGCTTGGCGAACTCATTGCCGGCCCAGTCTTTGAGCAGGATGCATTGCTCGTGGGCGATCTCGACCTCAACGACCTTGCGCGGGCGAAATATGACTTTGACGTCGTGGGTCACTATTCGCGGCCGGACGTCTTCCGTCTGCATGTCAACGAAGCGGCGACGCCTCCGGTCGTGTTCGAGAAAAATGGATTCGGCAGCGGCTCCTGAAGGTCAATGCGGGCAAGCGAAAGGGGCCTCCAATGATTGTCTACAAATTCGGCTATGGAGTCAGCGTCGACTCGCCAGATATCAGTCCGTTCGTCGTCAAGCTGGAAACCTGGTTGCGCATGTCGGGGTTACCATACGAGACTCGCATCGGCAACCTTGGAAGGATGCCGAAACACAAGCTGCCGGTCGCGTTGATCGATGGAAAACTCATCGCCGACTCGTCGCTCATCATTGAACACCTGCAGATGCGCAATCCGGACGCTCTGAACGACAGTCACCTGACGCCCCTACAGCGCGCACAGTCTTTGGCGATCAAGGCATTGTTCGAGACGCACCTTTACTTCGTGGGGCTCTACCTGCGCTGGGGCATCGACCGCAATATGGACATTTACCGTCCGATGCTGGTCGATTACGCGACGCACAGTGCGCCAACCTTTGTCAGGCCTGTTGTTCCGCTGTTCGCCCCGCTCGCGCTGCCGCTTGTGCGGCGCCGCATGATGCGGCAAGCATGGGAGCAAGGTATTGGGCGCCACAGTCATGAGGAAATTGTCCGAATGGGCATGGCGGCGTGGGGGGCGGTGGCGGACTTGCTGGGCGAGCAGGCATATCTGATGGGCGACCGACCGAGCACCGTCGACGCCACCTCATTTGCCTGGATACACGTGGGTCTCGTTCACCCATTTGAGAGCCCGATTCGCGATTACATTGCATCACAAACGCATCTCGTTGCTTATCATGACCGCATCTGGCAGCGTTGCTGGGCCCCTCAGCCAGGCGGGACGTCATAGGCGACTCCCACGCCACGGCGCCGACTGGTCCCAAGCCACCTCGCTACGATGTTCCACAGTCTCCACAGAGCAGATCGTTGCTGATCTTCCGCATCCCCGGCATTGCGATGAGCCGCCCGCGAATCGTGTGCTGCGCTCTGACCTGTGTGAGCGCCGCAGCGTTTCAACCATTGTGGTTTTGAGCGGGCTGATTCTACGAGGCTCGGATTGAGCGACACTCGCCGTTGCGAAGCGAACGGCAGTTCGTTATTGCGGAGCCGTCGTTTGATCGTCGGCCCCGCGCGCAAGGGCAAATGTCCGCTCGTGTTTAAGACACTATGACTTTCCGGAGGCAGAGGCTGGTCCACCGTGAGGAATCAGACGCGGGTTAGCATTGCGGCCAGAGCCGCACGGCGTGGACAGCGTTCGCCCGCCGCATCGTCGGCTGGCGCGTCAGCTCATCGATGACCAGAGACTTCGTTCTGGATGCACTTGAACAGGCGCTTTACGCGCGGTGCCCGGGCGGCGACGGAACGTTGATACGCCACTCGGACAGAGGGCCACCCGGAGCTGCCATTCGGGCCAGTCTGGTCTCAACCGCAGGTCTCAAGGCGGAACGGCCGTCGTGACATTTGGCATCGTGGCCTCCGGTTCCGAAAAATGGGTCTTCGTTGCTCGGTGGCCCATCCTATACTGGTTCACATACCCAAGGTTTTGGCCCTCGGGCAGTTACGCGCCTACTTCATTCGAACCACAACTACGGTCGTCTCGGTCTCACGGCTCGCGTTGTCTATTCCCGCGAAGGTCGCCAACGCCGTCGTTCCGTTTCTTAAATCTCTATTGAAACATGCTGATGTGCAGCCTGGTGCATGACAGGTTCATGCGCTCGCTCTAAGTGGAGGATGAGAGATGGCGCTTCCAGAGATCGATCAACATAAACCCTTCGCCCGAAAAAGCGAGGACATCACGAGTTTTTCTGACATCCTGCATCATTCGCGCAAGCCCCTTGATGGCGGTAGCGGCCCAGCCTATCTCGGAGACGTCTCCAGAAGCGACATTGAGAGGGCATCCGAGTCGATGCGGGGAACCGTGGTACGCGCCCCTCTGTTAAGGTACGCAGATGCCACGGATCGGAGCATCTTCCTCAAATCCGAGAACCTTCAGCCGCGCGGGTCGTTCAAGATACGCTGTGCGTTTAATGCCGTATCCAGACTCACACCTGCTCAATTGTCGAACGGTGTTTTCACCGCGAGCACGGGGAACTTCGCTCTTGGTGTGACGGAGGCAGCGAGGGTCCGAGGCGCGGAGGTCAGGGTCTACGTGACCAATACAGCAGGGCGAAGCAAGATCGAGGCACTTCGCACGCTGGGAGCCCGCGTTATTGAAGTCGATTACGAAAGCTGGTGGGCAATACTTCGCGGTGAAATACCTGCTGGCGAAACCGGTACGTTCTTGCATCCATGTGCGTGCCGCGACGTCGTCGTTGGTGACGCGACTATTGGCCAGGAAATATTGGAAGACTTGCCAGATGTCGATGTGATACTCGTACCTTTCGGAGGCGGGGGGTTGATCATAGGGATCGCGCTCGCGTGCATGAATTGGGGCTCGCATGCGCAACTCTATGCGTGTGAGACTGAGGCGGCGGCCCCGCTTTATTCTTCTCTTTCGGCTGGCGCTATTGTCGAAGTACCAGTCGACTCAACTCCCATGGTCTCGGGCATCGGTGTTCCGACTGTGCTCGATGCAAATTGGCCATACCTCAACGCGTTGGTGGACGGCGTTGTCGTATCGACACTTGAGGATACGGCAGAAGCCATCCGCTGCCTGGCGAAGAGCAATCACGTCGTCGTCGAGGGCGCGGGCGCCGTCGCACTTGCCGCAGCACGGCATCCATACTTTGCTGGAAAGCGCATCGCCGCGGTATTGACTGGAGGGGGGATCGATATGCATGTTTTGGCTTCGGTATTGAAGGGTGAGCGATCGGGGTATCTCCCACCGTCACGGCTTCGTACTTTTGAGTGACACCGCGGGGCCGTACCGCGGGCATAGCAACCGGTCTGGTTAGCAAGAGCGCAGCGGACAGCTAGAGACCCGCTTGTGCGGCAAGGGAAAACGCGCTGATGTCGACTGTGACCTTACATCAATGCGAGAGGTCCCCGTTCTGTGCGAAGGTGCGAAAGGTGCTGCGGCACAAGGAGATCGAATATTCGGTGGTGGACTATAA
Organism: Paraburkholderia sp. CI3; assembly: GCF_050436505.1. NCBI lineage: Bacteria > Pseudomonadati > Pseudomonadota > Betaproteobacteria > Burkholderiales > Burkholderiaceae > Paraburkholderia > Paraburkholderia sp. CI3. Next base: position 1,168,031 of record NZ_JBNDMI010000002.1, read on the forward strand.
CGGTCTGCTTGGTCGCAAGGCGGCATCGCTTTCACCTGTCGGGCAATTGCCAGTCCTGGACTTTGACGGAGAACGTGTACAAGACAGCACGGACATTGTCGCTTTTCTGGAAGCCCGTGTCCCTCTCCCATCGGTCATACCGACGGAACCAAAATCGCGCGCGTTCGCGATGCTGATAGAAGACTGGGCTGACGAGTCGCTCTTCTGGTACACGATGGCAACGTTGGAAATGGGTGACCCGATCGCGCTGGGCGAACATATTGAAGCCCTTTGCTTGGGCCGCCCGCGCTGGGAACGCTTCCCAGTCGGAGTTGCCGTTAAAGGTATGTATCGGAGAAAACTTCGCAATCAGGGACTCGGCAGGCAACCGTTGTCGAAGGTGCTCAAGCGGCTTGATACGCATCTCGCGTCGATTGACACACTCCTCTCGCAAAACCAGTGGCTTGCGGGTACCGCGAAATCGGTCGCTGACATTTCGGTTTCCTGTCAGGTCGACCTGCTCATGAGAACGCGGCTTGTAGCGCAGCGCATTCACGAATACCCAAACCTTATCGAATGGCTAGGGCGCTGTGCACGAGTGATCAATACAGCCTTTGTTGGCCAGTGGATTCTGAACGTCTGTAAGGAAGTAGATGCTTGCATAGTGCATCCGGCGGCTTTCGAATGTACACCTGCCGATCGAATGACTGCTTTGTCATATAGGCGACCGACAACAATTGGCCGACTGCCGCCCGATGGGCGGTAGGCCGTAGCCGACCCGTTTCTGCCCCTCCGTTGGCTTCTGCCAACGTCACCACCGCTGCTCCAAAGCGGCCGTTCCGCCGCAACCTCGCCTACCTCTCGCGAAGGACGATTCAGATCGGACGAGCCGTGCTGTCCTTTGTCCGATCCATCAAGCCAGCCCCGCTGGCATTAACCTTTTCAGTTGATTATATTTAACCAACCGGAAGGTTCGCGGCGTGCATATCGCGATGGTTGGGCGTTAAACGCGAAGAACTGAACATCCCCTCACGCCTCAATGCATTAAGGAGGTAGAACCATGGACATCTCGCAAGCGTTTGCTGCGTTAAACGGTAGGTTCATTGATACAGTCAATTCTCACGATACGCCCGGCTGGCTGGCTCTGTTTGCCGAAGACGCCATTCTCATCCCAGCGGGGCAGGAAGCCGTTTCCGGCCGAAAGGGACTCGAAGAATGGGCCGAAGTGGCAACCAAAGTCTGGAACCATTTGGAAATGCAGCAAGCGTTTTGCACATCTGATGGTAACGTGGCTTGGGAATCGGGAACCTGGACTGGGAATATCAACGTACCGGATAATCGGACCATGGACGTTAGCGGAAACTTTTTACTCGTTGCACAGAGGGAAGGCTCCATGTTGCGCATCAAAGCGCACACGTGGAACGTGAATATCGCGACGCCTTGACACGTTGCATTCGATACGAAATCTGAGCGCCGCACGCGGCGCTTGAATTGAAACTAGCACGTACGACGAATCGCAGCCAAATGGCGGCTAGTCACCGGATACTGTTGAAAAAGTCGCTGACCTTCTCTCTCAAGAGGTTTTCAGGGGTCTTCTTACCCTTGACCGGCAAGCGCGAGCGGCCTGTAGGCCGATCTGAGAGGTCGATTTTCTCGCGGGGAGAACTGAAAAAGCCACGCAGCGACTTTTTCAACAGTATCCACGTTCGCCAATCGATTACGAAGGACCGGTATTGGCCGACTGCCGCCCGATGAGCGGTAGGCCGTAGCCGACCCGAAGCGGTCGGTCGCCCATGCTTTAACCGTACGGCCGTTGTTTGTGCAAAAGCGACGGAGAGTGATGGAGTATGTGCTGCTACCGGCAGTTCTCTCTGTCTTCCCTAGTGAGGCCGCCGACACGCGAGCTGGCCTGCCATGGCAAGTCCGCAGCCCACTGCAATCGGGCGACAATCCGTCATCGCGTTCCAGCTTCGGCCGGCATTGCCGCGTTATTTCGAACGAATGTCCATCTCAACGCCCTTGTCGTCGTCCGCCCGGATCTCCGCAGCACACCTCGATGAACTCATCGCGCTGCTCGAGATCCGCGTCGTGGGCCTGTCCGAGTGTCTCGTCAGCGAAGGATTCGTGCTCGAACTTGACGGCAACGACGCGCCCGGCATCCACTACATCCTTTCCGGCGGCGGGCTTCTACATATCGAGGGCACCGATTCAGTACCCCTTACACCGCACACGCTGCTGATCGTCCCCCCCGGCCATCCGCTGAAGCTCGAGGTGCCCGCAAATCGGGCGGGCATCGCACCGGTCGTCGTATCCGGCCGTGAGCATAAGCGTGTCGTCGATTCCATCAACCGATTCCGGGCCGGATCGACTGAGCCCATGACCGTGATGATCTGCGGTTACTTCAGCGCGGCTTTCGGCGCCTCGATTAATCTCTTCGAAACGCTCTCGATGCCGATCGTCGAGCAATTCGATCCGTCCGACCGGCTCGACGTCTATCTGCGCACTGCCTTCGAGGAGCTGATGGCACAGGAAATCGGCGCCGGTGCGATGTCGGGCGCGCTGCTCAAGCAGGTGATCGTTGCGCTCGTGCGCCGCTCGCTTAAAACCAGCGCGGTGTGGATGGAACGTTTCGCGCTGCTCGGTGACCCCCAGATTGCGCGCGCGTTCGCCGACATGACCGCGAGGCCTTCCGCGCCGCACACCGTCGAAAGTCTTGCCCAGATCGCCTGTCTGAGCCGCTCCGCGTTCATGGCGCGCTTCTCCACAGCCTTCGGCCAGGCGCCGATGCAGGTGCTTCGCGACATCCGTATGCGCCAGGCCGCCGCTCAGTTGCGCGCCGGGGATCTCGCGCTCGATCAGGTGGCTCGCAACGCCGGCTACGCGAGCCGCGGAGCTTTCATGCGCGCCTTCCGCGAAATCTATGGCGCGGCGCCCGCCGAGTATCGAGCAACACCACCCTCATCCTGATCCGCACCGCGCGGATTGAATCTCCCGCTCGACGCCCGAAGCGCCGGGTGGCGACCCGCGCGCCGGACTTTTGCGCACATTTGCCGGATCCTGTGCGCGGCGATCGCTCCTAGACTGCTTCTCAATGCAGGAACACCTGTTCCCGCAGCCATCATCCGCAGTTCGAACCGAACCCAAGGAGCAGTACTATGAGCCGCATCGCTATTCCGCAGAACATTCCCGCCGAGTCCAAGGCCGTCGTCGACGCTGTGTCGCGGCAACTCAAGCTCACGCCGAACCTGTTTCGCATCATGGCACAAAGCCCGCAAGCGCTGAACGGGTGGGCCGGCCTGCAGGGCGCGCTCTCCAAAACACTCGACATCAAGACGCGCGACGGCATTGCACTGGCCGTGTCGCAGATCAACGGCTGCCAGTACTGCCTTAGCGCCCACACCTACGTAGCCACCGAGTTTGCCGGCCTTTCCAGCGATGAGATTCGCCGCAACAGACTCGGGGACTCCGACGTACCCCGCGTAGCGGCGGCGGTGGCGTTTGCGCGCAAGCTGATGCAAACGCGCGGCAAAGTAGCGACGGGCGACCTCGACGAAGTACGAGCCGCCGGGTACAGCGATGCCAATATCATCGAGATCATCGCGCTGAGTGCGCAGTTCATGTTGACGAATTTCGTCAATAACGTTTTCGACACGGAAATCGACTTCCCGGTGGTGGAAACGGAAATCGCCTGAACGCGTTAGGAAGCCCGCGAGGGCTTCCCCTTCTTGTGGGAGTTCTGCCATGCCACGCATCACCGCCGAAAAGCGCGCCGCATTCCGGGCGCTGCATGAATCCGGTTGCTTCACGCTGCCGAACGCTTGGGATGTCGGCAGCGCACGTTATCTCGCGAGCCTCGGTTTTCAGGCCATTGCGACCACGAGCTCCGGCTATGCATGGTCGACCGGCCGTGCCGACAACCAGGCGAGCCGCGATGAGATCCTCGCGCACCTGCGAACGATGGTCGAGGCCACCGATCTGCCGGTCAATGCGGATTTCGAAGGCGGCTTTGCCGACGATTCGGCCGGCGTTGCCGAGAGCGTCAAACTCGCGGTCGCCACCGGCGTGGCTGGCCTGTCGATCGAAGATGCGACCGGCGATGCCGCCGCGCCTCTGTTACCGATAGAGATCGCCGTGGCGCGGCTCGCAGCGGCGCGGCAAGCGATCGACGATAGCGGTGGCGATACGCTGCTGATCGGCCGCGCGGAGAATTTTTTCGTTGGTGTGCCCGAACTGAACGGCACGCTTGAGCGTCTGAAGGCTTACGCAGCGGCCGGCGCGGACTGCTTGTACGCACCGGGCATCCGGACGCGCGAAGAGATCGAGGCCGTCATCGCGGCGGTCACGCCCAAACCGGTGAACGTACTGGTTGGCGCGAACCCGGTCCTGACATTGTCGGAACTGGCCGCGCTGGGCGTGCGGCGCGTCAGCATGGGCGGAGCACTCGCGCGGAGCGCCTGGGGCGGCCTCATGCGAGCTGCCCAGGCGCTTTCGGACGGACGCTTCGATGGCTTGGCAGATGCCCCATCGGGTTCGGATCTCAATGCACTGTTTGCAGGTGACGCTTGACGCGCCCCATTCACATCGATCGCCTCACTCAAGGAGAAACACATGGCTCGCGAAATCATTCGTGTCGAACCATTATCCAGTTGGCTGGAGCGTTGGAAGGCACCTACGTCCGTCGCCACGCGTCACGGCGACACGCTTTATGTGTCGGGCTTGCCGCCATTCGATCCGCAGACCGGCGAAGTGCTGGATGCGCCGATTGAACAGCAAACTCAACGCGTGCTGGAGCAACTGAAACTCTGCGTGGAAACCGGCGGATCGTCGCTCGGCCAAGTGCTCAAGTGCAACGTCTACTGCACATCCGTCGAGATGTTCCCAATCGTCAATGAGATGTATGCGCGATTCTTTAGCCCCCAGCCGCCGGCACGGATCTTCGTGAACGTTCCCGCATGGCCCGGACGTTTCGATATCGAGATAGATTGCATTGCAGCGGTTTGAGTCATGCTGCCCACGACTATGGCTCGCGCGACCGACGCACAGATCGAAGCGGCACTCAACGATAAAACACGACCTCGCCGCGATCGCGCCCGCGACGGGCGAGATCGCGCGGCCGATGTGCTTCGCTTCATCGACATCGGGCCAGGCGATCGTGTTGTGGACTTTCTGCCGTATCGCGGATATTTCACTCGTCTGTGCGCGTCCCTGGTGGGAGACCACGGACGCGTATTCGCCGCGATTCCCACCGAACTGACAAAGATCGAGCGCATCGAGGCGGGACGGTCGGAGGTCGAACAGTTCGCGCGGGAGCGGCACAATATCGTGTTGCTGAAAGGGAGTGCCGAAAAGGCTGGCGCGCCGACGGAACAAATCGACGTGTTATGCATCGTGCAGAACTATCACGATCTTCACACGCCAATGATGGGCCCCGTCGACGTTCATGCATTCAACAACGCCGTTTTTCGCGTGTTGAAGCCGGGCGGCCACTACGTAATCGTCGATCACCGGGCCCAGTCGGGGACGTCGACGGAGGCCGCAAAGACGCTGCATCGAATCGATCCTGCGGTCGTGCGACGCGAAGTCGAAGCCGTCGGGTTCGAAGATGCGGGTGAACTCGACGTACTGCGTAGTCGGTGCGATCCGCGGACGTCCAGCATCTTCGCGCGTGGAATCCGATACCACACCGATCGGTTTATCGTGAAATTTCGGAAACCTGCTGCGCTTATGTGTCGGGTTCGTCAATGACCGCTATCTGAATGGAACCGCCGTCTGAACGTCTTCGCGACGTTTGGAAAGAAGGTCTCTTCCTGGCCGAACCCGGCCGGACGACCCGCGGGTACATTCAAACCGGTGAATTGGAGATGTTGCCGAATCGCTCCACGACAAAGTCAATGAAACTGCGAAGCTTCGGAGACATCTGGCGATCGCGCAAATAGAGCAGATTGATCGACCGGACCGGGGGCCTATGAGACGGCAGTACCTCGAGCAACCGGTTCGTCTTGAGATCTGTGTCCACGAGAATGGCGGGCAGCATTGCGATGCCCATGCCAGCAAGCACGGCCCTGCGCAGGGCGTCCGCATTGTCGATCTTCAAGCGTCCATCGATGGGCACACTTACGCTTCCGTTCGGTCCAGACAGCGTCCACTCGGGCTGTGCCGCGTGCATTTCGGAGCGAAGTGGATAGGCGTAGGTGAGGCATTGGTGGAAGCGAAGCTCCTCCGGCGTCGCCGGTACGCCGTTCGAATCGAAGTATGCGCGCGACGCACATAGCATGAGGCGATACGGTTGCAGAGGACGTGCAATGAGGTCATGGTTACCCGGCGTACCGATGCGAATGGCCGCTTCGAATCCGTCCTCAATCAAATCCGTCAATGCATCGGTGGCGACGACATCCAGCCGGACCTCGGGGTAGCGCCGGCAATAATCCGCAATTGCCGGGATCAGACACTCGTTGCTGAAAATCACAGGTGCAGTGATGCGCAAGCGTCCGCGCGGGGTCGCAAGATGATCGAGCGCCAGGCTTTCGGCGTCGTTGACAAGGCCGAGAATTTCGACACAACGGTCATAGTAAGCCCGCCCGAACGCGCTGAGCTGCTGCTTGCGCGTGGTGCGGTGGATCAGTCGTGTGCCGAGTCGGGCCTCCAGCGCCTGCAGGTGGTTGCCGACCATGGTGGGCGACAGATCACACGCGAGCGCGGCGGCCGTCAGGCTACCGGACTCGACGACGCGCACGAAAACAGTCATTGCCTTGAGGAGATCCATTACACAATATTAGTGGGTTCTGTGCCAACTGGCACGCACTTTATCCATGATGGCGGGGGAATTAAAGTGCGTCGTGGCCAACGCTCGAACGGTCCCGTTCGTATCGCGCCCAACCCGGACCGCTCATCATGCATAGACCCTCGACGCGATCGCCGCGCCTCGCCTTGCTCGCCGCCAGCCTTGGCTTCGTCATCATCTGTCTCGACGTCACAGTGGTAAACGTCGCGCTTCCGCGCATTCGGGAAACCTTATCCGCCAGCGCCGCGGAGCTGGAATGGGTGCTCAATGCCTACACGCTCGCCTTTGCCTGCCTTCTGCTCAGCGCAGGCGCACTCGGTGACCGGCTGGGGGCACGGCGCGTGTTCGTCAGTAACTTTGCATTATTTACTTTGGCGTCGGTGGCATGTGGCTTCGCAATCGGCGCGGCCACGCTGGTCACGGCGCGGGCGGCTCAGGGCGTCGGCGCTGCGTTGTGCGTGCCGACGTCCCTATCGCTGCTCAACGCGAGCTTTCCCGACCCTCGGGCGCGAGCCAGGGCCGTGAGTATCTGGGCCGGAACGGCCGCGCTGGCGCTGGGGGCCGGTCCGGTCGTGGGAGGGGGGCTAGTCGACTGTTTCGGCTGGCCGAGCATCTTTCTGATCAACGTGCCGTTCGGTCTTGCCGGCATCTGGCTGACGCTAGCCCATGCGCCCGATACTGTCCGTAACGCAGCGCGCCGCTTCGATCTGCCGGGGCAGATATTGGCGGTGGTTGCGCTCGCCGCGCTGCTGTTCGGCTTCGTCGAAAGCGGAAGTCTGGGTTGGAGAAGTCCGGCTGTGCGGACGGGTATTGCTTGTTCTGTCCTGTTCGGCCTACTGTTCGTGCTGGTGGAAAAGCGGCAACGGCATCCGATGCTGCCGCTTTCACTATTCCAGATACCGGCCATCAATGTGAGTTCGGCGATCGGGCTGTCGCTCAACTTCGGCTATTACGGACTGATGTTCGCGATGAGCCTCTTCTTCCAGAGCGTGCGGCACTATACGCCGCTCGAGACCGGCCTGGCCTTCTTGCCGATGACCGCCGTTGTGACCGTGGCGAACCTCGCGTCTGGCGCCCTCACGGCACGGTTCGGCTACCGTCTTCCGATGGCGGTCGGGCAGGCTGTGGCGGCGGCCGGCTTCCTGTCGCTCGGACTGATCGAGGTCAGCAGCAGTTACCTGGCAATTACCGCACCATTGCTGGCGATCGGTGTCGGTGTCGCGCTAGCGGTTCCGTCGATCAATACTGCGGTCCTTGCGAATGTCGATCCGCGATCCGTCGGTATTGCTTCAGGCGTGCTGAACACGGCGCGCCAAATTGGAGGCGCACTCGGAGTGGGTGTCTTCGGATCGCTCGCGATCGGAACGGCCGGCAACCTGGTCAGCGGCCTGCACGCGGCCGTCATGGTGGCAGGGGCTTTCATGGCGGCGGGCGTGGTGATGGCGATTACCGGTTTGAAACCGGCAGGATCGGTGGAACGGCTCGGAGCGGCTCGCCAGGGCGTTCGACGGTGAGCCCGTTGTTGATGTGATCGGCTCTCAGCGACCCCTCTCGGCCGGTCGACCTTGCTCCGATCGAAGGGCTGCTTTCAAGGAACTCCGGACCGGAGTTGAGCCGCCTGCGCTCCAAGGGGAACCCAATCCTCGCACCATCAAAGCTGAACATATCAATTTATCTGGGGCGCGTGCCGTAGATTAGAATAAATTGGCGCCGCCCAGTTCGAGGAGCCTGATCATGGTGACGAGCGATATCCTGTTGGAATCCCGCGTTGCGGGCACGAATGTGTTCTTTCTCGGGTGCTTCGCTGATCGCGTAACGTTATATTCGCAGCAGGTGCGCGCTCTGAATCTTGTCGACGCGATTCTCGATGAACACAACAGCATCCTTCCCCCTCGTGGCCGAGTCGCCATTGTGGGCGGCGGCGCTGGAGGGATGACTGCGGCTGCGGCTTTTGCGAGATCGGGCTTCGATGCCGAAACAATAGATGTATATGAGCGAAAGTACACCCTACTTCACCTGCAGAAGGGTTGCAGCGACCGGTATCTGCACCCACGGCTCTATGATTGGCCTCGGCCCGGTTGGAACGAGCGACATGCGAAACTGCCTATCATGACGTGGACGGCCGGCACTGCTGATTCCGTTGCCACTTCGCTGGAAAGCGGCTTTCAAGTTTGCATCGACAAATCCGCAGTTCGAATATTAAAGGAACGGGACGTCACCAGGATTGTTTCGCTCATGGGCGGCCTCTACGCGGTAGAGATCAATCACCACCCCCCCCAGGATCAGATGCCGTACCACGTTGTGATACTCTGCGTCGGATTTGGTTATGAGAAAGGAATTGACGCTCCGGGCGGCAGGTCTTACTGGGACCGTTTTCCCTTGACTGGAGAAATACGTGACCCCACGCAAAAGCACCAAATTTTTATATCTGGGAATGGAGACGGCGGATTGGCCGACCTCGTGCTCTGTGCCTTTATTCACATGTCCCACGAAGAGTTACATGACTTTGCGCTGGGTTACCTCAACACCACTGCCATGACTGAGGTTCGGAAAATACTTCGGCAGCTCGATGACCAGGCTTGGGAAAACGAGGATATCGACCTTTTCACTCAGTACATGCACCGCCTTGCGCCCCTTTTGACGGAAAACAAGACCCTGATGTCGGAGGCCGCTAAGAGACTCAGGAGTGACGCTGAGATATGGTTCGGTGTGCGGGAAAAATATCTATTTAAGTGCAGCACTTCGCTATTGAATCGATTCCTGGCATTTCTTGCGATATTGGCTGACCGCGAAGCGCGTGACCCGCGACTTATACATTTGAGTACTGCCACATCAAGACCATCAAGACGGACCCATTTTTTTGACGATGGAAGCGTGCAATTAGGAGACTCCGAACGTTTCACTCCGCGCTATCAGTTTCGCCGCTTTGGCCCTGAGCGGGTTTTGAACTTAGAGCCGTTTGACGACTTCAGGCGCGTGATAAAACCTGATCTTACTCCGCTCCCCCCCGCCGCATACCCGCTGACACCCGAACTCACCGATTCTGCGTGGCGTCGTTTCAAATACCGTGACTATAACCGACGTCGCATCGCCCCCGCCCAGGGCAAATACGACGAGAAAAGCGTCGGCACGCTATCGAGACTGATTTACTTTGATTACGACGACCCAAACACATACACCAGGATGAAGTGGCTCGGCTGGAAACATGACATTACCCAGCTATCTATTGATGCCGCCTATTACGGGGTGGATGACGACCCGCACTTGATGGATATTCGCTATTGGTACGGGATGTATTTGGCGTGCGTGGGCCGGCTGAGAGAAGGAAACCTCATATATGACCATGCATTAAACGCCTTTCATCGAACGGTTGTTGATAACAAGGGCGAACTTGATATCGGCTTGCAGCACCAACTCCGTGGTCACACAGACGGACATCAAGGCGAAATGGACGCTGTTCAGCGCGCATTCGGGAAAGATTCGCCGCGCATGCTTCAACCGATGATTTGCAGAGCCTGTCGTATGATCGCCAAAAACCGAACGTGTGACCTAAGCCGAGCGGAGGAGCTTCTTAACGCAATAGGTACGGATGTAGGACAGGAAGCAGTTTCCAATCCGTCACTTGGGATCCGCTTTTATCTGCAACGCGCGAAGCTGTGCATCCGGCTCGCAAATAAGGAAAAGACTCCTGAGGGTCGGAAGAATTTCGCCAACGAAGCCCTCAAGTTCGTCCGAAAAGGACAAAACTATCCCGATGCACTCGGAACTGTAGACGGACACTATCTGATAGTTTGCGAATTGATGGCGAGGATGCATCTTGGTCAGGCTGATACGGATACGTTCGTACACAGCCAGTCCGTTGCCCGACAATTACTTGAACATCTACCGTCGGGTCTGGCATTTTGCCATTTCACGGCTGACGAGATGAAAATGGCAACAGGACTTTCGGTAGGACCACTGAGGTTGCTTAGCCCGGACGGAGGATGACGCCGCAGGACCGATCAGCGGATGCTCGGCTGAAGGACGCGGCGGAGGCTTCTTAGCCCTCGTCGGTAAATGGAGCCGGGGCAAGGCCCCCGTGTTGCGGCGGCGGTCCATCGTTCTTACGCGGGGTCTGCCTGAACCGCCCCGGATTTGATGGAGGCTCCAACTCTTGAGAAAATGGAGCCATGAACAAGTCGAACAAATTTTCTGCTGAAGTCCGGGAACGTGCAGTGCGCATGGTGCAAGAGCATCGCGGCGAGTATCCGTCCCAGTGGGCGGCGATCGAATGCATCGCGCCGAAGATCGGCTGCACGAGCCAGACATTGCTGGGGTGGGTCAAACGAAATGAAGTCGATAGCGGCGAGCGTGAGGGCGTGACTACGTCCGAACGCGAACGCCTTAAGGCACTGGAACGCGAGAACAGGGAACTGCGCCGTGCCAACGAGATTCTGAAGTTGGCGAGCGCGTTTTTCGCCCAGGCGGAGCTCGACCGCCGCCTGAAGTCCTGAAGGCCTTCGTCGATCAGCATCGCGACACCTTCGGGGTCGAGCCGATCTGCAAGGTCTTGCGGATTGCCCCGTCTGGCTACCGGCGCCATGCCGCGCAGCTTCGTGATCCGTCGCGGCGCTGTGTTCGCGCAATACGCGATGAACGTCTGCGCCCGGAGATCAAGCGTGTCTGGCAGGCCAACATGCAGGTCTACGGTGCGGATAAAGTCTGGAAGCAGATGAACCGGGAACATATCGCAGTGGCTCGCTGCACGGTTGAACGGTTGATGAAGCAACTGGGCTTGCGCGGTGTGATGCGAGGCAAGCGTGTTCGCACGACCGTTCCTGAGGCCATAGCCCCGCGCCCACTGGATCGGGTCAATCGCCAGTTCAAGGCGGCACGGCCGAACCAGCTCTGGGTTTCGGATTTCACCTACGTTTCCACGTGGCAGGGCTGGTTGTATGTGGCCTTCGTGATCGACGTGTTCGCTCGCCGCATCGTCGGCTGGCGCGTCAGCTCCTCGATGACCACGGACTTCGTTCTGGATGCACTTGAACAGGCGCTTTACGCGCGGCACCCGGGCGGCGGAACGTTGATACACCACTCGGACAGAGGGTCCCGATACGTCAGCATTCGCTACAGCGAACGGCTGGCTGAAGCGGGCATCGAACCGTCGGTCGGCAGCCGGGGCGACAGCTACGACAACGCTCTGGCTGAAACGATCAACGGTTTGTACAAGGCTGAACTGATTCATCGCCGCACCTGGAAAACGCGGGAATCCGTTGAACTGGCAACGCTGGAATGGGTGGCCTGGTTCAATCATCATCGATTGATGGAGCCCCTCGGCTATATCCCGCCCGCTGAAGCTGAGGCAAACTACTATCGGCAACTTAAAACAGCTCCCGCTGAACCGGCATTAACTTAAACCAACCAGCCTCCACGATTCCCGGGGCGGTTCAAAATCCGGGTGCTTTGTACTTTTCCCTTCTCGTCGAGTATTACGTCGACTGCGGCGAGTCCAAGCGGGACTGTCCCGTAGGAAGCGTTTGCCGGCAAGGCGTACTGGCAAGGTATTTCGTTGGCAGATACCGACCGCGCGGATGTTGGCACAGATTCAGGGCCCGCGCCCGCGTCGTTTTGCGTGCTTGCCTGTGCAAGTGCGGAGATCGCATATAGAGAAAACTGTAATGCTGCAAATCGCTTCATGCGTTGAACTTTCGCCGTATGAACGGTCGCAATAGTGACATAGGCGTGCCGATTGAAAATCATCTAGCGGGCCTCCGCGGCCGCCCTGACGGGTGGCCGGGTTAAAGTGAGTTTGCCAACAGCGCTTTAACCGGAAGGAGGCCCATCATGAACTATAGCGGCATTGACCTGCATTCGAACAACAGCGTGGTGAGCGTGATCGACGAAACGGACCGCGTGGGTCGCCGAGAAGCGGCTGCCGAACGATCTGGCCAGGATCCTGACGTTCCTTGCCCCGTGGCAAGCCGAGCTGGCTGGCGTCGTAATCGAATCGACGTATAACTGGTACTGGCTTGTCGACGGCCTGCAGGCCGCCGGCTTTGTGGTGCATCTGGCCAACACCACCGCGATCAAGAAATACGATGGGCTCAAGCACCGTGGCGATGAGACCGACGCGCGCTACCTGGCTCACCTGTTGCGCCTGGGGATACTCCCGACAGGCACCATCCTGCCACCACAACAGCGTGCCGTCCGTGATCTTGCGAGGAAACGCATGCAGCTCGTGCGAAGCCGCACGAGCCACATTCTCGCGGTGGAGAACATAACGGCACGCCAGTTCGGCAAGCGAATCACGAGCAATCAGGTCATCCGACTCGACGAAGAAACCATCAAACAAATGCGCCTCCCAGAGGACGTCGCACTCGCGCTTCGGGCCAACATCGCGGGTCATCACGACGCAGCGGGTAATGCAGCCTTTTGAGTACCTTCGCTACCGCCGAATTCGACACTTTCATCATCGTCCACATTGTTCTTGCGAACGTCGCAGCATATCAGCATTCGTTAATGCGACAGAACCGTTTCCCGTGCCATTCACGCCAGGAGACACCATAAACCAGTGGAAACCATCGGACGCCTGGTATTTCGATTCTCGCGCTTGGTTCTAACCGAGGTGGTCTGGGAAAAGCGTTGGCGCGCTTTCCAATGCAAATTCCTTAAACAGGCGCACCGGGCGCGAAATGTGGCGGTTGCCCAGATGCACGAGCGACAAGTCCATTGTGGGAAGGTGCCATTCAGGCATGACTTCAACAAGCCGGCCGCCGCGGATCAGATCAGGTTGAACCAGCTGCGGCAGGTCACCGATGCCAGCACCGCCCAGCAAGGCAGCTGCCAGGCCGCTGTAGTCATTCATTGATAGATGCGGTTCGAACGACAGCGTTTCCTGATCTTCTCCGTTTCGATGCAAAAGGGTCCAGTTGATGCTGGGTGCCCAGTGCGAGAATGCGAGCAGTTTGTGATCGAGCAGATCACTCGGGGCGCTTGGAGCTTTGACCTTTTCAAGGTAAGCGGGGCTCGCAACGAGCCGATGTCGAAAGCTGAAGATTTTCCGGGCGACCAGCGACGAATCACTAAGCGGTCCGACGCGAAACGCCAGATCGACCCCGTCGGCGATAGGGTCAACATATCGATTGGTGATGAAGACGTGTGCCCGGATGTTGGGGTACCGTACCTGGAACGCGCGAAGCAACGGTGCAACCAGGGTGTCTGAGGTGCTCATGGGCGCCGAAAGACGCAACACGCCCGCGACCGTCGATGACTGATTCGAGACGAGGTTGTCGATCGTTTCGCCGTGCTCCGCACATCGCTGGGCATGCTCCAAAACCTCCGCCCCGATATCGGTAAGCCGCAAACTGCGCGTCGATCGTTCGAGGAGGCGCACGCCAAGCTGATCCTCCAGATCGGCAACGCGGCGACTCACGGTGGAAAGCGGTATGTTGAGGCGCCGCGCCGCTTCCGAGAAGCCCTTCGCCTCGACGACCTTGGCGAAAATCGCCAGCGAGTTCAGATCAGCCATTCCGGTCCGTCTCTCGGTTACGACGCATTCATTCGGGTTCGATTATCCCATACATGGAAATATGATTCCTGATTCACATGGCTACTGCGTTGTCGCAGGGTCGAATAGATTGAGCGACTTCTCGGCACATTTCCAAGAGAACGCATCAATGACGAAATTAAACGTGAACATATTGGCGGGTTTGTCGCTGGCGGCAACGGCCTCGATGGCATTAGCGCAGGCGCCGTCAGGTCCATCGGTGCCGGTTACGGTTGACAACTACAATCGTGCACAGACCGATGTCTATTTTGCCGGCGCAGTCAAGAACGCCGGACTCGGCAAACTTCGGCATGGCCGCGAGTTAGCGCCGGTTACTCAGCGAGGCATTATCCGGCCCAACCGCGACACCCTGTATTCGATGGGGGTGTTCGACCTCGATGCCGGACCGGTGACCGTTACGCTGCCCGACGCCGGCAGCGCTTCATGGCGATGCAGGTAGTCAATGAGGACCAGTACACCCCGATGCCAATCCATTACGGTGCGGGCAGCTACACCCTGACCAGGAAGATGATCGGTACGCGATATGCGATTGCTGTAGTCCGCATGCTGGTCAATGACGCAAACAAGCAGGACGTCCAACAGGTTCATGCGTTACAGGATGCAATCAAGGTAACTCAACAAGGTCCCGGCACATTCGAAGTGCCAAACTGGGACGAGGCAAGCCGCAAGAAGGTACAGGCCGCACTTTTGCAGCTTGGCGAGACGATTTCCGATACGCGTCGCATGTACGGCGCCAGCGAGGATCGGGTCGATCCAGTGAAACACCTGGTGGGAACCGCAATGCTTTGGGGCGGCAATCCGGAGAAGGACGCTCTCTATCTCCCGATCACGCCGGCCCAGAATGACGGCAACACCGTCCACAAGCTCACTGTTAGCGACGTGCCCGTCGACGGTTTCTGGTCAGTCACGGTTTACAACGCAGAAGGCTACTTGCAGCCGAACCCATACAACGCGTATTCAGTGAATAGCAATACAGCGGCGAAGGGCACCGACGGTACCATCGTCATCCAGTTCGGCGGCTGCGATGGCAAAATTCCGAATTGCCTGCCGATCGTGAAGGACTGGAACTACACGGTGCGCCTTTTTCGCCCGCGCCCCGAAATTCTCAATGGCACATGGAAATTCCCTCAGGCGCAGCCTGTGAGTTGAGCCTTGCTTACGGCGCGCCTCACTCGCGCCGTGCGCATAGATAGAAGCCATCGTCGTCGTGCGCAACTGATTGGGCACAGTTCACACGCCCAAGCCCCCGTCAGCAAATTACGGCACGTCGGCGCGTAGGAGCGCTCTTGCGCGCCGTTCTAGGCAGCGCCGGACAAAGCGTGCTTAATGTCCGTCGTCGTTGCGACCGTCGCTTGCTTGGCGATTACCCGGTCAAGCAGCGTCGCGTGCGCTTCTGCATCGGGATCGGCACAGCAATCGCGGGCCACGATCATCCGGTAATCGAGATCGGCCGCCTGCCGCACCGTCGACAGCACCACGCCGCTGGTGTGGACTCCCGCAAGGACTAGCGTGTCGATAGCGTTCGCGCGCAGCAGCATGGCGAGATCGGTTTCGAAGAACGCGCTTGTCCGGTGTTTGACGACAATTGGTTCGCCGTCGCGTGCCGCGGCGGCCGGATGAATCCGGGTTCCTTCGCTATCCACCAGCATCATCCTATGCGCCTTCACCCCGGCAAACACCGGATTTTGCGGACTCACCTCGGGATGTCCGGGACGGAAGGCGACGATCACGTGGATCAACATCATGTCGGCTCCCCGCGCGGCTGCGAGCAGATCGGGAACGCGCGCAATTGCGTCGGCGGCTTGCGCCTCGCTCATGGATTTGGTGAGAACGTCGACCTGAAAATCCATTACCAGCAAGGCGGTACGCTTCGGGTCAATAGGCAACAGCTCAGGCATAAGCTTCTCCTTCGAGTAGGCGGGACGGTCGATGTCCGAATGGACGGACAGAAAGCACGTGATAGTAAATTGGATCGCCACGCAGATCCATTCCTATTCGAAGCGAACAGACGCGACCGCATTGACTGCCTGCGGGCGCGCCGTCCGCATTAAACCGGTCAAAGGGACATGCACCGGCGGTGCTCGTAATTGTCTCTCCGCACTGCGGAGACAATTACGAGCACCCACTTGGCCTCGCGCGGTCCGCTTTATGTAACCATTCGCGGCCTTACATCGATCACCGATGCTGGACTTTGCGCGTCGCCATATAGGTGTCGAACAGACCCGCATGCAATCGGCTGAGTTCCTTACGCAGGCTGACCAGTTCGTGCTGGCCGCCCTCGTGCTCCCGGCGCAGGATCTCGCCCAGCAGGGCCGTCGCACGCGATGCCGCCTGGTCGCGCTGCACGCGTGCCTCGCCCAGCCGGCCCGCGAGCGCTGGCTTGATCACCAGCAGCCATGCGGGGAACCACGCGTCATCGTCGAACTCTCCCGTGCCGGGAAACTCCGCATCGAAGCGCCGAACCGTACGCCGTGATCTGGAGCGATACGAATCGAACTGCTTCGCTAGATACGCAGTGAGAGGGCTGCGGCAAGAAAATCCGTCGCGCTGCGTACGCGTGTAGGTACGAATCGGCGCTTGGGCCAGATCAGGCTGACGTCTCTGGGTGCGTTCACGAATTCGTCGAGAACCGTGACCACATCCGTGTGCCGAAATTCACCGACGAGCGAGGCTCGACGAAACATGCCAATGCCGACGCCGGCCAGCACGCCGGCCAGGATCGTTTCAACGCTGTTAGATGACAGATTGCCGCGATTTTTTTTGGCCCTAGCCTCAATGTATGAGACCAAGGATTCCATTATGGCGGACCGAATCCTGCGATCGATAGACACGCTTCGGCTACGCAAAGAAGCGCGTCATATGCAGTTGGAGGAGGTACTGGCCGAGGCGATGTACGAGCTATGGTCAGATCCGACTCGGCGGCCTGCTTGACGTCTAACAGCCATGATGGCTATGGGTACGCTTCGGTTTGCTAAAGACAACTGGCGACGGGAAGACGCCGCGCATCCGTTGACGCATTATATCGATGAGGCCTTCGATCTTCTCGACCACCAGTCGAAGCAATGAAGGTCGCCGTGACAGCCAAGCGTCTGAGAACGCAGGCAGCTAAAGTCCCAATCCGGTAAGGAATGCATCGATCTGCCGCTCGAAACGAGGCCGGTCGTAGTCCACCAGCGCCATACGCCAAATGCCCTGCAGATAGGTGACGACAACTGATGCGGTAACGTGCGGATCCAGCGTTGCAGGCAATCGACCCTCGTCTCGATCCTGGCTCAGCCGCTCGACGAGACGAGCGTGAAAGCTTCCCAGGCCATCCTCGACAAGCTTGCGCAGCTCGGGCTCCGACAGCACCTCTTCGGAGGCCATCGCCGCCATCATGCAGAGCCTCGACGGCGTAGACGGATTGTCGAGGCAGTCGAGCACCACACCGAACAGCGCGTGAATCCCCCGGCTAGCCGTCGGCGCGCTCATCAGGGCCTGCCCGCGCTTGCGCCCCTCCGTCTCTTCATAGCGTCTCACGCACGCCAGATAAAGCTGCTTCTTGCTCTTGAGGGTGTTGTAAAAGGAGCCTTCGCCGATGTCCATGATCTTCAGCAGATCGCGCAGCGAAGTGCCGGCATAGCCGCTCTTCCAGAACAGCCACGTCGCCCGCTCCAGAGCCCGATCGTAGTCGAATGCAATTGTTCGTGCCATGGCGCCATCATAGCTTATTTGTAGCAGTAGCTAAAAATTGCATTGACAGGCTGGGCGGGCGTAAGTGGTATTTGTATCGACCGCTACAAACAAGCTTGTGGCGAAACATCGAAGCGCGCCGAACATCAAGGCGGACGCGCCCTTCTCAACCCTGTGCCCGGCGATGTCAGCCGGTCATTTACCGTGTCAACGAATACAAGGAGCACGTCATGTCGGTCAAACAGGCCTCGGCGGAATACAAGGCAATGGTTCACGAAAAGCTAGGCGAGAAGTTCAATATCATTGCCGGCGATATGGAGCGTGTCCGTGCATCCGGCGCGATCGATGGCGCGTTGAAGAGCGGACAATCCGCACCGGACTTCACGCTGCCCGACGCGTTCGGCAATCAGGTCTCGCTCAAGACTCTGCTGGCCAAGGGGCCGGTGGTGATCAGTTTCTATCGCGGCGAATGGTGTCCGTTCTGCAATCTCGAACTACGCGGCTTGCAAGAAGCACTGCCGAAGATCGAAGCGCTTGGCGCAACCCTGATTGCCATCTCTCCGGAGAAGCCGGATCACGGCATCGTGGCAACCGAGAAGAGCAAGCTGACGTTTCCGGTCCTCAGCGATTACGGCAACGCGGTGGCACGGCAGTTCGGCATCGTGTTCCGGGTCGGGGATGAGTTACAGGCGTTTTCGAAGAACGTCTTCAAGAACGATATCGCGCTGCGTAACGGGGAGGATTCGTACGAACGTCCGGTTCCGGCAACGTATGTGATCGATGGGGCCGGCGTCATTCGCCTCACGCATGTCGACGTGGATTACATGACAGGTCGAGCGGAACCCGATAAGGTGGTCGCCGCGCTGGCAACCTTGAAATAAGCTCGATCGAGCCTGAAAACGGATCCTGTCAATGAGACGGGACCCGTGCACTGTTCGACGACACGATCTATAGATGACGTCGACAGGAAAGCGAGGCAGCTTTACACAAGTTGCCTCGGCAGAGAAACGCACACGTACCAGGAGTTCGCCCCTGGATCCCATCACCACGTCACCTCTTGGTACGGCTCGCCTTGTCAATCCATCATCTTGTCTCGCGTATCGCCTGTAATGAGCCGCGTGCTGCGCCGGTAGGTGAGATACGCCCAGAGCCAATCGAGAATGACGATGGCCCGGTTCCGTCCGCCGACCAGAAAGGCGATATGAGTTGCGCCCCAAAACCACCACGCGGGCTCCCCCCATACGCAAAGCCTGCCGATCTCGGCAACGGCCGCCTGACGCCCGATCGTGGCAAGACTGCCAAAATGCCGGTAGCGAAACGGCGGCGGTGGGCGCCGCCCCGTCAGACTGGCCACGATCACGCCAGCCACATACCGGCCCTGCTGTTTGGCTGCCGGCGCGAGACCAGGAACAACTGCGCCGCGCCATCCCAGACAGGACGCGGTATCGCCGATCGCATAGATCCGCTGCAGAGCCGGCACGGACAGATCAGCGGCGACGGCAAGCCGTCCTGACGGATCAGTGGTCTGATTCAACCACTGAGCAGCGGGCGATGCTGCAACGCCCGCCGCCCATAGAACGGTACGGGCGGCGATGCGCTGCCCGCCAATGTCGACACCCTCGCGGTCCACTCCCAGCACCCGGGTGTCGAGCCGGACCTCGACCCCGAGCGCTTGCAGTGAGCGTTCTGCGGCGCTGGATAGCGTAGCGGTGAAAGTGGGCAGGACCCGCGGACCCGACTGCAACAGGATCACGCGAGCAACGGCCGGATCGATCATGCGGTATTCTTCGGCCATCCCGTGCCGGGCCAGTTCGGCGATGGCTCCAGCCAGTTCGATGCCGGTGGGACCGCCGCCGACGATCACGAAAGTCAGCCACGCGGCACGCTCGGTCTCGCTCGCTGCGCTTTCGGCTTCCTCGAACGCCCGCAAGAGGCGGCTGCGCACGGCGGTCGCATCTTCGATACTCTTGAGTCCTGGTGCAAAAGGCGCCCAGTTGTCCTTGCCAAAATAGCTGTGGCGAGCGCCCGTCGCCAGCACCAGATAGTCGAATTTCATGGGTAGCACGCCGATGTGTACCTCGCGCGCGGCCGCATCTACCCCCGTCACCTGCCCTAGCCTGACCTGAACGTTGCGCTGACGCCGGAACAGGCTGCGGATCGGCGTGGCGATCTCGGCGGGCGACAGCGCGGCCGTAGCCACCTGGTAAAGTAGCGGCTGAAATAGATGATGGTTGCGCTGGTCGATCAGCGTGACCCGACAGCGCGCATTGCGCAATCCCTGCGCGGCTGCGACGCCGCCAAAGCCTCCCCCGACTACAACGACATGAGGCAGGTTTTCCGGGACAGGATCGTCTTCCTGCGACTCACTGCCCGTCCACCGGCCAAACAGCCAATCGAGGGAGAATACGCCACCGCCCGCGACCATGAGCACAAAAAGCAGAAGCAGGACTGCCAGCCGGTCGTCCGTCGACATGGCGATACCAGCCACTGGAACCATTACCGCGATGAACAGCGCGGCAAACCGCGTCGCACAGCCAAGCACCAGCGCCAACGCGAGCGCCGCCCCACACCACGCTGGATGGACAAGAGATGTCGCCGCGGCGCCCAACATCCCTTCCTGCAACCACGAACCAACCGGTAAAACGAAGTTAACGAGTGAAGCGGCAAGCCCGGCACGCATGACAAACTGCAGAAGCGGGCCTAGGTAACGTTCGAGCGAGACATAAAGCCCACGCGTGAGCCTTATTGGGCGAAATGGGATCCATGACAAACCGCGCCCCAGAAGATTGTCCAGCGACATGGCCCCCGCCCCGCTTACGATGAGCCACGAAAGGAGCGCGAGTTTGGCTCCCTGTGCGCCCACGGCCAGCGCACCGTGACTGTCTGCGATTGTCTCGATGAGCAGCACCAGCGCAACAGGACGAGTCAGCAGCCCCATGGTAAGCAGCAACGGAACCACACTGTGCAGCGCTGCATCGAGCCCGGACGGGACGCGCAGGTCGCCGGAAAACAGACCGCCGTGAGGGCTTTCTGCCATTGTCATGATCTGGTGCACGAAGACGACCTGCCCAAACCAGATCCGGGCAAGCAACAGCAACCAGGGCATGCATAGCACGCGCAGCGCGAGGCCGAAACCGCAGGCACGTTTAAGGGTCTTTCGTAGCATAGGGATAGATAGTCCAAATATCCATGAACGACCCGGCGCTCCACTGCGGACAGAGAACAGACCGCCGGACGGAGGCAGGGGGTAGCGTGATGGCCCAGGACAGCAAGTCAGTCGTAGCGCCTGCCCGTGTCTGGCTCCCCGCCAGACGGTCAACGGCTCTCCGAGACCATAGCGTCGACATCCGACTTATAGTTCGTCCCCGGCAGGCAGAAGGTTACGGTCGCTGAAGAATTTCTCTTTGGCGCTCAGATGCCAGCCCGCAGGAGAACTCGAGTGCGCAAAATCGTCCTGTTCGCTTAGCAATGCAAAATAATCATGCCAAACTCAGGTCGCCAAATCTGTCTCGAAGCTGGGGCCTCGCCTGCTGCGCTGGCAATCGTGCTTCAACAATGGGATATACGTCAGTTTAGTGTCGGATTTGCACCGCCGCTAACACGGCTGTTGCCTACTGCACATCTATGCCTTCCTCAACTAATCAAACGGCAGATGTCATCGCTCCACAGGTCGAAAGCAAAAAAAGCGATTTCCCTGTAACCAGACATCTACCGCCCGCGAATTAGATCACGTATCCATCACGGGTACCCTCTATCCCAACTACTGGAGAAATTTAATGTCCACAAAGATCACGGTCAGTTCCACCCTGCTCGCCGGCGTTGTCGCGAGCCTGCTTGCATCAGTCGCCCACGCAGCGCCGCTCACGCAGGCTGAAGCCAGCGCTGCCGTCGCCGCACACAAGGAGAAGTGCTACGGCGTTGCCCTGAAGGGGCAAAACGACTGCGCCGCCGGTCCCGGCACCACGTGTCAGGGCACTTCCGCGATGGATTTCCAGGGTAACTCGTGGAAGTTCGTTCAGGGCAGCACCTGCACGAGTATCGAAGTGCCGGGTGGCGGCCACGGCTCGCTCACCCCGTTGAAGTCCTGATTCGGCGAGCGACAGGAGGAACGGGGCGGCCATGGGCAATTCCACGATGACAACGGCAGTTGGCCAAACAGACCGCCCCCTTCACGCGACACCTGGCGCCCAGGGGCTCGCCGGGACCCGTTTCAAGCATGAGCACCTGTCTGCGAGTATGGCCTGCGCGATTGCGTTACCAGGCGGCTTATGCAGCGTATGCAGCGCGCAGGCAAACCCGGCCGGAAGCACGATGACTCACCGAGCGAATTCGCACAAAATGGCGGGTGGCCCGATCAGGACTACGTCGCCCGGACGGAGCCTACCGCTTGACATCCGGTTACCGGAACCGCTCCTTGCAGGAATGTCGAAAGCGAACCCAAGGCAGCATCGGTAACGATGCTCCGGACAGTATCAGTGCCCTTTGAACAAATCGAGCAACTGGTCTTGCAATTGCATCATTTCGCGCTCGTGCTTCATCTCCATTTGAGACATTGCGTCTTGATGGTCCATCTCCATCTGCATCATTTTCTGTTGGATGTTGATGGCCTGAGTCCGTTGTTCGGGCGTCAGCTTGTCCATCATCATTTGATAGTCCTGCGGCATCAGATAGGTACCGCTGCGCCCGACTCCCTCAGCATGCACAGATCCCGCGGCTATGGAAAGCCGGGAACATTGCGTACAAGATGATTTTTAGAATCGTTTTCATTGGATCTCCAGTTTCATGTTTTCGTGACACAAATTTAGGATGCCTATATACAAAACCTGCTTTATTCCGGCCGCAACCTAGTATGTTCGTACTACGGGCCGCGCCTCCCGTCAGGATCTTTCGTGCCCGTATTACTACCTCGAACAGATTGAACCTCGACGATCAGTTTGCCTTGCTATTCCCTACCGTCCGTTTAGTGACGGGTGAAATTCGGTGTGCCGCCAGGCCCATAGGGATCGGGATTACCGAAACGCGGGATGGTACCGTTCATGCGAGCGTGAGCCAGTTCCTCACGCACCCGCTCGCGAGTCTTCGGACCTTGATTCGATCCTGCCGCCATTGAGTTTGCGTCAGGGGGCTGCACAGATTGCGCGCTCGCCAGCGCCGACATGCCGAGAGTTGCCACGGCCATGATCATCACCAACTTGTTCGCTTTCATCATTGCTCTCCCAAAGGGATATTGATCAGGCTGCCCAAATGCCAGCCAACCCTGGCGTTCCAGGTATCCTGAGTTCCTGGCGTCGGTCGCTCAAGCACAGGCTTCTGCCTGCGCTTCATACGGTATTTCGCCTATTTACCCGGATTGGTTACAGGACACACAAAAAATAAGTTTGGGGATCAGTTACGCGGCGTCATGTGCCGGTGTGGACGTGAATCACTCGTACGCGATCGGGTGAAGACCCGCAACCAGATACATGGTTTCCTGCTGGAGTTCGGCATTTACCTTGAAGTTGGCCACGCCGTCATCACGCACCTCTGCGCAGCGCTGGCTGAACACAGTTTGACCTTCCAACGGTCCAACTCACCAGTTCAGCAGCCGGGGCCCGAGCGCCACGCCAGCAAGCGTGGGAGTCAGCATGCCGAGGAGATACCAGACGGCCCAGAATGGCGCGCCCATCTCGGGGCAGTGGAAACAGTAAGCAACTGCTGCAGTCGCTCCCGCCAGCAGGCCGCCTGCGGCGCCGGCCAGCCTGGGACGCGTGGGAGCCAGACCTCGCATCGCCCAGAACACCGTGATGAACACTGGCACTGAAAGCAACGCGATATTACGCGGGCATACGCGCCACGTATTGCCCATTACCAGGGGCAAGCGCGCGTCGGGAGGGGTCAACCACAACAGGATGAGCGTTGCAATCCAGACGGCGAGCACTGGCGCAGCAAGCGCGGCCCACGCGCGGCCTACCGCCATTCCTGGCCGGGACAGTCGCGCCGTCGCCAGCAACGCAGCGAGTGTGAGGCACAGAGGCAGAGCCAGCTTGATCCAGAACAGCGGCGTCTTCATCGCCGCGCCGATATCGGGGCGAACGCCATAAACGATTGCCATGAGCACCGTGGAACCGACACCGCCGCATAACATCGCCCAGCTGAATCGCTTTGCCGACACGTTATGATCGATAGCGGGCACCCCCGCGGCCAGCAGTGAAACAAGATCCTCTGTCTTCATGATGCCCCTTGAAACTTCAGTGCCAATGCTTTCAAACCGCGGTGCACGCCAACCTTGACCGCCGACTCCGACAGGCCGGTGAGCTTTGCGGTTTCAGTCACGGACAGCCCCTCCAGCTTCACGTGCAGAATCGGCAGGCGCTGGCGATCGGGCAACTGTTCGAGCAGCTTGCTCAGATCACGCCGGGCCTCCGCCGGTTCGACATCGGATGTAGCGAATATCTCGAGTTCGTCGTCAAGCGGCATGTGCAACGCTTCCCGGCGCGATCGGGCGCGGAAAAAGTCCGCCAGTTTGTAGCGGGCGATCGCATGCACCCAGGCCGTCAACGGCTGGTCTGGACGGAAGGTATGGCGTCCATTATGCACTGCCAGCAAAATCTCCTGGACCAGGTCCTCGATATCGTCTTGCAGATAGAAAAGACGCTTTCTCAGGAACCCGCGCAGATGCCCGGTCAGGTCGCCGAGAAATGCATGATAAGCCGCCGCATCCCCATCCAGGCCACGTACGAATAGAGCCTTCAGTCGCTCTTCGACGGGACGCGCCGGTCTATCTTCGGTAGTTCGGTTCATTGCGAGTTCTGGTTAAAGTTCGCGCGAAATAAGCCGCGCGAAAAACATTTACGCGGGTAGCGGACAGATGTCTTTCTCCTGGAGGTGTGGTGAAAAAGTCTCACGCCCGGCCTCCAGCGGCGAGTCTGTCGAGAACCGGAAGCAGCTCGGCGGGGTCGGGGCGTTTCGTGCAGTCCGGACTCACCTCGGCGTAAGCGATGATGCCGTTCTTGTCGATTATGAACCTCGCCGGCATCGGGAGCGTCCACGAGGGGTCGTCGTTGAATGACGACAGGTCGACCCCGAACATGGTCAGGTACAACTCGACGAGGTAGTCCGGTAACGCGACGCGCAGCCCATAGTCTGCCGAAAGTTCACCATGCGGGTCTCCGAGTATCGGGAAACTGAGACGGTTCTCGCGGATCGTTCTGCGACTATTGACCCCGTTTTGCGGCGAAACCGCCATCAGGCTCGCGCCACGGACGACGATATCGGGGAGTGCCGCCTGCAGCGCCTGAAGATCCAGATTGCAGTATGGGCTCCACACGCCGCGATAGAACGTCAGCACCAACGGGCCGTCGGCAATCAGCTTTCCCGAACTGACCGGCCGGTGGTCCGGGTCCTTCAGGACAAAACGCGGCGCAACGTCGCCGACCCTTTTTGCTCGCTCAGCAAGGCCAGATTCGATCAGCTCGTCGGTCGCCCGCTGGAGCGTATCGACGACCGAACGATGCACATTGTAAGGAGGTAGCCCGGACTCGAATGTCGCCTTGAAGGCATCGAGACGTTTCTGCAATGACATGACAGGGTTCTCCGATTCGACGTGTGCCCACCGCTCGACCTACGGCGGAAAGGCAGGGCTGTACCTGACTACGCTTGTTGTCGCCCGCCTGGTTGGTCGTCTTAATCACAACTCTGCATCCGATTAACCCTAAGTGGGTTCGTTGATCGGTGAAACGGACACTTACCTTCCCTCCTATAGTCGGGGCTCGGCGCCAAAGATGACACAAGATATAACCTGAATTATTCCGCCTTCCCGGTCTTCCCAATAACAACAGATGCCTCTCTTCCAGCAGCTTCTTAAGACGATGTTTCAAAAAGAGCTACGGCTACTGTTAAGGAAGGTCTGCACAACCCTCTTTGCAAGCGTTATCTTTCACATCCAGCGCGGCCTCTGCGTTCAGATCTTTGCTGGCGGGTCAATCGCCGGGGCTTTTTTCGCGCGCCGGAGCGCTTCAACCAGACATACGGACTTTATCGGCTCGGTGTTTCAAGCTTTGCGCAAAGCTCTACGCGCCATCCATAAATTGCCCAAAGCAAACAGCGTAGTGATCTGGGCGGTGTTCTTCATCAAACCACGATAGCGGGTCTTCATGTAACGGCGGCCTCAATTGTGAAGTGCAACACCTTGGACCTGCTAAGGTGCGCACATGAATTCGCGAACATATCAGCAGTTGCAGCCTGAAGAACGTCTCACTATTGCCAGCATGAAACAGCAGGGGTTGAGCGTTCGGGCCATGGCCCGAACGCTCCGCCGCTCGGCGTCGAGTGTAAGCCGCGAGCTGGTACGCAATACCTGTGCTGTGCGTGGCTACGCTTCGGTTCACACGCAGGCCATCAGTTCGAGCCGTCGGGCGGCGGCTCGCCCGCCGCACAAACTGGACCCGCAAGGCGCGCTGTGGCGCATTGTGCTCAGCCTGCTGGATTGGAAGTGGTCGCCACAGCAGATCTCCGGTACCCTGAAACGCATGTGGCCTGATGACCCGAGCATGCATGTCTCGCACGAGACGATCTACAACGCGATCTACGCGCGGCCGCGCGGCGAGCTGCGTCGCCAGCTCATCGCGTGTCTGCGCCAGACCCACAATACGCGTATGCCGCGCAGTCGCGGCAACGACAGGCGCGGCCAGCTGGCCGGCATGCTGAGCATCCATGTGCGTCCTCCTGAAGTCGACGATCGCGTCATGCCCGGACATTGGGAGGGCGACTTCATCAAGGGCGCGGGCAACCGCTCCGCCGTGGGCGTGCTGGTCGAGCGTTCCAGCCGGCTTGTGCTGCTGGCGAAGATGAACGACGCCACTGCCGCCTCCGCGCTGGCTGGCTTCAGCGCCAAACTGAACTCCATCGCCGCTCCGATGCGCCAGAGCCTGACCTACGATCAGGGCAAGGAAATGGCGCGACATACCGAACTCACTGCCGCCACCGGCGTGCGCGTGTACTTCTGCGACCCGCACAGTCCGTGGCAACGCGGCACCTGCGAGAACACCAACGGGTTGCTGCGTCAGTACCTGCCCAAAGGTACGGATCTGTCCGTGTGCAGCCAGGATGAACTTGACGCCATCGCTGACAGCATGAATAGCAGGCCACGTGCTACGCACGCATTTCACTCGCCTCTGGAGGTCTTCGCACGCATGCTCGAAGCCGCTTCACTGCCTCCGCCTGCGTTTCATTAACCCCGTTGCGCTTCACCCTTGAAACCGCCAACCGAACTGCCGCTTGAGGATGCGAAACGGGTGTTCGACCTTGGCTCGAATACCCGCCTTCAGGCGTTCGATCTGATCGTATATCGCGTCCACCGAATCACTCAGATCCAGTTTCCTGCGCTTTGCCGGTCGCATTGCAACATGCCAACGAACCGCGTCAGCCTCACAACGCTTTTCGATACCCTGATATCCGGCGTCCGCGTACACATCCGTTTCTTTACCATGCAGCAATGCCTGGGCTACGTTGATGTCGTGGACATTGGCCGCCGTTCCGATGACCGTATGGACCAGGCCCGAGTCGGCGTCCACGCCGATATGCATCTTCATCCCGAAGTACCAGTTGCCACCTTTCTGCGTTGATTGCATTTCCGGATCACGCGTGCCGGAGCCATTCTTTGTCGAACTGGGCGCGGCAATCAGAGTGGCGTCGACTGCCGATCCAGCCTTGAGCATCAGGCCTTTCTCCGTCAGGATTTCATTGACCAGCGCCAGCATTTGCACCGCCAGTCCGTGCGTTTCCAGCAGATGGCGGAACCGGAGAATCGTGCTTTCATCCGGCAAGCGAACCATCCCGCCGTCGAGACCCGCGAACTCGCCATACAGCGGAACGTCATAGAGTGCCTCTTCCATGGCAGGGTCTGACAGACCGAACCATTGCTGCATGAAATGAATCTGCAACATCGTTGCAATCGGGAACGGCGGCCGACCGGTTTTGCCCGTGGGATAGTGCGGCTCAATCAGCGCAATCAGCTTCAACCAGGGCACAACACGTCGCATCTCATCGAGAAATTCCCGTTTGCGCGTGCGCTTCGTTGACAGATCCAGACCAAGACCAAGTTGCGTCATCACACTGCTCCTCACCTAATTCGCTCTGTTTCCAGGATAGCTCAGCAGCAACGCAATGCCAGGACTTTTGCAGACCTTCCTTAACTCAAACGCAAAGCTGTTAACCTCGACC
This sequence comes from Paraburkholderia sp. CI3, assembly GCF_050436505.1. Classification (NCBI taxonomy): domain Bacteria; kingdom Pseudomonadati; phylum Pseudomonadota; class Betaproteobacteria; order Burkholderiales; family Burkholderiaceae; genus Paraburkholderia; species Paraburkholderia sp. CI3. The sequence goes on from NZ_JBNDMI010000002.1 coordinate 1,196,212, forward strand.
GTTGTGACGAGCGGAGCGAGGAGATGGCCAGGCAAATCATCGACGACGAATTGTGGGCATTGATCGAACCACTTCTACCGCCAGCAAGGCCGAGACGCTTCCGGTATCCGGGGCGCAAGCCCGTGGCCAATCGGGCCGCGCTGACCGGGATACTGTTCGTGCTCAAAAGCGGCATTCGCTGGAGCGATCTGCCCGCCGAAATGGGCTGTGGATCGGGTATCAGTTGCTGGCGGCGCTTGCGCGACTGGCAACAGGCCGGCGTCTGGGATCGGCTCCACGAGATCCTGCTCGCAAAGTTGCGTGCCGCCGACCGGATCGACTTTTCTCGCGTCGTCATCGATTCCACTTCTGTTCGAGCGGTTGGGGCGGGCGAAAAACTGGACCGAACCCCACCGATCGTGCGCGACCCGGTTCCAAACATCACGTTGCCACCGACGCCAACGGTACGCCGCTTGCGGTCATCCTGACTGGCGCGAATCGCAACGACATCACGCAACTGCTTCCACTGGTCGATGCGATCCCGCCGGTTCGTGCCTTGCGCGGCCGACCACTTCGCAAGCCGGCCCGAATCTATGCGGATCGCGCTTATGACCACGACAAGTATCACCGGCCCTTGCACGCTGCCGGCATCCCCACATCGATCGCCCGGCGTGGCGAACCCCATGGGAGCGGTCTCGGTAAAGTCCGCTGGGTCGTCGAGCGAACCAATGCGTGGCTGCATGGATTTCGCCGCCTTCGCACTCGATACGAGCGTCGTGCCGACATCCATGAAGGGCTCCTTAAACTCGCATGTTGCCTGATCTGCTGGCGAACGCTTCAGCGCTCGGACGACTCTTTTTGAAACATTCTCTAAGACATGAAGAAAGACGTCGCGAACCATCCCAACACCTTTTTCAATACTCGCCCGAACACCAACTCCTCACGGGGGAGAGTTGCGCGTTCGGAGGCAACCGCAAGTCTCTGGACATGTGACGGAATCAGTCGGTTCAACTACTGCTCACGCCGGGATCAGCGCTTGATTTCAACTCTCATCGCTCACTCAAGATGGAAATTTCGGCGCAAACCGGGTGACCTTTGCAGCTAACGGCTTCAAATTTCAAACGGTTGAACCAAATGGTCCTTGTCGCAAAGTCCTACCGGAAGGCCGAGAACACTGAAAACACCTCGGCGGCGCTGCCGAAGTCCGAAATACGAATCTGGATACTTCAGGATAAGGCTTCATTTCCAGTGACATTCGAATCATTGGCGTCAGGCTGCCGTCCGCACGCCCTCTGTATCGACTGCAAAAAGCGATGACGCTAACCGCGCGCCTTCGGGCGCGAGCGCGTTTGCTTTGCGCGCCGGCTAGGCGAAAGGTGGCGAGCGTCAGTTACCGTCACTTTCAGTTCGCGAAAGGCAAGATCAAGACGCTCGGCGAGACTAAAACCGGGATCCTCGAGCCAGGAAACCGTGGCGTAAACGAACGCAGCCACGCCGGTGCGTGCTGCAAGAACAGCTTGCAGTTCCGCGACACCTCGCGCCTTCAATGCTGCTGTCAGTGCATCGGCCAGCGCGGCCATTTTCGCCAAATCACGTTCTTGAAGCGCGGGCGCGTCGGTGATGACCTCGTGCCGGGGCGCGGAAAATGGCCGATTGTCTTCAAGCATGGGATGGACCGACCGAAACGCTCGATACAGTGTCGATTGGACCGAGATCGTCGGGCGCGTTAGCTATACAAGCAGCCAAGGCTTCTCGTAGCCTAGCCTCGCCAACAAACAACACCTCCTTCTTGACTTGAAAATAACGAAAGAAGGTCCGCTCCGTCACACCGGCCAGTGCGGCGATCTCGGCAGCCGTAGTGCAGTCGTAGCCGCGCTCGCGGAAAACCTCAAGCGCTCCCCGTTGCAGCCGCATACCGACCTCATCCTGTTCAATCGGCCGGCAGGTAGGAGTGCCAGCGCAATTCCTTACCGCCGAACAGGCGACGGCCCATTTCGGAAACCTCGCGACGTTTCTCGCTGGCAACGGCCCGGCCACAAGTGAAAAGACAAGAGCGGTACTCGGATGGGAACCAAGGGAAATGGGTCTTATCAGAATATCGACCGACCGAACTATCACGAATGATCGGCTTTGTTTCGACCAGTCCGACATGCCACTCGAAGCACCGCAGTGTTGTGAAGCAAAGCCATTGCCAGGAGACAGGGCGGCCATCCGGCCTTGCAGGCACAGCCGAAATCACGCCGAATCGATCTGGAACTCCCCGTTAGACATTACTTCCCATAAGGCAGGTAGCGGGGTGCACCCCATTGCCTGCCGTAACCGTCACTGCCCGAAGTGCCAGGCCAGCGCTGCATGCCGGTGGCTCGAGGCGCGCCGGGCCGATCTGCTGCCTGTGGAGTACTACCACGTAGTCTTCACATTGCCCGCCGCAATCAGCGCGATCGCCTGGTACAACAAGGCGGCTAACTCTCGCGATGGCACAATTGCCGTCGCGGCGCTCATGCCAGTGAAATACCCTCATTTTCCGCGTCTGAGCTTGCGGACTACGCTTGACTGGCTGAGCCCCAGCATCTTCGCGACTTCACGCGTATTGCCATGTTTGCGCAACGCATCTTCGATTAACCGGCGCTCGAAGCGTTCCACCCGCTGGCGAAATGTGTTTGGCTCCTGGTCCAGCACATCGACCGGCAACACGCCATCAAGGAATTCAGGCCCGATCACGTCGGTCTGGCTTGTCACGACGATCCGTTCGACCACGTTTCTCAGTTCACGGACGTTGCCTGGCCAGTCATAGGTGAGCAACAACGCAATCGCCTGCTCGGAGACCTTGCGGCGCAACATGTATCGCTCATTGAATTCGTCGACGAACTGCAGCACGAGCGGAGCGATGTCGTCTCTGCGTTCCACGAGCGCCGGCACTGTGATCGGCACGACGTTGAGCCGGTAGTACAGGTCGTCGCGAAAGGTGCGTTCCAGCACCATCGCCTTGAGATCACGGTTCGTCGCCGCAATGACGCGTACGTCGACGGAAATCGACTTCGTGCCGCCCAGCCGGACGATGATGCGGTCTTGCAGGACTTGCAGCAGTTTGACCTGCAGATCAAGCGGCAGATCGCCGATTTCGTCCAGAAAGAGCGTACCGCGGTGCGCCAGTTCGACCAGTCCGGTTTTGCCTTGCCGCTGCGCACCGGTGAAAGCGCCGGGCTCATAGCCGAACAGTTCCGACTCGAGCAGCTCGCGCGGCAGCGCGCCGCAATTGATCTTGATCAGCGGTCCGTTCGCACGGAAACTTTCCCGATGGATGAGCCGCCCAACCACGTCCTTGCCGACACCCGATGGACCTGCAATCAGCACTGTGGCATCAACTTTGGCCACGCGCGCCGCGAGGCTCGCGACGCGCTGCATCGGTTCGCTGCGTAGAACGAGGCCCTCTACCTTCAGGTTTTGCAAACGCAGCGCCTCGATCTCCGCGTCCACTCGCTGCAAGTCCGCCTTCGCCCTGGCGAGCGCATCCTGAAGCTGGATCAACTCCGTCGTGTCGCGCGAATTGATGATCACCTTGCGCACGTGGCCAAGCGTGTCGAACAAGGGGATGCCCGTGACCATGATGGTCTTGCCGGTATGCGTTTGCTGCGTGGTGGAAATGCGCTGCCCGGTTCTGGCGACCTGCTGCGCGACCACCGGCCGGATCCAGCCCTTCTGCTCGAACTCGGACACATGCCGGCCTATCATGTCGGCCGCCTTCAGGTCGTAGTTGCGCTCGCAGCCTTCGTTCACCATCAGCGTCATGCCGCGGCCGTCTGCAACGAAGATGCCGTCAAACGAATGGCGAAAAATCTCTTCGAGGTCCTGGCATAACTGACGCAGCCGCACGATCTCGGGAAACGGGATTTCCGAATCGCTCCCTGGCATCAGCAGCACCAACGCCGATTCGCCCGACGCATGCACGCCGATGTAGTAACAGGTGCCTCCCAACTCCATCCGCGCAGCCACCTGATCCGTTCCGGCAGCGCGCATCGAACCAAGTGCGGCGAGTGCCCCGTGAATCACGCCCGGATCTCGCGGATCCCTCGCCATGCCGTCGCGAACCACGGCGTTATGCCACTCGATCCGTCCATCCCGGATCACCGCGACGCCAAGCGGCAAGTCATCCAGCGTCGCCATCAAGGCCCTATTGTCCATACGCCATCCGCGCTTTTCGAGGATCCAGCATACACCAGCTCCGCCAGATATCTGCACACGGTCAACGCCGCCAAATCCTGAGTCAAATCTGAATCAGCCGCCATCAAAACTGGTTCGCTTAACGATCCTTAAGCAGTTTCAGCGGTTGATCGTGAGGGATCGGATCCGGGCACTCACGTGCGCCGCACCGCCTCTCAGGCCTTTAGCGCAAACACCGTGCGGTCTGCGCGCGGTACGCCTGCTGCCTGCTGGTGCGGACCTTGCTCTTTGCAGAACGCGGGCCGAACTGAACTGCGGGTGGTCAGCCACCTCAACCGGCCCGCGTACGCGGACACATCTACAAAAGCATGGAGACATAGATGATCGAACTCTCGCACGACCCGCATCCGCCGCAAACTCCTCCGCTAGTCCCGTTGCGCATCGATGAAGGATCCTCGGTGCCAGTCTCGGCGGTAAATTCGATGAGCTTCCGGGCGTTGGTCAGCGCAAAAATCCGCGTCGTCGCGCCGCTGCTGGGTCTTAGCCTTTTCTTCATCCTGGGCACCGCGCTGCTCGCCGGCTATAACCGCCCGCGGATGGCGCAGAAAGTGGTGGGAGCGTTTAACGTCGGATATCTGCTCGTGTTGCTCATGTACGGATTGAGCTGGGCGGCCGCCTGCATCTATGTCTATGCAGCCAACAACCGGTTCGACACGCAGGCTGCACTGGCGGCCGACGATGCACGCCGCCGGAGCCGGACATGAAAGCGATGACTGTCGGCATCTTTCTGCTCATTCTCATGCTCACACTCGCCATCACATGGTGGGCCGCGCGCCGCACGCACACCGCCAGCGAGTTCTATGCCGCGGGCGGTAACCTGTCAGCGCGGGCCAACGGCTTTGCGCTGGCGGGCGACTGGATGAGCGCTGCGGCCTTCCTCGGCTTTTCAGGCCTCGTGTCGCTGTATGGCATGGATGGTTCCCTCTATGCAGTGGCTGCGCTGGTCGCTTTCCTCGTTGTACTGATGCTCATCGCGGAGCCGGTTCGAAACACCGGCCGCTTCACTTTCGGCGACGTGATTGCCGAGCGCATGCGCAGCCGTCACGCACGGCTTGCGGCCGTGATCGGCACAGTCGTCGTCAACCTGGCGTACATGGTCCCGCAAATGGCCGGTGCGGGCGCGCTGATCAAGCTGCTGCTCGGTATTCCGTATGATCTGGCGATCGTACTGGTCGGCGTCGGCATGATGGTGTACGTGCTGTTCGGCGGCATGATCGCGACCACGTGGGTGCAGATCGTCAAGGCGGTTCTGTTGCTCATCGCGGCAGTCGTATTGGTACTGATGTTGCTCTCGGCCGTACATTTCAACGCCCTGACGTTGTTCGCGTCGGTGGAGCATCTCTACGGCCCACGCATGCTCGTCGCAGGCGGCTACTTCCATCACCCGCTCGATCCCCTGTCGCTTTTCCTGTCGTTTGTCTTTGGCGTGGCGGGCCTACCTCACATCATGACACGCTTCTATACGGTGCCCGACGCGCGGACCGCACGCAAATCCGTACTTTGGCTAATGTTTCTCGCGGGTAGCTTTTTCCTGGTCACAACACTAATCGGCTTTGCCGCGGCCACCTTCGTCGGACAGGATGCGATCCGGGCAGCGGACGCGGGCGGCAACCTTGCGCTGCCGCTGCTCGCGCAATATCTTGGCGGCGGAGCCGGAACGCTCGGCGGTCAAATCTTCCTCGCCTGCATATGCGCAATCGCATTCGCGGCGATCCTCGCCGTTGTCGCCGGCCTGACCCTGGCATCGTCCGGAGCCATCGCACACGATCTTTACGTGAACGTGATAAACGACGGCAAGATTGGCGAAGCGGAACAGGTTCGCGTCGCGAGAATCGCCACCATCGCGGTGGGCGCCCTGGCTGTGCTGCTGGGGATGCTCGCGCAAGGCATCAACGTCGGCGTGCTGGTCATTCTCGCGATTGCAGTCGCGGCATCGGCCAACTTCCCGGTGATCCTGCTGTCAATATTCTGGCGACGCTTCAATACGGCGGGCGTGATTGGCGGGATGGCGGTTGGGCTTGCCTCGTCAGTAGTCCTCGCCTTCATCGGGCCCGCGTTTCTCAAGGGACACGCCATCTTCCCGATCGTGAATCCGACCATCCTCAGCATGCCGCTCGGATTTGTGGGTGCATGGGCCGGCACCATGACGACGAGTCGCCAGGGGCGACGAGCCGCCCGTGAAGCGCACGAAGCGCGCTTCGACGCCTTCGTGTTCAAAGCACACACGGGCTTCGATCCCGAGCATGAGCGCACAGCGAAGTAACCCGTTCAACCCATTTTTTGGCCGCACAGCCTATCCCGCGTCGGCCTTCCTGAATCTATCCTGGAGAAACAATATGACAATCATCAAAGGCATCGTTTTCGACCTGTACGGCACGCTCTACGACGTGCATTCGGTCGCTCGCCGTTGCAGCGAATACTTCCCATGCCGAGGGCTCGAAATCAGCATGATCTGGCGGCAGAAACAACTCGAATATACGTGGCTGCGCAGTCTGATGGGACATTACCTCTCCTTCGAGGAAGCAACCGACGATGCACTGCGCTACACCTGCGGCCACCTGAAGCTAACGCTCAAGGATGACGTACGGGTCACTCTCTGCGACGAGTACCTGAAAATCCAGCCCTATCCGGAGGTACCCGCGGCACTCGCCGAACTTCAGGCCATGGATTTGCCGCTGGCGATCCTGTCTAACGGCTCGGTGCGCTCAATTCACAGCGTGGTGAGTCATTCTGGACTCGAAGGGCGCTTCGCCCATCTGATCAGCGTGGAGCACGTCAAGGTGTTCAAGCCGCATCCTGACGTGTACGCGTTGGCGGAAGACACGATGGGGCTGCATCGGTCGGAAGTCCTGTTCGTGTCGTCAAACGCGTGGGATGCCTCCGGGGCCCGCCATTTCGGCTATCCAGCCTGCTGGGTCAACCGGGCCGGCGGCACATTCGAGGAACTCGGCCAGCAACCCGACCATGTGGTGTCGCGGCTGGACGAACTGCCGCTACGGCTCGGACAGGTGGTCCCGCGCTAACAGAGGATCGGCGCTCGCGAGGTTGCGCACGCGCCAGCCGGGAGAGATCCAACACCATCGCCATTGCCACACGTGAGCGCCCTAACGGATCGTTTATTTTCGGAAGGTGTAACCCGATCGAGGCCCGCGTCGAACTAGCATAAGGACTGCGTCAGCAAGCGCTGCGAGACAGGGTGAGGCGTCCTGCTCATGCTTTCATTTCAACGACACAGCTGGAGATGTGGATGAAACTAGTCCGCAACATTGCAGTGTGCGCGTTTTCCGCGCTCGTCCTTGGCGCCGTTCAGGGGGAAGGTATTCGCCGTAGAAACGCGCCCGGTGGAAAGGGTGTGCGCCCCTAACGCAGTTACTGAGGGAGCTTGATCAAGAGGTTCCTTAGTTTTCTCTTCGGGCTGTCATATCGCCTGTTCCGCCGCGACCGGTGCATCAACGATTCTCACCAGGAGTCAACTCATGCTAGCCCGTCTGCTTGGTTTCATTTCGCTGCTTGTGGCCCTCCCGGTCGTCGCGGCAATGCCCCGACCCGCGGTTGTCGAACTGTTTACGTCCGAAGGCTGTTCATCCTGTCCGCCGGCTGACGCCTACCTGTCGGAGTTAAGTCAACAGCGAAGCGACATTCTCCCTTTGGCATTCCACGTAACCTACTGGAACGGCCTTGGGTGGAAGGACCCGTTTTCCCTCGATATCGCCACTCAACGTCAGGCTGAATACGCTCGACGCTTCGGCGACGGCTCCTACACCCCTGAAATGGTCGTCGACGGAACAACCGGCTTCGTGGGTTCGGACCGCTCAACCGGCGAGGCCGCGATTCAGAAAGCGAAAGACGCCGATTCAACGGCCATGCCGGTATCCGCCGTGCGCAAGGGCAACGCCATCACTGTTTCAGTCGGTGCGGGCTCCGGAAGCGCCCAGGTGATTCTGGTTGGTTACGACACGCAGCATGTGACCTCAGTCGGGCGTGGTGAAAACGGCGGGCGAACGCTGAAAGAGTCGAACATCGTTCGTTCGTTTCAACCAATTGGCCAATGGATGGGCAAACCGGTGATGTTCGAAGCGCAGATACCCGCGGGTGAGAAGACCGCAATCCTGCTCGAAGCACCGGACGGACATATTGTCGGCGCGGCCCGCGTGACAGATGAGCCTTGAAGTGGTTTCGCTCCGTCCCGGACGGACGGCTTGTGAAAACCCGACGTACCTATCCGCTTTTCGACGAGGAGCAAGCGATGCCTCGATTCACTCGCATTGGCGCCTTCTTTGTCCTGGTCGCAACGCTTGTTCTTGCTCCATCGTTTGCGGCTCGTGCCGCGTCCTCGAACTGGACTGGCGATCAGCGCGCCCGTGTACGCATCATCACAGCAACCAACGGCGTACCGGGCAGCACGCTGCAGTTAGGTGTCGAGTTCCGGTATCCGGACGGGTGGCATGGTTACTGGCGCACGCCTGGCGATGCCGGCATTGCGCCGATTTTCGACTGGTCTCGGTCCCGGAATGTTGCATCGGCATCCGTGTCCTGGCCAGCGCCGTCCCGCCTCGTTGTTTCGGGTCTGCAAAACAGTGTCTATACGGGCGATTTCATTCTGCCGGTGAGCCTTAAGCTGGACCATCCGCACGCGGCGACCCGCATTGCGCTGACTCTCGACTACGCGAGTTGCGCGGATGTATGCGTGCCCGAACATGCAGAGGTGGCGCTCACATTACCGCCGGGCATGGACGGACCATCAAGCGAAGCCGCAGATATCGCCACAGCGGCGCAAGGGGTGCCGCAAACGCCCACAGAGGCCGGAATCGGCGTGGTGCATAGCACGCTGGAGCAAACCTCCGCCGGCCGGCGCTTGGAGGTCGATCTTCGCAGCGAAGGCACCCCGTTTCGGTCGCCTGACCTGTTCGTCGAAGGAGCTGAGGCCGGTCTGCCCGCAGCGCCGCAGGTACACCTTTCAAACCACGGCCACCGGGCTGCACTGGAAGTCGAACTGCCACCTGCCGGTGCAGCGAAAGACCCGCTGCGCCTGACCGTGGTGGACGGATCCAGAGCGGCCGAGTTCATGGCCGCACCAGTCATCCCCACGGGAGACGACGATCACGGCATCGTCGTCATTCTGGCCTTGGCTCTTCTTGGCGGCCTGATTCTGAACTTCATGCCATGCGTGTTGCCCGTTCTTTCAATCAAGGTTTTCTCGGTGGCGAAAGCCGCAGGCACCGAACGCCAAACGGCAAGGCGGGTGGCGCTCGCGACGGCACTGGGAATTGTCACGTCATTTGGATTGCTTGCAGTCGTGCTGTCGGTGCTCAAACTCGCGGGTGCGTCACTTGGTTGGGGCATACAGTTCCAGCAACCGTGGTTCCTCGCAGGCATGGCGGTCTTCACAACGCTGTTCGCTGCAAGCTTCTTTGACTGGCTCCCGATCGGTCTTCCGCCAATCCTTTCCGGAGGTGCAAGCGGTGCAACGAGTCGGGGGCCGATTGTCGAGGCGTTCGTCGGCGGCATGCTTTCCACGCTTCTAGCGACACCGTGCTCGGCTCCGCTCGTCGGTACTGTGGTCGGCTTTGCGTTGGCACGTAGCCCGCTCGAGATTACGGCGGTGCTTCTCGCACTTGGGGTAGGAATGGCACTCCCGTTCCTGACGTTGGCGCTCGCTCCATCGCTCGTGACGTTGCTTCCGCGCCCCGGCCAATGGATGATCCAGTTGCGCAAAATCATGGGCCTACTGCTGCTCACGACTTCGGTCTGGCTGATCGTGTCGTTGTGGAATATCGCGGGTATGGAAGCCGCGTCACTCGTCAGTATCGTGCTGATTGCCATTCTCGCCGTGCGGGCCGTCGTTACCAGATTGGGAAGCCTGCGGACCAACCGATGGTCAGGCGCGACGACTGCGCTCCTTGCGTGCAGTGCCATTGCAATTGCCTCGCTTACCCCTTCCGGAGCAGCAGACCGAAGCGCTCCACCCTCCGAATGGCAAGCGTTCGATCCAAATGCAATCAGCCCGCTGGTCGCCAGCGGCAAGACTGTGCTCGTCGACGTAACGGCAAGCTGGTGTCTCACCTGCAAAGTCAATGAGCTGTCTGTTCTGGACACGGCTGTCGTGCGCACTCGGCTCAGACAGGACAATGTCGTGCGCATGCGAGCCGACTGGAGCCGGTATAACCCCGGAGTCCTCGCCTACATTCAGGATTTTGGTCGTTTTGGCATTCCGCTCGACGTCGTATATGGGCCTCGCATGCCACAGGGGCAATTGCTGCCGGAGGTCTTGCAAACTTCGACGCTCTTCCGTGCGCTCGACAATGTCACCCCCCGCAAACGGCGAAGAGCCATTCATCCGCCGGTTGACATGGCACAATTTCTTCAGAAGCTTTTCAAACGTACGACCACCTGAAGGTAAGGGCTCGTTGAGATAGGGGTGTAAGCCGCCACATGTTTCGAGTGGGCGCCTGGACTCAGGAAAGTCTCCTCCATGTCCTTCGTACATGGTTTGCCCGCTCATACGGAAGCGGGCGCTTTTTTGCCTGCAGAGTTTTTGTGGGAGGAATGATTTGCCCGATGTGAGACGCCTTGAACCCAGACCTGCATCGTGGCCCGATCCGCAAGTGCCGTTCTGCAGCCCGGTCGAAATCGGACAACACACATTCCTTCAGATAAGCGCAGGTCAGTACGCCGGTTGGGAACCGCGTCGCCGTCGCAAATAAATAACCTCCTCGTTCGTGTAACCCGAAGCACTTTTTGGACGAATTTAAGGGGCGACGTCGAACCGGCACAACACGTCGACCGCATGAAACAAAATGGACAATCCGTCGTTTGTAGCGGCTTCCCGTTTGCCCGAAATGTCCCTCAGAAATACTTCCATCGCGGCCATGACTCCAAAAAAGATGCTCAGCCTCGCTTCACGTCTCTTCGGCCAGACGGAACCGGCACATAGCGCGGATCGAGCTTCTTGATAGTCTGCTCGCCCTCGCGTGGGTGGTAGAGGCCCGCGACCCATACACCAGCGGCCATTTGTGGCGAGTCTCCCGTTACGCGAGTCTGCTGGCACGACAGATTGGTCTTTCGGATCGCGATGCGGCGAACGTCTCGGTGGGTGGATTCCCGCACGATCTGGGCAAAATCGCTGTTCCCGATACGGTCTTACTCAAAACGGAGCGATTGACCGATGCGGAGTATGCCGTCATCAAAACGCACCCTGAAGTCGGCAAACGACCGCTTGCGAAAGACCCTTTCGGCGTACGCATTGCGGACGCGGTTTACGCCCATCACGAGCGACCCGACGGCAAAGGTTATCCGTTAGGCATCACTGGCGATGAGATCGCCCCATGGCTGCCATCATCGGCATCTGCGACGCCTTTGACGCCATGACCAGCACACGCCCGTACCGTAAGGCGATGCCGATTGACGATGCCTTTGCTGTCGTACGCGACAATCTCGGCACGCAGTTCAATCGCGAATATGGAGAAATGTTTCTGGAACTGGGTGGGAGCGTCAACCTGTACCACATCGCAGGCCATAGCGATGAAGGAATACCACTCCAGCATTGCCAGACATGCGGTCCAACTGTTGTCGTCAGATCGGATACCTTTGAGGATACTGAAGTATATTGTCCGGCATGCACAGCAGGCTACCGATTCAAAGGTATGTTCTCCGCTATGCTGCCGACGGGAAACAAGGCGAGTGCCGCCGACCTGGCTCCCTCACCAGACCTAGCACTCAATGCGCGCGTTACGGGTCAGCTACACACCTTGTCATGACACCGCTTGCCTGGCGAGTCATGCGAATGCAGGATTGCTGACTGTTGAGAACAATTGCCTGCGCCGCGCTGCCGCGGACCCGTTCTCATATCGATGTTGTCAGGGTGGTGAGCCAGGCTGGACTGACGGACAGGAGAAGGGTTTCCAACTGACGGTCGACGCCAGTGATGACGATCGTCCCCATGACAACGAAAAGGGCACCGAGCGTCCAGCGGGCCGTCGTACCCCACGCGGCGAGTGTGCCTCGCATCTTCACGAGCGAAACTCTCGAAATCGTTCCGAGCAAAACGAGCGGCAGTGCCGCACCCAAACCGAACAGCGCCATCAGGATGGCGATGTGGCCGAGGTCCTGACCTTGTGCCGCTAGCGACGTTGCCGCGCCCAGCGTTGGCCCGACACAGGGGGTCCAGACGAACCCCAGCAACAGCCCGACCACCATCTGCCCGAGCAGTCCGTTTCCTTTCACATCGTCAAGCGCCTGCTGGCCCTTCGCGCCGATGACGGAACTGAGCCGGGAAAAAGCCCTTTGAAGGGTGCCAGATAACATGACAAGGCCGAAAAACACCATCAGGCCCGCAGCCCCGCGTCGAAGGACCTCAGGATCCAGTGCAACTGACGCCCCCAGGGTGGCGAGAAATATGCCGACGCCCGCAAACGAAATGGCCAGGCCGGCTGCCAGTGCGATGACGCCGAATCGATGTTTAGCCAACGCTGACGTCGCGAGTATCGGGAGTAGCGGAAGGACACAGGGAGACAACACCGATGCCGACCCGGCGACGAGACTTAACCCATACGTTGCTGCGGTGAATTGCATCACAGAGCCTGTTCAAACACGGCCCGGATTGTCGCCTCCTGGGTCTGCCCCGTCGAACGCGCCACTTCGTGGCCGTTCTTGAAGACAACAAATGTCGACTGCTGGGTTACCTTTAGTTCTCTTTTCAGTTTCGCTTCCGCATCGTAGTCCGCTACGAAAATCGTCACCTGCTTCAGCTTGGGGTCGGCAGACAGACGGTCGACGATCGGCTTTTGAACCCGGCATGTTGGACACCAGCTTGCATGCAGATACACAACCGCGGGCCGGCCCGACGAGACGGTCTGATCGAAGCTTGCCTGAGTAAATGGCACCTCGCCAGCGAATGCAGTGGCTGACGCTGCCAGCAACGCTGCGACCACGATGTGTTTAGTGAATCGCATCCGGTTCATGATTAGACCCTTTTGGCGGTTGGGACGGAGGGAAAACAGTCGATACCCCAATCCTAGTTCGGATATTTGGCAATATCGGTTACAGCGCGGCTCAAATCTGCTGCGCGCCTGTTCGCAGTTCTCGATTGACCACGTATGCGTCCGGTGAAGCGGCGGTCCATTTCGCATTCGCGATGTAACCGAAGCGGGCTTCAGATCGAACTAGCAAATTATCGATTGCGGCCGAAGTTGGGCTGCCTTTCGTTTCCCTTTGTGTTTCTGTGTTTCGCCTTCTGAACCCCGAGATCGACATGACCACGGATTTAAACTTCGCATGCACGATGTGCGGCGATTGTTGTCACAATCTTCGTCTGCCGCTGAGCGTCAACGAAGCCATACGCTGGTTAGAACGTGGGGGAGATGTCCAGGTGTTTTGCGAAGCGATGCCGTGGCCCGTCGAACCGTCAACGGACGATTGCCAGGTGCAACACAGGCGAATCCGGTCTTTTGCCGCCGAAAGCGGTGAACTTGCGATCCGTGTGATGGTGACGGTCGTTGCCGCCTTCGACGGCGCCTGCCCGCACCTGCAACCCGATATGCGATGCGGCGGATACGAAGCAAGACCCAACGTGTGCAGAATCTATCCGGCTGAAATCAATCCTTTCATCGAACTTATGCCAACACACAAGGCTTGCCCGCCTGAGGCGTGGGCTGTCGACAGGCCCTCATTCATCAAAGGCGGTCAAATCATGGATTCCATCACGGCGGATCTGATCCAGAACTCGCGTGAGGCACGCCGTCCATGATGTTCCTGTGAAGGAGCGTCTGTGTCGAAATGCTGGTTTTCATACCGCATCTTTGGCCAATGAGGGGTTTGTGACGTACACGCTCCCTCCTCGTGCAATGCTTGATGAGTTATACGGAGCGCTGGATCCTGCCTCGCCTGCTACGCAAGCGGTGCCGTGGCGCATCCTGTCAAATCGACGCACTACCGTAGACACCCTCAATTCGGTGGGCGCTCATTCGGAAATGCACACGGCTCTATTGCCGACCGAGGGGTACATCCCGCTTTTTGAAACGAACTAGCGTCCGTCCCGTTGGACTCCGAAGGGCAGCAAGCTATGCCTCGCAATCGGTGCCCTGCTTGCGACCGTTCGGCTGGCGCGCCCCGGCGCCAAGGTTGGAGCCGGATGGCCCGTCATGGACACCGGTGCTAGTCGTCTGGATCGCTGCAATTATGATTGTCGTCAGCGCGGCACCAAAAGGCCGGCTGCCTACGATACTCGGGCACTCGTGGCGGTCATGTCCGTTCAATATTCTTCTGCTCGCCGTTCCAGGCTTCATCGCCATATTCTGGGCCGTCAAAGGTTTGGCACCCACGAGTCTCCGGCTTGCCGGTGCTGCCTCCGGGCTGCTCGCGAGTTCAATCGCCACAGTCGCGTACTGCTTTCATTGCCCTGAGATGAGTCCGGCGTTCTGGAGCGTCTGGTATATGGCTGGCATGTTGCTCCCAGCCGCGCTCGGGGCGGTGCTTGGTCACAGATTCCTTCGCTGGTGAGCAACGCTCTGACAATATGCAGTGGTGTCCCCTGATCAAATGGCTGATGTCGACCACCACAGGCAAAAAAAAGAAAACTCCCCTGTAACCAGACGTCTGTGACCCACGAATTAGATGACGTATCCATCAAGGAAACCTTCTAACTTCTGGAGAAATTCGATGTCCACAAAAGCCACTGTGAGTTCCACCCTGCTCGTCGGCGTTGTTGCGAGCCTGCTTGCATCAGTCGCCCACGCAGCACCGCTCACAAAAGCGGAAGAAGGCGCAGCCATTGCGGCCCACAAGGAAAAGTGCTACGGCGTCGCCCTGAAGGGGCAGAACGATTGCGCCGCCGGTCCCGGCACGACGTGCCAAGGGACGTCGGCAATGGACTTCCAGGGTAACTCGTGGAAGTTCGTTCAAGGCGGCACCTGCACGAGTATCGAAGTGCCGGGCGGTGGCCATGGCTCGCTCACGCCGCTAAAGTCCTGAACCGGCGAACGACAGGAGGAACGGGAGCGGCCATGAACGATACCTCAAGGACAACGGCGGTTTGCGAGCCTGGCTGTTCGAGTGGCGTGACGCGTCGCGCTCAAGGGCCTGTCGGAACCAGTTTCAAGCATGAACACCTGACCGCGATTCTCGCGGACGGCCTGAAAGATGGCTTCTTCGAAGTTCACGCCGAGAACTATATGGGCGCCGGTGGTCCACCCCACCGAGCACTTGCAGCGATCCGCGAGGCCTATCCGCTCTCCCTTCACGGCGTGTGCATGTCGATCGGCGGACCTGGGGCACTGGACCTCTCGCATCTCGCGCGCTTTCGCGATCTGGTGACGCGCTACGAACCCGTGCTGGTGTCCGAACACCTCGCGTGGTCGTCACACGGCGGCACATTCTTCAACGACCTCCTGCCGTTGCCGTACACGAAAGCAACGCTCGAGCAGGTATGCGAACACATCGACCAGGTCCAGGACGCGATCAAACGCCCCCTCCTTCTTGAGAATCCGTCGACCTATGTCGCGTTCGCATCCTCGACATTGAGCGAAACCGAATTCATCCGCGCAGTCGTTCAACACACCGGCTGCGGCCTGTTGCTGGACCTCAATAACGTGTTCGTTTCCGCGACCAATCACGGCTTTTCCGCCGAGGCGTATCTTGGCGGATTACCGCTTGAACAGGTGGGCGAAATACACCTGGCCGGACATAGCGAGCAGCGCGACGACGAAAACGACCTGCTGCTCATCGATAGCCATGACTGCGCCATTTCCGATCCCGTCTGGCGTCTCTATCGGGATATCGTTGCACGAATCGGCCCAAGGCCGACGCTGATCGAATGGGATAGCAACCTTCCCGCGTGGCCTGTATTGTGGGCTCAGGCGCTATCCGCGCGGCACATCATGGCTGAAGAAGCGGTATCACTCGCTGAGGAGGCCAGCCATGCAGCCTGACAATCCTTCGGGCGGCCACGCCACCGCGTTTGCACTGGGTTTGACGGACCCATCGATCACCGCGCCTGAAGACGTGATCGCCGCGCCGGGCAAGCGTGTGGTCAACCGTTACAACGTTTATCGCAACAACGTCACGGTCAGCCTCATTGACGCGCTGGCAGCGGTCTATCCTGCTATCCAGCGCATCACCGGCGTCGACTTCTTCAGGGCGATGGCCCGTTTCCATCTCCGCGCGACGCCTCCCACTTCGCCGCTGCTGTTCGCGTACGGACGGGACTTTCCTGCGTTCATCGAATCCTACGAATATGCGCGTGAAATGCCCTGGCTTGCGGACACCGCGCGCATCGAGCGGGCGTGGCTGGATGCCTATCACGCAGCCGACTTGCCTGTGCTCGCTGCCGAGGCGTTAGCCGGGATCGAACCGGCGTCTCTCGCCGAAGTCCGTTTCACACCACACCCCGCCGCGCGGGTGGTGCGATCACGCTATCCCGCCGTCGCCATCTTTGCGATGAACCGGACCGATGGCCCCGTTACGCCGCTCCGCTCAGGCGAAGCGGAGGACGCGCTCGTGACACGACCCGGACATGAGGTGCTGGTATCGCGCCTGCCGGCTGGCGGTGCGGCCTTCCTGACCCATCTTCTCGAAGCTGCATCACTGGGCGAAGCGGTCGCGGCGGCGTTTCAGGAGGCGCCCTCCTTCGACATCCAGGCCAACCTGGCAGGGATGCTTTCAGCCGGCGTATTTACCGGCATTCAACACGGAGACTGACCAGGATGTCGGACCCAAAGAACATGAAACTGCCCTTTCCGGCCGTACTCGTATCCGCGATCGGCATGGCGAAGCGACTGATCCAGACGCTCGCGCAACCGTGGCTCGCTCAGCTCGTGCTGCGGCTTGCGCTGGCGGTGCCGTTCTGGAAATCGGGCATTCTGAAATGGCACGGCTTCCTCCAGCTCAACGATACGGCTATCGACCTGTTCACGCAGGAGTTTCAGTTGCATCTCCCGGGCGGTCCCTATCCGTTTCCTGCTCCCGCAGTCTTCGCGTTTCTGTCGGGCTGCGGCGAGGTCACATTTCCGGTGCTGCTCGTGCTTGGCCTTGGAACCCGCTTCGCCGCAGCCGGCCTGATATTGATGACCTGCATCATCGAACTGACCGTGCCTGAGGGCTGGCCGATTCACCTGACCTGGGTGGCAATGGCACTGGGTATTGCGGCCTGGGGACCAGGGCTGATATCGATCGACTATCTGCTGGGTGACCGGTCGTTCAGGTCGTGATCCGGTGAACGCATCTGACCGGACAAGCGAGGTGGCATCACGAATGTCGGGTTCGAAGTATTGTATGTCCCGGAGTGAGAGCTTGCCCGACAGCCGGTGCCCCTATTGCATCACGTATCCGCTTTCAAAACGTTGCGGCAACATGAGAACTTCAGATCTGATACTCAGGTTAACTAACAATCTGACACCGATTGAGTCGAATTTTGCTTCGAAGCGGCTCAATCGCGCGCTTAGTGTTGGCATGGCCAGCAGCACGGCTTTGCTGGTGGTACTTTACGGCATCCGCAGCGACATGCCGGAATTGCTGCTGACGACGATGTTCTGGGTGCGACTCGCGTTTCCGGTAACGACACTCATCGCTGCATTGAACCTCGCTGGACGTCTTGGACGGCCCGGTGCACCCGTCCGGCTGGCATGGTTAGCGGTCACACTACCATTCATTACCATGTTGCTCGCTGCCACGTTCATTGTATTCGCGACCCCGCCAGGCTATCGCCTGCAACTGATGTTAGGTACAACATGGAGAGTCACCACAGCGAATATTGTTCTGCTCTCTCTACCATCGCTTGCCGCAGTGATGCACGCCTTGAAGGGACTCGCTCCCATCCGCCTGATATTGGCAGGTACAGGCGCCGGACTGCTCGCTGGCGCGCAAGGTCTGCTCGTATATTCGCTTTACTGTTCAGAGATGTCGGTACCGTTCTGGGGTGTCTGGTACGTACTGGGCATCAGCATAACCGCCGGTATCGGTGCCCTAATTGGTCCGCTCTATTTGAGGTGGTAGTCCGGGAAGAGCACCAGGAGAAATCACGTCGCAGGAAAGCAGGTTTCCTGATCAATACAGGTTGTATGTGTTGATTCGACGCTGAGTCAACAGTTGCAACCTACATGCGAAGGAAAAGTCGTGAAAACTATTGGCAGCCTCAGGATAGGCGTTCGCCTTGGAATTGGATTTGGCGTGACGCCCGTTTTGCTATGTCTTGTAGGCGCTTTAGAGAAACTCTGCAAAAGCCCTGGCATTGAGGCCCGTGTGAACTATTCTGGGACGCAGGGGAGTTACTAACCAGTGCATAAATAAGCGAACATAAATTGACGCCACGGTCTAAGCTTTAAGGGGCTTAGGGAGAGGCGAGATGCGCGAGGACGACGGCCGGCAGCTTTCACATGCAACGCTTGAAGAGATCCGTATTCGGGCGGTCAAGCGCGTCGAAGCGGGCGAGTTGCCGGAGGACGTGATCCGCACGCTGGGATTCTCGAGGGCGCGTATTTACGAGTGGTTGGCGGCCTGGCGCGAAGGGGGCATCGAGGCGTTACGAGCCAAGGCAATCCCTGGTCGACCGATGAAGCTGTCGTCCGAGGCTATCCGCTTCGTCTATCAGACGGTCACAACGAAGAACCCCATGCAGATGAAGTTCGAGTTTGCATTGTGGACGCGAGACATGGTGCGGGAGTTGATTCGCGAACATTTCAACGTCAGGCTCTCCGAGGTGTCTGTCGGTCGACTGCTGCGCAAGCTCGGGCTTTCACCCCAGCGGCCGCTTGCGCGTGCTTACCAACGCGACCCTGAACTGGTCGAGTCATGGATGCGCGACGAATACCCGGCCATTGTCGGGCAGGCCAAACGCTGCGGGGCACAGATCTTCTTCGTCGACGAATCGACGGTGCGATCGGACTATCACAGCGGCACGACCTGGGCACCGGTCGGTCAAACACCGGTAGTCGAAGTCACTGGCGCGCGCTTCAAGGTGAACCTGATCTCAGCGATCAGCCCGCGTGGCCAATTTCGATTCATGTGTTTCGAAGGCAGCTTCAAGATCTCCGTGTACGTCGACTTCGTCAAACGGCTGATGCTCACCGCCGATGCGCCTGTCTTCCTGATTGCCGATGGTCATCCGGTACACCGTTGCAAAGCGATCCGGCAGCTTGCCGCAGAATCGAATGGGCGCCTTTGTCTGTTCTTCCTTCCTGCTTACTCGCCAGACCTGAACCCGGACGAGTTGGTATGGGGTTATCTCAAACATCACAAGATCGGCAAGCTTGCCATCAAAGGTCCCGGGCATCTCAAGCAGCGTGTTCGAGCGGTTCTGCGCTCGTTGCAGAAGATTCCAGCCTTGGTCCGATCCATGTTTCAACATCCGTCAGTCCGCTACGCGGCTTGACCCATGTCCGGTTACTTTGTTTCGGCTTAGTAATTGAGGAGAGCCTTGATGACGCAGCTTGGTCTTGGTCTGGATCTGTCAACGAAACGCACGCGTAAGCGGGAATTTCTTGATGAGATGAGGCGCGTGGTTCCCTGGACGAGACTGATTTCCCTGATCGAGCCGTACTATCCCGCTGGAAAGACTGGACGGCCGCCATTCCCGATTGCAGCGATGCAACCATCGGCGTGCCGACGACGAAAGATTCGGTAGATCCGCGTGTAGTGAATTTCTGGACAACCTTTTTCATTCCTTTCGATCGGCAGCATCTTCCATTGACAGCCCATATGCAGTGCCCGCAGGATGTAGTTGAAGAGCTTGTGCGAGGGTAGCGTGGGAGGCGGTCCGCGACGGCCCAGGCTCAGATGCGGCAAGACAAATTGCTCAAACTGCGCTTCGCTCAATTTCGTCGGAATCGCTTGCCAGCAGAGGTTACCCGTCATTCGCTGAGTCCAGAAATAGGGACTCTAACCGATCCGCCTTCGCCGATCACAAATCCGGTATCGGCGCGGCTCACAGACAAATTCGATGACCCGGAAAAACTAGCAACCAGTTGTACGAGAACGGTGAGTGAGTGGGCCCACCCCGAAGCAGCAAGTGCCAGCCCTTCGCACATCGCGGCCCCCACCCGGACGTTGAATCGGCCGAAACGACTGACCAGTGCATCAGAACCACGAAAGATTCCGAGTAGTAAACCTATGGATAAGGCCGCTTCGCAAACACCTAGCCACAGACCCGACAGCCCGAGTGATTGAACTTTGAGCGGGATCAGCATGCCGACTGCGGGGCCTTGGAATATCCAGACGAGGAAGTTTACGAGTGTCCAGCCGCGCTCCAACGGGACGATCCATTTAGCATGCAGTCCGGCGTGCAGGTCTTTCCACCAACGGGCTAGACCGCGATGGTGTTCGCGATGCTGAGATTGGGATGGAAGATGCAAAGTCACGTAAGCAGCGACGCCGAGCAGTATGCCGTTCATCCAAAATGTTGCAGCTATACCGGCCAAGCCCAGTGTTGCACCAGCCAATGCTGGACCTAAGGCACCGCCAACTGCCTGCGTCGATTTACGAAGACGAAGCGCTTCGGCCAAACGATTCACCGGAACAAGTTCAGCCGAAATGGTGGAGCTGGCCGGGTCAACGAAAGCTTTCGCTATAACGGTGACCACGCCTACGCAGATGATGAGCATGAGTCGGTAGTCGGACAGCGAGGCGAGCGTCGCGAGGGTGAAGGCGACGACCATCAGGGCGCATATACCCCATGCAATCTGCTGTCTCTTTGCGTAGCGATCCCCGAGTGGCGCAAGCAGTGGCATTGCAAAAATCGTGGTGATGGCGATGCTTACGCTGTAGATCGCCAAGTCATGCGCGCCGCCCCGGTGAACGATCCACCAAGGGAGCGTGATATAGCCAACCATTTCTGCCATGATCCTCATCAGATCGCTGAGAAGCAGACTGGCAAGAGGGACGCCTATCGAGTTTACGCGAGCCTTGATTTCCCGAATCACCGTCTTCCCCCTGTTGAGTTCGATGATGCTACCTCAACTTTTTTTCTCGCCGTTTAGATGCTCGTCTCCAGAGGCCGACGTTTCACTAGTGGACGCCGTACACGGCCGATTCACGGCTGGCGACGCTTCGGGTAGCGATTGTCAGCAATTCACGGAAGTATGTCGACTGGCCGTTCATGGCCGGCCGCTGCCGATCACGCGTAGCTGGCTTGCCATCAGCTTTTAGAACTTGCGGAACAAATCGTCGATCGAATACGGTAATGCCAGTTCGGGCATTTCGTGCCTTTTGAAATACCGGGTGTCCTTGGTTTCGGTGTCGGTAGGAATTCCGGAACCGCCAGTGATCTTGCACTGAAACAACGTCGCAACGTATTCAACCTGATCGCCATTGGGATACGTGTACCGGAATGCTCGGCCGCCGAAGACGCCGAGAATGCCATGAATGCGGATGGCGTATCCGGTCTCTTCCATCACCTCCCGGGCAATTGCTTCTTGGGGGCTTTCACCCAGTTCAATTCCCCCAGCTGGCAAACTCCAAGCCTCATCCGAAGATTTCTCTTGCAAGAGAAGTCTGCCCTCGTGATCGTGAATCACGGCCCCAACCGACGGGCTCAGTATCAAACCATTACCGACCTTCTGTCTTAACCAACCGATGTAGCTCTCGTCACTCAAAATGCCACCCGCATAGGAAAGTCGAACCGTTGAGATGGAAAACCGAACCTCGGCATCGGAGGCGATTGTCGCGGATCTGAACGGCCTTGTCGAACGGCCGAAAGTGGCCGAAAGTGGCCGTCGCTTGCCGCATGAGGAGTCCTCATGGCTGAGTCCGGAACATGCTGTCTCGAGTGGCGAATCGTTGCCACCAGTAAACCAACTCTTCGTAGGCCTATCTCGGCACGCGGGCCACTATGCTCACGCCGTCTGTGAAAATCCCAATGACTTGGTTCCAGAGTCCGGAAAGAAATTAGGGATCACGGAAGTATTCTGAAAGACATCCATCTGGCCGCCATAAAGCGTCTTGCCGGATGTCGAAACGAAGCTTGATGTACCGTTTTCAGAAGCCTGCGCACTTTTCGCGAACAGCAGAAAGCCCGCTGCGGTGGTCGGATCCTGACCGAGATCCATCTTGCTCCCGTTTGCCAAATTGTAATCGCCGTCCTTCATCTGATATTTCTGCGCATCCTGTCCGAGCGACTGGAAAAGCGACATGAAACCCCCAAGCCCGTCCGCTTTCTCGCTAACCGCATCTGACTGGGATGCGGTTAGCGGCGTTCCATCCGCTTCCGACCACTTCGCATAGCCGCTGACTGCGTCATCATGAAAAGCCTTTACAGAGGCGACGAGTGAAGCATTGCCGTTCAGCTTGCCTTGAAGCCACGATATATCGCTTGCACTCAGGTCTTTCGATGTGACCTGAATCGAGCCGTTGCTCGAATGGAAATCAAAATGTGCATTGGCGAGGTCCGGCCGCTCGGACACTACTGACTGCATTGTGGAAGTTAAGGCGTTAGCGATGTTTCGCGCGTCGTTCCCCATTTTCAACGGTGCGCCTAAAGCATCCAGATACTTTGCAACGCGAGCCGCTGTCGCAGACGGGTCAACGACGCTCACCGTGGCTTGCGCCGGCGACGCTTCCGTAGCTGGCACAGACTGCATCAACCCGGGAGAACCCAGCGCGAACTGGGTCAATGTCACCGCGTTTGAACTTGTCGAACTGATTGATGTGCTCATTCGGTCCTCTTTCTTTGTCCCGTAAGCGGATTTACGACCTTTTTTTTTGGAAAACCTGAGTCTCGGAAGTCGAAATCGCCGAACGAATGGTGGGGGGTTTAACGAGCCGCCGATCGACGCGCCGTCACGTTACGCCGTCCCCGCGGTTTCGCGCGATGGTTGTTGACGATCATAGCGAGTGGGTCGAATGGCTGAAAGTGGCCGGTTGCACCCGCTGAACCAGGGAGTTCGGACCTCAGGGTATTCATGTTGCGCACGTGATCCGCGAGGCGATGCTTCGAGCATGGTATCCAGCGCTTGCAGCATAGAGCCCTCACTTTGGCGTGGTCTCCAACCTCACCGCTGCTCGTACAAAAAGCCGCCATGCATATACTTGGTAGCTTCCGCTCCAAGCGCGAGCACACGTGTACCCGACGCGAGGCCGCGCTCGCGCAGTTGCGCGAGCGCGAGCCAGATCGCAGCCGAGCCAGTATTGCCGACCCGGTCGGCATTTACAAACACCTTGTCAGATGGCACGTCGAAATGAGCTGCCAGTTGCACGCCAATACGCCCGCTCGTCTGATGCGGAATGATCCAGTCGACCTCATCTAGCGCGACCCCCTGCTTCTCCGCCGCCGCAACCCCTGCGTCGAACAGCACCGTGCCCGTCTGCGCGATCCGCTTATAGTCGTGAACGAACGCGAGCGGCAACGCGCTCGGCGCGGAACAATCCGCGCCGCCCGCGCGCATCTCGAGCCCCGGTGCCTTGTGCAGGCCGAGTGCGCCGAACCACACGGCACGCAGTCGCGATGTGCCGGGCCGGGCCGGCCCAAGCACAACCGCCGCCGCAGCATCGCCCATCTGCGCAAGGTTCACGCGCTGATCACGATCGTGCGCCGCAGAAGCCGGATCGAAGAACAGCGAACCGGTCTCCGAGCCTACGATCGCGACCGGCCGCGCATCGGGATCGGCGAGCATCCCGAACGCGATCAGCAACGCGTTCGCGAACCCGGTACACGCCTGGCGCAACTCGACATGAGGGCCCATGTAGTCCAATTCGTCCGCGACCAGCGCGATATTCGACGGCAGCGGTTGCGCGGGCGTCGCCGTGTGACCGATCAGATAGCCAAGTTCGCCGGGATCGAGCCCGGCCTCGTCGAGTGCGCGACGCACGGCGCGTGCGGCAAGTTCCGGGTTGCGAGCGCCGGGAAGTGGCGCCTCCGCGCGCGCCCGGAATGCGCGGCTGACGTGGCGCGTGTCGATCGAAAGGCGGCGCGCGGTCGCGATCATCGCACGTGCGCTGAGGCCGGGCGCAAGCGCTCCGACCCGCTCGAACAGGCTGCGGTTGTCAAGCGGCGCACCGGGCAGCGCGAAACCTGTGCCAAGCACCGTTACGCTGCCGCGCGCATACGCATTGCGCTTCGTGTCGTGCGCGCCGTCCATTAAAGCAACCCTCCAGGCAAGCGCGCCACGTCGCGAATTAGCGCGTCGGGGTCGACGCGCAACAGGTCGAACGTCGCACCGCGCAGGCTCAGCAACGCCGCGAGCGCCTCGCGCGCAGCGGCGCCCGAACTACGCAGCCGTTCGGCGCTGCCGCGCTTGCTCACGATGGTACGCGTCACCGCGACGTGGCGCGCCTCGTCGCGACGGATCCTGTGAAACAGCTGCACCAGCGCCGGATCCTGCGCGAGAGCCGTGCGCGGCGACGTGAGTCGCGACAGAACCGTACAGACCGCCGCATCGACCGCAGCGATCCGCGCAAGATGCAGTGTCTGATCGCGCGCGAACATGCGCAGATGAAAACGCCGCGCCGCGCTGCGCAGCGCGGCACCGTCAGCCGATTGCGGCAGCCGCTCACACAGTTGCTGCAGCAGCGCATCATGCACGCGCTCTTCGGCTTCGATCATGTGCAGTGCGGCCGCCTCGGCGCGTTGCGCAGGGTCCACATCCGCGCGGCCCGCAAGCCGACCGAATGCAAGGGTGGCCGCTTCTTCTCCACAGCGGAGCAGCGGCAACACGTCGGCGAGCGCCCGCGCGGCCCGTTCATCGAGCCGAGGCGCCGTGACGTCTACGCTGCGCGAGCGGGGTGGCCGCTGCGGCACCGTAAAACATGCAGGTGCCGCGGCGGTATGCGCTTCATTGTCGAGAATTGCCATAGCCAATTGCGCCTCAGTCCAATCGCACCTGGCGGCATGCTCGACTGCGGACGCAATGAGCACGCCGGGCCGTGCGCACTACAAGCGGGTGGTCAGGTCCGTCAGCCAGTCCGGCGAGACGGCGAGCACCAGCGCTTCGAACTGGTGGTCGAGACCGGTGATGATCAGCAGCCCCACCGCGATCAGCAGGACGCCGAAGATGCGATTGCCGTTGCCGCCGACGCGCATCAGCGCTTCGCGCCAGCGCGGCACGAAGCCGCGTGCAGCCAGTGCGATGACCACCAGCATCGTCGCGATGCCGGTCCCGAACGCCAGGATGGTCAGCGCGGCCACGCCGACGTCATGCCCTGCGCTCGCGAGCGCGGTCGCCGCTCCGAGCGTCGGGCCGACACAGGGACTCCATACGACGCCGAGCAAGGCGCCGATCGCGGCCTGGCCCAGCACGCCATGGCTTTCGAGGTGCGTCTGGCTGCGGCTCGCCCACGCAGCGACGGGTGCGAGGATCCGGCTGAACGCCGCAGTTGTGCGTTTGAACAGCATCGCGAGGCCGGCCAACACGATCACGACCGCGCCGGTTATCCGCACGACGTCCGCATCGATCCCGCTCGACACGCCTGCAATCGCCACCGCCAGCGCGACCGACGTGAACGACACCACCAGCCCCACGGCCAGTGCGAGAGGTCCCCAACGGTTGTTCTGGGCCGCGCTGCCGAGCACGATCGGCACCAGTGGTAGTACGCACGGCGAAAGTATCGTCAGCGCGCCCGCTGCATAACCGAGCGACAACAGGTTGAGAAAGGCCACCATGATCAATGCACCGCACTATCGAGCAACGCCTCGATCTTCTCGGAGTTGGTCTGAAACGCCAGCCTGCCGGTCTCGGTCTGCCCGCGATACGCGATCAAGGTGCCCTGCTTCGATACGCCAAGGCGCCTCCATTCATCCTTTTGCTTGTCGTAGTTGAGTTGAAAGACGACCAGCTTGTCATAGCGTGGCGAGGCGACGATCTTCTTGATCGTGCGGTTTTGCGATGCGCAGACTGGACACCACCAGGCTTGCACGTCGACCAGCACCGGTTCGCCTGCGGCCTGTGCAGCAGCGAACGCGCTGCTTTCGAACTCACGAAAGTCGGCTGCATGCGCGGGGGCTGCGACCGAAATGGCAGTGCACACTGCGAGTGCCACACGCGAAGTCAGCTTCATCGGATTCTCCTGTAAATCGATGACTGGCTCCGATGGCGTCACGCATGCGAGCGAACCACTATCGCTGTGAATCACGCGGAGTACGGAGTCGGCCGATTCAGCCGTTCATGCCCTAAATGCTGTGCGGCGAGCGTCTTGTTGCGACGGCGGTACGGTTAAGTCGGCGGACAACGGCCGCAATGACAGGCGGGCGATAAAAATATCTTTGCGAAGGAAAGACGATCGTCGCAAAGCGGGGTGATCGTTCCCTTTCGTGCGGAACATGGCGGTGAGGTGTGAAATGGGCTGTTCAATTAACGCTTGGGCAATCTGCACATTGCGCGAATTACAGGGGACCGCAGAGGCTTGCTTCAGGCTGCTCGCCCCTCCGTTACCGCCACTTCCCCCACGAAAAGGACGGTTACCCCACGTCCCGCGAGAACCCTTCCCGCACCTTTTCCAGTTGACGATCACGCGCCGCCGTCTCGCTTTTCAGCCGCGCGATCTCGGCCTCGAGCGCCTGCCGCGCCGCGTGGCCCTCGGCCTGCACCTTTTCCAGTTCGCGGACCTCGACCTGCGCGGCAAGCAGCGCGGCCGTGCGCTCCTCGAGCGCCGTCCCGGCGCGCGCCAGTTTCGCCGCGGACGGCCGCGACTCCACTTCCGCCCGCAGCGCCTGGAGTTCCGCCTGCGCGGACGCGGTCGCGCACGTCCACAGCGTCGCGACCAGTTCCCCGTCGTGTCACGCAAATCGGCCGGCAGGTCCGGGTGTTCGACGCGCACCCGGCTCTTTTCACGGAGCTCGGCCCAGAATTCGCCGAGCACCGCGGCCGGCGTCCCCATGCTGCCCCGCTTCACCAACTGGTAGAG
The DNA here is from genome assembly GCF_050436505.1 of Paraburkholderia sp. CI3. NCBI lineage: Bacteria > Pseudomonadati > Pseudomonadota > Betaproteobacteria > Burkholderiales > Burkholderiaceae > Paraburkholderia > Paraburkholderia sp. CI3. The sequence continues at coordinate 1,223,233 of NZ_JBNDMI010000002.1, forward strand.
GCGGTACGCGATCGGCGGGATGCCCAAAGCGGAAGAAAAGCAACGCGCAGACTTGAGGGTCGGCCGGGATTCGAAATTTTCGCCAAAAAATGTTTAAGGCGTTGATCAGGAAGGGGTATTTGGTGTCGGCGTGGGTGCCGTTGTCGAATGCGGCGTCTCGCAAAATCGAAGCCCGAGGACGGCCGCGCTAAGCGTCCGCAATTGTTAAGACACTATGACTTTCCGTGAGGTAGAGGCTGGCCCGCCGTGAGGAATCAAACGCGGGTTAGCATCGCTGCCAGAGCCGCACGGTGTGGACGGTGCCACACCCGGCGATTTCCCGCACGGAGGCCAGCATGGAACACGATAGCACGCTGTACGTAGGACTCGACGTTCACAAGGATTCGATCACTGTCGCCTATGCGTTCGGCACGGGCGAGGTCGAACTGCTCGGCAAGACCGGTACGACGAAGACGGATATCGATCGCCTGTGCAAGCGTCTTCAATCGAAAGCGCGACACGTACGCGTTGTTTACGAGGCAGGACCATGTGGCTACGGCCTTTACCGGAAACTGGTCCAGAAAGGATTCGACTGCATGGTGTGCGCGCCGTCATTGATTCCCAGAAAGCCCGGCGAGCGCGTCAAGACGGATCGGCGCGATGCGGTCAAGCTTGTGCGGTCCTTACGGGCCGGTGACCTGTCAGCTGTGTACGTGCCGACCGTCGAGGACGAGGCATTTCGCGACCTCGCCCGCGCATGGATGACGGCCAAAGACGATTTGAGGCAGGCGCGGCAGCGGCTCAAGTCGTTCCTGCTCGCGCACGATGTACGCTATGCCGGTCATGCCGACTGGGGACCAGCTCACCGACGCTGGGTGAGCCAGTATGCGTTCGGTAGCGAATGGCAACAGTTCGCGTTCGAGGAACTTCGGCGTACGATCGAAGATCGGCTCGCGCAATGCCAGCGTGTTGAAGCCGCCTTGCGTGAGGCAGTGACAAACTGGCGGTTCTATCCGGCCGTCCTGGGTCTGCAGGCCATGCGCGGTGTGCAGTTCACCACGGCCGTTGGAATGCTTGCCGAACTCGGCGATCTGTCACGCTTTGAGCATCCGCGTCAATTGATGGCATGGCTCGGCGTCGTCCCGTCAGAACACTCATCGGGTGACAAGCGACGGCAGGGAAGCATCACCAAGACCGGCAATAGCTACGCCAGAAAGTTGCTCGTGGAGGCGGCCTGGAGCTATCGGCATCCGGCACGTGTAAGCGCCGACATTCAGTGTCGGCATGAAGGCATTCCCAAGGCCATCATCGATCGCGCCTGGGACGCGCAGGTTCGACTATGTCGCCGATACCGGAGGCTGGCCGCGCGTGGCAAGAATGCCAATACGACGGTCGTGGCCGTCGCCCGTGAACTGTCAGGTTTCATCTGGGACATCGGGCGCCTGGCGATGTCGCTCGCATTACCTTATCGCAGAGAGGCAACCTGATTACGAAGCACCACGTCGCTCACCCCATAGATCCACGAGTTTCCTGAAGGCGGCGTAGCCCGGCTACTCGAGTAACCCGCGGCACAACCCCGCAACGGATATCACCCGACTTGCGGCTTAAGAATGCGGCAGGCTCATGAGACGGTCCATGTAATGCGGTAACCAACCCGCGGATATCAGGATGATCCACCGTCGAGATTTACTGCTACGCCGCCCTCAGGGAATTCATTTGCGCATGAGAAGACTGCAAACCACACAATCCGATTGACACGGAAAGTCATATCAGCGTTGTTCGACGCCTGCCCTTGTCTGCTGCCGTGTGAGTACATGACGACGCATGCGGGCAGGCGTTGGACAACGCTCGAGGGAGGAAACCGCGGAGTGTACCAAGGCGGCTACGGGGATTGAAGTGATGCCCTGACCCACGGGATCACGCGATGATGGGTTGAAGCTGAGGCTGGGTTGATGCCGATGTGGTCCCGATGCCGTCGCACAGCGCGTTTGTCGCGATCTTGCAAAGGCGGCAACGTCTGCCTGGTGCCATGCACGCAAACGTCTCCTGTTGGCGCTCGTTGCCGAAGAGCCGACAGTCGGATTGAACATCCCGGATCATTCAGGTTCATGCATTACCTCTGATCCCAGGTGGCGCGCGAATCGGCTGGCTGCGTAGCAGGATATCGATGATGACCATCGGTGCGCCGCAGTACCGGCATACGAAGGTCGGTGCCGTGGCGTGTGGCGACACGTCTTCGCTGGCCTCAATGATTGTCGGAGGGTGCAGCAGCGCGCGTATCGTCGCCAGGTTCTGCCGCCGCACCGGGTTGGCGAGCAGGCCACAGTGACGGATGCGGTGGAAGCCGCCAGGCAGCACATGCAGCAGGAAGCGCCGCATGAATTCCTGTGGCTCAAGCGTCATCGTCTTCGGGCGTGTGCGGCTGCTGGCACGATAGTCCTTCCAGCGGAAGGTCACGCCGCGGTCGTCGAGCGCGATGAGCCGCTGGTTGGAGATGGCCACGCGATGCGTATAGCGCGACAGATAGGCGAGCACCGCCTCCGGTCCCGCGAACGGGCGCTTCGCATACGGCGAGCAAGCATTCGAACAATATGCTGCTGTTCCGTTGGAACGAGGTCGCGAACCGCCTGCTCAACTTCGATTCTGACGTTGGAGCAAAGCTTGCCGCGCGGTGCATTGCCAACTTCGCTAACGTCAACAGCATCACTGCTGGCTTCCACCCCGAACCGTTGAAATTCCTGTCCAAAGCGGCACAGGCTAAGCCAGAGGTCGTCTGGCCAGCCATTGCGCGCCGACTAGAGATGCAACGAAAAGAGAGCGGGACTTGGCATCTGCTCAGCTGGCTTCGAGGTGGCAAATCGATACGTCAGACCGACAAGGCGGGCCTTGACGCCATCCCGGCGTCGGTGGTCTTTGAATGGGTGGATGTCGACGTCGGAGACCGCGCGTGGCTTCTTGCCGAGCACTGCCCGCCGATCATCTCCAGACCGGATGAGCCCGCCACCTTTGCGCGGCAAATGCTTGAACGTTAAGGGGCAATAGAGCAGGTTCGACGCAGCTTGCACGCCAACAACTTTTCTGAGGGTTGGAGCGGACCAGCCAGCGAGCACTACCGTCGAAAGCTAGCAGCTCTGGACGCCCATTTCGAAGTCGAAACCAACGACAACGTCCGCATGTGGCTAAAGGAGCATCGCGAACAGCTTGAGCGCAGCATCGAACGAGAGGTGGAACGCGAGCTCCGCGAAAGCGAGTATTGAGGCCCGCTACTCGTGGTCTACACGCGAACCTCGTGCGAGGAGGCGTGCCGGGGGCGTTCTACAAGATCAGGGCTCTGTCAGCCCTTTCGGCTGCCACATGTCGTCGTGCGCGTGTGGCATGCCTCCGTAGACATGTACGACTTACCGCGTCGTGTACGGAATGGCTATTTGCCGAGTGGACTGGAAGTCCAAGTGTCTCAGTAGGTGTCTTCGCGAACGGCGGTTCTCGGCCGATTTCCGCCCGAAGCTACGGTAATGATCGGCAACGTGACCCATGAATTTTGCACTAGGTCCAATTACCGTTGCGGAGATTTACGGTGTTATGGTTGGCCGACATCAATTGATGGACTCGACCAATGAAACCACCGCTTGGCGCTGCTCGGCGGCGACGACGCGACGGCCAGCGACCGAACGCTTGAAGGTGCGGGCTACTTCCGCTTCGATCTGTTCCCATGCCGCGCTCGATATTGGCGCGAGCTCGCGATGCAGGTTACGCATGCTTGGGTTTGTCCTTGAGCGAGCCTATGTTCAGTGAGCCGTCCTCGGATATGGCGGCGTCTGTTGCAGCCGCCTCGGGTGAGAACGTGGCCGGCGCGCCAGGGGCAACGAGTGCCTCGAGCATGTCGGCCGAAGGGATGAAGAAAAGACCGCCGGTCACGGGCCCGGCTGAAGTCCAGCAGGCGATCGTAGTTGCCGGGCGGTCTCCCGACGAACATGTTTTCAAGCATCTGTTCGATCGGCGCGGGCGAGCGCGCATAACCGATGAAATACGTGCCGAACTCCTTTTCGCCCACGCGTCCGAACGGCATGTTGTCGCGCAAAATCTTGATTTCCTCGCCGCCTTCGTCGAGCGTGGTCAGTGAGCTGTGCGAGTTCGACGGCTTGACGTCGGGTTCGAGCTCGATATCCGAGAGCTTTTTGCGGCCGATGATGCGCTCCTGCGTTTCGACGGGTAGGGCATTCCAGCCCTGCATGTCGTGGAGATACTTTTGCACGACGACGTAGCTGCCGCCTGCGAACGTAGCGTCTTCATCGCCGATGATCGTGAACCTCGTGGCGTCGCGCCCCTGCGGATTTTCGGTACCATCGACAAATCCAACCATGGCGCGCATGTCGAAGTTCCGGAAGCCGTGAACTTCGTCCACTACCGTCACAGCATTGCCAAGCCTGTCGAGCAACTGCGTCGCAAGTTCAAAGCACAGGTCCATGTGGGACGCGCGCAGGTGCAGCAGGATATCGCCCGGCGTGGATACCGCCACCCGATTGCCCGCGCGGATCTCGCGGAACGGGTGCTGGTTCGCCGGCCGTGGATCGCCGAACAGCACTTCCCATGCGTGCGCTCCGAACCCGCAGACGCACGAAAGCTCAGCCGAGGGCACACGCTTGCCGACGGAGCGTACAAACGCGGCGACGTCACCGCACCAGTTACGTATCGTGGAGGCGTGCTCTTCACCGGGATTGATCGTGGCGACGATGAAGATAGCGCTTGCAGTGACGGGGTTCACCACAGCCTGTGGCTCTGGACAGGTTTTTTGCATCAGGCGGCTCCGGTAGAAAGCGTGACCCGTCCGCCAGGAGTGATGGCCGGACGGTCAACTGGCTGACTGACGTCATTTCGACGGCTATCCCGCATGCTCCGCGCCCCAGAGTGTACGTGAACTGAAGAGCCGGTCTTGTGCATGCTGCCGCAAAGTGGCAGGCATTGGATCGGAAGGTCACTGATCATCTGGCGACGGAATCACGGTCGAATCAGCAATCAACGTGGACCGGAAATGGGGGCAATCGCGTGCCTCCGGGCTTGCAGACGTGGGCTGGGATAAAACTCCCCAAAGAGATGCTTGCGTTGGGACATCCGGCAGGTCTCGGATATGGAGCGGCCGTTCGAATGTCGGCATTCTGGAGCGAGCGAACGGCAGCTATTGGCCGATCGCGGACTAACAACAGTATCAGTTCGGCGCCGGCATCCGTGGCGCCCGATAGGAAAGAAGCTTGCGGAGCAGCGTGACCGGACGTCGCGCCGCACACTCCGGCGAAATGTGCAGTTTGCCTCGATACCGGATTTATCGCGGCGGCTCCGCGATGGCCCCGGACATAATGAGCAAGCGTACGTGAGGTCGAGCGCCTGGCGGTCCGCTATCAGACATCGGATGCTATGGTCCCTTGCTTGGGTTGACGCGATCCGCCAAATTCAGGGTGCTAGCTGTGCCCCACCAATCAATGAGGCCCTCCATAATTGTCCTACCACCGTAACGGCGAACCTAAAGTGAATTTCCTTCACGTGCGAGACCAGGTCTGACAAAAGCTATCAGACAGTCATAGCCAATTGAATTTTTAAGCTGGCGCTGAGTTTATTGGTTTTGTTAGATGCATGTCATTGATTGAGAAAACGACAGGCAATTAACCAAATCTACATGCACTGACATGCCGACCGCTTTCGCACAAACTGTCGAAGCCCACTTTGCCGAGCTTACCCCCAAGGCCAAGCGCATCGCCAGTTACATGCTGGCGAATCTCGAACGACTCGGACTCGAGACCGCTGATCAGATTGCGCAGCAGACGGCCACGAGCGGAATTTCTGTGGGGCGTTTTCTGCGCAGCGTCGGCTATCGCAACCTCGACGACCTCAAGCGCGAGCTGCGCGGCGCACAAGCGCGCCCGTGGATGATTACCGACCGGCTCGACGAATACCGGCGCGTGTCCCGACAGTTCGGCAACACCGCGCATAACGGCGAGAACGGCGCCCTGACCCGCTCGCTAGAACTCGAAATCGACGCGATCCAGCATGTGTACCAGTTGGCGCAATCGCCCATGTTCGCCCGCATCGCGGAGCGCATCTCCAATGCAGATGCCGTGTATATCCTCGGCATCCAGTCGACGCGCGGCATCAGCAACGCGTTCTACAGCTACCTCGAATACATCCGTGCGCGCGTGTTCTACTCCGACGGTATGTCCGGCTCATACGTCGATTCGCTGAACTCGGAGTTTGCCTCACCGTACCTCGTCATTACCGATACGCGCGCCTACTCGATGATCGCGCGCCCCTACTGTGAAGCCGCGACACGTCGTGGCGTGCCGTTCACGCTGGTCACCGACATCTATTGTCCCTGGGCTCGCGAATTCGCCTGCGACCTGTTGCAGGTCAAAACCGATGTCGGCCAGTTCTGGGACTCGCTGGCGCCGCTCAGCTGTCTGTTCAACCTGCTGATTACCGCGATCGTTGCACAACTGGGGTCCGCGATCGACGAACGCGTCGCACGCAATCGCGAGCTGCAAGCCGAATTCAACCAGTTCGATCTCTAAACCTCTCACATCCGGCATCTCAACGCGCCCGCCATGACACAACCGCGACTCATCGAAATCACCGCCGCCACGCATGGCGTGGACATCGACCTCGTCTATGCCACCGAGCGCAACTTGACAGGCAAGCCCATCTACAAGGAAGCTCACTGCCTGCTGCTCGAACCCGCCGAAGCCGCTTTGCGCAAGGCAGTGGAGATTGCCCGCAACGCCGGCCTGACCGCGCGGATTTTCGATGCGTACCGTCCGCCCCAGGCGCAACAGGTGCTGTGGGATTTTCTGCCCGACCCCACCTACATCGCTGAGCTTGGCCGTGGTTCGAACCATAGCCGCGGCACGGCGATCGATCTGACGCTGCTCGACGCCGACGGCAACGAACTCGACATGGGCACGGCCTTCGACGCCATGACGATCGAGTCCGAACACTTCCATACCGGCCTGCCCGAGCACGTGCAGCGCAACCGCCTGTTACTGCTCGGCATCATGTACGGCGCCGGCTTTGCGCACATCAAGAGCGAATGGTGGCATTACGAGTTGCCTGCCTCCCGCGCGCTGCCGTTGATCGATAACAGCGAAAGTGGTCCGTTGCGTCTCATGTAGTGGCGTTCGATTTCTCCATCCGTTGTTCCCTGACAGGCTCTATCCCATTCCTTATGGAGCGGCAATGAAACTGGTATTGCGCAATGCACTGACGGCGGCGGCGATCGCCTCCGCCTTGACCTTGTCGTTCACAGCCGCCGGCCCCGCTGCGGCGGCGACGCCGAAAGACATGTTCGTCATGGCCACGTTCCTCGACGAATTCACCACGCTCGATCCGGGCGAAGTCTACGAACTGGTGCCGGAAGAATATGTGGCGAATACGTATGACCGGCTGGTGCGGGTCGATCTGAAAGACCCGTCGAAATTCAACGGCGATGTCGCGCAATCATGGACCGTGAGCCCCGACGGCCTGACCTTCACGTTCAAGATCCGTCCGGGTCTCAAGTTCCACTCGGGCAACCCGTTGAGCGCCGACGACGTCGCGTGGTCGATCCAGCGCACCGTCCTGCTCGACAAAGGCGCGGCGGCCGTGCTGCAAGGCATCGGCCTGACCAGGGACAATGTGTTTAACAACGTAAAGAAGGTTGACAACACAACCGTCAGTGTGACGACTGACCAGAAATACGCGCCGACGTTCGTCCTGAACGTACTCGGTGCGTGGCCTGCGTCGGTGGTGGACAAGCAGTTGCTGCTCACGCACCAGAAAGGCAATGACTTCGGCAACGACTGGCTGCGAACCAACGAGGCCGGCTCCGGCGCCTACAAGCTCGTCAAATGGACTGCCAACGACAGCATCGTCCTGCAGCGCTTCGACGGTTATCGCGTACCGCTCGCGATGAAGCGGATCGTGTTGCGTCACGTGCCGGAAGCATCGAGCCAGCGCCTGCTGCTCGAGAACGGCGACGTCGATGTGGCGCGCAACCTGAGTCCGGATGATCTCGTCGCCCTGACGAAGTCCGGCAAGGCGCATGTGAGCGCGGTGCCGCAAGCGACGCTTCTGTACCTCGGCCTGAACGTCAAGAATCCGAATCTGGCCAAACCGGAAGTCCAGCAAGCGATGAAGTGGCTGATCGACTACAACGGTATTCAGAGCAACGTCGCGAAAACCACCTACAAGGTGCACGAAACGTTCCTTCCGGAAGGCTTTCTCGGCGCGCTGAACACGAACCCTTACCAGCAGAACGTCACGAAGGCCAAGGCGCTGCTGGCAAAAGCCGGGCTTCCGAATGGCTTTTCCGTGACGATGGACGTGCGTAACGGCTACCCGTACAGCGAAATCGCCGAAGCCGTGCAGGCCAATCTTGCGCAAGGCGGCATCAAGGTTCAGATCATCCCCGGCGACAACAAGCAGACGCTTGCAAAGTACCGCTCGCGCTCGCACGACATCTATATCGGTGAATGGTCCGCTGACTACATCGACCCGCACAGCAACGCCCAGGGCTTCACCTGGAATCCGGACAATTCCGACAAGTCGGCCTACAAGATGCTCGCCTGGCGCAACTCGTGGGACATTCCTGGCCTGACGAAGGAGACCAACGCCGCGCTCGCCGAATCGTCGACAGCGAAGCGCGCCGAGTTGTACCAGACGATGCAGAAGCAGATGCTCGCGAACTCACCCTTCGTGATCATGTTCCAGCAGGTCTCGCAGGTGGCCGCGCGACCGGGCGTGACGGGACTCGAGGTGGGTCCGATCAACGACCTCGTGTCGTATCGTGATCTGAAGAAGCAGTAACGTTTGCGGCGAAGGCGATACTGTCCAGGCTTCGCCTTCGACCGAGGAACTCACCATGTCCACTCCCCTCACGACTTTCGAGCGCATGCGCGCGCTTTCAGCTGAAAGCGCCGGCGTGCGCTGGGCCTTGCGCCTCGTGCGCTGGATCATCACGCTCGTGATCACCTTCACCGGGTTGCTGGCGGTCACGTTCGTGATTGGCCGTAAAATTCCGATTGATCCGGTGCTGGCGATTCTCGGCGATCGCGCGTCGGCGGCGGCCTACGCGGCGGCGCGTCTCCAGCTCGGGCTGGACAAGCCGCTCGCCGTGCAGTTCCTGATCTATGTGCGCGATGTGCTGCATGGCAACTTCGGCATGTCGCTACTGACCGCGCATCCTGTTATCGAAGACATCCAGCGTGTGTTTCCCGCGACGCTCGAACTCGCGACCCTGTCGACCATCATTGGCGTATTGATCGGTGTGCCGCTCGGGGTGATTGCCGCCGTGCGCCACAACCGCTGGATCGATCACGTCGCGCGCTTTGTCGGCCTCGTCGGCAGTTCGGTACCGGTGTTCTGGCTCGGGCTGATGGGCCTGCTGCTGTTCTACGCGAAGCTGCACTGGGTAGCGGGTCCGGGACGCGTCGATCCGGTATTCGACGGGATGGTCGATACGCACACAGGCAGCCTGCTCATCGATTCGCTCATGGCGGGCGAATGGGACGTGTTCTTCAATGCGTTCTCGCATATCGCGCTGCCTGCTGCCATTCTCGGCTACTACTCGGTCGCCTATCTGAGCCGCATGACGCGTTCGTTCATGCTCGAGCAACTCAGTCAGGAGTACATCACCACGGCACGCGCGAAAGGCTTGCCCGAGCGCCGGGTGATCTGGCGTCACGCCTTCGGCAATATCGCCGTGCCGCTCCTGACCGTGATTGCACTCACGTACAGCTATCTGCTCGAAGGCTCGGTGCTGACCGAAATCGTCTTCGCCTGGCCCGGTATCGGTTCGTATCTGACGGGCGCCCTCCTGAACGCCGACATGAGCGCCGTGCTCGGCAGCACGCTCGTGATCGGCGTCACGTTCATCGCGCTCAACCTGTTGACCGATGCGCTTTATCGCGTGTTCGATCCGCGCGCCCGCTGATGTTCCGGAGATTTCCTTCGTGCTTCCTCCAACCGATCAATCTATGCAAATGCAGGACTGGCCGATGAATGCCGTGCCCCGACGATGGAAAGACTGGCTGCTGAGCGACACGCCCGCGTCACGCAAGCAGGCCGCGCTCGGCCTCGCTTACCGGCGCTGGCGACGCTTCGCGGGCAATCCGCTGTCGGTCTTCGGCCTCGTGATTCTGGCCTTGCTGATCATCATCGCGGCAATCGGGCCGCTGATCGCACCGCACGATCCGCTGCAGCAAGTCCTCTCCGACCGCCTGCTGCCGCCGGGTTCGCCATCGCACTGGTTCGGCACCGACCAGCTTGGCCGGGACATCCTCTCGCGTCTTGTCTACGGCTCACGGCTCACGCTTTCGATTGCGATTCTCGTCGTGGTGATCGTGGTTCCGGTGGGCCTTTTGATCGGCACCACGGCTGGCTTCTTTGGCGGCTGGGTGGACAACGTGCTGATGCGGGTCACCGATGTGGCGCTCGCGTTTCCGAAGATCGTGCTCGCGCTCGCTTTCGCGGCCGCGCTGGGACCCGGTGTCATCAACGCGGTGATCGCCATTTCGATTACGGCCTGGCCGGCCTATGCACGCCTCGCGCGGGCGGAAACGCTGCGACTCGTGCAAGTCGATTTCATTCACGTCGCGCGCTTGCAGGGCGCGTCGCGGATGCGCATCCTCCTGCGCTATATCATGCCGCTCTGCTCGTCGTCGGTGATCGTGCGCGCGACGCTCGATATGGCCGGCATCATTCTCACTGTCGCGGGTCTTGGGTTCCTTGGCCTCGGCGCGCAACCGCCGAGCCCCGAGTGGGGTTTCATGGTCGCGTCGGGCCGCAACGTGCTGCTCGATTCGTGGTGGGTGGCCACCATTCCGGGCTTTGCCATTCTGCTGGTGAGCCTCGCCTTCAACCTGCTCGGCGACGGTCTGCGAGACGTCTTCGATCCGCGCCATGGAGGCTGACATGCCAGCCGTTACAACCCAACCCCTGTGTGAAATCGACGACCTGCGAATTGGCTTTCGCGGTCATGGCGGCGAATTGACCGAAGCCGTACGTGGCCTTTCGCTGACGCTGCAGCGCGGCGAGCGGCTTGGCATCGTCGGCGAATCCGGTTCTGGCAAATCGCTCACCGGGCGTGCGCTGCTCGGCCTGTTGCCGCCTGCGGCGCAATGCCATGCGAAGGCGATGAAGTTCGATGGTCAGGATCTGCTGGCAATGTCGGTGCGCAAGCGCCGGCAACTGTGCGGCCAGCAGATGGGCATGATCCTGCAAGATCCGAAATACTCGCTCAACCCGGTGATGAACGTCGCGCAACAGATGCGCGAAGCGTTCGAACTGCACGGTCCGAAGTTCAGCCGTCGCGAGATGCGCGAGAAGATCATCGAGGCGCTGGCAGCGGTGCATATCCGCAATCCGGAGCGTGTCGCCGATGCCTACCCGCACGAGTTGTCGGGTGGCATGGGGCAGCGCGTGATGATCGCCATGATGGTGTCGTCCGGACCGCGCCTGCTCATCGCCGACGAGCCGACCAGCGCGCTCGACGTGCTCGTCTCGATGCAGGTGCTCGGGATTCTCGACGAGATGATCGAAAAGCACGACACAGGCCTGATCTTGATCAGCCACGACCTGCCCCTCGTAATGTCGTTCTGCGACCGCGTCGTCGTGATGTTTGCGGGACGTGTGGTGGAAACCTGCGCGGCGCGCGATCTCGTCCACGCCCAGCATCCGTATGCGCGCGCCCTGCTCGCGGCGAATCCACCGCTCATCAATCCGCCCGATGAACTGCCCGTGCTGAAGCGGGACGCAGCATGGCTCACGCGATCGGCAGGAGAATCAGCATGATCGATGTCAACGCCCTGACGGTCCGCTTCAGGACCAAAACCGGTGACTTCGACGCAGTGCGCCAGGCGAGCTTTCATGTCGACGAAGGAGAAGTGTTCGGGCTGGTCGGCGAATCGGGTTCCGGCAAGTCGACGATCCTGCGCGCGTTGACAGGCCTCGCGCCCGTCGCTGGCGGCCATATGAAGATCGGCTCGCACGTGTACGGAGAGAAGATCGACCGCTCCTTTCGACGCGACGTACAGATGGTTTTTCAGGATCCGTACGGCTCACTGCATCCGCGTTTCACAGTCGATCAGACCTTGCGCGAGCCGCTGACCATCAACGGCATCGGCCGGCAGGAAGAACGCATTGTCGATGCGCTGCGCGAAGTCGGGTTGGGTCCGGCGTATCGTTTCCGCTATCCGCATCAGTTGTCGGGGGGGCAGCGGCAGCGCGTCGCGATTGCACGGGCGCTGATTGTCGAACCGCGCGTGCTGCTGCTCGATGAGCCGACGTCCGCGCTCGATGTGTCCGTGCAGGCCGAAATCCTCAACCTGCTGCGACGGCTTCATCGCGAACGCAATCTCACAATGATGCTCGTGAGCCACAACCTGGCGGTGGTCGGCTTTCTCTGCTTGCGCGTCGCGGTCATGCGTAATGGCGAGATTGTCGAGCAGCGCGATATCGGTTCCATTCGAGCGCAGCAGGTCGAGCACGAGTACACGCGCAGCCTGCTGCTCGCGACCACGGGCTACCGGCGCAGGTCGGTCCGGGTAACTGGCGCGGACACGCTGTTATAAAAGCCAGTAGCGGCGAGGAGTTGTCACCGAGCCTGGCCCGTCGTCCTGCCTTGTGATTGGGTCAAGGTAGGCGCGTCCGGCATTTCCACTCGTCTGAACGAAACAGTCCAGAAGCAATCTCAAATGAGGCGACCATTAAGCTCACAACTGGTTGCGAGTTTCGGTCGAAGCGATCTGGCGGCGGTCAACGGAATCAGCAAGCGGGCGAGACCAGGCGCGTCGAGGTCGGCGACGAGGCAGTTTTGCGTTGTCATGGATGTACTTCGGCAGGGTGAGGACGAAGGGGATCACGGCGCGCTGCGCCGGACATGAAGCATGGGCCTCGACTGCCAGATCAACTACCGCAATAGTGCCGTAGATTGATCATCGTGTAGGCTATGGTCTTGAATGCATAGTGCAACTGACTGATACGTTCGAAGCGAAGTAACAGGCGGCGGAATTTGTCCTCCCACGCGAACACGCGCTCGATCGTACGAAACCGCTCGTTAAAAATGGTCCGATCGAACAGCGGCTTGCGACCTCGCTTCGTGCGTTTCCTGCCGCGCGGGTTCGGATTGATGTTGGGCACCATCGTGCGGTTGAATATCGCCTTGCGGTTGGCGCGACAATCGTAGACGCCGTCCAGGCTGACCACGCTGTCACGCAGGTCCAGGTTTGCTTCACGGGCAATCTGTATCACCCGCGGCAGCGCGTCACGCAGCAGTGGCGATTCGTTGCGATTGCCTGGTGCCGGCACGAACGGGGCAATCACATTGCAGTTCCGGTCGCGGAAGGCAACGACCTTGTCACCCTTCATGTGCTTGTGGCCGCTGAAGCCAATGTTGTCACCGCCTTTTTTCGCCGCCGTCGTGGTACCGTCGCCATGGATGATGCTGGTGTCCAGCAACTGGTCGTGGCTAAGCCGCACGACCGACGCGAGGAAGACAGCGTCAAAACATTCGCATGCCTGCCAGCGGCGAAAGGCCCGATAGATGCTCGTGTAGTGGATCTCCGGCCTGCCGTGCCGATCCATTGCAATCGGCAGCGCCTTCCATTGGCAACCCAGGTAAAGCAGTTTCAGGATGTAGTTGAAGATCGCGTGCGCGGTCAGTTTGGATGCCGGTCCCCGGCTTCCTGCCGTGAGGTGCGGCAAGACAAATTGTTCGAACTGGCCGAGGCTCAATTCCGTTGGAATCCGTTGCCATTGCTGGCTTTGCGCCATTATCGACCACCAAAGATCGGGAATTCTAGCGGATCCGGCAGAAATCGGCGAAAGTCATACCCACAAAGGACTTCAGACAAATTCAGCAGCCTTGAGAAACCCGCAACCAGTTGCCAGTGACTTTCATTTGACGTCGGCGCGTCGCTCGAAGCGAAACTCGATTGCACCGGCTTCACACTGACCGCCGCGACGACGCCGCGCAAACGCCTGGTCTCGCGCCCGGCAACCGGTGGTGGCAGAAATGCCGGCGTACGCGTGAAATGTGATCGTTGCGCATACGCCTCACGCAACGCATTAAAAACAATGTCGGTGATGACTTCATTTTTGAAAAACGCCCACTACGGCTTGACGAATGAGAGCGTACAGCGCTTCAGGTTGTTACAAAAAATTCACGCAACGTCCTTTGCTACGATCTAAAGTGGATTGCATCCATCTCATAAATGATCGTCATCGCAAAGAGTCTGGGTCATTAAAAGAGTGGCGAAAATTCCGACGGGCACTACAGTAAAGAACTGGCTGGTAATCCGTAATGAAGTCGTGACCGACGCGCTGGCGGTGATCAGCGCTGGCGGTCTGTGGCAGTCAAAGCGGTAGTGAGTGTGGCGAGCGGATAATGGCGGAAAGAAGGCGCGCCGACGATGCCATCGTTGAGCCCTCGGGCGAGAAGGTGCAATGCCGCTCCTGTACTTTCGCAACTGCCAGCACGCTATTGTGGGCTGTTGCAGGCCGCAATGGAGAAGGAGCCTTCCATGCGTTGCAACAAGCCTCGCGCACTTTTGAGCGGCATTCCGCTCGCTGTTGTCCTCGCAACAAGCATTACAACCAGTCGGGCTGCGCCCGTCCTGGTCTCCGGTCCTAGTCTCTTTGCCGCTTGCACCATAGGCGGCCCCGGCACGAACTATGTGAATGCCGAGGTGGAACCTTGGGTCGCCGTGAACCCGAAAAATCCTTCGAACCTTATCGGCGTATGGCAGCAGGACCGATGGGACAACGGCGGCGCCCACGGCCTAGTTGGCGCCTCGTCGTTCGATGGCGGTTTAACGTGGACCACGCCAACGGCACTGCCTTTTAGTGCATGCGCAGGCGCGCTCGGCTACGAACGCGCCTCCGATCCGTGGGTGTCGATCGGCCCCGATGGCACGGCGTACGCTGTGTCTATCTCCTTCAATCAATCTAACAACAGCAATGCGGTGGCCGCTGCGGTTTCGAACGACGGCGGCCAGACGTGGGGGAAGCCGAGCATCGTCATCGCCAACAACGAACCGACGCTGCAATTCTTCAACGACAAGGAATCGGTGACGGCGAATCCTATCAAGGCAGGTGCCGCCTATGCCGTGTGGGACAGGCTGGAACTGCCGAACGGCAATCCGTACGCCAACAGGCATACGGCCGCATTCCGAGGGCCATCGATGTTCTCAAGGACCATCGACGGCGGCAAGACATGGAGTCCGCCATCCGTCATCGTGACGGTGCCTTCGCGGCAGCAGACGATCGGCAATCAGATCGTGGTCAACTCGCAGGACGGAACGCTCTATGACTTCTTCAACCTGATCACTCCGCCGTTCTCCAAAGCGGCCGGCAAGGTGGCGTTCATCAAATCGACCGATGACGGCGCAACGTGGACGGAGCCGAAAATCATCTCGGGTCTGCAGACTGTATCGGTCACGGATCCGAACACCGGCGAAGCGGTGCGTTCCGGAGACATCATTCCCGAGCCCGCGATCGATCCGGCGACCGGGCAGCTCTATGTCGTGTGGCAGGATTCGCGCTTCAACGGTGGGCACTACGATGAGATCGCGCTTTCCACTTCAAAAGACGGTGGCAAGACCTGGAGCGCACCGATCCGAGTCAATAAGCCCACGGGACGGCCGGCATTCAATCCGAGCATTAGCGTCAATTCGTCGAAGATCGTTGCAGTAACGTACTACGATTTCCGCAATCTAGCGGATGGTATCACCGCGACACTACCGACGGATATCTGGCAAACGACATCGACGGACACGGGAATGACGTTCGCCAATGAAGTACATCTGGCGGGGTCGTTCGACCTCAAGACCGCGCCGAACGCCGAGGGTTTCTTCGTCGGGGACTATCAAGGGTTGGGCGCGATCGGCTCGACGTTCGTGCCGTTCTTCGTGCAAACGAACTCGGGAAATCTGATAAATCGCACGGACGTATTCGCTCAGCCGTAATTGGCATTCATTCAGTCGACGTTTGCCTCTTTCCAGAGGTTCTGGTGCAAATAGGGAAAGCGAGTCGGTCAACGTATTGGGGTTGACCGATTCGAGAACCCACTATGAGCTAGCGAGAGAACCTCGAGGGGCTTTGTCAGGTTAGCGCGACTGCGGCGCGCGTAAAATGAACTGATGAAGAAGACGAAGAAATCGCTCTTCTATGGGGTATTGAAAGTCAAGCCCTGTTGAATGGAAAAATTCTGTTATGTGAAAGAAATCTCCCAGGACTGCCGGTTGTCTACTGGCCGGCCTGCGGCGTCGCCTGCTACAACCAGACGTAGGCCGGCCAGTAGACAACCCGGAAAGCGCAGAGGCCGGGCTGATGGCATACACCCTTTTGCAAGTTAGCATGTCGATGTTATGTCATGTCATTCAGGTCAGAGTGTCTGGCGGACCCGGCCTGTGAGCTAAAGTCGAAAGTAATGGGATGGACGCCCCCACCCGAAGCGGCATCAATGTGCCAAAGTGGAAGTGTCGAAGCAACCACCTGACCGAGGGGAGCGTCCATCATGAAGATTACGACAGTTGGCATCGATCTGGCGAAGAACGTTTTTGCCGTTCATGGTGTAAATGAGCATGGCCGAACGGTGCTGAAGAAAGT
Organism: Paraburkholderia sp. CI3; assembly: GCF_050436505.1. Lineage (NCBI taxonomy): Bacteria > Pseudomonadati > Pseudomonadota > Betaproteobacteria > Burkholderiales > Burkholderiaceae > Paraburkholderia > Paraburkholderia sp. CI3. The sequence goes on from NZ_JBNDMI010000002.1 coordinate 1,239,838, forward strand.
GCTCAAGCGGAATCACGTTGCGGAGTTCTTCGCCAACCTCCCCGCTTGCGTGATCGGGATGGAAGCGTGCGCCAGCGCGCACTATTGGGCCCGCAAGCTGCAGGCCATGGGCCATACGGTCCGACTGATTGCACCGCAGTTTGTCAAACCGTACGTCAAGACGAACAAGAATGACGCGGCGGATGCCGAAGCAATCTGCGAGGCAGTCGCGCGCCCGAACATGCGCTTTGTGCCGGTCAAGAGCATCGAGCAGCAATCGGTGTTGTCGCTGCATCGCGTACGCGAGGGTTTTGTGCGGGCGCGAACCGCGCAGGCCAACCAGATTCGCGGACTGCTGGCCGAATTCGGGATCGTTATTCCCAAGGGAATTGGGCATCTCGAGCGCCAGGTACCCGAACTGATCGAAGATGCAGAGAACGAACTAACGTCAAGACACACCGCGCCGCGTCGCTCTATTGGGGCAGCCGCTGTCGTCAGTCATTCTGCCTGCACCCAGCAGCCATGAAAGCTCAATGGGAGCGTGTGCGTGAGCCACACCTTTGCAATGGGGCCGTCCTCGATGCGGTTTGCGTGAAACACTGCCAGGCAGTTCTGCTGAAGCCGGCTATCGAGAACCTCGACGAGCAGCCAGCCCTCATCCTGCAGCGAGTCGGCCTTGTCCGGCCCTGCGGCGAAAATGGGCTCCGCGCAGTACTGCCCCGGCTGGAACGTGAACTGTTGGCGCCTGCCACCCAGCATATCCATGCGGACGATTGCATTCCAGAAGCCGGTATCGTCGGTGCCCAAACCGAAATAGCCGTACCGGTTCTGTCGCAACGCGTGCGCGGGATTGATGGTGGGAAACTCGTGGCTCCCAGTGTCCAGCGTTTCCATACGCGCCCGCCGCTGGTCTGGCGCAATGACGAAGCGTCGTATGGCGCCCGGCGCGCCTACCACTCCCTGCTGGTCGTTCATGACCGCGCGCCAGCTCGCCTCCGGACCCACAAAAGTACTGGGATTGTCGTACGCGACGCAGTCTGCAACGATTTCGCCGCCCCGCTCGTAAGCGTTGACGCCATGCCACATCCATACCGCTTCGGTCTCGATTTGTATGGGGTTTTCGCTGCCGCCCCGGTGCACGACGAGCAGCAGGCCGCCTGCTTCGAGTCGCCACTGAATGCATCCCAATAGACTGGTTTGACCAGCCTGCCAGCTTGCCACGTCCATGAAAGCCGGATGCAGGTGCAGCACGATGTAGCGCTCAGTCACGAAGAAGTCATGCACGTACACGTAGCGCGGCGCTTGCAGTACCCGGTGCCAGTTCAGCTTGCCCTCCCGATCAAATTCCGTCAGGTGTATCTGCAGCGTCGGCCCGTACTGCGTACCGAAATGGATCCATGCACCACTCACAGGATCTTCCTTGGGATGTGCCGAATAAACAGTCAGTCCGCTCGGCAGCCCCAGCAGCGTTACGCCGCGCGTCAACAGCGATTGCGGCTCGAGTTGGTAGGGTTGAAATGACTCGTCGAACGCATAGAGCTGGTTGTTACGCCACCGTACCGATATGCCTGCCTGGCCGCCGTGAAAGTCGGGACGCGCGTTACGAGCCGGTCCGCCCGGAAGCTGGGAGGCCCACGTCGAGTAGAGGTATTGTCCGGCCTTCGATTCGTCGAGATATTTGGTGGTGCGGACAAAACGATTCTGAAACGTCACCCCGTCTGAAGCGATCCGGTAGCAGCGAATCATCCCGTCGCCGTCCAGGATGTGTTGCTTGCGCCAACCCGCTCGCTCGAACCGACCTGGTCCGTCGCGAAACAGCGTGCCTCGCAGGTTGTGTGGCATCTGCCCCTCGACTCGTGCGGCGTAGTTCAACTCCTGGTCCATCGAGTTCGCCAGTGCAAACCAGGGAAGCGGTGGCGCCGATGCAACGGTCTGAGCGAGGCCACGCGCGCCGGTGAAAGCGTCGAGCGTGCTTAAGACGCCCAGCTTGAGCAGGTCCCTTCTTTGCATGTCGTTCCTCCGGTGAGTGATGGCCGCGCGATGCGAGACCTTCTGGAGACACCGTAGGAGCTCAGCGGCGCAGATCCCAGACTGACCGGCGCGAACGCGGGAATTGGCGTGCGAACGGTGCAATTGCGGCGGCGAACGCGCAGCGCAAAACGGCCGCGTGCGAAACAGCCGGCCGCTTCGTTCGCAACCCACGTTTACGCGTTCGACGCCAAAATCCGGCGCTCAGCCCGACGAGCATGCAAACCGTAACGGTTTGGCGCAAACTTGAGCGGCAGCACGCGAGGCAGCCTCGAATCTGGACACTCATGGACGCACAGCTCAATCCGGCGACGCTATTGGGACAGCTCATCGGCTACGGACTCAGCTTGATGCTGGCGGTTTTGCTGGCAGCGCTCGCGTGGCGGTCTCCTGGCGAAGGCCGTCATGCACGTGCGCTCAACGCCGCGTGCGGAGCCGTATGGAGCATGGGCGGGCTGACTCGATTCAGCCTGCTCGCTGCAGGTGTTCCTTCGCAGTCGACGGCCGTACTGTGGGTCAACAGCCTGTCTTTCTGTGCCCCTGCCGCGTGGCCGATCTGCCTGTTGCTGTTCTGGAACACCAGCCCCGCGACCACGTCGCGCAGGAAAGCAGGAGACTGGCTCGTACGCTGCACACTCGCCCTGGCCGTACTCCAGATGATCGGTCTCGCAGTTGCGCCACGCGCGTTTCCCCAATGGCTCGATGCACTGCACTGGATGACCGGATATAGCGCGCTGGCTGTCCTGTTCTGCGCACTCGTCCTGCTTCGTCCGCACATTTCGTCGGCTGCAGAGCGGGTCGGGCTCGCGCTGATCCTGTTGGGTCCGTCGCTGAGCATGGCCGCGCACTGGATGCGAATGTTGAGCGTCTTGTCCACGCGTTGGGATCCGCCGCTCGATATATTGGCGAAGCAGAGCATCGTCCTGACCATGCTCGGTGGGCTGCTCTATCTCGGCCAATTCCGGGCTGCCGACTGTTTCGCCAAACTTGGCTTGCGCGTCGTACTCGCGTGCACGCTGGGCGTGTCGCTCGCATGGATCGCCATGTGGTCGTCGGGCGGAGGCTTCGCGCTGCGCACTGCGTCCGACGCGGCGGGCGCCGCCCTCTTCTGCGCGGCGGCGACCGCTGCGCTGCTGCTAACAGGCTGGATCGCAAGCGCAGGTGACCGCCTTGTCGACCAGCGCGTCTTCGGTCGTGACGATCCGCAGGCGGCACTCGCCGAATTGCGCGAGCGCCTCGCCCAGCAGGAGACACAAGCGGCCGTTTTTCACTGCGCCGAGCACTTTCTGCACGACATGCTGAACATCGAAGTGCGCGTGTCGCGACGCACGGCAGAAGCGGTCCCATCAAATGATCTTGTCGCGGTCCCCGTGGGCGATGTCGAGCTCTTCGAGCTATCGGCGCGCCATGACATGCGCCGCCGAGCACTGCTGAGCGGGGAACTGGACATTCTTCGGCAGGCGGGATATGTGGTCGGGCGACGGCTCGAAGCGCTCGAACGCGAACGAGAGCGCATCGAGACAGCGCAGCGCGAGGCGAGTCTGTTGCACCAGGTGGTCGAGGCTGAACTACGGACGCTGCGCGCACAGATCAATCCGCATTTCCTGTTCAATTCGCTCAATACCATCGCCGCCATGGTGCATCAGGCGCCCGAGATCGCTGAAACGATGACGCTGCGTCTGGCCGGTATTTTTCGTCACGTTCTGCACCAAAGCGCGCGATCATTCGTCCCGCTGCACGAGGAGACTGCGTTCCTGAAGGCCTATCTGGAGATCGAGCAAATCCGCTTCGGACAGCGCCTGCGAGTGGACTTCCGCATCGCCGACCAGACAGCCGACTGTCCGATTCCTTCGCTCATCCTGCAGCCGCTTGTGGAGAATGCGATCAAGCACGGCTTTGCACCGAAGCTCGGCGAGTGCCAACTGGTGGTCAGCGCGGAACGGGTAGGAGCCGAGCTCATACTGAGCGTCGCGGACAACGGAGGCGGAACACGTATTGCCAGTGCGAACGACGCGTCGAACGAAGGGGTCGGGATGCGCAACGTGCGTGATCGGCTGAAAGCAGCCTATGGTAGCCACGCACGTTTTACGTTCAATAGCGAACCACGGCGAGGCAGCCGTGCGACAGTGACAATACCGCTGCAGGCGGAGCAGGTATGAGCGTCGAGTTGCGCACACTGCTGATCGACGACGAGCAGGCCTCGCGGCTGCGTTTGCGCAGGCTGCTGGAGAGCCGGCCGGAAGTCGACATCATCGGCGAGGCGCGCGACGGGCTTGAAGCGACAGAACTCATCGAGCGCTTGCGGCCCGACCTAACTTTCCTCGACGTGCAGATGCCCGGGCTCGACGGATTCGAAGTGCTGCGCGCCATTGAGCCGACTACGCCTCTTCCGTTGGTGATCTTCGTCACCGGCTATGATGAACATGCGCTGCGCGCTTTCCAGGCCCAGGCGCTGGCCTATCTGCTCAAGCCGGTAGAAGCGGAGGTTCTCGATGCGATGGTCGAGCGTGCGTATGGAATTCAAAGCTATCGCGAGCGGCGCGCCGAGCATGACGACAAGGTGCGCGGCGCGTTGAACCAGATGCCGCGTGCGGCCCGGCACATCGTTGCCCGCAAGGCCGGGCACCTGCTGTTGCTGGAACCGTCGGATATCTGCTACTTCTGGATGGATGCGGGCATTCTGCGCGTTCAGACGGAAGCCGGGCACTACTGGGTCAACTATGCGATTGGAGAACTGGAAGCGACACTATCCGAGAGCGGTTTCTTTCGCGCCCATCGCGGCGTGCTGGTGAATCTGCACAAGGTTCTGGAGATTCGCCCGACCGCCCGCAGTTCGTTCCAGTTCGTCATGAACGACCGTAATCGGACAGTGATCGATGTCAGCGAGCGCCAGGGGCGGGCCCTGAGGTCCCGCATTCCCGGTCTTTGACAGCCTGTTGAGCCGACTGAAAAATTGCGGTTCTGTCGCGATAACGATTACAGCTTGAACAAAGCGTGATATCAGTAGGACTACTTACGCAGCCAACGAATTGAATTGCTCGGCTGCAGTTTTGATGCCGCGCTCGTCCTGCATCTGCCCTTTGCGAATCATGTGCATCAACTCGATGCAGGACAAAATAATGCGCGCGCACCGGAAACTCTTGAAACCCATCATCGGCTTGACAATGCGTTTGACGGCACCCCTGGCGAACGCAGCCACGGTAGACTCCCAGTCACTGACATTCCCTTCGGAAGCGGCAAAGGAAAAGCCAAGCGCCTCCTGCTCCTTCAGCCATCTTTCCCGCCGGGGAGAGTTGGGTCCACAACCGGCGACGACCGTGAATCCGTCCTTGAACAACCGCTGAGAAATTTCTGTACCAATTCCACCCATGCCGCCGGTGACATAAGCGATTCGCTTTGACATGTTCTTCCCTCGGTTGTTGCGGTTAAGAATTGAAACTTGTAGTTCGCCTGCATGTATGCAGCTCACGCTGCTTGGCGAGCGTTGGCCGCCGGTAAGGCCGTACCTTTCAGCTTCCGGGCGGCAGGTTTGCGAGCAGACACAGGTACTGGCGGCGCGCTGGGTACCTCCTCTGGCAAACGGCCGCGCTCAATAAAGTGCTGGAGCACCTTGCCCGCCAGCGGCCTCCCGCGCTGCTCCAGTCTTCTGAGAAGGGCGTGCGCAAATGCTTTCAGGTCGCCGCGTCCGTGCGAGGCCTCGAAGTGAAGAATGGTTTCCCTCACCGCCGCAAGCATGCTTTCCTCGTACAGCGTGCTCGCGATATGCGAGGCGCCTCGCGACAACTCCATCTCGTACTTATTGAGGCGCGGCGCCTGGCCGAACGCCGCATCTTGTTTAACTGCCTTCACATCGATTCCCTCCAGGTCTGCGGAAGAGACGCCTGCTGTGCCGCATCAGAAATGCGTACAACTGCATCATTGCGGGTGCGATGCCGACCGGGCTGCGAACTTCAGAACGTACGGGAATCCACGGGAGCACAAACTTCCCTGGCCCACGATTCCCGCGAACTGCGAATCAGGCGACCGAAGGCTGCCCCGTCCAAAGCCAGTGAACATCGAGATGGAGGGCGGCGGCGAAGCGCGTACAAGCGTTCAGCGGCGGCACGGTGATTCCGCGTCGCCAATATTGCACGTCATATTCGCTCACACCCAGCCCCTTCGCTGCGCGTGCCGAACTGATGCCGGCGCGTGTCAATGCCCTGTCGAGGCGTGCGGCCAAGGCGCGCTTCAGGCGGTCATTCCCGGCACTGCGCTCGAGATGACCGATATTTTGAGTATGTGGATTCATCTTACTATCGTCTCTCAGATATATTTTTATGCAATTCAGCACCGGCTCTCTTCCGGCTGCCGGTCAACCTTACATACCCGTCATGACGCCCCAGTGACGTCGTGCTTAGCTCCAGGTCGCGCTGCATCGAAAGCCGACTGACGGCTAGTTTCTGGCTCAACTATTCCTTCGCCAGTATGCCCGTGTCAAACAGAAAATATTTGTCATCAAGCCTGCGCTTTACGTTATCCGGTAACCAGCTCTCGCCCAGGACCGGCTCTCAGCGTCAAATGAACCGTGGCGCTTTGTGGCACCGCACACATCTGAGGAAAAGGTCATCAATAGCATCCTGAGGAATCCAAATGTTCTGCGGGTATTCCCCTAGTATTCGCTTGCCCACCAATACCAACGGGGCGTTTGCCCGCGTTCTCACACGCCGCCCAGCGCTGCCGCCGAATCTGTGGTTGACATCCGCCCGCTCCTTCATAGAATGACTATTGCTGCAGCGCACAAACCATTCGATTCGTACTTTGTGGCCCATAGTTTTTCATTCATCTGACTTTTTGACGTTGGTCACCTCACCTCCATGGAGTTAATGATGAGCAGTATTTCCCCGGAACTAATCGTCGCTGCGCAGAAAGCTGGTGTTGCCACAACATTCGGCATCCTGACGAAATCATTTGGCGCCGTCGAAAAGCTGGTCGGGTTGAACATGCAAGCAGTCAAATCAAGCCTCGCCGAAAATCAGGAAATCCTGGTCAAGGCGTTTTCGGCCGGAGCGCCGCAGGAGTTTTTCGCACAACAGGCAAGCCAGGCTCAACCCGCCAAGGAAAAAGCACAGTCATACTGGCGCCACGTTTACGAAATTATCTCCAGCACTCAAGCCGAATTCGCCGCCGTCGCCGAAGCAAAAATCAAGCAGTTCCAGCACGATGCACAGGCATTTGTCGACAGCGTCGCGAAGAACGCGCCGGCGGGAAGCGAAAACGCCGTGACTGCGTGGAAGACGTTCATCACCACGGCAAGCGAGACGGCGAACACGACGTACGAAGCTGCGAGGAAGGCCGCAAAGCAGGCTGTAGAGACCGCGGAGAGCAATATCAGCGCGGCGGCGTTGACCTCGACCAAGCGTACTCGACAGCTTGCAGCACCGGTCGAAACCAGTGAGAAGTAGTCGCGTTTTGTCGTAGCTCACTACTATCAAATCGTTCAGGCGAGCACCCCGCCCGCCTTGTTTGCGGGGTGGCCGCCTGTGGCGGTCCGAGGCGCGCGGTGCGCCTCGCACGCGGTCGCGAAACTCGTCTCCTGCGCCAGAAATTTTCAAGCGCCGTTGCGCAGGTCGCCTGCCGTAACTTCGTTTGATTTCGTCCGGCATCCATCACGCGAAGTGACCACTTTCTTCGAGGCCGCAGGCACATCGAGGCGAGTGCCACAGGGCAACGCCGAGCCGACGGTAACGAGACTGAAGGAGGAGCGGATGAACACGGCAGAAAGGTCCCGGCGTTCGCTGGTTGAAAAATGGCTGACGCCAACTGCGGCGACGCCGATTCGGGTAACCCGATTCAGTCGCACAGGCTCTAGCCGCGGACGTTACGCACGCGTCGAGGTACAGCGACTGGAAGGTTCGATTGCGCTTTTTTTCTTCCGGCACGATGACGGCACATGGCAGGTGTTCCCGCCGGGACCCGCGGGGGTTCTGTCGCGGTAAGGCGATTTTGGCGTACGATTGCGATGTGATAAGGATTGCTTACATCGCCAGCGAGTAGAATTGCCGGGCGGCCGATGGCTTGAGTTTGCCTGCGTCTCTCATCTGCCCCTTGGCGATCATATGCATGAGTTCAATGCCGCTCAACAAGATGCGGGCACAACGGAAATCCTTGAATCCCAACATGGGTCGGGTACGTCGCTTGATCGCCCGATGGTCTTGTTCCACGATATTGTTGGGTTTTGTCGCGTTAAGGCGAGGCTGCTATGCTGGCGGCGTGAAGGCGAAGACTTTGATCGATGAAACAGAACCTGAATCAGGCCGTGGCAAAGGTGCTCAAGCGCCTGCACTACCCGCTCGACGTCATCCTTATGTGCGTGCGGTGGTACGTGGCGTACCCGCTGAGCCTGCGCCATCTTGAACAGATGATGGCCGAGCGCGGCATTGAGGTCGATCATTCGACCGTGCACCGCTGGGCCATCAAGCTGTTGCCGGTCATGGAGAAGGCGTTTCGCCGTCACAAGCGCCCGGTTGGCAAGAGCTGGCGAGTGGACGAGACCTATATAAAGGTGAAGGGTCAGTGGAAATATCTGTACCGTGCAGTTGACAAGGCCGGTAACACGATCGACTTCTTGCTGCGGGCACATCGCGATAAGGCTGCGGCCCGACGTTACTTCGAAAAATCGATCGCTCAAAACGGCGAACCGGAAACAGTGACGATCGATAAAAGTGGTGCGAATCTGGCCGCGCTCGAGGCAATCAATGCCGAGCGTGAAACGCCGATCAGGATCCGCCAGACGAAGTTTCTGAACAACGTCGTAGAGCAGGACCACCGGGCGATCAAGCGCCATACCCGACCGATACTCGGGTTCAAGGACTTTCGTTGTGCACGCATCCTATTGAGCGGCATCGAAGTGATGCATATGATCGCCAAGGGGCAGATGAAAAACTGCGGCATCGGGCAGACTCCCGCCGAGCAGTTCTACTCGTTAGCGGCATAAGTAATCCTCAGCATGTTCGCCCTTATTCAACCCACTTTCCTTATCGCGACAGAACCTTTGAATGTCCCTTCCCACATGCCGACGAACGGCAGTAGTTGGCCGCTCGCTGCCTGATGCATCTGGGACGCATCTCGATCCGTTCCTGACGTTCGAGTCCAACACACCTCGACGACCGCTATTGATGACAAAGCTACATTGGCTTGCGGGAAACTCTGCTGCGAAGTTTGCAAGGAAACGGAATTGCGTCATGGCCTACGCTGACTTTTTCGCGCGCATCCGCGCGATCCGCTGCAAACATTCCATACTATAGGATACCTAATAAAACAAGGGCCTCCGAGTCTCAGGCTGAGCGCAGACTCGCTTAGTCCTCCAATGAAAACGGTGAGCCGCCAGTGTTTTCCTCGAACCAATGAAACGCGTCTTCAGCGTCGATAAAACTGACGCGCTCGCGGATGGCCTTGAGCGTTTTGACTTGCTCCTTGATGTCGGCACGCGGGCTGCCATACGCGTTGAGTACTGCTTTTCCAGCAAACACCCGTTCCAGCCTTACGTTCTCGAGCTCGAGGGTAACCTTGAAAAATCCTCGCCGGATAGTATTGTTCACAAGGCTGTCGTCTGCGACGATCACCTGCACCGAGGTGTCCGAGTCGGCTGCATCGCCCCACAGCGTCGCAATATCCGTCAAATCTGTGCCGATAAGTTCACCCGCACGGGCATAGCCATCCTGCGCGCTAGTGACGGTTTTGTGAATCGGGTCAATGAGGAACGATACATCCACAGGCGTCTCTCTCCTGCCGAGTCAGAGTGCCAACGACTTCTCCTCGGCATAAGCTGCCGGGACAGTTCTCAATTACAAGAGCCAAGCGACGGGGTTGATAGAGCGACCCCGTGCGCCCTTTTTCCTGCTTATCTCACGGTCACATCTTTCGCGTGGCCATCAATTGTCGCTGGAATCGCACTTGCGTCGGTGGCCCGTGCTGCCGAATTGCCCATACCTTCCTTGAAGGCCTTAACGGCACCGCCAAGGTCCGCACCGGCTGTCCGAAGCTTTTTGGTACCGAAAACAAGAGCAACAATGGCCAAAACGATAAGCCAATGACCAATACTGAGACTACCCATATCACACACCTCTAAAACGAGAGAAACGTCGAACTGAAAACGGGATGCGCAATATTTACTCGACGACCCGTAACCTCAATCACGCTCACATGAACCACGCGTCCGCCGCGCATTCTGCCATAAAAATCAATAGCTTATGTGACCCCGTTTCGAGTCGGGACGGAGCGATAGACGAAAAGAGTTCTCCTCATCGCGGTAATTGCTACCCGATATTCCGGCCTATAGTAAGTGATCCAGCAACTACCGACTTTTTCGAGCGCCATTTCGCTGGCTAAATCTTTGAGATTCACGGCTCGGAAACGGTGCGCGCGAATGACGCAACATGGCCGCGTGCTGACCGATGCGGTCGGCAGAAGTCGACCCCATCCGGTCACTGGATCCCTCGCCCCTTCAATGGCAGCTTCCAGGATTCAACGGTCATCCGCGCCTTTGCGTCGGCGGGCAAGTATGCCTTTCCTTTCCGAACGGTTGCGGATCGCCGGCAACGATCGACCGGCGCCGTGACGTCGACGTCCACTTCCGAAAATACCGAGGGAGCACATCCCGACCCAATAACCGTCACGTTTGCCGAAAAGAGCAGCGGCCGAATGTGTACAGAAGATTTGCCTTGGGTGGCAGGCGTTTGACCGATCTGCCGGGTACGTCGACTGGTAACAGACGAATTGCGACGCTCCGGCGCCAAGCGCCACCTGCAATACTTGAATCGATGCGTCAGCATCGCACCACATCGGTTCAAATATGCACTTATTGCGTGCATATGCTATTCATGCGCTTCCGCGGCGGCCGAAGTTCTCGCGAGCTCTCGTTCGCAATCGCGATCTGCGCCAAGGGTTCGCGCCAACCCATGCGGACAAAAACGTTGGTGCATTTTTTGCTTTAAAATATTGTACGGTGTGGGCAGGTGCAGATTTTGTGTGACGCGAGGAAGATGCAAACCTGTCCACTATTGCTGCAGGCTTCAGGTTCGCGGGTTGCTGCACAGCGCCCACGAGGGTGCTGCCCGACTGATTCAGCACGGTTGTGGCGCTGCTCGAATCATCGGGCAGATAGCTGCGATTGTCGTGCCTATGGCGGACCGCCAGGTCGCCGGTCAAGCTTTGAGAAGGAGTGAATGGTATGCGTTCCGGAAGATCACCGAAGGGTGCCGCGCGAGGCTTTATTATCCCTATTGGCGGCGCGGAAAATCGGGTTCAGAACCCGGTTATTCTGCGCCGTTTCGTGAAACTTTGCGGTGGGTCGCGCGCGCACATTGCGGTCATCCCCACTGCCTCCTCGCTGGATGACACGGGGGATCTCTATGAGTCGGTGTTCCGCGATCTCGGCGCTGACCGAGTCAGTATCCTGCCATTCAAGACACGCCGCGACTGCGAATCGGACAGATACCTGAAGGTGCTCGATCGCGCCGACGGGGTCTTCATGACCGGGGGCGACCAGGTACGCCTCGCCGAGATGCTGAGCGACACGCCGGCGGCGGAGAAGCTTCATAGCCGTAACGCACACGGCATGCACGTAGCCGGGACCTCGGCCGGGGCCTCCGCCATGTCAGCTGCCATGATTGCCGGGGGGAAGAGCGGGGCCACGCCCCGCGCCGGGATGGTCGACCTGGCACCAGGCTTGGGGCTCATCAGCCGTTTTGTTATCGACCAACACTTCGGCCAGCGGGATCGGCTCGGACGCCTGCTCACGGCAGTGGCTTCTATCCCGTTTGGGGTGGGCATTGGGCTGGACGAGGATACGGCTGCGTTCATCGGTCCAGACGAAATGCTGGAGGTGGTAGGCAGCGGCGGCGTCACCATCATCGACGGGTCGAATCTGCGCAACTCTGCAGCTGATTCCGTTCGCCATGACGACCCGGTAGGCTTGACCGGAATACGTCTGCATATCCTGGTTGATGGCAATATGTATCATCTCGGGACGCATAGCCTGGTAGGCGGTACGTTGTCTGCGCGGAGTTACGTCCCGAGTGGATCGAACGCTACTGCTCTGACCTGATCGGCTAGAAGAGGCAAAAGCCGGATCATCCACGAAGCGGGGCAGCGCGTATCTGTGCTGCCCCGCTCCACGTTCCGCTTGCCGATATAAAATCGCATATCATGCGTCAACCCCTCGAAGACGCGAAGATAAGACGTCAGCTGATTCGAGCCCGGCAGCAACAAGGCTCCGGCCGGAAAAGTGGGTTACGTGGTGGCTGCACGAGACTTGGGCTACTTCAAGATTTGGCCACTCTATCGGAGTGAAAGTTGAGTCGTGCAAAGGCGCCCATTGGCGGTACACGAGGCTTTATTGTCCCCATCGGGGGCGATGGAAGGCTAATACGAAACGCTGCCATTCTGCGCCGCTTCATCGAGATTTGCGGCGGCTCCCGCGCGCATATCGGCATCATCCTTACGGGCTCCGCGACCAAGGACGCCGGCCGCCGTTATGAAAGGGCGTTCCGTGATCTGGGGGGGGATCGGGTCAGTGCCCTCAAATTTGAGACCCGAACCGACTGCGAGGCGAAGCGAAACCTGGACATGCTCGATAGTGTCGACGGGCTTTTCCTCACGGGGAGCGACCCGGTCCATCTTTCCGAGACGCTAGGTAGTACTTCGATGGCGCAGAAAATTCGCAACCGGAATGCACAGGGTATGCACGTGGCCGGCACCTCCGCTGGCGCAGCGTTCCTGCCCGGGCAGATGATTGCGGCCGGTGAGAGTGGCACTACGCCGCGTGCTGACATTGTTCAATTAGCGCCGGGCTTGGGCCTGATCGAGCGGTTGATCATCGATCAGCACTTTCGCCACCAGGACCGGCTCGGGCGTCTGCTCATGGCCTTGACTTACAACCCACTTGCCATCGGCATCGGCCTGGATGAAGACACCGCCGCCTTTATCGGTCCGGATCATAGGCTGCAGGTCCTGGGCAGCGGCGGCATCACCATTGTGGACCCATCCCAACTGCAACACTCCGCCATACATCCGGATCGCCGCCATGCCCCAGTAAGCGTAGTTGGCCTGCACCTGGACATACTGGTTGAAGGCAGCCTGTATGATTTAACAGCGCATATGGCGAGCATAAGGCGCTAATTTCGCATTCATCCCGTCAGGGAGCAACTAGTGCAACGAGGCCTCCCGGAGAATCTTGATCTGAATGTCAGGTACAAAAAAGTCCGAATACATCAGATCGTTACCGACCTTTTCCCAGGAGTCGGGCCTGCATATCTCGCACATCTTTTCCGTCCTGCTGTTTTCTATATAGATCCACGACAGAGCGCCAAAAAACCTTTCGTGCCTTTCCGGCAGATTGTCCGATGAGCTTTCCATAGGTACCCATCCTACCGCGGGGACATAGAACTCTACCCACGCATGATCATAATCCGGCACACAGACCGAGTTGACCCTTGCATATCTCAGTTTGTACTCGGGAACCTTGAAATCTCCGACCGGCCTGCATGCCACCCCGCAAAGCCTCATTAATCCTATCAACAGCTCCATGTACTTTCCGCAAGTCCCTTCGCCGCTTCTCAAGGTCTCAACGGGACTTGTATACGTGTTGTTGTAGCGGTACTCCAATCTGCTATAAACATATTCACGCACGGTTTTGGCAATCTTGACTACATTTCCGCGCTCTTTTCTCGGGATCGCCGAAATCAGGTCCGCAGCAATGCGCCTTAACTCTTGCCTATCCATATCGTACCTGAGCTCTCTCTTAAGAAATCGCGTCTTAATTTCCTCTGGATAGCCTGAATCCGGGGCATTCAACTTGAACCTTATCCCATATAGTTCAAGTACGGCGCTGTAGCCGAAGTAACGACGTTCTTTATCAAGCTCAACGCCCCTGAAATCGAATTCCGCAATCTCGTTGCCGCTTTCGTCCCTTCTTATAATCCCAGGAACATCTCCAATAATTTTTACTGATTTCACCTTCTGCCTTCGCGTCTCGACCGGAATCGACAACCTGACGCACATCTTGACGCCCTTGATCCTTTCCAGAATATCATGGGCAGGCTTGAGCATTTCGGCATAAGAAAATTCCACTTCGTAACCATCCGAAAGCCCGAAATTTCCAGCCATACCAAGCCCCATTATTTTATAATCAAGTTTCTCTATAAAGCCATCTGAAATGTTCCTGTTGAGTTTTATATTTGGACTGTTGTCGACATCCGGCTTCGCGCCCGCATCATCAAAGACGTCCCAACTTTTCTGATTGTAGAATATATAGATGCCAGATCTTTCTGTATCTGATGTTTTAACTGAAGCTATTCCAGACGCCCCCTCATGGGGTGTCGTCAGCGATGCCAAATGAGTCCCGTCAAGACTGTATATATAAATGGCCCGACTAATGTCACTCAATATGAAGATGCGATCCCCATGCAAGGTAATGTCGTTTATTCTATTACCCACATCCACTGACCGTATTGGCCGATCCCCATCCAGAATGAACAAGATCCCGCTACTGTCAGCCACGTAATATCTGCCGCCTTTCCAATATAGACCGACAACATCTTTTGCGTCATTGATTGTGACGGTGTCCATAACTTCATAGACCATCCCATTTTCTATCCCGAGCGCATAGATTCTATTAAAACGCGAATAATTTATAATGCCATCCGGTCGCATACATATGGCACCTGCCCCCTTGAATTCGTTGAAGCTTTTGAAGTTGACAACTCCTTGAAAGAATCCCGTCCGAACGTCAATTTTGCCAAGAGCCCCAAGCTCCGGATCTACGACGAAGATCGCATCTTCCTCATTGCTATCTATAGAGGTGATGTTCTTTGCAAAGAGCGGTTTTATCGAGGTGATCACAAATCCCCCGGATCATGCTGATCGGTGAGGCATGGGCCGGGCATACGCCCGACCCATTCTCTCCAAGTCTTGTCGGAGGCGGCGCTTGAAACCGCAACAGAGCTCCTTGAGGGTGTGCGCTGCGCCTTCTGCGCACAAGCGCACCAAGACCGCTAATGCTGTCGGCCTCTCGACGTTTCCCGCTCCCTGCCTCTCAGGTTTTCCCGCTCTCTGTCTCTCAGGTCGTCTCGCTCCCTGTCTCTCAGGTCCTCTCGCTCACTGCCTCTCAAGTCTTCTTGCTCACCACCTCTCAAGGCCTCTTGAATAAAATCGGCAAAGTCCGAGAGATGCCTTAGATTTGAATCCAGGGGATTGCGCGAAGACCCGCTCATTGCTTCATGACGTATCAGGTCCAGGGCGATTTCGACGGCCACCCTCCGCTTCGAGGAGGCATCCAGCGTGGCGTCGTTATCGTTGTAGAGAAGAAATTTCTGTTTCTCATCCATTTTGACTCTCCAAGGTATTGAACTCCATGAAGGATGGACCTCACGCTTCATCCGCCCTGGAGCCCTGTCACCAGGTCCGCTTGCGACCGCCTGGCAGGTCGTCGTAACCACGGCGAACAGTCATTCAGTCTTCAATCTCTCGCGCCAACCGCACGCCGCGCTCGTCACGAATGATCTCCATGCTACTACTGTCCCACCCGAACCCGCCCAGGTCGTCTTGACGGATCTTGACTGGGGTCAGCCTTCTCTCAATGGCGTGCCCTGTTTGCGCGTCTGGTCTGAAACTCACGATCTGCTCCCAGGCACGTGTGTAGTCTTCGCTCAACAAGAGGAGCAAGTCGCCAGGCCCGGCCATTTCGAGCGCCGACTGATTCGCCGTCTGCTCATCGGCTATGACCTCGATCTGCTCTGCCCCGACTCCATTCTTGCGTAGTGACTCTCGCAGCATTTCCGGCACTTCAAGGTGATCCCGCCCACGCGAGTCACTGTCCCTGTGACAAATGTAGTGCTCAAAGTGTCCCGCCGCGATACGGCCGATCTCCAGGATGTCCTCGTCACGGCGGTCGCCGGGAACCGTCAGCGAAACGATCTTCGCACGCTCGGCTCCCAACCGGTCTACCAGACCGCACATGGTTTTCACGGCCGCGGGGTTATGGGCATAGTCCAAAATCACCCTGAAGGGATGCTGATCGTAGATGTTCAGGCGGCCGGGGGTCTGGAGGAAGGTGTTATCAAAGGTGCGCAGGCCACGGCGGATGCTCTCGAGATCGATCCCGAGGCCGTGGGCGAGGGCCGCAGCGAACATCGCGTTCTGCACATTGTGGAATGCGAGCCCCTGCACCGTGGCCGGGATCACGTGAGTCCACAACAAAGGAAAACGGTGACCGCTGTCCCACAGGCAGACCATGTGGCCGTTTATCTCTTCCTCCAGCACGACCGCCACGCCGCCCGCCTGGACGTGCTCATTTACCAAGGGGTGAGCCGCGTTCATGGTCACGTAGCCGAGGCGGTTTGCGTGACTATGATCCGCCATCTTCAGGCACAAGGCGTCGTCAGCGTTGAGGACGGCCATCTCCTTCGCCACCTCGACGACGATGCGCTTGACCTCCGCCATTTGCTCCACCGTTTCGACCCCGCGCAGGCCTAGGTGATCGGCGGTCACATTGAGGCAGCCCGCCACGCTGCATTCCGGATAGCCCAGCCCCCGCCGCAGCAGGCCGCCCCGGGCCGTCTCCAGTACGGCGGCATCCACGGCGGGGTCCGCAAGAATCATGCGGGCGGACGTCACTCCGGTCATGTCACCCTTCACAGTCAACCGTCCGTCGACATAGATGCCGTCGGTGGTGCCCAAACCCACCGTGTACCCCGCCAGTTTCAAGATATGAGCGAGCATGCGCGAGGTGGTGGTCTTGCCATTGGTGCCGGTAATGCTGGCAATGGGAATGGTGCTTGGAGCACCGGGTGGAAACAGCATATCGATGATGGGCCCGGCAACGTCCCTGGGCGTTCCTTCAGTGGGCGCCAGATGCATCCGTAGACCCGGGCAAGCATTCACCTCGCACATGGCCCCGCCGGTCTCACGAAATGGCGCGGAGATATCCGTGGTAATGAAATCAGCTCCCCCGACGTCCAGGCCGACGGCCCTGATGGCCCGGACGGCCATCTCCCGGTTGTCCGGGTGCACGCTATCGGTAACATCGATGGCGGTGCCGCCGGTGGAAAGGTTGGCGGTGGCACACAAGTAGACGATCTCGCCCGCCACAGGCACCGTCGTAGGACCATAACCCTTGTCAGCAAGGAAGCGTTCTGCCACGCCGTCGAGCTCCACGCGGGTGAGCACGTTTTCATGTCCCGCACCCCGGCGTGGATCCTCGTTAACCTCGTCCACCAACTCCTCGATGGTGTGAATACCGTCACCTGACACATGTGCGGGGATGCGTCTGGCAACCGCCAACAATTGATCATTGACGACCAGCATGCGGTAATCAGACCCCGGTATATAGCTTTCGACGAGCACTGCCTCGCTGTACTCCTGAGCCCTCTCAAAAGCGAGCTCCACCCGCTCCGGGGTTGTAACCTGAACCGATACACCCTGCCCGTGATTAGAGTCCAATGGCTTGATCACAACGGGATAGCCGATCTGTTCGGCACTATGGACGGCGTCGCGGGCGCTATAGACCTTGCGCTGCCTCGGCACCGGCAGGCCCGCGTCACGCAGGATCCGGTTGGTCTCCGCCTTGTCCGAAGCCAGGTCTACCGCGATCTGACGGGTCTCGCTGGTGAGCGTCGCCTTGATGCTTTTCTGGAAGCGGCCGCAGCCGAGCCGTATCAGGCTGCCGCGGTTTAGGCGCGTCCATGGAATCGAGCGCTTCATGGCGGCGCTCACCAATGCGGCAGTGCTAGGTCCCACGTCGCAACCCCGCGCATAACGGATGAGTTCATCCAGTTCATGTTCAAAGTCGAAAGCGTCATCGAAGTTCCGCTCCGGCTTCAGCTTGAGGTCTTCGGGAAGCAAGTGCTCGAGCAGGGCCAGGGAAAGGTCTCCGGCTTGCCGACCGACATCCTCGTCCAGGTATTCGTAGACTATGTCGTAATGCCCGCGCGGCCCGGCGGCGCGCGTCTTGCCAAAACTCACATCCGAGCCTGCCAGCTTCTGCAGTTCGATCGCTACGTGCTCCATGACATGGCCCAGCCACGTTCCTTCGCCTTCGACCATGCGCCGCACGAACCCACCGGGGGCTTGATAGGAACAGCCATGTTCCCGAAGGCCGGGCAGATAGCCAAGAAGACGATCGATGAAGCCTTGGCCGAGGCGCCCGGTTGGCCACTCTTCAAGCACCCCCAGATCGATGGTGTACCGAATGACCGGGAAACGGGCATGAATATTGGGTCCTTGATAAGCGATGAGTGACTTGACTTCCATTTCATGACCTCCTGCAGTCTCGTTTCAGGTCATTGGTCTCCAAAGCCGCCGAAGTCCCTACAGCCATGGCCTGATCTGATGCGGTTGTGAGGTAGATGGGAGACGAAATTGGGGATCGTGCACGCCAGCACTGTCCGGCAAGCCGCAAGCACTAACGTGACTCGACGGGCCTTCGCTTGGTTTTCATGCAGGGAATGGACTCGGCCAAGATGGCAGAACAGCATCGCCACGAAACGACTCCGCCTTGACAGCGCGTTGCCGAGACGAGCAGCACTAGCCTTCTTTCTCATTGGCCCTGACCTGGACCGCTCGATGAGCGCGAGGACCTGACTGGACATGCTGCAGGGTGCCTTCACGTCGTGCTCCTGGCCGGTGGTAGATGTGTTAAACGGTCACCCACACCCTAACGCTCCAGCGTCATAACCTTGAACTGGACGAGAGTTATTACAGGTAAGACGCGCGCCACTTTGTAGTCGTCGCAACAGAGACGCACTCATGGGTGTTCCAAGCACGATGACTGCCCGGAACCATCTCCGACCGATCGGCCACTTTAAAAATAGAGGCATTTCCAGATAAAGCAACATCTCTTCCGTAATTTTCTGCCCGACATTTGAGATCTTGCCGAATCCGAACGTCTATCGGCTCTCAGGAGCAAGGGACCGTGGCGAGCAACTGTCCTTGCGTCACGGCGAACGTGGCCCAACCGAGGAACCACAGATTGCTCGCGCACCGTTGCTCCATGGCAGATGATTCGCCTGAACAACGTAAGTCAGATCATCCACCATCGTCCACTTCGGCGTGTCGAGACCGAGAGTCTCGTCCGGGCCGATCGCTCGATCGCTCGAATAGGCTGGCGGTTCCGCAAAGCCGACAAGAGAGTGCGATTAGCGACCACGCAGATTAGCAACCACGCACGAGTGTCCGGAATGGCCGATGAAGCAACGTTCATCCTCGCGAATGGAATGGCCGCTTGCTGGGTGAGGACGAAACCGCTCGCGCGGTAAGGGGCTCCGGCCGACGTTAGTGGTCCCGGAGAGGAAACCGACTCTGTTTTCATGTTGAAGGGCGAGGCAATCCGCCTCGTCGTTCAACGGGAGCAGAGCCATGACTCACACCAGCCAGGATATCAGTCCGCTGCGCCAGCGCATGATCGACGACATGCGCATGCGCAAGCTCGCACCGAAGACGCAAGCCGGTTATGTCCGCGTGGTCCTTCAGTTCGCCGCGTTCCTCGGGCGCCCGCCCGGCACCGCCACCGTCGAGGACCTGCGGCGCTACCAGCTGCATCTGGTCGACCACGGCATCTCGCCCGTGTCGCTGAATGCCGCCATCACCGGACTGAAGTTCTTCTTCGAGATCACGCTCCACCAGCCCGAGCTGATGGCGAGGATGCAGCCGGTGCGCGTGCCCCGCACGCTACCGGTCGTGCTCAGCGCCGACGAAGTGGGCCGCCTGATCGCCGCCGCCGGCAACCTGAAGCACCAGACCGCGCTGTCGGTCGCCTACGGCACCGGCCTGCGCGCCAGTGAAGTGGTGGCGCTGAAGGTCGGCGACGTTGACAGCCAGCGCATGACGCTGCGTATCGAGCAGGGCAAGGGCCGCCGGGACCGCTACGCGATGCTCTCGCCGGTCCTGCTGGAGCGCCTGCGTGTCTGGTGGCGCGTGGCCCACGCGCAGGGTCGCATGCTCAAGGGCGGATGGCTGTTCCCGGGGATGGATCCCGTCGACCCGCTGACCCCGAGGCAACTGAACCGCGCCATCCATGCCGCCGCCGAGGCCGCGAACATCGACAAGCGCATGTCCATGCACACGCTGCGTCACAGCTTTGCGACTCACCTGCTCGAACAGAAGGTCGATATCCGCCTGATCCAGGTCCTGCTCGGGCACCGGCAGCTCGAGACCACCGCACTCTATGCCCAGGTGGCCACCGACCTGCTACGCCAGGTGATCAGCCCGCCGGACCGCCTGCCTTCCGAGTAGGCCAGCACCGCGCGGAGCGCCCCGTGCTCGAGGTCGCGGACATCTTCCGCGTCCACGGGCCAGCGTGGCGACAGACTGTACGGCTGAGCCTGGGACAGCTGAAGGTCATGTCGGCCATCGAACAGTGCCGCAGCGCGGCGCTGGGTGGACATGTGTTGCGCTGTTCCGGCTGCGCAAAGCTGGAGATCGCCTATAACTCGTGTCGTAATAGACATTGCACAAAGTGCCAGGCGAGCGCCGCACACCGGTGGCTCGAGGCACGTCAGGCCGACCTGCTGCCCGTCGAGTATTACCACGTGGTCTTCACGCTGCCCGCCGCGATCAGTGCGATCGCCTGGTACAACAAGGCGGTGCTCTACTGGCTGCTGTTCGATATCGCCGCCGACACGCCGCGCACCATTGCCGCCGATCCCCGACATCTCGGCGCCCAGATCGGCGCGACGCTGGTGCTGCACATTTGGGGCTCGTCACTCACACACCATCCCCACGTCCACGGCATCGTCCCCGGTGGAGGCCTGTCACCCGACGGTGAGCGATGGGTCGCCTGCCGGCCCGGTTTCTTCCTGCCGGTGCGTGTGCTCTCGCGGCTGTTCCGGCGCCGTTTCCTGGAAGAACTCGCAGCAGTGCATCGTCGTGGCCAGTTGCGCTTCTTCGGCGAGTACGCCGCGCTCGCCGATCCTGTGGTCTTCGCCCAGTGGCTCGCGCCGCTACGCGTGTGCGAGTGGGTGGTCTATGCGAAGCGCCCGTTCGCGGGACCCGAGGCGGTGCTCGCCTACCTGTCACGCTACACGCATCGCGTGGCCATCTCCAACCAGCGGCTGGTTGCGCTCGATGAACGCGGGGTCACCTTCCGCTGGAAGGACTATCGCGCGAAGGGGCGCACCCGCTACAAGACCATGACCCTGGGCGCGGATGAGTTCATGCGTCGCTTTATATGAACGCGTCCCGTTTGCAACAGTTTTCGTGTGTTCAGACAGACAGGATGGGCTGCAGCTTTATATCCGGCCTTGTTGCAGCGGTATTGCTGCTGCGGGCCTCTATGAACTACGCTGACTCGCACCTCATTTCCTGCGCGAGCTCGAAGCTCGACGGCGCATTCAGGTTTAGCGAGTCCCGGTCCTACCTGGTTTGTCATCACACTCGATTGCTGCGCAACCTTTCGACGTTCACCCTGTGTTAATCGTTGATCTTCTGCTTCGCGTGAACCATTCAGGCGGGCTTCATGCTCACGTAGGCCTTCTGGTACGGCTGGTCATGGGCCAGCACAGCCCAGATCGTCCGCGCCATCTTGTTCGCCAATGCAACGACCACCACATTCTTTGGTCGCCGCTTCATCATCTGCTTGACCCACTCGCCGGGCTCCTTTGCGTTCTCTATTACGCTACGCGCGCCGTGGATCAGCAGTGTCCGTAAATAGGTGTCGCCTCTCTTGCTGATCCCGTGCAGGTTCACCTTTCCGCCCGAGCCGGTCTGCTTCGGCACGATGCCAACCCATGCGGCAAACTCCCGCCCCGAACTGAATGCTTTCGGATCGCCCATCATTGAGACAGCTGCCGTTGCCGTCAGCAGCCCGACGCCGCAAATTTCGCTAACCGCCTTCACCGCCTTGTCTTCCTTCTTCCACTCGCGCATCCGGCGCTCGATTTCGGCAACCTGTTCGTCCAGCTTCGCCAGTCCATTCCACTGCTCGCGAAACGTATCAATCAGCACGGCGGGCAGGCGCTCCGCGATCCGTTCGAGCACGACCGCTATCTCCTTGTTCAGCTTGTTCCGGCCCTTGCTCATGATCTCTCCATATTCCATCAGCAGTCCACGCAGGTTGTTGATCTGCATCGTGCGAAATTTGATCAGCTGCTGCCGCATACGGTGTAGCGCCAGCATCGCCTGTTGTATCTCGGTCTTCACCGCGACGGCCTTACCGGGTTGCTGCACGGCCATCCAGATTGCACGGGCGTCCGCCGCATCGTTCTTGTTGCGGATGTTGAACGCCTTCACAAACTTCGCCGGCATCAGCTTTACCACGTGACCCATGTTCGTCAGTTGCCGGACCCAGTGGTGCGATCCGCCGCACGCCTCCATGCCGATCAGGCACGGAGCCCGGTTCGCGAAGTACTCGAGAAACTTTGCACGCTTGATCGGCTTGTTCACGATTTCTCCGGTTTCCTGATCGACGTAGTGGACCTGAAAAACCGACTTTGCAATGTCAATCCCAACTGGCGTAAGCTTCACGACGGATCCTCCTGT